>CAVRWV010000019.1:0-646572 GCA_963724985.1 Terriglobia bacterium | reverse complement strand
ACAGCGGCCAAGCGGAGCCTCTAAGGGCCCACTTAAGGCGATTCGTTGATTCGACGAGTGTCTACTGGGTCAAGGGTCACGATGTGACTCAGAGGGCGAAGCCATAGAAATTCGACAACAGTGGCAGAGGAACAGCAATTCCATGTTAGGCAATTGTTTTCACTTCGAGCAGACCGGTCGATTCGTGAGATCACGTAGACGTAGACAAGAAGTGACGTAAGTTGCTGATTTAATTGGCACTAATAAAGAGAGTTAGGAATTAGCTTTTCGCTTGTCTAGGGCCATTTCCGAACGGATTCTGGAATTGGAATTGCTGTTGTAGGTAACGATCTGATTAATCCGCAGTGTTGGTTCAAGTTTTCAGTATGGAGAAAAGGTTAAGTTAAATGGCCTCTTCAATAGCGGTTAAAAACCTGCCGTATTTGTGGAAGAGCAGAGATTTGACATCGGGTGCTGGCGTGTCCTCATCGGTATTGACTCACAATTTAATTGACGAACACCATTTTGTTCGGATGCTACGAGTCGAACGCAAGCGAACCGAGAGATCAGGAAAGCCGTTCATGTTGATGCTACTGGACGGTGGCGATCTATTCGCTACTGAGGAAATTCTGAACCAGGTAGTCAGCGCGCTCACATTCTCCATTCGCGAAACAGACAGTTTGGGCTGGTACGAGAGCGGATCAATCCTGGGGATATTGTTCACAGAATTGGGGACTGCGGACAATTCGGTAATCGAGTTGATTTTCGAAAAAATTGCTGCCTCTTTAAGAGAGCAAATTAGTTCCGAGACAGACAGTAAGATCACTTTGACTTATCACATCTATCCAGAAAGCGGCGATCACCACAAGAAGGGCGCAGCGGATATTCGGCTTTATCCTGATCTCCCACGAATCGCAGCACGCAAGAAGACCGCCTTGATTGCGAAGCGCATTCTGGACATCGTGGGAAGCCTGATCGGTATTCTGGTGCTTTCGCCTCTGTTTCTGGTGCTGGCTGCAATCATCAGACTGACTTCGCCCGGTCCGATCTTGTTTCGCCAAAAGCGAATCGGTCAACACGGCAAAGTGTTCACGTTCCTGAAGTTTCGCTCGATGAATGCTAATAACAACGCGAAAATCCACCAGGAATACGTGACCAAGTTGATTGCTGGTGAGGGCAATCTCGTGCAGTCCGATGGAGAGAAGCAGGCATTCAAGCTTACGAATGATCCGCGAGTAACGCCGATTGGCAGGTTTATTCGTCGAACAAGCCTTGATGAGTTGCCACAGTTTTTCAACGTGCTTTCCGGACAAATGTCGCTAGTAGGTCCTCGTCCGCCGGTTCCTTATGAGTACGAAGCGTATGACGTCTGGCATCGGAACAGGATGATGGAAGTAAAGCCGGGTATCACCGGTCTCTGGCAGGTGACAGGCCGAAGCCGAACCACGTTCGATGAGATGGTTCGTCTCGATCTTAAATATGCAGGCTCGTGGTCTGTTGCCATGGATTTGAAGATTCTGCTGCAAACGCCGAAGGCGGTTATCTCCGGCGAAGGCGCGTACTGAAAACTTCCCCCCGTTACCGCTCGTTTCCTTATTTGTGTTGGCAGCCAGCTCACCAATCATCTGCAAACGCTCCCTTCGTAGACGGGACTCAGGGGATTCTATGCTCAACATCGGTGTAATCGGATTTGGATACTGGGGACCGAATATCGTTCGCAACTTCAACCGTCCAGACCGGTCATCGGTTTCCATGATCTGTGATAGAAGCCCGGACATGCTTCGCAGAGCGACGCAGGCACATCCGACAATCGCTACAACAACGGATCCTTGCGACATTCTGACATCCAGCGCTATCGACGCAGTCGCTGTTGTAACGCCAGTGTGGACGCACTTCGAACTCGCCAAGCGTGCCTTGGAAAACGGCAAGCACGTTTTCGTCGAAAAGCCCTTCACTGCAAATGCTGCTCAGGCCTTGGAATTGATTGAATTAGCAGAGAAGCGAAATCTCAAGATCATGGTCGATCACACATTTCTTTTCACCGGAGCGGTGAGAAAAATGAAGCAACTGATCGATGATGGTACTTTGGGTGACCTGTACTACTACGACTCTACGAGAGTTAACCTCGGATTATTCCAACACGATGTGAATGTGATCTGGGACCTGGCGCCTCATGATCTATCGATCATGAACTATCTGATTCCGAGCGAACCGGAAGCCGTGGTCGCCACTGGCCAATGCCACCTCAATGGCCATGAAGATATAGCATTCATCACGATTTATTTTCCCGGCAATGTTATTGCGCACGTAAACGTAAACTGGCTTTCACCAGTGAAGGTTCGCACGACGCTGATTGGCGGCGAGAAAAAGATGCTTGTTTGGAACGATCTTGAGGCCGACGAAAAAATCAAGGTGTATGACAAGGGAGTCGATATCAAGAGCCGCGAGGGTGTCTACGACCTATTGGTGAGCTACCGCTCGGGTGACATGTGGGCCCCACAAGTACCGCAGACTGAGGCATTAAGGCTCGAAATGGATCATTTCGTCGATTGCATCGAGAATGACAAGACGCCAATTAGCGACGGTCAGTCCGGATACCGCGTCGTCCAGGTTCTGGAAGCAGCAGAGAAGTCGGTTAAAAATCGGGGAGAACTGGTTTATCTATGAGCGAATATCTGTGTATCGCGCCGGATGTGAAGCTCGGGAGGGACGTCAAGTTCTCGAAGTTTATCAATCTGTACGGCTGTGCAATCGGCGACGAAACCAAGATTGGGGCATTCGTTGAAATTCAAAAGAATGCCTTCATCGGAAAGCGTTGCAAAATCTCAAGTCACACCTTCATTTGTGAGGGTGTAACACTTGAGGACAATGTCTTCATTGGCCATGGCGTAACCTTTGTGAATGATTCCTACCCTCGTGCAACGACTGGCGATGGAGATCTACAGACGGAAGCCGATTGGAGTGTCGAGAAGACATTGGTCAAGAAGGGTGCTTCTGTAGGTTCGGGGGCAACAATCCTGGCCAAAATTACGATTGGTGAAAACGCAATTGTAGGTGCCGGCAGCGTCGTCACAGCAGACGTTCCGGCAAATAGCATCGTGGCTGGGAACCCGGCCAGAGTTCTTCGCTATATAGACACCGCCTCTGCGGTTGGGAGCAAGTAACCATGGCTATTAAGGTGCCGTTTCTCGATTTGGTAACACCACACAAAGAGCTCGAGACAGAGCTTGTCTCCGCATTTCGTGAAGCGTTGAACTCCGCTGGCTTTATTGGCGGGGCAGCAGTGGACACCTTCGAAAAGAGCTTCGCTTCCTACTGTCAGGCGAAATACTGCGTAGGGGTCAGCAGTGGGACAGATGCACTGCGATTTGCGCTTATGGCAGCGGAGATCGGACCCGGGCACGCGGTTGTCACAGTTCCGAACACTTTCATTGCAACTTCCGAGGCTATCTCGCAGACCGGAGCGCGTCCCTATTTTGCGGACGTGAACGAGCGCACATACAACATGGATCCCGCCAAGCTGCGTGAGTTCTTGCAGGTAAAATGCAGTCGCAATGCTGTCGGCGAGGTGATGACAGAGCACGGACAGATTGTCAGAGCTATAGTTCCGGTACACCTGTATGGTCAGATGGCCGACATGGACGCCATCATGGACATTGCGGATGAATTCGGTCTTCTGGTGATAGAAGATGCTTGCCAGGCACATGGAGCCGAGTATTTCTCCAAGCGAAACAATGCGTGGTTGCGAGCGGGTTCCATTGGATTCGCTGCAGCCTTCAGCTTTTACCCGGGTAAGAATCTTGGCGCTTGCGGAGAGGCGGGCGCGGTTACGACGAACAGCGAGGAAGCTGCACGACAAATGCGCATGATTCGTGATCACGGCCAAGCGAAAAAGTACTTCCACGATGTCGAGGGCTATAACGGAAGACTGGACGCAATTCAGGCGACATTTCTGAGCATCAAACTGAAACACCTGGAAGAGTGGAATCAGGCCCGTCGAGAACTTGCTCGCCGATACAACGAAGAATTCGAATCATCGGTCGCAAACATCGTAAGGCCGTTTGAACCCAACTGGTCGCGGGCGGTCTACCACTTGTATGTTGTTCAAGTTGAGGATCGTGAGGGAGTACAACAAAATCTTGCTGCTGTTGGTATCGGTACAGCGATCCACTACCCGGTACCGTTGCACCAGCAGAAGGCTTACTCAGACCTTGGTTACACGGCGGGCGATTTCCCGGTGGCAGAGCGGCTCGCACCGCGGATCCTTTCTCTGCCGATGTTCCCGCAAATGAGTGCTGAACAGCAGCAATATGTCGCGGAGAAGGTAGGAGCTCTTGTTGCGCGACACGCGGCGGCATTCGCTTAATTTCGGGGACTGTTGATTGTGGCCTTGTGCGGTTCACAGTTGAGACATAAATCGCTATCCTTCAGAGCGGAACCACAGGTGAATCAGCACACACAATATGTGGTAATCAGCCCGGTTCGGAATGAGGCTCAATACATTGAGCACACGATTCGGAGCATGGTCTCCCAGACCGTGCAACCGAAGCTTTGGATCATTGTGGATGATGGATCATCAGATGGAACAGCGGGGATCCTCGACACGTGGGCCGCACAATATTCTTGGATTCGTGCCATTCATCTTCCGGACCGCAGCCAAGTCGACTCAGCAATAGAGATCAGTCCTCATAAGAAACGTGAAGCGGGTCGCGGCCGGCGAGCGCAGCAGGCCAAGGAAATCGAAGCATTTTATGAGGGCTTTCAGAGACTCGACGTCCCCGATTGGGATTTTCTGGTAAAGCTGGACGGTGACCTCAGTTTCGGATCTGATTATTTCGAGAAATGCTTCAAGGAATTTGAAGCCGACCCAAAGCTGGGAATCGGTGGCGGAGCAATCTCAAACCTGGTTGACGGAATTTTGCAGTTTGAACCGACCAGAGAATTTCACGTTCGCGGCGCAACGAAGATATATCGCGTCAGTTGCTGGAATGACATTGGTGGCGTTCTAAGAGGCGCGGCATGGGACACGGTCGATGAAGTGAAGGCAAACATGCTGGGTTGGCAGACTCGCAGTTTTCCGAGCCTCGCCGTCACACACCACCGATTCACAGGCGCTGCCAACGGCATGTGGCAGAATGCGGTGAAGAACGGCACCTGGAGTTATATCTGCGGCTACCATCCGCTGTTCATGGTTCTGAGGTGTTTGAAACGATTATTGAAGAAGCCGGTCTTTGTAGGGTCGGCCGGCCTCATGTATGGATACATTAGCGCGTTCCTGCTGCAACTTCCTCAAATTGAAGATCGCAGGGTTCTTCATTATTTGCGCGAGCAACAACTGCGAAAGTTATCTTTCCGCAGCAGCGTCTGGCGATAACACGTAGGACTCAGCTCACTCGCCTCATGGATTTATCCATCGTAATCATCAACTGGAACTCACTGGAGTTTACTCGCCAGTGCGTTGCGTCGATTTTGGAGAACGTTTCGGGGCTCGAATACGAGATTATCGTGGTAGATAATGCTTCGCCGGACGGTTCCGGACGCTTGATCGAGAGCTTGTCCCTGCCAATGAAGGTTGTTCACGCACCCCGCAACCTGGGGTTCTCCCGTGGCAACAATCTTGGTGTGGATCATTCGTCGGGCAAAATAATTCTATTCCTGAATCCCGACACACTTGTTCAGAAAAGCGCCATCCAGGCAATGACGGCGGCGCTTCGGGATGCTAAGGACTTTGGAGTAATTGGCTGTACGCTTCTGAATCGAGATCTGAGCATTCAAACGACCTGCATTCAACGTTTTCCTACCATTTCAAATCAACTCTTCGGAATCGATCTGCTCAAACGTAGGTTGCCTAAGCTTTCAATGTTCGGGATGCGTGAGCTTTTTGCGTCGGCCAACAAGAGGGTCACGGAAGTAGAGGTAGTTTCCGGAGCTTGCCTGATGGTGAAAAGATCGGTCTTCGAGAGTGTCGGTCGATTCAGCACCGATTATTTCATGTACGCGGAAGAAGCCGATCTTTGTTACAAGGTTCGCAAGGGCGGATGGAAAGTCGGGTACATTCGCGATGCTCAGATAGTTCATTTTGGCGGACAAAGTACGGGCAAGCGCGAAGATGGGTTCGCCGATATTGCCATGCGAGAGTCTTTATTTAAGTTTTTCAAAAAGTTCCGTGGGGCGCCATACGCATTGCTATATCGAGCGGCGCTACTGTTGGGTGCGGTGGTTCGTATTGCTCTAGCTGTGCCTTTGCTTGCCTTCCCTGTACGCCACAAAGATGCTCTTCGGGTGCTCCGCAAGTGGACTCGAATAAGCGCGTGGAGTCTCGCACTCCAGAGCAGTCATGCAGGCTCTGAGTCCTAAGAACGACAGAAATGCGATCAGGCTGATCGCAAGAATCAATCCGATTGCTCTCCGCTCAATTGGCTCTCTCCGTGCTTTAGTCTATGGAATGCCGCTTCTCTCGCCTTCACACTTCATTCAAGGCATACTAAGCTGAAATCATTCAGATATTGAACATGAGATACATTGGTCGTCTTAGTTTGTTTTGCTATCGGTGGGCCGTTCGCCTGAAAGGCAAACTCTTTTCGATACTGATCTCTGGGGCATTCGCTAATTTCGGAAAACGAACTGTGTTGATGACTCCTATTCGATTATCGGGAGAAGAACGCATTGCGATTGGCAATGGAGTTTTCGTTGGCCCAGGCTCCTGGCTGCAAACGTTACCCGACGGCCGTGATCATGCAGTCGCAATCTCAATCGGAGACAGGACCAGCATGGCGGGCTCGTGCGTCATCTCGGCAGTGCGTGGCGTCGTTATAGAAGAAGACGTCCTCTTCGCCAGAAATGTGTATGTTTCCGATCATATTCACAAATACGAAGATCGCGACAAGCCGATCCTCGACCAAGGCGTGGATAAGATCGCGCCTGTGTTGATCCAGCGTGGAGCGTGGCTAGGGCAAAATGTAGTCATTTGTCCAGGAGTTACGATCGGACGAGGCGCGGTGGTTGGCGCCAACTCGGTAGTGAATCGAGATGTGCCGGATTACGCTCTCGCGGTAGGCGCGCCCGCTCGCGTGATCAAGACCCGGTTTGCAGAGTTCGGCGGTGAGAGTGCTAAATCCGCCAATATAGCTCCAACGTCACGGGATTAAGCGAGATCAAGGATCTGCAAATGACCACCGCAAAAGGTCCTCTCGTCAGCGTCGTGATTCCGACCTACAACCGAGAACAGGTTATAGAGACAACGATCAAAGATATTCTTAAGCAGACCTACGAGAACTTCGAAATTATCGTCGTCGATGACGGATCAACAGACGACACTCAAGCTAAGCTTAGAGCTTTCGGCAACAGAATCAGGGTGGTTCGTCAGCCAAATGGTGGTGCAGCTTCCGCTCGAAATCGTGGGATCCAAGAAGCCCGAGGCGAGATCATCGCGTTTCAGGATTCGGATGATGAGTGGCACCCGTCCAAACTAGTTCGTCAGGTTGAACTCTTGGAGAAGCTTGGTCCCTCTGTTCCTTGCTGTGTGTGTAACGCCGTGTTTAGGGCAAGGAACAGTTCGGAATCCGAAAGGCAGACATTCTCGATTGCGATGTTGGAAACTGTCTATGACCAAGGTCTATGGCTGAATGCAGCCGAGGTTCTGGCGACTCGACCTCTGTTTTTTAACCAGGTTGTTGCGGTTCGCCGCACGGCACTGGATGCGGTTGGCGGATTTAATCCTGAACTCAGATACCTCGAAGACTGGGATCTTGCATTGAAACTCTCTATGTTAGGCCCTTGGGGATTTATTCGAGAGCCACTCACATATTGGAACCCTGGCACTGACGGCAGCTGTACTAGTCGTGCCGAGACAGAATCTATTAGATTACACGAGTATGCCAGTCAGTTACTCGAGGCAGCTATTCCAGCGGCGTCTGAGAATGGTAATCCGGCAGTTCAGTCCTACCTGAAGAAGACCTTGAAGGGACATCGTCGAGCCCTCTTTGGAATACGAGTTATGGAACAAGGATTTCCGGGAACAGATCTGTTAGGTCGCATGATTCTGCTTGTTGAGCGATATCGACTTGCTTTTCTGAGACGATCAAGTAAGTTCCCGCAAATGGTCACAGAGGAAGTGACCTAAATTGGATCTCTAGCCGAGGCGATATATTCCGAACAGATTGGAAGGACTCAGTAGGTCCGATCGTGATGATACGGGAAACTCTCGCAATTAGTCGGGCGACATATTCATGAAGGTCTCAGCGATCATTCCTACGTTCAATCGGCGTAACTATATACGCCGTGCAATCGACAGCGTTCTCGAGCAGAGCGTTCCCGTAGACGAATTGATTGTCGTCGACGATGGCTCCACAGATGGAACGAGCGCGCTAGTGGAAGAAGCATATGGATCAAGAGTTCGCTTAATTCGACAGAAGAATACCGGCGTTGCTGGGGCCCGTCATCATGGCATTCGAGAAGCACGTGGCGAATGGATTGCGTTCCTCGACAGCGATGATTCGTGGACTCCCGATAGAAATAGACAGCTCCTGGAAGCGACAACTGTCATGCCTGACGATGTCGCTTGGGTTTTTGGCGATCTCCGAGTTATCACGGATTCCAGAGAGGCAACAACGCTCTTTGAGGAGCATGGATTGGTCCTGAAAGAGTCGCCAGAAGTGTTTGCAAATTCGCTTAGCGTTCAATATCCATTTCAGTTCGGATTGCTGCAAGCGAGCTTTATACGCCGTGCCGCCTTGTTAGAGCTGAACTGTTTCTCGGAAGGACTGCGAAGCGACGACGATCTGCTGGCAGGATTCCAGGTTGCATGTCACTATCGGGTTGCAGCGATTCCGGACATTGTGGGCAGTTACTACAGGACATCTGACCTGTCAGCCAGTTCGGTCGTCGTAAATGGTGTATATAGCAAGGACCATTACAAATCCAGAATGCTGGCGTTTGCTGAGGTGCTTGACAGTGGACGAGGCGATCAGCCGTGGTCAGCAAGATATGCCTCAGAAGTTCGAGACCTTTGTAAATTATTAGCGAGCCAGGGAAGCATGCCTCGAGCGCTTCCGTTTCAGCAGTTTCACTATGGAGGATATTCATTCAAGGGCGTGGCGTTCTACCTAGTTGCATTGTTTGGCAATTCAGGTATTAAGGCGTGGACCAAATTAGGACAACTTGTCAGGAACCATCGGCCTTTACGCCTTCCATCACTCAACCGCAAAGGGCCTTTCTCCTCAACCCCCCAAAGCATCTCTCGACCCGCATTAGATAAACCTGACAGAACATTGAATCCGTAGACACTAAAGCATTGGCCATAAAAGTCCATAACTCCGGTAAAGCACCTAAGGAAAAAAGGCATGTAAGGTGAAAAATCTGCGTTGCCAAACGCAAATAGACCGACGCGGCACTAGCCAATAACCTGCGTTTTATCAGCAGCTTAGAATTCTGGTTGTCTGAGTGCTGGATTCAAAGATGCACAGCTTGCAAAAGGTGCAGTGGCGGAACGGTTAGGCTTGGCTTTTGGCACTCATGAGCAGTTCATACTCGGCCAAGTGGACTAGAACCTTTGACGCTACGCCGTCGATTGTTGGGTGTGCTAGCGTTCTCAGGAGAGGTGAAAGAATGGTACGACGGCCGAGCTTCTTGGTGCTCGCGGCAATAATGATGGCAACGCTGTTGTGGTTCGGACTGCCAGCAACTGCTCAGACAGCAACCCCAACATCGGCAAACCTCTGGGTTGGTGCAAGTGGCAGTTGTACGAGAGCAGCGAGTGCTGCTGCCTACAACAGTGCGACATCGTGCTCCTCAATGCAGGCTGCGCTGTCGGCGGCAAGCGGCGGCGATACTGTCCTGATCCTGAACGGAACTTACGCTGGACAAACATTGTCATCAGGCAAGTCAACGACCGTGAGCTTTTATGCCCAGACTTACGGAAAGGTCCTGCTAACAGGCGGTCTGAGTATCAACACGGACAAAGTCCACGTGGTTGGCGTCACCGAAGCCAGCGGAGCCTCCGATAGTGCAGGTGGCCTTACCATTCAGGATTCTTCTTCCACGGCATGGACGGACGTACTGGTAGATGGGTTCCACGGGAAGAACGCATTCATCGCAGCCTCCGGCGTGACAGTCAAGAACAGCGAGTTCGGGAACTGGAGCGCATGTTCAGGCTATACACCGAGTTCTGGAAGTTGCACCGGGAATTGCGCGATTGAAGATGGATTCCGTTTCTGGAGCTGGGGACCAGGATCTGCAACTGCCCCTTCGAATGACAAGATCATTGACTCTTCGATCCATGACGTATCCGCTCCTCCAGATGGGGTTTGCGGCGGCGGCGCGAGTCCTCCGCACGTCGATGCGATTCAGGTCTATTCTGGCGGCAGCAATATCACTATCGATGGCGTGAAGTTCTACGGTAATGCCACCTCAGCGTTGCAGTCTGGTGGCGGAGCACTTTCTAACTGGACAATCCAGAACAATTACTTCGGTCCGACCACTTGCTGCAACAATCTTGTGTGGGGTCAGGCATCCTGCTCAGGCTCACTCATCGTTCGTAACAACGTGATAGCCAACGGCAATGCCTACGGCGTCGTAAACAATGCTTCATGTTCGGGGTCGCCAACCTACGATTTCAGCTCGAACATTATTTTGGCGTCAACTGTCGCATGCATGGCGAGTGGATCAGTTAGCGGAGGGTACAACGTTTATGCAACATCCGGCGGAGCCACCTGCGGATCGAATGTGAAGAAGTGCACTCCGGAGTGGTTGAATGGAACGCCTTCGGCAGCGAACGGCTATGACATCCGGATTTCTTCGTCTGATTCCTGTGCAAAAGGTGCAGGTAATCCCGGGGATTATTCGCCGACGGACATGTTTGGCACCGCACGGACCGCACCGGACGCTGGGGCGTTTGCAATATCGTCGAGTACGGCGACGACCGTTGCTGCTCCAACCGGGCTATCTTTGACGGTTCAGTAGGTTCAAGCGATTCGTTCAATCCAAAGAGAACCAGGCCAGTTTTTCTCACGACGATAGGACCGGAAGTTCTGTTCAAGAACTTCCGGCACCGTCATATGTAAATAGCTGGCGCACAGACGAATCTTGAAAGCCGAGTTGAAAGCCAAAAATCCTTGCACGAGATACTGCTCGGTCCAGAACTCCTTTTGGTCGATTACGCGGTACCTCGGATAGTTCGCCGACGGCCAGAAGATGTCATGTATGTGAATGATGACGCCGGGCTTCAGTCGCGGCAACAGTTCGAGAATCTCGTAATTTACATCACTACCGACTGTTACCACATGGCTTGAGTCGATGAAGAGAATATCTCCCGCACCCAGGCAATCGAATGTGTCAACTGGAACTTCCTGCAGCTTCTTCTCAATCCAGGTAATCGGGAGTTGTCTCAATTCAGTTCGGGGGCATGGGTCGATCGCAATCAGCTTTCCGCTTCCATTTTTGGAAATAGCTTTCGCAGCAACGTGAGTTGAGAACCCAGCCCCAATTTCGATGATCCTTTGCGGCGCTTTCGAGCGAACCATCGAGTAATAGACTTCAGCATCGACCGATCCGAACTGGCCGTTGTCCAAATAGAATGGCTCTCCGTTATGGGAGACAGAAAATGCTTCATACTCGGATCGAAATGCGCTTAAGTGCTTCAATATGTCAGCCTGCTGATCCTTGGCGGGCATATCGATTCCCGGCAAGGATGAGGGCTTGTCCCATAGTTCGTTACCAAGCGTCCTGGTATCCGGAATCGGCTGATAGAAGTGATTTGGAGTTACGTGAAATCCCATAGCCTGCCAGAATGAAAAGGTCTTGCGAATGGCTCTATTCAGCGCGCGTCGATAGATCGTAGGCAAAGGGAACACCTTTCTGCAGGAAGTAGGCGAAACGATTACATAGTCGGAAGGGTTCTTTCAAGTTACTAACCGCTCCAATATAACTGCTGCAATCTGGCTAGACAAAACTGGTCGCAAGATAACTCGAACGTTAGTTAGGATCAACACCTAAGCGTATGAACGACCCCAGCATAGCTCTCGGATACCACCAGGGCGTCAGCTTTCTACTGCTTGCCATAGCGCTGGTTATGGGCGTTCTGATTCTGGTTCTGCCGCGGCAGAGGGCTTTACTACCGATCATTCTGATCAGTTGCTATCTTCCGATTTCGGAAAAACTGGTCATAGGCGGGCTCAATTTCTCGATGTTGCGGCTCGTCGTTGCTTTTGGTTGGATTCGGCTGGTGCTCCATGGGGAGTTCCGCCAAATAAGGTGGTTGAAACTGGACCGTGTCTTCTTGCTTTGGGCAATGGTTCGAGTATTGGCGTTCACTCTGCTGTGGCAGAACACCGCAGCTTTGGTGAATGGACTGGGATACGCCTTTGATGAAATCGGTATGTACATACTGTTCCGTGCTCTGGTACGCGACACCGACGATTTCAAGCGCATCATCAGGTGGTTCGCTCTTGCGTTCATCCCGCTCGCAATCTTGATGTGTCTCGAAAAAGTTACTGCCCGCGATGCATTCTATGTCTTGGGGGGCGTGCCTGAATTCTCCACTATCCGCGACGGCATCGTTCGCGCCCAAGGACCATTCGGCCACCCGATCCTGGCCGGGACGTTCGGAGCGGTATGTGTGCCACTATTTTGGGCGCTTTGGGTTCAGGGCAGACGTGATCGACTGATAGCCGGATGCGGATTCGTGTTTGCCGCCCTGATAACCTACGCATCCGGATCCAGTGGGCCGATTGGCTCCTACGCCGCGGGTATTTTCGGTATTTGGTTGTGGAGGATGAGAGATCGACTCCGGCAACTGCGATGGGCTCTGGTTGGGCTTATCTGTCTTCTACAACTAGTCATGAAAGACCCTGTATGGTTTATTTTCGCAAGAGTCGATGTGCTTTCAGGTTCGACCGGCTGGCACCGTTCCTATCTTATTGACCGTACCGTCGCTCATTTCGGTGACTGGTGGCTGTGCGGGGCGAAAGACATATCGGAATGGGGTGTTTGGGCGGGAGATACCACGAACCAGTTCATTACTGAGGGCATACGTGGTGGGTTTTTCACCATGTTGCTCTTCATATGGATTGTCGTGATAGCGTTCTCCTACTCAGGTTCGGTTCTGAAGGCGGTTCGACAGGAACCACCGCGATTGCAACTAATGCTTTGGGGAGTCGGTGTTGCACTTTTCTCCCATGTGGTTAGTTTCATGGGAGTTGCCTACTTCGATCAAAACGTTGTGAATTGGTATCTCGTCTTGGCGATGGTAGCTGCTGCGTATCAAATCTATGTAGGACGCCAGTACTCCCATTCAGAAACGAGGGTTCGGGTACGGCCGATCAAGGTCTGGTCTACGAAACTGTCGACAAATCCACATCGCCAGGCCAGTTGATTCACTCCATTGACTAAAGGCGGACGCTGTTCTTCTTATTATCGGTCGATCTGTTACGAACGTTTTTAACAGCAGTTCAGCGCTTCGAATTTAGCCTAATATCACTAGACCAATTCGGCCCGCAATACTGGGCCTCGTCATCCAAAAATGCCAATCCACGAACTAGATCCGATTACCGATCCGCGATGGCCGGAACTCCTACAGGGAGATGCACGTGCATCTATCTTTCACACTCGCGGTTGGTTGCAAGCGCTGCGGAAAACCTACGGATACCAACCGATCGTTCTTACGACCTCCAGTCCAAAGCAGCCATTAGCGAACGGGTTGGTGCTTTGTTCTGTGAAGAGCTGGGTAACGGGCAAGAGGTTAGTGTCTCTTCCATTCTCCGATCATTGCCAGCCCTTGGGAGATGTGGAAGGCAGCTTCGATGAGATGATTTCTTATCTGCAGCAACTAACCAAAGCGGGATCCTTCAAATATTTCGAATTGAGACCGCGAACCCAGCTGTCACGGTGTTCCGACAGACTATCTGAATCGGACGCGTACGCTTTCCATGCTATCGATCTGCGTCCGAGCGAAAATGAGTTGTACCAGGGCTTACATAAGGACTCAATACGCAGGAAGGTGACGCGCGCCGAGAGGGAAGGACTCACCTACACGAGAGGTTCAAACGAAACACTCCTTCGCGATTTCTACAAGTTATTCGTAATGACGCGAAAGCGGCACGGCGTTCCTCCGTCGCCGTTCAGTTGGTTTCGCAATCTGATCGACTGTGTTGGCGAGAAAGCTGAGATACGAATTGCAGCAAAAGACGGGGCCGCGGTGGCTGGACTATTCACGCTTAGGCACAATCGTTCGATTGTCTACAAATACGGCGCCTCTGATGAGCGTTTTAGCAACCTTGGTGGCACACCTTTCTTATTCTGGAAGGCAATACAAGAGTCAAAGGCGGGCGGACTTGAAGAAATGGATTTGGGTCGGTCGGACCTCGACAACGAAGGGTTGATCGTGTTCAAGAATCGTCTTGGTGGAACCAGATCCGACCTTACATACTGGAGGCTCCCCATCAAATCCGCCAAAGCGGGTAGTTCGCTACCGGGACTGGAAATAGCAAAGAAGGTTTTCACTCTTGTTCCCGATTCGGTGAGAATCGGTCTGGGCAATTTGCTTTACAAGCACCTGGGCTGAAGATTACGAGATCGGGATACTTTTCCATGTGTGCATTCAATCGAGTATTGGCCGAAGCCTACCGCTGTCCTGAGGAGCTGTGCTCTTTTGCGTTGGACGTGGAAGATCAATCCAATGCAGGCTTCTTCCATTTAGGGGCCGACACCATTGGTTATGGCCGCTATAGCTGGGGTGCGAAATTTCCCGATGGCACCATGCCAGAAATACTCTCCGAAGTTCGCATCGATGACGGAGAGCTAACTCTTCCTTTCGATCCGAATGAAATTATTTCTAATCTTCGGCTGGAACGCTACGTGGATCAATCGCGCAGCTCAGCCAGCGAACTTATATATCGAGCGTATTACCTGCTAAGGCCGCTGCTGCCTGTTCCTGTGCGACGGCATCTCCAGAGGGTCCGGTTAAAGGCGTCACGCGCGAAAGTCTTCCCGTCTTGGCCCCTGGATTGGACTTCAGACCGCTTTCTGTCAAAGCTTCTGGGTCTTTCGCTCAAAGCAAGGGGGAAGAGAAGTACTCCGTTCATTTCTTTCTGGCCTGAGGGTGTCCCCAGTTGCGTCATCATGACGCATGATGTTGAAACCGAGACTGGCCTAAAGTTCTGTTCAGAGTTGATGGATATCGATGAATCCTTCGGAGTGAAGTCTTCTTTTCAGCTTGTGCCGGAAGGACGCTACGAAGTCACTAACGCTGTAATAAACGGGATGCGGCAACGAGGATTCGAGGTTAATGTCCACGACTTCAATCACGATGGCCACCTCTACTCTGACCGGCAGCAGTTCCTTCGTAGAGCCGCCGCTATCAATGAGTACGGACGTAAATTCGGAGCGACCGGATTCCGTGCCGGCGCAATGTATCGAAATTTGGATTGGTACGACTCTCTTGAGTTTAAGTACGACATGTCTGTTCCAACCGTGGGCCACTTAGAAGCACAGGGCGGAGGTTGCTGCACTCTCCGCCCCTACTTCATTAAAGGGCTTGTCGAATTGCCTTTGACTACTACCCAGGACTATTCGCTGTTCCACATTTTGGGCGACTATTCGATCGATCTCTGGAAGAAGCAAATCCGAACGATTATTGAAAATCGCGGCCTGATCAGTTTCATCGTCCATCCGGATTACATAATCGACAAGAAGGCGCAGGCTGTTTATAAGTCGCTGTTGTCGTACATCTCGCAATTGCGAGGTGAGGGGAAAATCAGTGTTGCCTTGCCTGGCGACGTCGCGGACATGGTGGACGAAACGGAACGCGATGCGTCTTGAGGAGTTTGACGGGGGATGGAGAGCAGTTGGCTCAGGCAGCGAAGTGGCCCATGTCGGACGTGCAACCTTGGATGAACACGATGAGATTGTTTTGAATCTCCAAGCCGATTGCATTTCGCAACAAGCTGAATAGCGAGAGAACCA
Source organism: Terriglobia bacterium (assembly GCA_963724985.1). Classification (GTDB taxonomy): domain Bacteria; phylum Acidobacteriota; class Terriglobia; order Terriglobales; family Acidobacteriaceae; genus JAJPJE01. The sequence goes on along the minus strand of CAVRWV010000019.1, from coordinate 630,636 downwards.
CGCGTATAACTTAGCGTCAATTATGAAGCATATTTTGTCAGCTAAATTGAAGACGAAACAGGCGAGTTGGGCAAGCTCCCTCTTGTGTTTCGCGATTCTGATGACGACATTGTCGTCTGTCGGCTCAGCAGCAAATATTGTTCTGCTTCACGGAAAACATGAAATCGTGCCGGAAACCGAGACAGTGCACGAATTAGCGAAGTATTACGGCTTGGGCCTCATTTCGATTGATATCAGTGCGCCTCTCAATGCTCGTGAGGTAACTGATCAACTGGGTGCGCCTGGTACACGGGCGTTAATAATCTCTTACGATGCACTGCCACTTCTCAATAGAAAAGATGTTATGCAGCGCATTCAGAGACCTGGCGGCAAGGTCGTCCCGATTTTGATCTTTGGAGCTACGGCCGACAGCGATGATCAGCTGAGCCTTTGGTCCAATCGTGCAATCAGTGGCTGCTCTCCGGTCCGCTCCGATCTTCAAGCAGTTTCCATGCTGGTTGAAGGCTCGCCCGAGATTGTTGGAGTACTTGCTGGCTGGCATCTTCCGATTGTTGATTCATTCTCCTGCCAGATCATCTCTCACGACGCCCATAAGAGTGAGAGCCTATTAACCGTGGTTGGCAGTAATAGCAGAAGCGATGTTCTAACCCGCACGCGGTCTCAACGGGCAGACATTTTCTTCACTCCGAAAGCAAAGCTCATCGATTCGAGTTGGATAGGCCAACCGCTCGGAATTTCAAAAGCTTTTTCCTCGGTCGCCCCAATTCTTTTGTTTCTTAGATACGCCGCTGGGGATTACGCATGGCACCCGGTAGGACACTACGCGAATCTGACAATCGATGATCCTTGGCTAATGAACCATACGGACATCTGTCTTATAAGCTCCTTTTGCACGAGATGGAAAGAGCATAATTTTCATACTACCATCGCTTTCATTCCGTGGAATTTCGACCGAAGTGAAGCTAATGTTATCGAGTTATTTCGATCTAACCCTGATCGCTTTTCCATTTCCGTTCATGGCAACGATCATTCGCATCAGGAATTTTCGGGAGACGAAAGCGCTTCGATCAGTGTTCAGTCGTCAAAGATCAGGCAAAGCATCGCAAGGATGGAGCAGTTTCGGAAGCTTACAGGAGTCCCTTACGACCGATTCATGATCTTTCCTCACAGAATCGCGTCAGAGCCGACATTCGTTGAACTCAATCGCTACGGTTTTTTAGGTACGGCAAATTCTCTGAATGTTCCTTCCGGTCCACCATTTCCCAAGGATCCAATGTTTCTGCTTAGGTCCTATACGAAAAACTACGGAAGTTTTCTCAGTATGTTTCGTTATTCGGCGGAAGAACCGATTCCCGAACTCGATATTGCTATCCAATCGTTCCTGGGAAACCCGTTGTTGTTCTATGGGCACGAAAAACTCTTTGATTCGGGTATCGATGCTTTTAACGGAATCGCTGATTTCGTGAACAAGCTTCAGCCAGAAACGCGATGGACTGGCCTCGGGGAAATCGCTCGCAATTTGTATCTGGTTCGCAAGCGAGACGACGGAGCGTTCGACGTACAGATGATGTCGAATGAAGTGGTATTGCGGAGTCAACCGGATCTGGCAAAGACGGAGTTTTACATCGAAGGCTCAGCGCCCGCACAGCCGGCGAACATGTCTGTGGATGTGGACGGCGAGCCGCGAACAATCGCGAGAGAAGGGAACAGCTTTCTGCTGAAGGCGGTCCTTGGCGCTGGAAGCAAGACTAACGTCCGAGTACAGATTTCAAATGACCTCGTCTTAGCCAACGAGGACGTGGGAAGACATGGCCTACGAGTCTTGGCGCTTCGCAGACTGTCCGATTTCCGTGACATGAAACTCTCGCGGAGCGTGGTCGGTCGTGACCTGGTTTCGGCCTACTATCGGCATGGATGGAACCTGACCGAGGAGCACCTTGAGAGCTGGAAAGCTGCATTGGTCGTGCTGATTGCCCTGGCGCTAATTGCTTTAGTCGTGTTTCGCCGCAGATTTATGGAAGTTCTTACCCATCGCAGTGCGGCGCGGTAGGGACTGCCTCAGGGATGTCGTTTCTTAAATGAAGAATCTCCTGTCTCAACTTTATTGCTCAGTGATTGTGTTTCTGCCTGTCGGGCTTAGTGAATCATTTATGAAGGTGTGTATGGTCACATACTCTTTCTACGAGGGCGACACTCGCGTCATGCGATATGCCGAGGCGCTCGCAGAGAGAGGCGACGAGGTAGATGTCATCGCTCTCGGGAGAAATGGAGCACTTGGTAAAGAAACTGTTCATGGAGTGAACGTATTTCGGATTCAAGGCCGAAAATCTGACAGCTCTTCGAGAACGTCGTACGCGTTGGGAGTCGTCTTTTTCTTTTTCCGCTCGATGTTCCTTATAACTCGCACTCAGTTCAGGGACCCTTATCGGCTTATTCATATTCACTCCGTACCGGACTTCCTGGTCTTTTCTGCATGGTTCCCACGACTACTTGGCGCGAAAATCATTCTCGACATCCACGATTTGCTTCCAGAGTTTTACGCCAGCAAGTACGAGATAGCTCAGACTTCAATCACGTTCAAGTTGCTGATCGCCATTGAACGCGTATCTGCATCCTTTGCTCACCATGTGATAGCTGCGAATGATATCTGGCTAACGAGACTCGTCTCGCGATCATGCACCAGCAACAAGTGCACGGCGTTGGTCAATGTGCCTGACCTACAGGTGTTCAGTAAGCAGGGAAAGCGTCACAGGAATGGCCGCTTCGTAATCATCTATCCCGGTTCATTGAACTGGCATCAGGGACTTGACATCGCAATTCGAGCATTCGATTCGATCAAAAATGAAGTTCCCTACGCCGACTTCCAAATTTACGGCGAAGGTCCGGGCCGAGCGGAACTTGTGCAGCTTGTTCAGGAATTGCAATTGTCAGAGAGAGTCATCATCAAAGATCCGATGTCGACACGAGAAATTGCGCGAGTGATCGAGGATGCCGACCTTGGTGTCGTGCCGAAGCGACGTGACGGATTCGGAGACGAAGCATTCAGCACGAAGATTATGGAATTCATGGCATTGGGAGTGCCGGTGATCGTTTCCGACACTACGGTTGATACCTACTACTTCGATAGCTCAATCGTGCATTTCTTTCGAGCAGGGGACGAACAAGATCTGGGGAGGGCGATGTTGCTGCTGATTCGCGACGCGCGACTACGCGATGAATTGGCGCGAAATGCCGCAAGTTTTGTGGGCAAGAATAATTGGGGCGTGCTGAAAAAGAAATACTTTGAGATCGTTGACAACCTGGTCGGCACGTCCGCGACAGAGAATGAGATGGAGGTTGAAGATAAATTGACTGGGAGGAATGTTTGACTCAGGGCTTTTCTGAAGGGTCGGTGAGCGACACCGAGTTAGCAGTCGATCCCGCCATAGCGGCTTCCACGGGCGTGAGTCCGGGGAAATGGCTGAAATTTCGGCAGTGGTCGACGACTGGCCGGGTCGGTGTGGCCCTTCGCGGAGGGGCTTGGACCATCGGCGGCTACATCGCCATGCAGGCGTTCCGGACAGCCGGGACAGTGATCCTTGCACGAAATTTCCTTGGGCCCGAAGCCTTTGGAGTGGTTGGTCTCGTTGGAGTTTTCATCGCTGGGTTGGCGATGTTTTCCGAACTCGGAATTATGGCCAACGTGGTCCAGCATTTGCGTGGGGACGATTCAGCATTCCTCAACACCGCATTTTCCATACAGGTGGCAAGGGGAGCAGGTATTTGGGCCATCTCTGCGATTGCCGCCTATCCGATTGCGCTCTTCTACCACATTCCGCAACTGTTTCCTTTGCTGGTCGCAGCGGGTGCATCAGAGATGCTGCGCGGTTTGATCAGTACCTCAGCGTGGACGTTGACACGTCACGTGAACCTCCGTGGAATTACGTTGCTGCAGGTTTTTTCGGAGGTTGTGGCGTTTGGCGTTTGCGTTTTATGGTCGGTAGTATCGCCCTCCGCATGGGCCCTGGTCGTCAGGACGATCGTGAGCGCAGGCGTGTATGCACTAGGTAGTCACTTCATCGCAAAGCCTCGTGTCAAGCTATCGTGGGATCCGAGTGCGGCAAAGGACATCCTCCACTTCGGAGGATGGGTATCAGTTTCGACCGCTGCTCATTTCCTTGGTGGACAGGGCGAGAGGTTGTTCCTCGGGAAATTCATCACGCCTGCCGAGCTTGGCTGCTTTTCGCTGGCAATAATGGTTTCTTCGCTGCCTGCATCGGGAGTTAGTCAACTGGCGAACCAGATTCTTCTACCGATGATTTCCAAGGCCGTTCGCACGAGTCGTGCGGCGACAATAAGAGACTACCACCGAAGCCGCTGGTTATTCCTTACGCTAGCACTGATCGCGACAGTGGGATTTCTGGCTCTCGCCAATCCGGTGGTAAAACTTTTCTTGAGTCCCAAGTACCGGATGACCGGATGGATGTTGCAACTCCTTGGGCTACGCGTAGCCCTTGATCTATTTGCCACGCCGGCATCGAACGTGATTATGGCGTACGGGAAAACAAAGTATTCCGCAGCAGCGAATGTCACGAGGCTGGTGTTCATGGTGGGCGGAGTTTGGATTGCACTGATGCGTTTCGGAATTCACGGAGCGATCTTGGCTCTCGTCATAGCGCAAGCCATTTCGTATTTCCCCCTCGTGTTTGGGATCAGGCGGCTCTTGCCTGAGGAAACTGGTGCTGAACTTCGATGGTATCTCTTCCTGCTCGTCGTGATGTTTCTAGCCAGCTTTGTTCACTGGCCTGGAATGTGAAGCAATCCGTCCGTTTTTCTAACAGCGATTCTGAGAGACGCGCTTTCCTTGCCGGTTCGTTCTAGATCAAAACTGAACCACTCTTCGGTGTGAAAAATATGCAAGCGTCCACCCAACCTGCTTTCACAAAGACCCCCAAAACTGGAGCTTCAGGGCTGCCGTTCGAACAGTTTGAGCTGACACTGTTGGTTCTCACGGTGGCCGCTACGCTGTGCTTCCTGATTCAGGCGGCTCACTTCTTGCCGGTCGTTTCGGACAACATGTACCCGGAAGCCGCTGGCGTTCTTTCTGCACAGCATTGGGCGAACAGCTCACCGCTCTACCAGGACTTTCGCAAGCCACCATACTTGCTCGCAGCCTTCCCACCATTGTGGTACGCCGCGATTGGCCTAGGCGCAAGCGCGGGAATAGAGAGCATCGATTCATTGACTCTCTTTGGCCGTCTTCTGACGCTAGCCTCCCTGTTTGGAATTGTGACGGTGGCGTTCTTATGGAACAGAAGGTTAGGATTGTCGCGGAGATCATCGCTACTTTCTCCGACGCTATATCTCTCATTTCCCATCCTGATTCCATGGGCCGTGACGGCGCGGCCTGATTTGCCCGCACTTTTATTCAGTGTTTTGGCTGTCTACATAGCGGCACGCCAGACGGGTAAAACCGGTTCTGTTCTGTCTGGAACATTTGCAGCCATTGCATTCCTAACCAGACACAACTCTGTTGCTGTTCCGGTTGCGGTAGTGCTGTGGCTCGTTTCGAAGAAGCGATGGAAACATGCGATGCTGTTTTCGGCAGTCTGGTGGCTGATTGTTGGAACAACAATCGTCGTTTGCCAAAAATCGAGCGGCGGTCTGTTTCTTCTCAATCTTGGAGGATCGAAGTTCGGATCTCTCGCCTTCACATACGCCCGAGACGTGATTCTTCGTCTGTTTACCTCACCTGAAAGCGGTTTTGCTGTTCTGTTGTTTGCTTTGGGCGCATTTGCAGCGATGGGGAAGGACCCGGATGAGAGAACCGGATTACTAAAGTTCTATCTAACCACCTCATTGTTCTTCGCGACGTTGGGGTCTGCTGCTGCCGGAGCCGCTGCGAATCACTTTCTGGAGCCTGCACTCGCGATGGCAATGCTGGCGCCGTCCGGCTTGAATAGGTTGCGAAAGAACTGGACGGGGGAGTCCTCTTGGGCCAAGTTCGCGACAGTACTGGTCCTGTTCCTCGTGCTACCTGCACTGGACATGCAGCGCTGGAACGCAATGCATGGTCGACCAGAGGATTTAAGGCCTCTCGTTCAACTCGCGAAAAATAGGCGCGTATTCACCGACATTCCGTATATCGGGGCTCGAACTTCCACGCCGGAATTTCTTGACCCAGCTTCTCTTACTTATGCAGAAAAGGGATCGGGCTTGTGGTCGTCTCAAGGCCTTGCAAACGAACTGGAGCAAAGGCAGTACGATCTCGTCATTGCCGGTGAGCCCCTGAATCAGCCATATGATCCGACAGCTCGGTACCCGAGATACGTGCATCTCGGGATGAAAATTCGAATTGCCATAAATAGAAACTACGATCTTTGTGGGCAAGTGGACCACGAATTCATCTACGTGCCGATGTCACCGGATCGTACCCCCATCAATCCGGCCTGCGCCTTGATACGCAACTATGATCTCCAGAAGTAACTCAGTCTGATTGCTTTAACCGCTTCCATTGGGACGTCTTATCTGAGGGTTAGCTTACGAGGACAATCCAGGTCCACTTAGAGGAAATGTTTTGCACGTTGTCCTGCACCTTCGATTTCGTAACCATCCACCGCACGACTGATAAGTTAGTAAGTAATTGAAAATAAACAGTTTATTGTGATTGCCCGGTTCGGGGTCGGATCTCCGCTCGCGAGTTGTGGAAGCTTGAATGCATTAGCTAACAGCAAGGCTCCTTGTTGCTTGGGCGATTGAAGATTGCCCAGAAGCATTGGTTCGTGGGTGGGTTGTCGTCAAAGCCTGATTTACATGAAAGAAGAGACTATGTTCAGAGCTGCTTACCGTTGTGTGTTATCACTGATATTGGTTATCTGCGCGTCACAAGTTGCGTTGGCGGCGTGTCCGTGTTCGATCTGGACCCCCACCAGTGCTCCCGCTATTGCTGATTCAGGCGATCCGAACGGTGTAGAGCTAGGCACTAAATTTCGCGCCGATCAGAACGGCTACGTCACCGGCATTCGGTTCTACAAGAGCGCCAATAATACAGGGTCTCATATTGGTAATCTTTGGAATACCAGCGGAACTCTTCTCGCCACAGCAACTTTCACCAATGAAAGCAGCTCGGGTTGGCAGCAGGTGAATTTCAGTGCGCCAGTAGCCATCGTCGCTGGCACCACTTACATCGTGTCGTATTACGCTCCAAATGGTCATTATGCATTCGACTCCGGATTTTTCGCCAATGCGGGTGTCGACAACGCTCCGTTGCATGCACTTCAAAACGGTGTAGATGGTAGCAATGGCGTATATACCTACAACACCACGAGCATCTTTCCTGCCTCCTCTTACAATTCCACGAACTACTGGGTAGACGTCGTCTATCTGCCGACCTCAGCGATTGCCCCCCCGACAGTTTCGTCTACTGTACCTGCCGCGAACTCAGCCGGCGCCAGTTTGAATGGGCCGATTACCGCAACATTCAATCAACCGATGAATCCGGCGACGATGACCTCAACGAATTTCATCGTGACAGATTCTTCCAACAACGTTGTGCCGGGGGTTGTCTCATTTGACGCTCCTTCATCCACTCTGTCGTTTACGCCGAACTCCACGTTGAACGGTCTTAGCGTTTACAAGGCTACCGTGAAGGCGGCCGTGAGCAGTTATTTTGGCCAGGCAATGGGTGCCGATTACGCTTGGACCTTTACAACTGCATCGTTACCGGCGACTGGGAATTGTCCGTGCAGCCTCTGGCCGGCGACTACCACTCCTTCCATCGTGGATTCTGGGGACGGAAGCGGCATTGAGCTGGGAGTGAAATTCAAGACCGACTACAACGGCCTGATTACCGGTGTGCGCTTCTATAAGAGTGCCGCAAATGTCGGCGCGCATATCGGTAGTCTCTGGAACTCTTCCGGCACCAGGCTCGCCACCGTGACGTTTACGAACGAATCAAGTTCCGGATGGCAGCAGGCGAACTTCAACACTCCGGTGAACGTGACCGCAGGCACCACGTACGTCGTGTCCTATTACGCTCCGAATGGACACTATGCATACACCAGCAACTTCTTTGCTTCGTCTGGTGCTGATAATGCCCCGTTGCACGCCCTTCAAAACGGTGTTAATGGTGGCGACGGTGTATACAACTACGGCTCGACCAGTGCTTTTCCAAGCTCGAGCTTCGGAGCTGCTAACTATTGGGTGGATGTTGTCTACTTTCAGAGCAACTCGACGACGCCTCCGCTAGTCTCTTCCGCTACCCCAGCCGCTGGTGCGAGCCAGGTTAGTTTAAGTACCACGGTCAGCGTCAAATTTAACCAGCCGATGAATTCTTCCAGCATGACAGCAAGTAATTTCGTGCTGAGGGACGCATCCAATAATTTGGTTAGTGGTACGGTCAACTACGATTCCGTATCGTCTACCTTCACGTTCCAACCAGCTTCCACGTTGAACGCGTTGAGCGTCTACACAGCCACGGTAAAGGGGAGCGTTCTCAATTTCCTAGGGACTGCGATGGGCGTCGACTATTCCTGGAGTTTCACGACGTCGCATGGCTGTCCGTGCACAATTTGGCCTCCGACTGCAACGCCTGGGGTTGTCGATTCAGGAGACAGCGGCGGAGTGGAGCTTGGCGTCAAGTTCACCGCTGACTTCAACGGTTCGATTCTTGGCGTGCGGTTCTACAAGAGTGCCGGTAATGTCGGTACCCACGTCGGCAATCTGTGGACTGCTACCGGAAGTCTTTTGAGCACAGCAACGTTTACGAATGAAAGCGTCTCCGGGTGGCAGCAGGTGGTCTTCGGTACACCCGTCCCAGTAACCGCCGGCACCACTTACGTTGCTTCCTATTACGCACCGAATGGTCACTACGCATTCGACTTGGGTACCTTTAGCTTCGCGGGAGTAGATAATGCGCCGCTGCACGCGCTCAGTACCGGGGCAGCGTCGGGCAATGGAGTGTATCTGTATGGCACGAAGAGCGCGTACCCAAATACCTCGTATGGCGGGTCCAACTATTGGGTGGACGTCGTGTACGATCAGAGTAGCGGCAATGCTCCTCCGACGGTCACATCAGTGAACCCTGGCCCGGGTGCGAGCGGAGTCGGCCTTGGGAGTACGATGAGCGTTAGCTTTAGCCAGCCCATGGATCCGACGTCGATCACATCGGCCAACTTTACGGTAATCGATCCTTCGAACAATCCGATCCCCGGGACACTAAGCTACGACCCGGGCTCGTTCTCGATATTTTTCCAGCCGAACCCAGAGTTTGCCGCTCTGAGTACGTATACAGCTGTTGTTAGCTCGGGTGTCCGGAACGTCAACGGTCAGCAGTTGGGGTCGAATTACTCGTGGTCCTTCTCTACGACTAACCCGCCACCAAGTTCCGGTCCGGGCGGCCCAGTCTTGTTGATCACAACTCAGACTAACCCCTACACCCTATATCTAAGCGAAATCCTACTCGCTGAGGGACTAAATGCGTTTACATCGCAGGACATCTCTGCTGTTACTCCTGCGGTGCTTTCTAAGTACGACGTGGTCATTCTCGGCGATATGAAGTTGACACCGACCCAAGTGAACATGATCAGCTCCTGGGTGACGTCTGGTGGAAACCTGATAGCTATGCACCCCGACAAGCAGTTAGCCAGCTTGCTCGGGCTGAGCAGCACGTCTTCAACATTGTCGAATTCTTACCTCGGTGTTGTGACGACCGCTGCGCCTGGACAGGGAATCGTGGGTAGTACGATGCAATTCCACGGTTCTGCTGATCTGTACAACTCGACCGGAGCGGTCGTGGTGGCGAAACTCTACTCGAATGCTACAACGGCTACTAGCTCCCCGGCCGTCACCTGGATAAACGCTGGTGTAGGCCATGCCGCCGCATTCACCTACGACCTGGCCCGCTCCATCGTCTATATGCGCCAGGGCAACCCGGCATGGTCTGGCGTCCAAAGAATTCCCTACAACGACGCAACGTGTCCCAATTGCGACACGACGATCATACGAGCGGAAGACATGTTCTTCGGGAATGCTTCTTTTGATCCCGAACCCGACTGGATCAATCTGTCTAAGGTTGCCGTTCCGCAAGGGGATGAGCAGCAGAGACTGTTGATAAACATGGTCGAGTTCCTGAATCAGAATCGTAAGCCGTTGCCGCGTTTCTGGTATCTCCCAAGCGGATTTAAGGCGGCGGTGATTATGACCGGCGATGACCATGACAACGGCGGCACGTCGGGAAGGTTCGATCAGTACATAAGTGATAGCGCGCCCGGCTGTTCCGTACCGGATTGGACTTGTATCCGGTCCACCTCTTACGTCTTCCCGTTCACACCGATCCCGAACTACAGCAACTACGTGGCACAAGGTTTTGAAATTGCCAATCACACTGACAATGTCCTGACTTGCACTAACTTTACTGCCGACTCGTTAGACTCAGCGGTCACGACCCAGTTAAGCCAGATGTCTCAGAACTATCCGGGTCTGCCAGCGTCGAAAACGAGCCGTACACATTGCGTCGTTTGGTCCGACTATGATTCGGAACCAAAGGTGCTACTCAATCACGGTATACGACTCGATACGAGCTACTATTATTGGCCGCCGGAATGGGCTCTTAATCAGCCTGGTATGTTTACAGGCTCTGGGTTCCCGATGCGCTTTGCAGATCACACGGGCGTTCCGATCGACGTATACCAGGCCACCACGCAGATGCCTGATGAGTCGAACTTCACGTACCCGTTCTTCATCGACACCCTGCTCAGCAATGCAACCGGTGCGAATGGCTATTACGGCGTATTCACAGCCAATATGCACACCGATCTGGTTGAATCACCTGGATCGGATTCCATCATCGCTGAGGCGCAAAAGTACGGGGTGCCGGTGATTTCTTCGCTCCAGATGCTTACCTGGCTGGATGGCAGAAACAACTCGACCTTCGGATCATTGTCTTGGTCGAGTAATACTCTATCCTTCAGCATCACCGCAGCCACGGGTTCACGGAATATCCAAGCGATGGTGCCGATGAAATCCGGAACGACTACCCTGCGAAGCATCAAGAAAAGCGGCGTAACAGTGTCGTTCACAACCCAAACTATAAAGGGCTTGCAGTACGCGTTCTTTGCAGCCAGCACCGGCTCTTACACAGCCACGTATCAATAGCCCGTTTGCCATTCGGCAGGCTACATTCAAGGGTCTCCGATATATCGGAGGCCCTTTTTATTTCGAGCACAGACTGTTTGAGCATGTGACCGATGGTTGCCCAAAACCCGATGTCGCTGCGGATGCGCAACAACTATGCAGATCACAAGTTGAGAACGTATGCTCCCTAGAGTGACATCGAGGAAAACAACGCATGATGCGAAGATGGGTCTGCTTGTCGCTGTTCTCTGCCGTCGCGTTCGCGCAGATTACTGTTATCCCTAATGCCTCGACAACCGGTGTGGTTGTTGGTCCTGGCTACGTAAAAGCTCAGGCTCATCAGGTAGTTCGCACAGCAGCTGATGTGGTCTACATCTTCGCCGTAGATGACAGCGGTTGTCTAAAGAACTCGGCCCCAACGACTGGAGTGATAAGGGGCTACAAAGGAAGCGGATCGCAAGCAGTCAATGCCAGTGTTCCAACTACCTTTACCGAGGTAGATCCCGCTCATCATCCTGCGGGCATCATCAACGGTTCATGCCTGTTCAATGGCGGAGTTACCAGTACGATATTCACTCCGGATGTACGGATGGATTCAACTGGACTGGTTCATCTCGCTTACATGCTTCCGCAGACTGCGAGCGCGGGAGACGTACTTTACCAGACATTCAATCCAGCAACCGATACGTGGGGACCTACCACACTGCTCGCGACGAATGGACAAACACAGGGTTGTTGTGGATCGACGCGCTATGGAAACGTTGCGATAGCACTGGACGCCAACGATCACCCGTACGTTACTTGGGCAAGCACAAGTTCGGATATTCAATGGGCTGCGAGAACGGCTTCGGGAGGAAATGTATGGACCTTGGCTTCGCCGATACCGGGCTCATCTGGTAACAATGAGGCATATCCCTCGATGGGCACGGCTCCGGATGGCAGTATTCATCTGGTTTGGCAGGACAATGCCTTTGCGACACACGAGGCTATCCGTTGGGTCAAATTGTCTGGCGCTGCATGGGGAATGGTAGAGACAGTTACCGCAGGCGATGCGAACGTCTTGGCTGCCGGAGATGACGATCAAAGCCCATCTATTGTTTTTGACTCAAACAGCCTGCCACATGTGTTGTACATGGATGGCACAGTCAATGGGACCGACGACTACGTCAGGCTTCGGTATCGCACTGCAGGCGGAGTGTGGACAGATGATTCGCCGCCGAGCACGTCGGGAGGAGTTCCTAGTTCTTCTGGCACATGGCCTACTGGTGGCGTAGGGCATACTCCCCAGAACTATATGTCTGCTAGCGGCACTGAATTCATTTTCCTCGGCCACAACACGATCAAATCTCCGGCCCCATTCGAATATCAGACCGGAGTCGGAACAGTGTGGTCCGCCGAGACTGATGTCGATCCATGTAACACAACAACATCGCCGAGCGGAGAGCCAGGATGTGATGGAGCGATCTCGCTTCGCTACGATCCGTTGCGCGATAACAACCCGTCCTTCATCGACTTCACTTATTACAAGGAAAACGACGGCACGTCTGGATACACGAACCACGGAACGATCTGGTACAAAGCGGTCCAGATTTCAGGTGGGTCAACGCCCACTCCGACGCCTGACTTCGCCCTTAGCTTCGCGACAACCGCTGCGACTGTGTCTACGGGAGGTAGCACCACTGCCACCCTCAACATTACTCCAGCAGGTGGTTTCGATTCCGCGATAGAGTTTACTGTCACTGGATGCCCTCCAGCACCTGCTACCTGCACAATTCCAAATGCCACAGCTGGTACAAATCCGGCTAGTGCGACGCTGACGATTACGACTGAAGCGGCGACGATCGGTACAGTGCTTCCGCGCAAAAGCCGACACAGTTACCTCGCGATATGGTTGGGCGGAGGATCGCTCGGTATTCTGGGATTGCTGTTCCGGAAGCGCCGCGGTTCCTGTATTGCCGCACTTTCGATTCTGGCGTGCGGTTTATTGGCAGGTATCGGCGGATGCAGCGGCAGTGGCGGCGGAAACAATTCAAGCTCCAATTCAATATCTAAGGCGGGCACTCCAGCCGGAAACTACAAGATCGTTGTTACTGGAACCAGCGGAAGCCTAATCAGACAGTCCAATAACTTTATCCTGACAGTGCAATAAGGATATTAGGACGGTCTGTTTGCATGGCGGGATCGAGGAAGCGAGTGTGCTACGTACGACACTCTTGCTCCCATGTACGCAGAGAATCAGATGAGGCTCGAAATCGGAACGCTCAGAGCAAAACTCTGGCGTCATTTCTCTTCGGGCGAGCACGGTGGAGCTAGACAGGAAGACAGGAATAAGTCTACGCAGCGGCAGGAGCTCCCCGTATCGGGAGCCCCTGAGTGTAAAGCACAGATCAGATCCAGAAATCAGACTGACTGCGCGAGTTGCTGTGCCACGTAGTCGATCTGATCCTGCGTAAGCTCCGGATAAATCGGAAGCGACAAGACTTCGCGACACGCATGCTCGGTTTCAGGAAGTTGGCCATCCCGGTATCCCAAAGCCCTATAAATAGGTTGGAGGTGAATCGGGTGCGGGTAGTACACCATTGTGGGTACGCCGGCATTCTTCAGCTTCTCTGCCACCTGAGCTCTGTTTTTTACGCGAACAGTGTATTGGTGAAAGACATGGGTACCCCAATCCGCCGTTTTCGGAACTACGACACCAGGAATGTTCGCCAAGGCATGGTTGTAAGCAGCAGCATTGACGGCTCTCGCTTCATTCCACTGATCGAGGTAGCGGAGTTTTACCCGCAGGATAGCCGCCTGCAACTCGTCCAGTCTGCTATTCCAGCCCTGTTCTTCGCTGAAGTACTTCTTTAAACTGCCATGGCTGCGCAATGACGTTAGGTGCTTGTACGTCTCCTCGGAGTCGGTCACAACCATTCCACCGTCTCCGTAAGCGCCAAGATTCTTGCTGGGGAAAAAGCTAATACATCCCAAGGTCGCCCATGCCGGCGGTCTTGCGGCCCTTGTACGTCGAGCCGAGAGCCTGCGCATTGTCTTCCACAACGCGAATGCCGTGAGTCTTTGCCACAGCCAAGATTGGGTCCATATCCGCCGACTGGCCGTACAGATGAACGGGCACGATCGCCTTCGTTTTCGAATTGATCTTCTGTTCGAGCTGCTTTGCATCGAGAGTATAGGTTTCGGGATCGATGTCGACGAAAACCGGAGTACCGCCTAGGGCGCTGACGGCATCAGCAGTAGCGATGAACGTGAACGATGGGACGATCACCTCATCTCCTTCAGAGACCCCGGCCACCTTCAACGCGAGAATCAACGCATCGGTGCCGGAAGCCACTCCAACTCCAAAACGCCGCCCGCAGTACTTGGCGATTTCAGCCTCGAGAAGGCGCACATTTTCCCCGAGTATGAAATGTTGCGCTTCCAGGACACCGTCAACAGCAGCACGGATCTCGGTCTTGATGGAAGCGTACTGTGCTTTCAAGTCGAGCATCGGGATGGGAGAAAGAGCGATAGAAGTGGCGGTTTTCAAGGGCATCTCCTTCAATGACTCAGGGTATTCTCGAGAATCGTAGAAACCGCCTGACCTGCGATTTTTACCATCTCGTTGTTATTGAGCGTGGAATTGACGATTTGTGTTGTGTTCGCCAGCAGAAGCCCTGGGATACCGGTCTCGACGCTGGGAACGATGTCGGAATAATTCAAAGTCGGCAAAGGCTGGACTAGCCGCTCACGAAAAACAAAATGTTTCTCGATGTCGTCCTCTCGAAGATCAGGAATGACCTTTTTCAGGTTTTGATGGAAGTAATTCCAGACTTCTTCGTCGGAGGCTTCAAAGAGTGCGTCACCTGGTGCAGTGTACTTAGGCAAATAAACGAGGTGGAATCCGTTTGTCTCTTCGGTTGAGATGAGGTTCGTCATTTCGATCACACCAGTGAAGGGAAGCTCCTCATCGGTCAGGTTCATCACATAAAAAGGACTGAGTTTACGCTTCAGCAGCAGAACCACGCACACCATTCCCAGATACTTAACTGATTTCAGCCGCGTTAGGTATTCCGCTGAAAGTCCGGGAGCCAACTTTGCAAACGTGTGGCTCGGAATAGTAGAGATCACCGTATCGAAGTCCAGCTCTGTGCCCCCTGCTTTGATCTTAATGTGACCATTTGAGCGGGAAACATTCTCCACCGCGACGCCGGTAAGAATTTGGCCATTGAGAGTGCGAATCTTTTCAACGAGAGTGGTAAATACCGAGCGGTATCCGCCCCGAACATAGCCAAGGCATTCCTTTTTGGCATTCTTGTCGCGAGTGGAATAGAGCCGGGTGATGGTCGCCCAAATGAACGCAGCCGATGCTTCCTCGCGGCACGAGCCCAATTTGCATTTCAACAGCGGCCCCCACATCTTTTCGTAGTTCGCTCTGCCGAAGACTTTCTTCAACCAGTCGGCGACCGGAACGCTTTCCAGAGAGCGGCCGTCTCGAATTCGACACGTATAAAGCACGCCCAGCCCAAGGCGAAATTTCTGCCAGAGCGAAAGCGGCGGAAACTTGAGGAATTCCATGGTACTGCTCATGGAGTAGATATGGGAATCGGTAAAGAAGCCGACTTTGGTCTCTGTCCAACGCATCTCTTCCCAAAGCCCTAGATCCTTGATCAACTGGTGGAGAGGCTTATCAGATGTGAGAATGCAGTGGTAGAACTTATCCCAATGAAACGGACCAAAGTCGAAGTAGGTGGCTAACCCACCCAATTCGGGGCGCGCCTCGATAATGGTGACATCTGCGCCTTCACGGAGCAGGTAGAACGCGGCTGTAAGGCCTGTAATGCCCCCGCCGAGAATCCCAATCTGTTTGCCAGCGAGCCGACGGTGGTTGTTCGAACTCATCCGTCTCCTAGTTCTTAGCGATAATGAAAACGCCGATCGTAATTACGGCGATTGCAATCCATCGCTGCCGTCCGACGCTTTCTTTGAGCAGAACTCGGGAGAGGAGCGCCACCAGGATATAGCTGGCGCTGAGCATGGGGAATGCAAAAGAAATATCCGTCTGCGACAGTGCGATGATCCAAAGTCCAAGCGCTGCTACGAAACAAAACCCGTAAGCCCACAGCCAGGGCGATCGCAGCATGTGAATCCAAAAGTTAGCTGATCGCGCGCTGGTCTGCGAGTGTCCTACGCTCATCCCTCGACGAAGAACGACTTGTGCGACGCCGCCGGCAAAAATACTCAAGCAGAGTGAGGTCATCGCGGTCATTTCGGCTCTTTTGAACCAGATCTCTGCATCAGAATGACACCGAACATGACCACGGCGATTCCGAACCAGCGAGCAGTCGAAATTACCTCACCGAAGAGAAGCTTTCCCCCCAGTGCTATCAGCGCATAATTCAAGGCCGTGAGCGGATAGAGATAGCTGATTTCCTTGCGTGAAACGGCGAACACCCACATCAGCGTTCCTACACCGTAAATAATCAGGCCGGTGAGAACGATGGGATTGGTCAGGTACACGATCAAGCGCGAGGAAATCCCACCGTGCAAGGCAAAGTGCGAAAGTTGCAACAAGCCGTACTTAATCAGCAAATGGCCGACCGCCGCGAACGACACCGAACCTACGAGCGCAATCGCCCAGAACTGCACGCGACTATGCGGTTTGCCGGCGCCAATATCGGCGATTGAAGCCTGGATTCCCATTTCACTCATACCGCACTCGCAACAACTGCTTGTGCACAACGTATTTGCCGCTGCCATTCAATTGTGCGCCTCAACCCATCTTCCAGGCTGACCTCAGCGCGGTACCCGAGAAGTGCCGCAGCTTTTGAGACGTCGGGTACGCGTCGCCTGACATCCTCATATTTCCGCCCGCTGATCTGGTTGTAGGGGACCATCTCCAGTTTCAGCGGTTCCTCTACGCCCGACAGTCTGTGAATAACGTTTGCCAGTTCGAGGATGGTAATTTCGTGAGTACTTCCGATGTTCAAAATTTCGCCATTGGCCGCATCATTGACGACCGCTTCGCAGATACCCGCGGCAGTATCCGACGCGAACGTGAAGCTCCGCGTTTGCAAGCCATCACCATGGATGGGAATCGATTCGCCATTGAGGATCGAATCGATGAAAACGGATTGTGGTCCACCCCACCAGCTCAGATTCTGCCTGGGGCCGTACGATCCGAAAATTCGAAGTACGACGACAGGAATCTGCGCGTCCTCAGCGTAAGCAAAAGCCAAATGCTCATCGAACAATTTCGAAACTGCATACGACCATCGTGGAATGGTACTCGGACCGATCACCGAGTCGCTTGTCTCTGAGAAAGGGATGCAAAGATTCTTTCCGTAAACGTCTGAGGTGGAAGTGATGACAAATTTCGCGTGCAGCTCGGATGCGATTTCCAACACGTTGTGACTGCCCTGCGAGTTGATCAGCAGAGTGTCAATGGCTTTACCGTAGCGTGGGATCTTATACGCGGCGAGGTGCGCAATAATCTCCACGCCGTCGCACACGGAACGGAGACGTTCGCGGTCGCATATATCGATCTGGTGAAACTCGAAGTTTTGATTTGCCTGCGCTTCTTTAAGGTTTCGAAGGTTCCCGTGAGAAAGGTTGTCGACCGCAACCACGTGATAGCCGCGATGCAGCAGGTTATCGGTAAGGTGTGAGCCAAGAAATCCTGCCGCCCCGGTCACCAGTACTTTAGTCTTCGCCATGAGATGTACGCACTCCAACTAACAGTGGTTGAGAATCTGTTTAACGATTAACTCAGTCGACTTTCCATTCCCGAATGCTTTTAGATCGGGACGTCCCTTGGGCTGAAATCCGTTGCCATTCCAAATGCTCTTCGCTGCTTTGGAAATGAGCTTGTGATCCGAGCCGACGAGTTGATTCCATCCGCCCTTTAGCGTCTCTACCCACTCCGTTTCCTCGCGTAGGGTAAGACAGGGAATTCCCAAGAAGAACGCTTCCTTCTGCACTCCGCCTGAATCGGTTAGTACCAGCCGGGCATTCTTTTCCAGCATCAGCATGTCCAGGTACGAAGCTGGCTCGGAAATATGAATGTCCGAAGATCTTTCCAATCGCGTGCGAATATCCTTAAACACGGCCAGTTCGGCCAGTTTGTGCTTTACTCTTGGGTGAATCGGCAAGACAACCGGCAGTTTCAGATCTAAAAGCGCTTCGAACAAAGCAGCCAATTTGTTCGGGGAATCAGTGTTCTCGGCGCGGTGCACGGTGGCCAGTACATAGGCGCCAGATTCGACAGCGAGCCGGTTAAGCAGCTTCTTTCTCTTCTGGGCGAGAACTGCAAACGCCTGAACAGCGTCGAGCATCACGTCGCCGTTCAGAAACACGTTCTTGCTGATGCCTTCGTTTCGCAAATTCTCAACTGCGGTAACCGTCGGGCAGAATAAGAGATCAGAAAGGTGGTCTGTCGCGACACGGTTGATCTCCTCCGGCATTTCACGGTTAAAACTGCGTAACCCCGCCTCAACATGCGCCACACTGATGTGAAGCTTGGCTGCCGCCAGTGCTCCGGCCACGGTGGAGTTGGTATCACCGTAAACCACGATCACGTCCGGCCGTTCTTTCTCCAAGGTCTTCTCGATCCCCTCGAGCATTCTTGCTGTCTGGACTCCGTGGGACCCGGATCCAGCCTCGAGGTTGAAATGAGGCTTGGGCAGTGGCAACTGCTCGAAGAAGACATCGGACATCTTTGGGTCGTAGTGCTGCCCCGTGTGCAATAACTTGTGCGTGATCCGGCGCTTCGGCTCAGATATCCGATTGTGGCGGCGAACTGCTTCGACGACCATCGCCGCCTTAACAAACTGGGGGCGCGCCCCCACTATGGAGAGAACCTTCATGTCTATTGGTTTTCCAGGAGCTGTTCGGACGGTACATCCCGCCAGACTTTAGCGGGGCTCCCGAGAACAATTTTGCGAGCCGGCACGTCACGTGTGACTACGGAGCCTGCGGCAACGAGACAGTCCTCTCCGAGTACCACACCTGGCAGCACCGTTACATTGGCTCCAATTCGGGCTCCCTTATGCATCGTGACGCCCTTGTGGTACTTGAAGCGGTCCTTGGTGCGGCCCAGGAAATTGTCGTTGGTAAACGTCACCTCTGGGGCGATGAAGCAGTTATCGCCGATCTCAGAGAGGGCGGTCACGTAGGCCTCGGTTTCAACTTTGCAACGCGAACCGATGCGTACCTTGTTTTCTACGGTCACGCCACGGCCAATAATCGTCAGCGCACCGATTTCAACATCCTCACGGACCGAAGCCATATCGGCGACCATTACCTTATTCCGGATGGTGCACCCACGATAGACGACGGCAAGAGAACCGATAATGCAATCGTCCTCGATCAGGCACGGGCCGAGCTGCTGATCCTTGGTGATCGCGCTATTGGCGGCCTTCATCGGAAGTTTGCCAATGACGCTGTTATCGTCGATTCGGACATTGTTGCCAATCAGAGAGTCCGCATGGATAACAACTCCACTTCCGATCTTGCAGTTAACTCCAATGCGGACGTTCTCGTGAATGACTGCGTTATGCCCCAATTGCGTACCAGCGCCGATGGTTGCCGCTGGATGGATGAAGCTTGGGCTGGTTAATACTGATTGGCTCGCCATCTAGTTCTAATGACCTCTGTGCTGCTTCCAGGATTCTTACTACGCGAATACCGTCCTGTGCGTCGGACAAGGGAGTGCTACGATCGCGCACACAATCAACAAAATGCTTGCATTCGATCTTCAGCGGCTCAGTCCCTTCCACGCGTGGGATCAAGATATCGCCGAATCGAACTTGAATGGCTTCGCCGTAAGTCTTAGCCGGCGGAACCTCTGCGTGATTGTTGTAAATCTTGAGCTTCTCGTTGACCTCTGAATCGTCGAACACGGCCATCTTCTTGGAACCCACAACGGTTGTCCTGCGAATCTTGTGCGGATCCAGCCAGCTGATGTGGATATGAGCCATAACGCGGTTTTCAAAGAACAGGCTCAGGAAAACCACATCCTCGATCCCGTCCTGAATGAAACTCTGGCCGCGAGCACTTACATCGGTCGGGCTCTGTCCGAGTAGGTACGTAAACACAGAGATGTCGTGCGGAGCGAAACTCCACATCGCGTTTTCATCTCCGCGAATTCGGCCCAGGTTCACCCGTTGGGAGTACATGTAATAGATATCTCCCAATTCACCCGAGTTCACCATGGTCTTGAGACGCTTCACTACTGGGTGGTACTCGAGCAAATGTCCAACCATCAGGACACGGTTGGTCTTGTAGGCGAGTTCAGCGAGTTCCTCGGCATCCGCCACATTGAGGGTGAACGGTTTCTCGACCATTACGTCTTTGCCCGCCAACAACGCTTGCTTGGCAAGCGGGTAATGCATGATGGCGGGAGCGGCGATCGCTACGGCATCAATGTCGGTTGCCAGCAAATCGTCGAATTCAGCTACGGCCTTCACGCCTGGCCAAGTTTTGGCAGCGCTTTCGCGACGCTTTGAATCGAGATCGCAGCAACTAACGAGTTCGCAATCCTTCAGTTCTGCGAAATTGCGGGCAACACCCCAACCCCAGGCGCCCAAACCTACGGTTCCAATACGGACCATTACCGATCCTCCTTCACTGTTATTGCCGACGGAATTGGCGTCATATTGCTTGCCGCCGGCGTTCGTTCTGCGGGATGAATTCCAACAATTGCAATCGCCAGGTCCCCCATTAACCTCAGGTGAGTTTTGATGGTTCGGGCAATCTTCATTTTTGACTGACCTACAGTTCGAGCGTGTAGCACCATGGGAACCTCGGTGATGCGGTATCCGCCACGCGCGGCGGAAAAGAGAATCTCGACCGCTGAGACAAATCCATTCGACTGGAACTGGACGTCCCTGATCACCTGCTGCTTGTAAGCCCGGAAAACGCTGGTGTAGGTATACAAATTCACGGGAGCCAAAATGCGATACAGAAGAGAACAGCAACGGCTCAAAAGCAACCGCCAGGGCGGAACTCCAGCGACCCCACCATCGGGATGGTAAGGAGAGGCGACAGCTATATCGGCCCCGGTCTCATCCAACGCATCGATCAACCGCCTTAAACCTTCCGGTTTATAACTGCAGTCCGCATCGATCGTGCAAACAATGTCGCCCGCGGCTACACCGAAACCAGTCCTGAAGGCTGCTCCTATACCTCGATTGACCCCGTGCTCGACTACACGACAGGTGGGATCATTACCAAAAGCGGCTCGCAGCCCATTCACGGTGTTATCACTACTTCCGTCATCGACGAAGATGAACTCCAGCTGTCCGTTCAGTGCGTGGCGAAGTTGAACCAGGCTTTCCTGAAGCTGACTGATGCCGTCTTCCTCGTTGAATACGGGAACCACGACGCTTGTAATACGGGAGCCCGACGGTGTTGGACCTTGTTCCATAGTTAAGCAGCGCTTTCGGAGGTACTTGGTTGCACGAAGCGTGCCGATCACCTTCGGCTACGTGTTACCATGGGGTGAAATTAGCCTTATCCTTGTAAGTATATGAAAATGAAGGTTGTAGTATGTATCTGACCTCCGGTTTGATGGGGGCGTGCCATCCACGTAAGGCAGCAAATCAATACGAGTGTGCAAAAGGTTGCACACTGGCCAGGGATGCGATGTTCGACGGTGGAATTGCTTTTCCCTCAGAGCGGAAGTACCTTTCCCTGACTGTAGGAAGCGATGTTCCGGCAATACAATACCTAGCGATATCTGTGCGCCGTCCAAGGGCCCTGGCTAACGCCGGGAATCGCTTGCATAGGTGTTTCAATTGCTATCGGTCTTTCACAGGGAGTAGTCGAACAAGGGTCGTTGGTTATGAAGTGCCCTACCGAACCCGACCTAGACTAAAGGACGTTATGGCTGTTCACTATCAGATAAGTAGAAGCAGTAGTTATTGAAAGGCGAGGAAAAGGTGCGGAACCGGACCGTCGAATTCGCAGTTTACTCAATAATTATTTTGGCGCTGTTCTGGCGGCAGATACACCGCATCTTTGGTCTGTCGATGGGAACCGGCTACACATCGTATGTCATCCTAGTCCCTTTCTTAACGGCCTATCTGATCTGGTTGGGAAGGGAGCGAATTTTTGGAGCGGCCGAGTACTCTCGGGTATGGGGAGCAATCATGG
The DNA here is from genome assembly GCA_963724985.1 of Terriglobia bacterium. Classification (GTDB taxonomy): domain Bacteria; phylum Acidobacteriota; class Terriglobia; order Terriglobales; family Acidobacteriaceae; genus JAJPJE01. The sequence goes on along the minus strand of CAVRWV010000019.1, from coordinate 608,391 downwards.
CCACGCTCGCACTTATTCTTTATTTGGCGACGACACTTGCCTTGGGTGCAAGAACAGAAAGCCTAAAGGAAGTTGCAGACCTTTCCAGCGTGCTACTGCTCTTGGTTGGTGCATTTACCAGTTGCTTTGGTGTAAGGGCTCTGAGGAACGCCGCTTTCCCGATCATGTTGCTGGCACTTATGGTGCCCGTCCCTGGTGTTTTGATCGACAAAGTTGTCTTTTTCCTACAGTCCGGTTCTGCGGATCTGTCGTATTGGATGTTCGAGTTGCTGGGTGTTCCTGTATTGCGAGACGGATTTGTGCTGATGTTGCCCGGAGTCAGTATCGAGATAGCCAAGGAATGCAGTGGGATTAATTCCAGCATAGCCCTCCTAATCATCATGCTGCTGGTGGCGCATGAAACTGTTCACAGTACCTGGCGAAGAGTCTTGTTAGTGCTAATTACAATTCCGCTTTCGATACTGAAGAACGCGATTCGTATCGTGACCTTGACCATGCTCGCAACCCACGTAGACCCTGGGTTCCTGAATGGAAGATTGCACCACGAGGGCGGTTTTGTGTTTTATCTGATTTCGCTTGCTCTCGTGTATCCGATCTGGAAGCTGTTGCAGAAGACAGAAAAACCCCGCAGCATACCTTCTCCTCCACAGGAAGTCCTCACCACTTCATAGTCCATACTGTCTGTCAGATGGCGCAAGCCGGCGATCACGTTTGACCCGCCGCAATCTGACGATGCTCCACTCCGCTTTAACTCGCGATGAAATTCCGGCGGTGTTTACAAGGACGGAGGTGTTGGTGATTTTGCTTCGAAATGCCCAATCTGAGCATCTGCGATTCGGTTCTTGATTGGAATGATCGAAACGCCGTTCGCTGATAGCGTATGCGGCAACCTACGGACTCGGCACTACTGCGGTCGCTTGGTTCGAGAATGCGCTTTCCTGACCGGAGCCATTAACGGAAGTTACAACGTAGTAGTAGGTTGATCCGCTTTGGACGCTGATATCGGTGTAAGTTGTCGCCGGATCAGCACTCGTGATGAGCCGGGTATATGGTCCGCCGGAAACAGTTCCGCGATATACCATGTATCCAATCACGCTGGACGTGCTCGAGTTCCAATGGAGCGACACCGAGTGGGCAGATGCGGATGTTGCGGCAGTGCCTGATAAGGTCACGGTTGAAGATGAATTGTTCGCGTTGCTGCTTGCGGCTAAGGATGCAGTAAATGATCCCGAAGCTACGGGTGCAAACACAATCGGCACGTTTGCCGACTTTCCTGAGGCGATAGACAACGGGAAGCGTCGCACCATTCGCCGTGAAAACATTATCCCCAGTGAAATTCAATTGCGAGATGGTGAGTGTGCCAGCTCCAACATTGGTTATCCGCAAATTCTGGGTCGTCGTGGTGTTCACAGCTACAGTTCCAAACGACAACTGAGCCGGGGAAAACGAAATCTGGGGCGTGGTTGAGCTGCCGAGAACCGTAATAGTGGCCGATCCGGACTTCGATGTGTCCTCCGTGCTGGTTGCTTGAACCGTGTATGTACCGGGCGTGGCTGGTGCGGTGTACAAGCCAGTGCTGGACACTGTTCCACCGGTCGCAGACCAAGTCACAGCGGAGGACGAGCCGCCAGTTACGGTCGCAGAGAATTGCTGCGCGGAGCCGGGTTGGAGGCTAGCTGTGGACGGTGTGACCTGGACCGAAACCGAAGACACGGAGTTCGAGTTCGGCGCGGCGGTTACGCCGGCGCAACCAACGTTGGCGATTAGCGTGAATCCAGCCACCAAAACGCCGAGAACCGAGACAAGATGTTTGGATAGGAGACTTTCTATCTTGAACATTTCTTCCGGTTGAGCCCGCCTTGCGCACAACAGTGAGCAGACTTCGGTTGATTCAGGATACGATTAGCCGATAAAAGATGACGGGGTAATTCACAAGACTGGCCGAGCGCTATCTACCTGCTTGTCACAAACTAGTACATCAGTGCGCACGAAGGTAACCATGCACTCCGAGTACCTTAGACGGCCTTGTCGGGGGCTAGATATTGTAACTTGCTGTGTTTTGTGGAAGTTACCGTCATATTTACTGGGCGTCCAAGGCCGGCCATGGGCAACCGCTGCAATGTAAATTGTGCTCTGGTGGTGACAATTCCACACCTGTTTCAACCGAGTTAAATAACTGCGAACCGGATTGAATAGTTAGATCCTTAATCCGTCTGATATTGGGCTCGCGATACCTGAATGTCCACTGTACCCCTACGGATCTTCCTATGGACTGACGTAAGTTGCTGCAAGTTCTTCTTACCGGCACCCTTAGTGAATGCCGGAGCTCGGTTCTGACAGCTGAGCTCTTGACGCGAGGATCCGGTGGAAAGACTAGTGAAGCTTGCGGGCGTTCTTGTTTGTCTATGGTTTAGTTGCACTTTGCGGATGCGGCGGTGTGACCGCAAGTTCGAGCAGTTCAAACGGCGGCGGGAATTCCGGATCCCTCGGCGAGCAGCCTCACTTCGATCGACTTCGGACAAGTCACCGTGGGCACGACGGCAACCCAGACCATTACGGTTACCAATTCGTCCGCCGCGGCGATTACGGTTAGTCAGGTCACGGTGTCCGGCACGTGCTTTCAGTGTTTCACCAATTACTACGCCATTCACACTGAATCCGTCGCAGTCGGCATCGGCGACTTTCAGCTTTTCTCCAACGAGTGCTGGCGCGGCTACCGGTTCGGTTTCAATTGCGAGCAACGCATCGCCATCAACTCTCTCGATTCCGATGAGCGGGACAGGTGTTGTGGCAGGGACGCCTAAATTGACGGCCAATCCATCGTCGATCGCGTTCGGCAATGTTTCCGTCGGCGGGAGCAAGAACATATCGGTGACTCTGAAGAATTCCGGAACGGCCAGCCTGCTCGGTAAACAACGCAAGCTACAGCGGACCGGGATTCAATGTGACGCGGACTTTCCACACCGCTGACTTTGTCGGCGGGGCAGGGATCGAGTTTTACCGCATCGTTTGGCCCGAGTTCCGCAGGAAGCGCGAGCGGAAGTATTGTGTTAACTGACGCGGCGGCAACACGCTTCTTAGCATTCCGATGTCAGGCACTGGAGTTACGGCAGTGGCGCACGCTGTTGATCTCGAGCTGGAGCGCGAGCACGTCGACCGTGTCTGGCTATCGTGTCTATCGCGGAACTGTCACGGGTGGCCCGTATACGTTGATGACTTCATCGTTGGTGCCGAGCACATCTTTCGCGGACAGCTCAGTGACTTCGGGCAGCTCGTATTTCTATGTCGTCACCGCTGTAGATGCCAGCAACAACGAGAGTGCATTCTCCAACCAGGCTGCTGCAACGATTCCCACACCGTAGCTTCTCGGCTACTGCAGCGAAAGGACGCCAGCAACACGCTCTGGGAAAATTCCGCTTCACCGCATTCGCGACCCCTTCCTTGTCCCCATCGGCCGCTCTCTTCGTAACCGCACCTCATAGATATTTCTCAATGAGCTTAATCACCAATCCTGATTACTTCCGTTCAGGCATCTGCTGCGCACTCGGACTCTAGTGGGAACTGCCTGATTGGAATCGCCCGACAGGACCTCCGGCACCTTCAACAACGCCTCCCGTGGATATAGCGTTTAGGAGCGCCACGGAATGAGGCAAGATGCAGCGTTCCCTGGGATTTTCTTTTGTACTGTTCGTTTTAATTACTGGCCTTTGTAGTTAGTAATTCAGGATGTGCCGGCGTAACCGCCGCCAGCAAGGCATCGACGGTTACAGCGTCGGCGGCCATTTCAGTTTCGATCACTCCGGCGAATGTAAGCTATTCAGGCGGGAGGAACCCAACAGTTCACGGCGACGGTCACAGGTCTCGCGAATACATCCGTGACCTGGTCGGCTACCGCTGGTTCCATCTCGAATTCGGGACTTTACACCGCACCAACTGCTGCCGGGAGTTATACGGTCACTGCGACGAGCGCTGCGGACGCGAGCGAGTCGGCCACCGCGACGGTTACTGTGACTTCGCTCGGCGGTGCCGATTGCCGTCTCGATCACTCCAACCTTGGTCTCACTCGCCGCCGGAGGCACGCAGCAGTTCGCGGTCACTGTGACTGGAACGGGTAATAGTTCAGTAACGTGGTCCGCAAGTGGCGGCACAATCTCGAGTGCCGGTCTTTATACGGCTCCGGCAACAGCCTGGCACCTATAGCGTCACGGCAACGAGCGTGGCCGATTCGAGCAAATCAGCATCCGCCGCCGTAACTGTGTCGGCGAGTGCGCCCGCCATTTCGGTGTCCGTCAGTCCAAGCTCTGCGTCGTTCAAGCGGGTAGTACGCAGCAATTTGCGGCGACCGTTAGTGGGACAACCAATACGGCTGTGACCTGGTCGGCTTCCGGCGGCACCATTTCTTCGAGCGGTCTCTACACGGCTCCCGGGGCAGCAGGAACGTATTCGATTATTGCGACCAGCGTAGCGGACACAACGAAGTCAGGAATCGCGACGATTACGGTTACGTGCGGCGCCACCGTCGGTAGTCGGTATCGATTAGTCCGACTTCTTCCTCTCTGCAAACTGGAGGCACGCAACAGTTCACAGCAACCGTGACAGGCAGCACAAATACAGGCGTGACGTGGACAGCTACCGGCGGCACAGTTTCAAGTTCGGGGCTCTACACTGCGCCGGCCACCGCGGGAAGCTACACGGTTAAGGCAACGAGCGTTGCCGACACCACGAAGTCCGCCTCTGCGACTATTACAGTAAACGCTCCTCCGGTTGCAGTTTCGATCAGCCCGACTGCTGCCGCTATTCAAACCGGCGCAACGCAACAATTCACGGCAACTGTAACCGGGACGACGAACACGGCGGTGACGTGGTCCGCGACGAGTGGCACGATTTCAAGTTCCGGACTGTACACGGCTCCGGGAACCGCTGGGACATACACCGTGAAAGCGACCAGCGTTGCCGATACAACGAAGACATCTTCCGCGACGGTGACTGTGACAGCAGCGCCGCCGCCTGTGTCGGTGTCGCTCAGTCCAACTTCGGCGTCATTGCAAACGGGCGCGACTCAACAATTCACGGCAACTGTAACGGGGACGACGAACACAGCAGTAACCTGGTCAACGACTGGCGGCACGATCTCGAGTTCAGGGTTATATACAGCCTCGAATACCGCCGGCACTTACACAGTACCAGCAACAAGCGTTGCGGATACGACGAAGACGGCTTCTGCCAGTGTCACTGTTACCGCGCCTCCAGTTGTAATTGCGATCAGTCCAACATCGGCATCCTTGCTGACGGGCGCGACGCAGCAGTTCGCAGCAACAGTTACGGGAACGACAAATACAGCAGTAACGTGGTCCGCGACTGGCGGCTCGGTGTCCAGTTCTGGCCTGTACACAGCATCCAATACGCCAGGTACCTTTACGGTCACAGTCACGAGCGTTGCCGACAATACCAAGTCTGCCTCGGCAAGCGTGACGGTAAGCGCACCGCCAATCGTTGTCTCGATCAGTCCAACCCTTGTCGCTATCCAGACGGGAGCGACGCAACAGTTCACATCGACAGTGACCGGCTCCAGCAATACATCTGTAACGTGGTCGACGACGGGTGGAACGATCACATCAGGCGGTCTGTACACCGCTCCTAGCACGGCAGGAACATACTCGGTGATTGCGACCAGCGTGGCGGACAAAACCAAGTCAGCGGCAGTCACCGTCAACGTCACCGCACCTCCGCCGCCGGTTGTCGTGTCGATCAGTCCAACCTCCGCATCGATTCAGACGGGCGGTACGCAACAGTTCACAGCTACCGTTACCGGCACAACGAATACCGCGGTAACATGGTCTGCTTCGAGCGGCTCGATTTCCACTTCCGGGCTGTACACAGCACCAGCAACTGCGGGGAACTACTCGGTGACAGCCACGAGTTCCGCGGACGCAACTAAATCTGCTTCAGCTCTCGTAACGGTGACCGCAGTCCCCGCGCAGATTTCGATTTCCCCGACCACGGTAACGTTTCCCAGCACGGTGGCAAATAACACTTCCACGCAGACGGTCAAGCTCTCAAATACAGGCGGATCGAACCTGTCAGTCACGAGCGCGACCATCGGCGGCAGCTGGCTTCAGCATCATCGGGAACAAGTTTTCCGATCACGATCGCATCGAGTGGGTCGGCAAATCTGACAGTTCAGTTTGCTCCGACGGCAGCCGGTAGTTACAGCGGCACGATAACAATCGCTAGCAATGCGAGTAATACTGCGCCGGTGGTTAGTCTGTCAGGCACCGCTACTGCTGCACCTACATTCTTACTAAGCGCATCGCCCGCGAGTGTCGCCTTTGGAAGCGTGCTGATCGGAAACACTGCAAACCAGACTGTCAAACTCTCGAACACGGGTACGTCGTCAATCTCTGTATCGGCAGCGAATTTTACTGGATCTGGTTTCAGCCTCATGGGATCGACTCTCCCGATCGCGATTGCTGCCGGCGCGAGCCAGAACGTGACCATCACATTCGCGCCGCAGACCAGCGGGAGCGCATCGGGCACAGTTTCATTCGTCAGCAACGCAACGAACTCGCCAGCCACGGTGTCGCTATCAGGAACTGGGACTCAGCCGGTTGCACACTCCGTTGACCTCAGTTGGAATGCCAGTACGTCGTCGGTGACGGGTTACTTTGTGTATCGTGGAACGCAGTCTGGCGGACCCTACACGAAGTTGCAGTCAAGTTCACAGCCAGGCACTACGTATGTGGATTCCACGGTGCAGAGCGGAACCACCTACTACTACGTGGTTACTGCGGTAGATAGCAGCGGAAACGAAAGCGCCGACTCTAACCAGGCAACCGCTGTGGTTCCGACTCCGTAAGGAATTTGGGACTTAACGGAGGGTTATTTCCCTTCGGAGAGCAAATAAGCAGGAAGTGATGGAGATTTATTCGAGATAAATTAAAAAAGCGCCATGTTCATGAAAATTCTTCGAAAGGCACTTGTGGAATTCCGAACGGTTAACTTAGTATGAACGGGCGCGCCACAGAAATGATGATTAGTGAATGCACATTTCTTTGGTACGGTCCTTCGTTTTATTTGTTGTTGTCTTTATAGCGGTAGCGCTTGAATCTGGATGCGTTGGCGTAACCAGTGCTGCAAAGGCACCGGCGACGACCAACAGTGTCGGAACAGTCTCGATCACTATTAACCCAACCGCTGTCTCCATCCAGGTTGGGGGAACTCAACAGTTTTCAGCTACAGTTACTGGCACACCCGATACAACTGTGACATGGTCAGCTTCGGGCGGTACTGTGTCCGCTGCTGGACTCTACACTGCGCCATCCACACCGGGCACGTATACGGTCATAGCAACGAGTGCGGCAGACAGTACCGTAGCTGCAACTGCGACTGTTTCGGTAACACCAACCGCGTCGGCCGTCTCCGTCTCAGTGAGTCCCGGCTTCGCATCGATTGCCGACTGGTGACACACAACAGTTCAGTGCGACGGTAGATGGAAGCAGCAATACGGCTGTGACCTGGTCGGCGTCGAGCGGCACGATCTCCCCATCTGGGCTCTACACGGCGCCGGTTGCTGCAGGAACGTACGTCATCATTGCAACGAGCGTCGCGGACACCACTCAGTCTGGTACCGCAACCGTTACCGTCACCACCGGGTCACCCACGATTTCCGTCTCGATTATTCCAAGCTCGGCAGCGCTGCAAACGGGAACCACGCAGCAGTTCATCGCGACAGTGACGGGAACAAGCAATACGGCGGTAAGCTGGTCTGCTTCCAGAGGAACAATTTCGAGTTCCGGCCTTTATACCGCACCCACTACCGCTGGCACTTACACGGTGAAAGCAACCAGTTCCGCGGATAGCACGAAGAGCGCAACGGCGACTGTGACTGTGACAACGACACCGCCCCCGGTTGGAATCTTCGATCAATCCAACCTCGGCCTCAGTCCAGACGGGTGCCACGCAGCAATTCACCGCGACGGTGACAGGTACGAGCAACCGAAGTGTGACGTGGTCCGCTTCGAGCGGATCGGTTTCGAGTTCAGGCTTGTACACGGCTCCAGCGACCGCCGGCAGCTACACAGTTAAGGCCACCAGTGCTGCCGACACCACGAAGTCGGCATCCGCGACCGTGAGCTGTAAGCGCATCCGTCCATCGTGGTTACGATAAGTCCGAGCCTGGTTGCGATTCAAACGGGCGCGACACAGCAATTCACTGCAAGCGTAACTGGCACAAGCAACACCGCGGTGACGTGGTCTGCGACGCGCGGAACGATCACATCCGGGGGCCTCTACACCGCGCCGAGCACTGCTGGAGCCTACTCGGTGATCGCTACCAGTGTTGCGGACCGCACGAAGTCGGCGTCGGTCACTGTCAATGTAAGTGCGCCTCCAACGCCGATCAGTGTTGCCATTACTCCGACTTCCGCATCGATCCAGGCCGGAGCTACGCAACAGTTCACCGCAACTGTGACTGGTTCGAGCAATACGGGCGTGACGTGGTCGGCCAGTGGTGGCTCGGTTTCGAGCTCCGGTCTTTTCACGGCGCCTGGCACGGCGGGAACCTATACGGTGAAAGCCACCAGTGCTGCGGATGCGACGAAATCGGCCTCGGCGAGCGTGACTGTAACCATCAACGCCGGCGCAGATCGCCGTCTCACCAACCTCTATCACTTTCGGCAGCATTGCAGCTAACGCGAGTCAAAACGCAAACACTGAAAATATCGAACACTGGCGGATCGAATCTCTCCGTTACCGGCGCGACTGTGACCGGCAACGGATTCAACGTCAGCGGCACGAGTTTTCCGATCACGGTCAGTGCGGGACAGTCAGTCGAATCTGACTGTCAAGTTTGCACCGACCGCCGCGGGGAACTACTCCGGCACGATCGCGGTGTCGAGTAATGCTGGAATACTGCGTCCGGCGGTCACTCTCTCTGGAGCCGCGACAGCTCCGGTTTCGCACTCAGTGACCCTCAACTGGACGGCAAGCACCTCGACCGTCACCGGATACTTTGTGTATCGCGGAACACAATCGGGAGGGCCGTATACCAAGCTGCAGTCGGCAGTCCGTGCCTGGAACAAGCTTTACGGATACGACAGTGCAGAGCGGAACTACGTACTACTACGTTGTGACAGCCGTAGACAGTAGCGGATTGGAGAGCGCTTATTCGAACGAAGCAACTGCGGTTGTTCCGTAGGGCTAATCTGCGCGTATCAGTTGTGATAAACCTGCAGAAGGCCACTCCGAGAGAGTGGCCTTTTTTGTTTCGATTTGCTCCCAAATTGATCCCAAGCACGGGCACGTAGCGAATCATTCGTGGTGCGCAGTTTTACTCACGGGCAGCAAACAATACACGACGCAGTGCGCAGACTCACGTGATCTGCCTAAGGGTTACGCCTGAAATATCCTGCGATCAAAACGAAATGTACTTAGCAGTCAATTTCTCTTCGACAAGAACGCAAGTCAGCTGTTTTCTGTGAAATGCGCATTGAACATGTACCAAAGTCATCTCTATCCACAGAAGCTGGACAGCTATGTGCAAGTTCTTTCACAGCGCCCTTCAAAACTGAATATAACTGTAAGTCCGCTCATTGTAGTGGTGAATTTTTCTGGTCCGAGCGGCGAAGGGAGTGGTGTTGTCCAAAATAGGCCTTATCCCCGTGCCAAGGTTGCTGTATCGATTCCAACTATTCGGGTCGCATTGTTAGTTCTGGGTGCACTTATACCGTTTGTGTTTGCGCACACTAGTTCGGCGCAAACTACATCGAGATCACGATTTGGCGCGACCCTCTCTGGCTCCATCTCGCCTGCTGCTAACGGCGCCGGAGCCACCGTCTCGCTCACCGGCCCTACGAACGCTAGTGCAACCGCCGACTCAAACGGAAGATTTTCGTTTAGAGGGCTTGCCAGCGGCGCCTATACGATCACGCCGACCAAGACGGGGTACACATTCAATCCGAGCAGTCTTACAGTCTCTTTCAATGGCTCTTCGGTTTCAGGACTTTCCTTTTCAGCATCGCCTAACTCAACTTCTTCTAATCAGAGCCTTTTCACAACACAATCACCGGTCGGAAGCAGTTATAACGACGGTGTTTCGTACGAACTCGGAACGCGATTCTATGCGATGTTGCTGGTCAGATAGCTGCGATTCGTTTCTGGAAATCGAGTTCTGAATCCGGGACTCACGTTGGGCACATTTGGGATTCGAAGGGAACCCTTCTGGCAACCGTCACCTTCGCCAACGAAACCGCATCAGGCTGGCAACAGCAATCGCTCGGCACGCCACTTACAGTGACCGCGAATACCGAATACCTGGTCAGCGTAAATACTGGCAAGAACTATTACGTGGCGACAAACTCGGGACTCGCTGCCGGGATTAACAACAACAACCTGCATTCTGAAGTTGGAAGTAATGGTCGGTACGGGGCTGTTGCCCAATATCCCACCAGCTCTTATCAGAACTCGAACTACTTCCGTGATGTTGTTTTCGTGCCGTCTTCTTCCGCGACCGCTGGAACTGTGTCTCTATCGCTAACTCCGTCGACGTCCACTGTAGCTGCTGGAGGAACCGTACAGTTCAGCGCGACTGTCACGGGAACGTCAAACACCGCAGTTTCATGGTCTGTGACCGGCGGTAGCATCTCGCCCGCAGGCCTCTATACCGCTCCCAGTGCGGCGGGGACTTACACCGTCAAGGCAACTAGTGCTGCCGATTCCACTAAGTCAGCAACGGCCAGCGTAACCGTGACGGCAGCTCCCGTAGTCGCAGTGTCGATCAGTCCAGGCACAGCTACAGTTAAGACTGGAGCACCCAACAGTTCATTGCAGCAGTTACGGGCAGCAGCAATACCGCCGTGACCTGGTCCGCGAGTGGCGGCACTATATCCGCAGCTGGCATGTATACCGCACCCGGCACTGCAGGAACCTATACGGTGAAGGCAACTAGCTCAGCAGATACTGACGAAGTCGGCATCAGCGACCGTAACGGTGACCATCGCGGCTCCCCAGATCACTGTTTCCCCAACTGCGATTAGCTTCAGCAGCACCACAACCAATAGCAGCTCCATTCAGACCCTCACTGTTGCAAACACGGGTGGATCGAATCTCTCGGTGACGGGCGCAACTGTGAGCGGTACGAGCTTCAGCATTTCAGGTGCGAATTTCCCAATGACGATCGTTGCGGGCCAGTCCGCCGCACTAAGCGTCAAGTTTGCGCCGACCACAACAGGTACCTTTACTGGGTCAATAACTGTTTCCAGCAATGCGTCGAATACGGCTCCGCCATAACTTTGTCAGGTTCAGCCACAGCGGCGAGCACATTCCTCATTAAGCGCATCGCCAACAAGTCTTAGCTTCGGAAGCGTTCTCGAGGGTACGTCGACCAGTAAAACGGTGACGCTATCGAATACGGGTACCGGCTCGCTGTCCATAACAGCAGCGAATTTTACCGGAACTGGTTTCAGCCTTAGCGGCGTTAGCTTGCCCATCACATTGGCTGCCGGCAAAACCCAGAATGCCACTATCTCGTTTACGCCTGAAAGCAGTGGGGCTGCGTCCGGAACGGTATCGTTCGTGAGTAATGCGACGAACTCTCCGGCAATCGTTGCTCTCTCGGGCTCAGGAACGGTACCAACGCAGCATTCGGTCGACCTGAGTTGGAACGCGAGCACGTCGTCTGTGTCTGGGTACAACATATATCGGGGCACCGTATCAGGCGGACCGTATACAAAGTTGACCTCGAGTTCACAGGCCGGTACGAGCTATGTTGATTCGACAGTCCAGAGTGGAATGACATATTACTACGTGGTAACTGCTGTAAGTGGCTCGGGAACGGAAAGCAGCTACTCGAACCAAGCGGCGGCTGCGGTACCGAGTCCATAAACTACGTCAAGTAGTTCATCCTTAGGCAAGGCCGCTCTAGCAGGGCGGCCTTTTCTGTCTTGTGAACCGACGGTTCCTTTCAACTCAGTAGTCGCCAAGACTCCAAGATGCTGAATCGGCTTTCTCCTAATGTGCAAACATTTGCACATCTAACCCCCGGACTCAAAATAAACCCTGCAAAAAAGGGAGCAACATGTGGCAGATTACCTGCGTACAGGAACTCTGGGACAGGGAAGGCATTCCCGAAGGTCATCAGGGGGACTGTCTCCCCAGCTAACGAGTCTAGGGACGTCAAGGGGAACCGATGCGGAAACTGGCCGCCGTACTGTTGTTAGCCGTCGCAGCTCAGTGTCAGACCACGAACGCCCAACAAGTTGCACCGGTATCGACTGTAGCAACCGCCGGCGCCACAGTATCGCCTGACGCGGCGTTCACCAGTAGCAAGGCCCTAAACACGGCTCTGCTGGCCCAGTTGGCGGATCCGGTGTCGGCTGGCCCGATCTCGCAGGCGGTAGGTGGAACGGTCACGGCTGGCGGGCGGCCAATAATCAAGACGGCTGTGATCAAGCCGATGAAGATCAGCACAGTCAACGAAGACCGCGCGCGTAACTCGCGGATTTGGTACTCTCTGGTCGTTTTTGACCATGCAGCAGCAGGATTTGATGCCTATTCCACCCGCCAGGCTATTGGCCATGGAGCCGTCGAACTGAATCCGTTCTTAAAGCCTTTTGCTGACTCCGCCGCGATTTATCCGGCCCTGCAGGTTTGGCCGACGGCGATGGACTTTGTCGGTGGCAGGATGATGCACAGCCAGAATCGCATTATGCGCAAGGTGTGGTGGGTGCCGCAAGTCGCCTCCACTGCTGCTTTCGTGTCCTTCGGATTTCATAATCTTGGAGTTCACGCACAATAGTTCGCCCCATTCGGAGCGTGTTTTCCATAGCTGATTCCTCCCCTGATTGTTACCCCATATTTACTCGGGCATGTGTTGACGTCCGATACAATATCGGAGTTTGCAAACGCCGTTCTTAAACGAACGATAGCTCCCTCAGGAAAGTGAAATCGATTGCGTTGTTTACTGGTTGGTAATAAGGGGCAGGTTGGATGGGAATTGCAACGGACACTTTCCACGTTGGGGGAAGTGGTCGCTGTTGATCGGCCTCAAATTGAATTGTCTTCCGCGGATTCGATACGCGAAACGATACGAGACCACTCGCCCCACGTGATCGTGAATGCGGCTGCTTATACCGCGGTCGATAAGGCGGAAGACGAGCCGGAACTGGCGATGCAGATCAATGCAACTGCACCCGCAGTTATGGCAGAGGAAGCAAAGCGCACAGGCGCTCTGTTTGTCAGTTATTCGACGGACTACGTGTTCGACGGGACGAAGCCCAGCGCGTACGCAGAAGATGACCAGCCGAATCCGCTATCTGTATATGGTCGAACGAAGCTGGCGGGTGACAACGCAGTGCGCGATGTAGGTGGCGCATTTCTGATTTTTCGGACCTCATGGGTGTACGGAGCGCGTGGCAAGAATTTTCTTCTGACGATGATGAAGCTTGGCAGTCGAGCGTGAAGAACTCAAGGTTGTGGATGATCAAGTCGGAGCGCCAACCTGGAGCCGTTCGCTCGCGGAGGCGACTGCACAAGCGATCGCCCAGCGCGTGGGACCTGCACGGAAGGGAATTACTTCAACTGCTGAGCTGTTTGCCGAGGTGCGCGGAATTTACAACATGACTTCGGCCGGAAATACATCCTGGTGTGGATTCACAAACGCAATTGTCGAACAGTTGCGAAGTTCCGGTGACTCCCCACTCGCAAGAGTGTTGCCGATAACGTCGGCGGAATATCCCGTTCGCGCCACGCGCCCCAGGAATTCGGTCCTGGATAACTCAAAACTCCAGCGTACCTTCGGACTCCAATTGCCCGCATGGGATACGGCGCTCGAGCTTGTGATGGATGAGCTTCAATCGATCGCACCGCACCGCGAAGCTACTACGGCCGTGTTGAGAGGAAAGAATTGATGCGGGTTTTTCATATCGTCGGAGCACGGCCGAATTTCATGAAGCTGGCGCCAGTTCATCGTGCGTTGAAGCGGGTTCCGGGGATCGAGCAGATAGTTGTGCATACCGGCCAGCATTACGACTTCAATATGTCCGACGTCTTCTTCCAGGAATTAGGCATCGGCGCGCCCGAAATTAATCTCGGCGTCGGATCCGGAAGTCATGCGCAGCAGACAGCAGAAATAATGACACGGTTTGAACCGGTCGTACTTGAGCACAAACCAGACCTCGTCGTGGTCTATGGAGATGTGAATTCGACGGTTGCTGCCGCACTGGTCTGTTCAAAACTCCAGGTGCGCGTCGCACACGTGGAAGCGGGTCTTCGCTCGTTCGACCGTAGCTATGCCGGAAGAGATTAATCGTCTGATTACGGATCAGCTGGCAGACATCCTGTTTACTCCATCCGCGGATGGAAACGAAAATCTGGAACGAGAGGGCATTCCAGCCGAACGCGTACACCTTGTCGGAAATGTCATGATCGACACAGTGATGCAGATGCTGCCAAGTTCCGAAAAACACATTCCGCCAGGTCTGCCGGCTAAGTTCGCGCTCGTCACAATGCATAGGCCCTCCAATGTGGACGACCCGGAATGGCTTTCGTGCCTGGTGAAGACGCTCACCGATCTAAGCTCGGAGATAGAGATTCTGTTTCCAGTTCATCCGCGCACGCGCGAACGCATTCATCAATTAGGTCTGAACGGGGCTGGCAAGATCACGTGGATGGATCCTGCCGCCTACTTAACGTTCTTAGCTCTACAGAAGAATGCGACGTTGGTCATCACCGATTCGGGCGGTATCCAGGAAGAGACCACATTCTTGGGCGTTCCATGTCTGACCATGCGGGAAAACACCGAAAGACCAGTCACCGTCAATGTTGGCACAAACCAGCTGATTGGGCGCGATTTTGTCCGTTTGAAGACTGAATTTCGCAAGATCCTGAACGGTGAATCGAAGAAAGGGAACAAACCGCCACTTTGGGATGGAAAAGCGGCCGACCGGATCGCACAAGTTCTTACTTCAGTGAACTAATGTATTTTGTAAGCTCTTGAAAGTGCATATCTTAGCTTGAAGTTGAATGGTAGTCAGCGTGCTAGAATTCTCATCGAAAATGTTTAAGTCCTAAGCGGGGGAACGAATGTCGATTGCTGCGAAGTCCATGCCGAAGGTTACTGCCGAGAAACTCAAAGAGAAAATTGCCGCACGAACGGCGAAAGTCGGAATTCTCGGATTAGGCTATGTCGGTCTGCCTCTTGCCTTGCTGTTCAGCGAAGAGCGTTTTCCCGTAACTGGCTTCGATGTGGATGCACGAAAGGTCGACACTCTCGCCAAAGGCGGTTCCTACATCGTCCGTATCGAGGCTGCCGAAGTTCAAGCTGCGAAAAAACACGGATTTAATGCGACTACAGACTTTTCTCGCATTTCAGATATGGACGCGATCATTATTTGCGTTCCAACTCCGCTCGACGAATTCCGCCAACCTGATATGAGCTACATCGTGTCCACTGCGCAATCGATCGCCCCACATCTGCGTCCCGGACAACTGGTGATTCTCGAAAGTACCACCTATCCAGGGACCACAGAAGAAGTCCTCGTACCCATTCTCGAAAAGAATGAACTGGCATTGAAAGCCGCTCGCGAGGGATCTAGCGACGGCGAGGATGTCTTCTACGTCGCGTTTTCGCCCGAGCGAGAGGATCCAGGAAACAGCTTCCCGCGGAATGAAATTCCCAAGGTGGTTGGTGGATTGGAGAGCACAGCTGGTGATCTGGCCTCCACAGTGTATGGCTCGATCTTTAAGCACACTGTTCGCGTGTCCACGCCTGCGGCAGCAGAAATGACGAAGCTGCTAGAAAATATTTATCGTTGCGTAAACATCGCGCTGGTGAACGAACTCAAGCTGCTGTCGCTGCGGATGGGAATCGACATTTGGGAAGTGATTGAGGCCGCGAAGACGAAGCCTTTCGGATTCCAGGCTTTTTATCCTGGACCAGGTCTCGGCGGACACTGCATCCCGGTGGATCCCTACTATCTCTCCTGGAAGGCCAAGGAGTTTGATTTCCAGACGCGTTTCATCGAACTCGCGGGAGATGTGAACAGCGCGATGCCATACCATGTAGTTTCCAGTGTGGCTGCCGCTCTTAACAAACATAAGAAATCGCTGAATGGATCGAAAGTTCTGGTCCTCGGTGTGGCGTATAAGAAAGACATCGACGATCTTCGCGAATCGCCTTCTCTTACTGTGATTGAGTTGCTGCAGAAGGAAGGTGCGGAAGTCAGCTATAACGATCCGTACTTCGCATATGTGGGCAAAGGACGTAAGTATAATCTGCAGATGAAGAACACTCCGCTCGAGAATCTTGGGCAGTACGACTGTGTTCTCATTGTCACCGACCACTCCGACTACGACTACAAGAAAATCGTATCCGAATCAAAGTTGGTGGTAGACACGCGGAACGCAACCAAGGGCATCCATGCTGAGAATCTGGTCCGCTGTTAGACTAGAGCTCTATGGCTGTTTATTTTGTCACGGGTGTGGCCGGATTCATTGGCTCCAATATAGCGCGTGAACTGATTCGCCGAGGCGAACGAGTGCGCGGGATCGATAACTTCAGCACAGGCAAACGCCACAATCTCGAAGATCTTTCATCGCATATCGAGTTTCATGAAGCCGACATCACTGATCTCGCAGCCATGCGGCACGCGTGTGACGGTGCTGACTATGTCATCCATCAGGCGGCAATCCCCTCGGTTCCGCGCTCAGTAGAAGATCCCATTGGCTGCAATGCGGCGAATGTGGATGGCACCTTGAACGTCCTGGTTGCTGCCCGTGAAGCCAAAGTGAAGCGCGTGGTCTACGCCTCTTCTTCTTCGCTGTATGGTGACGCGCCAATTCTTCCAAAGACTGAGGACATGCCTCCCAGCCCTATCTCACCTTACGCGGTAGCAAAGCTGGCAGGCGAGTACTACATGAACTCGTTTTACCGGGTGTACGGTCTCGAAACAGTGTCATTGCGGTACTTCAATGTGTTCGGACCCTACCAGGATCCCACCTCCATCTATTCCGGGGTCCTTGCGAACTTTATCAGCCGAATGCTCAAGGGGGAGCCGATCACCATCTACGGTGATGGCGAGCAGAGCCGAGACTTCACTTATATCGATAACGTGGTATCAGCAAATCTCCTTTCTTGTCATGCACCCGCATATGAAGTTGCGGGTAAGTTCTTTAATGCGGCGGCGAATCATCGCATCACACTGAATCAGACCTTCGAAACCTTGAAGAAGCTCACTGGTTATAGGGGAACACCCAAGTATGGTCCCGAGCGATCTGGAGACGTAAAGCATTCACTGGCTGATATCTCTCTTGCGGATAGGCACTTAGGGTACAAACCTCTAGTGAATTTCGAAGAGGGCCTCAAGCGGACCGTGCATTGGTATCGAACCAGCCAAGTGCCTATGGCTTCAGTCGGCTAAGGAGAAGATCGCTTACTCTTGACCGAAAAACCGACGATTGTGACGACCATCACACACCACGGTGATAGTATCTACTGTCTCGCGCCCACTTCCTCCGCCACTCTAGTCTCGCGTTTATAATTTCTGGTACTCCTGCCAAGGTGAGAACAGACACCTGGTAGGCCATTTATGCCCTTACTTTGGCTCCGGATCTCGGTGCTGTTCTACGCGGTCGGACTGCTCTATGCATTAGCAGCCGTCAGCCGCCCATGTAACTGGCTTACTAAGTACGTCGTTCGGATTCTCTCCTACGGAATGCTGCTTCATTTTGTCTCTCTGGCAGAGACCGCCGTGGTCACCGGCCATTTTTCCCTGACGATGATGTCCATTCATGAGTCGGAATCCTTCTTGGCATTCATGATTCTCGCGTTCTTCATGATCGTGTACATCAGGTACAGGACTACCTCGCCAGGAATTTTCGTTTTTCCGCTGGTGTTCCTCCTGACCTTCGCATCGGCACTGGCGCAGCAACCGCTCGTTTTCACCTCCGGCCTCATGCGCAGCGGTTGGATCGGCGTCCACGTGGCGTTGATCTTCACCGGTTATGCCGCTCTGCTGCTGAGCTTTGCCGCCAGTATGCTGTACATCGTTCAGGAGAGGAGCCTTAAGTCGAAACAACTTACCAGCGGCGTTCTGGCACGCTTGCCTGCGTTGCAAGTGATCGACGACATCGGCTACAAATCCCTGCTGCTGGGATTTCCCTTCATGACCTTAGGCCTGATTGCCGGGTCGGTCGTAGCACAAGCGAATTTCGGACCGACATATTTCCACGATCCGAAGGTAGTTCTCTCGCTGTTGATGTGGGCTGTCTACATGATCTTGTTGTATATGCGCTGGAGTTCCGGTTGGCGCGGTCGCCGTGCCGCCTATCTGGCTACGTTCGCGTTCCTAGTCGCGATTGGGGCGTGGGCTGCCAATTATTTCAGCGCGATGCATAGGTTTGTGACGCAATGAACCTGCAACTCATCGGGGTCAATCATCGCAGCGCTCCAGTAGAAATACGGGAACGCTTCGCTATCCCTGAGAAGAAGTTGCCGGAAGCGTTGCAATCCTTGGTGCAGTATCCGGGAGTGCAGGAAGGGCTTATTATCTCGACGTGCAACCGCGTCGAGGTCCTTGCCGGATTGAAGAACGGCACTGCTGATCTGCGTGGCTTCCTAAGAGACTACTTCCATCTGGATCCCTCCGAATTCGACCAGCATCTTTACGAGTTCCGCGAGCACGAAGCTGTTCAACATCTCTTCCGTGTCGCTTGCAGCCTCGACTCCATGGTGGTCGGCGAACCACAGATACTCGGCCAACTGAAAGAGGCGTACGCAGTCGCCCGGGCAGTCGGAGCGGTGCAGTCGAACCTCGATGCGCTTCTCACACGCTCCTTCGCAATCGCAAAGCGAATCCGCACCGAAACCGCGATTGCCAGCTCTGCCGTTTCCGTCGCCTCAGTCGCAGTCGAGTTAGCGAAGAAAATCTTCGGCGATCTCAAAGGCAAAAACGTTTATCTCGTCGGCGCAGGAAAGATGAGTGAGTTAGCGGCTCGTCACCTGCTCGCGAACGGAGCCGGGTCAATATTTGTCGCCAATCGCACCTACGATCGGGCACTGTCGTTGGCTTCGAAGTTCAATGGTCGTGCGCTTCGATTTGAAGAACTCTACGAAACAGCAGATCAAGCCGACATCATTATTAGTTCCACAGGCGCTCCCGTTGCAATCTTCCGCAAAGAGCATGGCGAACGCTTCATGGCACGCCGTCGTAATCGCCCGATGTTCTTCATCGATATCGCTGTACCTCGTGATGTCGACCCGGGCATGAACGATGTCGACGGCGTTTTCGTGTACGACATCGACGACCTCCAGCAAGTTGTGGCCTCGCATCTGTCCGATCGAAAGAAGGAAGCCTCCAAAGCCGAGGACATCGTCAAGGTTGAAGTCGAGCGTTTTGCCCAGCGCATGCAGACGCTCGATGTTGTGCCTACCATCTTGTCTTTACAGGAATATCTTGAAGATATCCGCCAGGCGGAAATCGACCGCTATCGCAGCCGGCTTGGGCCGGTCTCTTCCGAGCAGGAAGCCGCCATCGACAACATGACACGCGCGATGATTAACAAGATCATGCACACTCCGATCGTAGCTTTGAAGACAGCGGCAAAAGATCCAGAGTCCACTACCGTGATTGATGTGATTCGAAAACTGTTCAACCTCCAGGAAAAAGCTAAGGGCAATTCCGCGGGTGACGGAGGCGAGAACTGATGGCTCGGCTGCGCATCGGATCCCGCGGCTCGCAATTGGCATTATGGCAAGCCAATCATATTTCCAAACTCCTTCGCGATCGTGGTCACGAGGTCGAACTCGAGATCATCAAGACAACTGGCGACAAGATCCTCGATGTAGCCCTCGCCAAGGTGGGCACCAAGGGCATGTTCACCAAGGAAATTGAAGAAGCACTCTTGGAGAGCCGCGTCGATCTCGCGGTACACAGCTTGAAAGACTTACCCACGGAACTTGCGCCTGAATTTGAAATCGCAGCCATCACGGAACGCCAGAATCCACGCGATGCGTTCCTCTCGCTTCATTTCGAATCCATTGCCGCGCTCCCGCAGCGTGCGCGGGTTGGCACCAGCAGCCTTCGCCGACAGGCGCAACTGAAAGCAATGCGTCCGGATCTGCAAGTATTTCCGCTGCGCGGCAATGTCGACACCCGATTGCGAAAGCTGGAAGAGGGCGAATACGACGCCATCATCCTTGCCTCTGCCGGCCTCAATCGCCTGGGATTGACCCAACGTATACGCGAAGTTCTTCCTGCGGATATCATGTGTCCGGCAGCAGGGCAGGGAGCGCTGGGAATCGAAATCCGTGCCGGCGATACTGAGATCCGCAAGCACCTGGAATTCCTGAATCACGCGCCCACGCGCATCTCGACTATCGCTGAACGCGCCTTACTCAACGAACTGGGCGGTGGTTGCCAGGTTCCGATCGGCGCCTTCGCTGAGGTGACCGGCAACGACATCAAACTCGTCGGTGTTGTCGCCCGCCCGGATGGCACCACCGTGATTCGCGAAACTCGCACCGGCACCGACCCGCAAACGCTCGGGCAAGAACTTGGCCAGTCGCTTCTGAACAAGGGTGGACGTGAAATCTTGAGCGAAGTCTATGGCGAGACCGCAGTGGCTCCATCTCAGCCTTGACGTCCATTCTTGGGCTCGAACTTCGTCCAGACATCGCGTCGCCATCCTATGATTTACAATGACGGGTCGCGTTAAGGAGAAGCCCTTTCAGGGCATGCATCGATTGGCCACCAGCAAGAAATCCGACCATCTGCCGCTTGAAGGGAAGCGAATCATCGTCAGCCGGGCCAAAGACCAGGCCAGCATTCTTTCTGACGCGCTTCGGTCATTAGGCGCCGACGTCATCGAGATTCCCTTCATTGAGATTCGCCCGCCGCAATCATTTGCAGCCCTCGACAAAGCGATGGCCGCCATTCTCAACTATGACTGGTTAATCCTGACTAGCGTGAATGGCGTCAAGATGCTGTTTGCGCGAATGGCGCAGCTCGGCAAGAGCGAAGCTGATCTGTTGCATCTGAAACTAGCTGCAATCGGGCCTGCTACTCGTAAAGCGATTGAACTTCACGGGCTACCGGTTGACGTCATGGCCGAGGAATACGTGGCAGAGTCGTTAGTTAGCGCGCTTGAGAACCAGGTGACAACGGGAGAGCGAATCCTGCTGGCCCGGGCAAAAGTGGCGCGCGATGTGATCCCTGCTTCGCTGCGTGAACTTGGAGCGAAGGTCGATGTTGTGGAAGCCTACGAGACCATTCTTCCCGAGTCCTCTCGAAAGCAGCTGGAACAGATCCTGTCTGAGCCGGAGAAGCCTTTCGCGATCACCTTTACCAGTTCATCGACCGCCAAAAACTTTGTGGACTTGGTCGGTGAAGAGCGAGCCCACTCGAATCTGCTGGATGGCGTGAAACTCGTTTCCATCGGCCCAGTGACCTCGGACACGCTTCGCGAACTCGGCCTGCGGGTAGATGCCGAAGCCAGTGAATACACCATTCCGGGTCTGCTCGAAGCGCTGGTCGAATCCACCCGCTCTTAAGCAGCGCTCACCCTGATCCAGAACTTCGCCTCAAATTTCGGAAGCGTCCCAATACCTCAGAATCGCAGAGGGCATCTTGACTGCTACCGCGCCTGCATATTCTTCGCCAACAACCAAATCAACAATTGACCACTCCTGCGCTTTTACGGCCAGATCGTGCGTCGACAACGGTCGCACGGGTTCCCCAGAAGCCATAGAAACCTCAAGCCGGTCCAGACCAAGCGGGAGGCCATATCCGAGAGCTTTTACCATTGCTTCCTTGCGGCACCAGCAAGCGAAAAAGGCGCGGCGGCGCAGACACGCGGGAAGTGACCTGAACCTGGCCTGTTCCTGATCGGAGAAGAACAACTCTGCAACACAATCCACCGGATAATCTGCACGGACTTGTTCGATGTCCACCCCAACATCGCAACCTTGAGTGAGCGCGACCACGGCTCGATCGCCACTATACGACAGGCTGAAACGGGTCCTTGAATTGAGGTCAGGATGCAATTCTGGTTTGCCTGTTTGTGATACAGCGAAACACACCTCGCCGGGATTTGCGTGCAGGTATCGCGCCAGAATTGTCCTAAGCAACCCTCGAGCTACGACGAAACGCTGTCTGTCTTCCTGAAATCGATAGATATGGGACCGCAAATGTTCTTCCGGAGATAGCGCATCTCTCAAAGCCGCCAGTCGAGATGTCGACGCATGAAGGGGAGCTTTCCAGACGTGCACCTCGTTCGCCGCCAGAACAGCCGATTCGAGTGGTGGAATCCATCTGGTGGGATTCATATCTCGCGACAGCAGCATCGGCCGTGAATCAAATCCGGCAACGTCATCGTCACGGTCTGTTACTCGCACCAGGGTCACTTCTTGGTTTGTCCCGAACTGAGCGGAAAGGTGAATGGACTGATATGAGCCGGTGTGTGCTGAGGCGGCACAACTCTTCCCCTGGTAGGTACCGCTGGTTCCGTAAACCTGTAAGTTTCACGCTGGCTCATCGAATACATTATGAGCTCTACGCGATTCGAAATGCCAAGCTTCTCAAAGATCCGGAATAAGTAATTCTTTACCGTGTGTTCGCTCAGGTGCATCCGTGATGCGATTTCGCGGTTACTCAGTCCCTCTGCGACCAATGAGACCAGCTGTTGTTGACGTTGGCTGAGCAGGTTCTCGCCTCTCGCATTGAGTAAGCATGGCGAAATCGAAGTCGAAAGGGCTTCCAGCACATAGCGCATCTGACGGCTGTTTGCCCAGACTTGGCCTGCGTATACGCTGCGAATCGCCTTGTGCAGCAGATCGATTGGGTCGGTGCGGAACACAGTTCCCAGCGCTCCCGTTCTAAATGCGGTCACGATCAACTCTTTCTCAGGGGTATCCAGAACTACGATCGGACGTACGGCCGGACAAGTGGCACGCATTTCATAAAGCACCTTGAAGCCGGCCATTGCGCCATCGCAAAGACTCGAACTGATCAGTGCCACGTCCGGCTGAGATTCTCCGAGTCTGAGTAGAAATCCGCGACTATCGCTCTCACATGCCGAAATCTCGATCGATTCATCAAGTCTCCGAAGAGCGTCGCTGAGCAGTTGGCAGGCCAAAACACTGGACTCTGCCAAGAACACACTGATGCGTTCTATAGACATGTACAGCTCCCTGGCTAGCCAGTGTTCGTTGTGATTGAGATGTATTGGTCAATAAAAAATACTGGGGGGCAAGGGAATCCGCTCTCAGTTACGTGGCGCATGCAGATCCTCCTCCTAAAAAGTTAAGCGGGAGAGAAAAGCCAAGACAGACAATAACCATCGGTCAGGTGAATCAGGTGTACGAGTCATTTCTGTTAAAGACACCGATTCAATTCCCAGCGATTCCGTTGGCTCAATTCAAATTTGTCTTAATTTCGAGCGGCCGAGATTTCCCAAAACGAATTATTCGTAGCTCGCGACAGTGTTCACGCACCGAGTTGCACCTCGATCGTCTCTCTCTCTCTCTCTCTCTCTCTCTTTTTTCTCTCTCTCGTATTCCGAGATCTTGAACGTGACAGGTGCAGGAGTAAGCGACACTAGTACTTCTACTCAGAGTCGTCATATAGCAAGCCGAACGCGGGCCAATCGAAACCCGAACGAAAACAAATAGAGACGAATTACTCTCACGACCGACCCCTTTCTTTTTCGGAGGTGCGCGGATACTTCCGCCATCTTGTCACGGCAGATTGGCAGCGCTTAGATTCCGCTGCGGTGAGGTCGTCTCGAGTCAGCCATCTCGCCAAACAACAGTGTGCAACTGCAGGGCTGATCGTCAATCCCCAGTTCGTCAGCTTTGGCGGAGGCACTGTTCGAGAATGACCGCATTTCACTCGAAATATGGAGTGACGGGGCGAAGCTGTATCTTGCAACCGCTAGCGGAGTACTTTGCTAGTTCCTGGCACCATGATGCTGCGAAGTAACAGCCGCCCACGAGATTTCCACGCTCAGCGGGGATGGCCCACCTGATGTTTCTCCAATATTACGGTTTTCGTGAGCAGCCGTTCGGGTTCACGCCTAATCCGCGCTTTCTCTTCCCGAGCGAATCATGCCGTGAAGCGCATGCTTCGTTGCTCTATGCAATCACCAACAACGTAGGCTTTTCCACTCTCATTGCCGATCCTGGCATGGGGAAGACAACGTTACTATTTTGTGTTTTGGAAAGGCTTCGGGATACCGCTCGAACGGCATTTGTCTTCACGACCCAGGACAGCTCTCGAGATCTGCTGCGCTACATCAATCTGGAGTTCGACCTGCCCGACTGCGGGGATGACCCGGTTAGATTCCAGCAACAATTCAAGGAATGTCTTGTCGCTGAGGCACGTCGGGAGAGGCCGGTGGTACTGCTACTCGACGAAGCGCAGAATCTCAATGACGCATCGTTAGAGGCAATCCGGCTGCTGTCAGACTTCGAAACTCCCGGCAAGAAGTTGCTTCACATCGTACTTGCCGGACAACCGCAGTTCGCGAACAGGTTGAGACAGTCCGGCATGTCGCAACTCTTTCAACGGGTAGCGACCGTGAGCCGTCTCGCGAAGCTCACGCCCACAGAGACCGCCGCATATATCGACCACCACCTCCGCACTGCGGGATACCGTGGCCAGCAGTTGTTCACGCCAGATGCGTTAGCATGGATCGCCGAGAAAGCGGACGGCATCCCTCGACAGATCAACCGACTCTGCTTCAATGGTCTCTCAATCAGTTGTGGGTTGCAAAAGCAGTATGTCGATGTCGACATTCTGACGGAGGTAGAACAAGATCTTGAACTGCAAACGGCCTCGGAACAGGGGACCGATGTGTCGCCGCAGGACCTCGGCGTCCGGCGCCACCTTCGCCGTAGCACAGATTTCTTTCCACCTCCTCCTTATCCCTCTCCCCAGCCTTCGATTAGTAAATCGTCGAACGGTAGTCGCGTCTTTCATCGTCAGCCTCGGGAGACTGATGCTGCGTCAGTCCGGTCGAATCGCGCCGATCCGCTGGTGGAAGAGTCAGCACTAATTGCTCCGCTTCCACCACCAACTTTCGTGACGGAGAAGCCGTCAACGCTGAGTTCGACGGTCCTGAAGATCACCGTTACCGCTTTGGTCCTTATCGAAATCGCCGCCGCTATTGTGCTGGTAGAACGAGGTGATCCAGCAACCTTGCAGATCATCGACCGAGTACGCGAGGAATTGCGCACGATTGTCACCGATAGAAACACGTCCACTACCAACTATTTGAATCAGCAGGGATAGGCTGGACACGCGATTGGATTAGATATGCGGGTCACGCCGATCGTTCCCGTAAGCGATGCTGCTCCTCGGGATGCGGTTTGAGATGATGCCAAGGCGAAGGGCGCGCTTCAACATCTCCGCTCCTGTCGTATTCCGCTGGAAAGACAGGGGTGGCACTTTCGAAAAGGGCGATGGTGTGACGCGCGATATCGGGATCGGTGGCATGTTCATCGTCACCAGTGGGCCGTTCCCTCCCGAGAACGCCAGCATTCGCTGTGAAGCTTCGTTGCCTTCCCCGGATCCGAACCATACCAAGTGGCGCCTTCGGGTATCAGGTAGGGTTCAGCGAGCAAGCGCTCGACCCGAAAATAGTGAACGAGGATTCGCCGTCAGGACCGTGAGCTTTCGCCTTTTGCAAGACGACACTCGAGGCCTGAGGGTAACCGTAAATTGAAGATCTGTGCTGTTCGCCATCGTCACTAAAAGCTGCCCAGACCAAATATTGGATCAATCATGAGAGCGCGCGGTGCGTTCAAAAGCGTGCTTCAAAAGCGTCAGTGTTGGAGGTGCTGTTTTGTTCCTGGTGATGTTCTTGCGTCGATCGCTATTGAAACCACTACTTGGTGCGATTGATCGCGTCCCCTCGATTCTTCTGAGTCGGTGGATCCAAGCTGGTCTCGATTCCTGCTTCACGGCAGCCGCGCTGTTTCTTGCATATCAGTTACGATTCGATGGGGCTATCCCTCCGCAGGATCGGGCAACGATGTACAGGTGGCTATTGATCTTGCCGAGTATTGCGGCCCGTGCTCATGTGGGTAATCGGTGTCTATCGAATACCGTGGCGATACTTTGCGTTCAACGACGCTGCGCGGCTGAGCGCTGGTGCCTTGCTGAGTACCGTAGTTCTCTTGATCTTTCGCTTCGCGCCGAATGAGTCACTCTGGGCAAGTCCCATAAGCGTTATCGTGATGGAGGTCGCGATCTTTCTGGTGTTCGCGATTGGTGCCCGCGCATTGCGTCGGCTCGCCACAGAAGAGTCACCGTTCTCAAGAGACAATCGAACCCGTCTGATTCTTGTTGGCAGCGACAACGCGCTCCCCGCCGCCCTGCAGCAGATCTTCCGTCACCCTAATCTTGAATGTGTCGGTTTGGTTGTGCCGAAGTGCGCCAAACGTCTTCTCGGTATGCGAATCAATGGGTGCCCGGTCCTTGGGGACGCGGCCCTGCTGAGTGGATTGCTTGGACAACTCAAAGTTGATTTGGTGATGGTCACCGATTCTTCGCTTGACTGCATTGGTGATGTCGTCGCTGTGGCCTGTGAGCACCAGATCGAGGTTCGGCTTCTTCCTTCGGCGGCTGATGTTATACGCGGCAACATTCGCATCCCTGTTGCCAGTCAGCCTTCAACGCGGATCGAGCGGGTCCTGGTTCTGGGAGGTGCCGGATATGTCGGCTCTGCATTGGTGCCGTTGCTCCTTTCTCGCGGATACAAAGTTCGGGTGTTGGATCGTTTATTGTTCGGGATTGAGCCGCTTGATGCGGTCTTGAATCATCCGAACTTCGAGTTGGTCGTGGGTGATGTCCGTGACATCCAATCCGTCGTCGCGGCAGTTAGGGAATGCGATGCCGTCATTGATCTTGCCGCGATCGTAGGCGATCCCGCGTGTGCGATCAACAAACAGCTTTCGGTTGAAGTCAATCGCGCAGCGACGCGAATGCTCATCGAGATCTGCAAAGGCTACGGTGTTCGGCGTGTCGTATTTGCGTCCACCTGCAGCGTATATGGAGCGTCCGATTATCTTGTAGATGAATTGACACAGCCTGCACCGATCTCCATTTATGCCGAGACCAAGGTAGCCTCCGAACAACTGCTGCTTGGAAGCTGCGTCCTCTACGTTTGATCCAGTCATTTTGCGGCTGGGAACCTTATTTGGGCTTTCGCCACGCCCACGATTTGACCTGATGGTGAACCTTCTCACCGCACGCGCCGCGCAGATGGGGAAGATCACCATCTTCAACGGTGAGCAATGGAGGCCTTTTCTCCATGTCTGTGACGCAGCACGCGCTCTGTTGATGGCGCTTGAGGCCCATTCCGATATCGTCTCGCGGGAGATATTCAACGTCGGCGATTACCGGATGAACTTCAGGCTCTCCGCGATCTCGCAGATGATCGCCGATGTGATCCCGTCGGTCGAGATCGAGCGTATCGAGAATGGCGACAAGCGAAATTACCGCGCGTCTTTCGACAAAATTCATAGCAAGCTCGGCTTCGTATGCGAACGGCCCCTTGAGTCAGGCATTCTCGAGATTTACCAGGCGATCGGCACCCATCAAATCACCGACTACACCGCCTCTCGATTCAACAACCAGGTGGTCACCAAAATATTTGCGGAAAGCGACGCCGCAACCATCTCAAGTGTCAGCCTCTTGGCCAAGCTCGCAGCCTGACAAATATTGATCTGCTCCGACCGAGCCAAAGCGATGTACATCTCCGGGAAGCACACTCGCGGATTTTGAATGAGTAGGAATTTCGAATTACTGAGAAAAGTGCAAGGGTCAGACCCTCTGGACACGTTTCGGGGTGCAGGCGAAGGCTGGCCGGAAGACAGCCGCCGGAGACTTCCGCCGCGTGACCCAGGTTACCAGCCGATTCATGAACCAGAATGGCTCCGGGCCGCCGCCGTTTTGAAGAAACATTGGCGCCCTGCACTGCTGTTTGGATTGGGAATCTTTGCTCTGGTTGCAGTGATTACGTTTTTAACAAAGCCGGTCTATGAACCGGTTGCACGACTCGAAGTCGATCCACCTGGAACGGAAGCGTTTTCCATGCAGGGATACAACGTCCCGGGAAACTCGACGGAGTACGTCACGACACAGGCGAAGAACCTTCAGAGTGACGAGTTAGCTCTCGCCGTATTGCGGACACTCCATCTTGATCGCGACCCGGATTTTGCGGGCAAGAACGCACAAACAAATCGGAATGTGCCGGATGTTCATACGGACAGCGAGCCGCAAGTGACGGCTGCCGAGAATCAGGCACTCAAGACGCTCGCGAAACGCACCGTGGTAAATCGCGATACTGCCAGCCAGGTCATCGACGTCACTGTCGGAGCGCACGACCCTGTTCAGGCCGCTACTATCACGAACACGTTGGTTGACCAGTTTGTCCAACGTGAATACGAAGCGCGCCACGACGCCGTCATCCAGTCTTCGCAGTGGCTGCAGAAGCAACTCGACGACATACGTGCTCGAATGCAGGAGTCAAATCGCGCTTTGGCGGCGTTTCAGAAGGACAGCGGCCTCGCGGTAGTTGGCGATAACCAAAGCTCGTATTCAGAGCAGATGACTGAACTGAGTCGGCAGTTGATGCAATCCGAGGCAGATCGCATTCAGCTGCAGGCATATTTGAATCGGTTCGATGGCGATAGCTCAAGTTCTTTGCCACAGATCAGCAGCAACCCTGTGGTGCAGTCACTGACACAGAAGCTGGCCGAGGTTCGAGCTGACATCACACAAAATCTGGCGATCTACGGGAAAAATCATCCTGTCGTCAAAAAGCTCCAGATGCAAGCTGACGAATTGCAATCGCAGCTGGCCGCGCAACGAGGAGCGATTCTAAAAGACCTCAGAACCAGCTACTCCGCCGCTCAGGCGCGGGAAAAGCTGATGCAGTCCCAACTGAACACCGCGAATAGACAGCTGACACTGATGACGCAATACGCTGCTCTCAAAAAAGAGGCCGACGCCAATACGCAGCTGTACGACAATCTATTTGCGAAGATCAAGGAATCCGGCATTGCTGCAGAATCCAAGTCCAGCCCGATTCGCGTCGTAGATCGAGCTCGAGTCCTGGATTCTCCCACTCGACCTCACCGGCTCACGAATCTTGCGATTGGCTTACTTGGCGGGATCCTCGGAGGCGTCGTATTGGCATTTCTGATCGAAGGGTTCACCACAACTCTTAGCACGATAGAAGATGTGCGAAGGTGCATCGGCGCTTGCCCTGTCTCTGTAATGCCAGTGATAGACGTGGACACGACTCAATCTCCGGTCCGACGCTTGGTTGCTCCGGGGCGTAGGGATCGCTTCTCCCAACCATTCCTTATCAACCGTCCCAATTCACCCGAAGCAGAAGCGCTGCGCGGTCTTTACACGGCGGTGCGGCTGTCTCAACACAACCAGTCGGCTCATGTAATTCTTGTTGCGTCCCCCAATCAGGGTGAGGGGAAGACCCTCATGTCCGTGAATCTCGCTCTCGCGCTGGCGGAACGCGGGCGGACGTGCATCGTGGACGCAGATTTGCGCAAAGAAGGTGTCGCGCGCGCATTCGGAATCGTAGCAGACCGCGGTCTGGCAGATGTGCTACAGGACGATATGCAATTAGACGAAGTGCTGCTGCCTTCGGTCGGCGTTCCGAATCTCACCTTGTTGCCGACGGGTTCGCCTTGCGTCGATGCCGCCAGGTTTATTGCTTCCTCTGCCATGTCCCGAGTCATTCAGCATTTGCGAACCCAATTCGACTTCGTACTAATCGATTCGCCGCCGATTGTGCCGTTTTCCGACGGTCGTGTCCTTTCAACGATGGTGGACGGAGTCCTCCTCGTGGGTCGCTCTGGCAAAACCAAGCGAGAGGCGTTGCGTCGCTCACTCGACATGTTGCGCGAAGTTCGCTCGGCGCCGGTGATCCAGGTCGTGTTAAATGCCGTAGAGGTGTCGGCGGTCGAATACCGCTCCTATTACCGATACGGCAGCCAAAACAAAAAGGGATGACCCGTCAGCCTTCCGAGTTCAGCCAAAAGAACCACTATGCATTTGGAGCAACTCAACCTCACCTTAGCGGAGTGGGAGCAGCGCACGAAGGATCTCCCGGACCACACAGTCTTTCAGAGCTCGGCATGGATGTCATTCCTTGTAGAAACGCAACGCGGGGAACCTGCCTTCGCTGCATTGATAGACAATAACGCTGTTGCCGGATATTTCTGCGGGATGATCGTTCGCAAATTCGGTATTCCGATGTTGGGCAGTCCGATGCCTGGTTGGACTACGGCATACATGGGCACCAACCTCCTTAACGGAATCCCTCGTCCGCTCGCACTACAGGCGATTACACGCTTTGCATTTCATGATCTCGGATGTGTACACGTAGAAATGATGGACCGCCGGCTCACCCCAGAAGATGCCCGAGAGTTGGGCTTCCGCACGCGACTGTTCAATGGTTTCGAAATTGATATCACCCAAAGCGAAGCTGCTTTAATGGCAAATATGGATGGCTCTTGCCGTAGGAATATTCGGAAAGCCGTGCGGTGCGATCTGCGAATCCGCGAATGTACGGACGATTCCTTCGTGGATCACTACTATGCGCAACTCGAAGACGTGTTTGCGAAAGATGGGCTCGCTCCGACTTACGGTAAGAAACGCGTCAGCGCTTTGATGCGCTACCTTTTGCCTGCAGGAAAATTGTTGCCTCTGCAGGCGATTGACCCCGAAGGGAATTGCATTGCCTCAATGTTAACTGTCGCATCGAATGACACTGCCTTCTTATGGGGTTCAACCAGTTGGCGCAGATTCCAATACTTGCGGCCCAATGAACTGTTGATGTGGTCAAGCATCCAGCACTGGAAATCTCGCGGAATTAAGAAGTTAGATATGGGCGGTGGCGGCGAATACAAACGCAAGTACGGTGGTTACGAAATATCAGTTCCGTGGTTGCGCGCGTCGAAATATGCCGGCCTGGAAAGTCTTCGCGCGACTGCTGCTCAGGCAGTAAGACTTCAGCAACGCGTGCGTGGCTTTTCAAAGCACCAGGGAAGCAGCGCCGGGTTGCCTCCCACTTCCTCAACCGAGCATGCTGCTTAGCGCCACTGCTGTGTGCTCACTTGTCCCATAATTGCTCAATCGGAAATCTCTTGATGGAGATTACGCCGATTCCTGGCTCTGCACGGCCATAACTGGCTGCTGACTCACCCTAAAATACGCACATTTGCAGGAGAAACTGAATGGAGAACTTGAAGTTCGCGGTCGCCGTGTTGGGTTCAGGCTATTGGGGACGGAACCTGGTGCGCACCTTTCATCAATTGGGGGCCCTCAAATGGGTGTGCGATATGCGAGAGGAGGCGTTGGCCGAAGCCCATCAGAAGTTCAACGTCAGCACCACTCGTGATCTGAACGCAGTACTCGCTGACCCGGAAGTAAAAGGTGTAGTCATTGCAGCACCGGCGGCTCAGCACTTCGATCTAGCCAGAAAGTGTCTCGTAGCTGGCAAGGATGTCTACGTCGAGAAACCCTTGGCCCTTCATGCGGACGAAGGTCAGCAACTGACGGACTTAGCGCGCGAGCAAGAACGGATCCTGATGGTTGGGCACATCCTGGAATATCATCCGGCTATCCTGGAACTCAAGCGAATGATTCGAGACGGAGTGCTCGGAAACATTCACTACATTTATTCGTCACGGCTGAACTTGGGAAAACTTCGCACGGAGGAGAACATCTTGTGGAGCTTTGCCCCGCATGATATCTCCGCCATCCTGTTTCTGCTCGGCGAAGAACCCACGCGGCTATCTACGCACGGCGGAAGTTATCTACGTCAGAACGTTGACACCACGCTCACCACGTGCGAGTTTCCCAGCGGAGTGCAGGCGCACATCTTTGTCAGCTGGCTGCACCCATTTAAGGAGCAGAAGCTGACCATCGTAGGCGGTCGAAAAATGGCAGTCTTTGACGATGTCGAGCGAGAGCGCAAGTTGGTGTTGTATCCCCACAGCATCAATTGGGTAGACCGCGTCCCCGTCGCCGAAAAGCACGACGGCGAAGTGGTTGCGCTACCCGGTGACGAGCCTCTGCGATTGGAATGCGAGCATTTCCTCGAGTGCCTCCAAACTCGAAAATCCCCGCGGACCGATGGCAAAACCGCGGTACGAGTTCTGAAAGTTCTAGAGAGCTGCGAGCAATCGTTGAAAGCCAACGGACTACCGGTAGTAATCGGATCTCGCATGCCGAAATACTTCGCACATCCGACGTCCGTAATCGATGAACGGACGCAAATCGGTGACGAGACAAAGATCTGGCATTTTTCGCATGTAATGTCGGGCGCGCGACTGGGCTCCCGGTGCAACCTCGGCCAGAACGTTGTGATCAGCCCGGGCGTGATCATCGGAAACAATGTGAAGATCCAGAACAACGTCTCGGTCTATACCGGAGTTGAATTAGAGGATGACGTGTTCTGTGGCCCATCAATGGTTTTCACTAATGTCATCAATCCCCGCAGCCACATCGTTCGAAAGCACGAGTATCGCCGCACAATCGTGAAGCAGGGAGCGTCGCTCGGAGCAAATTCCACCGTGGTATGCGGAGTTACGATCGGTAGGTACGCCTTTATCGGGGCCGGTGCGGTTGTCACAAAGAATGTGCCTGATTACGCGCTCGTGCTGGGTGTGCCCGCGGAGCGCGTTGGATGGATGTGTTATTGCGGGACGCGGCTTCCCGAGGGCAACGCACTCGCCAATTGCCGCGAGTGTGGGCGCCGCTACCGCATTGACGGTGAGGACTGCAGAGAGATCAACCTCGTCTCCGTCCCTCCAGATCAAACTGCTGGCGTCGAAATTGCCGCATAACCCCTTGGAGCATTTTGTGAGCGACGACAACTTCATTCCATTTCACCGCCCCTCCATTGGGAAAGAGGAGTTGGACGCAGTTCAAAAGGTACTTGCTTCTCGTTGGCTGACCTCCGGCCCCGCAGTCCAACAATTCGAGCGTGAGTTTGCGAAATACATCGGCTGCAAGCACGCTCTGGCTGTCAATTCCGCGACCGCTGCTCTGCACTTGGCGCTGGATGGAATCGGACTAAGACCCGGCGACGAGGTGCTGGTTCCGACCTATACCTTCACATCTACGGCCGAAGTGGTCACCTACTTCGGAGCGCGTCCCGTGCTGTGCGACAGCGTTCGCGGTGCTTTCAACCTCGATCCTGCGGATGCGGAACAGCGAGTAACGCAAAAGACTCGTGCCATCATTCCGGTGCATATTGCGGGCGAACCGTGTGATCTCGATGCCATCCACCGAATCGCAGAGCAACATAACCTCCGTGTGATCGAGGATGCGGCCCATGCGCTTCCAGCGTCGTTTCGTGGAAAGCGGATAGGTACCACGTCCGAGCTGACGGCGTTTAGCTTTTACGCGACCAAGACGATCACAACCGGAGAAGGAGGAATGCTAACCACCGACAATGATGACGTAGCCCGGCGGGTTACGAGAATGCGATTACACGGAATTAGCGGGGATGCGTGGAAGCGGTACTCGAAGGAAGGATCTTGGTATTACGAAATCCTGGACGCTGGTTACAAGGCAAATCTTTGCGATTTGCTGGCTGCGCTGGGTTCTGCGCAGTTAGCCAAGTGTGACGACTTCGCACGCCGCCGCCGTTCAATCGCCGAAATCTATCGATCATCATTTGCAGACCTCGAAGAGCTCGAAAATCCACCCGCTCCGCCCGATGGCATTGAGCACGCCTGGCACCTGTTCATCCTGAGGATACGTCCGGAAACACTGTCTCTGAGCCGCAACCAATTCGTAGACGAGTTGAAGAGAAGTGGAGTCGGTGCCAGTGTTCACTTCATCCCATTGCATCTCCACCCGTTTTATCGCTCCGCCTATGGGTATAAGCGAGGGGACTTTCCGAACGCGGAAGAAGCGTATTCGCGCTGCCTGTCTTTGCCCATCTTCCCAGACTTGTCTTCTGCGGAAATCGATCGTGTGGTTCGCAGCGTATCCGAAATCGTTCACAGGAACCGCAAGCCCTTGTCGGTTGCAGCATGAGCGAATCCCAAGTTATCCCGCTTGTCCCACTCCGCACGTGTGGCTCTTCTGAACAGATCAGTAACTGGTGCCACTCTGCTGGCAAGCGAGCATTTGATGTGTGTTGTGGCTTGTTTGTGCTGGCCGCTACATTGCCTCTGTTTGTATTGATAGCTGCACTCATCAAATTGACCTCTGACGGCTCGATATTGTTCCGCCAGCATCGTGTCGGAAGAGGCGGTAGGGAATTCGAGCTTCTGAAATTTCGCACCATGGCTTACACCCAACATGAGCGCGGGCCTGGGCTTACATGCGCCGGAGACACACGAGTTACTCGAGCAGGCCGCGTCTTGCGGAAGTGGAAGCTCGATGAGTTGCCACAACTCATCAATGTTCTCCGCGGTGACATGAGCCTCGTCGGACCGCGGCCAGACCTGGCAGAATTCTGGGATGAAGTCCAGCCCGCAGACCGACATGTGCTTTCACTCGTACCAGGGATCACCGGTTGGGCGACCTTACATTTCCGCAATGAAGAGAAACTGCTGGCGGAGGTTCCGGAGGAACACGTTCGTCATTATTACCTGAACGAAATCCTGCCGCGCAAGGTCGACCTCGATCTTCATTACGCAGCCAACGCCAGCTTTACGAAAGACGTCGTCATCCTGGTTCAGACCTGTACTGTCATCTTCAGATAAACTCGGCAGCTTCCTGAAATGCACCACTTTCCAGATGGAAAACGATTCGCGTTTACTGTTTTCGATGATACCGATAACAGTACCCTCCAGAATGTCGGACCGGTCTATCGACTTCTCGATGAACTTGGGATGCGCACCACGAAATCAGTCTGGGCGCTACCGAATGTCGCGGGCGCGAGGTTCACTGGTTCCAACCTGCACGACCGCGATTATCTCGAGTGGGTGTTGGGATTACAAAGCAAGGGTTTCGAGATCGCGCTGCACAATGTACGCAACTCAGATTCTCCTCGTGACGTTGTGGAGCACGGATTCGCCGAATTCGAAAAGCGAGTCGGTCAGCAACCTCGTATCCACGTGAATCACTCCAGCAATCGGGAAAACATCTATTGGGGAGATGCACGACTTAACTCGCCGGGAGTGCGCCTTTGTTATAACCTGAGCACTCGCTTCCGCCGGGCAGGCCAGTTTCTCGGACATGTGCAGGACTCCGAATTCTTTTGGGGCGATATCTGTCAGGAAAAAATCGACTACGTCCGCAACTTTGTGTTCGATGAAGTGAACCTCGATCGTGTAAACCCCATGATGCCCTACCATGATTCGTGCCGTCCGTTTGTGAGGTTGTGGTTCAGTAGTTGCGAGGGCGCTCGAGTTGAAACCTTTTGCGAGACGCTTCGCGAGAGCAATCAGGACAAGCTTGAGGCTGAATGCGGTATCTGCATTATGTACACGCACTTTGCCGAAGGCTTCTGCAATGGCAAACTCCATCCACGATTCGAAGAGCTGATGCGACGCCTCGCTCAGAAGAACGGATGGTTCGTCCCAGTCTCAAAGCTGCTTGATTTCCTCCGGGCTGAAAGTTCAGACCGGACCATCAGTAAAGAAGCATTGGCAGCACTGGAGCGGCGCTGGTTCCTCCAAAAAGCTCACTTGGGGACGCGCCATTGACAGTATTTACGCAGCAGCAACAAGAAGAAGCTGACCATTTCGGATGTAATGAAAGTGCCCATCTGGTCAGAGCAGTTGGCACTAAGCGGCCGATCAAGGTTGTACAACTGACATCGATTCACGGCCCACTCGATGCCCGCATTTTTCATAAGCACAGTAAGGCACTCGCCCACGCCGGATACGAAGTCGTCATCGTTGCGCCGGAACTGAGTCTGACTCGGGATGCGGACGAACCCAGATCCGGTGTCACGATCAAGACCGTACCTCGTGCAACAAGCCGCCTTCAGCGGCTCAGAAGGACAATCTGGAACGTGTATAGACTGGCCCTTGCGGAGGACGCCGACATTTATCATTTTCACGACCCAGAGCTGATACCCATTGGTCTCCTGCTGAAGCTCCATGGAAAGCGAGTGATCTATGACGTGCATGAAAATCTCCCGCTGCAGGTCTTAACCAAGCCATGGATCACTCCTGTCTATCGACGCGCGATCGGTGCCTCTGCCGGAAGGATCGAGCGTTTGGGAGCAAGTTATCTCGACGGCATTGTCGCAGCGACTCAGGAGATAGCGGACAGATTTCCCATCAACAAGACCATAACCGTCCAGAACTTCCCTGACTTTGTACTCAGGGAGCAGGCGCCCTACCGTCTTCGTGAGCCGTTAGTCGTGTATATCGGCGCGATCAGCAAAATCCGGGGAATTGATCAAATGATCGAAGCGATCTGCAAAGTTCCTGCTTCTTTAGAGGCCCGGCTTGCGATTGCCGGTCCGTTTGATTCCGTGGCGCTGGAACGGGAGCTACGAAACAGTTCCTTCCCGAACGTGGATGTGCTTGGTTTCCAAACGCAGGTCGCAGTAACCGAGTTACTAGGAACTGCACGCATTGGCCTGGTCCTTCTGCATCCCACTCCAAGTTACCTAAATGCCCAGCCGATGAAGTTGTTTGAATACATGCGGGCCGGAATCCCAACGGTCGTGTCCGATTTCCCCGCATGGCGCCAGATCGTTGAAGACACAGGCTGCGGTTTGCTCGTAAATCCGTTGGACCCGGAAGATATCGCGAGCGCGATCTGCTGGTTGCTTGAGAATCCCGCCGAAGCTGAAGAAATGGGTAGACGCGGACGTGAGGCCAGCATGCGACGGTTTAACTGGGCAACTGAGAAGATCAAACTCCTGCGGCTCTACGATCGCTTAGCTGCCAGCTGATTTAAATTCAACGGCTCGCTCACAAATACCCTCCTGAGCAAATGACGAAGCGCGGCAAAGTATTCATCGGTTTCGCGGTCGCTGCGTGTGTTGCGGCCGTTCTCTTAGCGGCTTTGAGACTGGGCATTGATCCTGCGTGGTCCCTGGTCGTGGCCGCATTGTTACCGATTGCGGTGGTACTTATCCGCAGATATCCCGCGCTGCTGATCGCCGGTATGCTGTTCGTGGGCAACTATAAGACTCATGCGGCCGTGGGAATCAGCCTCACCGATCCCACCCTCATAATCGTAGGGTTGCTCGCCGCCACAACTGCATGGGAGTTGTTGCTGATTGTAGGCGGCGTCGGCGAGAAAACTCTTGGCGAGCTCTTCCGCGCCCAGAAATGGGGCGTGCTCGCGTTTCTCCTGCTACAGCTCACCTTGACGATCAGTTTCCTCTATACGTCCTCCCCACAGGCCGCCACAGAAAAACTCGAACACATTATTGTCTTCAACACACTTGCATTCCTCCCGCCATTCTTCCTGTTCAAACGGGAGCGTGACTTCCAAATATTGCTGTGGGCCGTCGTTGCCCTTGCCGTTCCTATCGCCATCCGACTTATCTTGGGCATCTCTCATCCAAATGACAAGCAGGTATTTGGGGAGGCCGATGTTACCTACATCGGCGACGCAGAACTGCTGGGAATCACAATCCTGATTTTGCTTTATCACCGATTTCCAGGCCGGTTCGGACGCCTCATGACGTTCGTTGCTCTTCCCGTCCTTTCAGTCGGGATGGTCGCCTCGATCGCTCGTGGCCCGTCTTTAGTGCTGCTGCTGGTTGTGGTTCTAACCACCCTGGCTCTACCGCGCGGTGGACCACAGGTCGTGTCACGACGAGTGGTTGTAGCTGGAGTTCTCCTATTAATTGTGGGCATGGGGGCAGCTTTGTCGTGGGTACAACAACTTCCCGGCGCGGAAACCAAATCCCATCAGAAGGGAATGGAGTTGACTGCACTGATGCATGGAAACATCGACGCCGGAGGCACAACCAGCAAGCGGTTGGATTTCTTCAAATCGTCCGCGTTCGCGTTTTCGGAAAGGCCCTTTGCTGGACTCGGCCTGGCAGGGTGGGGGAACTTTTATTACGGTGACGACCGGTCCGCGTTTCCACACTGCTTTGTCCTGGAGGTGGCCGCAGAGCAGGGCTTGCCCGGACTGGCCGCCTTGCTCGGACTGTTAGGCGCAGCATTCGTTTCACTCGCGCGTATTCGACGCGCCAGAAGCGAATTCATCTTCGTTCTCCCGGTATTTCTTTTTTCCATCCTCCTCAACATGATTACGGGCGGGATCGACAACCGCATCATGTTCTTCTGGATCGCCGCCGTTTTCGTAGTCGACCGAATGGTCATTGAAAAACAACGAGAGCACTATAGTGACGTACCACACTCTTCCGACTATCTGTGGTCAAGCAAGCCGCTGAGCACCCCCTATAGCGTATGACGCCTGCCGCGAAAGAAAAGCCGCTCGTATCGGTCATCCTCGCCGCCTGCAATGAGGCTGCATTTATCG
The DNA here is from genome assembly GCA_963724985.1 of Terriglobia bacterium. Classification (GTDB taxonomy): domain Bacteria; phylum Acidobacteriota; class Terriglobia; order Terriglobales; family Acidobacteriaceae; genus JAJPJE01. Next base: position 569,944 of record CAVRWV010000019.1, on the reverse strand, counting down.
AGGACACTGTAAAGTCTCTGCTGAGTCAGTCCACGGATTCTTTCGACCTCGAGTTGCTGGTGATCGACAACGGCTCCCTGGACAACACGCCTGCGATTGTTTCGCGCCTTGCCGCGAGAGACTCACGACTCACACTTCTTCGCAACAGCTTGAAGAGCACCCCCGCCGCATTCAATGCCGGGCTTCGCAGCTGCTCAAGGGGAGTACGTGGCCATTTTGGGCGCACACGCTCTTTATCCGCCCGACTACGTTGCGGTGTGTCTCACAGAACTGGTGCGCCAAAACGCAGTGGGCTGCAGCGGAAAGATCCTTACCGTTCCCGCCAATGACTCCTGGCAGGCTCAGGTATGCGCGTGGGCGACGGGCCATCCATTTTGTTCTTCAGGAAATTCTGTGCGGACGCAGCACGAGGGCTTCGTCGATACGATCCCTTTCCCAGTGACGCGCAAGAGCGCCCTACTTGAGGTCGGCGGCTACGATGAGACGTTACTTCGTAATCAGGACAACGATATAAACCAAAAGCTGTGCGCTCGAGGCTACAAGCTGTTCCTTACAGAGCAGGTCCATTGCCTTTACTACGCGCGCTCTTCTCTCGCGGAGCTTTGGAGATGGGGATATCAAAGTGGCCTCTGGAATGCCATCAGCCTGCGGCGGAATCCAAATTCCTTACGCCCGCGACACTTTGTCCCGTTGATATTTGTTCTTTCGATCCTCTTTCTGGCTTCACTGATCTTCGTAGCTCTTGTCAGCAATTGGTCGAGCGTAATTCCCGTCGCTTCATTGTTAGGATGTCTCGCTCTTGGCGGACACCTCATCTTAGGAACCATCGCTGGTGCCCAAGTGACCGTACGAAAGAGGAGCCTGCGGGGAATGTGCCTGCCTTTTGTGATTCTCGTATTCCATCTGGTTTATGGATGGGGAACTCTCACCGGAATGCTTCTGTCGAGGCGGCAATCGGCGAACGCGAGCATCAAGCATCGCGAGATAGCTCAAGAGTCCACCGGCGACTAGCGCCAACCGATCTGCAAATGCTAAACCGAGCCAGCAACTCACTGGAGGATCTCGAGCAGCGCGACGTTCCTTCCGCCGCAAGCTCCCTCATCGCTCGCATGGGAGGTGTCGTAGCGCGATCGAGAACAGGCTTCGCAAAAAAGGTAGCGGTGCTGAGCAGCGGTACCGTCATTGCTCAGGCGATCAACTTCCTTCTCGTTCCGGTGATCACGCGCCTTTATTTGCCCGCCTCAATCGGCCAGCTTGCATTATTCACATCATTTCTCAGCATGGCCGCCGTTGCTGTATCGCTGCGCTACGAACTGGGGATTATATCGGCACAGGATGAGCGCGAAGCATCTCAGTTGGCTTTTCTGTCGATCCTTTTCTCCTTACCCCTAAGCCTCATCATTTCAGCGCTCCTCTTCGTGTTAATCCGTTTTTCACTGTTTGGATTCGGGGCGCTTCCGCAATATGCGGCTCTCATCATGGTCCCGGTGTTATTGACTACAGGCGCTTTTGGTAGCCTGCGTTATTGGGAAATTCGGCGAGACCGTTACGCTGTCGTTTCACGATCCGCAGTAATGCAGCATGGAGGACGCTCCGTATTTCAAGTAGTCGCCGGCTTCTTTCATGCAGGAGCCGCTAATTTACTTCTTGGTGAACTACTCGGGCGCTGTATGGGAATGGGCGCAATGTTTAGAGACGCCTTTCCCATCGTCAAGTCACACATCGCACAAACGACGTTGGACAACTTTCGTAGCACGCTAAGGAAGAATCGCAAATTTCCGGTGTACTCCCTGCCATCCTCATTCATCGATACGCTCTCGATGAACATTTCTGTTCCTCTACTCGTAGTGCTTTACGGCTCGGGCGTGGCCGGTCACTTCGCCATCGTGCAAAGAGTGATGGCGGTGCCCATGTCGCTGCTCACAGTGGGTGTGGCCGATGTCTTCCATAGTTCAATGGCGCAGCGTGCGCGAGAAAATCCCCGTCTTTGTGCAGCGCTATTTCGCAAAACGGCTTTCAGTCTCTTGCTTATCGGCATAATTCCTGCAGGGCTGTTGTTCTTCAAAGGGGAGTCACTCTTCTCGTTTGTGTTCGGAAGTCGCTGGTTGCTGGCCGGAACACTGGCCAGCGCCGTCGCCCCATGGTTCCTCATGCAGTTCGTAGTCAGTCCTCTTAGCCGGGTAGTCCTGGTGTTTCAGGGACAGGAATTCAAGCTCATCTACGATCTGCTGACCGTAGTCAGCATCGCTATCGTGTTCGGGATAGCGAAACAGCACTCGCTCCCCGTCCTACAAACGGTTCGGTGGTTGAGCGCAGTGAACACCGTTGCCTACGCCGCCTATTTCTTCGTACTGGTGTACGTGCTTTCTAGAAATTGCCACATGGCGAAAGCTGCAATCGGGGAAGAGTCCCCGATTAGCAACTAACCTCGCTTCGCCACCGTTGAGAAGTGTGTCGGCGCGACCGACTCCACGAATTTCTTATGTGCGGGATCGCAGGCAATATCGATCGCTCCGGCAACGCTGACCGCGGTAATGCGCCACAGATACTGAGCCGCCTCGAACACCGCGGACCCGACGATTATGGCTTTCTCCGATACGGCAGAGGCCATGTCGAAGTCGGACGCGACTGGAGTCCCCCGCACACTGAATCCGAGGTGATATTCCTCCATCGCCGCCTGTCAATCCTTGATCTCGCGAAGACTGGCTGGCAGCCGATGAGCACGACCGATGGCCGCTACCACGTCGTATTCAATGGCGAGATTTACAACTACATCGAGCTTCGTCAGGAGCTGGAATCACTAGGCCATAGTTTCCGCTCGCAATCGGATACCGAGGTTCTGCTCGCGGCTTATGCGCGGTGGGGGACCGATGCTCTCCGGCGCTTCATAGGAATGTTCGCATTTGCGGTATTGGATACCGTTTCTCGCGTGGTGTTGCTGGCGCGCGACTATTTTGGAATCAAGCCTCTTTACTACAGCGCTGACCGCGATGGCTTCACCTTCGCTTCAGAGATCAAGGCGCTCCTGGAATTCGGGACAGCAACACGCGAAGTCGATCGTGAGCGGGTATTGCTCTACTTGCGTCATGGAGCATGCAAGTTCGGCTCAGCGACGATGTTTGCGAACGTTCACCAACTTCCGCCGGCGCACTACCTGTTGATATCACTCGACCGCGATTTCCGTTCCGATCCCGTCTGTTATTGGAAGCCCGAGACAGAAACAAACCATGACATCTCGTTTGACGAAGCGGCTTCGCACGTTCGCGATTTGTTTATAAAGAATATCCGTCTACATCTTCGCAGCGATGTGCCTGTGGGCGCCGCGTTGTCGGGAGGAATCGATTCTTCGGCTATCACCATGGCAATGCGCGAGGTCGACAGCAGGCTTCAGCTTCACACCTTCAGCTACATCGCAGAGGACGAATCGATCAGTGAAGAGAAGTGGGTCGACATTATCGGTACAGCAGCCAGCGCCGAAGTGCACAAAACTCGCCCGGATGCCGACTCCCTGGTCACCGATCTGGACGAGTTGATGTACGCGCAGGACGAACCGTTCGGCGGGACCAGTATGTATGCGCAGTATTGCGTGTTTCGGTCAGCGCGAGAATCGGGCATCAAAGTGATGCTTGACGGCCAGGGAGCCGACGAAATCCTCGGCGGATACCGCTACTACTTGGGCGCTCGCCTCGCGTCATTGTTACGACAAGGAGAGTGGGGCCAGGCCGCTGATTTTCTTGTCCGTTGTTCACACCTGCCCAACACCGGCAAGATTTGGTTGATGCTGATCGCAGGGGAACATCTGCTGCCTGCCGACATGCATCTCCCGATGCGGAAATTGGTAGGGAAGGATCCGAACCCGCCTTGGCTCAAACAAGCCTGGTTTCACGAAGACACGCACCGTTCTGTGCGCGGCTATGGACCTGGTTCGGAGTTGCTGAAAGAGCGCTTGTTGCGGACTCTCACCGAAAGCTCGTTACCCAACCTGTTGCGATACGAAGATCGCAACTCGATGGCCTTCTCTATCGAGAGCCGAGTACCGTTTCTCACCCCTGAGTTCGTCAATTTCATCCTTTCTTTGCCGGAGGACTACATAGTCGGCAGAGACGGAACATCGAAGGCTGTGTTTCGCCACGCCATGCGTGGCATTGTCCCCGACTGCATCCTCGACCGTAGAGACAAAGTTGGATTCGCCACGCCAGAACAAACGTGGCTACTGCGATTGCAGGACTGGGTCGCCCGAATATTGAGTTGCGACGCGGCAGATGCCATTCCTTTCCTCGATATGAAAATAATTCGCGGAGAGTGGGACGCCGTCCGCAATGGACGCAAACCATTCGACCTGCACGTCTGGCGCTGGGTGAACCTCATTCAGTGGACGCAGCAGTTTGGCATCCAGTATGACGGCTAGTCTTATTCGCGGGAGTTTTGTGACGCTCGCATTCCGTACGCTGCTTCTGTTGCTCTGCGTGTGCTCCGTGTTCACGGCAACTGCGGGCAACAAGCCGAAGCAGCAGTCGCATCGCGACTTTTACGTCTCCATGCGCGGTGATGATTCAGCTGACGGGAGCGAGCGGCGCCCGTGGCTCACCATTCAGCATGCCGCGGGCAAAGTTGGTCCGGGAGCTACTGTGCACGTCGCTCCGGGAATCTATGTCGGACCCATCCGCACCGAGGCCGTCGGCAGGGCAGACGCCAGGATCATCTTCGTATCTGATAAAAAGTTTGCCGCGAAAATCACTGGCACGACCGACGATCCGATTTGGCTCAACTCGGGCAATTTCGTAGATATTCAAGGCTTCGATATCGCCGGACGTGGCTACATCGGGATTGAGAACGATGCGTCATTCGTGCGCATCATTGGCAACCACGTGCACGACCTTCAAGTCCAGTGCGAGCCCAACGGAGGAGCGGGAATCGACAACGCCGACTACCGCGCCAGTGACAACGATGTAATCGGTAACACGGTCGAGCACATCGATGGTGCACGCGAGTGCGCACAGCGTGTACATGGCATCTACCAATCAAATCTTCGCGGACACATCTGGAACAATGTCACAGCCTTCAGTGGCGGATGCGGCATCCACCTCTGGCATGCGGCCAGCAACGTCACCATTGCCAACAATCTCAGTTTCAGCAACCAGTTTGGAATTTGCGTCGGCGCCGGCGATGCACCCGGCGGCATCCGGAATAACGACACGCTGGTGGCAAACAACATCGTCGTACGCAATTCCAGGTACGGCATCTTCGAAACGGGTTCAAACGGCGACCAGAACCGCTTCATCAACAATCTGGTCTTCGGGAATAACGGCAGCGATTTCCAACTGCAGCATCAAGCAGCTGCTACCGGAACAATCAAGGCCGACCCGCAATCAGTGTTCGTAAACTGGAAGCCCGACGGTGACGGCGATTATCACCTTAAAGCCGGAAGTCCGGCGATTGCGATGGGGACTTCCACCGGAGCTCCTCCCGACGATTACGAAGGAATCTCTCGCAAAGCAAAACGGACCTACGATATAGGTCCGTTTGCTGCTCCCTGAGCGACTCCGTCGTGAATCGCTCTAGTTTGTTCAGACTCAGTACCAGGGCCAGGTAGCCGCAGTGGCGCCGTACTCATAGGCGCCAATGTCCCAGGCTCCGCCGACGGGTCGAGTCCCGCCGCTGAAGTCCTGAACAGGTGCGCTGCTGCTGGTGCCCGCGTTCACCGCCGGCGAAGTGGATTTCAGGTGATAGTCCCCGGTTCCATTCGCCTGGTAATTCACGAACTCAGGATCCGCCGTCACCGTTCCAGTCGCCGACAAGCCGTTCTGCAGCGAGATCTCCGTCGGATTGCCAGTCACCAGATTGTTGATGTATCGATTATGCGTTCCAGTCGCGCCGTATTCGTAGATCCCATAGCCGGTGTTCTTGTAGACGATGTTGTTGGCTACGAGAGTGTTGTCGGAAGTAACGCCGCCGGGGCTGTCGCCAGCGCCAACTGTGATGCCTCCGTAACACGCGAACACCGTGTTGTTGACGATGGTCGCATTCGTTGCCGCATGCCACATCTGAATGCCCCACGCCGAGACCGCGAACACGATGTTGTTGGCCGTGATGCCGCCGGAGTTGGAAAGATAGATTCCTTGCACTGTGTTACACGAACCCGGGCTCGGACCGATGTTACCGACGATATTTCCGATGATGTCGTCGTTCGAGGCAGAATAGTTAGAGTTGTCGATTCCGGCGCCACCGCTACTCGAACAGGAACCGGCGATGTTATGCACGTAGTTGCCGAGGATTTTCACGTTGGAGCCGTTGTTCTCCACGCCCAGTCGTGATGCACCGCTGATGTCGAAGCCGACCAGGTCCACGTAACTGCCATCCTGCATCCAGGCAGCTTCAGAACTCGAGGTGCCCATCACCTTCGCGCCCCACTGCACGTCGGAGATGTAACGTATACGTTGCGAAGCAGTGCCGCTCTTACTTGTCGTGACCGCCTGATAGCTGCCCGGAGCAACATGGACAGTCATACCTGGGGTGGCAGTATTCGCGGCTTTGTTGATGGTGGCGAACGGATGAGCCGAGGATCCGTCGTTGGAATCACTACCCGAAGGCGAAACGTAAAGTGCCGGGCCGGACGAAGTCGGCGGCGGTGTGGGAGCGGGAGATACAGTAACGGCGGCGCTTGCGCTCTTGCTATTGTCGGCGCTGCTCACGGCGGTCGCCGTAACCGATAGCGTCGAACTCACTGCCGGTGCGGTATACAGGCCGCCGGAGTTGATGGTTCCCGTACTGCTGTTGCCACCGCCAATTCCATTAACTTCCCAGGTGACGGCCGTGTTCGAACTTCCACTTACAGTCGCGCTGAACTGCTGGGTCTTGCCGGCGACAACGCTGGCAGTGGTGGGAGCGACCGCAATGCTTATAGGCTGAGAAGTTGCAGCCGGAGTGATGGTAACGGCCGCGCTGGCGGATTTGGTTGTGTCAGCGCCGCTGACGGCGGTGATAGTCACCGATGTCTTAGCTGTTACTGCGGGTGCGGTGTAGAGGCCGGTCGAGCTGATCGTACCGGTGCTGCTGTTACCGCCGCTCGCCCCATTCACTTGCCAGCTGACGGCACTATTCGTAGTTCCGCTCACGGTCGCGCTGAACTGTTGCGTCTGCTTCGCAACCACATTCGCGCTGGTCGGAGTAATTGCCACCGACACCGGCTGAGGAGTACCGCCGGTGGATGCGGGAGAGACGGTCACAACGGCAGTAGCCGACTTGGTGCTGTCGTCATTGCTGATCGCCGTCACGGTAAAGGTCGTGGTCGCGCTCACTGCCGGTGCGGTATACAGACCGCTGGAACTGATGGTGCCCAATGTGCTGTTTCCACCAGTCACACCGTTCACTTGCCATGTAGCCGTGGTGTTGGTGGCTCCACTTATCCTTGCGCCGAATAACTGAGTGTTATTTGCGACAACGCTCGCGGTGCTCGGAACGACTGTTATCGACACCGTATCCCCAGAAGACGAGGAACCACCAGTAGTTGTTGTCGAGCCACTGGGTGCTTTGTTGCCTGTACTTCCTCCGCAAGCAATAAAGGAACTGAGTGCAACCACAAGACACACGAGAGATATTAGGGCCTTACTTTTTAAATTTGTTTTCATGAATAATTCCGCAACTTTGAAAGTACTCTCAAGATACCGGCCCGTTCGGCGATTCACGATGGGCCAAAGACCTGTATGCGTGGGACGAATGACCCTAGTTGTTTCCCGTAGTACCTCAGCCTTCTGAGAGAAAGCCTCTTTTAGTGAATACCTCTTAGGTCGACGCCATTAAGGCGTCGCAGGCAAGCCGCACCCCTCGCCCGGTCGCGGTGGAAAGAAAGAGGGCGAGACTAGGCTCGCCCTCCAGAGTGATCCGGTGTGATTTCAGTACCAGGGCCACGTCGCGGGAGAGGCACCGTATTCATAGGCGCCAATGTCCCAGGCACCGCCGACGGGTCGAGTCCCGCCGCTGAAGTCCGTGACAGGTGCGCTCGTGCTGGTGCCCGTGTTGATCGCCGGCGAAGAGGATTTCAGGTGATAGTCCCCGGTTCCATTCGCCTGGTAATTAACGAATTGCGGATCCGCAGTTACCGTCTCGGTCGCCGACAATCCGTTAAGCAGTGCGACTTCCGTTGGATTGCCGGTCACCAGATTGTTTATGTAGCGGTTATGCGTGCCGGTAGCGCCGTATTCGTAGATCCCATAGCCGGTGTTTTTGTAGACGATGTTGTTGGCTACGAGCGTGTTATCAGCAGTAACGCCTCCGGGGCTGTCGCCTGCACCTACCACGATTCCGCCATAGCAGTTGAAGACGGTGTTGTTAATGATGGTGGCATTCGTAGCCGCGTGCCACATCTGAATGCCCCAGGCCGAAACGGCGAACACGATATTGTTAGCCGTCACGCCGCCGGAGTTGGAAAGATAAATCCCCTGCACGGTATTGCAGGAACCGATGCTCCGACCGATGTTTCCGACAATATTTCCGATGATGTCGTCGTTGGAGGCCGAGTAGTTGGCATTATCGATCCCAGCGCCTCCGCTGCTCGAGCAGGAACCGGCGATGTTATGCACGTAATTTCCGAGGATGCGCACGTTGGAGCCATTGTTCTCGATCCCCAGGCGCGATCCCCCGCTGATGTCAAAGCCGACCAGGTCCACATAACTGCCATCCTGCATCCAGGCGGCTTCGGAAGAAGAAGTACCCATCACCTTCGCTCCCCATTGCACGTCGGAGATATAACGGATACGTTGCGAAGCAGTTCCACTCTTGCTTGTTGTGACTGCCTGATAGACACCCGGAGCAACGTGAATCGTCATTCCGGCCATGGCCGCGTTCGCTGCTTTGTTGATCGTCGCGTATGGATGAGCCGAGGATCCGTCGTTGGAATCGCTGCCCGACGGAGAAACGTAGAGTGCCGGGCCGGACGCAGTCGGAGGCGCCGGTGCGGTCGCGGGAGAGACGGTAACTGCAGCGCTAGCCGACTTGCTGGTGTCCGCATTGCTGACGGCAGTGACAGTCACGGACATCTTCGACGTCGCGGCCGGCGCTGTATACATACCGCTGGAGCCGATTGTCCCGGTGCTGCCATTGCCACCGTTCACCCCGTTGACCTTCCAGGTGACGGCGGTATTCGAGCTCCCGCTTACGTTCGCACTGAACTGCTGTGTCTTACTCGCGTTTACGCTGGCAGTCGTGGGTGTGATGGCCACGGTGACGGGCTGAGAAACTGTCGCCGGCGAAACCGTGACAGTGGAACTCGCGGATTTGCTGCTGTCGGCATTGCTGACCGCACGGACGGTCACCGACATCTTCGTCGTTGCTGCTGGTGCGGTGTAAAGACCGCTCGAGCTGACGGTTCCTGTACTGCTGTCGCCGCCGCTCACTCCGTTCACTTGCCAGGTAACGGCAGTGTTCGAGGTTCCGCTTACGTTTGCACTGAACTGCTGCGTCTTCTTCGCAACCACGGTCGCGCTCGACGGCGTGATTGTCACAGCAACCGGCTGAGCAGCGCTTTTCACGGTGATGTTATGGCGTGTCTTGTAGACCTTGCCGGTAGAATCCCAGGCCTGCACGGTCAGGTTATGGGCCCCCAAGTTCATATTCAGGTAAGTGTTAATTCGGTTGGTATGCACCTGGTACACGCGCACGTTGTCCAGGTAAATGCGTGTCGTAGTAATCGACGCACTTGAACTGGACGCGGCGGAAGCCACGACGTGCACTGGCGATGTAACAGTCGCGCCATTCGATGGGCTCGATACGGACACTCCTGCGAAGGCGGGTAGTAATCCTAAAAAGATGAAAACGGCTAGAGGCAATCCCAGCCTGATGATGTTTCGCGACTCCTTGGTCAAAAGCTCACCTCGTTTGTAGTAGGTGAGCTCACGGTATAGTTCGAGGTACTTACGAACGATTAGCGAAAGCCCCGTCGGGCATACCTGAAACCGCCTTAGGCACACGCAGCGATTTCACTTCGAGAATCAATGAGGGAAACCAGAGTACCGCGTTACGACGTTTGCCTTAGTCAGCTGCGCGCTATTCGTGGTAAGAGCTGTCCGCGCATCGGGGATTTATGAGCGTACTTCTAAAGAGTCTGACCACGATTGCACTAGCCACCACGATCTGCTGCATCAGTGGGTTGTCCCAGGTTCGCTCACAATCAACCCCGGTGACTCCTCCGATGGCCACACCGGAGGCAGCCCGAGTTTCAACGCCTAATCCTGTTTCGCAACCGCAGGGTGCCGCCTCCGACATGACAATTGGCGCCGGCGACCTGCTCGAACTGAGCGTGTATGGCGCGCCCGATTTCGACAAGAAAGAGGTTAGAGTCAGCGGAGCCGGCGATATCGTGTTGCCCATGATAGGGCCGCAGCATGTAGCGGGACTCACTCTGCCGCAGGCACAGGATTTGATTGCGCGAAAACTTACGGAAGGTGAATTCTTCAATAACCCGCAGGTCTCCATCTTCGTCAAGGAGTATGTTGCCGAAGGCGTATCCGTGCTCGGAGAAGTGCAGAAGCCGGGGGTATATCCATTGCTCGGCCAGCATCGGCTCTTCGACGCAATTACTCTCGCCGGCGGCACCACCCAAAAAGCTGGGAAGGTAGTCACCATCTCTCGCCGCACCGACCCGAACAAACCAATCACCATTAAACTCGGCAGCGATGTGCAGGGTTCTATGCAAGGAAACGTGGAAGTCTTTCCCGGCGACACCATTGTCGTCGGCAAGGCTGGAATCGTTTATGTCGTGGGCGATGTAAAACTTCCAGGAGGATTCGTTATGGAGCATGGCACGATGACCGTGCTGCAAGCGCTGGCTCTCGCCCAAGGTGCGAATCCAACTGCCGCGCTGAACTCTTCTCGCCTGATTCGCAACGTTGATGGTCAGCAGAACGAAGTGCCGATCCAACTCAAGGAAATTCTGTCTTCGAAGTCGCCGGATATGAAAGTTCAGCCCGACGATATCGTCTTTATCCCGAACAGTGCAGCTAAATCAGCCATGCGACGCAGCCTCGAGATGATTGTCCAAACCGCTTCCGGGATGGCGATCTATCACCCCTATTAGTGCGCAAACGCAACAGCAGAACGTTCCGATGGAAATCAGGCCGTACACGCCCGATCTTGAACTCGCAGTCAAGGCGTTCAATCAACGATTGCAAAATGGCGGCGAGAAGCAATGGCGGATTCCGGACAGCCACGTTCAGCGATTTCCTAAACGCGAGGGCAGAAATCCGTATCAGGAGTTCTTCCTCGCCTGGCACGACGGACAAGTGCGAGGCGGATATCTCCTGACCCACAGTCGCTTTGTGGTCCGAGGAGAGACAGTCTGCATTGCTTGCGGGCCGCAGTTGAACTTGAGCGAGGGTCTTGTCGATCCGTCCTATGCAATGATTGGTGTGATCCAGTTACAAGACGCGCTGCAACGGCAGCCTCTGATGTTCGGCCTCGGCATGGGTGGTATGAACGCGCCGCTCACCAATCTGTTCAACGCCATGGAGTGGCAATCGTTTCCCGTGCCATTTTATTTTCGTGTTGAATCTCCATCTCACTTCTTTCAGAACATCAACTATTTGCGGAAGAACAAAGTTGACCGCGCTGCACTCGATCTCCTCCGCTACAGCGGTGTCGGGGCACTCGGTGTTCGCCTGATGCAGGCGCGCATACCTGGAATTCACAATGAGGTTCACAGTAACAGCGTGGCAGATTTTGGACCTTGGGCAGACGACCTTTGGGACAGGTGCAAAGATGCGTACTCGCTGATTGCTGTTCGCGATTCTGCAACCTTGAACGTTCTCTATCCCCCCGACGATTCCAGGTTTTTGCGACTCAGGATCGCGCACGGGAACCAAGATCTAGGCTGGGTCGTGATGCTCGACACGCAGATGTCCGGACACAAACAATTCGGCAGCATGCGGGTCGGCTCCATCGTGGATTGCCTCGCGTCTCCAGCAGATGCCGCCGCCGTGATTCGTGCCGCGACTAGGTTTCTTGAAACACGTGGCGTCGACATCATCATCAGCAATCAGTCCAGTTCTGCGTGGTGCAAAGCACTCGCGGCCAACGGATACCTCACCGGCCCAAGCAACTTTATTCTTGCACTCTCTCCGAAACTGGCGGAAAGCCTCACGCCCCTTCCCGAGCATAAACCCGCCATCCACATGAATCGCGGTGATGGGGATGGCCCTATCAACCTGTGAGTTCGATCGTCGTGAGTCTGCCTGGTATTTTCGCACCCAATGGCCCTAAAAAGTTTGATCGTCCTTTCTACGCTGATGGTTTTGATTGGCTGTGGTGGAAGTTCTGAAAAAGCCTCACCGCCTCCGACCTCAACGCAACCTGCACCGGCACCATCGCCGGCCCCGGTTCCGTCCTCGGGGCAGCAATTCTACGTTTCCGCCACGGGGCTCGACAGTAATCCCGGATCGCAATCAGCGCCGTGGGCGACTATTCAGCATGCGGCGATCGTCGCCATCCCAGGCGATACCGTTCACGTTGCGCCCGGGACGTACAGCGCAGCGCTGAAAACCACCACATCCGGCACGTCGTCTGCGCGAATTCGTTTTGTCTCCGATACTCAATGGGGAGCGCACATCAACACCGTTGGCGCGACGGCTTCTTGGGAAAACGATGGTGACTATGTCGACATTCTGGGCTTCAGCGTCAGCGGCGATGGCGACCTGGGAATTCTGAATCAGGGATCTAACGTGCGTATTATCGGCAACGAAGTACACGACGTCGCCGTCACCGATTGCACGGACAATGGTGGGGCGGGTATCGACAATGCGAATTACTCCGCGCAGAACGACGACATCATCGCAAACTACGTGCATGACATCGGCAACCTTGCTCGTGCCTGTCCGCGAGTTCAGGGAATTTATCACTCTAATTTGGGAGGTCACATCTGGAATAACATCTCTATTCGAAACGAGGCGTGGGGAATTCAACTCTGGCATGCCGCGAACGCCGTAGTCATCGCGAATAATCTGTCATCACAGAATGGAGTCGGTGGCATCACCGTAGGCGCCGGAGATGCTCCAGGTGGCGTGACCGCCAACAACATGGTGGTGACGAATAATGTAGTGGTTTACAACGGCAGCGGCACGTCCGGAGCCGGAATTCTGGAAGCCGGCGCAACCGGACCAAACAATCTTTACAGCAACAACGTTGTGTTCGGTAACCCGACGGCGGTTTCTCTTCTGACGGGCACCGCGAGCAACACGATCGTAGCCGACCCCAATCTCCTGAACGCTCCGAATCCGCAGTCGCTTTGCAACAGCAGCTTCATTATCAATGCAGGCACAGCGAGCGGCGCGCCTCCGAACGATGCGAACGGCGCACCACGTCCGAATCCTCCCGATATTGGTCCTTATCAATGTGGGGCCGCTGATCCTGCTTGGCCATGGATGTAGCCATATGTTCGTCATATCGCCTGCATAAGACTTTCACCTTTGCTTCGACGAATTGAGCGATTCGATGAAGTGAAGATTGCCCTCCCGCAGACACTTCCCGCACAAGTTGCTCCCGCGAAAATTGATCTCACATCGATTGGTGGTGTTTCATGTTTTCGAATGCAACTGTCCCTTCAAACCATCCTCAACCGGCAGCACGGCCGGGCGTAACCACTCTGCCCCGCGAACTGCCATTTTCGTGCGGTGAGCATTCCTCGGCAAATTTCCCGGTACTCGACTTTACGTCCTGAAGCCATTGCGGTTCGAAGTGGCTCTGAAGTTCTGACCTATGCCGAGTTGGAGCAACGGGCAAACCGGTTGGCGAGATTCCTTGTTTCGGAAGGCGTGACGACCGACACCCCTGTTGGACTCTACTTCAAGCGCTCTCTCGGTTTTGTGATTGCGGCACTCGCGGTGTTGAAAGCCGGTGGCGCCTACGTGCCGCTTGATTCGAGTAACCCGATCGACCGCATACTCTTCATGGTGCGCGATTCGCGAACCCCAATAGTCTTAACTGGCAGTCGCGCGAACTTACAACTCACTGGCTCTTCAGATTCGTTCCGCGTCCATTTCATCGAGGATCCCGCGATCAGCGAAGAAGCCGACGAAGAGTTTTGTGCGGAGATCTCGCCGAACGACCTTGCCTACATCATCTACACTTCCGGCTCTACCGGTCAGCCCAAGGGCGTTGAGATCACGCATCGAGGTCTCGCCAATTTGGTCCGCTGGCATCAGGATGCATTTTCGGTGACCAGTGCCGATCGAGCCAGCCAGGTGGCCAATCTCGGCTTCGATGCCACCGTCTGGGAGACTTGGCCATATCTTGCAGCGGGTGCCAGTCTCAATCTAGCCGACGATCTTACCTGCAAAGATGCAGTGGCTCTTCGTGATTGGCTGTTGGCCAACGACGTCACCATCTCATTTGTCCCGACTCCGATCGCAGAACGAATGCTGTTGCTGGAATGGCCGAGCAGCACTCCTGTTCGCGCACTGCTCACCGGAGGAGACAAGCTGCATCACTGCCCGCAGCCCGGTCTGCCGTTCTCCGTTTACAACAACTACGGGCCAACCGAGTCTACGGTCGTCGCGACTTCGGGTCTTGTGGTGCCCACTACCGATCGCTTCGTCGAGCCCTCCATCGGGCGGCCTATCGATAACACCCAGGTCCATATCTTCGATGAGAACCGAAATCCTGTGCCGCCTGGAGGCGTCGGGGAAATCTATATCGGCGGCGCAGGCGTCGCTCGCGGATATCGCAATCGTCCCGACTTGACCGCCGCGCGATTCCTCCCCGACCACTCCGGCGAGATCGAAGGCGCTCGCCTCTACCGCACTGGCGACCTTGGTTGTTATCTGCCCAACGGTGAGATCGCATTCCGGGGAAGAGCCGACGATCAGATCAAGCTTCGCGGATATCGCATCGAACCGAACGAGATCGTGGTGACATTAAACCGTTACCCCTCGGTGGACGCCAGCGCGGTCACTTTATGTGACGGCGTTTTGGGCGCTCAGCAATTGGTGGCTTATGTCGTAATCACCAACGGATCGCGTCCAACGGGCACAGAACTGCGCGGGTTTCTCCGCGAGCACCTGCCCGAGTACATGATCCCGTCGTCCTTCGTCACCGTCGACAAGTTGCCCGTGACTGCGAACGGCAAGATTGATCGTAAGGCGCTCTCGTGCGCTACTGCCGACACACTCTTGCCCGAAGCCTTCGTACCTCCCGCGAGCCCGACTCAGGAAAAGTTGCTTGCCATCGTCACATCACTCCTTCGGGCGCGAGACATAAGTACAAACGACAACTTCTTTCTGATCGGTGGCCACTCCTTGCTCGGTGCACAACTGATTGCCAAGGTGAAAGAGACCTTCGGGGTTGAGCTCAGTCTGTTGAAGCTCTTTGAAAACGGAACGGTGGTCGAGATAGCCTCTGAGATCGAACGGCTCCGTGCGCAAGAAGGGAAGGGTAGCGAGTCTTATGGCGCAAGCAACACTGCTCTCTAGCACGCACCCGTTGGGCGAAAGGCAGCTCAGCCTGTTCCGGCTATACGATCCGGAGGTCCTGGCAAATCCGTATCCCTTCTATCACCACTTACAAGAGGAGGATCCAGTTCATTGGGATCCATTTCTGCATGCCTGGGTGGTGACGCGCTACGAGGACGTGACCACCGTCTTGCGCGCCTTCTCGGCAAAGTGCGCGCCGGAACCTGAACGGCTCGCCGAGATCGGATTGTCCTCCATGAGCGAAATCGGCCGCACCATGGTTCGGCAGATGCTCTTCATGGATCCGCCCGTGCATACGAGCCTTCGTGGAATCTGCTCGGTAGCATTCACGCCTCATCGTGTGGAGAGCCTTCGTCGCCATATCCAGGCGATCGTGGACTCCCTGCTCGAGTCGCATCTCGCAGACTCCCGCATCGAGCTCATGGGGGATTTCGCGAACCGCCTGCCCGCGATCGTGATGGCCGAAATGCTTGGGGTGCCTACATCGGATCACGAGAAGCTCAAAACATGGTCAGCCCAGTTCGCGGAGATTCTCGGTAACTTGCAGCACAATGCCGATAGCGCCGCCAGAACGCTACAAAGTCTGGAAGAAATGTCCAACTACTTTCAGGCAGCAATTCGGGAGCAACGGAAGCATCCCGGAACTGGCATGATTGCGGCATTAATTACGTCCCAACTGGACGGCCAGCACCTCAGCGAAGAATCGATCATCGCGAATTGCATTCTCCTCGCCGTGGGCGGGCAGGAGACAACTCCCAACCTGATCGGAAACGGTATGCTGAGTCTGTTGCGCCACCCTGATCAGATGTCTCGACTGCGGCACGATCCGTCGCTCCTCGCGTCTGCGATCGAGGAGCTATTGCGATATGAGGCTCCTAGCCAGCACACGACCCGTATCGCCCCCGACGACGTGCAATTGGGTTCGCGTCAGATTCGTAAACAGCAGTCGGTGATTGCCGTAATGGGAGCGGCGAATCGTGATCCCGAACGGTTTGCCGCTCCCGACCGTCTCGACATTGGCCGGCAAGATAACCGGCATCTCGCCTTCGGCGCAGGAGCGCATTTCTGTTTTGGCGCGCCTCTGGCTCGCATGGAAGGCACGATTGCATTCAGCACGCTTTTGCAGCGGACCTCGGACATCAGCCTTGCTTCCGAGCACCTGGTGTGGAGAGAAAACCTCGGCCTGCGCGGCCTGGAAGCATTGCCGCTGGAATTCAAACTGGCAGCTTAGTTCCACATCGTCTGCAACACTGGCTCAACCAACGACCGCCTTTTCCCCGGGCGGTCGTCGTGTTTTCGGCGGATGCTTCGGCGCCTACTGCACCAGTTCGCAGCCGCAACCCGGTGACGGCACTTGCACCTTCAGGAAATCGGATACGCGTTTGAAGTAGTCGAGCGTGTTTTCCATGCGTCCGAAGACATGCCCTTCGTCTTCGTAGATCTTCAACTGCACGGTGCCACCGTTCTTCTTAATCGCGTCTGCAAGTTGCTGCGCTTCTGATTTCGGGCATCGCGGATCGTTCCCGCCGGCAACAATCAGCAGCGGCGCTTTGATCTGCTTGATGAAGTTCATCGGAGAGCGATCCTCCCACAGCGCCTTGTCTTTCACCGGATCGCCCATCGTCGCGTAGTCAATCTCGCGCAGCAGCGGATCTTCATTCTGCACTTCTGTGAACCAATTCACGAAGGGAACCACGGCGACGCCAGCGGCCCAGACCTCAGGAGCTTTGGTCACCCCCATCATCGTCAGATACCCGCCGTAGCTGCGCCCCATGATGATCAGCTTCTTCGGATTCACATATCCGTTCTGCTTGATGAACTCGGCCGCCGAGACTACATCCTGCAAATCACCTCCGCCCATATCGAAGAAGTCCGCTTCCTGGAATTGCTTGCCGTAGCCGGTTGATCCCCGGTAGTTCGGCGCGATCACGATGTATCCCTGGTTCGCGATGTACTGCACAAACGGATTGAACGAGTTATCGAACTGCGACGCCGGACCGCCGTGCACATACACCAGTGCCGGATATTGCGCGTTCTTGATGATGTTGTGCGGCATATAGACGAAGGCGGAAATCTGGAACTTCCCGTCGTGGCTCGGATAGTGCACCAGCGTCGGAGCGACCATATCCGCCGGCCGCAAGCCGGCAACCATTGAATTGGTCAACTGGCGCGTATGTCGTGTCGCGAGCGAATAGACCCACAAGTCCCCGGGAGAGTCCGGTCCGCTGTACTTGTAGAGGAGCTGCTTACCGTCCTTTGAGAACGCTGTCTCCGATCCCGCCGGCGCGTTCACGCCCGGCTTTAAAGGCAGCGCCTGCGCATGCTGCGTCGCAACGTCATAGACAAAGATAGTTTGATTGCCATCAAAGTTCGTTGTCCACGTTAGCTGCTTGCCATCCGCCGAATAGCTTCCTGCCTCCGATTCAAACTTCGCCTTCGTGAGCCACTGGATCTGCTTGCTCGCTGCATCGAGCAGCGCGACATTCTGATACCCGTTTCCCGCGTCCGACGAAATCAGCAGCTTCTTTCCATTCGGAGCCCATGCCGAAGCAGAATAAAGATGTTCGCCGGTATGCGGAGTCAGGTTCGTCGCCTTCCCACTAGCGATATCGACCACGAAGACGTTGGAATCTTTCCCAGTCGCCAGCGCTTGCGTAAATGCAATCTGCTTGCCGTCCGGAGACCAAATCGGCCCGGAATTGAAGCGGTCCTTAGGCGTATCCTTCGTCATTTTGCGGACGCGGTGCGTCAGCACATCGAGCGTTGCGATCTCAGCCGTCGACGCATCTTTTGGCCTCACTGTGATTGCCAGCAGCCGCCCATGAGGCTGCCACGTCGGCGACTCCTCCGAAACCTCGGCTGTGTTCGTCAGGTTCACCACGTCGCCATTCTTCGGCGAAACCACGAAGACATCCCACTGCTCGTTTCCATCCTTGTCAGACTGAAACGCGATCCACTGTCCATCGGGCGACCACGCCGGATTCGTCTGCCGCTGGTCGCTGATGGTCAGTTGCTGCGGCCAACCACCCGCCGACGGAACCATCCATAGATTGTTTCGTCCACTGATGTTGGTCACCACCACAACGTTCTTCCCATCCGGCGACCACGAACTCGCGCCCACCGTCCTCGTCATGAAGAACTTGCTGAGGTCGTAGTTCGTCAGGTCGGGAACGTTGGTGCTGACCAGCGCCTTGGGATCGGTGACAGCCTTGGGAGCCGTCGACGGCTGCTGCGCGACAGACACCGCAGTCAATACAAGAGGGAAGAGGCAAGCGAACAATGAGCGCATCGCTCTCCATTGTAAATGGGGTTGGATCGCTATTGGCTGTCAGCTATTGGCTCTCGGCTTGTCGGCTATCCGCCATTCATTTTGACCACCGCTGATGTGGAGGACTGATCGGTTTCTATTTCAGGTGGCTTTCTTGAAGTATCGGCTGGCGGCGGGGCGGTGAGTGCAGGGTTCGGGTAAGGCTTGTGGAAGGGGGGCTGGTGCTCTTCTTCGGGGACGGCTTCGGGAGCTTGGACGCCCAGTCTTTCCAGCAGAATTTGTGCCAGTGATGGCGGCTCTTCTTTCTGTCCTTGCGGAGGTTGCAGGTGAACCGCGAACACCTCGCGGTCAACGAGCAGATTGGTGGAACATAGTTGCAAACCGTAGAGGAGTACTCCTGCCTTCTTGGTGTCGATGTGGTTGCATACGAGCGCGCGCATAACCTGGATAATGGCGATCTGGATAGAGGCGGTGTCCTCGGCGATGGGGATGCGGAAGCGTTCGCCATCGGGCATCTGGTTGCGCTCGTGTAAGAAGCCATGAAAGTGACAGAATTTCTTGTTGCGCATGGCCGGCTGCAGACATTGCTGGCCGTTGAACTTGATGTGCATGCATTGCGGCGCGCCGTAGTTGGATGTTCCGTTCTTGGGTTTGACAGTCAGCATAGATCTCCGAAAGTTAACTAGTAAGTTACTCCACCCCTCCCCCCGTTGCGTTGCAAATATGGGGGTTACGAGGTAATGCGTCTGTAGATAATGGATTCCAAAGGGTTTAGGGCCTTCATAATGGAAAACAAAGGGGTTAGCAGGTCCTTCGACTTCGCTCAGGATCTCGGCAGCGGGCTCGGACGCCCGCTGAACGCCTCGAGTTGTCGGTTGGCAGTTGCTAGTTGTCAGATCGAAACCCATTGCCAGTGGAGGTCATTATCTCTAAGACATGTATATGATAATGTTATATTGCAAATAGATAACAATAAAATCGTGGGAAAAGGAGCGGGAGTGCAGGAATGGGAAGAGGTGGGGGTAAGTAAGCTAGATCCGGAGAGTTAGAGCATCGCAGTTCAGGAGGGATGGACTGCTTGAGAGTGGACCGTGACAATACATAGATGGATTCCGCTCCGCTGCGCGGAGCGTCACCATGACATCGTGGTTGTTGGACGTTGTCGTGGACGGGTGGAACTTCATGCCTCCGCTGAGATATCCCACAGAAACTGTCATAGTGAGCGGAGCGAACCTATCTATGCACTTTCTGAGAAGTCTTGGTGATTACCGGAAAATACATAGATGGATTCCGCTTGCCCTTCGGCAGGCTCAGGGTAAGCGTCACCATGACATCGTGGTTTTTGGACGTTGTTGTGGACGGGTGGAACTTCATGCCTCCGCTAAGACATCCCGCAGCAACTGTCATAGTGAGCGGAGCGAACCTATCTATGCATTTTCTGAGAAGTCTCGGTGATTACCGTGACAATACATAGATGGATTCCGCTCCGCTGCGCGGAGCGTCACCATGACATCGTGGTTGTTGGACGTTGTCGTGGACGGGTGGAACTTCATGCCTCCGCTGAGATATCCCACAGAAACTGTCATAGTGAGCGGAGCGAACCTATCTATGTATTCGCATGTTTGTGGCCCTTAAATACATAGATGGATTCCGCCTCGCTTCGCTCGGCATCACCATGACATCGTGGTTTCTGGACGCGGTTGTGGAAGGACGGACCGCATGAGCGTGGGCCGGGGACAATATAGATGGATTCCGCTTCGCTGCGCGAAGCATCACCATGACCCCGGCGAGCAGGATGCGTTTGTGGTGGACTGAAGTTTCAGAACTCGCGAACGCGACAACGTGCGCAGCCTCACCGAAGCATCCCACAGCAACTGTCATAGTGACGCTGGCCCTGAGCTGTGCGAAGGGACAGCGGAACCTATCTATGTATTCTCGCCGAGAGCCGCGAACGTTCTACGTCTACATAATGACCGACCGCTCGAAGACGTTGTATACAGGCGTCACCAGTAGACTCGAAGTTCGCGTGTGGGAGCACAAGAACCACGTCTACGAGGGATTCACGAGCCGTTACGGATTGGACCGGTTGGTGTACTGCGAGAGATTCTCGCGAATTGGGGATGCCATCGCGAGGGAGAGCAGATCAAGGGGTGGACGCGGATCAAGAAGATGGCTTTGCTCGTGAGCATGAATCCGACGTGGAGAGATTTGAGCGAGGATTGGGGCAAGTCCGTAAAGATGACGTTTCGAAAACCAAATGCATAGATGGATTCCGCTTCGCTGCGCGAAGCGCCACCATGACATCGTGGTCGGGGGACGCTTCAGTGGAGGGGACTCTCCGGATGAAACTTCCGTGGTCGGATAGGGTTCCCTCGCTGCGCTCGGGATGACAGTTCTCGCTGGCGCTCGAACTTGAAAACGACGCGAGTGTGGAACCGCAGGGTCTCCCGACTCGGACGCGGAATGATTCGCCGCGTTCCTTCGACTTCGCTCAGGATTTCGGCAGCGGGCTCAGATGCCCGCTAATCGCCTCAACCTCGCTCGACATAACAGGAGTAATGCTGACAGCCGATAGCTGACCGCTATTTCGCGCTCTTGTGAATCTCGACCGTGCTCCACGTCTTATCGGCGGCGTGGCACAGATTTTCCAGAGGACACTCCGCGCACTTCGGATTGCGCGCCACGCAGAGCGCGCGTCCGTGGAAGATGATCATGTGGGAAAAGAGCGTCCACTTATCACGCGGGATGACTTTGATCAGATCCTGTTCGATATTTTTAGGGTCATCGGACTTCGTCAGTTCGAGTCGTCGCGAGATGCGATGCACGTGAGTGTCGACGACAACGCCGTCGTTCTTATGGAACCATGTCCCCAGAACGACGTTGGCGGTTTTGCGGGCTACGCCGGGAAGCGACAGCAGATCGTCCATGTTGTCGGGAACCTGGCCGCCGAAATCGGCGACGATCTTTTTCGCCGCGCCAACTACCGATTTCGATTTGTTGCGAAAGAAGCCAGTCGACTTGATATCCGGCTCGAGCGTTTCAGGCTTCAGCGCCGCAAAATCCTGAACGGTCGGATATTTCCGGAAGAGCTCCGGCGTAGTCATGTTCACGCGCACATCGGTGCATTGCGCTGAAAGAATCGTCGCGACCAGCAGTTCCCATGCGTTGTTGTGTTTCAGCGCGCAGGTCGCGCCAGGATACGTTGCTTCGAGTCGCTTGAGAATTTCACTGACGCGCTCAGGCGCGAGCGGATTGTAACCGGCGGAAGCTCTGCCGGGCTTGGTTGTGGCCGCCGCTTTCGGATTTGATTTCGCGATGGGCAGCGCGTTGCGTTTGGGACGCCCGCCATCTTTTGGGAGCTTGGCTGCGCGCAACTCCACCTTTCGCGCCGCTTCGTGCCGGCCTGTCTTTGCTGGTTGTCGTGGAATTACTCCGCGTGCCATCAGCCCAACCGCTCCAGCATGTCGGGAATGGATGCGCGAATCGCGGTGAACTTGGGGCTGTCGACGGCGACGTAGTTGTAGTTGTCGATCTCGCGCAACTTCATGGCTGTCTCGATGACGTCCTGCGGGCGATCGGCTTCCACGGCGATCACAAACTCCTGGTCATCAATTCCCAGCGAGTACATGGTATGCAGGTGAATGCCGGACAAATCGTCTACCAGCTTCATCTGTTCCTGGATCATGCGCTGACGGTCCTCAAAGGGAAGCTGATACCAGGTGCGAGTTTTGGTGTAGGGATAGACCATTATGTATTTGTGATTTCCCGGACGAATGTAGCCTCTCATGGGCGCGGGATTGTCGGCCTCCTGGCCGATCAGATATTGCGAACGCCGCGTCATTGCGAGGAGAGAATGGGTCATCGTCAGGTACGATCCCATCGTAGTTTTCATCATGTCGGAGTGCGCGGAGCTCAGGCAGTCGAGCGAATAACAGATCCGCCACAGAAGCATGTCGCAGTCGGCGCGCAGGCCCATCATGGAATAGCTCAGGATGCGCATTTCGTTGTTCGCCCAGCGCTCCAGCGCCTGCTGGAATTCCTGCTTCTGTTCCACACGATCGGCGGTCGGTAACTTCCGCCATGAGGGATCGACTTTGAGAAAACTGAAACTTACGATCTGACAGCGCGATTCGACTTTGTCCGGCATGATTTGTTTCCCTAGAGGAATTCTACTCAAACTCCGGGCTCACGGTGCGTCACAGTCGGAACTTCTTGTCCACGTTACCAAAAGGAAACAGGTCTAGCTTGTCACATTGACGCCCACCAACCCGAACATTAACCTGTGAACATGGCTGTTAAGGCAATTCAACTCGGGCAAGTCTGGCGCAGCGAAACCGACGCGCAAAACTACCTTGTCACCAAGGTTTACAGCGAGGTTTTCACCCAGTTTGCCATGCTTCGCAAGGCTGATAGCACTGCCGCCAGTGCCGGCTCCATTCGCATTAAAGTTCACAAGACGAACGAGGGCGTCACTCTGCCGGGCTACGTCTTTACCCAGGATTCGGATACCTTCTGAGGTCAGCAAGGAGCACTTCCTAATCGAATGATCTCGCGAGTCATCTCCGCCCTGAGTGTGTTCATCGTGGCCGTAATCTCGAAGGTGGGATACGGCGGCATTCTGCTGCTCATGGCAATCGAGTCAGCCTGCATACCGTTGCCGTCGGAAGTCATCATGCCGTTCTCGGGATACCTGGTCCATACCGGGCGCTTCAACCTGTTCTGGGTAGCGACTTTTGGCGCACTGGGCTGCAATCTGGGCTCACTGATCGCCTACTACCTCGGCTATTACGGTGGACGGCCACTGGTTGAGCGCTATGGCTCCTATATCTTCCTCAGCCATAAAGAGCTGGATTGGGCCGACCATTTCTTCGCTCGTTACGGTGATCGAACCGTCTTCATCAGCCGTCTCTTACCGGTGGTTCGAACCTTTATTGCGCTGCCGGCCGGAATCGCGCGCATGCCGCAGTGGCGCTTCCACGTGTACACCTTTCTTGGCTCCTGGCCATGGTGCCTCGCGTTGGCCTACGTTGGGATGCGATTGGGCGAGAAGTGGGATACCGACCCGCGGCTGAAGATGTGGTTTCACCGCTTCGACGCCGTGATCGCCCTGGTGCTGTTGACGGGGATAGTCTGGTTCGTCTGGTCACACTGGCAGCATCGGATTCGAGCTGCTGAATAGTTAGTGCAGACGATCTTCCGCTGGAGGCTTATCTGCCGGCTTTTCCGGCGGCTTCTCTGGGGTCTTGGGCGCGGATGCATTGTTCCAGATCGCGCGATATACCCTCCAGGAACCATCCGGCTGCTTTTTCAGAATACGCATCATGTTGTAGGTGGTATCGATCTCCGGTCCCGGATTCATCGGCCCGATTCGTGTTTGCACCGTTCCTAACTCGTAGGCGTAATCGCCCGTAATTCGCACTTCCTGCCAAGCCTGTTCGTATCCCAGGATCTGAAAGTTTTCCATCGCTTTCGCTTCCTGCTCGAGATAGGCGCTATTGGCTTCCAATCCGCTGATGGCAGCGTGTCCCGGAGGCATGGAGATGATCTCGGGATCCCAAAGCAGTTCCAGCGCTTTTACGTCCAGCGCGAGATTCGCTTTGATCTCGTTGTCGTCGAGCTCCTGGATCGCCGCCCGATCTTCCGCCGCGGAAGATGTATCGCTCTGCGTTTTTGGGGAAGGGCGCCGGTGCGACGTCTGTGCTTCGCTCATCGACGCGAAGGTCATGAGGAAACAGAATAGAAGCAGGGAAGCATGGCGCATTCGTTGTCTCCATCTCATGTTTGAGTGGGATGCCTGGCTACAGAACAAGAAGTCTGAATCAAGGCGCTGAGGCACTACCGCGCGTGAGAGTCGCCACCGAGCCAGACTCAGGAGTCTTTGGAAGAACATTATGTGCGATGCCCTGGTAGAGCGCATTCGCAATCCGGTCCCGATAGGTGCTCGTGCGAAGTTGTTGTTCGTCGGCCTCGCTGCTGATGAACGAAATCTCGGCGAGAACGGCGGGCATTTGCATATCACGAAGCACAACAAACGGCGCGGTTCGGACACCGCGGTCTCGCACAGAAACCTGCGTGCTGCTCAGATTGTGGATCAGCGACTGCTGCACGGCCGCGGCGAAACGCCGTGCGCGATCGGAAGAATCAGTGCCACGGGCGCCTGTACCTCCAGCGTTTTCCATTACTTCCGAAGAAGATTTGAAGTAATAGGTCTCTATGCCGTTTACCGTCGGGTACTGGCTGGAATTCGCGTGAATGGAAATGAAGAAGTCGGCATCCGCTTTTCTGGCGACGGCGCTTCGATTCTCAAGGGAGACATAATGGTCGTTCTTACGGGTGTAAAGAACATGCGCACCTAAATTCTTCTCGAGCAACTTTCCAAGTCGCTGCGCGACGTCGAGGGTGAGCTGCTTTTCCTGAAGACCGTTGTGACCGATCGTTCCGGTATCGTTGCCGCCGTGACCCGGGTCGATGACGACGGTCAGCATATGGGGCGTTAACATGGCGGGCGTGTCCGGAGTGGTGACTTGCGCGGTCGGAGCTGTGTCGGACTTCGTCGTACTAAACTCAATCACCAATCCATCTGGATTGCTCGTCTCGGTGGTCGTGTAGTCGAGCGGACGGGCCATATCGAACACGATCCGCGTAACGCCCGTCGGAGATTGCCCGATGCGAACCCGCTGCAGCATGCTGTCGTTGATGGCGAAGACGTGATCGCGGGGAGCGCCGAATTCCAGTCCCGGCAGATCGAAGTAGACGCGCTCTGGATTATGCAGCCGCAACGATGTGTAGGTGATCTTCTTGTCGAGTGCGATGGTGATCATGGCACGGCCATCCGCCATCCAGTAGCGAATACCAGGCATTAGCGAGCGCCCTAATTCCAGACTCCCGGCCGGTGCGGGAGAAGAAGGCTTCGCAGCGGCCTCTTGCGTCTGTTCGACCGTGTTGGATTGTTTTGCTGGAATCGGCGGGGCGTGATGCCGCATGTAGTAGCCGCCGCCGAGTACCGCCGCAAACAGCACGAACAGCACAGCGGAAATCAGTACGGTACTGCTGACTTCAGTGTCGGCGAGCGAACCAGTGAGAATCTCTTCTTGTCGCGAGGACTCCGCCGCCTTCTTGACTGGAGTCTCGGCAGGCTTCGGAATTGCGATCGGCAGAGGTGGAGCAACGGTTGCGGCTTTTGCAGACGCAACTGACTTCTCGGCGCTTGCGACCACATTTGTCGCCGGCTCGCTCCGCGTCTCGCGTGCAGGCTCTGCGGCCTTTATCTGGGGTGCCGCGAACTGTGCCTCCGGCTCTTTCTCGATGATCCCCGGAGGCGCCAACTTGATTGACTCCACCAGGATTCGCGGAGTAATCGTCTGCAGCAGCGGAGACTGCTTATGCAGTTGCTCCAGCACGAGCGCAGCGACGTAGCGCAGCAACTGCAAATCGCTGGAGTTGAAATTCGATACGCGATCGGAAAACAATCCGAGGATGCCGATCAGCTCGTCCTGCGCTTGCAGCGGGACGTACAGGATGGAACTCACGCCGAGCGTGCGCGACGAGATTGCATCCACTCGCGGATCGGTTTCGGCGTTGATGCAAAGCACGCTCTGCCTAGTGCGTACGCATTCCCCGGCCAAGCCGTGATCGAGTGGAACCCCGGAGCCGGCATCGGGCGCGATACGTCCGCTGCGAGCGACGCAGACCATAGCCTCTTCGGTGCCGAGCGCGAGAGCCGCACCGGATGCGCCGGTTAAATTCTGCGCGCTCGCAACAATGCGATTCAGCGCGACATGAATCCCCTCGGTGGATTCGAACTCCGCATTCTTCTCGGAGGCAAGGCGCGAAATCTCGCCTTTGAGCTTTTGATTTTCTTCTTGAACTGTGAAGGCAAAGGCGAGCAGGGCCTGCAGAAAGTCGCGGTCCGGCAATGCCGTTCCAGGCGTCCGCATGCGCACGCGATGACTGCCGCGAAAGACAGTTTTGTCGTTGCCCGCCAAATTACTCCCGCTGCGTCCTGCCTCGGTGGACCGGATAGGCCTCGCGCAGGTAAGTGCCACCCATTATTTGTGAGTTCTACCCATGTTTTCAAGCAGAAGCGTGCGAGCGTGCCAGTATTGTCACTTATCTCTCCAAAAGGCCGATGGAAAGGGTTGAACCTAGGTGCAAACTCGGATGGCCCAAGCGCTGAGTTGTGCTATAGTCCGGTAAATCGAGGCGAGTATCTGAATGAAAACCGTTTACGAAGCACTTCGCGACCTTTTACGCGGCAAAGAGCTGGAAATTAAACGTCTGGAGAAAGAAATCGAGGCGTTGCGCATCGTCCTGCCGATCGTGGCCGACTCCAAAGAGACGGTCGATTCCGAAGAATTCCGCTCCAAACAGCCCTTTGTCGTGGAGGGAGCCTCTACGCCGAAGGCTCCCGGCTACGTGAGCCCAGAACTGGAGGCGGTATTGTCGAAAACGTCAACATCGAACCAGCCGGCCTCGAATAGCGCTGCTGAAGGTGCCAAGCACCGCACCAGCTGGCCGTAGAGCGGGTTGCGCGCACAGTTTCTAACGGGCTAGCCGGATATGGCTGGCCCGATTAGGCTACTCTCCCGCCCGTTCTACTCGCTTCCAAATCCCCAAAGCCGCGCCCACGATTGGATGATTACCTGTTTTCACGTCAGGAGAAACAAGAATGCTCCGTTTGACACGGATACTGCCTTGCGCCGTACATCGCGGAAAACAGTCAAGCGAAATCCAAGAAGCATCACTCGCGATTTCTTGCTAGAGGCACCGTTAAAACCGGACAAGATGCCTGCGCAATCACATCATACGCAAGCGATCCGGGCAGGTGAGCGGCGATTCGAGCCGTCATCTCGGCGCCTGGATGAGCACCCATCACGATCAGATCAGCCTTCCGAGCAGTCGCGAGTTCCAAGATGAGTTCGGCGCGTGGTCCAAAGTCCACGATCACCTCGGATTTATCTATTAGTTTTCCATAGCCGTACTGGAACAATTCTTCATGGAAAAAAGCGACGGTCTTGCGCTTTGCATCTACTGGCGGTTCTTTGCTGGTCCAATCATTAATATGCAGGAACAGTAAGGACGCATCGTAAGTTTGAGTCAGCGACAGTGCGAGAGGTAGAGCCTGCTGGGCTGCGGGCGAAAAGTCTGTTGCATAAAGAATGTGTCTGAAATCGGACGGTCGAGAGACCGCAGGCCCCACCGTCAGGACGGGTCTGGTTGCTAGAAACGAGATTTCCTCGGCCGTCGAGCCTCTCAGGAATTTCTTCATGCCACGCCACCCATGCGTCCCAATCACGATCAGGTCAACTCCGCGATTGTCCGCAGCGGCAAGCAGTCTCGAGCAGATGCTGCCGTGATCGGAAAGCAGTTCGTGAGGAACATCCTGAAGCTTGCCCATAGGACTCGACAGGGTTTCTTCCATCCTGTGTTCTATGTTCTCCACCTCCGATGCAGACGGGACAGCGTTGTAGTCCTGGGCAGGCGTGATGTGCGCGACGAAGATCTTGCTTCCGTAATGCCTGGCGATACTGATGGCAAAAGGAAATGCGAGCAGCGATCCAGGCGAGAAGTCCATCGCGAAGAGGATCTTCTTCAACGAAACGGAAGCAAAGTAAAGTTGTTCGGCGGTGCTCATTTGCGAGCGTCCTCGCAGCCTTCCGCATACGTACGTGCCGCGGTGCTCTTACGCTAAGTTGGATGAGGCTAAACCGTCTCGAGGCTATCTCACTCGCAATTGGACAGTCTTTCTCGCACAGGGCGAGGTATCCACCTGCCGAATGCCGGGCATCTACCAGAATTAGCAGAAAAATACTGCGCGCTTTTGAAAATTGCTGCGGCTCAAGCGCATAACGACCATCGAACACTCTTCCAAATAGCTTGCTCGCAATGGAGAAGCAGGAAACACAACGCGCTGTACGGGCGGACATTGTCCGTCTTCTGGTTCTTATTGGGTGCGCGGTCGGCCTCTTCTTCTTTACTCGGGCGGTGGCCGCCAGGCAAAGCCGACTCGAGATTCGAACTGCGGCACAGTGGTATGAGGTGGGCGAAAGCCAGCTCCGCTCAGGAGCAATCCAGAACGCAACTGAGTCGTTACGAAAAGCAACCAGGAACGACCCGGATAACCAGAAGTACTTGATGAGATTAGCCGACGCGTTGGGAGATGGCGGCCATAACGCGGAGGCAACGCAGGCACTGAGCCGGCTGCGTGAATCAGACCCCGAGGATGCGGAAATAAATCTTCACCTTGCCCGGCTCGCAGGAAAAGACGGCGATGTCGATAATGCAGTGCACTACTACGAAAATGCGCTTTACGGTAGATGGACCGGGGGTCAGGTAGACGAACGTCAGCGACAGACCCGCGTTGAGCTTATTCGATTCCTTCTCGACCACGAGGATCGCGATCGCGCGCTTTCCGAACTTCTTATCCTGGATAACGAACTCCCAGACACAGCGACAGCTCACAATCAAGCCGCTGAACTGTTTTCTCGCGCTAACGATCTACCGCGAGCACTGAAGGATTATGTAGAGGCAACTCGCGTAGATCCGCAAGACGTTACCGCACTCACAGGCGCTGGGGAAACAGCCTTCCAGTTGGGAGAGTATCGAACGGCGCGCCACTACCTGGAAGCTGCCGTCAAAAACGGAGAAGATGAGTCGGAAATCGATCCAAACTCTCTCCCTCACTCAAACGGTGTTAGCGAACGACCCTCTCGCGCCGCATATCGGTGTCGAAGAACGCCAGCGACGGACCCTGGTGGTTTTTAATCGGTCCTTCCGCCGACTAGAAGACTGTATCGACGAACAGCACGATGGAAGCGCGGAGCTCGAGTCACTCAAAACGAAAGCATCTGCGGCGCAACCGAAACTGCACTCGAAAGCGCTACTCCACGATCCTGGACTGACAAGGAATACGCTGGAATTGGCTTACCAGATCGAGAAAGCTACGAGCGCCAAATGCGGCGGTGCCGAGCCGGCTGATGAAGCGCTCCTATTGATCGCTCGCCAACATGGTGACGCGGAATGAGCACTTTCGACCTCTCTCTTCGTGCGCGCCTTCGGATCCGCGAGAACCAGATTTTTCTGGTGCTGACCATGGTCATCGGTGTGCTAGCTGGCCTGGCTGCCGTTTTGTTCACTCTCGCCATCAAGGGCACGACCCATCTACTTTTCGGGAACTCGCCCACCAATCTTCGCTTCATTCTGGTTCCTACCCTCGTCAGCTTATTCACGGGATTCCTGCTGGAGAAATTTTTTCCGGATGCGCGTGGCAGTGGCGTCCCGCAGACTGAGGCTGCTTACCACTTGAAGCAAGGTGCGGTGCCAGGGCGTGTCGCTTTTGGGAAGTTTGTCACTGGTGTTCTGTGCATAGGCTGCGGGCACTCGATGGGACGCGAGGGCCCTTCTGTTCAGGTCGGCGCGGGGATTGCGTCCTCCATCGGAAGATGGTTTCGTCTTTCGCCGGCGCGCGTGCAAAGCCTGGTTCCGGTCGCCGCCGCCGCCGCCCTTTCCGCGGCCTTCAACACTCCGGTGGCCGCAGTTCTTTTCGCGCTGGAAGAGATTATCGGTGACATGAATGCGGCCCTCATCGGATCGACAGTCTTGGCTTCGGTGGCCTCGGTTGTCGTCGAGCGTTCGATCCTGGGCAACAATCCAATCTTTCATGTGCCCGCATATCACCTGGTTGATCCCGCCGAATTGATCGCCTACGTAGCCCTTGGAATCCTTGGCGGAATCGTGTCGCTGGCTTTCTGTAAGGGATTGCTACGCTTCCGGAAAATCTTCCTTCGATTGCCCGTGCGTTCCCGCATCTACCAGCCCGCCATTGGCGGCCTGATGATCGGCATAATCCTGATCTTCTTCCCGCAAGTGCTCGGGGTTGGTTATGAGTACGTGGATCAGGCGCTCAACAATCAGCTCTTACTGAAGACCATGATTGTTCTGTGCGTTATGAAGTTGGTCGCGACGATTATCTCGTATGCTTCGGGCAACGCTGGCGGCATTTTCTCCCCTAGTCTTTATCTTGGGGCTATGGCTGGAGGCGCCGTTGGAATCCTGGTGCATCGTCTCGCTCCTTTTCCCGTTGCGGATTCGGGCGCTTATGCATTGGTCGGCATGGGAACTACGTTTGCAGGAATCATTCGCGCACCGATGACATCTGTGTTCATGATTTTCGAGCTTACTCAGGACTATCAGATACTTGTTCCCCTGATGATCGCCAATATGATCAGCTTAGCCATCTCGAAGCGATTCCAGCCAGTCGCCTTGTACCACGCGTTGCTGCATCAGGATCATGTATATCTGCCGGACGCCCGGACCCGTATGCCGGCAGTTTGGCGCGCACGCGACATCATGGTTCCCAACACCATCTTCATTCCCCCGGAACGGTCGGTGGCGGAAGCATCGAAGTTGGCTGCCGAAATCGATGCCAATAGCTTCGTGGTAGGAAGCAATGGATTGTCCACAGGGCTTGTCACACGTGATCAAATCGAAGAAGCGGTCCGACTTGGTATGGGCACTGCCTCTCTCGACAGCATATTAATTAAAGACTATCCGCACGTGTACCCTGACCAACCGCTTGAGGTAGTGATCGAGCGATTGGGGAAAAGCCCGGGCCTCCTGCCGGTGGTGCGCCGCGGTGATGTCCGCGAGTTGGAGGGAGTGATCACGCCACAGCGGCTGATTGAATTTTTGCAGTCCAATTTCCAGGAAAACGGGGGCCACTCCACGACGGTAATGATGCCGCCCACTGGCGCGAGCAGCCGCAAAAAACCGGCAGCGTAAGAAAGAGCGAATGATCCAAATTGAAAGCTAGAATCGGATTGAAAGGAATGTGTCATGAAACTGAATGTACGAGCAATGGCGATTACTTCATCTGTGTTATGGGGCGGAGCCGTTTTGACGGTTGGATTGATCAACTTGATTGAACCCAAGTATGGCAGGCAATTTCTGAACCTTGTCAGCTCGATTTATCCGGGATACCAGGCACAACCAAAGTTGAAGGATGTGGCGGTCGGTACTGGGTACGCTCTACTGGACGGCGCTTTTGGCGGGGCAATCGTTGCAGCCCTCTATAACCAGCTTGAGCACAGCGAAAGTGCGCACCAGAAGCTGTTCAGAGCGGCATAGAAATGCACGTTCTGGGCGCCTTGCAAACTGCGCCGATACCTATGGCACGTCTCAAGTTGAGGGTTTGTCCTGGAATCAACTGGCCAGCCCTCTTGCATTTATCATCGGCTCTATCGCAGCCTCACCCAAACCGCGCGTCGTAGCAATTGTGAAGGAAGGCGTTAGGTGTTGTGAAAACCGTACTGATCTCAAACTGAGAGGCATTGAACTCATCTAAACCCCAATAACTTCATCGTAAACCTTCCCCCCTGACTGCTCATTACCTCAGTAATTTGAATCAGTTACAAACCACGCCTACCATCAGCATCAAATGCCCCATCGAAATGAGGAACGGACACCCTTGCGTCTGACCACCCTGGTATGGGGAATGGACGGCAATGGGCATGTATTTATGGAGCAAGTCCAGACCTTGGACATCTCCCCGATGGGCGCTCGCCTCAAGGGTCTGACACACACGGTCGCGCCGGGCGCCATTCTCGGCGTCCAGAACGGTGACAACCAGGGGCGCTTCGAGGTTGTTTGGGTCGGTGAAGACGGCACGTCACGCGAGGGGCAGGTCGGCGTCCGCTGCGTTCAAGTCGGACAGAACATCCGAAAAAATATTCTTTACATCGACGACCAGGAACACGAGCTCGAGCGTCGTCGTTCCATGCTCGAGGCTTTTGGCTACGGGGTTCACACTGCCATGAGCGGCCGCGAAGCTTTTGAAGAGCTCGCCGGATTTCATTTCCACGGCGTAGTGCTCGACCATCCGCTACCGGATATCGACACCACCGAGTTCATCGAGCAGGTTCAGCACAGGCAGCCGCAGGCGAAGACAGTCATTCTCTCAGCCTTCCCGGGAAAGCTTCCCGAGCGCGCGCTCGCCATCGCGGACGCGTTTGTTCATAAGGGAGAGAATCACAATCGGCTGGTGCAGACCATGGAGCAATTGATCGGTCCGGGCTCAACGCTGAAGTGGCCGATCACACGGACCGTGCAACGCTATGCGGTTGTGGTGCCGCTTACCGTGCGCGTGCTGCGTTCAGGCGTGAACGTTACGCTTCATGGCAAGTCCACTGATCTAAGCGAAGGCGGCGTGGGCGTGCAGGTCGAGTCCGGAGAGTTCATCCCCGGTGAAATCGTTACTGTCGAATTTAGCCTGCCGACGTTATCGCATCCGATGAGGATTTACGGAACAGTGCGTCATCGCAAGCTCGATGACTACGGAATTGAATTCGTGAACATGAGCCACGATCACCGCCAGGCGATTCGTGATTTGTGCGACGTGCTGGTTCCGATGGATGTGCCGCAGTAGTATGTGCGGAACTCTTACCAGATGGTTCGAAGCGCCTTTGAACGACGGATCTCGCCGTCAGCTGTAATCAGGGAAAGTCCTTCTACAAGTGCAGTGGCCCCGATGATTCGATCCGCTGGATCTTTGGGATAGCTAGATGGAAGTCCAAGAGCGCGCACACATGCGCGGCCGCTAATCGGCAGGACAACAAAGCGGGATTCGACCTCCTGTAAGAATGATTCCAAGCTAAGGTTGAGGCGGATGCGTTCTTTGTTCGCGAGGACGGCCAATTCTAAGAGCGTAATATCCGAAATTGCCAAGCCACTTCCGTTCTTTAGTGCATCGTCAATGGCCAATCTTGCCTTCTTCGATAACCGAGTTTCGTCGAATGCGAGCCACACGACAATGTGAGTGTCGAGCAGGATCAACTGAGATCACCCCAGTCGTCCGAAGAGATCGCGGGCGAAACAATGTCTCCAACTATGGTGCCCTTACCTTCGAGGAAATTGTAGATTTTGTCGGTATTCTCGTCGGCTGGAACGAGCTTGGCGACTGGCTTCCCATGTTTGGTGATGACAACGGGCTGTCGTTTCGCCTGCACCTCATCCATTACTGCAAGACAATGAGTTTTGAAAGCGCCGGCTGGCATCTTCTTCATCGTTCGACTCCTTATAAGACCATGGTCATTATACCATAGTCATAATAAAGAATGACGGGGGATCAGCCAATTTTGGTGAGCTTCTCCACCATCTTCTCGTAGGTTTTCCAAGGTAGAATCCTGCGGAACCAGATGCCCATAACGGCGTCGGTGCCGATCACGTATCTGAGCTTCGGGTTCGGGTCATTGGCAATTCTGCCAATCAAGCGCGCGACCGCCGCGGCACTGGGGCGTCCTTTGGAGCCGCTCTTTTTCACGAACTCCGAGAAGCGTTGCGCCCGCGCATGATTGGGAGCGCTGGCGTCCGATGCGAATTTTCCGATTTCGACGTTACGTACCCATATATCAGTTTCGAATGCACCGGGTTCGACCAACACCACGCGAATTCCCAGCGAACGCAGTTCGATACGCAGCGATTCGCTCCATCCTTCGAGCGCAAACTTCGAAGCCGAATACGTGCCGACCACCGGCTGACCGACTCTGCCCGCGACCGAAGTGACCATAATGATGTGGCCGGACTTCTGCGCTCGCATGAAGGGAATCACTTCCTTGGTCACGGCGACGTGCCCGAAGAAGTTCGTCTCGAACTGCTTGCGAATCTCGTCGAGATAGAGATCCTCGGCAAAGCCTGCCATCGCAAAGCCCGCATTATTTACCAGCACGTCGATGCGCTTGTGATCTCGGATGGTCTGCTGTACTGCATGTGTGATCGAGAGTGGCTGCGTCACATCCAGTTGCGCCACTTCGATGCGGTCGCTCACGCCGGCTTCGCTCGATGCTTTGTCGAGACGATCGCGACGCGCGGGATCACGCATCGTCGCCACCACGTGATAGTTCCGTCGTGCCAGTTCCACTGCGCTCAACAATCCAATCCCACTCGACGATCCGGTAATCAAGGCAATCTTGGGCATGCTAGTCTCTCAGTCGTTCAGTCTCTCAGTTCGTCAGTCTATTGGTCTTTCAGTTTTTCAGTGTTCGACGCTGAACCGAGGGCAAGGTACATCAGTATTTCAGTACGTCAGTTATCGGTTTTCTGCCGGCACCTGCCCTGGTGAGTTGATGATACAAGAACTCAAAAACTGAAATACTGATGTACTGAAATACTGACAGATTGATTCACTGAGGTGCTGATCGACTCACAATCTGCTCAGATCCGTGCACCATCATTGCTTTTCTTCTCTCAATACGAGAACATGGTTCGTTTTGCATCATCATTTTTGTTTTGATAGGAAATGCTTATGGCATCGCGGCAAAGTTCTGTATCCGGGAAGACCTCGCAACCGGGAAGCGAGATCCAGCCGGCGAAGGGCAAGTTGGGCGTAATGATCCCCGGCATGGGTGCGGTAGCGACAACCTTTGTCGCTGGTGTGGAAGCGATACGAAAAGGCTTCGCACAACCAATCGGCTCACTGACGCAGATGGGGACCATTCGTCTCGGCAAGCGCACCGATGGCCGCTCGCCAAAGATCAACGAGTTTGTTCCTCTCAGCAAATTGAACGACCTGGTCTTCACTGGCTGGGACATCTTCGAAGACGACATGTACTCGGCAGCCAGCAAGGCTGGCGTTCTGGAGCAGGAACTGCTCGGGCGCGTGAAACCGTTCCTGAAAACGATCAAGCCGATGAAGGCCGTTTTCGACCACAATTACATCCGCAACATCGATGGTCCCAATAAGAAAAAAGGCAAGTCAAAGATGGACCTGGCGGAACAGGTACGTGACGACATCCGCAAGTTCCGCAAGAGCAGCAAGGCCGACCGGCTGGTGATGGTCTGGTGTGCGTCCACCGAGGCGTTCCTGAAGCCGAGTGAAATTCACAGTTCGGTCGCAAAGTTCGAAAAGGCTCTGACCAAGTCCGACGCGAAGATTGCACCTTCGATGATCTACGCCTACGCCGCTCTGAAAGAGGGCGTGCCCTTTGCGAATGGCGCGCCGAACCTGACGGTCGATTTGCCAGCTATGCTCGAACTCTCGCGCGAAATGGAAGCGCCCATCTGCGGCAAGGACTATAAGACCGGTCAAACGTTGATGAAGACGATCCTGGCGCCCGGTTTCAAGGCGCGCCTGCTGGGCATGAGCGGTTGGTTCTCCACCAACATTCTCGGCAATCGCGATGGGGAAGTGCTCGACGATCCGGCTTCGTTCAAGACGAAGGAAGAGTCGAAGCTGTCGGTGCTGGAATACATTCTGCAGCCCGATCTCTATCCGCAGCTCTACGGCAACATCTGCCATAAGGTGAAGATCAATTACTATCCGCCGCGCGGCGATAACAAAGAAGGTTGGGACAACATCGACATCTTCGGCTGGCTTGGCTATCCGATGCAGATCAAGGTCGACTTCCTCTGCCGCGACTCGATCCTTGCCGCGCCAATCGTGCTCGACCTGGTGTTACTGCTCGATCTGGCGCAGCGCACGTCATCGCTCAAGGGCCTGGGTATCCAGGAATGGCTCAGCTTCTACTTCAAGTCACCGATGACAGTGCCCGGACTGTATCCCGAGCACGATTTGTTCATTCAGTTGATGAAGCTGAAGAACACGCTGCGGCACTTGAAGGGCGAGGAACTCATCACCCACCTCGGCCTGGAATACTACGACTGAGACCCATGGTTGGCGAAGCCCCTGTTTAGGGGCTTCGCTCTGTTATCCGGTGCTTACTAAGTCTGTTGCGCTCAATCGTCCGCTGGCGCGGACTCAATTGTTTTCCACTGGAGCAGTCCCAGGACTCCGTCCTGAGCTACTTTCAACCATCCGCTACGCGGATTTCCCTCGAACAGCAACAAACCTGCCAGGCGCATCCAATTTCACGTGAAATACCTGCTTCTCGCAGCATTAATTTGCTCATCGATAGCGAGTTTCGCTGCCTCCGGGACCTTTCGCGGAGTTCTGGTTGAGGATCCGACCAGCGCAGGTCCCCAAAAGTGGATCTATCTGCAAGGTCCAAATGGCACAGTGCGCCGGGTCGAGATCTCGCAAGCTCACGTCATTTTTGGAGAAGAGGTTGGGCGGGCCAGCCGGGTAAGTCCTTCCGAAGCCCTTAGAAAAGGGGCCGGCCTACGGGTGACCGCCTCTCAGGATGACTCCGGAGAGTGGGCAGCCACTCGGATCGAAATCGTCGAAATGCCGCCGAAATAGTGTCCGAGGCCCGTATCCGCGCAACTTTTTCTGTATGTTGGAGTTGCTATCTCAGAGGATAGTTGCGCATACTGCTGGTCTCGGGCGAGTGGGCGCTTCTAAACCTTCCAGGGCGCATCCAATTTGGACAGGGGAGACCCATTTGGGTCTTATAATGGAACCAACGAGCAAGTTGCGATCGACTCGCAAAGGGAGTCGGATATGAAGTCACGCGCGTACCTCCTCAGCTTTCCAATTTTTCTGCTGTGCCTCCTGCCCGTAGCAGTGGCGCAGACCAATCAGACTCCATCGAGTACGCAGCCGACTCAGGCTCAGACTCAGGCTTCGACCCCAGACTCGACTCAGCAGCCAGCACAGCAGCCGGTTTCGACAGGGCAGGCGCCGCCTCCGGCGGATTCTGAGCCTGCGGCCTCACAACCGTCTAGCTCGAATACGAGTGCTACGCCCGCGGCAACTTCCGAGAAGCATGACGGTGGTATCAACGACATCGATGCCATCGGGAACCGCAAGATGGGCGGCGGCAAGCTAGGCAACTGGTACTCGCTGGAAAAAGAAATTCAGATGGGCAAGTCGTACGCCCAGCAGGTTGAAGCCAGCGTAAAGCTGGTGCAGGATCCGGTTGTGACCGAGTACGTCAACCGCATCGGGCAGAATCTGGTGCGGAACTCGGATGCGAAAGTGCCGTTCACGATCAAGGTGATCGACTCGGATGAGATCAACGCCTTCGCGCTGCCGGGCGGATTCTTCTACGTAAACTCTGGGCTGATTCTGGCGGCTGACAATGAATCCGAACTTGCAGGCGTGATGGCGCACGAAATCGCTCACGTGGCCGCCCGGCATGCCACTCGGCAGATGACCCGCGCACAGTACGCCAATTTCGCGACGATTCCGCTGATCTTCGTGGGAGGCGGAATTGGTTACGCTGCCTACAATGCCATGAGCCTGGCACTGCCACTGACCTTCCTCAGCTTCTCGCGCGAATTCGAGGCGCAGGCGGATTACCTCGGCTTGGAATATATGTACAAGACGGGGTACGATCCGCAATCGTTTATTGCGTTCTTCGAAAAGGTAGAAGCGAAAGAGAAGAAGAAGCCTGGCACGCTGGCGAAGGCATTCTCCACGCATCCGCCAACTCCTGATCGCATAGAGAAGTCGCAGCAGGAGATTGCAAAGATCCTTCCGGCAAAACCTGAATATGTTCTCGATACTTCGGAATTCGACAGTGTGAAGGCGCGTCTCGCGGTACTCGAGAATCGCCACAAGATTCAGGAGGAGAAGGATACGAACCGTCCAACGCTGCGGCGCACCTCTTCGGGTGACAGCAGCACTACGAACGGAAGTGGAAGCGGCAACAGCACCAGCAGCAACTCAGGATCAAACAGCGGCGATGATCGTCCGACGCTGAAGAAACGTGATGACTGAAGCTGCTTGAACCTAAATAGAAAAGCCCGGCAAAGTCGCCGGGCTTTTTTCATGCGCTAGATTTTGTCGAAAGGGCGCGAGTTATTTTGTCGCGTAAGAGCGGGCAGGCTCGGCAAGAGCCGGAGCAGGCTTATTGTCGGGCTGGACGACTTTCATCCGCTGCCAGTCGTAGGCGAACTCTTTACCACAATCCAGGCATACGACATAAGTTCCCGTCAGCGCCGCCGCGCCGGTACGACGTTCACCAGGTCTTTTGCTCCTTGGAAAACTGTAGTTGGCGTGGGAACAGCCAAAGAATCCTTCCATCAATCTGCGGAACATGAGGTACCTCCCTCCAGAACCTGGCGACCCTGGGAGAGAGCCGCCCACATCTGACTACTTAGATTCGGGAACTCGGGATTAGGTTTCGTTTCGTTCGGAGAGAAAAGAAGAGAAGTGTTTCCTTGCACTTAGGAGTGCAAATTATTGCCGAAATGGGAATGGAAGACTAAGCGCCGGAAGTGCTCGGCTTCTTCGCGCGGCATTTTGTCATGATTGCTGACCGCAAACGGCCACGCAAATCGTCGGGAAGTTCATAAAGGGTCGAATCGCGATAGATCTCGATGGTCTTCTTGGTGGTGTTGCAGATAACGTAGCAGTTGTGGCACCACTGAAGGTGCTCTTCGAGCTCGGAACGAGTGCGCGTATCCAGCGAGTCGTCGAGGTAATCGGTTAGTTCTTTTAGGAAGTCTTTGCAGGTCACTTATTGCTGTCCCCACCCTTACGGGCTTTGAAGTACTTGTTCAACCGTTCTCTCAGTTGCAGCCGAGCTCTCAACAGTCGCGACTTAACAGCAGGAATGCTCAAGTTGAGTGCCTCCGCAGTCTCTTCGGTTGACAGACCTTCTACATCGCGCAAAACGAACACCGTGCGGAAGCTGGGCGGCAAACCTTGTATCGTCTTGCCGAGAATGTCTTTCAGTTCCGCCTGGTTGTACTGCTGCTCCGGATTCGGACTCCAGTCCGCGATCTCACGCGGCATGGAATCCTCTTCCGTACGAACTTCTTCGTCCAACGAAACCATGCGCTCCGGCCGTCTACGGCGGAGCTTCATCAGGGCTTCGTTCACCGCAATCCGGACCAGCCAGGTGTAAAACTTGGACTGCATCTGGAACTGCGGCAAATTTTCGTACGCCTTCAGAAACGCGTCCTGCACGACGTCTTCTGCGTCTTCCCGGTTCTGCGTAATATGCTGCGCAATCCGGAAAACGTTCCGATCGTATCGCCGAACGAGTTCCTCGAACGCGCCGACATCTCCCGCTTTCGCGGCAGTAACCAGTACCAGCTCTTCAGTCAACGGTGCCGGTTCGTTCACCTTTTGGATGGCTCCCATGAGGCTCCCGATTCAGAAGTTTAATCCAGGAAGCCTATTGTAAACGGTCTCTAAGGTGAGCACAGGGCTTTTTGAAATCCATTTTCATCAGCACTTTCCGGGGATTTTGGGAGTTTTCCACTACTCGCTAGGGATTAAACCTAGGTAACCATGGTGTAAGCCAAAGATTGCAATATAATCACCCCTTCCGAATCCGAATTCCCGTTGGCGGCTGGAGCTTCATGGCGGATACGAAACAACTTACGGACGCGGTTGAACAGATCATTGCGGAAGTACTGGGCAACTCGTTTTCGCAGATTCGCGAAACGGTCGCACGCCGTCTGGCGGAGGAACTTGTCCTGCCGGGAGGCAATCACGACGAACCGATTGCCGAGCTGTTACGCGAGGCGATGAACCGTATTCAGGGGTCCACCGCTCAAGTCGATATCCTCGATGCGCTGTTGGAAGGGTGCGCGTCGTTTAGCCAGCGCACTGCTATTTTCGTCGTCCGCGGCAACACCGCCGCGGGGTGGCGCGCACGTGGCTTTCAGGACAACGAGATCATCCGTACTACGCCTCTGGAACTCGGAAACGGCCTGGCGGCTCAAGCAATCTCCAATCGTTCCTCGGTGTCGGGCCGCATGGAGCAGTTCTACGGCAATGCGGGCGTGAAGTTTGGCTGGCCGGCGCGCGATGAGGTTGTGGTGATGCCGCTGGTTGTTCGCGATCGTTGCGTCGCCCTGCTCTACGCCGACGGCGGTGATCCGGCAGGGAAACTCGATTCCGCAGCATTGGAAATCCTGGTTCGAACCACTGGCTGGTGGCTGGAGCTGTGCGCGAATCGGCGGTCGGCGGTTGCGTCGTCCCCAGATACGAATGGAGCCGGAATCGCGGCTGCCGCTGGGGCCGTTATGGCGGCTGCAGCAGGTGCGTCGTCTTCGGGTGGAACAGCAGTCGCAGTACCGGTGGCGCCTCCCGCCGTAGCGGGTCCGGAAGACGATCTGCACAAGAAAGCTCGTCGCTTCGCCAAACTTTTGGTGGAAGAAATCAAGCTCTACAACCAGGCGAAGGTAAGCGAAGGCAAGACGAATCACGATCTCTACGATCGGCTGCGTGACGACATCGAGAAGAGTCGCGAGACTTATGAGAAGCGCTACGGCCAGACAGCGGCCGGATCCTCAGATCTGTTCAACCAGGAGCTGGTCCGTATCTTGGCTGATAACAATCCCTCTCTGCTCGGAGCGGCGTTTCCGCGCTAAACTAAGAGCGTGAGTTCCCGGTGTTCTGCATTCGTAGTTTCTCTGTGTCTCCTCCTCGGCAGCGCTGTTTGGTCCTTTTCGCAAACGGCAAGCACCCCCAGCTCTGATTCGCATAAACCGAGCACCAAGACACACTCTTCCCGAAACAAATCGAAGAAGCGCCCATTGACGGCTGCCGAGCGGAAGAAGCGTGAGCGCGATCTACTCCGCAGTCATCGTATGACGCGCGCCTTCGTGGCGTCCGCTTCGCTGAAGCCGATGGCGAAACAACTTCTCGATAATCGGACGAAGGCAGCGTACGCCGGCGTGCAGTCGTACGCTACACGTCATGCCGGTGACGATGCCGGCATGATGGCGAATCTTGTACTTGGATACGCACACATCCTTGATCGCGATTACCCAGCCGCTATTCCTCCGCTGAAGAAAGCGGAGTTGCATTCCGGCGAACTCGGTGATTACGTCGCGTATTTTCTGGCGATGGCTTACGGCGCAGGCGGAGACGAACAGCGTGTCATCGAAATTCTACGTGGCTTCGAGACAAAATACCCTGACTCAATTTTCACGCGTGATGCGGCCGTGATCTACGCCAACGGTCTTCTGGCTGCGGGGTCGCCTCAGGAAGCCGTAGCTGCGCTCTCAAAATATGCGGATGCAAATCGGTCCGATGTTGAGTTGACGCTGGGTCGCGCTTATCTGCGTGCTGGCCAGAATGACAAAGGAGCAGAGATTCTTCGTCAGTTGTACTTCCAGCAACCGCTGGCAACGGAAGCCGATTCGGCTGGCGTTGAGTTGCTTGCCGTAAATGCCCTGACGGGAACGGCACAGCAGGCAAGAGAACGAGCGGATCAGCTTTCACAGGCGCGCCGATACAGTGACGCATTGCGTGAATATCGGCAACTGCAAAGCCAATCGCTCACGCCGGAGGATCGGGACACCGTTGCAGTCAGTATCGGTGTTGCGCAATACCGAGGCGGTGATCGGCGGGGTGCGCGCACTTATCTCGAATCGCTCACAGTGTCCACGGGCGATGCAAACGCGCAACGCCTGGCAACTCTAGCCGATATTGCACGCGCGGAAGACGACCAGAATCGCTTCGTCGATACGCTTGCACAATTGCGGCAGTCCGCTCCGAACAGTGTTTATCTCGAACAACAGCTTTTCGGTGCGGGAAACATGTACCTGCTCAAGCGCGATTACGATCGCGCGATCGATTCCTATCGCGAAGTCTCCGAACGTTTCCCGAGTGGGAAGTACGGACATAGCGCGCACTGGAAGGCTGCCTGGCTGACGCTGCGGCAGGGACGGACCGTCGAGGCCGCGAAGGGTTTCGAAGAGCAACTCTCGCTGTATCCGGACTCACCCGAGGTTCCGGCGGCGCTGTATTGGCGCGCGCGTTTAGCTGAAGAGCAAAACGATGTGCCACGAGCCGCGGCTTATTATCAGAAGCTTACAGATAGGTTCCGCAACTACTACTACGCGGACAGGGCGCGCGATCGCATGGAGGGAATCGGCACGGTTCAAGCAATCTCCGATCCGCTCCTGGACCGCGTACCTCCAGTAACTGTGGTCGCTCGGCAACTGATTACGGCTCCGACAGACGATTTGCGATTTCAAAAAGCGCGTCTACTGGAAAACGCGGCAATGTACGACTTCGCGGTGCGAGAGTTACAGCAGGCCTCTTCGAACGGTGGCGATGCGTGGGCGGCCAATGAGATCGGACGTTTGTATCAGGACAGTGGTGGCTACCAGCGCGCAATCGAGTACATAAAGCGGACCGTCCCCGCTTACTGGTCGATGGATTATGCGACGTTGCCGCGGCCTTACTGGGAATATCTGTTTCCACGGCCATATTGGACCGACCTGAGGAAATTCAGCTTATTGAATGGGCTCGATCCGTTTCTCGTCGCCTCGTTGATTCGGCAAGAGTCTGAGTTCAATGCTGGTGCAGTTTCACGTGCCAACGCGGTTGGACTTATGCAGCTGTTACCCGGGACCGGCAAGACCGTCGCCAGGGAGCTTAGAATTCGCGGGTATCGCAGCACTCAATTGCTAGCGCCGACCACCAACCTACAACTTGGGACGCGCTACTTCAAAGATCTCGTCGATCGGTATAACGGCCGTTTCGAGTACGCTCTTGCCGCATACAACGCTGGGACTGACCGTGTCGACAGTTGGCTCGCGGACGGCAAGTATCGTGACACGCAGGAATTCGTGGAGTCGATCCCCTTCACCGAGACTCGCGAATATGTGCAGGCAATCCTGCGCAACGTATCGCTGTACAGGCGAATCTACTCTGAGCCTTCGCAGGAGAGAGTCGCGATCAATCATGGCAGCAAGTGAAGTTGCCCCAGCCGCAACGGGGAGCCAGGCGGCGGGGACGACTCACGCTGGGCTATGGTTGCGGCGGCGGCTGAGGAGTAGGCGCATTGGGCGCGTTGGTTGCCGTTGGATGCGTGCGCTGCGGGTTCTCAGCTAACCAGATAGCGGATCCACCACCCCCGACCAACAAACCCGCTCCTAATCCAGTGTTGCAACCGCAAACCGTCCAGCCTATACCACCGCCCAAGGCTGTGTAGGAGCCCAAATAGGCCCAGTTCCTCCATCCGCCCATGGTGTCATGCCGATGTGAATGGAGATAGAACGCGGAGGAAGCGCCGCTTCCGATCAGTAGTCCCTTGGTGATGTCATTACCCCATCCTCCACCAATTGCCGCACCAATTCCCATTCCCAAGGCTGCACCACCGATGACAGCGAAGGCATATTTGTGGTGGCCAGGGTTGATTCCCTTGAGGTCTTTCTTGGTGACCTGTGGATCTGCAGCAAACGCCGGTACGGCCAGGAACCACAACAGGCAAATGGTAACGGCAAGCGCGCAAAGTTTTTTTACTCCCAGCATATGTACTCCCCGTGAGCGTTCGTTTAAAAGCCGAATACTCGACCTTTGTGGTTTTGGATGGCAAGGCTATCGGGGCAAGATGGCAGGCGAATTCAGCCACTTACGAAAAGCAGAAGAATGCACTGAGGAAGGCAGATTGAAAATCTAGAGTGCTAACGGCTGATCGCCTGCTCGGAAGTGGCTGGCTTGGAAAAGAGTATTTCAGCTACAAGCAGCAGAGCTCCAACTACGATGGCACTGTCCGCGACGTTGAAGGCGGGCCACTGATATTGCTTCACGTAGAAAAGAAGAAAATCGACCACATGACCGTC
The DNA here is from genome assembly GCA_963724985.1 of Terriglobia bacterium. Taxonomy (GTDB): domain Bacteria; phylum Acidobacteriota; class Terriglobia; order Terriglobales; family Acidobacteriaceae; genus JAJPJE01. The sequence continues at coordinate 525,793 of CAVRWV010000019.1, read as the reverse complement.
GATCACGCGATCCCACAGATTTCCAATTGCGCCGCCAAGAATCAATGCGAGACCCACGCCAGTGCTGGTCAGCACGTAACTGTTCTTCCATAGCAGCACGGTGACAACGCCCAAAGCGACGAGTGAGAACACGACCAGAATCGTCAGCTTCCATTGCGACGGGGAATCGGCGAAGAGTCCGAAGGCAGCACCGCTGTTTTCCAGGTGCGTGAGACGAAAGAATCCGGGAATAATATCGACCGTGTCGTGGAGGGTGATGTGAGTCGCAACCAGCCACTTAGCAAGGCGGTCGAACAAGACCACCGATAGCGCAATAGTGAAATACAAAGTTCGCATTGCCGGGTTCCGAGTCATCTTTCCTGGATTAGCCACCTGCGCCAAGCGCGGAACTGAACAGCTTCTTCAGAACTGCTCACGCTCAATTTCCTCCAGAACTGCGCTGCAACGCTCGCACACCATCGGGTAATTATGATTTTCACCGACGTGAGTGGAATAATTCCAGCATCGCTCGCACTTCTGGCCGGGCGCCCTGGTTACGCTGATTTTCAATCCATCGCTCCCATTCGTCGCTGCGCTCTTAAGGAGCTCAACTTTAGATACGATGAAAATGTAGCGAAGTTCGTTCCTGAATTTCTCCAGCACCGGGTAAACGGAATCGGGAGCCTGCAAAGTTACCTGAGCTTCCAAGGCGGAGCCGATCTCCTTGCGTTCGCGCGCAGCCTCCAACGCCTTCAGCACCTCGAGGCGCACCTTCAGCAGAGCTTCCCAGTCCTGCTCCAGCTTGAGATGTTGAGTATCGACCGGCGCGAGTTCGGACTCCTTCCAGAAAGTCTCGAGGTGGACACTCGCAGCTCGTCCGGGTGTGCTCGGCAGATATCGCCATACTTCATCAGCGGTGAAACTCATAATTGGGGCGACGAGTCGGACCAGAGCTTCCGCGATCCGCCAGATTGCGGTTTGGGCGGAACGGCGCGCCACTGAGTTGGGACCGGACGTATATAGCCGATCCTTGAGAATATCGAAGTAAACCGCGCTGAGATCGACTACTGAAAACGCCACCAGTTGCTGATACACCTTGTGGAACTGGAACTCGTCATACCACCGCCGCACCTCGCGGGAAAATTCAGCGGTGCGCAGCAGAGTGTACTGATCGATCGAGTGCATGTCCTCGAACGGGATGGCATGCTTTGCAGGATCGAAGCCATTCAGGTTTCCCAAGATGTAGCGGAATGTATTCCGCACCTTGCGATAGTTTTCCGCTACGCGATCCATGAGTTCGTTGGAACAGCGCACGTCTTCGCGGAAATCGACGGATGAAACCCACAGCCGTACGATTTCGGCCCCAAGCTTATCGGTGATCTCAACCGGATCAACTCCGTTTCCGAGTGACTTCGACATGGCGCGCCCTTGCGGATCGAGCGTCCAGCCATTTGTCGCGACGCCCTTGTACGGGGCCTGGTTCGTCGCGCCGACGGCGCAGAGCAGGGAAGAGTGAAACCATCCGCGGTACTGATCGCCACCCTCCAGGTAAAGATCCGAGGGATAGGGCCAGGAAGGCTCGTGCCGCTGCGTGGCCAGGTAACTGGAGCCGGACTCGAACCACACGTCGATGATGTCCATCTCCTTGTTGAATTTTGTGTGGCCGCACTGACACTTCGTCCCTTGCTGGATGATTTGCTCCGGCGTAGTGCTGTACCACGCGTCTGCGCCCTTGGTGGCGAAGAGATGCACGACAGCTTGATGTACTTCAGGGCGATTCAGGATGGTCTTGCATTCAACACAAGTGAACACCGCGATGGGGACGCCCCAGACGCGCTGGCGTGAGATGCACCAATCCGGGCGCGTCGCGATCATGTTCGAGATGCGCTCTTCGCCCCAGGCAGGATCCCACTTCACTTTGCTGATCTCGTCGAGCGCGCGCTTGCGCAGCGATTCGGTGCCGTCGACCTTGCCTTCCATCGAAATAAACCACTGTTCAGTCGCGCGGAAGATCACCGGATTGTGGCAGCGCCAGCAGTGCGGATACGAGTGCTCGATTTTTTCAAAGTGCAGCAGCACGCCGCGAGTCTTTAGAAGCTCGACGATTTTCGAATTCGCTTCGAAAACAGTAAGTCCGTTGTATTCGGGAAGGCCGTTTTGCAGACGTCCAGCATCGTCCACGTTGCAGGTCTGATCGATCTTGTATTTGACACCGGTGTAGAAGTCGTCGGCACCGTGGGCCGGCGCAGTGTGTACGGCGCCCGTGCCCTGATCCATGGTCACGTAGTCAGCCAATACACCTAGCACTTTTCGATCAGGCCATGGCAGGAATGGATGATAGAACGAGGCGTACTCGAGCTTCCGTCCGGGGAAGCGCGCGGCGACCTTTACATCGTTGAAGCCAGCCTTCTCCGCGGTAACGGACGCTAGTTTGTCGGCGACGATGTAGATAGCGTCTCCGGTTTCGACGGCGACGTATTCCTCGTCCGGATGAAAAGCGATCGCCATCGAAGCTGGCAGTGTCCACGGAGTGGTGGTCCAGATGATCGCATACACAGTTTTTTTGCTGCGAGCTTGTGCTTCCGCCAGCCCGGGATCAACCTGTCGTGGGTCCGACTGTAGCGCGTAACGCACCCACACACTTGGACTGGTGTGGTTCTCATACTCCACTTCGGCTTCCGCGAGTGCGGTGCGGTCGTGGATGCACCAGTACACCGGACGCAATCCTTTGTAGATGGCGTCTTTCGCAAAGAACTTGAACAAGGTCTCAACCACCACTGACTCATACTGCGGGGTCATGGTGGAATACGGTTCTTCGAAGCGGCCAAAAATCCCTAACCTCTTGAACTGCATTCGCTGCAGGTCCAGGTACTTTTGCGCATACTCCCGGCAGGCTTGTCTTACCTGCATGGGGTCCATTTGCAGCTTCTTACCGCCCAAAGATTCGTCGACCTTGATTTCGATGGGAAGGCCGTGACAATCCCATCCAGGAACGTAGGGAGAATCAAAGCCAGCCATAGTCTTGGATTTCACGATGAAATCCTTCAGGCACTTGTTGAGCGCATGTCCCAGGTGAATCGGTCCATTGGCGTAGGGAGGACCGTCGTGCAACAGGTAGACAGGCGAGCCCTTGCGTTCGCGCCGGATCTGGTCATAGATCCTTTCCTCCTCCCATTGGGCCAGTAATTTCGGCTCATTCTGAGGAAGGTTAGCCTTCATCGGAAACGCGGTCTTTGGCAGATTGATGGTGGCTTTCAGGTCCAGTGGCACTACGTTCTTGTCTCCCGTTCTCCCTGTCGGTCTGGGGGAAGCAGCCTAATTCTTCATTATAGGTAGCGGGAAATACCACTGTCTATTCTGCGGGCGGTTCCTGGTCAAAATCGTCCGCAAAGCTGCATAAAGTGACAGTAGTTTCGCAAGAGCTTTCAGCTGTACCCTCGGGCAAGCTCAGAGCGCGTCAGGATCAACTTTTGACCTCGCACACATCTTTCTGTGACGAAACTTTTTCCGGGTTGCGCGACAATTTTTCTGCCCACGGGTATGTGTAAGCCAGCATCTAATTGTGAGTACCGAGCGACTCACGTTCAGTATTCGTCCACTCAGAAGTTGGGGTGCAAACGAGAAGAATCCACCAGCAGCCCTGAATTTAAGGGTAAAAGCAACTTGGCACCTTATGTGCTCATCTGGATATGGCAACTTCCAAATAGAGATGGAACAAGCCGTAGGAGCTGAAGTCGGGACATAGTATGGCGAACCAAGTTTTGACATCTCCGCCCGGACAGAGGTCAGACATCGTTAACAAGGAACCGCAACTAAATCTGCTCCTGCCTTCCCAGGTTCTAGACGAATCGTTGTGGCATTCGATTCGGCGCCAGATTCATGAACGCCGGCATCCAGAAAAGCTTCCCCCATTACAGCTCACCTCCAAGCCTGTCAGAGTCCGTGACATTTGGGGTGAGTACAACTACAAGAAAAAAGGGGCCGTCAGCTCCGTACTCCTGCACGTAGCGGTGATCGGTGGAATCGTAGGCTTAACGATTGCCGGCCGTCACATGGTGCAACAGGTCCAGAAACAGGAGACGGTGACGCTCATCGCTCCCGATCCATCGACCTACATGCCGCTTTCGACGAAGAAGAACGACACGATTGCAGGCGGCGGTGGCGGCGGTGATCGCGACAAACTTGTTGCTCCAAAAGGAAAGCTACCGAAGTTTTCGATGGAGCAGATCACGCCTCCCGCGATGGTAATTCGGAATGACCATCCCAAGTTGGCGGTCGAGCCTACGATCGTGATGCCTCCACAGGTGAAGATGAATACGGCGGCGAACATGCCGAACTTCGGCGATCCGAAGAGTGCGGTTCCCATGGGACCGCCTTCCAACGGAACCGGCGCTGGTGGAGGTATTGGTTCTGGCAGCGGCGGCGGAATTGGCTCAGGTGAAGGTCCAGGACTTGGTCCAGGACGCGGCGGCGGTACCGGTGGTGGCGTTTTCCGTGTTGGCGGCGGCGTTTCAGCCCCCAAGGCGCTGTTCACTCCGGACCCGGAGTACTCGGAAGAGGCTCGCAAGGCGAAGTATCAGGGGACAGTCGTGCTATGGCTCGTGGTGGGCGCCGACGGTCATCCGCGTGACGTGAAAGTAGCGCGTACCCTCGGCATGGGACTCGACCAGAAGGCCATTGAGGCGGTTCGAAACTGGAAATTCGAACCTGCCATGAAAGATGGGCGGCCAGTAGCCGTGCAGATTAACGTGGAAGTCAACTTCCGCCTCTATTAAGACGATCAATTTTGGGCAGCCACGGTCTGGCTGCCCATTTCCTTTCCAGCTGCAAACATCCACTTCCGTTCGCGATCGCGTCTAACTGTTTTCACCGGAGAGCGCCGTTGCGCCGAATCGTTCTCGCCCGCACAGCAGCCGAAATTCTGTCGCTACGCAGTCGATGGGAATATCTGCAGCCACGCTGTTCCCGCACCATCTTTCAAAGCTTCAAGTGGAACTGGCTCGCCGCCCAATTTTTCGATCATGAAGAGCCTCATGTGATTTTCTGTGAAACCGGAAATGGCATGAGCATTTTGCCGTTGTGCGTAAACCATCGGCGAAAGTCATTGTCATGTCTTGGGGATGTGCTCTTCGATTATCGCGACACATTGAGTATGGGAGACGAAGAAGCTCTGCTTGCTGCATGGGAGGAAGCCTCTCGCATTGATTTGCCATTTTCTACAGGCGGCCTGCAGTCGTGCTCTCACAAAAGATGGACTGGATTTCATCTCAATCCGTTTTATCGAGCACCGATGGTAAAGGCTGCTGAAGTCTCAGCGGATTGTTTTACCGAGCGGCACTCACGTAGCGCTTCACGCTTGCGACGACTCGAACGGATGGGCGTGATTTTGCGCGAGCATGTCCCCGCAAGCCCGTCTCTTCTGCGATGGATTTATCAGCAAAAGGCAATCCAGCCGCCCGAGGCCGGGGAGAATGTCTTCACTGATCCACGGCGAATCGCCTTCATGGCGGCAGTTGCCGAGCATGATCCTCAGGACGAGGAAGTATTTGCGCTCGAACTGGCGGGGAAATGTATCGCTGCGCTCGTTACGTTGCGGGAGCATCGGTGTCGACGCTTTTACACGATCTGGTTCGATCAGCAATGGGCACGGTATTCGCCGGGCATCAGCCTAATCTACGAAGTCACGCGCCGCTCGCTTGCCGAAGGTCTGACCTGCGACTATATGACCGGAGAGCAGGATTACAAGATGCGCTTTGCAACTTCAGTCGAGCCGCTGTATTGGATTGAAGCGTCAGCGGAAGAACTACGAACGCTAGCTGAGCGTCGAGAGATTGCTGCAGCGTGATCCTGCACGGGCAAACTTCAAGATCACAATCTCTTGAGGAAGATCTTCGCCTCTTCAAACTGAGGGAATAGCTTCTCTTCCTGCTGGAACTGTTCCGAATGAACGCAACGTCGGCTCCCGCGCAGACGTACTGGATGTTTCAGGTGCAGCATCTCGTGATACACGAGATATTCGATGGCGAACCTGGGAATACGCGGATGATCGAAAATGCGGCTGACCACGATGGCATTGTGCGCGGGATCGTAATGGCCGAGGCTGTGTCGCGAGTCGCTGGCACTCCAGGTCATCTCCGGACGCGCCAGCAATCCATGGAAATATCGTGAATTGAGTTCTTCGAAGATCTCGTTCAAATCGTAGATGTTTCCGACAGGGCCATGGATTCGCTTACGTCCTCGCATTTGCCGCAACAGATGCGCCTTTTCAGAGATTGCGCGGCTGCCGACATGTTTGCGGTAACGCGCTGAGAGCCGAGAATCGATGGGCTTGCGGTAGAGCTTCGCAATGAGTATGTGGGCAATGGCATGGAGCACATCTTCCGGAGCGCCCTCTAACACGTCGGAAAGCCGAACGTAGATTTTGTCTTCGCGCAGGCGGATGGTGTTATTGATGTTCGCGAACGGATAAAAGCGGACTTCAAAGACCGGCATCGGCGCTCGCGGACGAAGCTCCCGATACGCACGTTGAAAAATATCTACAAAAACCGCAGTCACAAGTTCAGATTACCAGATTGATTTGTTGTGGACGCTTCGGAAATCGGCAGAATCACGCTAGTACTTCTTCTTCTTTTTTTCCTGCTTCTGCTTCTCTTCGAGTTCCTTGAACTGCTCAGTCTGGTCGGCGAGCGCTTTCTGCGCATCCTCCAGGCTTCCACGGACTGATTCCATTGCGTCCTCCAAAGCAAAGTTGTAAGCGCGGTATTCCTGAGCCGCCTTGGGGTCATTCATCACAGTTTGCTGGAGGGTTCGCAGCCTCGTTTGATAGTCGGTTTCTGCCGTGATCACCTCTGGCAGAGCCTTACGCATATCCTGGCCACGCTTCGCGTACTCGTCGATGTTGTCGTCCATCTCGTCGATGAGAGTGGAGAAGTCCTGTAAAAGGTCGTGGATCTGCTGTCCGCGATCCGAAACGTTTTTCTTGTCCTGCAGATTATCGATGTCGAGCAATCGAGAGCCCGAAAAGCTGACGTACAATCGCAGGCGTTTCAGAGGCTCCTGCGCGGCCTCCCGAAGTTCCCCAATCTCGTTGTCATTGAGAGGTTCGCGCTCCTGCGCAATCGCGGCGAGGAAGGGACCTGCGCAGACACAAACGACGAGAGCATAGACAACAATCCTCAACATTCTCATTTCTTGAACATCCGATCGAGGAGCTTGCTTCGATTCTGTTCGAGGTTCTGAATGGAGATGTCGAATGGCTTGCGGTCTTCGAAACTCGCTTCCTGGCGAATGGCCTGTATTCTTTCCGAGAGCTTCCTCAAATCAATCTCCGTATCCTTAAGACGTTTGCCACTTTCGAGTGAAATCGAGGTCGCCTGGTCGGCATTGGATCCGGCCTCCTTGAGCAAACCGAACGCCTTGTCGGCGTCTCCATCGTGATACAGATTGTCGACCTGTTCCACCTGGTCGTGGGAAAGTTGCAGCAGCAATTCTGCCTTCTTTCCGCCATGCGCCGACTCGATCTTGTGCTGCAATTCTTCCACGCTCAGTTTTTGCCCCGCGTGCAATACGGAGGTCAGCAGAAGCATTGTCAGCAGAAGCGGGTAGCGCATTTATTTCTTTCTCTTCGGATCGATTGCAATTAATCGATGCTTTGCCTGCCACTCCTGATCAGGATACTTTCCTTCAGCGACAGAAAGGAACTTTTCGTAATTGGTAATGGCATCGGGCCAGTCGTGCAAGTGGTCGAGCGCGGTTGCGCGCAGGAAATAGGTGAAGGGCGTCTCCGGGAGATATTTCGCCCGGACGTCTAATGCCATCGCGCACAGCTTGAAATTCTTGTTCTCGGACGCGGCAAAAGCCAGATCGTTATAAGCCTGGCCGAAGTCCGACTTCAGCTTTACCGCCTGCAACAGTTCCGCCTGCGCCTCGGGAAAGTTCTTGTTGCGGAGATACGCGGTGCCGAGCAGGTAGTGCAGATCGGGATCGGACGGGTTCGCCTGGATGGCCGGTTTAAATCGCACGATCGCTTCCGGGTACTTCTTTTCGTCCAGCAGCAACTGAATCAGTTCGCGGTTCGCAGTCGGGTCAGGCGACAGGTCGAGGCCTTTGCTCAACTCGGCGATGGCTTCATCGTTGTTCTTCTGTGCGGCAAGTACACGTCCCAGTTGGATGTGGAGAGTGGCGTTCTGTGGCTGGGTGGCGATCATTCGCCGAAGCAGGGCTTCCGCCTGAGGCAATTGCCCGGAGCGCGAATAAGTGTTTACCAAGCCAGCAAGCGCATCGCGGTTGTTGGCATCCAGATCAAGCGCCTTCTGGAACTCCTGGCTCGCCGCCGTGACGTTCTTTTGCTGTTCGAGCAAGATGGCGGCTTCAAGATGTGGCTCGGCGTCGCTCGGTTGTAGCTCCGAGGCCTTTCGATAGGCCTTTAGAGCTTCTTCCGGATTGGTTTTCTCGAGGACGTGTCCGAGCGAGAGGTATGCCTGCGACAAACTTTTCTCCGGGTGCGAGGCTGGTTTCAGCGTGATAGCGGCCGCGAGATACTTCGCGGCCTGAGGATCGCCTTTGCGCTCGAGCAGCAGGCCAAGGTTCAGATTCGACTCGAATACCTGAGGATTCGCCTCAACCGATTTGCGATAGGCCTTGATCGCCTCAGATGAACGATTGGTCGCGTTGTAGAGGAAGCCCAGGTCGTACCAAGCGCGAAAATTCTTAGGGTCCTTGGACGTCGCTTCCTGCAGAGATTTTTCCGCGGCGGGGTAGTCCTTGTTCTCGATCGCGCTCTCGGCCTGGTCCACTTGCGCCTGTACCGGATCAACTACCGCCTCGTGGTGATGCCGAATGGTTTGACCAGTTTGTTGCGCAAAGACCGGGAAGAGTCCGGCAAGGCAGAGCGTCAGGATTGCAGTGGATTGGGCCAGTCTCTTCATGAAGGGTTATGCAGTATCTACTCACAAAAGATACCGCACGGCACAGGAAAAATCAGTGCGATCCGTTCTGGTTCGGCAACTCCGTCCCATTTTCTAGGATGCGCGCCAGCCACTGCCCGGTGTAAGACTTCTTATTGGCCGCAACGTCTTCGGGCGTGCCGGTTGCGACTACGCGTCCTCCGCGGTCGCCGCCCTCAGGGCCGAGATCAATAACCCAGTCCGCGGTCTTGATGACGTCCAGATTGTGCTCGATCACGATGATGGAGCCGCCAGCGTCGATCAGACGGCGGAACGCCGCCAGCAGTTTGCTGACGTCGTCGAAGTGCAGGCCGGTGGTTGGTTCGTCGAAAATGTAGAGGATGCGCGGCTGTTTGCGCTCCTGCGCGACTTTTTCTTCTTCGGAGTTCGCCAGAACGCGCTTCTTGCCCTGCAGATGCGCCGCCAGTTTCATGCGCTGGGCTTCGCCTCCGCTCAACGTGGTAGCCGACTGTCCCAGCCGCAAATAGCCAAGCCCAACTTCTTCCAGCACACGCAGCTTGTCGGTAATCTTCGGTATTCCGGAGAAGAACTGCAGTGCCTCGCGAACCGTCAGGTTCAACACTTCGTGGATGTTTTTCCCCTTGAAGCGCACGCCCAGACACCTGCGGCTTATATCGTGTGCCTTTGCAGTCCTCGCAGATCAGTTCGACATCCGCCAGGAATTGCATTTCGACGGTAACCGTGCCATCGCCCTGGCACGTTTCGCAGCGTCCACCGGGGATATTGAACGAGAAGTGTCCGGCGTTGAACCCGCGCTTCTGTGCTTCGGGTAGCGACGCAAAGAGATCGCGAATCGCGTCGAACGCCTTGATGTACGTCACCGGATTCGACCGCGGAGTACGCCCGATCGGCGACTGATCGACCAGCACCACCTCATCAATCCATTGTGTGCCGTCGAGCTCAGCGAGCACGTGAGCAGGCGGTCCTGATCCGTTCGTCTGTTTGGTTGCTGCGGCCAGGGCGTTGTAAAGGACGTCGTGGACTAGTGTTGATTTGCCCGAGCCTGAAACGCCAGTGACGGCCACCAGCATTCGGAGCGGGATGGTGAGGCTGAGATTCTTGAGATTGTGCTCGGTCGCACCCGTTAGCTTGAGTATCTGCTTGCCTGGCTTTCGGCGTTGCGCCGGAATCTGTATGTGCAGTTCGTTCGCTAGATACCGTCCCGTGAGCGAGCCCGGCGCATGCTTGATCTCGTCGTAGGTACCAGCGGCGATCACTTTGCCGCCATTTTCGCCGGCACCCGGTCCCAGGTCGACGATCCGGTCGCTGGACTTCATGATCTCGGGATCGTGCTCGACGACCAGGATGGTATTTCCCAGGTCGCGCAGCTCCTGCAGGATCTTGATCAGGCGTTCGGTATCGCGGCTGTGCAGCCCGATCGAAGGCTCGTCCAGTACGTACAGAGTTCCAACCAGCCTCGATCCTAATGAGGTCGCCAGCTGAATGCGCTGGGCCTCGCCGCCGCTCAACGTGGAAGACAAGCGATTGAGCGTCAGATACTCCAGTCCGACCTCTTCGAGGAACTTCAGTCGATCGCGCACTTCGTCCAGAAGCTTGCCGGCAATGTCGCTTTCTTCACGCGTGAGTTCAAGTTTTGCGAAGAACGCGGCGGATTCTTCCACCGTCATACTGCAAACCTGGCAAATGTCTTTGCCACCGACCTTCACCTGTTGCGCTTCCGGCCGTAGTCGCGCTCCGCCGCAGGTGCTGCACGTCGAGTAGCCTCGATAACGACTGAGAAATACGCGCACGTGCAACTTGTACTTCTTGCGCTCCAGATGCTCGAAGAAACCGCGAATGCCCCAGAAGTCATCGTCGCCATTAATGATGAGGTTCTGCTGCTCGGCGTCCAAGTCGGCCCACGGCACGTCCAGCGGAATCCCAGCCTGCTTGGCGTAGCGCTTCATCTCATTCGCCAGCGAGCGGTACTTCGGCTTCGTCCACGGTTCGATTGCGCCTTGTTGCAGAGTCAGCGTCTTATTGGGGATAACCAGGTCGAGGTCGAAGTCGATGGTGTTGCCGAAGCCCTGACAGCGCGGGCAGGCGCCGTACGGATTGTTGAAGGAAAACAGCCGCGGCTCAGGTTCTTCGTAGCGAATTCCGCAATGCTTGCACTCGAACCGCTGCGAGAAGCGTAATCGTTGCGGCTCGCCATCGCTCGGAGCCGTCTCGAAGATAACCTCGCCAGCCTCGCGATAGCAGATCTCGGTTGAATCCACGATCCGCGAGCGAACATCCGGGCCGATCACGAGGCGGTCGACAAGAATCCAGACGGGTTTGCTGAAATTTACGTCGAGCAGCGACTCCGGCGTGGAGAATTCGAAAATCTGGCCGCTCTGATACAAGCGCGTGAATCCGCGCTTTCGCAGCTCAAACAGCTTAGCTTTTAGGAGCTCTGAATCCGGCGCCACGGGCGCGGCCTTCTTCTTCCGTCCGCGCGATTTCTTTTCCGGCTCCTGCGGACGTTGTGGAACCTGCAGCGGGAAGAGCACCTGGACACGAGTGCCTTCCGGCAGAGCCATCACGCTCTGGGCAACGTGGTCAATGGTGTCCTTCTGGATTAGCCGCCCGCACTGCTTGCAGTAGGTTCTGCCCACTCGAGCGAAGAGCAAACGCAGGTAGTCGTAGATCTCGGTGGCTGTTGCCACGGTCGAGCGTGGATTTCGGGTGGTGTTCTTCTGGCGAATGGCTACCGCGGGCGCAATGCCTTCGATGTGGTCGACGTCCGGCTTCTCGATGCGTTCCAGGAACTGTCGTGCATAGGCGGAGAGCGACTCCACATAGCGTCGCTGGCCCTCGGCGTAGATGGTGTCAAAGGCAAGGGAAGACTTGCCCGATCCCGACACCCCCGTAACCACCGTGATTGTGTTATGGGGGATCTCGAAATCGACGTTCTTCAGGTTATGGACGCGTGCGCCGCGAACGACAATGCTTTCCGTAGACATCAGGACCGTGCTGCAGCCGGTTGCAATCCGGCACACCCCAGCGTGGCCGGTAAACCAGAGACCGCCCGCACAGCGGCCTAAAAACGGCTGGCAGAATCTTTCATTATACGTGGGATAAAGGGGAGTGCTCAATGCGACCATCACACCCCGGCAGAAGGACTTAGTCAGTCAAAGCCAGCAGGGCCAGAATCATGACCCACAGCACCGTCATAAAGTGCCAATACCAGGCGGTGATGTCCACGACCACGCGGCGGCGCTCCAGGGCCTGTGTGCGCCAGCGCAGCGCAGTGGCGGCATACAGGAGAGCCACGAGACCACCAGCGAGATGAAGGGCGTGCATGCCAGTAATCGTGTAAGCAAACGAACTGATGGGACTGTTGGACAAATACAGTCCGTGCTTCGCAAGATCGCGCCATGCCATCAATTGTCCGAGCAGGAAGCCGAACCCAAGGAAGACGGTGAACTCAAGCCACGGAACGCCTCTTTCGCTATGGACAGCAATCCCTGGAATCGCCATTGCCGGTGCGAGCGCAGCTTCGCGAAAGGTCCTGCGACGCGACATTTCCAGAGTGATGCTGCTGATCAGAAGCACCAGTGTATTTACCGCGAATAAGCCGTAGGGAAGTGGAATGTGTTTCCAGTCGGAGATGTAAGTCTGCGTGCGGATGTCCCAGCGGCCCATGGCCTGGCGAACGACGAAAGCCGTCGAAAAGGAGATGAACAGCATGAAGACGGCCGTGAGGCCGATGGCCATTGCCAGGCGACCTCGCCGCAACTGCTCGCCGAAATCGGGATGGTTGTCGCCGCGACCTCCACCTCCACCACCCCCTCTGCCGCGACCATGATCGATGGGTCCACCACCGCCATGGGCCGGGCGTAACTTGGGAGCTTTCGGAGTGAATGTAGGATTCAAGGTCGCCATGGGACGGTTAGATGTGCTTTCCCCACAACCGTTGACGCAATTCTAGACCAATAGGAGGAAATGTACTCAGCGTCTGATTGCGATTGCGAAACAGGACAATTACGATGGTGGCAGGAACAAGGAGACGTGATGCCCAGCGAGACCAGCAGCGAACATAGGCTTTGGGAGTTTGACGCGGACGAACGTAGCGCATGGAACAGGCGTTACTCCGAACAGGAGAACCTTTCCTTCGAGCCCGACCCGTTCCTGCTGGAGGCTTACGAGCAGTTCGGTGCGCCGCTTTTTCCCAAGGCCGGTTCAGCACTTGATATTGCCGGTGGTCTTGGACGGCACGCGATCTGGCTCGCCGAGTTGCGCTGGAAAGTATCGGTCGTGGACATCTCGGAAGTGGCGTTCGAGAAGGCGGAGAAGAAGGCCGAGCAGCGTGGCGTCAACATCGAGTTCCTGGTACGAGATCTGAATTCCTGGAGCCCGGATCGCAAGAAGTACGATCTGGTTCTGGTCTTCTACTACTTGCAACGGGACCTTTTCAGCGCTCTGGAATCGGCGCTCAAACCCGGCGGGCTACTGATCTACAAGAGCTACACCGGAGAGCAGTTGCAGTACGAAACGGGACCGAAGAATCCGGCTCACCTGCTGCGGCAGAACGAGCTCTTGCACGCATTTCCAAATCTGAGGACGTTGTATTATCGAGAGACGATCAAGGATCGTGCTGTGGCCGAGTTGGTCGCCATGAAAGCCAAGCAGTAGACCGCATATCGGAAGCCTCGGCCGACTAGCCTCCCGAAGTGTACGTCCAGTTAATCAACTCCTGAATGGCCGTCGCACCTCCTGTGGCCCCGGTGAAGCCGACGAACGCCGTAGTCCGTCCGACAATCCCAGGAATGTTCACCGTCCAACTAGTCGTGAACGTCCGTGACGGGACATTGCCATCGGTGATCGTCATGGTCAGCGTGGTTCCGTTGTAGGTGAGGTGAACCTTGAACGGATCTCCGCTGTGAAGATTTACGCCGCCTCCAAGAGTGATCGCTGGAATTGTGGGGACAGCACCATTCGTGTATAGGCCCGTCGAGTTCGGTCCTTCTCCGGCGCCGTTGTATAGATCGAGTTTCACCGCGACGCTTTTGCCGATACCTGCGTATCCTAGGTTCCCGCCCGGAGAGCCGATTGCAGTGGGCTTATTACCCTGAATGGTGAAGGTAAATCCATCCGCGTTCGGGTTCGTCAGCTGAAAGCTGAAGTCGGTCGTGAAAGTCTGAACACTAATGGCAGCTGTTGCGAAGGCGCTGGCAGCTTCGTTTGCCTTGCCATCCGTAAGCCGTAGACGTGTGCCATTCAATTTCGCAAAGCCATTGAAAGTGAGGCCTGATGCAGTGAATCCGGAGCCGTAGTTGATGGAACCGCCGCCCGAGGTGATCGTGTAGGTGCCGCTGATTACGGCGCTGGGATTGAAGCCAGCGGCGGTCGCAATCGCGCTCAACGTGGCTGTCGTGGTGATGTTAACTGAAGTGCAGACTGGAGAACTCGGTGTGGGCATACTGCCGTCGGTTGTGCAGTGGATGACGGCGCCAGCCGTCGTGTCGGACAGCGTAACTGTGACGGCATTGGCAAAAGCTTCCTGGAGACGGGTTAAACATTGGGGTAGCCGCAACCTTTGTCGTATTGATCACATACGTTCCGCTCGCCACTGCGCTGTTGGTGAAGCCACTAGCCGCAGCGATCGCGTTGATCGTTGTAGTTGCTGAGATTGCTACCGGGCCGCTATATACCGTCGATGATGTGGTAGGCGTGCTGCCGTCAGTCGTGTAATAAATCGTTGCACCGGGAGTAGTGTCCGCAAGAGTTAGATTTTGTGCGCTGCTATAAGTTCCAGGAGCAGGACTAAACACGGGAGTGGCTGTTGTCGTTTGGCCGGAAACGTAAGTCCAGGTGAGAATTTCCTGGATGGCTGTGGCGCCGCCTGTCGCACCAGTGAAACCCACGAACGCAGTGCTTCCTCCCACGATATTTGGGATATTCACCGACCAACTGGTGCTGAAAGTCAGAGATGAATTGTTCACATCAGTGATTGTCATTCTCAGCGTGACGCCGTCGTAGCTGAGGTGAACGTTAAAAGGATCCCCACTATGGAGATTTACACCACCTCCAAGCGTCATCGCCGGAATCGTAGGCACAGCGCCGTTTGTATATAGGCCTGTCGAGTTCGGTCCCTCTCCACCGCCGTTATAAAGATCGAATTTCACCGCGATGCTTTTGCCGATCCCTCCGTATGCGAGATTTCCTCCCGGCGAGCCGAGTGCCTTGGGCGCGTTGCCTTGAATTGTGAAAGTGAATCCGTCGGCATTCGGGCTCGTCAGTTGGAAGCTGAAGTCAGTGGTGAAACTCTGAACATTAATAGCGGCAGTGGCGAAAGCGCTTCCCGCTTCATTCATTCCTGTGTCGGTGAGTCGCAGTCGGTTGCCATTCAGCTTCGCGCTGCCGTTCATGGTCAGGCCAGCCGCGGTGAATCCGGAGCCATAGTTGATGGAACCGCCATTGCCTGATCCGATGATGTAAGTGCCGGTGGCTACTGGGCTAGGATTAAAACCGGTTGCGGTCGCAATCGCGCTTAGTGTTGTTGTCGTACTGATGCTAAGCGTGGTGCAGATCGGGGAATTGGCAGTAGGCGCGCTCCCGTCGGTAGTGCAATGAATCACCGCGCCAGCCGTTGTGTCGGAAAGCGTAACGGTGACTGGATTTGCATACCTACCCGGGGCGGGACTAAACGCCGGGCTTGCAGCTCTCGGCGTGGTGCTGATCAAGCCGTATGCGGAAACTACTTTGTTGCCGCCGACGTATACCTTGCCATTGGCTATAACCGGCGTCGTGAACTTCACCGCACCGCCCGGAACGTCGCGACTATTCGCCGCCTGGCTGCTGTTGTAGAGCATATTCCCCAGGTTGGTCGCGTCGTAGGCATACAGCACCTGGCAGCAGCTGCTGGTGAAGGAACTGTTGTCCAAGGCCCAGACGATGCCATTACTGGTCCCGTTGGAAGAGACGGAGGGTGACGGTGCGGAAAACGCGAATTGCTTGGAAGTCTCTGACGTCGGCGTGGTCGAGAGCAGTCCACTATTGTTCGCATTGAACGAGAACGCCTTCAGGTTATCCGGGACGCCGTCTCGCGCACTGCCCCAGTATACGAATCCATTCCAGTATGCCGGAGTACTCCGAATTCCTACGGAAGCTCCCGGCACCTCCTGCAGGATGTTGGTGTCACTACCGCAACCATTGCAGTATTTCCCGAGGTTTGCGGTATCTATCAGATACATTCGCCCTTCTTTGCCCATTTGCGTAAACAGTTGTTTTCCACTGGGCAAAGTTGGAAGTAAGAGCACATCGCTCGATCCAAGGTCGAGATCAGCAGAATCGCAGGCTACTTTGATTGAACGGAGTAAAGAAGTCGACAACGGGGAAGGACCCGGCACTCGGCGGTCCGAGTTTCACGATACTGTCGCCGTAATCTTTCGCATCGAAGGTACCGTTGCCAGTTCCAAAATAGATGTTCCCGCTGGCGTCGGAAGAAAGCCCGCCTCCACTCGCCCAAATTCCAGCCTGTACACCATTCGGCGTCGAGTTGAAGACGGCTTCCTGGTTTGCAATGTTGTTAGCGCTATAAGACATCACCCAGCCGTGGTACGGCGTGTGATCGCAATAGGAACCCCATCCGATGATCACATGACCATTTTCCAGCAGCAGGCCTGGGCGCTGTAATTGGCGGACTGCGTCAAAGCTCACGGTAGTACCGCCAGTGGCTGTTCCCGGCACGGTCGCCTGGATCAGAGTTGGACCACCGAACTTTTCCGCATGCGTCACGACGTCCAGCGCATGCAGGTACTGCACCTGAGTGTTGTTGACCTTTGATAAGGCAAGTACGTAGATGGTGCCGCTGCCTGTGTCGATCACGGGGGTGCTGGTGATTCCGACCTCGGGAACAATGCCGCCACAGCCAACGTCGCTGCTACTGTTTAATGTGCTTCCGCCGGCAGGAATCAGGCTCACTTGCCAATAGATGGCTCCGCTATCTGCGTCGATGGCATACACGCTATCGTGTTCGGTTGCTACGTAGAGAACATTATGGGTGCCCCCGCCGATTTGCACATTCGACAGGTACAGAGGCTGCGCGTATAGCAATCCGTCCACATTGACGGAAAACAGCTTGCCGAATTGGCTACTGTTCACGTTCGCGGGCGTGAGAATTGTCTCCTGCGTATTCTGGCCGGTGCGAGCATTGTCGTAGTGATAAGTCGTAACGCTTACCTGTGCTTGCGCTAGACAGGTGAGGAACGCGAAACCAAGAATTGCGACGGCGGCCTTGCGAATACTACCGGCCAGATTTCCCATAGAGTTCCCTTCTCTGAACAGGAACACAGATCATTGGGAACTCAGATTCAGAGTCATTCTTTCGGGGATGTCCTATTCTGGATATACAAGCAGAAGAAACGGACTTGCTCAGAATAGGCTTTCAGCTGCCTGATTTGTGCTGGAATCAGCCTGCCGGCTGCTGTTGCGTCATGCAATGAATAGCGCCTAATCCCCATATAAAATCGCGGCAGGCGATTCCCACCACTTCGCGATCGGGGAAGAGGTCTGCAAGGATGTTCAGCGCGATCCTATCGTTGGGATCGTTGAACACCGGCACCAGCACCACGCCGTTCGCGATATAGAAGTTCGCATAACTGGCAGGGAGGCGCTGTCCGCGGAAGTATACCGGCGCAGGCAAGGGTAGTTCGATTACCTTGAGACGCTTGCCATCCTGATCCGTCGCACGCCGCAGTGTCGCAAGATTCTCCTGCAACGGCGCATGATTGGGGTCGTCTAGCGTTAGTCTCAACTACAGTCACGACTGTGTTGGGCGCGACGAACCGTGTGATGTCATCGACGTGGCCATGAGTGTCATCGCCGGCGATACCTTTCCCCAGCCAGATCACTTTTTTAATCCCGAGGTAATCCGCGAAAACCTTTTCAATGTCCGCGCGTGAGAGCCCTGGATTGCGTTGTTGCACATCACTTAGCAGACACTCTTCAGTCGTGATCAGCGTGCCTTGGCCGTTCACGTCGATGCTGCCGCCTTCGAGCACCACGCGGAGCGATTTGCTTCCACGGTCAAACGTCGGCTGCCACTCAGGAACTTTCACCAGCCGCGAGATCCGGCCTGCGATCCTGTCGTCGTTCTTGGAATTTGGATACTTTGCCCAGGCGTTAAATTTCCAATTCGTGGCTCCCAACGAGAACTGAGGAGCGGCATCCCCCTGCCCGTTAGCCTCGCGACGCACGAAGATGGCGCCGTAGTCGCGCGTCCATATGCGATCGGTGGGCCAGCGATGAAAGCACACGCCCGTCTTCGCTGCGCCATGCGGGTCTGTCGCGACCGAGATTCCCGAATAGCCAAGTATCTTTCGCGCAATCTTTTCTTCTGCTTCGTCCTGGACCAGCAGCTCTACGCGTTCATTCCGCGAGAGGTAACGAACGATCTCCGCAAATACCCATGGGATTGGCTGAAATTTGCCTGGCCAGTCGGCGCGATGATGCGGCCAGGCCAGCCAGGTTGCGGAATGCGGTTCCCACTCGGCAGGCATGCGGTAACCAAGTTCGGCTGGAGTGTTCTCCGATGCAACCTGAGTTGTGCGTGAGCGTGGCAATTTCAGTCGATAAACCGCTGTGTGATTGGCGCGTAGCTGTCGATGCGGCGGTCGCGCAGGAAGGGCCAGTTCCGGCGAATTTCTTCCAGTTTGCGCAGGTCAATCTCTCCGATCAGAACTTCTTCTTTGTCGTGAGAGCCCTCGGCAATGACTCGTCCGAACGGGTCCGCCAGAAATGATCCGCCCCAAAAATCGAGTCCAGCGCCCTTTACTTCGTTCCCGCGAACATTTCCGGTTTCGTGTCCGACGCGGTTCACCACGGCCACGTAGACGCCATTGGCGATCGCGTGCGCCCGCTGGATCGTGCGCCAGGCATCGTATTGAGCGTCGCCCCACTCTTCCTTTTCCGCCGGATGCCACCCGATCGCCGTGGGATAGAACAGCACATTCGCGCCCTGCAGCGCCGTGAGACGCGCTCCTTCCGGATACCACTGATCCCAGCAGACCAGCGTTCCCACTTTGCCGACGTTCGTATCCATAGCCTTGAATCCCAGATCGCCCGGAGTGAAATAGAACTTCTCGTAATAGAGCGGATCGTCGGGTATATGCATCTTTCGATAAATCCCAACCATCGCTCCGTCTTTCTCGAAGATCGCCGCCGTGTTGTGATAAATCCCCGGCGCTCTCTTTTCGAAGAGGGAAGCGATCAGAACGACGCCCTGCTGTCGTGCCAGTTGCGAGAGACGAGTGCTCGTGGCTCCAGGAATCGGTTCCGCCAAATCGAAGAAGGAATGGTCTTCGCGCTGGCAGAAATACTGGGTCATGAACAGCTCCGGCAAGCAGACGACATTTGCACCTTTGCCGGCAGCTTCGCGCACCATCTCCATCGCGTGCTCGAGATTCTGCTCAGGATCGGGCCCGCACTTCATCTGCACGAGACCTACTTTGTATAACTCTGCCGCCAAGGTTCCATCTCCCGAAAGTAGCACCATAGAATAGCATTCAGAATTGGGCCGTACGCGAAAGCAATGTTGAAAGCGCGTGAATGCGGTCGGCGCTGTCGTTATGTCGTTGACTCCACCATTCCCGTTTCTGTAGCTTGGAAAGTTTGCTGGACCGTAGCTGTCGCAGCCGTATGCGACAACACATAGGAGCAATTGTGGCGCAGGACAAAGATAAACATAGCAATCATAAACATCCGCACGAGGGAGCCGGTATCGACCGCGAGCTGCACGATCCCTTCAAAGACAAGCTGGTTCCGCTCGAGCCTCTGGATCTCTCGAAGATTCATGGTGTCGACGACCTGGTTCGCGCTATGGGAAGAACCGCATTTACGGCGCGTGAAATCGGCATTGGTGCCGACGTGCTCGAGGCGATGGCTCGCGATAAAGATTGCTTCGTGGTGATGACACTTGCGGGCGCCATGACGGTCGCCAAGCAGGGTGTGGTTATCTGCGATCTGATCGACAACGGGATCGTGAAGGCGGTGGTCTCGACCGGAGCGCTGATGGCGCATGGTCTTGTGGAAGCGGCCGGGCGTTCGCATTTTGTTTATGACGCCAAGCTTAACGACGTGGAACTCTACGAAGCCGGCTACAACCGCGTTTACGACACGCTGGAGCCAGAAACGAATCTGGATTTCGTTGAGGGAATTGTTGCCCCCATCCTCGACAAATGGGATCACAACGAGACTGTTTGCTCGTACAAGCTGAATCGCACCATTGGCGAATATCTGCACAAAAACGTGAAGGGACGCGGCATCCTGCGCTCCGCGTATGAGAAGAATGTGCCGGTGTTCGTTCCGGCATTTACCGACTCGGAGATGGGGCTGGATTTCGCTCTGCACAATCGCAAGCGCCAGAAAGAAGGCAGACCGCTGCTGCGGTACGATCCGTTTGAAGATCTGAACTACTTTGCCGACACGCTTCTGCAGCAGAATCGACTCGGCATCTTCACGATCGGCGGAGGCGTACCTCGCAACTGGTCGCAGCAGTTCGGCCCATACTGCGAACTGCGGGTGCGGCGGGGCGGGGAAGACATTCCCCTGAAGCGCTACCACTACGGTCTGCGCATCTGTCCTGAGCCGGTGCAGTGGGGAGGCCTCTCGGGCAGTCCTTATACGGAAGCTGTTTCGTGGGGAAAGTTCGTTCCACCAGAGGAAGGCGGAAAGTTCGGCGAAGTCTTGCTTGACGCCACCGTGGGCTTGCCGCTGATCGTGGGCGCTGTGCTGGAACGTCTGGGGAAGAAGTAGGTTCGCGTCCGATCCAACAGAAAAAGGCCAGCGCGAACGCTGGCCTTTGAAGTTCTACACGCCGCTATTCGAAAATCAGAATTGCAGCCGCGATTACCGTGGTCCATCGGGCCTTTTTGTCGCCCACCGCGGATTGCGTCATGTTCATCGTGCGCACGATCTTATTCGACAGACGATAGATCTGCTTCTTTTCGTCCCAGGATTTATCAGGATCGAACTCCACGTCGAGAGTTGTCGCCAACATCTCGGCCGCCAATTCCTCGGCATAGTCTCCAGCGGCATCTTCGGTTTCTCCGAAGGAGTGATGTTCGCTGAGATATCCGTAAACATTGCGATCTGCCGGAATCGCCACGCCAATGCTGGATGCCAGCAAGCGGTGGGGCTCGCGCGTGGAGTTCTCCGCTACCACGGCGAACGTCACCTGGCCCGGATCGAGGTATCGCAATCCCTCTTTGCGGGTGATCATCTTGCAGTTAGGAGGAAAGATCGAGGAGACTCGAACTAGATTCTGTGCGGCGATCCCAGCATCGCGAAGAGCCAGCTCGAAGGAAGTGAGCCGCTCTCTGTGTTTTCCCACGCCTTTGGTGAGAAAGATGCGTTTGGGGACCATGTCTTTTGCCAATTCCTGTGCCTCCGCGAGTATGAGTGGAAACTAAAAAAGCTATCACGTTGCGAGGCTGCGCACGCAGAAAAAATACGCAGCGATCAAAATTTCACAATATTTAACAGAATGTGAACAAAAGAGTTTCGCAGAAGTTCACTTGCTGACTTGCGCCGCGGCTTGTTCCGCCTTTTTCTGACGCATGGCAATATCAATGAATGCCATGGCAGCGCGGCTGAGCGCCTTATCTTTGCGGAAAACCAGCGCCAAGTCGCGCCGTAATTGCACATCAGAGAGGACCAGCGCCGCCAGTATTTTCGCTTTTACGTCTTCCTGCACATTAGAACGTGGAATCAGCCCAATTCCCACATCCGCCGCGGCAAAGCGTTTCAGCAATTCGCTGGAATCGAGGTCCATGGAGACGTTCGGTTTCAGGCGGCGCTCGCGGAAAAGATCGTCGATGGCCTCCCGTGTTCTTCCATATTTCGGAAGCAACAGCGGATATTCGGCCATGGTTGCTGCATCCACGCTCTTCGATTTCGCCAGCGGATGTTGCGGAGCACACACAACCACTAACTCGTCTTTGTGAATAGGAACAACCGTGAGGCGATTGTCGGGAACGGGAAGGGAAACGACGCCGAAATCAATAGTGTGGTCGATTACCGATTCCAGCACTTTCGCAGACTCGAATCGCCGAATGTTGACGGCCACATTCGGGTACTGCTTTTTAAAGCTCGCAAACACTTCAGGCAAGATATATAGGCAGGTGCCCTCGTTTGCTCCGACGATAATCTCGCCTCGAGGTACGCGTTCCGTCTCGGCGATCGAAGTCATCATCGCTCGGCGGGCCTGGATCGTGTCCTCGGCATATTTCTGAAATATCTTGCCGGGTCCGGTGAGCGCAACTTTGCCCCCGGAGCGATCGAGTAGCTTCGCTCCGACCTCTTCTTCAAGCGCCCGAATCTGTGCAGAAATGGCTGGCTGAGTGCGAAAACGTTTCTCTGCCGCGCGTGAAAAACTGCTGAGGCGGGCTACTTCCAGGAATGTTTCCAGTTGGTCGAAGTCCATATGGAGGCTTTCGGCTCCCGGTATTCCCTTCTGATCTCAGCCCGGCTGATAGAACCGTCTTTCAGCCGGGTACTGAACTTTGAACAGCCACCGAACTCCGTATCTTACTCTGCGTGGTAGCGCGACAATCGAGGATTATGTCATCAATGAAGCGGTTAATCCCAACTTGCACACGAATAGCGCCAGACCAGATACAGGTCATCCGGTTCGAGCAGACATCTAAACAAGAAACCCGCAACGGATTTGCCAGTATAGGCAGTAAGTCCAGGTTACCAGCGAGGTTCGCGACGCTTGTTCGAGTGTCCGCCGCGATCGTCGCCACGGCCGCCACGGAATCCACCGCGACCGCCGCCTCCGCCGCGTTCCATCTTCGGCCGAGCTTCATTTACGGTCAGTGCACGTCCGCCGACTTCTCTACCACTCAAGCCTTCAATTGCAGCCGCAGCTTCACTGTCATTCGCCATTTCCACGAATCCGAATCCACGAGAGCGGCCGGTATCGCGATCGGTCACCACGGAAACGCTATCCACTGCTCCAAACGGTGTGAACAGATCGCGCAGATCAGCTTCAGTTGTAGCAAACGAGAAATTACCGACGTAGAGTTTCTTCACAGGATTTCCTTCCGAATTCCATAAGCTGGAATGGGCTCAGACTGGTGGTACATATCGGGATTCGAAGCGAATCAGCGAATCGATGTAGGTGAGCGTCAGTCCGCTCTATCCGTCTAGTTCCGCAATGAACGCAATCGTGGAAGCCGAGCAGTGCAGCAAGAGACGCCTCAGAGTATACGCGAGGAAAGCCGCGAGCAAGCGAAAATCGAGAGCCCTTCCTAACCGGGGCTCCCGAAATGCGTCTGCGTCGCTCGCGTTTACGCGAAGATCTCTCCGGGCAGAGCGTTAAGAGTTCTTCCGGAAAGCGTGTTCCTGTGGCTGGCCATCCGTGTAACGGAACGGTCGGGAGCAATCTTCTTTCGCTCCACTTTCAGCTTCAAGGCTCGCTCGATGGTCCTCAGTTCCAGCGTCTCTGCCGGGGAAACCAGCGTTGAAGCCTTCCCGCGAGCGCCAGCCCTGCCGGTTCGTCCCACGCGATGAATGAAGTCTTCCGCAATAGCCGGAAGGTCGTAGTTAATTACGTGTGCGATGTTCGTTACGTGAATACCGCGTGACGCCACGTCCGTCGCAACCAGCACCTTGTAGCGGCCTTCTTCAAAGCCGTTCAGCGCGCTGATTCGCTGCGACTGCGAACGGTCGCCGTGAATCATGGCGGCCAGGAATCCGTCGCGGATCAGGTTCTTCGCCAGACGCTCGGTTCCGCGTTTGGTGCGGGCGAAAATCAGGGTTCGTCCCGGTTCCTCGCGCAGCAGTTGGCGCAGAGTATCGAACTTGTCTGTCTGCGATACCTCGAATGCCTGCAGGTCCACGCTATCGGCGGGCTTCAGGGTCGAGCCCAATGCAATACGCACGGGATCGCGAGTGTAGTCGTTTACGAGTCCAGCAACCGATGCTTCCAGAGTTGCGGAGAAGCACATCGTCTGACGCTGCCTCGGAAGCGCAGCGGCAATGCGGCGCAACGCCGGCAGGAATCCCATGTCGAGCATGCGATCGGCTTCGTCCAGCACCAGCAGTTCGACGCCACGAATGTCGACGAGCCTGCGGCTTATCAGATCTTCCAGACGTCCTGGTGTCGCAATCACGAACCGCGCACCCGAGCGGATCGCCTGGATCTGAGGTCTCTCGGACATTCCGCCAATGATGACGGCTGCCTTGGGCAGCTTCTTGGTTCGGAGTAACTCGTACTGTTCCTCTGCCTGTAACGCCAATTCGCGCGTCGGAACCAGCGCCAGAGCGTCGACTTTTCGTGAGCCGGGATTCTTCATCAGGCGTTCGATAAGCGGCACCAGGAACGCGAGCGTCTTGCCCGTGCCGGTTTGTGCCGTCGCGAGGACGTCTTTGCCGTCGAGCGCTTGCGGAATCGCCGCTGCCTGGACGGGGGTTGGGATGTTGAAATTGTTAGCCTTAAGCCTCTGCTGCAATGCGGCAGAGAGGGGCAGTTCGGTAAAACTTGTCATTCGAATCGTATCTTTCTTAGGAGAGGCGCCTCGCGAGACGCACTAAGAATGCGATCCGCGACAATACAGCTGAAGCCGCTCAAAAACATTTAAATTGGCGCTTAGAACAAACGGAGAGCAGGAATAGCGGAGATAAAGCCAGGCCGGGGTGTAAATTCGGACTGCCGCACCACAAGCGAACCGTGGCTATTAGCGTCGGGATTCAGTATACCACAGCTGCCGGATGTCTCTTCCCGAAGTGACGGCGCGCACCTTCTTAGGTACCTTTCTTCTCGCCGCAGTCGCGCGCCATACGATATGATGGCGTCACGTCCGGTAATCGCAACTCCGTCATTCCGGATGACTTAGAACCGCACCGATTCCCAGCTTTCCTGTCCGAATCAGGGTGGCCTAATGAAGTGCGTGATGGCGACGCGAAGCGTTCGTCACACGTTCGTGTGACGTACATCGTCAAAGGGTGTGCGGGCACGCATGTATGATCTCGCCGGACTTCGCGCACGGCGAAACTTATCTTTGGATTTGGAGGCTTTGGATGGCGTCTTCTTTCAACGGACTCCCCGTTCCTACCGACGGGACCCGGATCACTTACAGCAACGGCAGCTACAACATCCCCGATAACCCGATCATTCCGTTCATAGAGGGCGACGGCACCGGACGCGACATTTGGAAGGCCTCGGTGCGGGTGTTTGATGCTGCGGTAAAGAAGGCGTACCAGGGCAAGCGGCGCATCGTTTGGTACGAAGTATTTGCCGGCGAAAAATCGATGATGAAGTTCAAGAGTTGGCTTCCGGACGACACCGTCGAGGCGATGAAGGAATTGCGTGTCGGCATTAAGGGCCCACTGACGACGCCAGTCGGTGGTGGTATCCGTTCTTTGAATGTTGCGCTACGCCAGATTTTGGATCTATACGCCTGCGTGCGCCCGGTAAAGTTCTACGGAGCACCATCTCCGGTGAAGCGCCCTGACCTCATGGATATCGTTATCTTCCGCGAGAATACCGAAGACGTTTACGCCGGAATCGAGTGGAAAGAGGGAACACCGGAGGCGAAGAAGCTGATCGACTTCCTCAACAACGAGATGTTGAAGGGCGGCAAGAAGCAGGTCCGGCAAGATTCAGGCGTAGGTATCAAGCCGATCTCGGTGTTTGGCACGAAGCGTCTGGTGCGACGTGCGATCGAGTTCGCGCTCACTAACAAGCGGAAGTCGGTCACGCTGGTTCACAAAGGGAACATACAGAAATTCACTGAAGGCGCTTTCCGCGAGTGGGGATACGAGTTGGCGAAAGACGAGTTCCGCGATCAGGTAGTTACCGAGCGCGAGAGCTGGATTCTCGATAATAAGGACAAGAACGCCAGCCTTACGGTTGAGCAGAACGCCGCGCTGATTGAGCCCGGACTGGAATACGCGACGCAGGATTTCCGAGACGCTCTCTATGCCGAAGTAAAAGGCGTACTTGACGCGATCTACAGCACGCACGGAAACGGCAAGTGGAAGACGAAGTTGATGATCAACGATCGCATCGCCGATTCGATCTTCCAGCAGGTGGTCACGCGGCCTGACGAATACACGGTTCTGGCGACTCCAAACTTGAACGGCGACTACATTTCCGACGCTTGCGCGGCGCAGGTTGGTGGTCTTGGCATCGCGCCTGGCGCGAATATCGGCGATGGCTATGCGATTTTCGAAGCCACGCACGGCACGGCGCCCAAGTACGCCGATCAGGACGTGATCAATCCCGGTTCGGTGATTCTTTCCGGCGTGATGATGCTCGATTTTCTTGGCTGGAGCGAGGCTGCTCGACTGGTCGAAGAGGGAATGCGGCGTACCATCGAACAAAAGAAGGTGACCTACGATTTCCATCGCATGATGGAAGGCGCGACCAAGGTGAAGACGAGCGAGTTCGCCGATTACGTGATCAAGAACATGGACGCCTCGCTCTCAGCAGCTCGTTGAGTTTCGAAGATTCGAATTTATTGGAAAGGAATTTTATGCGTAACAAGGTAACGGTCGTGGGGTCCGGCAATGTGGGGGCTACCGGTGCGCACTGGATCGCCGCCAAGGAACTGGCGGACGTAGTCTTAATCGATATCCTCGAAGGCGTTCCGCAGGGCAAGTCGCTTGATCTGCTCGAAGCCATGCCCATCGAGAAGAAAGATTCGCACGTGCTAGGCACCAACGACTATGCCGATACTGCCAACTCCGACATCGTCGTGATCACGGCAGGCGTGCCGCGTAAGCCCGGCATGAGCCGAGACGATTTGCTCAATACGAATCACAAGATCATGTCGGACGTGGTCTCGAGAGTGGTGAAGTATTCGCCAAACTGCATTCTGATCATTGTGTCGAACCCGCTGGATGCGATGGCGCAGGCCGCTTACAAGCTGAGTGGTTTTCCGCGCGAGCGCGTGATCGGAATGGCTGGCGTGCTGGATTCTTCGCGCTTCCGTACTTTCATTGCCGAAGAACTCAAGGTAAGCGTCGAGAACGTTACTGCCTTCGTGCTCGGCGGCCATGGCGACACCATGGTTCCTCTAGCGCGTTACTCGACGGTTGCAGGAATTCCGATCACCGAACTGATGGATGCACAGACCATCGAGCGGCTTGTACAGCGCACGCGCGACGGCGGCGCGGAGATCGTGAAATACCTGAAGACGGGAAGCGCTTACTACGCGCCGTCGGCCGCTTTCACCGAGATGGTGGAAGCGATCCTGAAAGACAAGAAGAAGATCCTGCCTTGCGCCGCCTATCTCGAAGGCGAGTACGGGATCAAGGGTCTGTTCGTTGGCGTGCCGTGCAAACTCGGCGAGAAGGGAATTGAGCAGATCATTGAAATCAAACTTAGCTCCGACGAACAGGAAGCCCTGGAGAAGAGCGCCGGGGCCGTAAAGGAACTGGTCGCCGTCATCGGAGTCTAGTTTCGATTATTGCATTCGGATGCCCCACTCGCCGACAACGAGTGGGGTTTGCTTTTCTGGTTTCAATTACCCAATTACAAATTCTCAATTGCCAATTCCTCTAGACTCGCTCGATCTTCACCGTCTTCACCACAACATCCTGCATCGGCTTGTCTTGCCGGTTCTTGGGCAGCTTCGAAATCTTATCGGCTATATCCTGACCTTCCACCACTTCGCCGAAGATCGTGTGGTTCCCGGTCAACCATGGCGTCGCCGCGACGGTGATGAAGATTTGTGATCCATTGGTATTCGGACCGGCATTCGCCATCGCCAGCTTGCCAGATTTATCGAACTTGTGCGGAGAACCCTTGGTCTCATCCTCAAATTGATAGCCGGGACCACCGAATCCGGTGCCTGCAGGATCTCCGCCCTGGATCATGAAATCCGGAATCACGCGGTGAAAGATGGTGCCGTTATACAGCGGATCGCTCGACTTCTTGCGGCTTACCGGATGCGTCCATTCGCGCTTTCCTTCGGCAAGTTCGACGAAGTTCGCCACCGTCTTGGGAGCTTCTTTCTCGAACAGGCGGACGACAATGTTTCCTTCTGACGTCTCGAAGATTGCGTATGTTCCAGGCTGACGTGCCATGCAGGAATCCTTTCCATGTCTGCGGTCATAAAAATCGGCGGCCTTGGTTGGGCCGCCGTTTTGAATATTGTAAATCCTCTACGATTTTGACGTTGGTTTTGACGGCGCGGCCGCCGGCTTCGCAGGTGCAGATGCCGTGCCACCCGCATTGACGATCTTGATGTGAGTGATCTTCACCGGCGTGAAGGGCTTATCGTTGGTCTGGTTTCGCGGTACGCGTGCAATCTCGCCAATCAGCGAAATCGGTCCGCATTGACCGAAGATGGTGTGATGATTGTTCAAGTGCGGGGTCGGAACCTGCGTGATGAAGAATTGCGAGCTATTTGTATTCGGGCCGCTGTTCGCCATCGCCAGGCGTCCGGGCACGTCGAAGTGCAGATCACTGAATTCGTCCTTGAACTCGTAACCGGCATCTCCCGTACCATCTCCGCGCGGATCTCCGCCTTGAATCATGAAGTCGGGAATCACGCGATGGAAGATGGTTCCGTCGTAAAGCGGCACGCCATGCTTCTTCGCGTGGGAAGTCGGACTAGTCCAGTCCTTGGTGCCGGTTGCGAGGCCGATAAAATTCTTAACCGTGATCGGGGCTTTATCGGGGAACAGTTCGCATGTGATATTGCCTTTGCTCGTCTCGATGATGGCAGTGGGATGATTCGACGCTGGCGCGGCAGTCTGCGCAACAACCGTGGCTGCCAGTAAAGCAAGAACGGCAGAATAAACGAGGACTCTTCTCATTCAGCTACACCTCCGCGCGTCATTTTCTCAGTTCGCGTGGAGAAAAGTCATCTTCAAACAGTGGACTGTTGCTGGATTCGGTTCAGTGTTGTCCGGCGATGCTGGGGTATGTGTCGGAGACTTCTAGTACGTTCGGGAGCGGCGGAGCCTGCTCGGCTGCCAATTTTTGTACGCGCCATTCGCTGTAGGTGTACGACACCATGATGTGGAATACGGGTTGGCGACGCTCTTCGACCGGCTCGATCAGGCCCTGTTCGTGCAGGGGCAGTGAAATAGGCGTTCACCCATTGCATCTGCTTGCGGGTTAGACCGCGCTTGAGGATGTCGATGGTAACGCCGGTGAGGTGAGTGGAGGCCGCATCACCCAGTTCCGGCGCTGCGTTGCGATTGTGACGGCGAAGCTTATGTTGCTGCTGGACGGTGCGAACCGCCGAAGTCACCTCGATCGGGCGATGAAATTCTTTGTAAAAGTCCTGGCTGAAATCTTCGACGAAATCGCGCGTCCACGGACGGCAATAGCGCCTGGTTTCAGCGAGATTCTGCGCAACACTCAGATAATTGCTTTCGCGAAGCGGAACCAATTCCTCGGACTGTTCGAGCAGCAACAGCTGATCGTCATTCTCGATTCGTGGCAGCTGCAGCATATCGAGCTGCGCATTCTCACGAATAAGAGCTTCGTGCGTGCCGCGAAATACAGGGTTCCAGTGGATCAACCGCATCCGACGCAAACGATGATGATAATGATGTGGCTTCGCAGTCGTCGTATGAAGAGCGAATGCCGGTAAAACACTGCTACCGACCAGCAAAGCCATAAGCACGAAGTGGACGCGGCGCAAGTTAGAGCCCTCGAAACTGATGATTCTGATGCAAGTACGTTCGCGATTGTAAACCAGGGTACACAAAATCCGTACCCGTTACAGAGGTCCATGGACCCTAAGTTTGGGCTGCAGTTACGTCATTACCCAAAGTTCACACTCTGGCCCGTTGAGCCTATGGTGTTTATCGGCATCGCCAAAAGTTGCGTAAGTTACCGAAGGGTAATCGAACCGAATTACCGCACCGGAGCCGTATTTGGTGGGATGATTTCGGGCTCTCCGCTGCTTGCCAGATCGCGGGATATAAAGAAGACCGCGGCCGTCCACGTAGGCAGCAGATCCATACCTGGGACTAATTCCGCCGCAAAGGCAGGCAGAAAAGCCCAGTGCCAGCCGAGCAGGCGCGTCAGGCTGACTCCGACAACAACGTCGATCAGGTCATCGGCGGGAGAGAGTCCGCCGCTGGCGAATAGAGGGAACAGAACCCATTGCGTGACGTCGGCTGCAATGGCGATCATCCACGCCGTTCGAAGATTGGGGTCCTTGATGTTGCGCAGATGAGCGAATAAGGCTTTGAGCTTTTCCACGGGTCCCTCCCACATCTTCATATTTTAAGATGAGTCCGGGATTCGTGCACGTCGCCGCCGTGAGCCTTATTTTCGGAACAGGTCCTTGAATGCCTGAACCATCACTTGACCGCCAACTTCCGCAATTGACGTCGTCAGCGGAATCTCTTTCGGGCAGACTTCCACGCAATTCTGTGCGTATCCACACTCATGGATTCCGCCATCGCCCATCAGGGCGCGCAGGCGTTCGGTCTTCAGCGCCTTGCCAGTGGGATGAGTGTTGAACAGGCGCACCTGTGAGATCGCGGCTGCACCGACAAACCCGGTGTTCTCGTTGAACTGCGGGCAAGCCTCCATGCAGCAGCAGCATGAGATACATCGCG
The DNA here is from genome assembly GCA_963724985.1 of Terriglobia bacterium. Taxonomy (GTDB): domain Bacteria; phylum Acidobacteriota; class Terriglobia; order Terriglobales; family Acidobacteriaceae; genus JAJPJE01. The sequence continues at coordinate 495,329 of CAVRWV010000019.1, read as the reverse complement.
ACAGCGGATATGCTATCTCCTGTTCTTCGGGAGACAGTCGTGGCCCGGAGCCGAGGTCATAAGTTCCGTCGACCGGTACCCATGCCTTTACGCGCTTGAGATTTTCGAACAGAACACTGCGGTCGACTTGCAGATCGCGGACGACAGGGAACTTGGTGAACGGCTCAATCGCGACCGGTTGCTCCAGGTTGTCGATGAGCGCCGAGCACGCCATGCGCGTTCGCCCATTGATGAGCATGGCGCATGATCCGCACACTTCCTCCAGACAATTGGAGTCGTAGGCAATCGCCGTGGTCGCCTGACCGGTACGAGTTACCGGATTCAGCGCCACATCCATCAGCGCGGAGATAACATTCATGCCCGAGCGATACTGAAGCTCGAACTCTTCCCAATAGGGTGCGGCCTTGGGATCCTTCTGTCGCTTTACTTTGATAAGAACGGTCTTGTTGTCTGCCATCTAAAGTTAGCCTGATATTAGCTTTTGCCAGCCACTAATCACTAATCACTGTTTTTATGTCGCTGCGTCGTATCTTCTCGGCCTCGGCGGAATCAGTGAAGTATCCACCGGTTCGAACTCAAATCGCGGTTCGTCTGCATCGGGCGCAAAATACGCCTTCGTCGTCTTCAGAAAATTCTGATCGTCGCGATCCGGGAAGTCCGGCTTGTAATGCGCGCCGCGCGATTCGTTCCGCAGATACGCGCCTTGGGCAATCACGCGTGAGAGCTGCAGCATGTTGTAGAGCTGCCGCGTGAATACGAAGCTCGTATTTGCCCACATTGATTTGTCGCTCAGGTTCACATTGCGGAAACGCTGCAACAGTTCGACCAGCTTTCCGTCGGTCTCCTGCAAGTTCTTGTTGTAGCGGATGACGGTGCAGTTCTTCGTCATGATCGCGCCCAACTCCCGCCATATCTGGAACGGATTCTCGTTCCCGGGATTGTTGATCAGCAGATCGTTGAATTCTTCCTGCCGCCGCTGTTCTGCTTCGAAGACCGAACTGCTGACGCCATCCGTGGACGTCTGTTGCGAGCGAGCATATTTCACTGCGTTCGGTCCGGAGATGAATCCGCCATAGATGCAGGAGACCAGCGAGTTCGCGCCGAGGCGATTCGCGCCGTGATACTGATATTCGCACTCGCCCGCTGCGTAGAGGCCCTTAATGTTGGTCTGCTGGTTGAAGTCCACCCATAGTCCGCCCATGGTGTAGTGCATGCCGGGGAAGATCTTCATCGGCACGTCGCGAGGATCATCGCCGACAAACTTCTCGTAAATTTCGAGGATGCCCTCGAGTTTGCGATCAAGCACCTTGCGATCGATGTGCGTAAGGTCGAGATACACCATCGGCTGACCATCGATGCCAAGGTGATGCTCGTACACCACCTTGAATATCGCGCGCGTTGCTACGTCGCGCGGAACCAGATTGCCGTACTTCGGATACCACTCTTCGAGGAAGTACCAGCGCTCGCTTGCCGGAATACTTTGCGGATCACGCTTGTCGCCAGGTTGCTTGGGAACCCAGACACGTCCACCTTCGCCGCGCGCCGATTCGGACATCAGACGTAGCTTGTCTTCGCCGGGGATCGCAGTCGGGTGAACCTGAATGAACTCGCCGTTCGCGTAAAACGCTCCCTGCTGATAGACCGCGCTCTGCGCCGATCCGGTGCAAACTACCGAGTTCGTGGACTTCCCGAAAATCATGCCATTGCCGCCCGTGGCGATGATCACCGCGTCGGCAGGGAAGCAGCGCACTTCCATCGTGCGCAGATCCATGGCGCAGATGCCGCGGCAAACCTGGTTTCCGTCCAGAACGGCAGAGAGAAATTCCCAGTGCTCGAACTTTCTGACCTTGCCCTCGGACTCGTAGCGGCGTACCTGCTCGTCGAGGGCATAGAGAAGCTGTTGGCCGGTCGTTGCGCCGGCGAAAGCTGTGCGATTGAAGAGGGTTCCACCAAAGCGTCGAAAATCGAGCAAGCCCTCAGCCGTGCGGTTGAAAGGAACGCCCATGCGGTCGAGCAGGTCGATAATGCCGGGCGCGGCGTCACACATCCCTTTCACGGGAGGCTGGTTCGCCAGGAAGTCGCCACCGTAAACGGTGTCGTCGAAGTGCTGCCAGGTGGAATCGCCCTCGCCCTTCAGGTTCTTTGCAGCGTTGATGCCGCCCTGCGCGCAGACCGAGTGAGACCGTTTCACCGGGACAATCGAGAACAGATCAACCTGGCCACCCATTTCGGCCACTTTGATCACGGCAGCGAGTCCCGCCAGTCCGCCGCCTACGACAACGATCTTTGGATTGATTGCCATGTATAAAAGTCCAGCCGCAGCAATGCCGCAGCAGAAATCCCTAATGCATTAGATAAGATTCAGTGACCGCCGGAACCTGCGACGCCGGGGTCGTCAGGAACGCCAGCATGGTTACGGTACCGATCGCTACCAGAGCCAGGCCGAGTGCCAGGCACACATATCCAAACTTCTTCTGTCCGCTTGGCCCGGTTATGATTCCCCACTTCGCAGTGAATAGCCACACTCCGTAGGAGAAGTGCCACGAAGCCGCGATGATTCCCACAAAGTAGAAAGCCACCACCAGCGGATTCTGGAAGTGCTCATACACCTTGGTGAAAGCAGCCGCAGAGTTGGTCATCAGGTGCACGCCGCTGAAGCGCATGGTGTACACGTGGTAGCTCATGTAGATGAAGGCGATGATTCCGGTCCAGCGCTGAGCGGTGTACATCCAGTTGCCCATCCACGGATACGATGGGCCCACATTGCTCTCGCCGCGCCACCAGATGTAAAACCCGTAGAACGAATGAAAGAGGATTGGCAGGAAGATGCCGAAGAGTTCCAGCCACGGCACGAAGGGAAAGCTCGTCAGGAAGCGAACCTGCTCGTTATAGGCGTGCGGCCCATTCGTGGCGAACGCGTTGGAGATAAAGTGCTCGAGAAGGAAAGCGCCGATCGGAATGATGCCCGACAAAGACTGTAACTTGCGAAGCCAGAAATGAATGCCCTGACCGGCCCTTAAAGGTGCCACACCAGCGTGTACAGAGGACGCAGGCTCAGTTTTGGCCGCTGAAGCCACTTTTGGACTCCTTTGGAAGAACTACCTATACAGATGGTCCCACATCGATAAGCGAACCTCGAATTATTTCTGGGTTGGAAAGGGAAGTCAAGGAATCGCAGTCATTTGGCGGGTAAAGAAAATCATCAGGCAGATGTTCAATCGTCACTGCGAGCTTCGGCGATCGTTGTGCCACGCGAGAAACCGCCGAAATGCCTTTCCACGATGGCCAACTTCGATACGTTGTTCGGGCGTCAACTCTGCGAAGGTCAGACCAAGTTGAGGGAAGAGGAACAACGGATCGTAGCCGAAGCCGCCGACGCCACGCGGGTCCCGCAGGATCAGTCCTTCGGCATGGTCGCGAAATGTTTCGACGATCTTCCCGTTGCGCGCTGCGGCAATCACGCAGACGAAGCGAGCGCGGCGGCGATCGTCTGGAACAGACGCAAGTTCGACGCGTAGCTTTGAGTTGTTCGCAGCGTCGGACGAATTCTCCGCGCCGGGAGCGGCTGCGTAACGTGCCGAGATAACGCCTGGTGCTCCGCCCAGCGCGTCGACCTCGAGCCCTGAGTCGTCTCCCAACACCAGTTCGTCGGGAACCACGCTGCTGTAGAACTCAGCCTTCTTGCGCGCGTTCCCTTCGAAAGTGTCCTGATCTTCGACCACAGCCGGCAGTTGTGAAATATGGGGGACAGGCGCTATCTCAATGCCGTAGGCCGCGGCGGCCGTCTGGAAATCCCGCAGCTTTCCTTGATTTGAAGTGGCGATATAAACGATGGACATGAGAAGTAGTACTGCGTCGCGTCGGCTATGAGATTACTACGACGTCTGGCCGACTCCTCCGGGCGTCATGAACTGTCGCTGAAATTCTTCGCGCGAGATCAGCGGTGTGGCACCGGGAAGAGAGGCGACCCACGATCCCACTCGATTCGCAATCAGGTTGATGGTTGCAAGCGATTCACTTCGTGTGAAGTGATAGGCCAGGGCAGCGGTGAATGCATCTCCTGCACCGATGGTGTCGCTCACCGTGACCTGGTACCCGGGATGAGCATTGCTCTCCGTCTCGCTCAAGAGCAAGCTACCGTGGACTCCTCGCGTCACGCACACGAGGTCCAAATCGAATTCCTGCCGCAAGACACGCGCATTCTCCAGTTCGTTGCGTACCGGCAGTCCACAACTCGCGAGCACGACTGGCAGCTCCGCGTCATTCAACTTGGCAACATCGGCCAGCGCCAGCGAACCGGTTAGCACCTCACGAGAGAAATAACTTTGCCGCAAATTGACGTCAAAGATTCGCAAAGCCTCTTCGCGCGTTGCTTTGAGAAATTTCAAGATCGCGTCGCGTGATTCTTCTGATCGCTGTGCGAGCGAGCCGAAACAAACAATGTCAGTTTCGGTCGCAAGCTTTTGCCAATCGGACGTCCATTCCAGGTGGTCCCACGCGACGTTCTCGAAAATGGTGAAAGTCGGCTGACCATGCTGGTCGATCTCGACGCATACCGTTCCTGTCGCATGAGATGGATCCCGCTGCACGCAGCTATCTTCGAGGCTAAGCGTTGCCAGTCTATCCATGGCCTCGACGGCGAGAACGTCCGTTCCCACGCGGCTCGCGACCACACCTCGGTTGCCGAACAGGGAACTGATGTAGGCGAAATTTGCTGGCGCTCCGCCCAGTTGCTTACCGGACGGAAGCAAGTCCCAGAGCAGTTCCCCGAGGCCAACGACAGTTTGCGGTTTCGTTACCGGATCAGGCATGCGGTGGATCGAAGAATGATTTGACCGAAGCAATCTATATACTCAGAGCACATCGCAGCGCAACCAGACATAGAGGACTCCGGCAGATGCCACAAACCGCGATCGGCTTGACGTTCCTGGTGTTGGCGGGCGCAATGAACGGAAGCTTCACGCTTCCCATGAAGTTCACGCGCAGCTGGGCCTGGGAAAATACCTGGTTAAGTTGGACCTTCTTCGCGCTCCTCCTGTTTCCCATCCTGCTTGGCGCCGCAACGGTTTCGCATCTCACTGAGGTCTATCGCCAGCACGAGGCGCTTTCCGCCGCCGTGGCAGTCGCGGCCTTTGGTGCGGGTTGGGGCTTATCGCAGATCTTTCTCGGACTCGCAGTCGAAGGCATTGGGATGGCGCTGGCGCTCTCAGTAATCATGGGACTCTCTGCTGCCATTGGCGCGATCATCCCGCTGTTGCAGCATCATCGCGACGAGATATTCACTCGCGGCGGCATGGTCGTTCTACTCGGTTTGGCAATTGTGCTGGTAGGGGTCATTCTTTGCGGACTCGCCGGGCGCCTGCGCGAGCAAGCCTCAGCGCACAGCAGCACGCGCACCTCGGTTGCCACGGGACTCTTCTTCTGCTTGATCAGCGGCGTTGGTTCGGCTTTCGTCAACCTCGGCCTGAATGCGGGGCAGCCACTCTCCCAGGCGGCGCAAGCCGACGGAACCTCAGCGCTCTGGTCCAACAATGCCGTATGGCTGCCTCTGATGGTTGCAGGCGCAATTCCGAATGCGTTGTATTGCCTCTACCTGATGCGCAAGAACCGCACCGGCGGCAGGTTTGCCGCTTCCGGAACCAGTCATTACTGGCTGCTTGGAGCGGTCATGGCTTTCTTCTGGTTCGGAAGTACGGTCATGTACGGCGTTGCCGCTAATCAAATGGGAGCGCTCGGAACGATTCTAGGATGGCCCATTTTCATGTCACTGATTGTGCTGGTCGCCACCGCCTGGGGCGTTGCGACCGGTGAATGGAAGCACGCTGGCCCTCGTCCGCTAAAAATGCTCGCCAGCGGGGTAGCGCTCCTGGTAGTTGCGATCGTCGTGCTGTCATTCTCGAATCAGTTACTGTAACGGCCTTAGTACGCTCCGATGAAACGATCCGCTCCGTGGGAACACTATTTGCTATTTGACGCGGTTCCTCAAGCTCCCTAAGATTCAATTCAAGATGCGGGGATTAGTGTGATCGGAACGACTCTCGGGTGTTATCGAATCGTTGAACAACTCGGGGCCGGTGGGATGGGTGTTGTCTACAAGGCTGAAGACACTCAACTCGGGCGCTTTGCCGCGATCAAAGTCCTTCCGCCAGAGGTCTCACAGGATCCCCAGGCGCTTGAGCGCTTTCTGCGCGAAGCTCGTTCGGTTGCCTCGCTTAATCATCCGAATATCTGCTCGATTTACCAGATTGGCGACGAGAATGGTGTTCGCTACATCGCGATGGAGTTGCTGGAAGGGAAGAACCTTCGCGACCGCATCGTAGACAGTGTCATCCGCCTGGACCAGCTTCTCGATTGGTCAGCCCAATTTGCGGCTGGCCTGGATGCCGCTCACACAAAGTGCATTCTGCACCGTGATATCAAGCCCGCCAATCTCTTCGTCACCGAACATGGCGTAGCGAAAATCCTCGACTTCGGATTGGCGAAGACGGTTCTGAAGCGCCAACCGGCCGGTATGGCGGGCGCCTACACGACCGCGGTGACGACCGATGCGCACCTGACTACACAGGGCACGACGGTAGGCACCGTTGCCTATATGTCGCCGGAACAGGCGGCGGGAGAGCAACTGGACCAGCGCAGCGACCTATTTTCGTTTGGCGTCGTTCTCTATGAGATGGCGACGCAGGACATCCCTTTCAAGGGCAATACTGCTGCTGCTGTTTATGGCGCAATTCTTCACGTGCCGGCGGTGGCTCCGTCGCAACTAAATCCCGATGTTTCGTCCGAACTAGAGCGCATCATCCTGAAGTCGCTGGAGAAAGATCGCGACCTGCGCTATCAGAGTGCCGCGGAATTGCGTGCCGACCTGAAGCGCCTGAAGCGCGATACCGATTCTGGTCCGAGCAAAGCCGCCGTCCGCAGCGCAACGGGGTCAGACGCCGTTCATCGGAGTGCATCACAAAGACTCAGCAGCAAACAAGGTGAGCAGCAGGCTGACATACCGCAGAAATCCAACGCCCCTCTGTTCGCGGCGATTGCGGCACTTCTCGTTATCGCAGCGATTGCGATCTACCTCGGTCTGCGTCCTCGAACGGTAGCCACCCCCGACACAGCGAGCCTGGCGTTCCAGAATCGCCGGATCATGCGGCTCACCAGCACAGGCACGGCGTCGGCTGGGGCCATCTCTCCGGACGGACGTTATGTGGTCCATGTTTCCGAAGAGAACGGCATGCAGAGCTTGTGGGTGCGGCAGATCGCGACCAATAGCAACGTCGAGATAGTTCCGAAAGCCGAAGTGCATTTCAGCGGAATCAGCATTTCGCCTGACGAGAATTTCGTTTACTACACCGCGGGAGCGGTTCACTCGCCGGTGAACGATTTGTACCAGGTACCCGTTTTAGGAGGAACGCCGAAGAAGCTGCTCAGCGATATCGAAAGCCGCGTGAGTTTCTCTCCGGACGGAAAAGAGTTTGCCTTTATTCGCGAAGATCAGGAAGCGAGCTACGTGGTGCTTGCAAATGCCGATGGCTCGAATCCGCATGTTCTGATGCAGACGAAGTTGCCGGAAGAAGTCGCGGCAGTCTCCTGGATTCCCGATGGCAGCGGAGTAGCCTTCGGCAAGTATTCGCTCACCGGCGGCTATCACAGCGAAATCTGGTCGTTTCCTTTTAAGGGTAGTGCACGACAGCTAACTTCGCATCACTGGTTCAACATTAGCGATCTCGCGTACTTGCACGATGGAAGCGGCCTGGTAGTCGATGGCACCGACCCAGATTCGCTCTTCGCTTCCCAGCTTTGGCTGGTGAACGCCAAGGACGGTTCTCTGCGCCGCATTACCAACGATCTCAATTCTTATCGCGGCGTAACTCTGTCGCAAGACGATACCCAACTCTGCACCGTGCTGCACGAGACCTCCACAACAATCTGGGCGACCGGTGGAAAGACCCCTCAGCAGTTCGCGAACTCCACCAGCAAGCTCGATGCGTTTCTCGGACTTTCGTGGACGCCGGATGGCCGCATCGTCTACACAGCATCGCCCAGTGGCAGCCCGGAGATCTGGATCGCCAGTGCCGATGGATCGAATGCCAAGCAGTTGATCGCCGGCAGCTTCTTCAACAGCTCGCCAGTGGTCTCTTCGGACAGCAAGATTTACTTTACGTCATCGCGCGCAGGGAATCCCGACGTGTGGCGTGTCGATCTCGATGGCAGTAACGCCAAGCAGATCACCTTTGGCGCGATCGATCTTGCCGATGCTGTCACTCCCGATGGCAAGTGGCTGATCTTTCGCTCGGTGGCCAATGGCGTCTTCGGCGTGTTCAAGGTATCGACCGAGGGTGGTACTCCAGTAAAGCTTGCAGAGGTTGCTGGAACGCCAGTGAGCGTTTCGCCGGATGGAAAGCAGATAGCTTTTTCTTACGTAGACGAAGCTGCAGGAGAATGGCGCGTCGGTGTGGTTCCGATGGATCAGAGCGCTCCGCTCAAGATGGTCAACCTCGATCATCTTGGAGTGCAGTGGATGCCCGACGGCAAAGGCTTCAGCTTCCTGGAAACGCACCACGGGTACTCGAATGTATGGTTCTATCCGCTGGATAGCAGCGGTCATCGACATGCGCTCACCAACTTCGACTCGCAGCGCATCTTCAGTTATGCGTGGTCGAAGAATGGCAAGCTCGCCATGTCGCGTGGCAGCGATTCGAGCGACGTAATCCTGATCAGCAGCGAAAAGCAATAACTACTGGAACTTGGCAATCAGGCAGGTGATGTCGTCATGCTGCGGGGCCGTGCCGGTGAAGGCCAACACGTCGTGCATGATGGTTTGAATAATTTCTTCCGCCGAGAGACCCGCGCTGGCATTGAAGACTCGAATCAACCGGTCCTCGCCATATTCGTCCGAGCGATCATTTTCGGCTTCCACCACCCCGTCCGTGAAAATCAGCAGCGTGTCGCCCGGAGATAAGTCCATCTCCGCCGATTCATACGCGCACTCGGAGAGTATGCCCAGCGGCACACCACCAACGTCGAGCCGCTCGATCGCTCCCGAAGCGCGCCGTAACATCGGCGCATTGTGCCCGGCATTCACGTAGGTCAGATGGCGCGAATCCGGATCGTACTCCGCGAGGAATGCAGTTGTGAAACGCGCTCCGGCCATGCTGTGCTTGCAGGCATAGCGATTCATTCCTGTGGTGAGTCCAACCACGCTCGAGCGCGTCGCGGAAAGCGTCTTAAGGCTGGCCTGGAAGGTCGCCATCAGCAGGGCCGCGGGAACGCTCTTGCCCGCCACGTCCGCAACGGCGATCAGGACGTTATTTCGCACGTCGGGAACATCGCGATAAAAGACGTCGTAGTAGTCGCCGGCCACGGTATTTGCGGGCTTGGTGAAGAAGGCGGAGGTGAGACCCGCAATCTCCGGTGGGTGACTGGGCACCAACCAGCTCTGGATCTCGCGCGCGATCTGCAGGTCGCGCTTCATGGTCACGCGATCCGCAACCTCGAGCACCAGAAGTCCGAACATAATCAGTCCGCCGTAGATGTGGAACCACGCCCCCACGTTGTAAAACGAACTCCACGGGAACAGCAACAAAACAAGGCCAATAATGAGGACGACGCGCTTCGAGGGCGACAGCTTCATCACCACGGCCCAGAAGAAGCTGCGGACAACCTGGAACCAATCGTGTGGCGAGCGCTGGGAAGCGGGCTTGAAGTCGATTTCTCGAGTATAAAGCTGAAATCCTGACTTCGCGTCCTGCCTCAACTGCGCCCACAGTTGATCGATCTCCATGCCTTCGGTGACGCGCTCCATGAAGTTTTCGACGCGCTTGAAGAAGCGAGGTTCGCGCGGGGGCACGGAGTCGGTATGCGCTTGAGCTTCGCGTTGGGTTGCGGTGGATGGCATGGCTCTCTGGCGATTATAGCGGGTGTTCTGGTGAGCCTTGCCTCGACGCTTGCTACCACGCTAGAGGTCGTGGGCGCCGCCTCGATCTTATGGGTAGCGCTTCACTATCGATCAAGACAGCTATTTCGCTGCCACGTCCGTCTTCGCCGCCCTCACGATCAGCGGTATGCGTGGGAACGCGAAGGTTCCGCCTGCATCGTCGACTACGCTGACCTGGCACATGTAGTTGCCCGGGCGCAACTGCGCCAGCGGCACTTCCAGCTGGAAGGATGTTGCGCCGCGCTCCGGTGTGTTGATCTGCTTAGCTTCAACCAGTGGCGTCTCGTAGGTCTTCAGTTTTCCGCTGAAGAATTGCACGTTGGTCAGGACGTGAATGTTTTCGTCTTTGGACTTCGCTTCGGCGCCCTTCTCCTTCGCAGGATCGTAGACTTCGTAATAGATCGTGAGCTGCTGGTCGGCGGTGAAGACGTGCGAGAGGTTCGGAATCAACTCCTTGCCATCGCGAATCAGAGGATTCTGCTTTAGCTTGCCGGGTAGCGCGGACTGCGTTGCCAGAACTACAGAACTCATCTTCAGCGGCGACTTCTTCAAATCCGGTATGGCGAAGTCGCTCTCGAATGAGCCAATCTTCCCAGTCTCGTTTTCCCGGACCACGAACTTCAGGTGATATTTGCCGGGCGACAGCAGGAAGGCCGTGTTGTACTGCACGTTCTTGCGCTTCACTGTTTGGCCGGTCCCAACGGAGAGCTTCACGGTCTCGCGGATATTGGCGATAGGAATTTTCGACGAGGCTTCACGCACCAGACCGATCACGTCCAGCGTGGCCTTGTCCTTATCGCTCGACGACTTGAAGGGAACTGACGAGCCCGGCACAACGATCGATGTCGGCACAAAGTAATCATTGCCGCGCATACGGAAGTACGCGGTATCGACGTAGACCGGGAGATCGGTAACGGGCAGATCGGAGGCAATCTCGTCGTCCAGTTGCTTCTCGCGATCCTCTTTATTGAAATGCAGGAAGTCACGCGGCCCGTAGTAACCGGTGCGATATTCCAGCTTGATGTCTTTGCGGTTCACGAGGATCTTGATATGCCGATAGTGGCCATCCATCGCTTTATTCGTGCTGCGATAGCCGATCAGGTAGTAGAGCGACGTATCCTGCTGCACCTTCTTGAAGGCGCCGCTGAAGTCGTTGGTGTCGAGGAAGGCCTTGCCGCCGGTATCGGACGCGAGAGTAACCAGCGTCTCCTGTGAAGAGAAGTTCGAGTCCAGATCACTCTGCACGGACGCGCCCGAATATGCTGACGTTCCGCGCACGCTTGCGCTCTGCGCCTGCCCTCCTGCCGGAAGGGCTTCCAAGCCGCGCGAATCGACGGTGTATAGCGACAGATTAGATCGGACCGAAGCATTGATGGCGGCTCGCAACTCGGACTGGTTCTCAACGCCGGTACGCTGCATTCCGCCAGCGAAGTAAAGGACAGACTTTTTCTGCGGCAACTTTGAGAGCGATTTCGCGAGCGTGTTGATCGCCATTAGTCGGCGATCGGTGTTGAACAAATTGTATTCGGTGTCGTCGGGCGTGTACTGCGCGCCGGTGTCTGCCGAGCCGTCGGAACTTCCAGTCAGTCCCTGTTCGAAGCCCTGTCCTTCTTCGCCATTGATCGCCGCTAGCGCTTTCTTCAGCGCAGCATGATCGTTGGTGAAGTCCTGCGTCACGGTCATCGAGTTTCCAAGCGTGATCACCGAAACCAGGTCCGCCGGAGACATTTGCTTGTTCACGTAATCGGTCGCCGATTTCACGGCGCGATCCACCTCTTCGGGCTCCATGGCGCTCAAATCAAAGAACAGAATGATGAGTCGCCGATCGCGAACGGCTTCGGCCTTGACGCTATCTCCCGTAAGGATCGGCGCGTTCTTTACCGCTTCCTGCACCGTCACCTGTGACGGACCATCGCCCGTACCCTGCGCGACGTTGGTTTGCGATTCGCCTTCGGGCCGCTCGATATCAAATGACATTAAGTGCTGCGGCTTGCCGTCTTCAACGATGCTGAAGTCAGACTGCTTCAAGTCGCGCACCAGATTGCCGCTCTTATCGCGCGCCACTACGTCGACCAACACCAGATCGCTGGTCGTGCGGAACGTGTAGCTCGATTGCGCTTCCTCTTGAGGCGGAGGCGGGGGCGGTCCTTCCTGCGCAAACACTGTCGAAGGCAGCAGGGCGGCCGCGAGCAGCAACGAGAGCAGCTTTTGGACTAGCAGCGAATTGCGCAGCATCCCCATTAAAATCGGAACCTCGTCGAGAACGTGATGGTGCGCATGTTGCCAACCGAAATCACATGACCGAACGTGGGCGAATTCACCGTCGTATCGATTGCCGAAAATTGCGGTGTGTTGAAAATATTCGTGATGTCGCTGCGCACTTCGAAGCCCAGCGCTTCGTGAATCGGGAAGTTCTTCGAAAATGACATGTTGAACTGATGCGTTCCCGGTCCAATGATGATGTTGCGCCCGCTGTCTCCGAACTGTCCCGCCGGCGGAATCACGAACGCGCCCGTGTTGAACCATTGATTGATCGAGGGATTCGAAATTGAAATGGCTTCGCCCGGAACCAGGTTCGCGCGCAGCGTGCCGTTAGTTCCGCGCGCTACGTCGGCAAAGTTTCCGAGCACATTCGCAGTGAACGGGAATCCTGACGCTATGGTGAAAGTACCGCTCCAGGTCCAATCTCCAAGAACTTTGTTCAGCGGTCCAGGCGAAGTCATCCACTTGCGACCTTCGCCGAAGGGAAGATCTACGGTGTAATCGCCGGTGAAACGCTGGCGCTGGTCGAAGCTGGAGAGCCCGCGTTCCGCAGCCAGATCCTCTTCATTTTGGGCAACCACAACCTTCGTTCCCCCGATCGACGACGCATCGTCGATCGACTTCGAGAACGTGTAAGTTCCGCCGATGGCAACGCCGTTCGACAGCCGCTTGCGCACTCGCAACTGGCCGGCATTCATAATGGAGTCGCCCTGTGAGGTCTCCCACAGGAACGGTTGAACGCCGGCGATCAGCAGTCCTTCGGCCCCGCGGTTCGGCGCCAGCCACATATCCAGATCCGTGCCTTTGGTTCCGGTGTAGCCGATATTCACGACGGTGTTCCAACCAATATCGCGTTGGATATTCAGGTTCCAGATTTGAACGTAGCCGGGGCGATAGTTGGGATCGATGCCGTAGTTATTGGTGATCGTCGAATCCGTCGGTGCCGGGAACCCGTTGGCCAGAGTGAGCACCTGCGAGGTGGAGGCGACATTCGTCTGCGTCACCGAAAATGGCGGCTGGAACGCAAGATTCGAGACGATCGAACGATACTGGCTCAGGTTGTAATTGATTCCGTAGCCTGCGCGTACGACTGTCTTACTGAAAGGCTTCCACGCAATGCCAATGCGCGGAGCCCAGTTATTACGTTCCGGCCTGATGAGTCCCGAGGGATAAACGATACCTGTGAACGGACCCACCTGGCCCGGTTGCACAGGAGCGACGGCGGTGAAGCCGGGTGCCGCATCCAGATTCACAAGCTGATTATTGAGCTCGCTGAAGGGAGCAATGTACTCATAGCGCAGTCCGGCATTGATGGTGAGATTGCCGCGCAATCTCCAGTCGTCCATCACGAACAAGTCCCAGCCATTCGCAGCAAACTTGTAGTTCTGGTTGTTGCTGTACTGGATGGAAGTCTGTTGCGCAGCGCCAAGGAGGAAGTCGGCGAAGTCATAGCCGGTTCCCTGGACAGGGGATCCGTTCGCCATGTCCGCAGTCGCCGCTCCGGTAAACACGAACGTACCCCGCGGATTGGTGTTGCTGACCAGCGTCTCCCATAGACGGCGATAGTCGCCGCCGAAGCGCACATTATGCTTTGCATGATTCCAGATGATCGTGTCCTGGAACTGCAGCGTGTTGTCGTGTTCGACGTGGGGAGCTACGTCCGTCAGACTGCTGTAGTCGCTGAAGGAAAGATTGGGCAGTCCCCAGTTCAGCGGATTCTCGGAGATGCCCGTAATTCCCAGGTCGCCGGCGACGTTGTCGACTCCGGCGAAGAAGTTTGCGGTGTTGATCTGCGAGCGATTCAACGTTACGCGAAAATTGTTGGTTAACTTTCCGTGGGCATAGGTGTAACCGGCGTTCGCGTTCAGGCCTTTGGTCTTCGTGTTCCCACCGACGCCGGGAAACGGAGTGAGCGTATCGGCATTCGAGTCGGTGTAGTTCAATCCAAAGTTGACGTTGCTGCGGCCCCACGGACCGCGTCTAGCACCCGGCTGTGCCTGACCAAAGGAATGCATCAGTCGCACATTGATATTGGTCGAGTCATTCTGCGCCGACGTGCTGTAACGGAAGTTCTGCAAGCCCGGTTGATTCGGAAGCGGGATGTACTTCAAGAGCCCGGCTGAAATCGGATTGATGCCGGTGAGCTGATTGTTGGCGAAGGGAACTCCGGTAATCGGGTTATAGATCGTTACTGGTTGGCCAGCGTTTGTACCGGACGTGTAGACCGTCTGCGAGAAGTCACCGTTGCGCTCAGCCGCTGTCGGAACGTGTGAATAGACTTCGTACGGATTCGTGGCGCGCGTCCCGAACATATTAAAGAAGAGGAAGGTGTTCGAGCTCAGGTCTACGAGTTTGGGGATCTTGAACGGCATCCCGAGCGTCGCGCCGAAACGATTCGACGAGTAGCTCGGCTGCAGGGAAGGAGCGCCGCTCAGTGAATACGGGCGCGCATCCAGCGCCGCGTTGCCGACGTCGTAAAAAACCGAGCCGTGTGGTTGGTTGAAATTCGCTCGGCCTCGGCCGCCCATTCGAAACCCACCACCGCCAGGTCCACCAGGTCCACCGATCATGATGGGACCGCCGCCCGGACCACCAGGTCCCCCTTGAAAGCCGTTTCCTTGGCCGCTCTGGCCACCCGGCAATTCGCCACGGGCGCGCATTTCATCGATGCGATCCTGCATGTCATCCGCGCCACGTCCGAAGCCTGCTGTTTGGCCCATCGCGCCGTTGACGGAGACCGAATCGTTTGTGGCATCCGCGGTAGATGCCAAAGCCGACATGCCTTGCAGCGGCGTGTCGCCACCACCGTTGGCCGCGAGACTCAGCGATACTTGATCCCCGGTTACCGACAGCCGCTGTGAGCCACGCCCACTCGCCATTACCGATCCGAATTGACCGATGCCCGCGTTCTGCTGCTGATTCTGTTCTTTGGGCACGCGCGAGAGCAGGATCATCTCCAGATCAGCCTGGCCTGTCGGAGTTGCTGCGTTGATCATGACCTCTTTTGTTACGGGGGCAAATGCCGCAAACTCCGCGCGCACGACGTATCGGCCATTGGAGGGCAGGACGAGCGCGTAGTTGCCCTCGGCATCGGTCGAGGTGATGACCTTCTTGCCGGTGAGCGTATTCGCCGCGGAAATTGTGACGCCCGGCAGCCGCGTGTTGCCAGACTTCACCGTGCCACGGATCTCTCGCGCCGTCTGCGTTACGGGGGCGGATGCGGCCGCCGGTTGCGATACCGGGGTCGGCTGCACCGATGGCGTACTTTGTGCTGCGCTGAACACACTTATCGCGCACAGAGCACAAGGAAGTAATGAAAGTCTAATCTTCACGGCTTGGTTTGCGGCTCAGGCGGGTTGCTCGCATAGTGCGGCATCCCAATGCGAAGCGAAGAAGGTACGAAAATGCCATTCTTTATCTCACCCCGTCCCATCACATGATCACCTACTTTAATGTCGGCGAGGGTGACACTTTCGCGCTTTTCGTTCTGAAAGGACGTACTCTCATCCGCCTGGATGACCTGGGTCTGTCCATCTGGACGAAGGATGGTTAGTTTGGTCTCTTCGATCGACTTTACTTCGCCCGCGATGAATTTGGTGCCCAGTCCCATTTGCTGCATTTGCTCGGCTGATGGCGGACCTCCGGCTCCGGGACCCCGCGGGCCACCCATTCCCGCACCGATAAAGCGTGCCGTCAGTTTGCTGGCATCACTGCCGGGTTCCGCGCCGACCATTACATGGTCGCCCTTGGCAAAATCAGAAATTTTGGCCTCTTCACGGTTCTTGCGGAAGCGCGTGTCGCTGGTGATGGTGACAGTGATTGTCTTGCCGTCGTCCGTCTTGATCACCATGGAATCCGGCGAGATGGAATCGATGGTTCCCGAGACTCGCGTGAGGTTGGCGAAGCGTCCGCCGCCCTGCCTGCCGCCGCCCGGTCCCTGAGGTGGCTGATCCTGTGCCGCCGAAACCAGCAGGTAAGCAGAGAGAAACGTGGCACAGGCAAACACTGCCAGCAGCAGCTTCATGGTAGAAAACTTGAGTCCAGGAAACATTCGTTTTGCTCCGTTCCATCGGTCCAGCAGTGATATTAAAACCCAAAACAAGGGTCAGAGTTCTTCCGTGGCCCTGTACGTCTGAAAAGACGGAATCAAGGCCATTCTGATTACTGCACGATCATTAATTCGAGCTGAGCTTCTCTAAATCTAAAGGAAGGAAGAGGACATAAGTGCAAAAAGGGCTTACCCTCCATCCCCGCCCTCCTCTTGACAAGCTATAGCTGCAACGATATATCTCATATGAACTAACCATGGAGAGCTACCGAAATCTCTGGGAGGTGGCCGTTCTGGCGCTGCTGCGCGAGGCGCCCATGCACCCTTATCAAATGCAACGGTTGCTGCACGACCGACATAAAGACGAATTGTTGGTTCTCAAGCGCGGATCGCTCTACCACGCGATCAATCGACTGGTGAAGGAAGAGCTGATCAAGGCGGTCTCCAGTGAAAGGGATGGCCGCCGCCCGGAACGCACGACCTATCGCATTACTCCCGAAGGACGTAGGGAACTCACGCGAGTGCTACGCCGGATGGTAGGGGTGCCGCGGCACGAGTCGTCGGAGTTCATGGCGGCGATGAGCTTCCTCATATTCCTGGATCAGGAGGATGCCGTTGCGCGGCTTCAAGAGCGTGCAAAGGGACTGGAACAAAATGTTCAGGCGATCGAAACCGGAATGAAAGCCGCGAGCGATTATGTGGAGCGGATCAACCTGATCGAGAGCGAGTACCTGCTCGCCATGCGCAAAGCGGAACTCACGTGGGTACGCGAGCTGATTGTCGAACTGCGCTCTGGTGCACTCACTTGGGACTTAAACAAAATCATCCGCGAAGTTCGTAACCTCAGAAAAGCGGCTGCCTCTTCGTTGCCGCCGGAGAAGCCACAATGAATACCATTTCTGTGAGCCATCCCGGCCTTTCACGTTCGAATGCTGCGCGAGGTACTCTCGCACCCGCTCTTGCGCTGGTCGCGCTCGCGCCAATGATCGCCGAAGTGCTGAGCGGAGCTACGCGCCTCAGTTACATCTTCGTGCTGATCCCAGAGATGATGGTGTGGGGTTGCGGCGCGCTCCTGATTCGTGAAGTAGTTCGCCGATGGAATGCAGGCGGGACCAGTCTGCTGCTGCTGGGCCTAGCACTGTCAGTCGCAGAGGAGTTCATCATCCAGCAGACTTCATTGGCACCGCTGCCCTGGCTCGGTTCGACACCTGTCTACAGCCGACAGTGGGGCGTTAACTGGCTGTTCTTTCTCTTCATGCTTGGCTATGAAAGCGTTTGGGTCGTGGTTGTCCCGGTTCAGTTGACGGAATTGATCTTTCCGGAGCGCCGTAACGATGTGTGGCTGAGAACTCGTGGGATGGTGATTTCGAGCCTCATTTTCTTGTTCGGCTCCTACATCGCATGGTTTGCATGGACGCAACGGGCGCGGCCGATGACTTTCCACGTGCCGCCATATCACCCGTCTCCCGTGCTCATTGGGAGCGGCGCGCTACTGATCGTTGTATTGGCGATCGCGGCCTACGCGTTTCGGGGAGCGGATCCCAAGTCGAGTGACAGGAAAGTTCCGCCGGCCTGGATCGTTGGTCCAGCCGTTCTGGTAATGGGCTTTCCATGGTACGCGCTGATGGCCCTGATTTTTGCGCCGACGGACTGAAGCATAATTTTTCGTTCTGGCTTCCGATGGCGGTGGGAGTTGTGTGGGCCTTCCTCGTGTATCTCGTCGTCCGATACTGGTCGTCGTCCCCGGGCTGGAACGATATGCACCGCTGGTCAGCCGTATTTGCGGCAACGCTGGTCTGCATGATCGCGGGATTCTCCGGTAGCAGCAGTTGGTCGCGGATGGATTTCATCGGCAAGATTGTGCTTAACCTGATTGCGATTCTCGGGTTTGTTCTGCTTGCGCTCAAGATACGCAGGCGCGAGACTAGCACGTAGCCGTATCTGTCCCTATGCGGTCGAGCAATCAGTGAGCAATCTCACCATCACGTTTTCCAAGCTGATCGATGTGCTCCTGCAGCACTATGGACCGCCCGCACCGCCTCCCTCAACAGATCCGCTCGAACTTATCATTTGGGAGAACATCGCCTATCTCGCGAACGATGAGCGTCGAGCCGAAGCATTCGCTAAACTCAAGCAAAGTATCGGTACCAGTCCCGAAGAGATTCTTGCTGCGAAACATTCTTCGCTCGCCGCCATCGGTAAGGCCGGCATTCTGCCGGATGTAAGTGCGGAGAAGCTTCTTACCATCGCCAGAATCGCTTACGAAGAATTCGGCAGCGATCTTCATTCGGTTCTCAAGAAGCCGTTGCCGCAAGCGAAGAAGGCATTGAAGAAATTTCCCGGCATCGGTGATCCCGGTGCGGAGAAGATACTGCTGTTCACTCATTCCTACCCGGTCATGGCGATTGAGTCGAATGGACTGAGGGTGCTCTGTCGCGTCGGCTTTGCCGAGGAGCAGAAGAATTATTCAGCAACATATCGACTAGTTCAGGACGCGCTGCGGGAACAAACCCCTAGCGATTGCGGTTCACTCATTCGAGCGCATCAGTTGTTGCGGCAACATGGACAGGAGCTCTGTAAGCGATCGAAGCCACGCTGCACGGAGTGCCCGGTGAAGGCGTCCTGTGCCTACAACCGATCTGCGGTTTTGCGCTGAGTGGGTGAACCTCACGCGGCATGAGGTAGAACATAGTGGATGATCGCGACGTAGTGGCACGCGCTGCCGAGAAGCACGAACAGGTGCCAAATCGCGTGGTTGAAGCGAAGGCGCGAGGAACTGAAGAAGACAACACCGAAAGTGTAGGCGAGTCCACCGGCTAGTAGCCATCCAAGACCGCCTGGCGGGACGGCACGAAATAGGGGTCGGGCGGCAATCACCACCAGCCATCCCATGACGATATAAAGGATGGTCGAAAACACCATGTGATGTTCCTTGCTGAGCAGCTTCCAGGTAATTCCGAGCAGAGCTATGGCCCAGATAAGTGCGAGCAAAGTCCAGCCCCAGCCGCCCCGCAAATTCACCAGCATGAATGGGGTGTAGGTTCCGGCGATCAATAGGTAGATCGCGGAGTGGTCAATGGTCTGCAGGATTCGCTTGGCTGGCGCGTGCCGTACCCAATGATAGATAGTCGACGCGGCATACAGCGTGATGAGGCTCGCGCCATAAATGCTGACGGCAACCACATGCCAGACGGTGGCGCGGGTTGCCGCCAATACGATCAGGAATGGCACAGCTACAAGCACAAGTAAAAGGCCGATGCCATGCGTTACCGTGTTGGCGACTTCCTCCACTCAGAAGATTGTAGGCTCGGATGGTGACAGGATCAATGTGCTCCACACGTGCATAAGTTTAGGTTGCTATCCGGCGGCTCTTTCCTTGATTTTTGAACTGACAGGGACACGGGCATACACCATGGTGCCCCGGCCCGGCTTCGACTTGATTGAGAGAGATCCGTTGATCAGCCTTAATCGCTCTTGCATGCTGGTGAGACCGAGGCCGCAGCCGTTGAGTGCGCTTTTCGGATCAAAGCCAGCGCCCTGATCTGCGATCGTAAGTTGAATTTCTTTGGAAGTGCGGGAGAGTTCGACTTCAAAGTGTCGCACCCCGCTGTGCTTCGCCGCGTTTTGCAATGCTTCCTGTAAGACACGAAACAAACAGATCGAAGTCTCTGACGTGATCGCATCCGGCAAAGGGGGGGATTTGAAATCAATTTCAAATTGGTGCTTCTCGGCGAATTCTAAACAGAAGCCCTTCATGGCGGCGACGATTCCCAGGTATTCAAGTTTCGAGGAGTGCAGACCGTGCGAGATGGCCTGGACATCGGTCGCGAGTTGTGACGTTTGCCTTTGCAGCGCGTCAAGGCGAGCGAAGACTTCAGAACTACATCCGGGAAGGTTCTGCTGGAATTCATCCATATCAATTGCCAGCAGAGCGAGTCGTTGGGCGATGTCGTCGTGAAGGTCTCTGGCAATCCGGGTACGTTCGCGCTCTTGTACTTCGATCAATTTGCGACTGACTCCGGCGAGGGCCTCTTGAGCCATCCGGCTATCGGTGACATCGTTGCACGATCCTATGTATCCGGCAAAAGTGCCATCGGGATTGAATCTTGGTACTCCGATGTCCTGGACCCAGCGGTACTCTGCATCAAACCGGCGGAGTCGATACTCCATCTTGAATTTTCGACGCCGCTTGAACGAGTATGCGTACGAATCGAGGCATCTCTGTAGGTCATCGGGATGAAGACCGTTCGTCCACCCATTTCCAAGTTCCTGCTCAGTCGATCGCCCCGTAAAGTCCAACCATGGCTTATTAAAGTACGTGCGAAGCCTATCGGTCCCGGACATCCAGATCAGCACGGGGGCTGTATTCGCTACTAAACGAAAGCGCCCTTCACTCTCCAGCAGTTCCAATTGCGCCTGTTGACGACCGGTTATGTCGACGAAGCTAACCAGGTTCGTATCTTTTAGCGTGGCAAAGTGGAATTCGATCCACCGGCTCGAACCATCTTTACAGCGAACGAAAGCTTCCATCGGCTCGATCTCAGCGCCAAGTCTTACAGCCTTTTCGATACGTCGTTGCCATTCCGCTTTGACGGTTTCACGGTATTCGCTATCGGGATAAGCCAGAGGCCACCAGTGTGCTTCATCGGGAACGTCTTCCGCCGTGTAGCCAAAAAGGTCTGTGAACTTATAGTTGATCAGCTGATTTTTGTACTCTGGTCCGCGCGTAATAGCCATCGCAACCGGCGAGCGCAGTACTAGTTCGCGACTGTATTGCTCACTTCGTGTAAGAGCATTCTTGGATGCGAGCCTATCTGTGACATCTCGAAGCATGTCGGCGAACATTCCACTCGGAGTTGAGGGCATTGTAGCGCAACCGTCTGAGCTTGGGGGCTCAGATCACGTGCAGTTGCTTGAGAGCCTTGAGCAGGAACCACGTCCCGAAGACCACTCCAATGACGATGGTAATGAGACGGTTATTGCGCCGGAGCCACGCGCTGAATGCCTCGAGCATTGCGGCCGAATGACTCGACGAAGCAGTGGCAAGAGCGAGGATCGCCATGGGAGCGATTTCCGCGAGCAGGACGAAAATAATGAACGTGAGAACTGAGAGCCTGGAGTCGATGTGCGCTTCGGCAATTGCACTGACCGCGCCCAGGGTAAAGACCAAGAACTTAACGCTGACGGTCATGAATCCAGCGCCAGCCGCAAAGGCCCGCAGCGGGGACATCGATCCGGCCTTCGTCAACCACTGCGGTGGCGGCGCGTCTTCGTCTTCTGCCCCCAGCAACTTGCGGAATGCCTTCACGTAGAGCAGGAGGGCCAATATCAACAGAAGACCCGCTAAGACGAATCGCGGGGAGTCTGGTCCGGCACGTTCTTCACTGGCCGCGAACACGATACCGAATAGGAAGCCCTGAACGAGGCGAATGGTCGTCATGCCTGCTACCCACGCAAAGGCTGCGCGGGTGGACGACCTCACTAACTGGAGTGTGATGATTGTCTGTAGCGGAAGGGCAGCGCTCACGAGGATGAGAGGTGCAAGATTGCCCCACAGTTCGAGCATGATGGGTGCTTTCTTGGGAGGGATGCTACGCAATACGGACGATTGGCGGCGACCGATTGCCAGCCTAGTCTTGAGAAGACCTAAGAAGGACGAAACGTTGCAAGGAAACCACGGCAAGAGGAAGATTCTGTCTTTTCGACATCGTCGCACCGGCGTGCCGCCAGAGGGTCGATCTGGTTTCTGTCATTCATCCAGGGATGGGTCTTCCTTCTCTGGCCATAAAACGGAGAGTATCAAGGCCACCGCAATTCCGATGCAGACTTCAGCGAAACGATGAAAGGCGACGTGCCACGGAGGAGCGGAACGAGGTATGAGCAGAATAATCACAAAGGTAACGCCGGCGAAGCGATAGGCGGCGCGATCCACTCGAAGGGCGGCGCTGAACAGCCCTAACAAAAACACGCTAATACCGAATACGAGAACCTGGTGGCCAAAGTAGCTGGCGACGATCGCGCCAAGCGCGGCTCCAAGAGCGGTTCCGACGAAGCGTCGCCAGGAAACACCAAGAGCAGCACCGAGGGAGGATTGCGTGATCACAAGCGTTGTGATCGGCGCCCAGTAGGACTCCGGCAACTTGAAGAGCCGCGCGGTCAAGAGTGAAGCGACCGCAGCTACAGCCGTCCGTGCCGAATGCACCAGAACCGCCCGTCGTGTCGGATTCATTCGTCGCTCGCATTGGAGGATGATTCGATGTTTGCGCGGGGATGCTCCTCCGATTCGATGAAGGTTGAAGCGGGACGAGTCACGGCTTAGAATCTCGAGCATGAAGAAGATGAGGAAGTGTCTCCCTCTCATCGTCGTTTTAATCTCAGCCTTGGCGTGGGCGGGCCAAGATAAGAGTGATAAGGGTGAGTCTGAAATTTCCTTCAAGGTTCTGAAGGACGACAATGGGAAGCCGGTGCGTAACGCTGCCGTGATCATGCACAACGTGAATGACAAAGGGAAGGCCTCGGCAGGCGGCATGGAATTGAAAACCGACGCTGAAGGCCACGCTAGTTATTCAGGGCTACCGTACGGCAAGATCCTGATCCAGGTAATTGCGCCGGGCTTTCAAACTTACGGCGAGAGTTTCGATATCAACGAAAGCAGCAAGACGATCACGATCAAGTTGAAGCGGCCGCAGGAGCAGTACTCAATCTACAAAGATCCGCCGCCGGAGCAGAGTTCGCCGCAGCCGAAGCAATAGCTATTAAGATTCCAGTTGCTCGCGCAATTTCCGTCGCAGGATTTTTCCCGACGGATTGCGCGGCACGGCGGTCACAAATCTCAAATCGCGTGGTTGCTTGTAACTGGTGAGTCGCTCGCCGACGAATCCGCAGATATCGCGCCCCTGTTTTTCTGTTTCCGGATATCCCTCACGAAGCACGATGAACGCACACGGGACCTCGCCAGCTTCGCGGTCCGGGCGTCCTACCACCCCGCAATCGCGAACCGCCGGGTGCTCCATGAGGACGGCCTCAATTTCTGCAGGCGCGACGGCAAAGCCCTTGTACTTGATCATCTCCTTGCGGCGATCGACGATGTTGAAAAGGCCGAGTTCGTCGCGGGTGACGATGTCACCGGACCAATACCATCCGTCGCGGATGACGTCGTTCGTGGCTTCGGGTGAGTTCCAGTAGCCAAGCATGAATTGCGGACCGCGCATGACCAATTCGCCCGGACCATCGGTCTCGTTTCCGGACTGAAGATCGACGACGCGGCAATCGGTCTGCGCTACTGGCAGTCCGATGGAATCGGGCTTGGCGAGAGGTCCAGTGAGAGCACCGACGTGGGTGACGGGCGACGCCTCCGTCATGCCATACCCTTGAATAACAGGAATTCCAGTCTGTGACGTGAAGAGGCGCGCGAGTTCGGCGGGTAGCGGCGCAGCGCCGGACTTCACGAATCGGACCTTGTGATCGCACGGGAATTCGCCCTTCTCGGCCGCTTGCACGAAGGCATTGAGCACTGGCGGCACGCACGGAATGAAGGTGATTTCTTCCGAGCAAATCCAATTGAGCGCGCGAGCAGTGTCAAAACGCGACATCAAGACGAGCGTGCTTCCGAGAACGAACGTAGGATTCAGAGCGACGTTCAATCCGTAGATGTGATAGAGCGGCAGAAAACAGAGGACGTGGTCATGTAGCACCTGAGGTGAGCAGTTGGGGCCGAGCAACTGATAGACGTTCGACACGAGATTGCTGTGAGTGAGCATCACGCCCTTTGGCAATCCGGTGGTGCCGCTGGAGAAGGGAAGCGCGGCAAGAGTCAGACGTGTGTCGGCGTCGAGAGCGGGCACTGGCTCGGAGCTCGAAGACAGAAGCGAATCGAAGGCCTGCGCGTCCGACGCGGGAGATCGCGTGACATAGACGCTGCGCAGCCTCGGGAGACCGCTCAAATCGACTCCGGACAACAGCAGACCGTCGGTGATGAGCAGGGATGCGCCAGACGCTTCGAGTTGATAGCGCAGCTCACGTTCGCGATACGAAGGATTGATGAGCGTGGGAATCGCTCCGGCGCGGGTAGCTGCGTGATAGGCGGCGCAGAACTCCCAGGAATTGGGGAGGAAGATGGCGATCACGTCCCCAGGCTTCACATTCGCTGACCCGAATCCGTGGGCAAGGCGGCCGACGAGATCTGCGTACTCGGCAAAGGAAATGCGCCGCTCAGGCTGGCAAGATGTATCCACGATAGCGGTGAGCTCACCAAAGCTCTCGGCGGCACGGGCTACGAGATCGTGAACGAAGATTCCGCCTGGATCGGCGTACAACTTTGTTCTTAACATGAGTGAGAAAATGACGGCCGGACAGTACTGAACTAGGAAGACAGTTTACGCAAGAATTCGCGTTCGTCCATGCGATATTTGAAGGCCTTGCGGCCATTGATGAAGACGACGGGAACTTCGTCGCTGAAGCGGCGGCGCAACTCGTTATTGGAGTTGACATCGATTTCGCGCCATTGGAAGCGGGTTTGACGCGAGAGTTTACTGAGCGACTCCTTCACGATTTCGCAGAGATGGCAGCCTTTACGCGAATAAAGGACTACTTCCCGAGGATCTATTGAGGTCTGCTCCATGATTTGTCGTCCGTGGGCCGACTATAACACTGACTAAAGCGGTTTACTACGGCCAATTTAGCTGATACTGGAGAGATGCGAAGCGCTGCTACTTACGTTGCTTTTCGAGCAACCGATCGCGCAATTCCTGGACTTCCGCTTCAAGTTTCGCACTCCAATCTTCCGACCACAGCTGATGTTTGCGCAGATAATCTCGCATGTGCGCAATGGGATCTTTCGCCAGACCAAGAGAGTTTGGGTTGTGGGCGGAGGTTGCGATCTGGCACTCGATCAGAGTAGGGCCGTCTCCCTGTCGCGCACGCTGGATGGCTTCGGTAGCAACGCGATGAACCGCAACGCTATCATTGCCGTCGACTGGAATGCGAGGGAAGCCGAAGTCTTCGCCGCGCAGCAAAGGATTGAGATGATTGTCGGCATCCGGGTCGATCGTGGTTTCAAACGCGAAAACGACTGGCAGTTTGGTCTCGCCGGCAAAGCGCGCCGCTTCGTAAGCTGACAGAAGGCCGCTGGCAAGATTTCCAGCGAGAACCACAGACACGTTGGGCTGGCTCTGCACGCGGAAGGAATGAGCGGCGCCGATGGCCATGGCGATCTGCGCACGCCCGTCGAAGTCAGGAAAGAGCATGCCCGGTCCATCCTGAGGTACGCGGAATGGTAGAGCCGCATCAGTGCGTCCAAGCGCCAGGGCCAGCCACGTCGCGAATTGGTCGGTCGCTTCGGCAATCGACGAGATGTACTGAACAAGTTGCCGGCGGTTGGCGCAGAGAGTATCGGAGAGCCTGAGTTCCGATGCAATGCCAATGGTTACGGCTTCGGAGTTCACGAAGCCGTTACTGCCGAGAAGGGACTCGGTGAGGGCGCGGCTGCGAAGCATGCGACTGTACATCTGTTTGAGGATGTCGGCCGTAGCCAGTGGAGGCGCGATGGCTCGAGCCTTGGAGCTGGAACGTTTCGGGGAAGCGAGGCGCTTGGTCATGGATTCAGCTCAAAGAAAGATAAACGGGATTGTATCCGACGACGATTTTGAGTTGATCAGCTTGGATTGCCACAACGGGACGCTAAGATAAGAAAATGCAATGGTTTGCTGAAAGTCAGCAGTATTTTTTATGCCAAAGCAGGCACTGGGTTTTCAACACAGCTGTGGAAAATTGTGTGGAAAATTCGAATAGGAGATCTCTAACGTGAACAAAAGCCGTATGTTCAACACATTGCACACGAACAAGTGCTAGAGATTTCATCGTCGCGGAAAAAAGACGCGACAGATTTTTACCAAAGCTTCACAGAAATTGGTGACGAGCCGAAACGAACCAGAATGAAAGTGCGCATCGACAAATTGCTAATGGAGAGGGGACTGGTGCCCTCGCGCGAACGGGCCCAGGCGCTGATTCTTGCCGGAAAAGTGTTAGTCGACGAGCAGAAAGTTGAGAAGCCGGGAACGCCAGTGAGCGACGAAGCAAAGATACGCCTGCTGGGCGAGGATTTGCGCTATGTCGGCCGAGGCGGGTTGAAATTGGAGGCGGCGCTGCAGCACTGGGAAATCGACGTGACTGGAAAAGTCTGCCTGGACGTAGGAGCTTCGACCGGCGGATTCACAGACTGCTTATTGCAGCATGGGGCGAAGAAAGTCGTTGCCGTTGACACAGGCTATGGGCAGATTGATTTCAAGCTGCGAAGTGATGAGCGCGTGCGTCTACTGGAAAAGACGAATGCGAGGTATCTCAAGACAGAGGACGTCGGAGAGGCCATCGATCTGATCGTGATGGATGTGTCATTCATCTCGGCCACGCTAGTGCTACCGGCGGTAGTGAATGCGGCTCGCGCATTCGGCGGCTCACCTGCGCTAGTCGCACTGGTAAAACCACAGTTCGAAGTTGGGCGCGAACTGGTGGGAAAGGGCGGCATCGTTCGTGACACTGAAGCCCAGCGGGCAGCGGTGAAAAAGGTTCAATCGGCGTTGAGCGAGTTGGGATTTGAGGTTGGGGAAGAGATTGAATCGCCGATCTTGGGAACGGAAGGGAACCGGGAGTTTCTGGTATATGCACAAGCGGGATGATTCGAGGGCGGCGATATGACCGCAACCGAGATCGGCTGCGCTGCATAGACAGTTGAAGTGCCACCGCCGTTCGGCATTCTGTACAATCCAAGTCGGACCACGGATCGGATACGCAGAGACGATGAAAGCCGTCGCAATTGTTTCCAAGCCGGACAAACCTGAAGTCGCCGAAATACTGCCGCGATTGGTTCGCTGGCTGACTGAACATGGTTATGGCGTGTGCATGGACCGCGAGTCAGCCGGTTATCTTGATGCGCCCCAGGAAACGGTGGTGGAGCGCGCGCAATTGGCGTCGAACGATGTTCGGATGGCCATTGTTCTTGGCGGTGACGGGACTCTGCTGGCCGCCGCACGCGTGTTCGCAGCCAAGGCCGTACCTATTCTTGGCGTGAATCTGGGATCGCTCGGGTTTCTGACAGAGGTTCCCATCGACGATCTGTATCCGACGCTCGAGGCGATCGATTCCGGGACATGCGACGTCGAAAAGCGCGCGATGCTGGAAGCGACGGTGCTGCGCAACGGTCAGAAGATTTCCGAGTTTCACGCCTTGAACGATGTAGTGATCAGCAAGGCGACAATTGCACGGCTGGCAAGCTTTGATCTCTATCTGAAGGGGAATTTTGTTACGAGCTACAAGGGCGATGGGCTGATTATCGCCACGCCGACTGGTTCTACGGCTTACTCGTTGGCGGCGGGTGGGCCGATTCTGACGCCATCAGTCGACGCGATGGTGCTCTCGCCGATTTGCCCGCACTCCCTCACTCACCGTCCGATTGTGCTCCCCGATGAAATTGAAATCGAAATCGTGGTCGGGTGGACGTGCGATGAAGCCTTCCTGAGCGTCGATGGGCAACTCGGGATGCCGTTGTGCCAGGGTGATCGGCTGCAGTGTCGCAAATCTCCGCATCAGACGTCGCTGCTGCGCATGCGTCGCACTTTCTTTGACGTGCTGCGAACGAAGTTGAAGTGGGGACAAAGATAGCGGTCAGTGGCTAGTGGTTAGTTGGGTGAGTGGTAGCTAGTGGCTGACGGGTGGAAATGTGACCTTTCTCTTTTTGCTCTTCCAAATCAAATAAAAAAAAGGGCTGGCCGGAGCCAGCCCTCGATTCAATTAGCAGGTTAGAAGGTGAAGTGCACTCCGAATTCGCTCCATACCGAGCGCGGTGTGAACGTGCTGCTTGGGTTGATGAACCCGCTCGGATGAGCAAACGTGGAAGCACTGGCGATGTTGTTGCCGAAGTTGTTGCCGTAGTTGGCACGATTCGTCAAGTTAAACGCCTGTGCAATGAGCTGCAGGTTCATCCCCTCACGAAGACGAATGTTCTTCGCTAGACGCATATCCAACTGGAAGAACGGGTCTCCACGAAGCGGGTCATATTTGGCGATACTGCACTGCTTGGAGAGGTAGTAGCAATTCTGCGCGCCAACGTCATTCCCCGCAAAAGCAAACCAGTTGGTCGGGTCATCATTCGGGACAACCACGGCAGCCGTCGTTCCGCCGCCAGCGTTGATGGTATTCGTAGAGTTGGTCAGGTTATACGGACGAGCCGAACCATACTGCATGATGGGCGCGAGTTGGAATCCCAGCGGCAGATCGACGATTCCGCTTAGGGTTATGTGATGGCGCTCGTCGTTGGTCGACGGGCCCCACTCAGCCGGCGACAAGGGCGCGTAGCCATCACGAGCGTAGTTACGGAAGATGGTGGTTGGACCGCCACCGCCGTCATAGCCATACGCCCATGACAGAGTGTAGTTGGCATTGATCGAGAAGTGATGGCTCATCCGTTGACGGTAGCTGAAGTTCATGCCGTCGTAGCGATTGCGGTTGATCGATTCTTCGTTGCGAACGCTTGCCAGGACAGGTTGGCCTGCAGCAGCGAAAGCAGCGGTCAAGGGGCGATCAAGAATCACATTTCCGCTGCCATCAACACCCATCGGAACTTTCTGATCGATGTTGATGGTCTTGTCTTCGTGCAACCCGAGGACGTGAGTGTATTCGGCCTCGAAGACCGAGTTGTTATTCAGCGCCCAGCTGTAACCGAGATTGAATTCTTCCGCGACTGGGTTGCGGTAGTTGGGATCGATTAGGCGGCCGACGCTGCCGTCTGTTAACTGGCTCAAGGCGCCGGGAAGCGTTGGAGTTGGACTGACACCGTATTGCCACTGTCCCAGAGTGAGGGCTGTGCCGGGTACTGGGTCTGTGGGGCTGGAAAGGCTAAGGACCGTCTGGAAGACCGTTGGGTTCGCCTGTTGCTCCATGAACAGCGGAATGTTCTGGAAAGAGTTCCCGTAGTAGAGGCCAAATCCGCCTCGCAGAACATGCTTGCCGGCGCCGGTCAGGTCGTAGGCGAAACCAATACGGGGGCTGAAGTCCTTATTGTCATCGTGCGGCAACTTGGCAACGTACGGATTTGAGATGGGATCGTTGATGGCAACCAATTCCTGGTAAGTGCGGCTCTTCGTGATGTCAGACTGACCAAGCGCGTTGAAATCTTTATCCCAACGCAGGCCAAGATCGAGGGTCAACCGCGGGGTCACTTTCCAGTCATCCTGGAAATAGAAGCCGAGCTGCTTGGTGGCGACAATAAACTGCGGACCGCCGACGGAATAGGACATGCCGCCGATCAGACCGGGGGTGCTGAAGCCTTGCGGATACAGGGTTGGGTTCGCGAGAATCTCGCTGGGATCCTTAGCGAAGTCGATCTCCAGTGTCGAGTTGTACTCGAAGAATCCACCTTCGACCGGATTCCAGAGATAATCAACGCCGGCTTTCAACGTGTGCTTGCCAATAGTTTTCGAGATGTCATCCTTGAACTGCCACTTGCGTTGAAAGGACTGTTGCGGAACGTTCGTGTTTGTGCCGAAGGATGCGCTCGGAAAGGTGACGAGTGGGGCTCGGAGTTTGCTGTCGATCAGGTTGTTCCAATACTGAAAACCTGCGGTGAAGGTGTTAACCGTCGTGTTGGAGAGGGTCGAGTTCACCGTAAGGTTTGCAAGCTGCAAGTGATTGACTGTGAAGTTGCCTTCGCTCAGGTCGCCGGTACCGTCGGACTGATCATTCAAGCTGTCATTGGATTGCGAACTATAACTGAGGTAGGCGGTGTTTCGGTTGTTGACGATCCAGTCCGCGCGGCCGTTGTAGCGCCATTCGTAGAAGGGACGCGGAATGACCGAAGCTGGTTGCGCTGCAAGGCCATTTTGCGCGGCAAGAGTTAACTCAGAAAACGAGTTTCCTGACTCGGCCAAACCCTGGCTTTCGCGCTGTCGTTCGATAGCAAAAAAACCGAACAGTTTATTTTTAATAAACGGCCCGCCAACAGATCCGCCAAAGAACTGACGGCTGTAGTTGGGGTTCTCAAGATCGTAGCCGCCGGTGCCGTCTGGCACTTTCGAATTGGTATCCAGCGCGGAGTTGCGGAAGTAACCAAACACCGAGCCGTGATAGTTATTTGTTCCCGACTTGGTGATCATGTTGATGGCCGCGCCCTGAGAGCGTCCATTTTCCGCAGAGAATCTCTGGGTGCTGATCTGAAATTCCTGAACCGCTTCCAGAGGGAGCTGCATGACGGCGCCGCCGACCGTGTTGTCTTTGTTGTCGACCCCATTGACGGTAGTGTTGATATTTCGGCCGTCGGAACCATTAATGGATAGGACGGCGTAACGATTTTTCGTCGGATCGTACGAGTCGGTGGCCTTTACGCCTGGTGCGAGATAAGCAAGATTGGCTGCATCGCGACCGGCGAGAGGCAGATCTTCGACTTCCTTGGGCGTAATTACCTGGCTGACGCTGGTCTTCTGCACATCAAGCAGGGGTGCGGAAGCCTGCACTTCGATGACTTCGTTTGCGGAGCCGGGGTTAAGAGTTGCATTGACTGTGTTCGTCTGACCGACAAGCAACTCGACGGTTTGCGAGGATGTTCCGAATCCTTTTTTCGATATTTGGACGGAGTACTTGCCGGCAGGAAGCAAATCGAAGCGATAATCGCCGGTGGCACTCGTAGTGACGACGCGCTTGGCGCCGGTGCCGGTATTCGTAGCGGTAATTTCGGCTCCCACGATTACTGCCTGTGAATTGTCGAGAACGGTGCCTTGAATGACGCCACTCGCAGTCGCCTGCGACAGCACATTCATGGCACTAAAGAGAGTAAAAGCCAACAGCACAAGAACTTGAGTGACTTTCTTCATTTTGGCGACACCCCTCCTCTTTGGCTTACTTTGCTGTGAAACCGCTATAGCGTGTGTTTTCGAAATGCGTTTCGATCGTCGGGGACTGTGAGGCGCACCAACGCTTATCAGCGGAGTTGAGCTCAGCGAAAGAATTTGCTGTTGCGCCCTGAAGAGCAGCTTTTCGTCCCACAATAGTTTCTTTTCGCCCCAAACGAAAAGTGCGTGCGATTGTGCGCAAGCTCGTCTTCATTGTCAAGAATGAATTTCGAATTCCAATGCGTTTTGCGTACGTTCCAACCGCTCAACGCCCAGGTGATAGAAAGATTGGTCGAACCTTGGCGCGGGATTCTCTCCAGTGTCCGGGGACAAAGTCCGTGCCACACTTCTCTCCGAACCCGAGATCGCAAGCCTATGGACACGATTCACAGGAGATCGCTTCTCGGACCGTCGCGTTTAGTTGTGCTGTTAACAGACTCGGCGTTGAGTCTTTGCGGGACGTACACGACGCTGTGTACAGGGAGCAGCGGACGCGGCTGCCTGATACTGACTTGAAATCGGAAACGTAGAGCGATGCCGCATCGTCTCGAGCCCCAATTCGAGACGGTGTCAGCCTCGAACATCTTGTGTGAGCAGACGATCTAAAACCAATTCAAAATTTATATTGCGAGGATTGAGCCGGTTTATATGCGTGAAATGCTGTCCGCTAGAGACTTTCTCTTTCGATCCGAATCTGGTCGCGAATGGTCTCGCGGCGACGGATGAGCCTGGCTTTCTTTCCTTCAACCAAAACTTCAGGTGGCCGTGAGCGCGTGTTGTAGTTCGAGGTAATGGACATCCCATAGGCTCCGGCGTCGAGAATGGCGAGAAGATCGCCCTCTTCAGACACGGGCAATTCGCGGTCGCGGGCGAAGAAGTCGCCCGTCTCGCAAATGGGTCCAACGATATCGTAGGCGGCTTTCTTCTGCGTGTTGGTGCGATTCACGGGCACGATGTCATGATGCGCGCTGTAGAGCGACGGGCGAATCAGGTCATTCATGGCGGCATCAACGATCAGAAACTGCTTGCCGTCGTTCTGCTTGTGGTACAGAACGCGCGTGAGCAACAGGCCTGCTGGTCCGACGATCGAGCGCCCAGGCTCGAGCAGAAGAGTTACCGCGAGATCAGCGAGCGGCGTGAGGACTGAGGCTGCGTAGGCGCGCGCCTTCTCGGGGAAATTGTCCAAAGAGGATTCATGATACTGGATGCCAAGGCCGCCGCCTGCATCGACGAATTCTATCTGGTGGCCATCGGAGCGCAGGCCGCGGACAAAGTCGGCGACGCGCTGCATGGCATCGCCAAAGGGACCGACGCTGGTAATCTGCGAGCCGATGTGCACGCTGATGCCAGCCGTGGTCAGATAACGATGGCGAGCAATGGTGCGATACAGCCCGCGCGCTTCCTCGATGGGCACTCCAAACTTGTGCTTATGAAGGCCTGTAGAGATGTACGGATGCGTTTCTGCAAATACGTCGGGATTGACGCGAACCGCGACGCGGGCTCGTTTCCTCAGCTTCGAGGCTCGTTCAGCAAGCAGTTCAACTTCCGACGAGCTCTCCACGTTGAACATCAAGATGCCTGAGCGAAGAGCAAGGTCCATCTCAGGCGCTGTCTTGCCGACGCCAGAGAAGACGACGCGGGCGGCTCCGCGTTTGTTGGCGACGAGAACGCGCTCGAGTTCGCCACCAGAAACGATGTCGTAGCCCGATCCCAATTTGCCGAGCATGCGCAGAATCGAAAGATTGGAATTGGCTTTCACTGAATAGCAGATCAGGTGGGGTGCGCCGGCGAAGGCGGCGTCGAAGGCCTGAAAGCGATTGCGAATCGTGGAACCGGAATAGACGTAGAGCGGAGTGCCGTACTCTTTGGCCAGCTTGCTCAGAGGAATTTGATCGCAATGAAGCGAGCGGGCGCTCTTCGAGTGTGACCCAGCAAGATAGGGGAATGCGGGTGGCCGCCCTTCGGGATGAATGGATTTCTTCATTTTTGGGCACGAGACTTGGTGGAACCTTTCACTTTGAGCGCTACCACAGTCTGGTCGTCAAACTGTTCGGCGCCGGCGGTGTGATCTTTTACGGCCTGAAATAGAGTCTTCACCAGATCGTCGGCGCTGAGACGCCAGTTCTGTTCGACGATCTTCTCAATGCGACCCCGGCCAAAGAGAACGCCTTCGGGGCTGGTGGCATCGACGAGGCCATCGCTGAAAAAGACGAATACATCGCCGGGAGCGGCATTGAAGGCAATCTGCTCGTGCTCGACGGTATCGAAGAGTCCGAGGGGCAGGCCCACCGCTTCGACGCGTTCGATTTTTCCCTGCTTGCAATAAATCGGGCGCGGCAATCCGGAGTTCGCGACCTGCAGGTTGCGCTCTTCGTCCTTCCAGATGGCATAAGCAAGCGTCACGTACTGCGCTTCAACGCGCCGTTCAGCCAGCGACTTGTTGATCAGGAAAAGCATTTCCGCGGCACCGGGGCGGTCGGTCGCATGAGAGCGAAGGAATCCGCTGACTAGCGCTGCGTAGAGTGCGGCGGCCGGACCCTTGCCACTGACGTCACCAATAGCGATGCCGAGACAGTTGGGGCAGCTTCCGGCGGGGCTGGGTGGATACTGAAGAAAGTCGTAGAGATCGCCGCCGATCGCCTGCGCAGGGTTAAAGCGCGCCGCGAGTTCGGCATTGGCGAGCGAAGGAAATTTCCCGGGCAGCAGGCGGAATTGCAAAGTACGTGCCAGAGCGAGATCGCGCTCAAGGCGCTGTTCCTGCAAAGTGACGCGCTCATAGAGGCGGGCATTTTCGATCGCGATCGAGATCTGTGCAGCCAGCGTGGACATGGTGCGCAGATGGTCTTCGGTGAAGAAGCGCCGCTTGGTGTGCTCCAGATCGAGCACGCCGATTACGTTTCCCTGATAGATGAGCGGCACAACCAGTTCGGAGCGCGTTTCGGGATTGAGCTTGATGTATCGCGGATCCTTGGTGACGTCCGGTATGAGCAGCGGCTCTTTATGCTGGGCGGCGAAACCCACAAGTCCTTCGCCGACCGCGATCTGCTGCTTAATCTGAACCTTCTCGTTGAAGCGCAGCGAGAAACGGTGCTCGAGCTTGGCGCCTGTCGGGTCGAGCAACAGGATGCTGAACATCTGGTAATCGATGATGCGGGTGAGTTGCTCGCCAATGCGTTTGAGCAATTCGTCGAGATTGAGAATCGAAGACAAGTCGCGGCTGATTTCGTTGAGCAGAATCAGGGTGCGCGCCTGGCGGGAAACGCGGGTGTAAAGGCGCGCGTTCTCTATTCCGATTGCAATGCGCGATCCAACGACCGTGAGCAGCCGAGAGTGCTCGGGGGTGAAGTAATTGGGGTGCGTAGATTCGATATCGATGACGCCGATAACCCGGTTCTTCACGATCAGTGGAATGGCCAGTTCGGAGCGGACGTGGGGAAGAGCTTCAATGTAAAACGGTGTATTGCGGACGTCTTCGACAAGAATTGGTTCGCGCTTCTGCGCAGCCAGCCCGGTAACGCCTTCGCCCATCTTCACGCGGGTCTTTTCAATCGTTTCGGGCGTATGTCCGATGGCGAAGCGAAAGCGGAGTTCCTGCGTCTTTTCGTTCAGTAGCAGGATGGCGAAAATCTGGTAATCGATGGCACGACGAATCAGTTCGGCGACGCGCCGCAACAGCGTGTCGAGATCAAGGGTGGTGTTGACGACATCGGCCACTTCCAGGAGAAATGACTCGATGCTGACATTCGGTTTGGTGGTAGTTCCGCTCATCCGTGGCAAGTATGGTCATGATAACAGTCAAATTTGTTCAGGCGGCAGAATGCAAACGTCCGGCAGGTTCCGGTAGCGTTCGTTGTAATCGAGGCCGTAGCCAACGACGAATTCATCCGGGATGACGAAGCCTACATAGTCTCCGTCGACGGGAGCGCTACGGCGACACTTCTTATCGAGAAGGGCTGCGATCTTGAGGCTGCGCGGGGCGCGATTGAGAAAAAGGCGGCGGAGGAACTGAATGGTCAGTCCAGTGTCGAGGATGTCTTCGACGAGGATGATGTTCTTGTCGCTCATCGACTGATCTACATCTTTATACAGACGGACCTCGCCACTCGACTGCTTGCCGCCGCCGTAACTGGAGACGCTGATGAAGTCAAAAGTGGTGTCGAGCTGGATCTGTCGCGCCAAATCACTGAGGAAAATGGCGGCGCCTTTGAGCACCCCGACGAGCACGACCGACTGGCCAGCATAGTCGTGCGTTATCTGCGTGGCGAGCTCGGTCACGCGAGTGCGAATCTGGTCGCGGGTGATCAGCACTTTTAGTTCGGCTGAAGGGGAAGCGGAGTTCATGGCTAAGATTAATCAAACGTAAACGTCGCGTCATTATACGGTCGGCTGCAAATTGCGGGAGCGACTGCGGGCCGCTAGAATGCATCTTCTTTTGGGTTGTGCTGAAAGGTGAACTATGGATTTGAAGGGAATCAGGCTGACGTGGTTGGGACACTCGACGTTCCGGATCGAAACGAAGCGCGGAACTACTATCTATATTGATCCATGGGTGATGGGCAACCCTATGTGTCCTGAGGCGGAGAAGAACGTAAAGAAGGCCGATGTGCTGATCTGCACGCATGGGCACTTCGACCATATTGGCGATGCCGTGGCGATCGGCAAGAAACACAATTCGAAGGTCGTAGGGATTTTTGAGCTGTGCGCGTGGATGCAGAAGAAGGGTATACAGCAGATTCTTCCCATGAACAAAGGCGGCACACAGCAGGTGGAGGACATTCGCGTCACCATGGTGAACGCCGTGCATTCGTGCGGGATCCAGGACGATGACGGATCGATCGTGTACGGCGGTGAGGCATGCGGATACGTGATCCAGTTTGAGAGCGGACTGAAGCTATATCATGCCGGGGACACGGCGGCATTCAGCGATATGAAAATCATTCATGATCTATATGCGCCCGATATTGCGTGCCTTCCGATCGGCGATCACTTCGTAATGTCGCCGCGCGAGGCGGGATACGCGTTGAACATGCTGCAGACGAGAGAGGTAATTCCGATGCACTTTGGAACTTTTCCGGTGCTTACGGGAACGCCCGCAGAATTGCAGAAGTATGCGCCCAAATCGGTGAGCATTGTGCCGATGCAGCCAGGACAAACACTCGAATAATCATGAAATTCAATCAAAGCAATCATCCGGATGCACAGGTGATCACGGGGGAAGCGGTGGAGCGCTACCTCTACGCGATGTTGCCAGCTAGAGACGCGGTGTTACAGGAGATGGAAGAGCAGGCGGAGAAGCGAAGCATTCCGATCGTGGGTCCCATTGTGGGGCGCGTCTTTACGCAACTGGTCCAGATGATAGGGGCGAAGACGGTGTTCGAAGCTGGATCGGCGATCGGCTATTCGACAATCTGGTGGGCGCGTGCGGTCGGAGAAGGCGGACGCGTGATCTACACCGATGGCGACCCAAAGAAAGCGCAGGAGGCTCGAGGCTATTTCGATCGCGCAAGCGTCCGCGATCGGATCGATGTGCGGGTGGGCGATGCGCTAGAGATCCTGTCAGAAGAAAAGCGCGAGTTCGACATAGTCTTCTGCGATATCGATAAAGAAGACTATCCTCGCGCGTGGCGACTAGCGCGTTCACGCGTGCGCAAAGGCGGACTGTTCGTTGCCGACAATGTGTTGTGGAGCGGGCGCGTGGCGTATGCGGCAGGAAATCCGTCGTTGAAGCCGTCAGAAGAGGAGAGCACGAAGGCGCTGGTGGAAGTGAACAAGGCGATGTATGAGGCTCCAGACTTCTTCACGACGATATTGCCTATAAGAGATGGAGTGGCGGTGGCAAGGAGAAACGAGTAGGCAGCATTCAGCAGCAGGGAAATACATAGTTCCTTCGCTGCGCTCAGGATGACTGGTGGAAGAGTGAAGTGTTAGTGGAGTCTTGAGCTGCTATTGCGAACGACGCTTCAGATCGATTTTGCTCAGATCGATTTCACCGGAATTGCCGTTACGTCGCCCACCAATCCCACCTCTTTTTGCAGGAAGGGTTCGGCGTGGGTGACTCCGGCGAGCATGCCGTAAAAACGGGCCATCGATTCCACACGCGTTCGGATTTCGGCCGCAGCCGGGAAGATGTCCTTTCCGGCTTCCTGATCACTGAACTGCGATTTGTACGCGAGGATTGACGCCAGCTTGGCTTCGAATTGCTCGGTGATGTCGACGACGAACGTTGGACGCACGTCGTAGTAGAGCGTGGCGTAGAGAATTTTGAACGGCCGGTGAGGCAAGTTGTCAGGCGCCAGTTGCCGGTTGTCAGACGGGTCGAGATTGACGTGCAGGCTCGATGCGGAGACTGAGCTCAAGTCGAGCTTGGTAAGGCCAGCAAGGAAGCAGGCTTCATAGCCGAGCGTCGAGCAAGTGTAGTGATCGGGGTGGCGCCCTTTCCAGTAGGGAAGTATCACCACGCGCGGGCGGGTTAGGCGGATCACGCGCGCGATCTTCAGACGATTCTCGTAGGTGTTCTCAACGCGGCCGTCGGGAACATCAAGGGCTCCTCGCCATTCGGAGCCGAGAATTTTGGCGGCGTCGATAGCCTCGCGTTCGCGATCTTCGGCGGTGCCGCGAGTGCCAAGTTCGCCGCGAGTGAGGTCGAGAATCCCAACCCGCTGGCCTCGCTGGGCCATCTTCGCGAGCGCGCCGCCGCAGGTTTGCTCCACATCGTCACGGTGCGCAGCGATTGCGAGAACGTCCAGGCCGGCTGAACTCATTTCTTTCTTTCCACGAGGAAATGCGCTAGCGATTTCAGAGTTTCGCCACGAGTGCCGTACGGCTCCAACTGCGCGAGTCCGGTAGTCACGAGCGTGTCAGCTTTCTTCAGAGACTCATCAATCCCAAACAAAGACGGATAAGTGGCCTTTTCGGAATCTTTGTCCTTGCCGGCAGTCTTGCCCAGTTGCTCGGAAGATTGCGTGAGATCGAGCACATCGTCGACGATCTGGAATGCGAGTCCGATGGACTGGCCGAAGCAGCGCAGGCGATGAATGTCGTCGCTGGTGCCACCGGCATAGAGGCCTCCGGTAACAAGGCTCGCGGTGATGAGCGCACCCGTCTTCGAGCGATGGATATAGTCGACGGTCTTCAGGTCAGGCTTGGAATGTTCGGCTTCGAGATCCATCACCTGGCCGCCAATCATGCCGTCAATGGTACCCGTGCCATGGGCGAGTTCGGCGACGATCCGGATGCGAGCCTCGGCAGGACAACGCAAGTTCGCCATCACTTCATAGGCGTAGGTCTGAAGGGCGTCACCGGCAAGAATGGCCATGGCTTCGCCGAAGGCTTTGTGGCATGTGGGGCGTCCACGGCGAAGATCGTCGTTGTCGAGTGCTGGAAGATCGTCGTGGATCAAGGAATAGGTGTGCAGCATTTCGATGGCTGCACCAAGATCGGCGACACCATCCGGCAGAGTTCCGTCGATCATGCGAGCTGCTTCCATGCACAAGATGGGACGCAGCCGCTTGCCTCCGGCGAAAACGGAATGCCGCATGGCCTGGTGAATCGTAGGCGGGTACTGGGTTCCGGCCGGCAGCAGACGCTCGAGCGCTTCGTCTGCAAGTTTCCGCCCCTGTTCAAGAATGTCCTTTAGCATAAAAGGGCAGTATAAACGAGGGACATACGTTTTCCGGTGATGCGCTAACCGAGCTGCTTGCCAGCATCCAAAAAAGCATGAGCGCACGTACCAAGTCCACAAAAGCAAATAAAGAAACGAAATCAGTGGTGGAAGCAGCCATTCCAGCCGAGAAACTTGAGCAACCATTCCCGGCGATTGATCTACCGATCAGTCCGCCATTCCCGCCGATGGAAGCACGATCGCAAGATGAAATACCCGCTGGGGAGAACTGGCTGTACGAGCCGAAGTGGGATGGCTTCCGTTGCCTGGCATTTCGGAAGGGAAGTGAGGTACTGCTGCAATCGAAAAGCGGACAGCCGCTCGGACGCTATTTCCCGGAGATGGTCGAGGCGCTCCGGCAGCTACGGCATAAGCAGTTCGTGCTGGATGGAGAGATCGTGATCATGCGCGGCGGCAAATTGTCTTTCGACGATCTGTTGATGAGGATCCATCCAGCAGAGAGCCGGATTCGGAAGTTGTCGAAGGAAACTCCGGCAAGTTATCTCGTCTTCGATCTGCTGCTCGATGAGAAAGGCCGTTCGCTGATAGAACGTCCTCTCTCAGAGCGATGGAGCAAGCTTGGGAAGTTCTTCGGAGGCATTCGGCAGATGTCCATTCGGCGCTCGCCCGCGACTACCGACCTTGAAGAAGCGAAGCGCTGGATGACCGAACTCTCGGGGAGCGGATTCGATGGCGTGGTGGCGAAGCGCCTGGAGATGGCGTACATGTCGGGTGAGCGCACAGGCATGGTCAAGATCAAAAACATCCGCAGTGCGGATTGTGTCGTCGGGGGTTTCCGTTATGCAAGTAAGGGCGGTGGGATCGGGTCGCTGCTCCTAGGGCTATATGACGACGAAGGCAAACTCAATCACGTAGGGTTTAGCTCCAGCTTTAACAGCGAGATGCGGATAAAGCTGAAACCAATTGTAGAGAAGCTGAAGGGTGGCTCGGGATTCACCGGGAATGCGCCGGGCGGCCCGAGTCGATGGTCGACGGAACGGAGTGGCGAGTGGGAGGCGCTCGATCCAAAGCTGGTGTGCGAGGTGACGTACGATCACTTCTCAGGCGGACGGTTTCGGCATGGGACGAAGTTTCTGCGATGGCGTCCGGATAAGGATCCGAAGCTGTGCACGTATGAACAGCTGGGGTCGAAAGCTGGAAGTTCGTTGCAAGAGTTGGGGCTGACAGCGTGAAAAGTTGGGCCCCACACATCCAAAGGACGGATGTGTGGGGCACCCGAAACGGATAAGGGTCAGGCAGCTTTGGCACGAGCACGGGGAATCAGTGAACGTTCGGCGGCAGAGACAATCCCTTGAATATCGTTGGCAGTGCAGCAATCTTCTGCACCTGCTCCCAACGCTGCGGTCCAAAGAGCGTTATCCGCCAGGCGATGCGTACAAACGATACGAACGTTACTAAGCTCACGGCAAAGTTCTTCTACTTCCGGTAGCGGTATGAGTTCTAGATCAACGACTGCAAGAGTTGCGCGGGAATGCAAGATTTCCGCGCGAACATTTTCCTTACGCTGGGTCACGGAGACGGTGCGGAAGCGTTTCCGCAGGGTCGCAGCCAACTGGCTGGCGGTTCCCAGATCGGGCTGAGCAATGACTACACTGATCGGTTGCATTTCGATCTCCCTATCTGGCTGGAGCTGCGGCGATCCGCAGGCTAAGGGGTTGGCAAATGTAGCGCCAGGCGGCGCTATTTACGAGTTTCCACCTTGTCATTCACAGTATCGAAAGGCTCTGCCTGTAACTTGCCATTCTGTTTAAGAAGAATCTCAACTTTGCCTTCGGCATCCTCGAGTTCCTTCCGGCATGAATTCGACAACTGCACACCTTCTTCGAAAAGTTTGAGAGCCTGCTCGAGGGGAATATCTCCCTTTTCTAATTGATCTACGATTTTCTCGAGTCGATCGAGGCACTCTTCAAACTTTGCCAATGTCCTACCCCAAGATAGATTTTAGTCCAGTTGAATGACGATCGGCCTGTGAAAATCTGTTTAATTTCAATCGGGCCGAATCAAAAGTAAAACGGTTTATACGGGTAACTGATGTCGGCTCCGGCGCGGTTCGATTCCGGTCAGAGAGGACCAGAATGATCGCTTTATGAACCGGTGCCGGCCGAGGCACGTCCGCCCTGGTTGCCGAGAACTTCCAGCACGTCGACTGCGGCGTTGTACTTTCCGAATGGAGCGCTGATTTGAGCGCCCTGGACGACGTCGCGGAGGCGTAAAAGCATTTCGCGGGCAATGGCGACGCCTTCGGCACGCGCTTCTTCGGCATTCGTGGCCTTGGCCATGCGCCGCATGATCTCGTCGGGAACGGAGACGCGGAGTTCGTTCTTCATGAATTCCGCATTGCGCAGGCTGGTGAGCGGCCAGATTCCGGCTATGACCGGAATACGAACGTGCTCAATGTGACGGAGAAATGCTTCGAGCAGCTCCACGTCGAAAACAGGTTGTGTAATGACGTACTCGGCACCAGCTTCGACTTTGTACTCGAAGCGGCGGATCTCTTCATCAATATCGGGCAGACCCGGATTCGCGCCTACGCCGACCACGAAGTTCGTTCCCATGCCGATGGGATTGCCACCGATATCGAGACCGCTATTCAGGTTGTGGACGATGTTCACGAGTCCGATGGAATCCACGTCGAAAACGGCGGTCGCGTCGGGATAGTTTCCGAGCTTTGGCGGATCGCCAGTGATGCAAAGCAGATTGCGGATGCCGATAGCAGAGGCCCCGAGCAGATCCGACTGAATGCTGAGGACATTGCGATCGCGACAGGTGTAGTGCAGCACCGTCTCGATGCCAACTTG
Organism: Terriglobia bacterium; assembly: GCA_963724985.1. Taxonomy (GTDB): domain Bacteria; phylum Acidobacteriota; class Terriglobia; order Terriglobales; family Acidobacteriaceae; genus JAJPJE01. The sequence continues at coordinate 453,736 of CAVRWV010000019.1, read as the reverse complement.
CTGCTGCATGAGAATTGACAGTGCCTGGTTGCTCATGCGAGCGGAAGCGCGTGGACTGTCAGGAATGTTTACAGCGTCGATTCCAACAGACTTGAGATACTTAGCGCCGTCGATCTCTTTGACGATGTCGATTCCTTTAGGCGGCACGATTTCGACCATGGTGGCGAACTCGCCCCCAGCTAATTTCTGGCCGAGGGTGGAACGCTGGGAGAGCGGAGCAGGCTCGATCGCAACCGCAGCCTTGGGCTTCGTTACAACATGAAAGGAGCTGTTGCGCGCCTCTCCCACGCGCAGAGCCGACTTCATGGAATGGATGTGCTCAGGAGTTGTTCCGCAACAGCCTCCGACGAGACGAACTCCGGCGGCGACAAATTTCTTCGCATAACTCGCCATGTATTCGGGAGAGCATAGATAGATGTTGCGCCCGTCAACCGAACGGGGCATGCCTGCATTGGGTTGAGCGGAGAGCGGGCAGTCGGTTACGGCGCGGACACGCTCAAGAGCGTCCAGCATGGCAACAGGACCAACGCTACAGTTGCAACCGATCACGTCCACACCCCATTCGGCCAACTTTGCGCCGAAGGTCTCCGGGGTGGAACCATCGAGACAGTTGCCGTCTTCGTCGATAGTGACCTGAGCGACGACAGGAATGTTGGGAGTGACTGCGCGAGCCGCTCGAATTGCCTGATGCAGTTCCTGCAGGGAACCGAAGGTCTCCAAAATAAGGAGATCCGCGCCGGCTTCAACCTGGGCGGTGATCTGTTCGAGGAACGACTGGTAGGCTTCGTCCAGTGCAACCTTACCCAAAGGCTCAATGCGAACGCCGAGTGGACCGACGGCTGCGGCTACATATCCATCGAAGCTCTTGGCAGCTTCCCGGGCGAGGCGAACGCCTGCGGTATTAATTTCGCGAACTTTATCTCCAAGACTGAAGCGCGACAGGCGAAACGAATTGGCGCCGAACGTGTTTGTTTCTACGATCTCCGCTCCGGCCTGAAGGTATTCCTGGTGAACATTGCGAATGAGGTCAGGCTGCGAGAGATTGAGTTCGTCGTAACAGCGGTTGATGAACACGCCTTTGGAGTAAAGAAGGGTTCCCATTGCTCCGTCACAGAGGATGGGCGCTTGCTTGAGTCGGCTTATGAAATCAGTGGGCATTGGTATATTCGAACGGTTGCAGGGCGAAAACGCGCCTACAGGAACTGTAAATGACGAAGCTAGAGCGCGCTACTCCAGAGCTTGGTTCATGACAAGAAGAGTGCGATTTAACTCTGCTATAATCAGCGTTTTCAACAACATTCCTTCTCTAAGTGGTTGGAGTACCTTTTGAAATCTCGTTCGTTCCGATTGTTAGCTGCAGTTCTGACACTTCTTTTCTTTGCATCTTGCGGCGGAGGCTCTTCCGCACCTCGCCCAAGCGGTGTAAGCAATCGAGTCTTTATCTCTACACCACTGGTGAACGGCGGCGAGGTTTACATTGTCAACGCGGCGAACGATACCGTTTCTCGGAATCACCCCGTAATCAGCGTTATCAACGCCAGCTTGATGGCACTCACGCCTGACAAGACCAAGGCCGCTGTATTTGCGGCGACATTGAATACCATAACTGTGCTCGACGTTCAGAGCGAAGCGCCGGTCGGCACCGTTGGACTGTCCGGTCCCACGGAGAGCATGGTCGCAATGCCGATCCCTTGTGTCCCGGGGGCTGCGGGTTGCAGTTCCGACGAGATGCTCCTGGTCGCGGAACCAACGGCGCCGTTCACGGGCTCCGTTCAGAACGGAATTGTTCAATTTGTTGATCTCACGGCTGGTGTCGTGACAGCATCCATCGCAGTTCCACAAGCGCGCCGGCTCGTCCTCAACCACACCGGAACGAAGGCATTAGTCTTCAGCGACGATTACAGCGTGAATTTGATCGATACAGCCGCCAAAACGGCAACGCCCGTAACCAGCACGAGCTTCGATCGGCCCGTAAATGCAGTTTTCAGCACTGACGATAGTACGGCCTACATTCTGAGTTGCGGCGTTGAGTGCGGAGGAACCGCAGCGAACGTTTCGGCGCTCACCGTAAGCAGCGGAGCGGTTGGCGCACCCACCCCGGTAACCGGTGCTACGGTCGGACTTATTGATGGCGCGAATCGGCTCTATGTCGCAGGAAGCACGTCGGCCGGTGGATTCATCGACATCCTCGATCCTTCGAGCCTGGCGGTAACAAAGTCCGCGATTCCCATTGGCGATGGCAACCACACGCTGATGGTTCTCACCAGCAGGAATCAGCTCTTTGTTGGCGCAAGGAACTGCACGAACGGCCTTTGCATGTCGATTCTGGACACGACGTCGCAGACTGTGTTCATCAATCCTTGTGTTTCCGGAACGTCCATGTGCCCGTCGGGCACGGTAACGGGGATGCAGTCCCTCGATAGCCGAGGCATTATGTATGTTCTGCAAGGTGGAATACTTCACATTTACGACTTGAAGAAGACTCCACCGCAGGAGAACCTGACGGTCGGGATTCCGTTCCTGACACTGCTCGGAAATCTTGCAGACGTAGAGCAGGTCGATTAGTCCTCCTCTTCTTCTCCGTCGTGCCTGGGGTGGTTGCCGAGCAGGGTTTGAAGAAAGCGGGTGACCTCTGCAGAATTATCAAAGGTCCAATAGCTTCCCAGAGCTTTGAGCGCTGAGTTCTGCGCGGTCAGGCTCTGACGCTCGCTCCATTGCAAAAACTTGCGTGCCTCCTTCTGGAGCGTATTTCTCTCGTCAGAATCAGCGTCTGTAAGAAATTCTTCGGCAGCTTCGTCGGCTGTGTCGTATTCTTCCGCGGCGTCCTGGTGGAGATAGCCGCGAAGAAATTCCGAGAATTTGGGATAGTCGTTGCGAGAAACGGTTGCGGAAGTCTTTCGTTCGCTCATCGGCACTCCGGATAACTGGTGAGAACGTAATAGCGATTCGGCTCGGCCCACTTCAATACCGCAATAGCATTGGAACAGGGAATAGAATGCGACTCTCCGCGATTCAACACGCGTCCGACTTGTTGGGCGCCGTGATAATCGAGCACCAGATTTGGGTGTCCACTGGAGCGCTCAAGCCAGTGCTGGACACGATCCTGATTTTGTCGAATGGCTTCGGCGATCACGTGCTCGGCGGTGGCGCGGTCAGTGTAAGTGGAGGCCGCTGAGATGTGACGCTCACGTTCGAGTCGCTCCCGTAACTCGTCGTCGGTTCGACCAATGTGCCGTTGAAGGGTGTGGCCGCCCATCTGCTCGTCCACGGAGAGATCATGAGCATTACTCGCACTCGACTGAGCGACCGGTGGAGGGCTCGATTCATGCCGCGGTTGCTCCGGCTGCTGCGTGCATGCGAACGCACAGAAGCAAAGAGCTGTCACCAGGCATTCACGAATTGGACGAATGGAATGGAACACGGCTGATTGCCAGGACTGTAAGAAAAGCAGAGTTCCCACTGCTTGTAAACAGAATGTCACGTTACTTGAAGATGGGATTTCGGCCGTCAGTGGAGCTGGGTGAAACCGTGCCGCAACCAGAACCGCAAATTCGTGTTCCAATAGTTATGTGGGGTAGTACCTTTCCGGCCATCCTCAGGGAAGCGGGTCAGCAGGCATAATCGGCCATCGTATGCATACTTCTTGCAAAATCACGGTGTTTCTTGTCTTTTTCGCTGTGTGTTCAGCGTTAGGAGCGGATACCAGCCCTAATGGACTGGAGCTTGGATACCGTGACATGTACAACCTTCAATTTGATCAGGCGCACAAAAGATTTGAAGACTGGCAGCGAACCCACCCTGCCGATCCGATGGGGCCGGTTTCGAACGCGGCGGCATATCTTTTTTCCGAGTTCGACCGGTTGCACATACTGGAAAGCGAGTTCTTCACTAACAACGATAACTTCGAGAGCAGATCGCGCCCGGCTGCGAATCCTGCGGTGAAGCAAGCCTTCATCGCGCAAATCAATAAGGCTAAACAACTCTCAGACCAGGCGCTGGCGCGGAATCCTAACGATACAAACGCGCTATTTGCTTCTGTTCTCATGTTGGGCTTGCAAGGCGACTATGCAGCACTGATCGAAAAGAGAGATTTTGCCGGGCTGGGATATCTGAAGGATGGCCGCGTAATGGCAGATCGACTGCTGCACGTGGATCCAAATTGTTATGACGCGTATATCGCAGTGGGAGTCGAAAACTACCTGCTCAGCCTTAAGCCGGCTCCGGTTCGCTGGTTATTGCGATTCGGGGGAGCACAGACGGACAAGGATACGGGGCTGAAGAATCTTCAGATAGCGTCTGAAAAGGGTCATTATTTACGCCCGTACGCACGGTTACTGCTGGCTGTGGCAGCGCTTCGCGATCAGGATCGCGGCAAAGCGCGAACCTTACTGGCTGGATTGGCACAGGAATTTCCACTGAATCATCTTTACGTGCGTGAATTGAATCAGCTGCAGTGAAGTTCTTTGTCATTATTCATTGCCAAATCTCCTGCTTTTGAGAACAATGCTTGCGTGAGCTTGGAGCGCATCCAGGTCCAACCTATCCCATGAGAATTGCAAATGCCGCAAGCGCTTTCCCAAAGAACACTTACGATCAAGCAACGATAAGCGGAGCCTTATCGGGTTTCTGGCGAGATCAACTCCCCAACCCTGACTTTCTCGACCGGCTGCACGGCCGCACAGGTGTGGATTCACGCTACACGGTGATGCCACTGCAGTCGTATGTGCGCGCGAATACATTCGGGAAAACGAACAATATCTGGATCGAAAATGCCCAGGAGCTTGGGTCGGAAGCGATCTGCAAGGCGATCACGCCACTGGGCTTGCAGCCGAAGGACTTGTCTGCATTCTTCTTCGTGTCCGTCACGGGGATTGCCAGCCCGTCGATTGATGCGCGGCTGGTCAATAAGATGGGGCTCTCTCCCAACATCAAGAGGATTCCTATTTTTGGCTTAGGATGCGTGGCGGGTGCGGCAGGTATTGCCAGAGCTGCAGATTATGTGCGCGCCTACCCTGATCAGGTCGCGATTTTGCTCTCGGTTGAAATCTGTTCGCTGACCTGGCAGCGTGAAGACCTTTCGGTTGCGAATTTAATTTCCACGGGATTGTTTGGCGATGGCGCCGCCGCAGTGGTGATTGCCGGTGCGAACCGGGATTTGCCGGGTCCACAGATTATCGACACACGTTCGGTGTTTTATCCGGGCACTGAAGCCGTAATGGGGTGGGATGTTTCCGAGCGCGGCTTCCAGATTGTGCTGTCACCGGAAGTGCCGACCATGGTGGAACTGCATCTGCGCGAAGATATCGACACGCTTCTCGCTGAACATGATTTGACTCGTAAGGACATCAGTAGCTGGATTATCCATACTGGCGGACCAAAGGTGCTCGAAGCTGTGCAGACTGCGCTGGACCTGCCAAGCAAGGCCCTTGAAGCCTCTTGGGAGTGCTTACGGCGCGTGGGAAACTTGTCGTCAGCATCAGTGCTGTGTGTATTGGAAGATTTCCTGACGAACCGCCGCGGTGAACCGGGTACCTACAGCATTCTGGCTGCGATGGGACCGGGCTTCTGCTCCGAGGTCGTCCTGTTGAAGTGGTGATTCGAAAATGAAGTTGAGGGTCTTGCCGAAAGCGACGTTCCTGCTGGCGGCCCTCGTCCCAATGTTGTTGTTTGTGGCGGCGGATAGTCCGCAAAAGGTGTTTCCGCCGCCAACCTTCTACCGCGACGTCGTCCCCATCCTTCAGGAACATTGTCAGACCTGCCACCGGGCGGGAGAAATCGCTCCGTTCTCACTGGTTACCTACAAAGAGAGCAAACCGCGAGCGCTTGCGATCAAGAAGGCTGCGCAGTCAAAGGACATGCCTCCGTGGTTTGCTGATCCGCGTTTCGGGAAATGGGCTGATGATCCCTCGCTCACAGCTGAGCAGATCGCGACACTGGCGCAGTGGGCAGACGCGGGTGCTCCCGCGGGCAATCCGCACGATGCGCCTCCGGCGAAGAAGTGGTCGCAGGGCTGGAATATCCCACAGCCTGACGTTGTGATCCGAATGCCGAAGGCGGTGCCGATTCCGGCGCAAGGGGAAGTTGATTACACGTACGAGATTGTTCCTACGAGCTTCACGACAGACCGTTGGATACAGATGTCACAGATCAGGCCATCGTCGCCCGAGTACGTCCATCATGCGGTGGTGTATATACGTCCGCCAGACTCGAAGTGGTTGCGCGGTGCTCCGGTGGGCGTGCCGTTCACGGCGAATGATCTTAGCGATCCGGTGCAGAGGCGAAACGCGCACTGGACCGACACTGACATGCTACTCGTCTATGCGCCGGGCAGTTCGCCGGACGAATGGGCAGACGGTATGGCGAAGTTTGTTCCGGCAGGATCGGACCTGGTGTTCCAGATGCACTACACGACTAACGGCCGTTCAGGCAGTGATCAAACTGCCGCGGGAATCCTGTTCGCGAAGGTACCGGTGACGAAGCGCGTGATGACTTTGCAGCTGACCAACAGCAGCTTTCTGATTCCGCCGCACGCCGACAACTTCCGCGTAGAAGTGCAGGGCACATTGCCGAACGATGCGATACTCCTGAACTTTTTCCCGCACATGCATCTTCGGGGAAAGCGTTTCGAGTACAACATAATTCACGCCGATGGAACGGTGGAGACGCTGTTGCGCGTCAACTATGACTTTCACTGGCAGCTCAGCTATCGTCTGATGGAGCCAAGATTCCTGAAGGCTGGAACAAAACTGCAGGCTGTGGCGTGGTTCGACAATTCAGAGAATAATCCGCACAATCCGGATCCGGACGCGATGGTGAAGTGGGGCGATCAAACGCGCGACGAGATGATGGTTGGTTTCTTCGATGTAGCCGTTCCAGCAGGGATGGATAAGCCGCATTTTTTCATTCGCGGCCCGCAAACACCGCAGTGATTTGGCATCGTTCGTGAGCGCAAGAGCAACTCTGAAGTGTGATTGCGCATCTCTCAATCTTCCTATTTGCTAGTAGCTGTTTTGCTGTCTGATGGCATTCTCCGATGCATCTTATCTACGGCCATCGCAGTTAGCGCAGACGGTCCAGAAAGTAAGTTAAGAACGTAAGACTTGCAGGTCTATCGAGGCGCCAAGAGTGCAGCAGGCACAAAACGCCAATTCCTCAAATGTAGAAGCCCTATTCGCCGGAGGCGGAGAAGTGGGCGCGCTAATGGAGGCGATCGACTGGTCGCAGAGTCCGCTTGGGCCAGTAAGTTCGTGGCCGCAGAGTTTACGAACTGCGGTAAGCATCTGCCTGCATTCCCGTTTCGAGTTGTTCTTGTGGTGGGGGCCGGACTTGGTCGTGCTCTATAACGACGCCTACCGGCAGACTCTACAACGCAAACATCCGTGGGCACTAGGAAAACCGGGCAGGGTAGTGTGGGCCGAAATCTGGCCCGTGATCGGCCCTATGCTGGAAAACGTGATGCGTACAGGCGAGGCGACATGGTCGACCGACCTGCTGCTTTTCCTGGAAAGGTATGGCTATCCAGAGGAAACATATCACACGTTCTCCTACAGTCCGATCATTGATGAGCAAGGCCAAGTGGCTGGCGTTTTCACCGCGGTCACCCAGACCACAGAGAAGGTTATCAGCGGACGGCAGCTTGCTCTGCTACATGAACTCGCGGCGCGCGCGGCCGATGCTCGCACCTGGCCGGATGCGTGTGAAGTCAGTGCGGAGAGCCTCTCTACTAATCCCAAAGACCTGTGTTTCGCGCTCATATACGTTTTCAACCCGGCAAAGAGGGCGTTCGTCCTGGCAGGCGCGAGCGGCATCGAGCCTGGGTTACCGGCATCTCCGCTGAGCGTTCGGATCGAGGATGCGTCGACTTGGCCTCTTGCGGATGTCTTGAGCCAGCACGACATCACCACAGTGTCGGGTATTGATACGCGCTTCGCTGATTTGCCGAGCGATACGTGGAACCGCGCACCACATACTGCAGCCGTGGTTCCTATTGCGCCGTCTGGTCCAACGGGACTCTCCGGCGCGCTAGTGGTAGGCCTAAACCCGTATCGTCAGCTTGACGACAGCTATCGCGGATTCTTGAAGCTGGTGGCGGGACAAATCTCCGCCAGCATCGCGAATGCACAGGCGTATGAGGAGGCACGACAGCGCGCAGAAGCGTTGGCAGAAATTGATCGCGCCAAAACTATTTTCTTCAGCAACGTGAGCCACGAGTTCCGAACGCCGCTGACACTGATGCTCGGTCCGGTGGAAGACATGCTTCGTGACCGAACTGAACCCGTACCTGAGGTTCATGCCCAGCGTCTGGATCTCGTCTACCGCAGTTCTTTGCGGCTGTTAAAGCTGGTGAACACGCTTCTCGACTTTTCGCGCCTCGAGGCGGGGCGCGTGCAAGCCAGATATGAACCTACAGACTTGGCGTCGGTCACCGAGGAGCTCTCGAGTATGTTCCGCTCGGCGATTGAACGTGCCGGGCTCAAGCTGGTGGTTGACTGTAAACCGCTGCCAGAGGCGATCTACGTAGACCGCGAGATGTGGGAGAAGATCGTTTTCAATCTTCTCTCGAACGCGCTGAAATCGACATTCGAGGGTCAGATACGTGTCGCGGTAGAGGCATCGGACGGCCATGCCGCCCTCACGGTGGCGGATACGGGTACAGGGATTCCGGAAGACGAGATACCCCATCTCTTCGAACGTTTCCGGCGAATTGAGGGAGCTCGCCGGCGCACCCACGAGGGCAGCGGCATCGGACTGGCATTGGTCTCTGAACTCGTGCGCATGCATGGTGGTTCTATTGAAGTGGACAGCAAGCTACACCGTGGCACCGCGTTTCACATCCGCCTTCCTATGGGGCATGCGCATTTAGCGACGAATCAGATCTCTGATACCAGCGTTCGACGACAAGTGTCAGCGGGCGCTGCTTTTCATGTGCAGGAGGCAATGAGCTGGCTTCCTGATCATTCGGCGCCGTCAATTAACCCGGTTGGGCGCGCGACTGAATTCGCTGTGCCGATCGAGACGCACCTCCCTAGGAACTCGGAAGGCGAGGAGAGTGCCAGGGTTCTGGTTGTCGATGACAACCGCGACATGAGGGACTATCTCAAGGAGCTGCTCAGCTCGCAGTTCGATGTGGAAACCGCGCCCAATGGAAGAATTGCTTTCGAGCGGGCGAAGGCCAGTCTCCCGGATCTGGTGGTTTCCGATGTAATGATGCCTGAGATGGACGGCTTGCAGTTGCTCACGGCGCTCCGGCAGGAACCTTCGACCGCAGCTATACCGCTGATCCTGGTCTCGGCCCGCGCCGGCGAAGAGCCGGCGATTGAAGGCATGGAGACCGGAGCGGATGACTATATCGTGAAACCGTTCACGGCGCGGGAACTAATCGCTCGCGTCCATTCACATATCAAGATCGCGCGCGATCGCCGGAAGGCCTACGAAATCCAGGTGCAGTTACGGACTGAGATGGAGGAAGCAAAACATCAGGCGATGACGGCATTGGAAAATATCAGCGATGGTTTTTGGCTGATCGATTCAGACTGGTGCATCCAATACCTTAATTCTGCCGCGGTCGATCTTGGCAGATTCTCGCAGGAAGAAGTGATAGGGAAGACTTTTTGGGAACTGTATCCACAACTGGAAGGAACAGAAGCCGAGCGTCAATTCAGGAAGGCGATGGAAGAGCGCGTTCCGGTAGAGTTCGAATTCTTCTTTGAGCCGTGGTCGGCATATTTCGCGAATCGGGTATATCCCTCGCCCGAGAATGGCATTGCAATCTACTTGCGTGAAATTTCGGAGACAAAGAAAGCAGAGGACGCGCTCCGCAAAGCAGAAAAGCTTGCTGTTGCGGGACGAATGGCGGCGAGCATTGCGCATGAGATCAACAATCCGCTGGAAGCGGTGACCAATCTGGTCTACATCGCTAGGAACGATGCGACCATCTCGCCGCAAGCGCGGGCATTTCTGGAGGCGGCGGAACGCGAACTGGCACGGCTATCGCAGATTGCGAACAAGACGCTGCGGTTTTATCGGCAATCGAGTTCGGCCGCGCGGGTGAAGATTGCAGACGTTCTGGATTCAGTGGTGCTGCTTTTCGATACTCAGCTCAAGCAGAAGAACATCAAGGTTATACGCCACGTCGATCAGGATGCGTCCTTGCTCTGCCTCGTAGGCGAGATACAACAGGTCTTCACGAACCTGGTAAGCAACGCGATCGATTCCATGCAGCGCGACGGAAAGCTTTTGCTCAGTGTTCACAAGGGGAAGGATTGGTCGAAGCGCTTGACGGAGGGCATTCGTGTTTCAATCGCGGATACCGGAACGGGTATACAGCCGGAGATCAAGAAACGACTGTTCGAGCCGTTTGTGACGACCAAAGGAGAGGGCGGAACAGGACTAGGACTGTGGGTTTCCCGCGAGATATTGGACCGTCATAAGGCACAGATTCGAGTCCGCAGTCGCCTAGGTCGTGGAACCGCGTTCAACTTATTCTTTCCCGAGAATGGCATCAACCGAGTGGAGGCGGATAAGGCCCCGTAACGAATTGCGGGCGATTTCGCGACGGTGTTACACTCAACCCGTTCGCGGGGTTGGTATATGGGTTGTGCCCTGGCTTCCCAAGCCAGCGAAACGGGTTCGAGTCCCGTACCCCGCTCCATCCTCGAATCCTCTGTCCCGGCCTTAATAAAGCAGAAACATTCCACCCACGCATTGTGCAAGGATTTGCATAAGCGCGGGCAATATAGTGTCCTCTTCGTGGTGTAACTATTTGATTTGACACAGCTTAATCTAATGTCCAGTGGGGCCTGCTTTGGCTGTCAACTTGCAGCAAGATCCTGAATTGACTCTGAATTAGTCCGAGTGACGGGTCGAACTATGGCAAAGTTGAAAATCGTATTGGTTCTCGCGGCGGTAGCTAGTTTTGGCGTGACACTGGCGAGTGCTGATACTCTCCAACTCCAATCAGCTCCTTATGGACAAGCAGGGCCTTACCTGTTTTCCGTCAATGGAAGTTCAACTCTGACGCCCTTGATCTGCTATTCGGAGAAGAACCTCATCACGTACGGTGAGCAGTGGACGGTTCAGGAGTTCACCATTTCTACAGTGGGGAGCATCACTGGCGATTTTGCGGGCTCCGTAACCAAGTACAACGAACTGGGCTACTTGGCGAATGAGCTGTTTGCCAGCCCAGGAAATACCGACATACAGAATGCGATCTGGGCAGTGCTCAACACAGGTGGGGCCCAGAATAGCTATTACTTGGGCGCCGTGAACTTCGTTACCAACAACCCCGGTTACCAGACGTCTGATGTTTTCTACATCCCGGTCGGCGACTTCAGCAACCTGCCTTATGGTGAGCCACAGCCGTTCATTGGCCGGGCCACCGTACCAGAACCTACCAGCCTTCTTCTCTTAGGCGTAGGGCTTCTGGGATTGGTTGGTACCAGCAGGAAGAAGAAGCTGCTCGGATAAAAGATACTCCGACGGACAACAGCGCATGGTTCGCTAGTTCCGTCGTTCCTCTGGCCCAAAGCCGCCTCCGCAAAGAGGCGGCTTTTCTTTTGCTACCAGATGCCTTTGTCACTGCCGGTGACGCGATAGGCGATAGCAGCCGCGGAGGCCAACGGCGGCAACAGAGAGAGTCGAAACGTAGCGGCTACATCGCCACGCAGCGCGGCTGTCGTGACTTGGCGAGTGTACAGCGACGCTCCCTCCGGGACGATGGGTACCCGCAGGAAGAGTTTCTCGGCGGAAACTTTTTCACCGCCGAAGAGGGCTGCGGACTTCACTTGTGCAGGCAGAGGCAGCCCGACACCGCGGTATTGGGCCGCGTAATCGGAAACCACATTCAGGTAAGTGCAGACGCCTGGCCAGATTCCGCCCAGGTCAGCCGCTTTCTTCAGTTCATCGAAGTCGATGGTTCCGGACTCGATCAGAGCCGCCGTATTGGCAATGTCACAGATACGGAAATAGAAGTGGCGGTATAGGCGCTGGAGGGTGGCAACAATCACGCGTTCTTCGGGAGCCGGGATAGGGAAGCGAAATCCGTTCACTTCCTTTACGGTGCTACGGCCGACAAACCGTTCCGCCATTAAGCGATGTTCGCCCGTTTGCCCCAGGCGCTGAACGTGCACTTCAACCGATTCGCGCAAGCCGGGCAGTGCAAAATTCCACTTCTTGGCCAGTCGATCACCCCAGCTGCGCGCTTCTACATGAGCGCCTAATTTCTCTGTGAACACTCGAACGATATCTTCTTCGGACGCAGTAGTGTACAGATCGAGGTCATTGCCAAGATCAGGCCAGTGATCGAGAGATTTCATCACGACAAGAGCGCAGGCGGAAGATTGCAGCGTAGACACAACTTCATTGAGTCGCGCAACCGCGTTGTCGATGCGAGCGTGTTCTTCGGTGAGGATCTGGGCTGCCCAATTGCCTAGAGTGCGAAAGCCGAGGTCACCCGCCTGGTCGCGAACGAGGGCAAAAGCCCGTACGACAACATGGTGAGATTCGGCCATGCTGCGAACGTCGGAAAGATTAGCCTCGCTCAAGGTCGATAGATAACGAATTGGCCCTTGTGCCGATTGAGGTTTCAGTACAAGGCTCGAAAGCGCCTGGATAACTTGCTTTTCTGAAGTTGGAGGCATAATTTCGCTTGGCTCTCGACAGGAGAGCAATGTTGCTTGGATGTAAGCAGCCGCACCAGAGTTGGGCATCACCGCTAAAATCTCGGCCTGCCTCTATAATTCAAGGTTTACTCCTGCAACTCAGACGTGACGGCCCGAATGGCCCCAGGGGGACAGTTTGGCGTATAGCGATCTTCGCGAGTGGATCAAGGCACTGGAGCGCGCCGGGGAATTGCGCCGGGTGCGGGCTGAGGTCGATCCGGTGCTGGAAATAGCCGAGATCACCGATCGAGTCTCCAAGGCGGGCCGCCCCAACCGGCACCATCCGGAACTCGAACATGCAGCGCCGGGCGGTCCGGCAATCCTGTTCGAAAACGTCAAAGGCCATCCCGGACACAAGGTTCTGATCAACCAATTCGGTTCGGCACGCCGGATGAACCTTGCCCTGGAGACCGATTCGCTTGAAGAAATCTCCGATCGAATACGCGTCTTCATGGACGTCAAGAGTCCCCATGGCCTGCTGGACAAAATCAAGATGTTGCCGATGCTGGCGGACCTCGGGAAATTTTTCCCCAAGGAAGTGAGCACGGGTCCGTGCAAAGAGGTAATCCGGCGAGGAGAGTTCTCGGTCCTGGACTATCCCATCCTGCAGTGCTGGCCGAAAGATGGCGGCCGTTTCATCACCCTACCGTGCGTAATTACGCGAGATCCGAAAACAGGGAAGCGCAATGTAGGGATGTACCGCATGCAGGTGTACGACGGAAAGACCACCGGCATGCATTGGCAGCGCCAGAAAGTAGCGGCAGAGCACTATCGCGAACGCATGCGGACGGCCGCCGGCGGACACTCGGACGCATCTTCGTCGGTCGACATCATGGCGAGGTCTACGGGTGGGACGCGCCTGGCGGGCGATGATCATCCTTCCGGAAAGATGGAAGTGGCGGTCGCGATCGGGACTGACCCGGCGCTCACTTTTTCGGCGATTGTGCCGGCTCCCCCCGACGTTGAGGAATACATGATCGCCGGATTTCTTCGTCAGAAGCCGGTGGAACTGGTGAAGTGCGAGACGGTCGATCTCGAAGTTCCCGCGAACGCAGAGATCGTGCTCGAAGGCTATGTGAACCTGGAAGAACTCAGGACCGAGGGTCCCTTCGGCGATCACACTGGCTTTTATTCGCTGGAAGATCTGTATCCGGTGTTTCACATCACCTGCATTACCAGCCGCAAGGATCCGATTTACGCGACGACGATCGTAGGCAAGCCACCCATGGAAGACGCGTATATGGGGAAAGCGGTCGAGCGCATTTTCCTTCCGCTGATGCGCCTTTCAATTCCCGAGCTGGTTGATATCAATTTGCCGATCGAAGCTGTGTTCCACAACTTGATGATCGTCTCGATCCGCAAATCGTATCCGGGACAGGCGCGCAAGGTGATGAACGCAATCTGGTCGCTGGGCCAGGCGATGTTCACCAAGTGCATCATCGTCGTGGACGAAGACGTGAATGTGCACGACATCGGCGAAGTCGTACTCAGGACTACGAACAATATCGATCCTGAGCGCGACATTCAGTTCACCCTGGGTCCAGTGGATTCCCTCGATCACGCTTCGCGTCTGCCTGATTTCGGATCGAAGATGGGCATCGATGCGACACGCAAGTGGCCAACCGAGGGTTTTGCGCGACCATGGCCTGACGAGATCGCCATGGACAGGGAAACGAAAGCGCGCGTGGATGCGCGCTGGAAAGATTTGGCAAAGGAGTTAGGTATCAAATAAGCAGTCGAAAGTCATAATTCAATGGAATATTTCGAGGTAGTGGAGAAACGGCAGTCTGTTCGTAAATACCAATCACGTCCAATCGAGCCTGAAAAGTTAGAAGCCATTCTAAAAGCTGCAAACCAGGCGCCCTCGGCAGGGAATTTCCAAGCGTACGAAATTTTCGTAACCACTAAGCAGTCGGTGCGGGATGCGCTCGCGCGAACTACCTGGGACATGGCGTGGATCGCCAAAGCACCGTTGCTGATTATTTTCTGTACCCATGCGAAGCGCTGCCAGTATCCGGGTGCTGACGCGTGCGCAATGCAGGACGCAAGCATCGCAACCACGCAAGCAATGCTCGCCGTAACTGCGCTTGGGCTCGGTGCGTGCTGGATCGGAGCCTTCGATCCAACGCGCGTTGCCGAGGTGACCGGCGCACCTGAGGGTGTGCGGCCGATGTCGATTCTGGCAATCGGTTACGCGGACGAGAATCCGGAGCGAACCACACGGAGGCCGTTGGCAGAGTTGGTGAATGAGTTATAAAAGATAGGACGCGCCTCACTCGAGACGCGTCCCTTCTGCTATTTCAGCAAGCCGTAGATGTTCACCTGATGTCCGGCAGGCACGTACACCTTGCCATTAGCAACCGTCGGCGCCGTGAACTTCACCGCCGGTCCTGCGGAATCACGACTGGCATTTTCGTTGCTGCTGTAGAGTTCGGTGCCAACATTGCTTGCGTCGTAAGCATGCAAGATTGCCGGGTTGTTGGGTTGTCCATCGAGCTGCAGGTCCCAGACAATCCCGTTCGAGCCGCCGTTGGACGATACTGCGGGCGTGGCGCCATGCGAACCGTACACCACGGTTCCCACTGCGATCGGTGAAGTCGAGAGAAGGCCGTTGCTCCAGCGGAATTGTCGGAGCACGTCGCCTGCCGCGTGATAGTAGATATTTCCGTTCCAGAAGGCGGGCGTGTCATAGAAGTTGTCGTATTGGCGAACGCCGCTCTGCACGATCTGCACCACATTGTTCGCCGTCGAGCTGAACTTGCCCATGTTGTCGCGGTTGATTACGAAAATACGGCCGTCCTTACCCGCTCCCACCAATTCGTGCGGATGCGAGGAGGAATTGTCGGGCAAGATGATGGGTGCGCCGCTGCCAAGGTCAGCATCATTTTTCGTCAGCACGGCTGTGTTCGACGGGATGAAGTAGTCGAGGATTGTGAGCGCTGGAGACAACTTAAGGTAGGCGTTGCTGAAGCTATTGCCGATGGTGTTGTCGGCATTGACGCCGGTCTCTACAAACAGGTTCCCGGACGAATCAACGGCAGGAGCACCGCCGCCCATCCAGACGTCGCCACCCGTTCCGTTAGGACTGTCATTCAGCACGGCGCTCTGGGCCAAGGTGCTGGCATTGTAGGAGAAGACCCAGCCGTGACCGCAATGTCCGAAGCTGATGTAGACGTTCCCGTTTGCCAGTGCTAATCCCGAACGTTGATAACAACCTCCTTCAAGCGTGATCTTGCCTCCGCTGCTATCGGCGCCAGTTCCAGAGACTGTTGCAGTCACCTGTTTTGGTCCACCGAATTTCTCGGCGCCAGTAGTGATACTCAAGGCATGCAGCCAGAACTGGATCTTTCCACCATTGCTCACTTCGGCTACAAGATAAATGGTTCCGCTGGAACGGTCGATCACCGGAGTAGAGAGTACGCCGATTTCGGGCGAGACTCCGAGATTGTCGCTGCTGGGCGCCGACGTCATACCCGGCCCAAGCAGGCTCTTGCTCCACAAGGTGCCACCGCCGTCTGCATCGAAAGCGTAGACGCTATCGTGCTCCGTTGCGACGTAGAGCACGTTGTGCGTTCCACCGTTGATGCCGAGCGCGGGGACGATCAGAGGTTGCGGATATACCTGCCCGTCTACCGAGTAGGTTGCGAGTTTTCCGAAGGAACCGGAATTTACATTCGACGTGGTGAGAGTCGTCTCCGCAGTATTTGCTCCCTGGCGGGTGAGATCGTTGTGATACGTCGTAACCGCGACGGTTCCTGTTCCTCCGCCCCCGCCTCCGCTGACAGTGAAGGTGATAGGCGTGGACTTTAAGAAGTTGGAGGAGCTATCTACTTCCACCAGCGTGGCAGTGTGCGATCCGTTCGCGAGAGGCACGCTCGCCGCTCATCGTGCTGCCGGAATAATTTCCGATTTTAGTTCCGTCGACCCACAGCTCCAGGTGATTCACGCTCCCACTTGCGCCGGTTCCCGCGCCGGTGAACGGTACTGGCGAAGAAACCGTGCTGCCCGCGGTCGGTGTGCACAGAATCGCTCCCGGAGAAGACGGCACGGCGCAGCTGCCGCCTCCGCCGGAGCCGACGGTGAAAGTAACCGGCGTGGACTTCAGGAAGTTGGAGGAGCTGTCTACTTCGATCAGCGTAGCAGTGTGCGATCCGTTCGCGAGTGGCACGCTCGCAGTCATCTTGTTACCGGGGATAGTCTCCAATCTTGGTGCCGTCGATCCATAGCTCCAGATGATTAACGCTTCCGCTGGCGCCGGTCCCGGCGCCTGAGAATTGAACTGGCGAAGACACCGTGCTGCCCGCGGCTGGCGTGCACAGAATCGCACCCGGAGAAGAGGGCGCGTTGCAGCTGCCACCGGATGACACCACAGTGACACCGGCGGCACCGGTCTTACTTGAATCTGCCGCGCTGGTTGCTGTGATCGTGTGGGTTCCGGTCGCTGAAGGCGCGGTGTACAGACCGCTGGTGGAGATGGTGCCGACGGTCGTATTGCCGCCGAACATGCCGTCGACAGCCCACGTCACCGCAGTGTTCGAGGTGCCCGTAATCGCAGCTGTAAATTGTTGCGTTCCGCCCGTGGCTACCGTCGCAGAACTGGGGCTGACCGTTACGGTAATCCCGGAAGCCGATCCGACGGTGATGAAATTCGTCGCCTTGATCCATGCCCCGTTGTAGTACTGCACGGTGAGATTGTGCGATCCGGCAGCGGCGGTAAGCGAGGTCGAGATAGATTTCGTATTGAGTTGCTGGAATTTGAGAACGCTATCGAGATAGACGAGAAATTTCGTCACCGAAGCGCTGGACGTAGCGATGGCCGAAACGGTAAATGGCGACGATACAGTCTGGTTATTCAGCGGCGTGCAGATGGTGAGCGTATTGTTCGTTGGATTCGGCGTGCATTGGGCGGACGCGATTGAAGCGCAGACGCAGAGAGCGATGACGATTAGCAGAAGACGTACAGACGGACGGCTGGAAATCGTCCGGGCTGATAGGCGGGGGAATTGAACCACAGACATCGAAGCCTCCAACGGCGAAGCACAGCTCACGCGCACTCACGCCCATGGTGCTCAGAGATGCCGTCGAGCTATTCAGACGTTTGCACCACCTTTCAGGAAATCGCAATATTCTTGTCGTAATCCTGACTAAGGCACAGGAGCAGCACTGAATCTGGGATGGAAAGAGTTGCCGGCGGCGTATGGCTGATAAGTTCCCGAATCGGAGCTAAGCATTTATACTGATCGGGCATGCCGATCTTGAAAAATATTGCTGCGATTGCGAAGGGTATGAGCATCACGCTGAAGGAGATGTTCGCCCCGACAATCGTCGAGAACTACCCGGACGGACCGGGTCCTCTGAAGGGGGCTAAGTTCCAGGAACGTTTCCGCGGAGTTCATGTTCTGCAGCGCGACGAGAATGGGCTGGAAAAGTGTGTGGCGTGCTTTTTGTGCGCGGCGGCCTGTCCCTCGAACTGCATTTATATCGAAGCCGCTGAGAATACGGCCGAAAAGCGCATCAGCGGCGCTGAGCGTTACGCCAAGGTCTATAACATCGACTATAACCGCTGTATCTTCTGCGGTTATTGCGTAGAGGCTTGCCCGACCGACGCGATCACCCATGGACATGGCTTCGAACTGGCAACGTTCAACGCCAGCAGTCTCGTCTATCGAAAAGAGCAGCTGCTTTCTCCTCTGCCAGCTCACCTGGGAGCGAATGCTGTGTTCAACGAAGCCGAAATCGAAAAAGGTATGCCGGCTCTAACCAGTTGACGGTTTTGGCGCGCAAAGTTCGTCAGTCAAAACCGGTCCTGCGGGGCCGGTTTCGCATATAGGGACACGGCAGATCGAATCAAGCTTTTTGCTTGACCAGATAAACGTTGGTGTCCAATTGACGAACGGATTCCCATTGGATCCGGAGCAGTCCACGCCCGCGATCATCGTGCATCTCCGGGCCGCAAAGTACCTCGTCGTTTAGAATCCAAGCGTGCCCGATCCAGCCGCCGAATACGCGCGCAGATTGCAGCTTCGAGAAGCGGACGTCGCTCGCTTGGAGCGTTGGCATATCTGGACCGGCAATTTGCGCCTGTTGGTGTTTGCGGCCGGTGCGCTGCTGCTGTGGCTATACGCGAAGCGGCATATTCTTATCGGATGGTGGCTCCTTCTACCGCTGGCTGCATTCGTGGCGCTGGTCATCTATCACGAAACGATTCTCCGCAAACAGGCGCAAGCGCGCCGCGCAGCTGACTTCTACCGCAAGGGCCTCAATCGCATCGCCGACAAGTGGATAGGACAGGGTGAAACAGGCGAAGGCTTCCATGATCCTGAACATGTGTACTGCGAAGACCTTGATCTGTTCGGCCGCGGCAGTCTGTTCGAGTTGCTTTCGCGGGCGCGGACGCGCATTGGCGAACAGCGGCTGGCGGATTGGCTGCTGCATCCAGCGGAAGTCGGCGAGATTCTCGCGCGGCAGGAAGCAGTCACCGAGCTTCGCGAGAAACTAGACCTTCGGGAATGGTTGGCGATGCTTGGCGAAGAAGCACACGCAGGGCTGCATCCCGAGGAGTTCGTCACGTGGGCAGGCCGCAGGACGCTAATCAATCTGCCACTCTGGCGTATCGTGTCGGCCATTATTTCGGCGCTCTTTCTTGCATCCGCGGTGTGGGTGTTGCGTGGCGGAAATCTCGGATGGATGGCCCTGACAATCGGCCTGGCTGCAGCCGTTCTTCTGAAGCTACGCTCTGAAACACGTCAGATCCTCACGAATGCCGAAGCCGCGCTGGCTGATTTGTCATTGCTCGCGGCGATCCTTGAGCGACTGGAGTCGGAACAGTTTCAGTCGGCGCGCCTGCAGAAGCTTGCTCATCAACTTTCGGCGGGCGCACAGAAGCCCTCGGCTGCTATCAACCGGTTACAACGGCTAGCCGAGTTTTTGGAGGCGCGGGATAACGTCATTCTGCGCGTGCTCGATGTCCCTATTCTCTATACGGTGCAGGTTGCGCTCGCTTTGGAGAGCTGGCGCAGAAGGGAAGGCGCCGAGGTCCGGCGCTGGATCGAGGCGATCGGCGATGCCGAGGCGCTGCTTTCGTTCTCCGGTTACGCATACGAACATCCGGCCGATCCCTTCCCCGAATTCTCCTCCGAGAGTCCATTGTTCGCGGGCGAGATGTTGGGACATCCGTTGCTGCCAAACGATCGCTGTGTGCGCAACAGCGTTCGATTGGGGAAAGAGACGCAGGTGCTGATTGTCAGCGGATCTAATATGTCCGGCAAGAGCACGTTGCTGCGAACGATTGGGATCAACACGGTGCTGGCGATGGCAGGAGCGACGGTGCGAGCCGTGCGCTTGCAACTTTCGCCAATGGCGATCGGCGCCAGCATTCGCGTGAACGATTCGCTGCAGGGAGGTAGCTCGCGCTTCTACGCGGAGATTACCCGCCTGCGCAAGATTGCGGACGAAGCTGCGGGTCCAATCCCGCTGCTTTTTCTGCTCGACGAACTCCTGCAGGGAACAAACTCGCATGACCGTGCGATTGGCGCTGAAGGCCTCCTGAGGACGCTGGTCCAACGCGGAGCTGTTGGGCTGGTCACTACGCATGATCTCGCGCTCACGGCGATCGTCGATATCCTCGGCGGCAAAGCCCACAACGTACATTTTCAGGATCATCTTGAGGGCGGCAAGATCAGCTTTGACTACCAGTTGCGCGAAGGCGTCGTCACCAAGAGCAACGGCCTGGAGCTAATGCGTTCGATTGGTCTGAACGTGTAGTCATCAGTCGAAACCTCGATTTAAACGTTTCAAACTTGACTTCTACCCATGTCTTTTCGCAGACTGCTGGCGTTGCTGTGTCATCGATTCGACTTGTTGAGGGAATCATGCGCCTGCCAGTTCTCATACTTACTTCTGCACTCTTTGCCGGTAACGCTTTTTCCGCCACGCCTCAGATCCTGACTAACCATCTTGGGTACGAAACGACCGGCTCCAAACATGCGGTCATCCTCGGACATTCGGGCGATACCGTCTCCAAGTGCGCGCTGAAAAAACAGTCTGATGGCAAGGAAGTTTTCGCGACTACGGCAAAGGCCACCGGTCAGGTGAAGAAGTGGCGCGATTGGTATTTCTGGACGATCGATTTTGATTCTGTCACCGCTGAAGGCCAGTTCTACCTTGAGTGTGCGA
Organism: Terriglobia bacterium; assembly: GCA_963724985.1. Lineage (GTDB taxonomy): Bacteria > Acidobacteriota > Terriglobia > Terriglobales > Acidobacteriaceae > JAJPJE01. Next base: position 432,902 of record CAVRWV010000019.1, on the reverse strand, counting down.
GCAACCAGGGCAGCGTTCGTTCGTATCCTTTCACCATCCAGAAGCAACTTCTGGAAGAAGACACACTTTCCGACGTCATCTATTTCTTCAAGGAAGAGCGGAACTCCGGACAGATGGCGAAGGCGGATACACATGTTGCTTTTCAGGACGGGAAGAGACAGGGAACCATCGACGCGCATGGTGGCTGGGCCGATGCAACGGGGGACAATGGAAAACATCTCTCGCATCTTTCTTTCTCTACATACTTCAATCCGCAGCAGATTCCGCTTGGAGTGCTCAACCTGTTCAAGAGCTATGACGAGCTGCATGCCCGTCACGATCAAAACTTCCTGCAATACGAGCGCCGATTGCTGGATGAGGGCTTCTGGGGTGCCGACTACCTGGTTCGGCTGAAGAATCCGAACGGTTCGTTCTATCGTTCGATCTCCGCGCACGGGACCAACAATCCGGAAGATCGTCAAGTTGCGGGAGAGATGAAGTCGTTTGGTCTGACGCAATCAACCACTGGGGATAATCAGATCGTCGAGCGTGCTGATACAGAGCGTGACTACGAGACTAGCTTCCGATCCGGTGGCGGCATTGCGATCGCGGCACTGGCGAAGGCAAGCGCCTATCCGATTTACGGAGAATTCACCAGCGCCGATTACCTGAAAGCTGCGGAAGACGGTTTTGCCTTCCTCGAAAAGAACAACCTGCAATACATCAACGATGGCAAAGAGAACATTGTTGACGACTACTGTGCCCTGACTGCTGCTACCGAACTCTACAAAGCCACGCGCAACGAAGCATACAAGCAGGCCGCGGATCGCCGCGCGCAAAGCCTGATGTCCCGCCTGATCAGCAATGGCGGCTATCAGAACTATTGGAGCGCTGATGGCGGCACGCGACCATTTTTTCATGCATCCGACGCGGGCTTTCCCGTAGTTAGCCTGCTTTGGTATTCGGAGATCGCCGATCCCACCATGCAGAAACAGGTATTCGACACCGTAAGGAAGTCACTAGCTTTTGAATTGGCAACGACCGCTGAAGTAAACAATCCGTTTGGTTATGCACGCCAATTCGTGCAGGACAAAACGGGTGCGCGTCGCACGCAATTCTTTTTCCCGCACAACTCGGACGCGGCTCCGTGGTGGCAGGGCGAGAACGCGCGTCTCGCCTCGCTGGCGACGGCCGCTCGCCTCGCGGCTTTTCACTACAAAGAGGATCCTGCGTTCCAGCGTGAGCTCGAGACCTACGCTACGAATCAGCTGAACTGGATTCTCGGGCTGAATCCCTTCGACAGCAGCATGCTGAACGGTGTGGGACGCAACAATCCGCGCTACATGTTTTTTGCGTCGTATGAATTCACGAACGCGCCTGGTGGCATTTCGAACGGCATCACCAGCGGATTCAAAGATGAGAGCGATATCGACTACAACCTCACTTTCAAACAGACTGGCGGCGACAACGACTGGCGCTGGGGCGAGCAGTGGATTCCGCATGACGCGTGGTATCTGCTGGCCGTATCCATTGGTGAGTAGCCACAGCGGCACGGTGGATCCGATCAGCGGCATTGTTCCCGCAGTCTGCGCCTCGCGCCTCAATTCGATTGAGGCGCGGAGGTAAGCAGCTAGCGCGTTCTTATCACCACTGGTAAACCGCAGCGCCTTATGCAGGTACGTAAAGCATCCAGGCAACTCCAAACTTGTCTGCCACGATTCCAAAGGAAGTGGCAAAGAAGGTTTTTACGAGCGGCATCTGGATCCGTCCGCCGTCTGAGAGTGCATCGAATAGCCGCTTTGCTTCAGCATCATTCGAGGCCGTCAGCGACAGCGTAATACCCTGGAAGATCGCCTTCCCCATGCATTGTCCGTCAGATGCCATCACCGTTGAGTCGCCGATTTGCAGAGAGGCGTGCAGAATCTTGTCGCCGGTGCCGGGCGTCATCATGGATTGATCGGGAGCTTCTTTGAAGCGCATCATCATCGCGACCTTTGCTCCCACTGCGGATTTGTAAAAGTTGATCGCCTCCTCGCAACGACCTTCGAAACTCAAATACGGTTGAACTTGCATATCTTCTCCTTATGAAGTGTGTGTGGAGATCTCAGCGAGTGCCTCGCCGGACCTCTCCATGTTGTGACGACGGACGGGCGCAACAAAATCGACAGGTTAGCTGCGAGTACTTTTGTAATTAAGCTCTACTGCGAAAAGGAACCAGTGCTCGCAGACGGTAATCGCGGAGATAAAGACCAAGCCAGACCGCCCAAAACAGATGTTTGAGGGATAGAAGGAACAGCATCACCAGGCCGCTGAGAATTCGTCCAAGCCACAGTTTGCACCATGCAACCCCTCGTAACATCGTGTGACTTGAAGTCGCCTCAGTGAAACCTATCCGCCCGCAATTGCCCCGATTACAAGAAACGGCTCCTTCCCATCGACCACCGCCTCGGGCAGCGGAGAGTCTGGAGATTCGAGCGAAAGATCTTCTTGGCACGCGAAGAAACGCATGAAGGCGCGCCTCTGCTGGGTCACGTGATCGCGGATGGTTCCTTTCAGCATCGGATAGCGGGCCTCAAGCGCGTCGAGGACCGATCGTTGTGTAACCGGTCCTTCGACTTCAAGTTGCACTTCACCTTGCAGTTTCGCGAGAGCTCGCAAATGCTGTGGCAGTTGCACACGAATCATGGCAGCGTCTGTACCTCAACCGAAAGCACAGCAGGCAGATCGCGCACAATCGGATTCCAGCTATCTCCCGCATCGGCGGACGCATACACCTGGCCACCAGTCGTGCCAAAATACACGCCGCATTTGTCGAGCGAATCAACGGCCATCGCATCGCGCAGCACGTTCACATAACAATTGCTTTGTGGCAGGCCTTTGGTCAGAGGCTCCCATTCGTTGCCGCCAGTACGACTGCGGAACACGCGCAATTTCCCTTCGTGCACGTAGTGTTCCGAATCGCTCTTGATGGGAACCACATACACGGTCTCCGGTTCGTGCGCATGTATGTCCACGACGAAACCAAAGTCTGTCGGCAGATTTCCGCTGACCTCGCGCCACGAATCACCGGCGTCATCACTGCGCATCACGTCCCAGTGCTTCTGCATGAAGAGCACATTCGGGCGCTTGGGATTCATAGCGACGTGGTGAACGCAATGGCCGACCTCGGCGTCTGGATCGGGTATGAACTGCGAGCGTAGACCTCGATTAATCGGTTTCCAGGTGTTGCCACCGTCATCGGTGCGGAATGCGCCTGCCGCCGAGATTGCGATGTAAATTCGGCCGGGATTACTTGGATCGAGAATGATTGTATGGAGACACATCCCACCGGCACCTGGTTGCCATTTCGGACCCGTGCCGTGGCCGCGCAGCCCAGAGAGCTCGTCCCATGTCTGGCCTCCGTTAGTTGAGCGGAACAGAGCAGCATCTTCGACGCCCGCGTACACGGTCTCGGGATCACTTAGTGACGGTTCGAGATGCCACACGCGCTTGAACTCCCACGGGTGCTGGGTGCCGTCGTACCACTGGTGCGTCGTGAGAGGCTTGCCGTTGTCCGGGGAGGCGTTATAAACGAACTTGTTGCTTTCACCTTGAGGAAATCCACCTGGACCGGTGGTAAGGCCGCCTCCTGGAGTCTCCCATGTTTTTCCACCATCGCTGGAGCGCTGAATTACCTGACCGGACCATCCGCTGGATTGCGACGCATAAATACGGTTCGGATCGACCGGCGAACCTTTCAGGTGATACATCTCCCAACCAGCGAAATGCGGACCGCTCACTTCCCAGTTCTCGCGTTTCCCATCCGACGTCAAAATGAATGCGCCCTTGCGGGTACCAACCAGTACTCGTACTTTGCTCATTCTTCGCTCCTCAGTATGTTTGCAATTCGATCTCTAACCAAAGACGGCCCGAAATCGGTCCGGTCACCTGCATCCGCAACTTCGATAGCAGATTTTGGCAGTAGCCGCCCCACGCGGCCGATCCAGTACGACCGATACGTATAAAAGGCTTGAGGATCGGAGTCAAGCGGATTAATGTAGTGAATGTTAAAAAATGAAAGCAAAGCCCAAATCGAGAGGGCGTCCACGCGAATTTGACACGGAACAGGCGCTGGATGCCGCACTCCTGCTCTTCTGGCGACACGGCTACGAGGGAACCTCGCTTGCTGCCCTGACAGAAGCAATGGGCATCAATGTGCCCAGTCTGTACGCTGCTTTTGGTAACAAGGAAGAGTTGTTCAAGAAAGTTTTGGATCGTTACATTCAGCGCCCCGCATCCTATCTTCCGAATTCCTTGAAGGAACCGACAGCGCGAGCAGTGGTCGAGAAGCTTTTTCGTGGCGCCATCGATATGGTGATGAGCCCTCGTCACCCAGATGGATGCTTGTTAGTACAAGGAGCGCTCGCCTCAGGGCCCATGGGAGAATCAGTGACGCAGGAGTTGAGTCGACGGCGCGCGGGCGCCGAGGCGGCATTACGGGGACAGATTTGAACGAGCGGTTGCGGAAGGTGACTTACCATTAGACGCCGATCCGGCAGACCTGGCACGCTACATCATTACGGTGCTGTGGGGCATGTCAGTGCAGGCGTCCGGCGGCGCAACACGCGCGCAATTGAGAGAGACCGGCGAAATGGCACTGCGTGCGTGGCCGGCAAACAAAAGCGGCAACGACGCGAAAGGTGCGGTTGCGACTTAGGTTGAATTATGTGCAGGAACATCAGGACACTTTTCAATTTCGATCCTCCAGTCACGGAAGAGGAAGTCCGTGCAGCTTCGATCCAATTCGTGAGAAAGATCAGCGGCTTCACCAAGCCTTCGAAAGCTAACGAAGCGGCGTTTGACGCGGCAGTAGAAGAGATCGCCGGCGTCTCACGCCAACTGCTGCATTCGTTGGAGACGACCGCTCCTCCCAAGAACAGGGAAGAGGAGGCTGCGAAGGCTAAGGCTCGGGCAGCGGAGCGGTTCGGCGGATAGTAGAGTCCCGCTTATGCGGCCTGCTGTCCCGCGGCCATGCCCTGGTCCCGCGTTGACGGTATTGCTTGCGAATCCGCCCTTTCCATTGCATTGGCAGGCAGAAAAATACAAAATGCAGTTCCGGTTGGATGTCTTGGCTCGGTACGAGAACGTACATGGATCGTACCATGATGTTTCTTGACGATTTCACTTACTACCCACAATCCAAGTCCATTGCCGCTCTCCTTTGTAGTGAAGAAAGGTTCGAAGAGCGAGGGAAGAGTAGCGGGCGAAATTCCGTGGCCATTGTCTGCCGCGACGATTCGCACGCCGGGCTCATTAACGGCGGGCAAACTTGAGGATATGCGAAGCTTGATTCGGCCGCCGGGCGATACCGCATCCAGGCTGTTATTCAGAAGATTCCACAGAACCTGGCGGATTTCGCTCTCAACGCCACAAATCTCTGCATCGGTCAGGTAATCTCTCTCACACACCACTTCCTTCGCCTGCAGCTTGCGGTCAAGCAAGGTGAGTATGCTCTCCAGCGCCTCGCTTGGCCTGAACTTCGTTATTTTGCCGCTACCGCGCGAAAAGCCTAGCGTCGCGTCGGCAATCTGCGCAGCGCGCTTCAGTTCGGAGTTCGCAAGTTGCAAGTACTGGGCGGGCGAGCTGTCCATTGCGCAACCTTGCGCGAGGTAAAGAAGGTCAGAGATTGCTTGCAAAGGACTGTTGATCTCATGCGCAATCATTGAAGCAAGTCTGCCGAGCACGGCGAGCTTCTCGCTCTTAATCAAGGCAGCTTCGGTTCTCTTGCGTAAGGTGATGTCGCGCAGAATAACCGTATATAGCTTCGAGTCTTTCGCTGTGACCTGGGAAATCGTTGCCTCGAGCGGAAATTCCTCACCATTCGCCCGCAAACCATACAGCGTTCCCGGCGATTGCATGGAGCGGGATGACGTGCCCGTGCTCTCAAAATCACGAACATGCCCACGATGGACTTCGCGGTAACGTTCGGGGATAAACCGATCGATCGGCTGGCCGAGAGCGTCCCACTTCGAGCAGCAAAAGACTTTTTCCGCGGCGGCATTGAAGACCACGATTCGCTGATTCTGGTCGAGCGTAATGATCGCGTCCATTGCAGAGCTGATGATCTTGGCGAGGCGATCTTCGCTGGCGAGTAGATCCTCTTTGCTCTCGGCCAGCGCTTCTTCCGCGACCTCAGCGCGGGCTCGATTCTTATCAATGAACCAGCACATTGTGCCGACGGTCAGGCAGAAGAAGATGCTGCGAAGGATGCTCGCCGGATCGAGAGAGAGACGGTGGTAAGGGACAAACTGGAAGTAGTTGACGGCCACCGCAGACAACACTGTCGCTAAGAGGGCGGGACCCAACTCACCAAACCAGAGCGCAATCAGAATTGCAGGATAGAAATCCACATGTGGCGTGATGTAACTGAAGGGCCGGAGCCAGATCACGATGGGAAGCGTTGCGACTACCAGCAGTGCAGCTACGACGTAACGCACCACTGGCGAGCGCCTGCTTGGGGCGCTTGAGAAGAGGTCGGGATGGAATGCTACTGAGGAAAATACTCCCACCGCGCCATCCCCGGGGGATGATTGTATCACTGGAAAAAAGAAGGATTCGTGGGTTCGAGCCTGTTAAAAACACGAAATTTCTGGCGGAGAGGGAGGGATTTGAACCCCCGATACCCGTTAAGGTATGGCCGCTTTCGAGGCGGCTCGTTTCAACCACTCACGCACCTCTCCGCGCCGTGGTTTACCAAAACAAAAGAGTTGAAACGATAAGACCGGCGTAGCCGCCGATCCGTAATCAATGATAGCAGAAGCAGATGGCGGTAAGCGCCCGGTGGCAGTGGCGAGTTGGGTAGCTCATCGCTGGTAGCCACGCAGCGCCGTATGCTTCGCCAGTGCTACCTTCGTGTTGCGTCTCCGCGCTTCTCGCGGAAGAAAGCCTGCAGCATCTCGCGGGACCGCCCGGCCAGTACGCCCGGGGTAACTTCCACCTGATGATTAAGTCCCTGATGATTCAGCACTCCGATTACCGACGTCACGCCGCCCGCTTTCGGGTCTTCTGCGCCGTAGATCAATCGCCGTATGCGCGCGTGTGTGATGGCTCCGGCACACATCGCACAAGGCTCGAGAGTCACGAACAGATCGCAACTTTCGAGCCGATAATTGCTGAGCGCACGTCCGGCTTCTCGTAACGCGAGGATTTCCGCATGGGCCGTCGGATCGTTCTCCGTAATCGGACGATTGCAACCTCTTCCAATGACGCGACCGTCGCATACCACGACTGCGCCAATCGGCACCTCTCCCAGTGCCTGTGCACGCTGTGCCTCGCGCAACGCTTCTTCCATCCACAATTCGTCTGAATGTTGTTTCACGATCGTTGCGCCTCAGGGTCCCTGTTCCTGCCCTTTTCGCACATAGCGATAAAACCCGCAGACCACGTCAGCAAGTCTAACTGAGTAGTCTGAGGACCGAATCGATTTCGGTCGGCAAGGAATACTATGCGTTACGCGGCACTTCTACTCGCGGTTTTGATGATCTCGCTGACAGCTCCTGCGCAGACTCCGCAGAATCAGAGTGCGCAGCAAGGTCAAGTTGGAAACGGAACTACCGGCACGATTCCCGATATTGGCTCGCCGAGCGCCTTCTCGGAAGCCAGTAATCTCTCTGGCTGCCTCGTCCAAGGTAATGGACGCTTCTGGCTTTCTGGCGCCGGCAATGGGGGTGTGTATGCGCTCGAGTCCGGTGATCTGTCACAACACGTTCACCACGTCGTTCGCGTGAGCGGCTATCCGCTATCGCGGCCCGCCGAATCAGATAATCGCATGGCGTTCCATGTTGAGAGCATCGCCAGTACAGGAGAACTATGCAATCCGCAGGCGAACGAGCAACTTCCTGCCCTCTCAGTAACCGGGAAGACCGGCAATAAAGGCACTGAAATCCCCGTGACGAGCACCCACGTCAACCAGCAAACCGTCGGAGCTGAAACCCAGGGAGGAATAGCGCAAGCGCGCGGACAAGCTGCCCCGTTCACCGGACAACCTCTCAACGAAAGGCCGGGATATCCCCCGAACTGGGAGCAGGTGGGAGAATCGCGAGGGGCTGCTGCGGATCTCGCCGCCAGCGCGGAGCAAACAGAGGTCGGCGCACCCGCGGGAACCTACGGCGTCGGATCGATGCGCCCGAATTATCAGAACCCTGGGGCCTCGCAGGAAATTGGCGGCGCACAATCGCCGATACAAAGAAGCGCCAATACGGTTGGCTCTACGCAGGTCGGAGCGAACACGCCCCCGAATAGCATGCAAGGCTGCGTGTCGCAGGCGAATGGACAATGGCAGCTAACCAGCGCAGGCAAGATCTATCGGCTCCAGGGAAACACCACGAATCTGCGCGGATGGAACGGCCATACGGTGGCAGTCACAGGCCGTGCCTTGAGCGACGACTCGTTTCAAGTCAGTGGCATACGCCACGTTTCATCAAGCTGCGTGGGACAGTGATCAGCCTTGGGGAAATCACTGCACGTTGAAGTTGACTGCCACGGACTTCAGGAAATTCCCCTTGGCATCTACAGCTACGAGCGTGGCGGCGTGCGCTCCGGTCGACTCAGCAACCGTTGTGTTGATGGTGTTCCCAGGGTAGTTCCCAATCTTCTTGCCATCGATCCACAATTCAAGATGATTCACGGCCACGCTCGCCAGAGTGCCAGCCCCGGTGACCTGGACTGGCGAAGCGTACGTTTGTCCCGCGACTGGGGAACATAGAATTGCGCCCGCGGAACTGGGCGGTGTGCACACGCCCGACGTGCCTCCGATGCTGAAGACTGAAGGTGCAGATTTGATGAACGCGCCAGCCGAATCAACCTCAATAACTGTAGCGGCGTGTGATCCGCCTCCCAAAGCGACCGTCGTATCCACGCTATCTGCGAAGTAGTTCCCGATTTTCTTTCCGTCGATCCATAACTCCAGGTGATTTACGGCGCCACTGGCTCCCACTCCTGCCGCCGTCACCTGCACCGGAGAGCTATAGGTCTGACCGGCTTGAGGAGCGCACAAGTCAACCCCGGGTGCGCTGGGAAAAGCACACGATCCGCCGGACGAACCGGATGGCGCAAAAAAGTCGGCCATATCCTTCGCGGTGGCTGCGGCGCCGAAATACGGTTGCAAATTGAGAACATCTTCGATCGTACGCAACATGTCGGATTGCGAGTAAGCCGTACCAGAAAGGAATCCATGCTTTACGAGCGGGCCGATCAGCGCCGAAAAGATATGAGCCCCGCAGGTACTGTTTTCACCGCCTCCGCATTCGTCGAAGGTAAAAAAGAGTAAGCCATCCCCGCCTGGCTGGAAGTAGCTGGAAGCGAGTAAGGGTGCGATGTTCGCCTTCAAAAATGCGTCGGCCTGAGCGAGCGTCCCGTCATGAGCGTCGTTGAGGCCGTCTGGAATGATGATGCTGTACTCCGGCAGATTATTAGCGGCAAGATCCTGCTGAAACTCCGTGAAAGGAACGACGCGCTGTAAGTCAGAGGGACTATTAATGACCGAGCTGTACCACACGGCGGCGTTGTGTCCCTTGATGTATGGGGCCGGTCCATTTCCCAGATATCCGACGCTCGGCAGACTCTGCGCATAGACCTTCCAGGTCATGCCGCGCATATCGAGTTCCCGAAAAATGTTGTCGTCCGTGATAGGTTTCGAACAGTTGCTGCCATTACAGCCGAACTGGGCCTCGGTGCTTCCGGAAGAAAGCCACAGGTAGGCGCCAAGCGATTGAAAACTGCCAATCGACGATGTGAAATTGGTGGCGATGCCACCATCGGCCTGCGCTTGCGAGACGATCCAGGGCATGCCGCTCGGATAAACCTGCGAGAACTGGTGATTCTCTTCAATGATCAGCACAACGTGCCCGGCCCGCGGCACGGTCGATTGCGAGGAGCAGATGGTCACCAGCGAAAGTAGCGCGATAGCTACACCAACCGGAATTCTGCACATCACCGTGTCACTCCTACATGGCAAATTGTGAATCCGATGAATCGAACCGAGCCCTTCGAACCGCTTCCGTGCGAAAGTGGCGACTGCCGTGCATTGCCTAGTTGCGGGATGTGTCGGAGAAGTTGTCACGAGCGTTAGCAGAAGCTACTTTTTACAACATCTGACGAAAGGAATGCAGTGTTGCGATAAACTCCTACTGCGATGCCCAAGCACAAAGCCGTCCATGGACACGGCACACAAAAACACAGCCTTCCCATCAACCAGTGTTTCGGTTGTGGTCCGGATAATCCCGATGGGATGCATTTGAGATTTGTTTACGACGAACCTGCGCGCCGTGTTCGGTGCAAGTTTCGTCTGTCACATCCGCTATTGGGGACCGCCGAAGCACGCGCATGGTGGGATCATCGCGACCATCCTCGATGAAGCCATGGGTAAGGTGAACAAGTTTCGCCAGGTGATTGCCGTCACCTCGGAGATGACGGTGAACTATCTTGAAGCCGACGCCGCTAGGGAAGTGGCTGATCGCCGAAGGCTGGGAAGAAAAGGTCGAGGGTCGCGAACACTATAATCTGGCCGAGATCCGCAACGCCGAGGGTGAAGTGCTGGCGCGCAGCCGGGGAAAGTTCATCGCCGTCGATCCGGAGCGGATGTTCGCCAAGTACTTGAGCAAGAATGGCCGCAAGCTGCGAGTCTAAGCTAGTCCTATCTTGACTGCGCCGCACCTGCTAAGTTGTTACAATAGAACTGTTCACCGGATTCTGAACCACGCTCCATCTTCCGGAGCCTTCGTGCGTTCGTCGCAATCCAATTACTCTGGGGAGAAGCAGTATGTCTGAGAAGAATGGCAGCAACGGTTTGCGCCTGAAAGTTGGCTTGGCAGAGATGTTAAAGGGCGGCGTCATCATGGACGTCACCACGGCGGAGCAGGCGGAGATCGCCGAGCGCTCAGGCGCCGCGGCCGTGATGGCGCTCGAGCGTGTTCCGGCGCAAATCCGTGCCGAAGGCGGCGTAGCCCGCATGGCGTCAACCAAGAAGATCCAGGAGATTCAGAAGGCTACCAGCATTCCCGTGATGGCCAAGTGCCGTATCGGCCACTTCGCGGAAGCGCAGATTCTGCAGGAACTCAAGGTCGATTACATTGATGAATCCGAGGTGCTGACTCCCGCCGACGAACTCCATCACGTGGACAAGCACGCGTTCGGGACTCCGTTTGTATGCGGGGCGCGTAACCTGGGCGAAGCGTTGCGCCGCATCGCTGAAGGCGCGGCAATGATCCGCACGAAGGGTGAAGCGGGAACTGGCGATGTGGTGCACGCCGTGAAACACATGCGGCAAATCGTTAGCGAGATGCGCGCCCTGACCGTCATGAGTGAAGAAGAGCTATTTGCGGCAGCCAAGAATCATCAAGCACCCTACGAGTTGATCCGCATCGTCGCGAAGGCAGGGAAGCTGCCAGTGCCGAATTTCTCCGCGGGTGGAATTGCCACCCCGGCGGATGCGTCGCTGATGATGCAACTGGGCGCGGAGGCGATCTTCGTGGGCTCTGGCATCTTCATGAACAGCTCCAGCGAATTTGCATCGCCCGAAGATGCGTACAAGCGCGCACGTGCCATCGTACTCGCAACTACCCACTACAAAGACCCTAAAGTTTTACTTGAAGTGAGCGAAGATGTGCCTTCTTCGATGAAGGGACTCGCTGTCAGCGGCATCCAGGAGAAAGATATGCTGCAGACGCGTGGATGGTAGAAAACTAGTCAGTCAGCTCTCAGGCTTTTGGTTTTGGTTGTGTGGCGCGGACATTCCTGTCCGCGCTTTCTTTGTCTTTGTCATACAGTGAGCGAGCGCGAGGCTTTGCAGTTGCTGTCAGTTGCAACCTCTGTGTCCTCCGCGGTGAGTCTCAACTAATCCCCATCTTCCGCTGCATCTCTTCCAGGCTCACGCCCTTCGTCTCCGGATAGAAGAACAGCACGACGAAGAATTGCAGCACCGTCATCGCGGCAAAGAAGAGAAACGCGAACCCGCCCGAGATCACAGCCATTGTCGGAAACACGAAAGCGATAGCCGCGTTCATAGCCCAGTGCGAGAAGCTGCCCAGGCTCTGACCTTTCCCACGCACGCGAGTAGGGAAGACTTCGCTCAGGTAAACCCAGATCACCGCGCCCTGCGATAGCGCAAAAAATCCTATGTAGATCACCAGCAGCGGCAGCAGTAGATTCTCGTGGCTATGACGGAAGAAGACCATCGAGACACCGAACAAACACGCAGCCGTTCCGACTGCGCCGATGAGCAGCAGAGTCTTGCGTCCGAGTTTATCGATCACGCTCAGGCCGATCACGGTAAACAGCAGATTCGTTGCACCGATTGCGACGGCCTGCAAGTCACCAGAGACTTTCGTAAATCCCGCGCGGGCAAAGATGTCGTTCAGGTAATAGAGAATCGCGTTGATTCCCGCCAGTTGATTAAACAGCCCGATCGTGATCGCCAGGAAAATCGGTAGCTTGTACTGCGCCGAAAACAACGGCTCATCTTTGCGATGATGCTCTTCGTCAATCGAGCGAACAATCTCTTGCAACTGGGCCTGCGCATCAGGTTCGCCGGTCGCCTGCAACACCGCGCGCGCCTCTTCCGTACGACCCTGCTTTGCCAGCCAGCGCGGACTCCGAGGAATGGTGAACAGCAAAGCGAGAAAGATGAACGCCGGAGCCGCGGCGACTCCGAATTTCACGCGCCATTCGGCGTCACCGAAATGCTGCAATCCCACAACGTAGTTTGAAAAATAGGCGAGCAGGATTCCCGACACCACGCAGAACTGGAACAGTCCAACCAGCCTTCCACGCCAGCGCGCGGGAGAGACTTCGGCGATGTACATCGGACCGAGTACTGACGATCCGCCAATCGCCAACCCCGTCAGGAATCGGAACACGACCAGCATCGTCCAGTTCGCCGCCATTGCGCAGCCAAGCGCCGAAATCAGATAGAGCACGGCGAGTCCGCGCAGGCTGTCACGGCGGCCGTACTTGTCCCCAATTGCACCGGCAGTAGCCGCGCCCACAATCGTGCCGATAAGGGCGATTGAGACCGTCAATCCCAACGTCCCCGGCGTGAGATGGTAGACATCCGTGAGAGCCTGCGTGGTTCCGGCGATTACGGCAGTGTCGAAGCCGAACAGCAATCCGCCGATCGCTGCTACGATCGCGCTTCGCAACAAAGTAGGCGTGAATTTGTGATGGACACTGGCACTGGCGGGAGAAGTCTGCACCGGGCCTCCGAAGGAATCTTTATGACTGCGTGCGCGATTATAGCCTCACCTGCGTGAATCCCCAGTGACGCCGTACATTTACACCGCGCGCTGCACAATTTATCTTCGAAGCATGAAGGTAGGAGTGCTGGCCATACAGGGCGACTTCGCGGCGCACCGGCAGCGCCTCGAACAACTTGGCGCGGAGGTCGTTGAGGTGCGCAAGCCCGAGCAACTCGACGAAATCGACGCGCTGGTCATTCCCGGCGGCGAATCGACGACATTTCTTAAAGTTCTTGGCGAACAGGGATTCGAGAAGCTGAAGCAATTTGTTCTCACTCGCCCGACGTTTGGAACCTGCGCGGGCGCAATCATGCTGGCGAAACAGGTGGAGAATCCGTCGCAGCGCGGACTCGGCGCTCTCAACGTCACCATCCGACGCAATGCCTATGGACGTCAGATCGACAGCTTCATCGGCACTGGCACAGCCGTCGCGGATTTGGAAGCAGGCGCGGGACCGCTAGAGATGGTCTTCATTCGCGCGCCAAAGTTTGAACAGGTCGGTCCGGATGTAGAAATCCTGGCGAAGCAAGGGAACGATCCTGTACTTGTTCGCCAGGGCAAAGTGATGGCATCGACGTTCCATCCCGAACTCAGCGACGATACACGCGTACACGCCGCGTTCCTCAAGATGGTGAAGAACGGAAGCAAGAGCTAAACCGGTCTCGCCTCCGTCACGCTATCCGAAGCTTTCGTCGGGACAATCTTCGTAATTTCGAATCCAGCCTTTGCAAATAGCGCACGTACTTCTTTCTCCGTACGCTCGCGGCCCCCGGGCATCAGCATCATCTCCAAATCAATCAGCTTGCCGAAATGCATATCGGAGTTCTCAGGCAGCACGCAATCGGTCACGATGATCCTGCCGTTCTTCACCCCTTTCAGCGCCCGATGCACGTTCTGCAGAATGGTGAGAGCCTTCTCGTCATCCCAGTCGTGGATGATGTGCTGCAGGTAGTAGGCGTCTGCTCCCGCTGGAATCTCTGTAAAGAAGTCTCCTGCGACGGCTTCACAGCGATGGTCGAGTCGCAAGTCACAGACGCGGCATTTCGCGCCCTCGATCACCGGAGGAATGTCGAAGACGATGCCCTTCATTTCCGGATAGCGCCGCAGGATTTCGCAAATGACGAAGCCGTGTCCGCCGGCAACGTCCATCAGTGTATTGATACCGCTGAAGTCGTAAGCGTCCAGCACGGCAGGCACTAACTGCGCGCTGATGCACGTCATCGCGGCATTGAAATCGGCAGCGACCTCCGGCAGCATGTCAAAGCACTCGAATACCGGCTTGCCGTAGATATGCTCGGCGGCTGGCTTTCCGGTGCGAACGGAGTAAGGCAATTCCTTCCACACGTTGAAGTGAAATGGACTCGACATCCACAGCACCGTATCCCGGACGGATCCCGGAACGTCCGAGCGCAACCATTCGGTCGACGGAGTATTTGCGAAAGTCCGCGGACTGACCTCAGTGAAAATACCAAGCGGCACCAGCGCACGCAGCACGCGATAAAGAGCGTCTTCGTTGGTTCCGGTCGCTGCGGCCAGGTCTTTTACGGGCACCGGACCGTGGCTGAGTTGGTCGGGCACGCCAAGCCGAGTTGCGGTTTGCAGTGCGGCGCTGAACATCATGCCGCAGCTAATCTGAAGAACTTGCCCCATCGCCGCGGGATCGAGACGATGTGGAGTTTCAATCGAAACAGTAGCCATTATTCCTCACCCCAAGAGGATTAGATTCAGGCGAGCAAACTCGCAGAAGATTGACTTCCGGTCAAGCCGAATTGTTAGCAGCCACTCTCGAATCTCTTCGCAGCGACTCTTCTCACGCCCCGCAGCTTTGAAACATTCCGTTCACGAACGGGTTATACTGAGCCATATGGCGCAGGGTGAGGAAAAGACCTTTTATCTCGAGACCTTCGGCTGCCAGATGAACGTGCATGACTCGGAAAAAGTCATCGGCACGCTCCTATCTGAGGGCTATCAGCAGGTCGAGACCGTGGAAGAGGCTGGTCTGGTCCTCTACAACACCTGCTCTATCCGCGACAAAGCGGAGCAGAAAGTCTTTCATCGTCTGGCTGACTACAAGAAGCTTCAGTCGCAGGGCAAAAAGTTCGGCGTGCTCGGCTGCGTGGCCCAGCAGGAAGGCCACAAGATCTTCGAACGCGCTCCGTATGTTTCCCTGGTCTGCGGTTCTGCTTCCTACCGCAATCTGCCCGAGATGCTGGTGCAGCTCGAAGCAGGGGACCAGCGCGTTACGGGACTCGACGACCGCCAGACCGATCAGACCTTTGATACCGAGTTCACGGCGCGCAGCAACCAGCATCGTGGATATATCACTATCATCGAGGGCTGCGACAAGTTCTGCTCCTATTGCGTGGTTCCGTTCACGCGCGGCAAAGAGCGCAGCCGGACTTCAGATTCAGTTCTGGCCGAAGCTCGTCGCATGGTCGATCAGGGATTTACGGATATCCAACTGCTCGGGCAGAACGTGAACTCCTACCGCGATCCATCGGGAAAGAAGACGTTTGCCGAGTTGCTGGCAGCTGTCGGTGAAATCCCTGGGATCAAGCGTGTTCGCTTTACCACATCGCATCCGCGCGACTTTACGCCGGATATTGTCGAAGCAATCGACGCTGTTGTAACTCTCTGCGATCACGTGCATTTGCCGGTACAGAGTGGCTCAAGCAAGGTTCTGAACGCGATGCAGCGGCTCTACACGCGCGAGCAATATCTTGAGCGGATCGCGTGGATCAAAGCGTCTAAACGCGATATCAGCATGACCACGGATCTGATCGTCGGATTTCCCGGCGAAACCCGCGCCGAGTTCGAAGAGACGGTTGCATTGATCGGCGAGGTTCGCTACGACAGTGCCTTTACGTTCAAATATTCGCCGCGACCAAACACTTCATCCCTGAATTTGCCGGATGTGATCTCCGATGAGGAGAAGACGCTGCGGCTCTCGATTTTGAACGAGCGGCAGAAACAGATCTCCTTGGAGAACAACAAGCGGCATCTAAACCAGACGGTGGAAGCAATGGTCGAGGGCCGCAACGAAGTCCGCAAACAATGGAATGGTCGGACTTCGCAAAATAAAGTGCTAAACTTCACCGCACCTGAGGCGGCGACGCTGCAAGTTGGCGGCTACGTTCACGTGCGCGTCACCCAGATTTTCGCGAACAGTCTGGTGGGCGAACTTGCCGTTTAGGCAGGAGGGACCTGTGGAAGTCGAAATGAAAATTCGTGGCCTGATGATGGACCCAGTCACCAATATGCCCGTCGTCATTCTTAAAGATGTTGGCGGCGATCAGGTGCTGCCGATCTGGGTTGGCATCTACGAGGCTAACGCGATCGCCCTCGAGATCGAGAAAGTTTCGACTCCCCGGCCCATGACTCATGATCTTCTGAAAAATCTTTTGATCGGACTCGAAGCGGAAGTGCGCAAGGTCGTTGTTAACGACCTGCGCGACGACACGTTCTTCGCCGTCATCTGGCTGGAGAGGGAAGGACAGACCATCTCGATCGATTCCCGACCGTCGGATGCGCTGGCGCTGGCGCTGCGCGTCGATTGCCCGATCTTCGTCGAAGACCAGGTGCTTAAGACTTCCCGTCTGGCAAGCGCGCTCTCCGACAAGGTGTCGAGCGAAGAGATGCGCAAGTGGCTCGAGAACCTGGGCGAAGAAGATATGGGGCGATACAAGATGTAGTTGTTCAGTCGTTGGTCATTGGTCGATAGTCGTTTGCCCCATGGCGAAGGCGACTCCAGGCCAGCGACAATCGACGACCGACTAACGACCAAATGGATCCTGCCGAACAACTGCAACGGCTGTACCTTGCCGGATTTGAATTCCAGACATTCGATCTGTTTCCGAACGCCGTGGGCGTTACCCGCGGCGATTGCATCGTCATGGTCCTGCCGCTGCCGACCGGGCTGCAGATGATCGGCACGCCCGGGTGGCGTGTGGCCGAAACGATCGGCGTGCTCACCGAACTGAACGGCCGCAAGGTCTTCCAGAACAAATCCGAGGTGGTGGAAGCCACCCCGGAGCGACTGGAGATGTTAGCTGCGTTTCGCAGGGACGTAGAGCAGGCAATCGCTCCGCAGGCGTAAAGCACTCATCCCACTCGTTCGCTCGGCGACGAGTGGGGCGCCCGCGTTATCCTGTAATTTCGTTTTCGCGGGGGTACCCCCTCCCCCCACCTACTCGTAAAGGCCATCCTTGCAGGCACTTAGGGAGAAGGTTCTGCCAGCTTCCGCATAACAAAGGACTTAGCAGTCAAATTATTGAAACCTAAGTACTTATGCTGGCTTCCGCCGCTCAGAAAAGTAGAGCTACTATCAGTGTAGCGAATTTGCGCCGGCGACTAGACACATTGCGCAACTCTATTTCTGCCAGCGAATCAGCAGGTTACGAGTACTTCCTCAAGTAAATGCGCTTGACAAGAATTTCCCTAATCGGGCAGCGGAAATCGGCAAGATCAGGCGGAGTCTTATTGAGACTTCGTGATTTTGACCTTCAGCGACTCGGCGGAGGGGGCGCGGCCAACCGCAAAGGTGATGTTGCCGGAGTCGTCTCCGTAGTAGGTCCTGGAGACCAATAACTCGTTGATGCCCGACGGCATGGCGGTGACCTGGAAGTGCGTGTTGGGGCCGCCTTCGGCACCGGACTCCAAGGTGACGATGAACTCGTATCCATGCTTGAACCCGGATTTCAGGTTGGGGTCCGCCAGAGGCAGGTTGTCGAGCGCGTTAAAGCCGTTATCTGGGTGCTCGGTGGCGTACTGGATTTCGGCAGCTTCGATGGCGCGAACGGATTCCACGGCAGAAGCCTCGTCGGTGCGGGAGATGACCGCCAGGAGGAAGCCATAGGTCATCGCAGCCAGGACCAATATGATGGCGGCAACCATGACCATCTCGAGGATCGAAAATCCACGTTGGGGAGTGGAACGCATGCGCGACCGATTGTGAAGGCAGGAGGAGAGAAGAACAATTCAGGGGAAACCCTAAGTTGCGGGATGAGGGTACTTAGCAGGCCGTTGTTTAGCGGGGCTAGATCGTACTTAACATAATATTTGTTATCGGACATTGCTTTAGTGGCTCCTGCTCCTAGCAGTATCCGTCTAGACTGCCACTCATAGAAATTTAGATACTCGTTCTTAGAGGAATTCTGACTCGACGCGATCAGTCGTTAGCTCTCGCTTGATCCTGTTCTATATATCGCGCTATCTTATTCTTTGCGTTCTGAAAACCTTCGAACATTTTCGCTTCTAGCCAACTGCGAGAGTGTTCCTGGCAACGGTGATTTCTCACAGTCTCTTAGTTAGTTCGACGGCCCTCGAGCTGAGGTACTTCGGATCAGTCGATCTCATCCAAATTCCTCGGATAATGAACTTCTAGTTTCACCTGCTGGCACCACATCTTTATGTCATCGTCGGACGACAGTTCCGTATTTTCAGCGATCGATTCGATCTATGAAGCCGAAGCCCATTCAGCAGCTTCCGAGATATACTTCCAATGGTCGACAGACTTAATCCCTAACTCTCGATTTTCTCTGGTTCGATCTGATCACACTTCTCCGACAGGAGAGCTCTAAGTCACGATATTCATCGGTATCTGCATATCTTAAACCTCAGAGTACCTACTTCTTGGTAACTACTTCCGAGCCAACTTCTGAGTTAGAGGGGCTCTCAGCTTATGTACTATCGCATTGAGCACATCGACAACGTTTGATCCGAGCGCGAGGACATAAATCTCCAGGCCCTAAATCGCGGAAAGCGTTCCTCTCGTTCTAATAGCCATGCTACGAAAAAGCATTTTTCGTCTATGATCTGGAGATGAAGGCAGAAGGCACGGCCTGTCGAACTCGATGGTGAACAATTTCGAAGCTCACAATCACAGGCGAAGGATTGAAGGCTTCTGCGGTTTTCCCAAATCGTAAGCTGCTCTAGCATCGTCTGGCTATCAGCTCAACTGCTGATTATCCGGTTAGGTCTACCTCCCTTCCCCTAGACACAGTTTGTTCTAAGAACTCCTAAACTTCGGCCGATACTGGTCGGATCTAGCGAGTAGGCTGATGGAACTTCGCTCGGGCCTCTCGAGTCTGCTCGCTCCTTCCAAAATAGTAGGCGACCGAGTTCCTAAAATACCGTTCGCCGGATCTGTCTCGCAACTGGCTGCGGAATCTTCTAGCTGTTGCGTCAAGTGCTTCCGCCAGGTCGTTGACTCTTCACGAGTGGTATGTTCTCAGAGAGCTTTTCGATAATGCACACAGCGGTCGACGACCTCGTAGCCCAAGGCCTCGTGTGCACGCTGGGATGACTTCATTGTCAATCACTCATCCGATGCCATCCGACACACTTGTGACTGCGGCCCAGTCCTCGGCTGCGGATAGCAGCCTCTTGCCTACGCCGGTTTGTCGATGATCCTCGGCAACATACCAGCCCTCAATGTAGCCCACCGGTTGTGCCGGGTCGCATCCATCCGCGTGCGAACGTAAGTCGACTTCGACAAAACCGACCAGCCTGCCGCTCGTCGATTCCGCCACGAAGATGGCGAGAGGCATTGTCAAAACGGCGGCAGCCTTCCCACCGAGTAACTGTTGGAGTTCCCGCGCGTGTTCTTCAGCAGACGACTGTGGCCATAGAGCCTCGAGCATCGGCGCTAGTTGGTCAAGATCGGATGGGCGCGCGGGTCTGATGTGAACCGTATCCGAGCTCTTGAACCCTCGCATCATTATCGCCCCACTTTTCGGGAAATTGCTGCTGGCGCCCATGCATCCACTATCGTCCTCGCCAAGTGAGCGATGAGTAGTTCCGCGGTGTTGTCCACGGTCCAGCTGTTGTCCTTGTTGTCCCAGGTGAACACTGAGATGACGATTGGGCCGGCATTGGTCTCGATGAGTGCCACGTCGTTGCGAACGCCATCCACCGCGCCGCTCTTATTTCCAATCTTCGATTCGCTCTCCGAAGTGTCGATCTCTTCCAGGTAGCGTGGGATCGATTCGCGATAGAACTGGTTATGCAGGATAGAAAGCATCTGGGCGCACAGCGGCTTGTCACCGAGGTCGCATCGCCAGATGCTCTCCATGGCGGCGGCCATTTCGCGGGGCGTTGTCCGCCCTAATCCGAACTTACGGTCCTGAACGGCGACGGATTCACTAAATGGCATGTACACCTTCTTGAAGAGATGCGTCTTCTTCAACCCCATCTGCTCCATGCGCGCGTTGACGGCCGGAATACCAATGTCATCGATCACCAGGTTTGCTGCGGTGTTGTCGCTGATAGCGATCATCAAGGTGACGGCATCGAGCAGCGATGGCTGCAAGCCCGGTTGCATCAGGGTCAGAACGCCTGATCCCGGGACCTGGTTCTCCTTGGTCACCGTGAGCCGTTCGTCGAGGCGATGCTTCCCTTCTTTGACCTGGTAGAAGGTCTCAATCATGATGGGCAGCTTGATTACCGAGGCGGTCTTCACCTCTGCATCAGGGTTAATGGCCACGGTGGCACCAGTTTTCAGGTTCCTGGCGAAAAGTCCGACCTTGCCCTGGTGCTTCGAGGCCATGTGATTCAGCTGACTTTGCAGATCTCCTGCAAGCGCGAGAGAAGAACAGAGCGTGAGGAATACGAGTAGTTTCTTCACCAGCAAGATGAAAGCAGCCTTGATGCGTGGCTGACAAGGAGAGTTTTTAGCGTTCCGCGGGGATTGCTTTGTCAGCAATCCCCCGCTTTTGGTTTTGACTGGCGTCCTTAGTTAACTGTGAACGTGATACCGGAAGAGGAACCGGTCCCGGGATTCTTCACCTTCAGAGTGGCAGATCCCCCGGTTGCCAGATCGGACGCCGGAATGGCGACTGTCAGGTGAGTCGAATCCGTGTAGGTTGTCGTGCGCTCGGTACCGTTCCATGACACCGTTGCGCCAGGCACGAAACCTGTTCCGGTGATGGTCAACAACAGGTTCCCGCCACCGTGAGTGATGCTCGCTGGATTGGCAGAGGTGATACCCGGAACCGAATTTACGACGTTTAAGTAGGGTTGAACCAACGGACCACGCATGAGGATAATTTGCGAGGACCCTCCCGTGTAACTGGGCCATGGAGCATTTTGCCAAGCGAGGCCGTCGGACCCCCAGCGCAGAAGGTCGGTCCCTGTGAGCGAATTCCCTGGAAAGGCGATCAACTGCAGTTGTTCGTATTGGGATACATCGAAAATCGCAAGGTAGGGATTCGCTGACCCCGCGAGCGAGCTTCCGGTATAGAACGTCCGGTGTGCAGCTGGGTCAACCGCGATGCCACTGGGTTGGAAGCTGTTGTTTGCAACCGCTGCCGAAACGGCATCTACTCCGAGCGACGATGGCGGTGTCGTAGTTGGATTGGCAACACCGCCATTCATTCCATAAATCAGGCCATTCGCCAGGCGAAAAACTCCCATTGAATTCAGCGTGGTGGAGTCCATTGTCGTCAGACCACTGCTTGTCACATTCCAGCGGTCAAAGGTACCCCATGCATCAATGTTGAATGAGTACAGTGTGGAGGCACTTGCGAAGGCCAGGCTCGAACCGGTGTACATGCCCGTCGCTGTACCCCGCATCGTCGCAGTGGTGCCCGAGACATCAACAATTCCAATCCCGCCGGCGGCGTAGCCCGTGTCTATCGCGAGAGTGCTGTTGTTCCCAGGCATTACCGCGAGGTCGCGAGCAGCGAAGGGCGTGGACCCTCCGCCGTAGGTGGGGTAACTCAGGGAATAGACGGCTCCCTGCGTCATGGTGGTAAGGTCTACCCGCGTGAGCGACTTTGCTCCGTCCAAGCCAATGTAAAGATACTTTCCATCGTCGGACTCAGCCATGTGGTGCGGCTCGCTGCCAACGGACATCGGGGCGCCTAGCGTACCTGTAAATGGATCGACCGCAACAATGCTGTTCCCTGCCAGTTGCGTTGCGGTACTGGGAACAGTCCCGTAGATTTTGCGGGTAAATGGGTCGAAAATAATATCGTTCGTCGATACGTTCACCGCCTGGTAAGTGGTGAAAGGCAAACTGGAGGAATTGCCGCCGCCCGGAGCCGGGGTGTTCACGGTAACCCAAGCCCAGCCGAGTCCCGCGATCTTGGTGCTGTCCACTTGAGCTGTCAGCTGTGACGGACTGACAAACGTTGTAGCCAACGGAGTGCCATTCCATTGGATTGTTGAAGCCGCGCTGAAATTGTCGCCATTTGCCGTCAGCGTGAACCCAGAAGTTCCGGCCTGAGCGATCCCAGGCGAAATGGAGTACAGAGCAGGGACGGTAGTGTACGCATTCCCGCTTACCGTTACGTCCGTGTTCGCTGTGTTATTGCTGGTATCGGGGTCCCCTTGGGCTGCGCTTACACTGGCCGTATTCGTGAGTTTCCCGGACGACAGTGCGGTGGCTGTAATCTGCACCGTCGCAACTCCGTTATTCGCGAGCGATCCGAGATCACACCGCACGACCATGCCGCCGGCGCAATTTCCCTGCGAAACGGTAAGCGACTTGAAAGTCGTGCCATCAGGCAAGAAGTCGAGGAGCGTGACTGGATTCGCGGTAGATGGGCCCTTGTTAGTGACTGTGACGTTATAGCTGATGTCACTACCTGTTGCTGCCGACGAGGCGGCCGAGGTAGAAACCGAAACGTCCGCCAACGTCGAGGAGAGATCGCGAACCAGCGAACTTCTGAAAATGTAAAGCTGTGCGCCGTAAGGAACAGCCAAACCGTCCTGTCCCCAGCGAACAATCCGGGTCGGGCTTTGCGGATATGGATTCTGGGCGAACGGAACTGGTATCGAACCCAGAAGGTTGAAGGTCGTAAGGTCGTAGACGTTGACCTGGTAATTGTAGAAATAGTTTGGGTTCACCAGGACAAACGCTCGACCAATTGTCGAGTCGGGCGCCACGGGACCGTTAGCAGGTTGTGAGGGTGCTACTGAGAAGACTCCCAGCTGGTTTCCATTCGCCGCGTTGAGAATGATGCCAGACGTCAGGTACGACCGCCCATTATCGTAACGGAGATCGTACGAGCTTACGCTCGAGTTCAGCAAAGTAGAACTGACGACCCCGGTGTTGTCCACTTGCATCTGCGAATACCCTGAACCCGCCACATACACGTAGGTGCCGGTGTTATCAAAAGCAACGCCAACGCTCGAATTGTATCCAGGGCTCGTGCCAGTTTTGGTGCGTGGAACACCCGAATCGTAAATTGTGACTGTGCCTGCCGAACTAGCCACGGCCACCGTATTTGTCGAGCCCGGCATCACGGCGAGGCCCTTTGCTGTATACGATGGGTTGTAAATGCCGTTTCCACCACCTAGATAGAACTGGATTCCGGCGATTCCGCTGTTCAAATCGACCTTTCGTACGGAGCTTGCGCCATCGAGTCCGACCCACAGAGTGAAACCGTCAGAAGAAAGTGCCAGGCGGTTGGGTTCGCTGCCGACCCAGATCGGTGTTCCTAAGACACCTGTATTGGGATCAATCGAGACGATGCTGTTCCCCAGTGTTGGCCCTCCGCTGCTTGGAACCGATGCGTAGAGGAGTTGGGTTGCCGAGCTATACACGAGATCGTTTGCCGCCAACGCGAGATACGTACTGAAGGGGAGGGTCGTCGATGTGCCGCCACCTGGTGCAGGCGTCGAGACTGATAGCTGTGCGACTTCGAAGGTCGCGAGATCGATCTTTGGGATGATAGCTGTCAACGAACTGGAATTGCTATATGTGGTCGAGAGAGACGATCCGTTCCACTGGACAACTGAAGTTGGTGAGAAGTTGGAGCCGTACACCGTAACGGTAAGGTCGCTGCTTCCAATGGGCGCCGCGGTGGGAGAAATTGAGTTCAGTGTCGGAGCTGGCGGAGCGCTGACGGTGAGCGTGGCCGAATTCGAAACTCCACCAGACGGTGGTGGCGTGTAGACAGTAATCGTGAGGCTGCCGATCGACGTTAAATAGGAGCCATCGACAGTCGCGATCAAGCTACAAATGTCTGAAGAGTACCAGCAGTAACTCGGGGTCGTGGGGACAGCAGTTCCATTGACTTGAACCACTGAAACGGCTTGTAAAGCTGTGCCGTTAACGGTGATGGCCTGAGTGCCCGAATTCACATATACCGACGTTGGGCTAATACTGGAGATACCCGGTACAGGATAGGTCGTAATCGTAAATGTCGATGCTGCCGATGTCCCGCCACCCGGAATTGGATTAACAACAGTCACCTGCGCTGTGCCGTTGGTGACCAGATCGGCGGCCGGAATGACAGCACTCAGGAGTGAACCGCTCAGGTAAGTCGTTGGCAGAGCCGTACCATTCCATTTCACGACTGAGGCGGGCGCGAAGCCTGAACCGCTCACGTTCATGGTAACTGCCTGCGAGCCCATCACAGCGCTATTCGGGTAGAGCGACCCAAGCGTCGGAGCAGCATAGACGATGGTAATGCTGCTCCCGCCACTTGAACCTCCGCCGGGAGCGGCGTTGACAACAGTAATGCTGCCTGAACCCGCAGCTGCTAAATCCGAAGCACTGAGGCTCACCTGCAATTGCGTGGCGCTAACGTAAGTAGTCGCGCGGGCGGATCCGTTCCACTGCGCAACAGATTGGGGCACAAAGCCCGTTCCGGTCAGTGTGATGGATGCCCCGCTTCCGGCGGCGACTGCATTCGGATTCACCGACGTAAGGGTGGGAGCGGGATTGTTGATCGTGAATGCCAGGTTCGATGAAGTACCACCGCCCGGAGCTGGATTGACGATGGAAATCTGTGCAGTTCCGGCAGCGGCTAAATCGGCTGCAACGAGTGCCACCTGCAATTGCGTCGCGCTGATATAGGTAGTCGTGCGCGCGGACCCGTTCCACTGCACCACCGATTGGGCGACAAATCCGGTGCCGGTTATGGCAATAGAGCCGCCATTAGTGCCGGCAATCACCGCGCTCGGATTGGCGGACGTAACTGCCGGAGCGGGATTGTTGATCGCGAAAGCTGTGTTAGAAGAAGTGCCGCCACCCGGTGCGGGATTCACGACCGAGATTTGACCGGATCCCGCATTGGCTAAGTCGGCCGCCGTGAGAGTTACCTGAAGTTCAACGGAACTCACAAACGTGGTGGTCCGAGCAGTACCGTTCCACTGCACTGAGGAACTGGAGACGAATCCTGACCCGGTTACAGTCACTTGCGTCGCTGGCGAACCGGTAACAGATGAGCTGGGCGAGATGCCGCTAACGACCGGCGCTGGGTTGGAAGGAGTTTGATTTGTAGGTGGTGGAGTGTTTCCTCCCCCATTATTTCCGCCTCCGCCGCAAGCTATCAGTGTGGAAAAGAACAAAAGAATAATAAAAGTCACAACACGATTAAAACGTGGTGAACAGGTCACGGTGAGCGCCCCAGGTACTCGAGATAAAAGTGAATGTGACATCCTAATCCAGAGTTGCTGGATGGCGAACACAAGAATGAGTTTTGTTCCATTTTCGTAAAAAGAGTCCCATTGCGGGAACGATGAGGAGCGGGGTTACCCCATCCCTACTGACATTACGCTGTCAGTAGCCCCTCCCTATCATCCGTCTCGTTGCGACATATCGCACGAGGAGACGGACAATGACTACCGAGACTGTCGTTAAGAACAATGTCGTATGGTTTGAGATTCCCAGCGCCGATTTCGATCGCGCTGTCACCTTCTACGAAACAATCTTCGGACAGGCGCTGAACAAGCTGGAGTTCATGGGAACGCCGACTGCGGTCTTTGCCTACGAGAAGCCGGCAGTCTCCGGATCAATCGTGAAAGAGGACGATGTGCGGCCGGGAGCGAGCGGATCGGTTGTCTATCTGAATGCTGATGGCATTTTCGATGACGTGCTGGCGCGGGTTCCGAAGGCTGGCGGCAAGGTCGTCAGCGTGGTTGAGATGCCGAAGGGCATGGGACGGTCCGCCCGTATAATCGACAGCGAAGGCAATCAAGTGGGCCTGCACACCTACTGAAATGCGACGCGCCGATCGGCTCTTCCGAATCGTTCAATTCCTGCGAGTCGGCCGCATGATCACCGCGCGCCGTCTCGCAGAGAAGTTACAGGTATCCGACCGAACCATCTATCGCGACGTGCGCGACCTGCAACTCTCGGGCATGCCGATCGAAGGCGAAGCGGGCATTGGATACCTGCTGCGCCAGGATTTCGATATCCCACCGCTCATGTTTAACCGATCTGAGATTGAAGCGCTGGTGCTGGGCGCCCGCATGGTGCGCGCCTGGGGCGGAGCCGAACAGGGCGAGGCCGCGACACAGGCTCTGCATAAGATCGAAGCGGCTCTCCCGGCGGATCTACGCGACAAGGTGGATGAAACGCTGCTATATGCGCTGAACTTCAGGCCAAGTCCGGAGCTGAAGCGAAATGTGGATTTGCTGAATGCGGCGGCGTCCGAGCAGAAGTTTGCGGAATTCCGCTATACCCGAGAGGATGGAGAGGCTAGTGACCGGCGAGTTCGCCCCTTGGGACTGTACTTCTGGGGTGGTTCGTGGACGCTGGCGGCGTGGTGCGAGATGCGCAAGGACTTTCGCAACTTTCGACTGGATCGCATGAACGAAGTGTCTGTTCTGGAAAAGCAGTTTCCGGCAGATCCGAAGAAGTCTCTGAAGGCGTTCGTGGAGAAGATGCGGAAGGACTCCAGCCGGGAGAAGGTGCGCGGATGAAGAATCTACGGGATCTACTGTTGGTCTGCGTTCTGATGCCTGCTTTCAGCAGCGCACAGGCGCAATGGGAGGTGCAGGATTCGCACACGACTTCCAACTTGCGCGGCATTCATGCGGTGAATTCCACAGTGGCGTGGGCAAGCGGCGCTGACGGGACCATTCTGCGAACGCAGAATGGCGGGGCTCACTGGCAGAAATGTGCTATCCCGCCAGACGGCGACAAATTGGATTTCCGCGGCATATGGGCTTGGGACGCCAACACGGCGCTGGTGATGTCGGCAGGGCCTGGAGAACAGTCGCGCGTATACAGAACCAGCGACGGTGGTGCGCACTGGATTGAGGAAGCGCGAAATACCGACAAAGATGGCTTCTGGGATGCGATGGTTTTTCAGTCGGAGGATTCTGGAAAGCATGGAGACAAGCCGGCGGGAATGGTCGTTGGCGATCCAGTCGGTGGGCGATTCTTCACGATGACAACTGCAGGTGCGAAGTGGTCGATCGGTAAAAACGCCTGCGCAGCGCGCGAAGGTGAGTCGGCCTTTGCGGCCAGCAATTCGTCGGTCGTCGTATTTGGCGCAGGCAAATTCATCCTCGGGACCGGCGGAAAAAGCGGACCACGCGCATTGCTGTCACCGGTCTTATCCGGCACGGATGTGTGTTTAGCGGTTACTGTTCCCGTGGCGTCCGGGAATGATTCTTCCGGAGCATTCTCGCTTGCCTTCCGCGACGTGAAGCGCGGCGTTGCCGTGGGCGGTGACTACAAAAAACCGGATGAGTCGTCGGGCACCGCGGCTTGGACGAGCGACGGCGGGCGCCACTGGACTGCTTCGTCTAGCCTTCCTCGCGGATATCGCTCAACGGTGGCGTGGTATGAGGGCGCAAAAGCATGGGTAGCCGCCGGAACCAACGGCTCCGACATCTCTATGGACGATGGCCACAGCTGGCAGCCTCTCGACGCTGGTAATTGGAACGCGCTGTCGCTTCCATATGTTGTGGGACCAAAGGGGCGGATCGGAAAACTGCAGTCGGATGCGATCAAAGAAAAGAGTGGGCTGAAAGAACAACGTCGGCCCTACGCCTCCACGCAGATTCTTAAGGTCTGTGTGGCCTCCCGTGGGCAGGACCGACGATGGGGATAATCGCATGTGAAAAAAGGTCGAGGAACTGTCAATTCTGACAGGTCTGGTGCCAGACGTTAAAAATTTTCACCTCGCCAAGAACTTTGAGTATTCATGGGCTTATTTCAGGCCAAGACTCGCAACCTCGAAGTCGCTCAACTCGACGGATTGCGACAGTAGGATGGAGGACGCTTGTGGGTCAGGTGACAAGATCGAACTAGTGTCAACAGACAACCCAGCCGTCAGCAACGCGTCCCTCAGTTCGGGCATTGAATCGAAGTCGCGATGTGCGTGGCTGTCGCCGTAGAGTATGAGGCGATAACGCGAATGGCGCGATTTTCCTGACGCCACCCAGTTGTGCTGAATAACGAGCCGGAGCGAGTGCTGATTCGATGGCGATGATGGGCCCACCCGAATATTGTGCGGCCGATGGGGTCACGGTGGTCTGTGACGCAAATCACACGGGAGTCGATTTTGTGGCACGCGAAGGGATTATTCGCCCAACACAATCTTCGGATGAAACAGCGTGCCGGCCACTCGGCTGGCGATTGCAATCAGGTCGGATTGACCGCGGAAAACCTTGACGAGCTTGGATTGGGACAATTCAGGTAAGTTCACGGCTCGTCCGTTGCGGATCATCCCGGCAACCTCGTCAGTGGCCATCACACAAGGAAACTGGGGTAGTAAGCGGCGCGGGTGCAGGCACAGCTTCCCTTCGACGTCGTCCAGTGTGGCAGATGCGAGTTGCTCGAGCGTGACGGACTGATCCAGACAGAATTCACCAACATTGGTGCGCGTCAGAGCCGAAAGATGAGCGCCAACACGGAGTGCCTGGCCGATCTCATGCGCGATGGAACGGATGTAAGTGCCAGAGGAGACTTCGGCGCGGAAACGCGCTCGATTGTTCATCGCGGAAAGAATGCAAAGGCTGCGAACTTCAATCTGGACGGGCTCGAGCTTCACGTCCTGCTTTTTGCGGGCGAGTTTGTACGCAGGTACGCCCTGGATTTTTTTCGCGGAAAACGGTGGCGGCACCTGCTGGATGATGCCAACGAATTTGGCGGCGGCGCGGCGGACGTCTTCCAACGTTACGCGAACGTCCTGTTGCGGGCCAACGGGCTCGCCTTCGGCGTCGTAGGTGTCGGTGGAAAATCCGAAGCGGATTTCGCCCTCGTAGGTTTTAGCCGTCGTGGTATAAAACTGAGCGAGGCGAGTCATTCGCCCTAAGACCAGCGGCAACACACCGGTGGCCATCGGATCAAGAGTTCCCAGGTGTCCGACGGACCGCTCCTGCAGGATTTTTCGGACGCGATGCACTACGTCGTGCGAAGTCATCCCAGCCGGTTTGTTGAGAATCAGTATTCCATTCATGGCGCATAGCTATCGTGGACGCTGACGCGGGTTCTGGTCAACCCGGCGCATGTGCGTACCCGTGTTAGGGTGTGCAAGTTGAAAGGAATTTGCACGGCCATTGGGCCGTGGGGCCCGTATGATCCCGATTCGCGACGACGCACCGCGTTACACGACGCCCTATGTGAACTATTTCTTGCTGGCGTTGAATACGCTTGTGTTCCTGATGACAGCGAGCGGACCCTTGCTTCAGTTGCACCCTTCGTTACAAATCAGTATGGTCTTCGGCTTTGTGCCCGCACGGGTGACGGCACTAATACAGGGCGCACAGTATGTCAGCTTGCCGTCTATGGGATCGGTCCCTGTCAACGCGGTCAGTGCGTTTGTGCCGATCTTTACCAGCATGTTCATGCACGCAACATTGTGGCACCTTCTCGGCAACATGTGGGTACTTTACATTTTCGGCGATAACATTGAAGACTATTTGGGGCACTTCCGATATCTACTCTTCTATCTGGGAACAGGCCTAGTTGCAGCGTTGGTGCACTATGTTTTTAACGTCGGATCGTCAATCCCCACTGTAGGCGCAAGCGGCGCTATTGCCGGTGTAATGGGTGCATATGTGGTCTTGTATCCCTCGGCGCGCGTTCTGACATTCGTACCGCTGTTCTTTGTTTTCTTCTTTTGGCTACCGGCGTGGGCAGTACTGGGGTTCTGGTTCCTTTGGCAATTCTTGAATGGCGCCGCAAGTGCCCTCGAACCGGCGCGGCAAGCCGCAGGAGGTATCGCGGTCTGGGCTCACGTCGGAGGGTTTATCGCCGGAGTGGCTATCATCAAAATGTTCCCCTCACGCCCAAGGCGATACAAATACTTCTACCGGTAGAACTATAGCCGTCCACTCGCTGGGCCGATCTTGATCTCATCGACAGCGCCCACGGGCGCGACGCGCAATGCCGCGATCAGTACGGCCGCGACATCCTTCGCAGAGACCATTTTTTCGCGGGGCGCATCCGGCCAGAATTGCTGCCAGATCTCGGTGTCGGTCGCGCCGGGGACCAGTGCCATCACGCGAATGCCGCGCTCTCGCAATTCCTCGCGCAAGGTATTCGTAAATGCCAGTGCTCCAGCCTTGGAGACGTTATAGGCCGCAAAATTAGGAAATGCATGATACGCGGCCGCAGAGATGTTGTTCACGATCGTGCTTCCCTGCTTCATGAGCGGAAGTGCTGCACGCGTGCAGAGAAAAGTCCCGGTCAGATTGGTCGCCAAAGTGTCTTGCCAGAGATCGGTTGGCGTCTTCTCAATCGGCACGAGCGCCTGGCTGTGGCCTGCGTTGTTCACCAGGATATCGATAGAGCCGAAGTCGGACTTCACGGCTTCAAAAATTCGCTCGATGGCGACCTCATCGCGAACGTCGCACTGTAGCGGCATAATACGTACACCATGCTCGGCGAGTTTTTCGGCGGCAGATTCGGCGTCGGTTGCCTTGCGCGAAGTGATGACCAGATGCGAGCCGGCAGCGGCGAGCTCCTCGGCGATGGCAAAGCCAATGCCTCGGCTGGCGCCGGTGATGACAGCAAGTTTTGACTTCAGCGGATCTACTGTCGGGGTTCGTGGCATTGGGAGATAGGATACCTGAAGCGTTCGCGACAGTTACGGCTTTGAGTAGGTTCCGACGTGAGCTTTGTCGACGGCATCAAAATCCACGAGAAGAGGTGGATTATGACACTGCACGTAATCGCGCTGGTGGTGCTGGGATTGATGTGCGGTAGCGAGTTGAATGTTGCCGCTTTTGCCCACCCGACGTTGAACCGACTGCCGTTGGAATCTCACATACTTTTGCGCTCGGCATGGGCCCGACTGTTTGGACGCGTCATGCCATTCTGGATGGCGGGGTCGACGGCACTAAATCTATTGCTGTTGCTGCCCTTCGCGCACTTGACGGGAACCGCGTGGCGATTAGCAGCCATTGCATTTGGTATCCAAGTGTTCGCGGTCGTGTTTTCGCTCGTCGGCCCCGTACCGATCAATAACCGGATAACAAAATGGACGCCTCAATCTCTTCCTCCTGACTGGAGAGAGCAGGAGCGCCGCTGGGACGCGTATCACTGGTTTCGAACATGCGGCCTGATCGTAGCCTTCGTACTTCTCGCAGCGAGCCTCGGCACCCGCCCGAGTTGCTAAATCCCATTTCCGTTCTTATTGCGCAAAAGCGCCAGGAACTCGTCGCGCGTCGGGCGTTCGTCACGGAAGCAGCCAAGCATGGCGGACGTAACGGTCGCGGAATGTTGCTTTTCGACTCCGCGCATCATCATGCACAGGTGGCGGGCTTCAATTACAACGCCAACGCCCTGAGGCTGAATCACGTTCTGGATGGTTTCAGCGATCTGGGTGGTCATGCGCTCCTGCACCTGCAGGCGTCGCGCGAAAATGTCCACGAGGCGCGGCAGTTTGCTGAGACCGAGCACGCGGCCGTTCGGGATATAGGCGATGTGAACCTTGCCGAAAAATGGCAGCATGTGATGTTCGCAAAGGCTGAACATCTCGATGTCCTTCACGATTACCATCTCGTCGTAGTCGACGGTAAAGAGGGCGCCCTTCAGCAGGGCTTCAGGATCTTCAGCATATCCCTTGGTCAGATAATGCATGGCCTTTTCGGCGCGTTCAGGCGTGCGCTTCAGGCCTTCGCGCTCGGGATCTTCGCCGAGGCGGGCAATCATTTCACGAACCAGATCGGCGTAGCTGGCGTCGGTGAGAGTTGGCGTTTCGATCAAGTTGTTGGTCATAGTTGGTGTTGCGTCCTTATCCGCGGGCATCAGTTCGTACCTGCGTATTCGAACGAATTCATCATGGTTTCTTCGAGTCTTACCTTCTCTAGATGGGCTGGGCGGAAGCCACGGTTCAAAATGTCATAGATCCGAATACACAGATTTTCCGTGGTGGGCACGTCAGACGTAAATTCTGGCATCAGGTTCAAATTCACGTGATCGAAGCGCTCCAGCACTTCGGTTCCGACGAATGTATCCAGGTCGACAAGGTTGCAGACCATGCCGTTGGCGTCTACTTGTCCACTCACTGTGACTTCCAGCGCGTAGTTATGCCCATGACCATGTGGGTTGTTGCACTTGCCATAGGTCTCGCGGTTCGCTTCTTCGGACATCGCGTCGCTATGCAGACGATGCGACGCCGAAAACATATATCGCCGTGTGAGATGAGCCTTCATGCTTCACCGTAGTAGTCGACAAAGAGGTCGGGCGTCTCGTAGACGCGTACACGATGCATCTTTGCGCCGGTTAATTTCGACTCGAGGCGGCGCCAGATGGCGATGGCGATATTCTCCGTGGTTGGGATCTGGGTGGCGAACTCGGGTACCTCTTTATTGAGATGGCGATGGTCGAAAACGTCCAGCACCTCGCGATTGAGAACTTCTTTCAACTGCTTCAGATCGAGAACGAAGCCGGTTTTCGCGTCGACCTCGCCTTCAACCGTTACTTCCAGGGTGTAGTTGTGCCCGTGGCCATTCAGGTTATTGCACTTGCCGAAAAGGCGCTGGTTCTCTTCCGCCGAAAGATCAGGGTTGTGGTAGTAATGCGAAGCTGAAAACTCAGCTTTTCTAGTTAGATACACAGTTTTATTCATCATTCGCTTGTAGCTAAGCTCGATTCAGACGAACTCGACGGTACTGGAGGGGAAGAAACCGGATACGCTCTTCCCTTCCAATCTACTCTCTTTCTCCACCGGTATTGGACGGCGGAGCGCACTAAAAGGACGGCGAAAATTGGCAGTCCGACAACTGAAAACAAAGTGTTGAGCACACCGAAATGAGCGCGCAGCACGCGCTGAAAAAAATCGGCGAGCATGGTGAGTAGCAGAAAGATGCCAGCCGCAGTCAGCACTCGCAATCCGGACAGAAGGCCGGCGCTTAGGCAGAGCACGCCCAAGGCGATCAGCAGAAACTCTATGCTGCAAATGATCGCCAGCCGAACTGGATGCGGAAAAAGTACGGCGAGGTTCTTTGTCCAGCCTTCCCACATCTGCGCAAAGCTGCGATACATGCGGGTGCGCACGGCATCACCGCCATAGCGGAAACGGATGATCCGGCCTGACTGCTTGACGCGCTTGGCCAGTTCGACGTCTTCGAGAAGCACGCCGGCAATCGCCTGATGGCCACCAACCCAGTCATACACGGTGCGGCGAATCAGCAGGTATTGACCATTCGCAGCGGCCACACGGGACCTGGGATCATTCACGTCCACGGTACGATACGTACGCGTGAGCTCAGCGAAAATCACAGGCATGAGGGCGCGCTCCCAAAAACCGTGAACTTCCTGCCTGGGCGAATAGGAGAGCAGATCGGCACCAAATTCTTTGGCTTCGTCGATACTGCGGCGCAATGAACCTGGAAAATGAACGGTGTCGGCGTCGGTAAAGAGCAGCCATTCGCCGTTAGCAACCTGCCCGCCCAACCACACGGCATGATTCTTTCCGACCCAGCCTGCAGGGAGACCGGCGGCTTCGATGACGCGTACGCCCGAGAACGATCGCGCGATCTCGCCGGTGGCGTCGGTAGATTGATCGTCAACCACGACGACCTCAAATGCAATTCCTTGCTGCGCAACGATGGATTCGAGGCAGGCGGCCAGCGAAGCAGCTTCATCGCGCGCCGGTATGATTACCGACACCTCTGGCCGGGCCTTGTCTACCGGCGGAGTGGCGGGCGTTTGCACCATGAAGAGTTATTATAAAGAGGTGATCCGGAGAACCTCGTTTCTATTGATGCTACTGGCCTTTCTGGTCGGCTGCTATGGCGGGACTAAGCCCACTCGCATTGGGACCGATGCCCCTGATTTTACAGTCCAGGACGGGACGCAGAAAGTATCGCTACGCGATTTTCAGGGTCAAGTTGTAGTCCTGAATTTCTGGGCGACGTGGTGCCCTCCGTGCGTGGAAGAGATGCCGTCACTGGTGGCCATGCAATCGCAACTCAAGGCCCGAGGCGTAACCGTACTCGCTGTCAGTATGGACATCGACAAGGGAGCCTACGAGAAGTTCGTTCGCGAACATGCTGGTGATCTGCGAACGATTCGGGATCCGGATCAGAAGAGCAATGTGCTTTACGGGACCTACAAGTTTCCGGAGACGTACATCATCGACCGCAAGGGCGTAATCCGGCGGAAATTCATCGGAGCTGTGGACTGGACGCAGCCGGATATTGAGCAGTACCTGACGAGTCTGTAGCCGTTACTTATCAGCATTCCGCACATTGCGATGACGCTAGCCAACAGTTCCCGGAGTCGTTGCAAGCGGCCTTATGGAGCGACTACCGCGGAGAGGTTTGTGGGCGGAGAGATTGACGATCCGGCAGGGATTTGAAGCGCCTTATACCAGATCGTCCCGTGATGGTTGTACCCCGCTGTGCCGTCGTCTTCCTTATAGTAGGCGAGGTCGACCAGGCTCTTGTTGTTATCTCTCAGTGGATCGTAACGGATAGTGATAGCACCATCGCAGCCCGGTTCGCCTTTTGGCGACGTCGTCACATTACATGGGTCGATAATCGTCTGCGCGGTCCAGTTCCCGCCTAGAGCGCTTTGCGTCTCAAACGGGCCGGGGGATTTATTTGAGTCGTGCCCCAGAAAGTCGAACAGCAATCCAAGTGAGGAAATATAGATGCTTGGCGAGTGCCCAAC
The DNA here is from genome assembly GCA_963724985.1 of Terriglobia bacterium. Taxonomy (GTDB): domain Bacteria; phylum Acidobacteriota; class Terriglobia; order Terriglobales; family Acidobacteriaceae; genus JAJPJE01. The sequence continues at coordinate 397,841 of CAVRWV010000019.1, read as the reverse complement.
TCCCCCAGTCGGCCACGCTCCTGACGCACTTGGAACGCCACCCGAAGAGCTTGGAGGACTGTTGTCCGTCCACACACCGCTGGCCGTTCTGTATCGTTCTCTCTCCCAATTATTGCAGCCCGATGAGCACGGGGAGGTTTGCGAAGTGCCAACCAAGTAGGTAACGTGGGGAAGGCCGTTCAGATCGACTGCTATGTTCGCGGTTCCATCGTCGTCGGTAGCCGAAAGCACCCCGGCTGCTACGGTTTCCACCGTGCCCCATGATGCCGAAAACTTCGCCCACTTGATATTCGCATTCGCCTGCAACGAGCTCTCAACCCATGTAAGATGAATTGAACCGTCCAAAGCCGTGACCGCTGCCGGATAAAGTTCCTGTGTCCCGGATGACCCGGGAATAACCGTTGCGGTTGTCCACGCCGTTCCGCCTGAAGCCGTCATTGCAACCCAGTTGATCTGGTTCGTAAACGACCCCGCGCAGTTTCCCGAAGTCGAATAGATCACATAGGGATGATCGCTGGAGTCGAGTGTCAGTGCCACATTGCTCCAGCGTGGCCAGGCTCCGCCTCCGCAAACGTTCCCGTCGGTCGCCAGAGTGGTTCGCGCTCCCCAAGTATCAGTGGTGGGATTAAAAGTCTGGTAATAGACGTTCCCCGAGGAAGTGCTCTGTGGCGCGATGTAGACACAATGAATCAATCCGCTGGCATCCATCCGGCAATCCGGACTGAAGATAATGCTAGTCATCGATCCCGTGTACTGGCACGACCCCGTGCTTATTGCCGTGGGGTGGTGCGCGCTGTCGACCTCGGAAAACGAAGTAGGGACACTTGGGCTAAGTCCTTGCGCCCCCGAACCCTTGTACATGCGCAGGACCGCCTGGGTGGGGCTGCCGGTCTGCAAACATCCTGAGTCGTCAACCGCAGCGATATAAACGAGGTTCGCTGCAGTTCGCATGAGCTGGCGATTCTCGGACTTGATGTAGCCGGAACCAACCACCACACCGGTAGTAGAAGCACTAGGAATAACGGTTATCTGCGCGAACGCCACTCCCGAACAGAGTGTGAATGCCAACAGTCCTATCAATAGATTGCCAGAAGAAAAGAAGCGGGGTTTACTGCCACCGCTCGCCTTCATTGTCATACGCGCCTCTATGGGCATACCCGCACTCGTTGTTCAATTAGTGTCTGAGAGTTGGTAGCGATTCTACACTCAGTTAGATTGCGGTTTGAATAATTCACGCATGTGCTGCCCCGTGCCGCTGGTTACTTTCGTAACGGGTACCAACCTGTTCTGATGCACGAGCGTAGAAGCTTGTCGTCTTGCTGCCATTGCAAACAACCGCGGCGTCGACACCGACTAGAGTTCCACTTTCCTTAGCCGCAGCGAATTCGTAATCACCGAGACCGAGCTGAAGCTCATGGCCGCGGCGGCGATGATCGGGCTGAGCAGAATCCCAAAGAACGGGTAGAGAATTCCAGCCGCGATCGGAACTCCCACCGAGTTATAGACGAAGGCGAAGAACAAATTCTGTTTGATGTTGCGCAAGGTGGCGTGACTCAGTCGCCGTGCTCGAACGATGCCGCGAAGGTCTCCTTTGACGAGCGTAATGCCACCACTCTCGATGGCGACGTCGGTGCCAGTTCCCATGGCGATGCCCACGTCGGCCTGGGCGAGCGCCGGCGCGTCATTGATTCCGTCACCCGCCATAGCGACGACTCTTCCGTGTTCCTGAAGTTGTTTCACGACGGCGTATTTGCGTTCCGGCGAGACCTGCGCGGCATACTCAGTGATGCCCAATTTCTCGGCGATGGCTTTCGCGGTATCGGGATTGTCCCCGGTCAACATCATCACGTGCAGGCCTTCGTCGCGGAGCATGCGCACCGCTTCCGGAGTGCCGGGCTTGATGGGATCGGTGATTCCGAAAAGGCCAGTGAGTTTTCCGTCGACCACTACGAAGATGACCGTTTGTCCCTGGCGCTGTAATTCGGCGGCTTGAGAGGCAGCCGCGGGCGGCACGGCAACTTTCAGATCGGTGATCAGGCGTTCATTTCCGGCCGCGACTTCCCTGCTTTGGACTCGTCCGGTGACTCCAGATCCGGTAATAGATTGGAAGTTCTCGACGGCCGCGAGTTTGAGACCATTGCCTTCTGCGGCTTTGACGATGGCGGATGCGAGGGGATGTTCGCTGCCGCGCTCGAGCGTACCGGCGAGGCGAATAAGGTCAGCTTCGATTACTCCAGCTAATGTCACAACGGAAACCAACTCTGGCTTGCCCTGCGTCAGCGTACCGGTCTTGTCGACGACGATGGTGTCAACTTTGTCGAGGCGCTCGAGGGTCTCAGCTTTACGGATCAGAACGCCGGCATGCGCTCCGCGTCCGGTTGCGACCATGATCGCGATGGGCGTCGCCAGTCCGAGTGCGCATGGACATGCAATGATGAGCACAGCAACGGCGTTCACCAGCGCGTAGGCCAGACGAGGTTCTGGTCCCCAGATCGCCCACGCGATGAACGCAATCACGGCGATGGCGATCACTGCAGGAACAAAATACGCGGCGACACGGTCGGCCAGTCGCTGTATGGGCGCGCGGCTGCGCTGGGCTTCACCGACCATGCGGACGATTTGGGCGAGCAGCGTTTCGCTACCGACGTGCTCAGCTCGCATGATCACCGAACCTGTTCCGTTGACGGTGGCGCCAATCAGTTTCTCGCCAGGCTTCTTTTCGACGGGAATGGATTCGCCCGTGATCATGGATTCGTCGACAGAGGTCGAGCCTTCAAGAACCTTGCCATCCACCGGAACCTTTTCTCCGGGACGCACGCGCAGTCGATCTCCGACCTGCACCTGATCGAGCGGAACGTCGCGTTCGCTGCCGTCTGTACCTACGCGTCGTGCCATCTTCGGCGAGAGATCGAGCAAGGCGCGAACAGCGGCGTTAGTGCGACCGCGTGCTTTGAGTTCCAATACCTGCCCGAGCAGAACGAGGACGGTGATCGCCGCGGCGGGTTCGAAATAAACGTTCGGCGCTCCACCGTGTCCGCGGAAGCTTGCCGGGAAGATTTGCGGGAACACAGTGGCGATCACGCTATATAGGTAAGAAACGCCAACGCCCAGCCCGATCAGCGTGAACATATTCGCGCTGCGGTTTTTGATCGACGTCCAGAAACGCTCGAAGAACGGCCATCCACCCCAGAGGACGACCGGCGTGGCGAGCGCGAATCCGCCCCAGGTCATGAACCATGTGGGAGTCGCGTGCTTCCAACTTGGGATAAGGTCGATCAGCATGCCGCTAATCGCCAGCGGAACCGTAAGCACGAGACAAATCCAGAAGCGCCGACTCATGTCGCGCAGTTCGGGATTGTCGACCTCAACGGTGACGGTTCGCGGCTCAAGAGCCATGCCGCAAATCGGGCAACTGCCAGGCCCGTCGCGCACGATCTCGGGATGCATCGGGCATGTCCATTCTGTCTTCGTGGGCAGAACTGGCGTTTCCGGTTCGAGGGCCATGCCGCACTTGGGGCAAGCTCCGGGATGATCCTGACGGACTTCAGGATCCATCGGACAGATGTACACGGCGTCTTTGGAAATTGGGGCCGCGACCGCCTGGTCTGATCGAGGATGCAGATATTTCTCAGGATCGGCCTTGAAGCGCTCTTCGCACCTCGGATTGCAGAAGTAGTAGCTCTGCCCCTGATATTCGTACTTCCCTGCTGCTCTAGCGGGATCCACGGTCATCCCGCAGACCGGGTCTCGAACACTGACCGTGACTGCCGCGCTCGCCGGCTTTGCCGCGCTGAGTGCGATCAATCCGCTTCCCGACATTTGTTGCATGGAAGGCTGGTGCCCCGGCTGAAGATATTTTTCAGGATCGGATTGAAATTTCGTCGCGCATCCCTGACAGCAGAAGTAGTAATTCTTACCGCCATGTTCGAGGCGAGCGGCCGCCTTTTCGGGATTGACCGTCATCCCGCAGACGGGATCTTTGGCGCCTGCGCCACCCTGCAGCACAGGAAACGGATTCTTATCCATAGGAGTCCTGGGAAGCTTCTGGCTATTAAGATTGCTCGTGCCTTATATTAGATTCGTAAGCAGCTGAAATTCATCAACTTCGTGGAGATGGGATGACCGCAGTCGAAATAAGCTTCCGTTATGGACGGGTACCGGGCGGGCCGGAGATGACGGCCATAGATAGCTTTCGTGAGGTTTATGGGATTCGCCGCGTTCATTTCAACGAGGCGGAGCGGGCGATCCTGGTGGAATATGACGCCACGCGGATGAACGAAGCCACAGTGGCCTCGTTGCTGAAGCGTGCCGGAATCGACCTGAAAGAACGGCTTAACCTGGCTTAGCGCACATTCACTGCGCAAAAAATGCCCAATTCAGGAACTTTCTTCCTTTTTTGAATTATCCGTAGTATGCTGTGGAAAATCTTGGGTGTGAAACCAAGAAAACCTCTGGCTGATATCGAGTAGTCTGGCGGGAACGCTGGCTATTCGGATCAAAGATCAAGAAATCCTCTGGCCGAATAATGCAATAGGGGCGCCCAAGAAAACCTCTGGCCGAAGTATCTCTCGAGTGCGCCCCTTTTGCGCGCCACTTCGTCTGTCCTATCTTATTGCAGCCCCCTTGCCATACTCCTTCTCGCTGATAATAAACAACTTGCATATTCACGGTTGATGCTCAACAGGTAGGAACTTCCACCCGAGGGAAAGAATTACGTCTGATGACCTATCCTGCGGGTCAAAGTCGGTGCCAATCTGTGGAAAAGCCGCTTGCCGAAGCGCTGAGCATCGGCCTCAGCCCTTTGTCATGCGAAGAATTCGTAAAGTCTCTCCGTTAGACAGCGGTAGTTTCACCGATTCCTGGCCAACATATCCGCGTTTCTCGTAGAGAGGAACTCCAGTGAGCGTGGCGCCCATCTCGAACTTGCTGAAGCCTGCGTTGCGAGCTGCCTCCTCGCACTCGTCGAGGATCAAGCTTCCGATTCCCTTCCGTGTCCAGTCGGGATGGACGAAGAAGGCGCGGATCTTGGCAGCATCCGTGTCCGGGTCAAGGAGCGTGTCTTCACGTCCCGGACGGTGATCGCTGCCGTAAGGTGTTTTGCGTTTGCTCCAGCCACCGCAGGCGACCATGACTGTACTGCCCTCTTGCACGGTTTCGACGACGAAGTAGGTTCCGTCTGCCACGAGCTGCGAGTCCACACCGAGCCAGGTTCCAAGTGCGAATTGCAATTGTGATGGCGAATAGGCCGCTGTCATCAGTCCGTGAACGGACAACGCGATGAGTTCGTGCAATGCCGGTATGTCTGCCGGTTGCGCTATCCGCAGGTCGAAGCGTTCGGACATGTTGTCATCTCATCGCCAGTACTTCACACGCGCCCAGCCGTCTTTTAGGTTCCACTGCAAGCCCCGGCCGAGAAGGATGGGCTGATTCTCGTACCAGAAGGCATAAGGAGTGTGTTGCGTGGCCGCGACCTGGACCAAGTCGAAGTCCTTGTGTTCATCGGGAGGGCCCTGTCCGACGACGATCACGATCTCACCAGTATAGTTACGCGGTCCCCAGAGAAAATAAGTCTGGTGGCCGCTGATCGCTTTTGGCAGTCCGTACCGTGGCCCAAAGAAATCGATGGCCGCAGCCTGCCCGTAGTTGTCGCAGAAAATGGCTGTCTTTTTCTGTTCTTCTGGCGTTAGTGACTGGTAGACCCTTGCGACCGCGGCGACCAGATTCTGCCACGGAAGTTCGTCGGCGTAGTACTGCGGCAGCACTGCGCCTTCGAAGCTGCGTTCAGTTTTCGCGGGCTTAAACGGCAGATGCGACTGATAGCGCACGAACGCCTCCACCGGGAGAACTGGAAGTACAAGCGGCAAGATCAGGACGATGGCGATCAGCAGCCATGCAAAGCTGAGCGGCTTGAGGACAGCCTGCAATTTTAGACGGCGCGTTTGCAGGACGCGTTCGGTAGCAACGCCGCCGGCGGCGAGAACGAGTCCGTAGGCTGGAGCGGAATAGTAGTCCTTGCCGTGAGTGGCGAAGAAGAAAGCAATCGTGATGAGAAAGGTCCAGCCGAACGCACGATAGGGTTTTGCCTCGTGCGCGAAGAAGTAAAACAACAGTCCGCCGAACCAGAACGGAAAGCTCAGCGGGTTCATCATCATGAGTTGCTGTGCGAAATATGCGCCCGGAGAGAGGATCACATCTTTTCCTGTTGCCTGGATGTTGTGCATCAGTTCAAGAAACGGCCAGTGGTGCTGGACATTCCAGATCAAGTTGGGAAGGAAGATCAGAAATGCTACGGCGGCGCCAGCGAGAATCCACGGAGTAAAGAGCAGCTTTCGTTGCGGCGTAAGCAACAGTCCGATCAGCAGCGCCATGGCAAAGATCGCAATGGAGTATTTGTTTTCGAGGCCAAGACCGGCGATGGCGCCAAATGCGAGCCACGACTTTGTGTTCCCTGTTCGGATCATACGCAGAACGACGTAGGCACAGCCCATCCAGAAGAGAGGCTCGAGGGCGTTCATCGCAAACTGATGGTCGATCACCCACCATACAGCAGGCGTTGCGGCCAGCAGAGCTGCGAGTGCGATACCAAAACGCCGGCCCCCCAGTTCACGCGCGAACGACGCGACAAGAACTATGCGCCCAGTACCGGCGAGCGCGGGCCAGAACAACAGGGCCGTCAGCGAGGTTCCGAGCGTATGGCGTGCAATCCACGCGAGCAGGGCGATCATCGGCGGCTGATCAACATAACCGAACGCCAGGTGATACGAGCAAGCGATGTAGTAGAGCGCATCGCGGAAATAGCCGTAGCGTGTGGCCGTCGCAAGGTGTAGCGCAAAATAGATGAAAGCGATGACGTACACCCAGGGCGCGAGGGAGTGACGCTCGTTCGAACTGTTTTCAGGCACTCAGGAATTCTAAAGGCAGTGTTCGGGATGCAGTAGCCAATATTGAAAGTCTGTGGCCAACGTAAGAGTTAAAGCGGTCGTTTCATGCGGCCCTTCTTAGCTCGTCTCGGTTCGGGAAGGGAGTTACCTCGGCAAGGTCTCGTTCGCGACGGGCCTCACGACGGTCCACGTCCAAATAGTCTGCCACGATGCAGGCTGCCATGGATGCAAACATGACGAGGAGCAGGACGAAAAAGTGGGGAAGATTCATATACGCTCCCTGAAGCAGCGAATAAACAAATTATATCGCACTTCGAGAGAAGCGTTGGAGTCAGGCTAAGGTACCAGAGGCCGCTCTGTGTACATGGTGAGCTAGCCTCTGGCAACTTGGGTATTCAGGGTAGACACGAGTCAGTGCCCCCCATTCCCAGGCTTGTCATTTTCGTGCGGCTGCTGGTGCGGTTGTTGGTGCGGTTGCTGGCGCGCCTGCATCTGTTGCTGCTGCTGAGAGTGTCTCTGTTCCATCTGCTGCGTCTGTTGCTGATGCCGCTGCTCGACCTGCTGCTTCTGGGCATCACTCGCCTGGCGTTGCTGAATCTTCTGATGCTCCTGGTCCTGCTGTTTCTGAAGTTTCTGCCGCTCCTGATCCTGCTTCGCATACATCTTCTGTTGCTGCTGCTGGTATTTTCGATCCATCTTCGGGTTCCCTGTATTCGGGGGAGCTGCGTGTGTGGCGGGCGGAAGGTCTTTGGCGTGGACCGGCGCCGAAGGACGATTTGCAGCAGCACTCTCTGGCCGGGCCGCGGGAGTGTAGTGACCTCCCTCTTTAGCCGGTACGGCACCCCGCTCATTGAAGGCAGCCGGTCTGGGAGTGGCAGCTACCGGAGGCTTGCCATGATTTTCTGAAACCCTTAATGCCGGATTCGATCGCGCCGCCTCCATGTGCTGAGTTTGTGAGGCTATGGGCGGAAGACGTCTTTCGCGCGCGATCCGCTCATCATCGGACGTGGGACGCGCGTTGATCCCGCCGTTACCACCGTTGTAACTCACACGAGGTCTGTTGTAGTTGTTCACGACTGTCGTGTTGTAGACGTTGTGAATCTCGGTGACATTGACATTGTTCACCGCACGGTTGTAGAAGAAGTGTCCATTGTCCCAGCGTCCGCCTTGATATCCATTGCCGGAGTAGCCGTAGCCATAGTCAATTCCACCGTAGAAGCCGACCTGTGATCCCCAATAACCCTGGTGGAAGATGTAGCTATTGCCGCCCCAACCCCAATATCCAGGCGTCCAAAAATAGCCGGGTTGCGGAGCCATCACCCACGTGCCGGGGACCCAGTAATAGTCGCCTCCGTCCCAAGCCCAGTAACCGGGAGTCCAAATGTAGCCGTCGCCAGGACAAACAGGTTGCTCGTAGACGGGCAATTCCGGGGGCGCGAGGTTGACTGATATTTCGATTTGAGCGAACGATGCGACCGAAAGCGTCAGCACCGCGAGGGCGAGTAGTAATGAACGAAACGAAAAACGTATTGGCATACTCTTTGTCTTTCTCCTGCTCACTCGGGTGCGCTTACACTCCGTACATTTCCGCGCGCGTTAATGAGAGAGCAATCTCAGTTCTGAATGCGTTCAGCGGAAGTTCCGCGTGATAGCCGAAGGCGCAACCGCGTCCCACGAACTTGTCGGGAACACCAGTCGCAGCTTCAAATAGAATTTCAGAGGCCGCAATATACTCGGCAATCACGCGGTTCCCTTCCAAGACGAAGAGGCGGGACCAACTATTCTTCCGGCAAGCACGGTCATCGATCGTGCCGCGACCTTTCCCCGCTTAGCTTGCCAGCTCCATCTGTCGTGGCGGGACATAAAAGCACAATCACACAATCATTCATGCGAGATGCGGGTTTTCAGATTCGGAGTTGCCAACAGGTGTCACCAAGCTTGACGGACGTTATAGTTCGACGACGACTCAGGCGAGTGAACAACCTCGCGTTCGGTGGACACGTCCAAATCTGTGTAGCTGGAGTAAGTCGCTAAGGAGTGCACATGCTGGGAACAGTTCTACTGGTCGTATTGATCCTGATGTTAGTTGGAGCGTTACCGTCGTGGCCGTACAGCAGAAGCTGGGGCTACTACCCGAGCGGCGGTCTAGGGCTGGTTGCGATAATCCTGATCATATTGCTGCTGCTCGGACGTATCTGATCGGTGATGAAGGCGATCGTCAAGACTGCGGAACACAAAAGTGACGGGGTGGGAAGTTGGTTTCAGAGCTTCGCTGCCCGGACGTCCTGTGCAGTCGGCAGCAAGTGGGCGTTCTTCGGAGCCATTTCGTTGATCGTGATATGGGCGCTGGCCGGGCCCTATTTCAAGTATTCGGATACCTGGCAGCTGGTAGTGAACACAGCTACCACCATCGTTACCTTTCTGATGGTCTTCCTCATACAGAATACGCAGAACCGCGACGCGCGCGCGATCCACTTAAAGCTGGATGAGATCATTCGATCGATCAAGAGAGCGCACAATGAGATGATCCAGATCGAGCGACTCTCGGACGAAGAGCTCGATGCGGTTGCGGAGAAGTTCGAGACGATCCGCAACGAGCGCAGGCGCGCGAGTGTTGGCAACACAGCAGAGTGACCCTCACACTCGAAACATTACTTCCCCGCCTGACTTGCATCCTGCAAGCAACTCTGAAAATTCCATTTGCAACCAAGACATTATTCGTGTCAACGGAGGAGTCTTTGCGCGGAAAACAAAAATTCTATTCCATGATCCTCGCGGGTGCTTTTGGCCTGGCGATGCTCACAGGGTGCGCCGAACATCACTACTATCGTGCGTACGACCCCTATCACAATGACTATCACGCTTGGGATAACCACGAGACTGTTTACTATCAGCAATGGGCAGTGCAGACCCATCATGACCCGCACCATGACTATCGCAAATTGAACCACGACGAGCAGAAACAATACTGGGACTGGCGCCATCAGCATGAGAATGATCACCGGTAAATCGATCTTGTGAGCGGAGCATGACAGCCAGGCGTTGAAGCCTGGCTACTTCCCTTTCAATGCTCCGCCGACTTTTCCAGCGATTTTATTCATAGTGAACTCAACCGCGTGCTGCTGAGAACCCGTATCCTGGGCTTTCGCTGATCCGCTCAGGAGCTCGGATCCGTCACTAGCCTTCACAAGCTTGTATCCCACGGTCACGAAGAACGTAGGAATCGAAGTGGACATGAGGACACCTGGGCCATAGGCCGATTCCACGTGGTCTTCAGTAAGAGTCGTGGTCAAAATGTATCCGCAACCCATCTGTTTGGCTTCGCCGGCCGTCTCCTCCGGAGTGGAGGCATTCAGTGGCTGAGTTGTCCCTTTAAGATTCTTCTGTTTTTCAAGAAACTTGATAAGCGCATCGCGAGAAACCGAGGGCGACAAGTTACCTCCCGCGCCCTGCATGCCGCTGACGCAGAGCTTGCCGTTCGGACTTTCCTGACAAACTGCGGAAATTGTAATTGCAAGGAACGCGACAGCAAGGGCACACATCGCGACACGAGTCATGACAACCTCACATGGTTTGGAATTGAGTCAGCGAAATTGTAATCCAGAGTCGCCGGTTCGGAGAAAAGAGCAGCAGAAATTCCGGAGATCTGGAATGAAGGGCAGTCGTTCGGGACAGATAAGTGCTTAAACGAATTGAAGCTTATGGCGCGCCCTGAGAGATTCGAACTCCCGACCTTCTGATTCGTAGTCAGACGCTCTATCCAGCTGAGCTAAGGGCGCTCGCGTGCGGTGATTCGATTATACCAAATGAGATCCGCATATTTCGCGAACGAAGTCGGCGTCTCTGTCGCAAAGTCAAGCTCGACGCGGAGCGCAAAATCACGATCGGTAGCGGCAGCTGCGATCAAAACGACTGCGTTCGAGGGCGTCCCACACTATGGCTCGGCAGGTGGGGGCGGCGCTGTCTCCGGCGAGAATAGTTTACGAATGCTGCCGTGCATCTCATTCAGCACGCTGTTGAGTTTGATGAGATTGGGTGTGTCGACAGCAATCCGCTGGGACGCGATGTCGCCAATGATGCGCTCGCACATCTCGGTAGTGCGCTGGATGCGGAATTGAACGATGGCGCGATTTATCTCGCCAGGCTTCCTTTCGCTGGCTGTGGAAATTGCCCACAACGTATTTCTCAGATGGTCGAGTGCGCGGCGGAAATCATCGAGGAGCAGTGACGGCAAGCCAACTTCTGGCAACTCCCGCTCAATTCGTTCCAGGTCTTCTTTTATCTCACGAACGTGTTCGACAAGTTGATTGGACATCCCCATCCAAAGGTTTCCTTTTGGCGAACCTGAACTGTTCGTGCTGTTTATGATTTCGCCGGTGAGTGGATTTCCATCGTAAATCAAAAACTCATAAAACGCGGAGCGAATTTCCGTCCGGCCGCTCTTACCCCTGCAAGTCGTTTTCCAAGATGGTCCGACTCTAAAGCTGCAAACTTTTGCGCTGTGGACGAAGGATTGGTGCTAAGTGCGTCTAAATTGGGACCTTTCTTCCCCTACGACGGGCAACTCTGGACTGCTGCTCGCACTCTTTTATTGTGTGAGTTTCGGCATCTTCTCTCGTGATGTTTCTCTCGTTGCAAAGCGAAAGCTTGCCTTGCTAAGTTCTGTCATTGTAGTTGCGGCCCTATCGGGTTGCAGCGGACTACGTGCCGCCGGCACCGGTTCCGAATCCTCCTCACCGTCTACCGCTCCCAAGCCGACAGTTTCTCTAAGTGCGAATCCGGCAACGGTGACTGCGGGTCAGACCGCTACTCTCACGTGGAGTTCGACCAACGCGACGTCAGCGCAGATCGACAACAATATTGGTGCGGTACAGCCAAGCGGCACGCAAAACGTTTCGCCGACGCAAACGACGACCTACACGATCACCGTATCAGGCGCAGGCGGGACGGCTACCGCCAAAACCACGGTGACCGTGACCGCGCCGCCGCCACCTCCGCCTCCTGCACCTACTGTCACGATCAGCGCGAATCCTACGACAATCGCCTCAGGAGCCTCGTCGACTCTGACCGTGGCAGCGACCAACGCAACCACAGTGGTGATTACAGGCACGGACAGCTCGTCGTATCCCTTGGCGAACACTGGCGGAACGCAACAGGTGAAGCCTTCGCAAACGACCACCTATACAGCGACTGCGACGGGAGCTGCCAATCAGACGGCAACGGCCACGGCAACGGTCACGGTAAAACAGCCGGGCAACATCAACTCCGTGAACCATGTCATCTTCCTGCTGCAGGAGAACCGAACCTTCGACACCTACTTCGGAATGTTGAATCCTTACCGGCAAAGCAAGGGTTGGAATATCGGTGATGACGGGAAGGAGTACGACGTAGACGGCATCGACGATAAGCTGACGACGTTTACGAATCAGGACGACGAAGGAGATTCGTTCGGACTGTTCAAGTTCGCCAGCAGCTGCATTGACGACATGAGTTCCGCATGGCTGGAGAGCTTTGGAGACGTCAACCGTTTCGATTTCAGTCTCACCCGCAAGACGCTGATGGACGGCTTTGTACATACAGCCGAGAACTTTGCCAAGGACACGATCGGCGGTAAGGATCCTGCGACGGATTTGCAGGGCCGGCGCGCGATGGGTTACTACGATCAGAATTTCCTGAACTACTACTACTACATGGCATCGCAGTTTGCGGTATCGGACCGCTGGTTCTCACCTGTTGCCAGTAAGAGCGTTTCAAACCGGATAGCGACCATGTCTGGTGGAACAACGCAGGGACTGGTGCACGATCCGGCAAACGACGATCACTTCCCGCAACTCGCTCTACCGAATATTTTCCAGGAACTCGATTCAGCAAAAGTCTCGTGGAAGATTTACTACACGGTCACTGAAGATCAATGCTTGTCAGACAATGACGGCGACTGCAACGGCACCAGCAATCCAGATAAGTACCCCGCGAGCACGTTCACGTATTTCACGTATTCACAGAAGTACCTGTACAAGAATCCGACAGGCGCGGCGTGCACAGGAACCACCAAACCATCGAGCGTGGTGGGAGATACCTCGAACGCCTTCTGTATCGACACAAATCGTATTGCGCCGCTTGATCAGTACTTCACAGATGTAGCAAACGGAACCCTGCCAAGCTTTGCTTATATCGAAGCCGGCTACAGTAACAACGATGAGCATCCTGGCAATGGGCAGTCGATTCTCGCCGGACAAGCCCAGGTAGCGAAGGTCATTGGCAAGCTGATGGCGAGCCCGTCGTGGGGCGACTCGGTGTTCTTCCTGAGCTATGACGAAGGCGGCGGTCCATTCGATCACGTACCACCAGTGCCGGGCCATACGAATGACAACACCGACGCGAGCCTCGGAGTGACAACAGACATCGGCACCATCGCTGTCAATCCGGATGGATTCAAGCCCTGCTTGACGGACGGAACCGTGCACTGCGACCTGGCGAGCACGGATCCGGGCGCGAATCCCACGGATGCGGCCGCTCAACAGGGTTTCGCAGCACAACTTGGATTCCGTTTGCCGAATATGATCGTGTCGCCATTCACCCGGAAACATTACGTTTCGCATACACCGATGGATCACACCGCGGTGATTAAGTTCGTGGAGGCTCGATTCATCGGGCAAGGTGCCCATCTAACGGGTCGTGATTCAGTCCAGCCAGATCTGCTGGAGTTTTTCGATTTCACGAATATCCCGTGGGCTACGCCTCCAACGGATGTACCGACACCTGCGAGTGCGGGGAGTCTTGGGTACAATCCGTGCACTCCAACGAATCTGGGACCGTAGAAATGGAGAGCCCGGAGATATCCGGGGCTTCTTCCGCTGAGGGATAGAACTCAAGAACTCACTGGCAGCACGCTGGAGGTTTCTTCTTGCGAGCTCGGAGCTTTGAATAAACGATCAGCGCCAGGATGGCGGCCGCCACTCCAATCGCGATGATTGCCTGCATGGACCGATGATACTCGATAATCCGAAGCTACCCTGTTCAACAAAAAAGTGAGCGGCTACTGGAGCCGCCCACTTGTATAGAGGAGGGTTTTGGTGTCGTTCCGTATCGTAATCAGCACAAAGGACCGAACTGTCAGGGAAATGTAATTTGTGTGTCGCCTGATCTGAGGAACCCGAGAGCTTCGCGCCTGGAAACTACTACTTGCGATGGAGCGTTGGGCGGTCAGAGTCGTTGGTGCCTGAGGTCTGGTCGGGAGTTCCCTCCGCGCTACGCTGAACCAGCACCGGGCGTCCGATATTCCCTTCGTCCACCTTGTGTTTATTGTCGAGAGCAATCACGCGCGCTTTGATCTCTTCGAACTCGCTGGTGTCGACTACATAATCGGGGCGCGGCGGAAGGTGATCCTGAATTTCATCTTGCGCTCGCTTGATGCGATCCTCCGTCATCGGATGCGTGGAGAAGGCTTTGGCGATGAAACTATGCTTCCCTTTTTCCTGCGTCTTGAATTTCTCGAATAGCTTCACGAATTCCTGCGGATCGTATCCGGTCTGGTAGTCGTACTCGAGTCCCAGAAGGTCGGCCTCGCGCTCGGCATCGCGGCTGAACTTCAGAACGCCCATAGGGACCGCGAAGCCCATCACCTCGCGCACGGCAAACACCGCGGGTCCTCCAAACATGAGAAGCGGAATCGAAGCCATGTTCATGATCTGATTGCGCGTGGCGTTCTTGGTAGCGTGACGCGCGGCGACGTGAGCGATCTCGTGAGCCATCACACCAGCAAGCCCGGCTTCATTGTCGGCAGCTTCGATGAGGCCGGTGTTCACGAAGAAGAATCCGCCCGGTAACGCGAAGGCGTTCACTTCATCATCTTCAAGAACCTTGATCTGGAACGGGACACGGGCATCGGAATTGGCGACCAGGCGCTGTCCAACCCGGTTGATGTATTCGTTGATGACGGGATCGCGTACTACGCGAGCGCTCGCCTCGACCTGCTGGGCCAGATCATGGCCCATGGCAATTTCGCGTTCGAGGGAATAGAAATCCAGGCCGGAGCCGACGTTACGGTCTCCGATGCGCGCGAGATCATATTTCAGGTCGATCTTCTGAGCAGAGTGCGGAGAACCCACCGCGGTCACCAGCGGCGGCAAAGAGGGTAGATCGGCAGGCGAGCGGTGGAACACAGTATCGGGAGGCGTAACGGCTGGCGGCTTCGCCCCGGTCGGCTGGACTTGGCCCTGCGACGCAATGCCGACTGAGAGCAGGAGCAGCAACGAGAGTCCGCGCCCAGTATTCATAAGCCTTCCCGAGGAACGCTCTTGCGGCAAGCGACACCAGCTGAACTAACGTCACGTTAGAACTAAAACTTTACGGTGTCGTTGCTTCGTTATCTCTGCAGATCAGAACAGTCGGGACGGGGGCCCGATGCTGCGAGATTGTATGCAAATATCAGGGGGAACGGCACTGCAGAAACTACAAGGTGCGCAACGGATTTTCAGATCAAATGGATCGAAGGAGTTGTTAGCACTGAATGGCGAGGAGGGCGCCGCTCGGAGCAAACTGGGAGGTGGTCCCAAACGATCGTAATTTTGTAGTAAGGTAACTAGCGTGTAATCAGTGCATTAGAATTGCATTAGCGAAAGACACTCAAGTTCTTGACAAAGCAACTCCCCGTCCGTTACATTAGCACTCGCTGCTATTGAGTGCTAGCAGCGACTCTCGATCCGAAAACCAGCCAGAATTACAGACCGGATCAGCCCATCAATTTTGCAATGTTCAACCTCAAGACATAGTTCTGAAAAGGAGTCTGAAGAATGGCAACAAAACTAACTCCCCTGCACGACAGGATCCTGGTCCGTCGCGTAGAAGAAGCTGAGACCACCAAGGGTGGAATCATTATTCCTGAAACCGCAAAAGAAAAACCGCAAGAAGGCGAAGTCATCAGCGTGGGCAAGGGCAAGGTGAACGAAGAAGGAAAAGTTCATCCTCTCGATGTAAAGGCTGGCGATCGCGTCCTGTTCGGAAAATATTCCGGAAACGAAATCACCATCGATGGCGAGCTGTTCGTGATCATGCGCGAAGAAGAAGTGCTTGGAATTCTGGAAGGCGCGACGAAACACGCTGGCGCGAAGAAGTAGTCGCGGTTCTTGAATTGGAAATGCAGATCCCTCGCCGCTATGCGGCTCGTGATGACAACAGAAACGAGAACGAGGGCAGCAAATACGCAAAGACATCAGAAGGAGCTAAGAGAAATGGCAAAGCAAATTGTTCATGGTGAGGACTCCCGGCAGGCAATCCTGCGCGGCGTAAATGCCCTTGCCGACGCAGTCAAAGTGACGCTCGGTCCCAAGGGCCGCAATGTCGTGATTGAGAAGAAATTCGGTTCCCCGACCATTACCAAGGACGGCGTGACCGTAGCGAAAGAAATCGAGCTGAAGGATACGCTCGAGAACACCGGCGCACAGATGGTGCGTGAAGTTGCCAGCAAGACCAGCGACGTAGCCGGCGACGGCACCACGACCGCAACCGTACTGGCCCAGGCGATCTTCCGCGAGGGCGTGAAGACCGTGGCCGCCGGCGCGAACCCGATGGCGCTGAAGCGCGGCATCGACAAGGCTGTGACCCTGATCTGCGGCACCGTCGACAACGAGGGCACCCGTACCCCGGGCGCGCTCGACAAGCTGTCGCAGAACGTTTCGGGCGACATGAAGAAGATCGCCGAAGTCGGCACGATCTCCGCCAACAACGATCACACCATCGGCAAGATCATCGCCGAGGCCATGAAAAAGGTTGGCAAAGACGGCGTGATCACCGTGGAAGAGTCCAAGACGATGGAAACACAGCTGGACGTCGTCGAGGGCATGCAGTTTGACCGCGGCTATCTCTCCCCCTACTTCGTTACCGATCCCGAGCGCATGGAAGCCATTCTCGAGAACGCGCTCATCCTGATCCACGAAAAGAAAATCTCTTCGATGAAAGACCTGCTCCCGTTGCTCGAGCAGATCGCCAAGGGCGGCAAGCCGCTCGTGATTATCGCGGAAGACGTGGAAGGCGAAGCGCTCGCCACGCTCGTCGTGAACAAGCTGCGCGGCACATTGCAGGTTTGCGCCGTGAAGGCTCCTGGATTCGGCGATCGTCGTAAGGCAATGTTGCAGGACATCGCCATCCTGACCGGCGGCAAGGCCATCACCGAAGACCTTGGAATCAAGCTGGAGAACGTTCAGCTTGCCGATCTCGGACAGGCCAAGAAAGTAACCGTCGACAAGGACAACACCACGATTGTCGAAGGCAAGGGCAAGTCGGGCGAGATCGAAGGACGCGTGAAGGAAATCCGCAGCCAGATCGACAAGACCACCAGCGACTACGACCGCGAGAAGCTCCAGGAGCGCCTGGCAAAGCTCGTAGGCGGCGTTGCGGTGATCAAGGTCGGCGCGGCTACCGAAACCGAAATGAAGGAAAAGAAAGCTCGCGTGGAAGACGCGATGCACGCCACCCGCGCGGCGGTCGAGGAAGGCATTGTCCCCGGCGGTGGTGTTGCACTGGTACGTTGCATCAAGGCTCTCGAGAGCCTGAAGCTGGATGGCGAAGAGCAGATCGGCGTCAACATTGTTCGCCGTTCGCTGGAAGAGCCCCTGCGTCAGATCGTCGGGAATGCCGGAGTTGAGGGCGCGGTTGTGGTTGGCAAGATCCTGGAGTCCAAGGATCAGAACTTCGGCTACAACGCTCAGAGCGGCGAGTTCGAGGACCTGATCAAGGCCGGTGTTGTCGATCCGACCAAGGTTACCCGCACTGCCCTGCAGAACGCTGGCTCCATCGCCGGCTTGATGTTGACCACCGAAGCGATCATCAGCGAGATTCCGGAACCGAAGTCAGCTGCTCCGGCTCCTGGTGGCCACGGCGGCATGGGCGACATGTACTAAGAGGCTGTCGGCTGATGGCTATCAGCTGTCGGCTAAAGCAGATCGAGCCCCGCAGAGATGCGGGGCTTTTTTATTGCGAAGACTTGTCCAACCTGCGGAACTTACTTCAGCTTGCGGTCGGCCTCGATCGGAGCTTCGGGGACGATTTCTCCGGCTCCGTGGCACTTCGGGCAAAGCTTACCGTTGGAGTCGGTGCGGCGTCCACGGCAGACAGGGCAAGGTTGCGCAGTCGCAATCAGTCGGAAACTCATATATATCCATCCTAACCTATATTCTTGAATTACTGCACCTCTCCTTGTGCTTACCCCCACAAAACTGAGACACTACGGCGTTTGTTCAACCTAACCTAAGAGGTGTACCTGCGTGCCGCGCTGGCTCTCTTCCCTATTCCTCGCTCTGTGTCTACTAGGTTCCTTAAGCGCTCAAACCAAGCCACTGACTTCACAACAGGTCGATACTCGCGTCGAAAAGCTGCTCGGGCAAATGACTCTGGACGAAAAGATCGGGCAGATGACGCAGATCCCCGGCGGATTCGTGATCGGCCCGCTCAAACCGGAAGAACAGATTCGCAAAGGGCAGGACGGTTCCGTCCTTTGGATAACTGATCCCGTGGAAATGAATCGCTTACAGCACATTGCCGTTGAGCAGACTCGGATGCACATCCCAATTCTCTTCGGACTGGATGTGATCCACGGTTACCGCACCATTTTCCCCGCTCCGCTAGCGATGGCTGCGTCTTGGGATCCGAAGATGGCCGAAGCCGCTCAGGCTGTCGCCGCGAAAGAAGCTCGCGCTGATGGCTTCGCGTGGACGTTCGCTCCGATGGTCGACATTGCGCGTGACCCGCGCTGGGGACGCATCGTGGAAGGCGCGGGCGAGGATCCCTTTCTCGGCGCAGCGATGGCTCGCGCCCAGGTGAAGGGATTCCAGGGCGACGATCTGTCCAGTCCCGATCACATGCTTGCGTGCGTAAAACATTTTGCCGGCTACGGCGCGGCCGATGGCGGTCGAGACTACGACTCGTCTTACATCTCCGATGACCTGATGTGGAACGTGTATCTCCCGCCCTTCAAGGCCGCGCTTGATGCGGGCGTAGGCACGGTGATGAGCGCCTACATGGATCTGAACGATGTTCCCGCCACGGGCAATCGCTGGCTTCTGCATGACGTTCTGCGCGAGACTTGGGGATTCAATGGCTTTGTGGTGAGCGATGCGATCGCGATTGGAAGCCTGGTGACGCACGGCTACGCCCGTGATCGTCTCGATGCTGCCTACAAAGGATTCAATGCCGGCGTCAATATGGATATGGCGAGCGGCACCTACGCGGAAAACCTGGCGAAGCTGGTGAAGGACGGGCGCATCTCGACGGCAGAGATTGATGCGATGGTGCGTCCGATTCTCGCGGCGAAGATTCGCCTCGGGTTGTTTGAGAATCCGTACGCGAAACTTAATTCGCAGCAGGTGGCGAGCGATCCTCATCATGCGGAGTTAGCGCGTACCGCGGCGCAGAGATCGATGGTACTGCTGCGCAATCAGGACTCGCTTCTTCCGCTGGCTAAGTCCGGCAAGTATTCATCGATCGCAGTCATCGGACCGCTTGCCGATGCGGGCGACGATCAGTTGAGCATGTGGGGACACATCGGCAAACCGAATCCCGGCGTCAGCGTGTTGCAAGGAATTCGCACTAAGCTGGGTAATTCGGTCCGTATCGAATATGCCAAGGGGCCGAATATCACGCGTGACTATCCATCTTTCTTCCAGGACTCGCTGCACATGCACGTTGATCCAAAGCAGACTCCTGAGGAAGCAAAGAAGGCCTTCGATGATGCGGTGGCGACTGCGAACCGAAACGACTTGGTAGTCATGGTACTCGGAGAAGGAGCGATCATGAACGCCGAGGCTGCATCGCGCGCTTCGCTGGACTTTGTCGGCCAGCAAGAACAACTGCTGGAAGCGGTTGTGGCCACCGGAAAGCCGGTCGTGCTTGTGTTAATCAACGCGCGACCCATCAATCTGGCGTGGGCTTCGGAGCATGTGCCTGCCATTCTTGAAGCCTGGGTTCCAGGCCAGGAAGGTGGCAATGCCGTCGCTGATCTGCTGTTCGGTGATGCTGTCCCCGGCGGGAAGCTTCCGATCACTTGGCCGCGAAGTGAAGGACAGATTCCGATCTACTACGCGCACAATCTCACGCAGGAGCCGGAGACGGATCCGAAGTTCACATCGCGCTACTGGGATCTGCCGACGTCACCGCAGTATCCGTTTGGTTATGGGCTCAGCTATACCACGTTCTCGTACACCAACGTAAGGGTGAGCAACGCGAATCCGAAGATCGGCGACAGCTTTGAAGTTACTGCCGACGTGCAGAACACCGGCTCACGCGCGGGAGATACAGTTGCGCAGCTCTATATCCATCAGCAGGCTGGAAGTGCGTCGCGGCCGGTACGGCAGTTGAAGGGCTTCGAGCGCGTCACGCTGGCTCCGGGAGAGAAGAAGACAGTGCATTTCTCACTCGGCAAAGACGAACTGAGTTACTGGAGTCCGTCGTTGCACAAGTGGGTGGAGGAGCCGGAGCAGTTCGACGTATGGGTGGGAGAGGACTCGACGGCAAAGCTGCATTCGAACTTCAAACTTACGCCGTAGAAAAACTGCTTATCACTGAATTTCAGACTTGCGGTTCGTATAATCCGCGACACAAGAGGCCGAGGACATATATGGACCGCAAGGAATTCCTGCAGGGCTGCTGCGCCATGGTCTTTCTGACATCGCTCACTGGCAGTGCTGAGACTAGCGAATCGCCAAACGATGCAAACCTGAAATTCATACAGAACTGGGTCTCGGATCTGATGGAGACCCTCGACTCGGACTTCCCTGAAGAACAAAAGATCAAGCTGATGGACGGGTGCGGTCGCGGTTGCTATCGACGATTCACCTGGAAGCAGGACATCGCCGCGAAAGGAAAAGGCTCGCCGGAAAAGCTGATCGAGGCACTGAAGGCCAACTTCGAGGTGTGGCGCGAAGGAAACCTCGTCCACATTCGCTATGGCGCGGTTAACAGCTACGGTTGTTACTGCCCCGCGGCAAAATATCGTCCCGGCAAGTCGAAAGACATTCACTGCTATTGCACGCGAGCGATGCATCAGGCGATCTGGGAAGCCGCGCTCGGCAAGAAGCCGCAGATCGACATCCTACAGTCGGTACGCCGCGGCGATCCAACGTGTCACTTCCTGGTGCATCTGGCCTGAGCCACAAGAGTGCTGGACCGCTGCTCCTGTAGAATTCCCACATCTACTTTGGTGGGGACAATTCAAGGGATGAATCGGCACTTCGCGATTTTGGTTCTGTTATTGGCCGCTGTTCTGGAGGCCGGTGGGGATGCGCTGATCCGCGTAGCATTGCATCGCCATGGCGTGGCCGCACGCGCAGCCGCGTTTCTGCTTGGCGCAGTCGTGCTGTTCGCCTATGGATACACGGTAAACGCTCCGGCGTGGGACTTCGGCCGTCTGTTGGGCCTCTACGTTGTCTTCTTCTTCGTGGTCGCGCAGCTCGTTTCGTGGCTAGCGTTTGGACAGACTCCTTCGCGGGCGATTCTTTTGGGCGGTTCGCTCATCGTGAGCGGTGGACTCGTGATCGCCTTTCTGCAGTAGCAATTTTGGAAATCGCGCTGTGAGCAACGTGAGTACCTGCTTGCCGAGGTGTGTTCCACGTGCTTTAATCCTGCTGTCTGCCGTACAAACAATTTAGAGGAGAGACGAATGAAGCGACTGTTTGCAATTCTAGTTGCGTGTGTCTTTGGGCTTGGCATCGCGATGGCGCAGGATGCGGCCACTGACGCGAAGGATCTTGGCAAAGACGTTGGCAAAGGCGCCAAGGACGTAGGCAAAGATGTAAAGAAAGACACCAAGAAGGTTGGTCACGAGACCAAGAAGGCCGCTGATAAGACCGGCGACGCTACCAAGAAGGCTGCCGATAAGACCGGCGACGCTACCAAGAAGGCTGCTGACAAGACAGCTGACACCACCAAGGCCGCCGCGAAAGACACCGCGAAGACTACCGACAAGGCAGCCAAAGATACAGCCAAGGGCACGAAGAAAGTCGTAAAGAAGACCGGCAGCGAAGTCGATAAGGGCGCAACAAAAGCCGCCGACGAAGTGAAGAAGTAGACACGATTCCATCCAGGGGACAGGTTTAATCCCTGTCCCCTTTTGTGTGACTCGGCTGCGTTTCTCGCGCGGCCTGACCTAAACTGACGAACGGAACCCATCCTTGATACAAAGACCCGCGCCCACCTCCGACAAGTCATTTACTGCACTAATGAGAAAAACGATCTTCCTCACGCTGCTGACAACGGTGTGTGCGTTGTCCCTCGCGGCTCAACGTCCGAAGACAAATCAGGGGTGGATCGAGTTCCGATCGTTTCACTATCAAGGCAGTGTTCCTGAGAGTGCCATCGTCCGGGATTCGGAGCGCCAGTATGTCAATCCGATCCTCGCTGGCTTTTACCCTGATCCGAGTATTGTCCGCGCGGGCGACGACTACTACCTGGTCAACTCCAGCTTCAGTTGGTTTCCGGGTGTGCCGATATTTCATAGCCGCGATCTGGTGAACTGGACACAAATCGGCCATGTGCTGGATCGCCCGAGCCAGTTGCCGCTCAAGGGTGCCGGCGTTTCCAGAGGCATTTTTGCGCCGGTGATTCGCCATCACAACGGTCTCTTCTACATGATCACGACCAACGTTTCCGAGGGCGGCAATTTCTACGTAACGGCCAAAAATCCTGCTGGACCGTGGTCAGACCCAGTGGCACTTCCCGAGATTGATGGGATCGATCCGTCGTTCTTTTTCGACGACGATGGGCATGCCTACATCGTTCACAATGGGCCGCCGCCCGAGAACAAATCGCTTTACTCCGGCCATCGCGCCATCTGGCTGTTTCCTTTCGACGAGAAGGCTGGCAAGATCTCCGGCCCTGGCAAGATCATCGTGAACGGCGGAACCGATATCAGCAAACATCCGGTGTGGATCGAGGGGCCGCATCTACTGAAGCACGGTGAGTACTACTATCTGATCGCTGCCGAAGGCGGCACAGAGGAGCGCCATTCTGAAGTGGTGTTTCGCAGTAAGGCAGTGACTGGACCGTATGAACCTTACAGCGGCAATCCCATACTGACGCAGCGCACATTGCCGGAAGGGCGGCCAGACCCAGTTACGTCAACAGGCCATGCGGACTTTGTTGAAACGCAGAAGGGGCGACTGGTGGGCCGTGTTTCTCGGTTGCCAGCCCTATCGAGACGGCTTCTTTAACACAGGCCGAGAAACGTTTCTGCTGCCGGTGAAGTGGGTTGATGGCTGGCCGATTATCCTCAACGCTGGTGAAAGCGTTCCGCTTGTCGTCAACCGGCCAGCGTTGAAGGCCGAGGCTTCGCCAGTTATTCCAACGCACGGGACCTTCTCCTGGACCGACACCTTTCGCGAAGATCGGCTCCCTTACGTTTACAACACGCTTCGTACTCCAGGTGAAGCTTGGTATCGTCTCGACCGGACGTCCGGTTCCCTCTTCGTTCAACCGCGCGCGGAGGATTTGAGTTCGACGGACGTTCCGTCTTTTATTGCGCATCGGCAGCAACATGCCAATTTCTCAGCGAGCGTGGAGTTGGTTTTTCACGCAGACGATCTGGCCTCCGATGCGGGACTGGTGGCGTTTCAGAACGAAACCCACTGGTATTTCCTGGGCGTGCGGCTTACACGCGATGCAGGAGATACGAATCCGCACCGCACGTTGTTTCTGGAAAAAAGCAATGGCGAGCGCAACAGCGTTGCTTCTCTTCCCCTGGCTTCAGGCTTGAGCAAAATCACTTTGAAGGTTGACGGCCTAGGAGCTACGTATCGATTCTCGTTCCTGACATCAGGCGGAAAGTGGCAGCAACTTGGTGACGATCAGGATGGAACGATCTTGAGCACCAAAACCGCGGGCGGTTTCGTAGGAACCTATCTCGGAATGTTTGCCAGGTCGCCAAAGTAAGTCGCCGAAGCCGGATGCCCGCGCGACAGCAAGCCAGTTTCGTGCGCTTCTATCCGGCAACTTCGGCTTTGGTCTTCATTCCATGGCGTGCCAGCGCCATGTCCACGATCTCCCCGATTAATTGAGTATAGTTACGACCCGACTTCTTGGCGGCCATCGCGAACTCCTGTGTGCTCGAGAGCCACGGATTCGGATTCGCTTCGATGACGTACACTTCCCCTTTTTCGGACAAGCGCATATCGATGCGACCGTAGTCACGAAGCTTGACTGCTCGATACGCCGCTAGTGCAACTTTCTGAAGCTTCTCGACAGTCGCGTCGTCCATGCCTTCGACCGGAGCCGACTTGGTGAGTTTGTAAGCGTCCGTATCTTTTTCGAATTTCACGTCGAGACTGGCGATGCGCGGCGTTCCCTTTGGCAGCTTCGAAAGGTCGAGTTCCACGAGTGGGAGCGCTTCGGTATTTTCGTAGCTACCGAGAACACCTCCGTAGATCTCTCGTCCTTCGATGTATTCCTCTATCAGCGCCGGAGAGTCGAATTCGTCCTGAATGTATTCGACGCGCTCCATGAGTTCTTTCACGCTGCCGACCACGGCATCGGCGCCAATACCGATCGACCCATCTTCCCAAACCGGCTTGATGATCAGCGGGAACTTGACGTCGTGCGCGTGATCGAGCTTGCCGCGATAAGAAGTCGCGAAGAACGGCGTCTGAATGCCATAGAACGCGAACATCTTCTTCGCAATCGCTTTGTCCTGCGCGAGAAAATGCCCATGGGGGCCGCTCCCTGTATAGGGCATGCCGACAAGGTCCATAAACGCTGCGACGTTCATTTCCTTGGTGTCGTCGCCACCATAGGACTCGATCAGATTGAAGACGAGATCGGCGCCGCACTTGGGCAGCGCGGAGAGCGATTGCATGCGTCCGTCGAGCACTTGATAGAAAGGCTCGTGCCCGAGCTTCTGCAACGCTTCGAAGATCTCTTCGCGATCGTGCTTCTCTTTTTTCTTCTTGCGACGCTTCTTGGTGCTACGGCGTTTCGGTTTTTCCGGTTCTGGCTCGGCGACGGGCGGATCTTCTTCCCACACGTCGTAGAGAACCGCGACTTTCAGTTTGTCACTCATCAAGAGCTCCAGTGTCCGGGCCCAACTTCATACTGTGATGTATCTCACGGCTGAACAAACTTTCCGCGCGTCAGATAATTCATAGCGAGCGTGGTAGCGTAGGCGGTCAATTCCGTCAGTTGATCAGTCTCCCGCGCAATCTCGACGCGCAAATCCAATTCCGCGACTTTCCCCTGGATCGACTCAATCAGGCGCTTGATCAAAGGCCGCGGTACGCCCGTCCAGTAGGTGACCTTATCGATCAGCGCCTTGCGGTGCTCGCGAATCAGATCGGCCGCAGGACGCACGCCTTTACGACGTCGCTTCGACGCATTGAACAGATCGACGAGATCCGTGTTCAATGGCAGATCCGCGATCACCGCTCCTTCGTCACTCGCACGTTGATAGAACTCGGCGACGGTCGCTTCCATTTCCTCTACGGTGATATCGGTGCGCCCGCGCTGACGAATCGGATCTGCATCGCCAACTTTCCGCGCGATGCGATCAACGTACTTCAGCTTGGCCATGGCACGCCATCCCCGGTATCTCTCCCGCCAACGGGAGCCGGGCGTCATCCACACGGCAAAGGTTTCGGCAAAATCCTCGTCAGGATGCTTTTGCGCATACCAGCCTGCGATGTGCCGCACATAGCTGCGCGAAAACGGAATCGGGCGATACGCATCCCGATATGGGCGGCGAAACGATCCGAACAACTCACGCCACTCGGGAGTCTTGAAAAGTTCGTAAGCGTAGTTGAAGGCGTGTCCTGCCTCATGACGCATGTACATCATGATTTCGCGAGAGTCTTCCAGATCGTTCATCTCGCGCTCGAGTCGTGCCAGGTGCGAATCCGCCAGGTAGAACGGAATTCCAATCACTGGTTCTCCGGAGGGACATCCCCATTCGTCGGAGAGATAGCACGCAGGCCGGAACTTGGTGATGCCCTTCTTATCCAGTTCCCGGTAGAGTTGCTGGACGAAGCGCTCAAGCGGAGAACCGTCGAGCCGGAGCCCAAGCTCGCGGATCGGCTTGCTCAGAAGTTCCTGCGCCTCTGCGGCCGGTTTTTCAAAAGTTTGCATGTAGTAAGAAGAAAGTAACCTGCTTCTGGCCCTGTCCCATAGATGACCTCGGAACACGTACCCTCAAGGTAAAGCCGGAAAGCAGCCCTCTAATCTATGAAGTGTACATTCAGAGGTAGGCTGTAAGTAGCTTTGGGCACGTATCTTATTGGGACTAATGGCGAACTGGTTATTGCGCTTCTTGCTAACCTTTGGTATGATTGTTTTGCGTTTAGATACCAGCGGTTCTCGAGCAAGTCTCTTCGAAGTCACCTGCCTGCAGTACCCCCCGGTAACACGCAATATCAACAAAAGGAATTTGCAACACAATGGAACAAGGAACAGTTAAGTGGTTCAACGACTCTAAAGGCTATGGATTCATCACTCGTCAGAGCGGTGAAGACGTATTCGTTCACTTCTCGGCAATCCAGTCGCAGGGTTTCCGGAGCCTCCAAGAGGGTCAGGCAGTACAGTTCGACGTAGTCAAGGGCGCCAAGGGATGGCAGGCCGAGAACGTCCAGCTACTCTAAGACTTTAGAAAATTCGGCAAAGAGGGCGGCTTCGGCTGCCCTTTTCGTTTTTGGAACCGTTCCTTGTAACTGCCCTCCGGCTCTTGGTTTTGCGAGAAACACGAAAGTACAGCGCCTGAAGGCCACTACGCCTTCGTGACCTACAAACGATTACCGCCGCGACCTAGGCTAGTAAGAGAAACGAGGTCCGCATGGTCATGGCGTCTGCTCCCCAGCCCGACCGCATGGCGGCCGCGCGCGCTTTCGCCCGCAGCCTGAATATAGTCCTGAAGCACGTGCGCCTTTACGGCGCGACCCACCGGCGCTCCGAAGAACAACTCGACTTGGCGTGGAACGATCTTCAGCAGATGCTGACCGGAAGCAGTGGATTGCTGCTGGGTGTTGCTGGACCAAAGCTTTTGCTCGACGGGGTACCAGTGGAAACCGGTCCCGCCGAAAAGAGTTTCTCCCAGCTGCTCAGCGCAGCGGGCATTTCCAGTATTCATTTCTCGCCACAAGTTCGAGTCGATCAATTCCAGCACCTCGTGATGGGCTTTGCGGAATCGAAGCCGGCTGCGCTACTGGAAAATCTGCGAACCACATTGGGCGAGAATGCCGGAATCAAGGTCAACGAAGTTAAGTTCATCGCGCATGACAGCGGGAATCCCACTACCGTAGCCGCGGAAATCGCCGCAGCTACGCTCGGCGGTGTACCCGGCCATATGGCTGAGTGGCTCACCGATCCGAAGAAACTGCTGCAGCTGATCTCTGCCGCCGAGGGCGCTCATAGCTCTACGCAAGTGGGACAGGTCGTCGCCGCGCACGAGGCCGAAGTCAGAGCTCCGCTTCAGGAAGAAGATGTTTTGGGGGTGATCCGCTTTCTCTCCACCTGCGGTGATCCTGGCAACGGAGAGGTCGCGCTCGAGAAGTTGAACGCCGAAGCACAACAGATTCCGTCGGGTGGCTACGCGGCTCTGTACCAGGCTCTTTATTCGGCAGCCTCCAACGCCTTCGATGGACAGCAGAAGATGCCGGACTTGCTCGAACTCGCAGAGCATCTGGCGATTCGTTACGCGGTGGAGAGCTACGAGCGCGGCGACGTGAAGTACAACGCGATTCACCAGTCGCTCGAGCGCATGACCAAAGAACTCGATTCCCTGCGCCGGATCTTGCGCCACCAGGAAGACAAGATGGCGCGCGCGGGAGTGGCTGCCGAATCGCATTCAGACATCTTAGACAAACAATTCTGGGCGACGGTTCCCGATTGGGCGAAGCGCAACGTTCTGCTATCGGATGACTCGTGGTGTGTTCCTCCGCGCAACATCCGGAACTACGTTGAACAGTTAATCGGACGCCGCGATGGCCCTACGTCCACGAAGATCCTGCGCAACTACCTTCGTGGTCTTGAGAACACGGATTCGGAAGCACGCCGCAAAGCAGCGATGGGCTTGACCGAAATGGCGGATCTATTTGCTCGCGGCGAGCAAGGCCTGCTGCAGTCGGCAATCCTGGCTGCCGGACGCCAACTGAGTCGCGAAACCGAACTTGAACTATCCACGCTGCTGAGCGCCACCTTCGTTCGACTCGGGCAGGAAGCCCTCAACACGCGTGACTATGCGGCGGTAGAACAGTCGATGGCGAGTTTGCAACGGATTGAAACCCAGCAACCAATGGTCGCCAAAGATATTCGACCTAGGATTTCGGTGCAAAATCGTTTGCGCGACTTTGTTGCGGAAGCCAGCCGCAGTGGAATGCCTCCGCAAGGATTGGCTGATGTGCTGCGTCGCACACCCAAACCGGCGACCGAGGAGTTGGCGCTGCAGTTTTCGAAGGCAGTAACCAAAGATGAATGCACGCGTTTCGTGAATGTGCTGATGCAGCTTGGAAACGATGCAACTGGCCATCTGCGCGACATGTTCTTGAAGAGGACCGTGCAAGAGTCTCTACAATCGCTGGCGTTGCTGAGCCGGATCGATATGCCGCTGCTGCTGTCGGAAATTCCGAGCCGCATGGGATTGTGGAATCGGCAACAGCAGGACACTGCGGTGCGCATGATCGCCATGGCGGGATCGGAAGCGCGCGGCGAACTGCTGATGAGCATGTTGGATTATCTCGATCCGCTAATTCTTCCGCTGGCACTCGATGAAATTGGATTCACTGGTGAAAACCTTCCGGCGCTCAAGCTTACGGATATGGCATCGGGCAGTGGAAAAGCGGCTTCAGTTCCCTATTTGCAGGTGAAGTCCATCGAAGCTCTGGCGCGATTGCGCATGCGTTCTGCTGAGCCTCTGATGACGGAAATCGTGTCGGCGCGCAAGTTCCTGTCGTGGACGCATCCGCGCGAGTTGCGCGTTGCAGCTGCGCAGGCACTGGAAATGCTGAATCCCATTCGCGCCGCCGAAGTGATCCCGAAATGCGGTCTCTCGCAACAAGAGCTCACCATGAAGCCTTTGGATGGCACAGCAAAGTCGTGGGTTCGGCAGCGGCGCTATCCACGCGTCTCGCCTGAGACTGCATTGAATGCGACGGCAGTCAGTTCCAAGGGGAAAACCGTGGTGTCCCTATCCGCCTTAAGTCTCGGGGGAGGACTTGCCACCAAACAAAACCGCCTGCCGCTCGGCATGGACGCGATGCTCGAAATGCAAGTCGGCATGCGGACGCTCCGCAGCCACGTTCTATTTCACGAAGTAGCGGGCGGAATCAGCTTCGAGATCGCCGACATCACACTCGACGAGCGCTCACGTTTGCGGCAGTTGATCAGCAAGCAGATCTCGCAAATGGGAACGGTTCAGGCGCGCGCGGCCGCGATGGCCTAACGTTCAGCCTCTCAAAACTTCAGTATCCCTTTGTCTTGTCGACGACGCCGAGCAGCGGTTTCCCGCCAAGGAACAGGCGAAGATTCTGGCTGAAATACTCGAAATGCCGCTCCCAGATTTTGTCCGTCATACCGGCAACATGCGGCGTGATGATGACGTTCTCGAAACCCCATAAGGGCGAGTCGACTGGGAGAGGCTCGGTATCGAAGACGTCGAGGGCGGCACCGCCAAGTGTGTTGCTGCGCAACGCCTGTACAAGTGCAGACTCGTCAACTAGCGCACCGCGTCCGACGTTGATCAACCATGCGTCCGGCTTCATATGTGCCAGGCGCTCAGCGTTTATCAGGCGTCGGGTGGTGTCCGTTGTTGGTGCAGCGAGAACTACGAAATCCGCTTCCTGGAGCATGCGGTCAATTTGATCGATCCCGTAAACAACATGCCGGGAGCGCTCAGGAGAGTCGGCAGGAAGCCAATCAACTCCTCGCTGCGGATGTTCTCTGACGGCGAGCACGCGCATGCCGAGTGCCGACGCCATGCGAGCGACGTCGCGACCAATTGCCCCGATCCCAACTAGACCGAGCGTTGCGCCGTCGATTTCGCGCGGGCGCGGACGCTGTTGCCACAGATCCTCTTGCCCCCAATAGCGCTTCTGCTGATAGCGCACATCCACGTCGAGGCGGCGCGCGGCGGCGAAGATCAACGCGATCACGTGCTGCGCGACGCAGTGACCATGAACCTCGCTGGCGTTGGTGAGAATCACGTCGCTGTTGACGAGTTCGGGAAAGAGCAGTTGATGGACAGCAGCCGCAGTCGAATAAATCCAACGCAGTTTCTTCGCGAGGCGGAACTGCTCAGGCCGAAGCGAAGCGGCGACCATGATGTCCGCATCTGCTATGTACTCTTCGATATTGTCGTAGTTGGGACGGTAAACGAACTCGATATCCGGAAATTCGCGCCGCAGACTATCCATAAAGGACTGCGGCGCATTCCAGAGCGAGAAGTGATACTGCGTCACCACTACGACTTTCATACTCACCCGATCTTACTTACCCGCAAGTCGTGTCCCGACATTTCCTTCGGTTGTGGCACGCCAAGAATTCCCAGCACAGTCGGTGAAATGTCCTGCAACGCGCCATCTTTGCGCAGGGTGAATTTGTTCCCGTCTTCCGAGACTACGATGAACGGCACGGGATTCGTCGTGTGATAGGTATGCGGTCCGCCGGTCACGGGATCGACCATCATTTCTGCGTTGCCATGGTCGGCGGTAATCAGCATCGCACCGCCGTGCTGCTTTACTGCCTGGTATATGCGGCCCAGGCACGCGTCCACCGTTTCCACCGCCTTGATTGTGGGCGCCAGTTTACCCGAGTGACCCACCATGTCGGCATTGGCGAAATTCACCACAATCACGTCGAAGGCGTTATCGTTGACGGCATTCACAACGTTATCGGCAATTCCCTCGGCACTCATCTCGGGTTTTAGATCGTAAGTGGCAACCTTGGGAGACTGAACCATCATGCGATCCTCGCCGGGGAAAGGCTTCTCCACGCCGCCGTTGAAGAAGTACGTAACGTGCGCATACTTTTCGGTCTCGGCCACGCGGAGGTTTCGCAGTTGGACGTTCGCCATCACGTTAGCAAGGATGTTGTCGAGCGACTCTGGAGGGACGACGTACGGCAGCGTGAACTTGGGATCGTACTGCGTCATGCAAACGTATTTCAGGTCCTTCGGCACACTTGTGCGAGGGATGACGGCATCGAGTCCCTCGGCATCGGGAAGATCGCGGCCGGCGTCGGCGGTCACACCGCTATTGCGGCACAACGCTCGAGTGATTTCGCGAACGCGATCGGCGCGAAAGTTGAAGCAGATACAAGAGTCATCGTCGCGAATCGTCGCCAGCGGCTCGCCCTTGTTGTCGGTGCAGACAAACGGCATAACGAACTCATCGGTTACACCCTTGTTGTACGAATCTTTTATTCCCTGCACCGGATCGACAAAGCGCGCAGCACCGCCGTTGCCGGTCACCATCACGTCAAATGCCTTGGACACACGATCCCAGCGCTTATCGCGATCCATCGCATAATAGCGGCCGGAAACCGTTGCGATTTTCCCGACACCGTATTCGCGCATCTTCTGCTGGAGTTGCTCAACGTATCCCGCGCCATTGTTCGGAGGCGTATCGCGTCCGTCCATGAAGCAGTGTAGGAAAACACGCTCGACTCCCTGCTGCTTAGCCATGCGGAGCAGCGCATAGATGTGCGCTTGCTGCGAGTGCACGCCGCCGTCGGAGACCAGACCGAAGAGATGAAGGCGCCGGCCGCCAATGCGGGCGTTCTTCATGCAATCTTTCAGAACGGGATTCTCGAACAGTTGTCCGTTCTCGATGGCCATGTCGATGCGAACTATATCCATGTAAACGACGCGGCCAGCGCCGATATTCAGGTGTCCCACTTCGCTGTTGCCCATCTGGCCTTCGGGTAATCCCACATAGCGGCCGCTGGTATAGATCAGCGTATTCGGGTACTCGCCGAGAAGTTTGTCGTAGGTCGGCTTGCGCGCCAGGGCAATTGCATTGTTTTCGGTCTTAGGGCTATAGCCCCATCCATCAAGAATGATCAGGACAAGAGGTTTTGGTTTCGGCATTCTTCTTCCTAGGAAAATGTGAACCAAGAATTCTAAATGATGGGCCTGGGATTCCCGGCGAAACCGAGCTGTAATATCAACGGCAATCGAGTCGTCTACACTCTAGACGTGTTCTATGAGTAGACGAACCATGCGAGCAGCGATCATGGGATTCTGGGTTCTTGCGACGTGCGCAGTGTTTGCGCAAGACACAACCGGCACGAGCGCACCTAAAAGGCCTGCTGCTCCCGTCCCAAAACTCACCGCCTCCGAGATCATCGATCAGTCTCTTGCCAAATATCGCGAGAATCTGGACATCCAGCACAACTACATCTTTCGTCAGCGGGAGGTGAACCAGGAACTCGATGGAAAAGGGCAAGTGAAGAAAACTGAGATTCACAGCTACGAAGTTTTCATGCCTTGCCGGGGTGACTGGTACGAGAAACTGGTTGAAAAAGACGATAAGCCGCTGAATGACGGTGAGCAGAAGAAAGAGGCCGAGAAGCTCGACAAATACTGCGTTGAGCAAAAGAAGCATGAAGAACAACACCAACACGACTTAGAGAAGTGGAAAAAAAAGCACGCGGATGATGGTCAGCCTCCGCCGCTCGACAAAGAGAAACGAGACGAGCGCGAAATCGCTGACGGCGTCAAGAAGGTCTACAACTTCACACTCGATGGTGAGGAGCAGAGAGATGGGCGCGAGGTCTATGTAGTTTCTGCAGAACCGAATCCCTCATATAAGCCGGATAAGCGCTGGGAACATCTGCTGGCCAAGATGCGCGGTAAGCTATGGATCGATGCTGCCGACTATCAAGTGGTGAAAGTCGAAGCCGATTTGTTCGATGACTTTGCTGTAGGCCTTTTCCTCTTCAAGCTGCACAAAGGGGCGCACTTTGAGTTCGAGCAGGCGCGGATCAATGGCGAAACCTGGCTACCCAGCCGCGAATATCTGAAAGGAAGTGGACGCGTAGCGTTCGTCACTGGCCGCTTCCAGCAAAACACGACCTACAGCGATTACCGCAAATTCCGAACCGACACAAAGATTACGAGCGTGGTCGGTGAAGTCGGAGCTGCTCAGCCGCAGCCAAGCGGTGATCCACGCTGAGCGGCTAAGCAGAAACTAGTTTTTGGACTGCGGGTGCGAAGTACCTGTATCTGGATCGTCGAAAATTTCTTTCGCACGCTGCTGCATTTCTTCCATCGACTTCGTCATGCGCTCCTGCATCTTGGGTCCAATGATGGCCATTGCCTGCTCGGAAACGCTGGGAGAAATGTCGAGCAGCTTCTTTCCCGCCGCGGAATGATAGAAGTCAGTAATGCCTTTCACGTCTGCCTTCGTCAAGTACTTCGCATAAACGGGAGCGAAGTCGTCGATCATCTCCGATATAGGATAGACATTCATGGACTGCCGCATTTCCTGATCCATCAAATCGCGGAACTTCTTCTGCTTCTCAGGCGTGAGGCTCTTGATGTCCGTCCGCTGCATGACCTGGTTGGCCATACCCTGGAATTGCTGGGCCACGCTCTGCTGAATCCCTTTCATCTGTTCTTCGAATCGCATCTCCTGGAACATCACCATCACATCTTGTTTGGTCGCCGGCTGGCTTAGATCGGCGGCCTGCCCAACGGCGAGCGACGATACGAAAGCAACGAAGAAGATGACAATGACTTTTCGCATTTCTGCCTCCGAGCGTTCAATCGAGATACACATTCCGGACGGTACCACAATCCCATGTTATTCGCAGTGGTTCCATCCCTTGAACACGGGATCAAGAAAAAAGCGGCGACCAAATTTGGCCGCCGCTCTATTTTTTCGAATTCAAACGGTTACGCGCCGGCTTTCGCCTTGGCGTCGCCGTGGTAATTCAATGCCTTCAGGCCAAGGAACCGTGCAGCCGATCCAAGTTCTTCCTCGATCCGCAGCAACTGGTTGTACTTCGCAATACGGTCGGTGCGCGAAGCGGAACCAGTCTTGATCTGCCCTGCTCCCGTCGCAACCGCCAGGTCCGCGATGAATGTGTCTTCCGTCTCGCCGGAGCGGTGCGAGATAACCGACGTGTAGCCATTCCGGCGGGCGAGATCGATCGAATCGAGGGTCTCGGTCACGGTACCGATCTGATTGACCTTGATCAGAATGGAATTGCCGACGCCCTTATCGATTCCCTGCTGCAGGCGCTTCACATTGGTGACAAACAGATCGTCACCGACCAACTGGATCTTGCTGCCGACTTCGTCGGTCAGGATCTTCCAGCCCTTCCAATCGTCCTCGGCCAAGCCATCTTCGAGCGAGACGATCGGGTAATCCTTCACCCATTTCGCCCAATAGGCAGCCATTTCTTCAGGAGTCTTTGTCTGCTTGTCGGATTTCTTGAACACGTACTTGCCATCCTGGAAGAACTCGCTGGCGGCAGGATCGAGCGCTACTCCGATTTGCTCGCCCGGCTTGTAGCCAGCTAACTGGATCGCTTCCAGCACGACTTCAATCGCTTCGACGTTCGATTTCACCGACGGAGCGAATCCACCCTCGTCGCCAACGGCGGTGTTGTAGCCGCGCTTCTTGAGTACGCCCTTAAGTGTGTGAAAGACTTCGACGCCCCATCGCAGCGCTTCCGAGAACGAAGGTGCGCCCACGGGCATTACCATGAATTCCTGGAAATCGACGTTGTTGTCGGCGTGCGCGCCACCGTTGAGGATGTTCATCATCGGGACCGGCAGCAGGCAGGCGTTCACTCCGCCGAGGTAACGGTAGAGAGGCATCTCATACAGATTTGCGACCGCACGGGCAGCCGCCATCGAAATCGCAAGAATGGCGTTCGCGCCGAGACGGCTCTTGTTGTCTGTGCCATCGAGTTCGATCATTTTCTGATCGAGAGCGCGCTGATCTTCGGCATCTTCCTCAATGAGGGCGTCCGCAAGCTCGCCATTGATGTGCTCAACCGCCTTGGTTACGCCTTTGCCCAGATAGCGCGACTTGTCGCCGTCACGCAGCTCAACCGCCTCGTGCTCGCCGGTGGAGGCGCCGCTGGGAACGGCCGCGCGGCCAACTGCACCGCTGGTCAGGAAAACTTCTGCTTCTACCGTGGGATTGCCGCGTGAATCCAGGATTTCGCGGCCTCGGATATCTGCAATCAGTGTCATGCCTGTCCTCGTGGGCCGCATGTTTTGAGCGGCCATTTAAGAATTGAAATGAGTGCGCCGTCGAAGGGACCGGAGCCAGCTGGTTCTCGTCCGCAGGGGACCTGAAACTCTTGATTATACGTTATGACTTTTCTCGAAAGGCGTGATGGAGAGCACATCTGCCGCAGCATCACTCACCAGAGCGGCGTCCCACGAGTGACATTGTTCAGTGTGGTTCTCGGATGCTTTCTGTAGTTGTTCGGCGATTCGAGGGTGCTTTACGCTCCGGCCAAGGAGTAGAAGGATGAACCGAGTCTCCCTCATTGCAGCATTCGCATTCTGCGCGGCGATTGCCGTGGCGCAACAACCGGCTACCACCGAGATTGCTTTAGCCAAACCAACTGCAGACAAAATCACAGTTACCGACATTCCGCCAGTTACAAGCGCGATGTCGCTGCCACCCGGAACTGCGATTCGTATGAAGACGAGCAATACAATTACGACCGACAACCGGCGCGGCGATCGCTTCTCGGGAGCTGTGACAGAAGCCGTGTCGTACCAGGGTCGAGTGATCATCCCGGTGGGCTCCACAGTCCACGGCGAAGTGCTGCGAACCAATTCTCCACGACGCATCAAAGGCAAGCCCATGATCGATCTGCATCCGGCGTCGGTCACACTGCCTTCGGGCGAGTCTTACCTGATCTCGGCGACCGTGGTGGACACTGGTAATCCGAAGGCCCTTGATGTGAATGAGGAAGGCCAGATCAGAGGCCCCGGGCACCCCTCGCGCCACGATCTGGTTATCGGCGGCATAGGAACCGGGTTCGGCGCTGGAGTTGGTGCATTAGCAGCCGGTCCTGAGGGAGCGTTGATCGGCGCAGGCGTTGGCGCCACGGCATCGACCGTTCGCTGGCTCATGAATCACAACGATCTCATGATTCCTGCGGGGACAGAATTGATTCTGGAGTTGAATCGGCCAATGGGCGAGGGTTCTCGGATAGCCGCTCAGTAAGGGTTCTTTCCGTTCACGCCCCATCCAGCGCAAGCATGGATGGGGTTTCCCTTTTTACCGGTAAACGTTTCCCTTTAGCTCGTCCTCTTCGCTCACGACCTGCAGGTGCAGTGCGCCCTCTAGCGGAAGCGCATCCAGAGGAAGCCCGTCGGTCCAAAGGCTGAAGCGCAGCGCGATGTTTGCTCCGATTGCACCTTCCAGAACCTTCAGAGGCAGTTCGAACTCGAACGCACGACGATGCGGCACAAGCGCGACCGTCGTTCCCGGCTGCGCCTGCAGGACGCGGCGTTCATGGCCATTGCGCAGAGCCCAGCTCTGTAGAGTGCCGGCAACTTCAGCCTTCAATTGCAAGCGCGTCGGATCTTCGGTCGCGGCCGCATTTGGTTGCGTTACTTCGATGTCTACAGCGATAAAGAAAGCTTCCGCCGGCATCGCACCCGCGAAATCCAGCCGCCCATATAAATGCTGTTCGTCGACACCCGCATAGATCGCGTCGAGCAGGAACTGTTTGCCGTGCATCGCGCCCGAATGGCGATCCGCGGTATACATGGCGGCCCCAAGCCAATCGAAGTAACGTGGGCTCTCGCTGCCAATGCGTGGATGGATAAATGCGGTCTGAAGCACTGCATCCGGGCGTACTGCAGTGGTAGTGATTGGCTGCGCCAGGTACGACGGGGCCTCGGCGCCCAGCGCCTGGTACACGTTCGAGAGATGCTTGCGATACAGTTCGTCAAAGTCGCGATCGTTCGCCGAATGATGTTCAGGGCCGTACCACCAGTTCCAATCGCTGCCCTCGGCAATCATTAATTCTTCGAAGGCAAGTTTCCGTTGCGCATCTGAAACGGCGGGCGCGCGATGCTCATAAAAATCGCGAGCATCGGCAAGATAATCCCATGCGCGATTATCTTCGGGAGCGCCTATCCAAACGTTGAAGTTTGCATTGATCCATGACCCGGGAACCAGCGATTTGAGCTGCGGGTATTCCTTTTGCCGGTCGAGTGCCTCCCCAACGCTGAGCGCCTCGATCTGGGGATCATGTTGAAGCGCATCGTAAACGCGCCGCAGGAATTCGCGGCCGGATCCTGGATAGAACTCCCATGCATTCTCGCCGTCGAGGATGATAGGAATCAGTGCATCTTGGCCTTTAGCTAGAACCGGCTGCGCAGCTTCCTTGATGTTCTTGATGAAGTGATCGCAGGCTTCCTTGGCGGGCATGCCGGAATACACGAAGCCAATCAGATCCGACAGGCTGTGGTCACGGAAGACCATTCGCATCTGCGTACTGCCCTGCCGGTACAAATATCCTTGATAGAGCTTCTCGGCGTTTGTAGCCGACAGATGTCCCGTATTGCTGCGATCAAACGCCATGCCCAGGCTTCGTCCTAGAACGCCTTCATCGGTGGCCATCCATTGGACGCCAAGTTCATGCGCGATCCCGAGCACCTGTTCGGAGACGCTGCCTTCCGACGGCCACACACCCCGTGGTCTGCTGCCGAATACTTCCTCGTGCAAATCGAGCCCGCGTTTCAACTGCTCGCGAGCATCATCTGGATGCGAGAACTGCTTCTGAGGCAGCGGCAGATTGGGTGATGACACTCTTCCCTGGTTGGAGTCGCACAACAGCGGAAGGATCGGATGATAGAACGGCGACGTTGAAATCTCGATGCGCCCTTTTTGTGCCGCATCGCGATACGCAGGTAGAACCGAGGCCTGGATCTTCTGCTGAAATTTTCCAACAAACTGCTGATCTTCCAAAGTGAAGTCGCGGCCTTTGTGAATCAAGGCTCGCACGTCAGCGTTCAGGAGATAGTATTCGTCGAACCATGCGATCTGCGAGAGCACTTGCAGGTCGGTGAAATCTTGCGTGCGGAACGAAGCCAAAGCACGCTCAACGTTCTGTCCCGCCCCCTGAAACTGGTTCCATAGCTCCTGATAACGCGGATAACGAGCGATAAGATGCGCTGTATTTGCCAGGAACAAATAGTTGAGCGCGAAACGCTTGTCGGCCGGCGTGAGATCCGCTGCAGGCTTCAAAGCGACATCGAGAAACGGATCTTGTGCCTTCCCGTCAACGTAATCCTCAATTTGCGTGATCAGCGAGGGAACCAGGTTGAAGGTCTGGTGAACCTCAGGAAACTCACTGAGCAGCTTCACCATTCCGTAATAATCCTTCAGGGCATGCATCCGAACCCAGGGCAGGCGGTATTTGCCTGTCGCCAGATCCTTATAAAAGGGCTGGTGCATGTGCCAGAGAAAAGCGACGCGAATAACTGACATTGATTTTTAGTTTGCAGGTTTGTTTGTCGGGTGGCAAGTTTTTGTGCTACCCCATCCTCGCAGCGCCCCTCCCGCCTTCTGATAAACTCGAAATACGGCTGTGTAGCCATGCGCATTCTGACCCGCTATATCCTGCGCGAGGTGACCTCGCACGCGCTCATCGGCGCCTTGATCTTCACTTTCGTGATTTTCATGCGCGATCTGGCTCGCATCCTGGAGTTAGTGGTCAGAAACAGCGCCCCCCTTCCCAGCGTCGCGCAGCTCTTCCTGTTCACTATTCCCACCGCTCTTACAGTCACACTGCCGATGGCAGTTCTGGTCGGAATCCTCATTGGACTCAGCCGGCTGGCGGCCGATAGCGAAGTCACGGCCATGCGCGCAATGGGCATGGGTTCGTCCACCTTTCTGAAGATCATTTCGATTTTCGCGGTCATCGCCTGGGTGATTGCGCTGGCAAACAATCTATATTTCGCGCCGAGATCGGCCGCCGCTCTGAGCGACCTGCAGGACAAGCTAAAGAGTTCCCAGGCTTCGTTCGAGATTCAGCCGCGCGTGTTCTACGAAGACTTCAAGGATTATGTCCTATATGTAGAAGACTCGCGCAGTGGAACCGGTGCAGCCCAGTGGAAGGGCGTCTTCCTCGCAGACATCTCCAATCCCGCGACGCCAAAGATCACGGTTGCTGAGCGTGGAGTCGTGGTCAGCGAAGGTCCCGACAAGCTGAGATTGCATCTCGAAAACGGCTCATCGCAAGAGACGGTTCCGCGGCAACCTGAACAATATTCGATTTCGACGTTCTCCCGATCCGATATACCGATTCAGCTGCCTACGACCAATTCTCAGAGCCAGGCGACTTTGCCGGTAGCCGAGCTGTCGACTCCAGCGCTTCTAGACAAAGCGAAAACCGCGGACCAGATGCATCGCCGTCTCTACATGATTGAGTTTCATCGGCGGCTTGCCTTGCCCACTGCCTGCCTCGTACTGGCGCTGGTGGGAATTCCGCTTGGGCTATCGGCGAAGAAGGGCGGCAAGTCCACGGGCTTTGTTCTGACCATCGGCCTCGTTTTTCTTTACTACTTCCTTTCACTGGCCGGAATGTCGTTTGCTCGTTCTGGCAAAATGCCCGTCGGCCCGGCGATCTGGATGGGCAACATCGTCTTCTTCTTTACGGGACTCGTGCTGCTGTGGCGCGTGGATCGCGTTCCTATCGAGATCGGAACACTAAAAGGCGCATGGAATCGGCTACGCGGGCGCTTTCAGAATGGAACGCCCCTGGTCGCAGGTTCGCGAACCTCATCCGACGCCTTCGCCCGGGCAGTCTCGCGTAAGCGTGTATTCAGCGCGCAGTTCCCCCTGCTGCTCGACGACTATGTCCTGAAAGATTTCGTCGTTTACCTGGCAATGATCGTCGGCACGTTCCTGATGCTGCTGCTGATCTTTACGTTCTTTGAGCTGCTGAAGGATCTGGGCCGTGTGCCCATCACAGTGATCGGCCAATACCTGCTCACGGTGACGCCGTACTTCCTATACAACAGCACGCCGATGAGCATGTTGCTTGCGGTCCTGATCACGTTCGGCCTGTTGGAGAAGACGAACGAGATCACGGCGATGAAGGCCACCGGCGTCAGCATCTATCGCATCATCATCCCAGTGTTGGTGGTTGCGGCGATGGTGTCGGCAGGACTCTTCTTCTTCGATCAGCTCTATCTTCCTCAACTGAACAAGAAACAGGATGCGCTGCGCAACGAAATCAAGGGCAAGCCACCACAGACGTACTTACGTCCAGATCAGAAGTGGATTTTCGGCCAGAACTCCAGCATCTGGTATTACGAATTGTTCGACCCTGACCAGAATCGCTTCGGCGGCATTTCCGTTTTCGAGTTCAATCCGAAGACATTCGAATTGACGAAGCGAATCTACGCCTCGCGGGCACATTGGTCCGACACGCTAAATAAGTGGGTCTTCGAGCAGGGCTGGACGCGCACCTTCAATGGAATGACGGTTGAGGACTATCACACCTTCGATGTCGCTACTTTCGCAGAATTGCCGGAGCCTCCGAACTATTTCAAGAAGGAAGTGAAGCAATCGTCGGAGATGAGCTACGACGAACTTCGCCGCTATATCAATGACCTGAAACAGAGCGGCTTCGACGTGGTGCGCCTGCGCGTGCAACTGCAAAAGAAGTTTGCCTTCCCGCTAATGACGTTCGTCATGGCTGTCCTCGCCGTTCCCTTCGCCTTGCGCGGAGGCCGCCGTGGCGCGCTCGCCGGCGTGGCTATGGCGGTAGGAATAGCCGTCCTCTATTGGGTGGGCATGGGCTTCTTTGAAGCGATGGGGAATGCCAATCAACTGCCGGCGGCGCTTGCAGCGTGGTCGCCTGACCTGCTATTCGGCCTCGCTGGCGGCTATCTGCTGCTGAAAGTCCCGACCTAAGCCGGTATCCGCGGAAAAAGCGTCGCGGCGCTTACGATAGAATCTAAATACAGGCAATGCTCAAACAACTGCGCCCACTTTTCCCTTACCTGAAGAGATATCGTTCCGGGCTCTTCTGGGGAACCGTGTCGGTGCTGATGACGAACGGCATATGGATCCTCTTCCCCCAGGTGATCCGAGTCGCCATCAACGATCTCACTGCGGGAATTACGCACCACAAGCTGGTCGTCTATTCCCTGCTCCTCGTGCTCATCGCGCTTGGCAAAGGAATATTCCAGTTTCTGACGCGCTGGATCGTGATTGGTATTTCGCGCGATATCGAATTTGACTTGCGCAACGATCTCTTCTCACATCTGGAAACACTCTCCTACTCCTACTACCAACGCACACGCACCGGCGACATCATGGCGAAAGCCACCAACGATCTGAACGCGGTGCGCATGCTGCTGGGACCCGCGATCATGTATTCGGCGAACACCATCGTCTACACGGCCGGTGCGCTGGCCTTCATGATCAAGATGAGCCCGCGGCTGACGCTGCTTGACTTTCTTGCCGCTCCCCGTCGCCAGCATCGTGGTTCAGTATTTTGGGTCTCGCATTCACGAGCGCTTCGAACGCATACAGGCGCAGTTCTCGGATATTTCCGCGCGCGCACAGGAGAATTTCTCCGGCGCACGTATCATTCGTGCTTTCGCGCAGGAAGATGCCGAGATACGTCTATTCGAGAAAGACAATCAGGAATACATCGCGCGCAGCCTGAAATTGGTGCGGCTGATGGGAATGCTCTGGCCGACGCTCGAGGCCATGCTCGGCGTTGCCGTGGTGCTGGTCCTTTGGCTAGGTGGCCGACAAGTCATCGAAGGCCATATGACCCCGGGCGCATTTGTCGCCTACCTCACGTACATGGTGCAGCTCACCTGGCCAATCATTGCGCTCGGCTGGGTGATCAATATCTTCCAGCGCGGAACCGCGTCGATGGGTCGTATCAATCAGATCCTCACCGAGAAGCCGGAAATCCTCGACTCGCCGCGCGCATCTGCTCTCGCGAACGCGCCAATCGTCGGTGACATTGAGTTCCGCAACTTAACGTTCAAGTATCCAGACGGATCGACTGTCCTTCACGACATCAACCTGAAAGTACCGGAAGGCTCGAGTCTCGCGATCGTCGGCCCCACCGGATCGGGCAAGACTACCCTGGTGAGCCTGATTCCCAGGATTTATGACACCCCACGTGGTGAAGTTCTGCTGGACGGCCGCGTGTTGCAGGATTATCCGCTAAGCAATCTGCGTCACAACATCGGGTTCGTTCCGCAGGAGACTTTCCTGTTCAGCGACACGATCCGCGAGAACATCGCCTTTGGAGTGGAGAGCGCGACCGACGAAGAGATCCGGCAGGCCGCGCAAGGCTCGAACATCGCGCAGGATATCGAAGGCTTCCCGGAAGGCTACAACACCATGGTTGGTGAGCGCGGCATAACGCTTTCCGGCGGGCAGAAACAACGTACGGCCATTGCCCGGGCACTGATCAGGAACCCGCGCATCTTAATTCTCGACGACGCCCTCTCCAGCGTGGACACCTACACCGAAGAACGCATTCTCGAGCATCTGAAGAGAGTCATGGAAGGTCGGACGACGATCTTCATCTCGCACCGTGTCTCCACGGTCCGTAACGCCGATCAGATTGCGGTCCTCTCCGGCGGACGCATTGTCGAACTCGGCAAACACGAAGACCTGCTCGCCTTGAACGGCTACTACGCCGAACTCTACAACAAGCAATTGCTAGAAGAAGAACTGGAGACGGTTTAGTTTTCGAAGGAGACCCGGCCGCGCTGTCGACGACGCCGTTTGATCGCAGG
Organism: Terriglobia bacterium; assembly: GCA_963724985.1. Classification (GTDB taxonomy): domain Bacteria; phylum Acidobacteriota; class Terriglobia; order Terriglobales; family Acidobacteriaceae; genus JAJPJE01. The sequence goes on along the minus strand of CAVRWV010000019.1, from coordinate 355,238 downwards.
CGATGATCCCGGTTTACTAAACGCGACGCTCACCTGCAGTCCGAGCCGTACATTTGTAACCAGCGCAGGGCGAAAGCAGACGATGCAGGTCCCACCTTTGGTGCGCGCACTGGGATAGACGATCCCCGCTGATCCCGCCGCCAGCAATTCCCTTCCCAGGCGCTGCGATTTCGTGTGCTTCTCCGGATCAATGCAATCGCTGTAACGCTTATCGGCGCGGATGTCGTGGAACTCGGCGCGAAAATCGGCGAGGTAGTCGTCGAAGGTAAACGTCTCAGATTCCGTCCAGTTGATTTCCGCCAGCTCACGCTGCTTGTGAAAGACAACTTCGTCCTCCGAGGTTTCCAGCTCGAAAGACGCATACCACGCGCCGCGGTCCGGCCCATTGAAGCGGCTTCCCTCCGGATGTGCATGTGTGAACGCGGCATTCACGATGTGAGCGTAATCAACGCCAAACAACAGCTCATGAACACTGATGCCCGGCAGAAGATTCGCCTCTCCAAGCAGGCGATCGTTGGTGGCGCCATCCAGTTCAAACAACTCTGAGAGCTCTTTGTTACTGCCAGCTAGGCGGGATAGGACGCTCTGATCGCTATAACGGCTGGGGATCAGACGGTGCGTATCGTCTTGCCGAATATATGTCGTCTTAGGGATCAAAGGCTGCCGCGCCGTGCATCCAGAAGTTGGCGGACGCGCACCAGGGCCGGCACTCCACCTTGCACCATGTATGTGAGCGGAGGTTCGCCTTCAAACATGGGATTCGAGTTGGCCAGACTCACCCAGGCATCGGCGAGTTTGCGGCTGTAAAGAATGTTCAGGGCTTTGAAGACCCCAATCAGCAGCGATATGCGCGTCAACTTATCCTGATCAAGTGTCTTCTTCTGTCCACGCTTCATCTGGTAGTAGACACCGTTAGACACTCCGCCCAGTAGCTGCCGAGCCGCCTCATCGCGCACCTGCCAGGCGTCCATTAGTTTGAAAAACGCCCCACACGCTGCGGGACTCAGTCGTACCTGTGCCTCTTTCTTAGACAGATCCGTGGATTTGCCGTCTGAGAATCCGGCGATTGGTTGTTGAAGCAAGCCCATTCAAGCTAACTCCATTTCAGTATTAATATACCTCCTAATATGGAGCATCGTCAAGATCGAGAAATCGCAGCCGCAACCTGCTGATTCTGGCAACGCATTCGCACACAGGCGATCACGGAATGAACTTATGTGAGAGTGAACTTACGGTGGGCGGTCTTCACTGGCTCAACCGACATTAGCGTCTGTCGTGCGAAAGCTATCGCGCAGGATAGCTTTCCGGGTTCTCCAACCGCGCACGATTCTCGCTCACTGATCGCGGCTCGGCCCTGAGATCTGCAACTTTGTCTGGCGGTATGTACGAACGTCGTCTTGGCGTAATGATTAGGGTTGAAACGACCTTGCGCCAGGTATCCCGCGGCAATAGTTCCTGCGATCACCGGATGAAAGAACGCTAGCGGGACGAGGTATTTTTTCGACCGCACGATCGACTCTAAAACTCCGTGCACTGGCTTGCTCGCCGGCGTGCCCGGCACCTGCGGAATGAACGACGCGCTGAACTCAACATCCGGATGGTGCTTGGAATACTTCACCAGCGATTTGGCGATTTGCTTGGGCGTGGTAATGCCTGCGTCCGCAACGAAATTGCGGTGCATGCTTCCCGGGTAGTAGATACTGAAAACTTTCTGCGCAAAATCAGAGCAGTTGCGGAAGAAGAGATTGAACTGCTCATGATTCGTGCTGGCGTTCAATTTCTCGATCAGTTCGTCATCCTGCGCTTTACTGGACTCAATCTCGAAGACGTACATTTTGCGGTCATAGGCCGCGCCTATAAGTTGGACCCAGTCACCCTTCGGCGTGCCTCCATCTGGCGCATCCGGAATCAGCGTTTCGAGAAAGTCTCTCCGGTATTCATCTCTGAGCTGAGCAACGGTTTTTTCGTCAGCGTATGACGGCACTTGATCCAGTCGCGCAACAGCGTAGAGATATGGGACCAGGGGTACTGCGATCCAGTCGTATCCAGCCACGCGATGATAACGGCTGATGACGACACCATGCTCACCGGGGAAGCAATTGCGCAACTTGGTTGGACTCTCCGCGCAGACGTCGCTTAAGTACACCGCGGCATGACCGGTGGGATTGAAGGCGCCAAATTCCCCGTGTGGCTCTTCCAGAAACAGCGCTATGTCCGCGCGGACGTATACACCACTGCAGACAAGCAGCCAAAGGAACAGTCCTAACCGCGCACTCATTCGCGCAACTGGGGCCTTCATAAACATGTAAACCCAGTATGCAGGCAGCAAGTCGCGGATCGGAACTGGTTATTAGCCCGATACCCCACACTAAGGGAGATGCACTTCCGGACAGTCAGGGGCTGCACCGACAAAAAAATGGGTAATTTCGAATCAGATTCAGCGAATGATCAGGACTTCACGCATGTTGTCACGGGCGAGAAAGAACTTAAGCGAAGCGAAGTCACGAAACAGATTTTCGATGTGCCGATTATTGAATACGCGTAAGAGCTTGTAATATCCGCCACTTCCCTTTCGCGGGATCGGTTGAACGTCCAGCGTGTCCTCGCCGGCAATGTGATAACGGGAGTAGGGTGAATTGGGACCCGCATCCTTGGTATGGAAAAAAGCCAGGAGATGCCCACCGGGTTTCATCAGCGAACAAATGCGTTCGATCACCGGTTTCACCAAAGGTTCCGGAAGATAGTCCGCAATATCCCAGAACAAGACGGCGTCGAACGACCGCATTTCAAACGCGAGATTATCCTTCAGGAAGCGATCAACGTCGTAGGTAGGATTACCGTCGAAATCCTTGATCTGCAGATCTGGATCAGTCGACGCGACAATCAGGTCTTCGGTGCAGACCTTCATTCCCTTGCTCGTGAAAAGTGAGATATTGGCGGCTGACGTGGCGCCTAGATCAAGAATGGAGATATTTTCTTCGCGCGCGATGTTCCGATGCAGCTCTTTTAGTGCGCTGGAATGCCGCTTCGAACGAGGCAGCACTTCGCGGCCACCTTCGGCCGTGGCCTGACCTGTACCGCCGCGCAACCACTTGAACATTGCTTCCCGATCCAAAGTTCCCGGAACTCGCTTGCTGGTCTACAGCTCCGGTTCTTACTGTTTCATTTTGTAACTTCTGCTGCCTGGGGCGCAGGAACGCTCGCTTGCGCGGGCGACGACTTCGCGTCCCGCTGCACATCGATCGATCCCTTCACATACGCGCCGTCTTCTATCATAATCCGCTGGCTGCTGATGTCGCCCAATACGGCGGCAGAGCGGCGCAACTCAACCCGTTGCGCGCTCAAAATGTTTCCGTCGACTTTTCCATGCACGATAACTTCCCGCGCTTTGATGTGCGCCCGAACTCGTCCATTTGGACCGACGGTCAGGCTGTTCCCGTTCAGGACGATACTGCCCTCAACCTCGCCGTCAAGGTACAAGTCCTCGCTACCTGACAACTCTCCCTTGATTACGACCGATTTGCCAATACTGGCTATATCCGACCGCCGATCGACAATCTTCGGTGTTTCCGCCATGGCACCGACCTCCTTGGGGTCTGCGTCCTGATTCTTACAGAATTGATTCGGCTGTGAGGCGCCACCAATGCCGGAGCCGTCTTCCCGGCCGCCTAGTTCTCGAGATCAGAGTCCGCGCGCGCCTGCCTGCGCTACAAGTTTCCCAAAAACAGTAGGTTACACCGAATATACAAGATAGCGACGTTTGAGTCACTTACAAGGATTGCGGCAGCGAAATCGGAAGTAACTGGTTGATTGTGGTAGCGACTGGCGGACCAAGTGGACTGTGGATGGACTGTGATACTCGACAACTCTCGGAAGTCTTAAGGTACTGTCCAACCCATAGTTATTGCGGGTAAATTCGATCCCTGGGCTAGCGCTACTGATAGCCCAAAAATTTGGGTTAACGGTTGACACTGCTGGTTGACGCTTCGTTGTTTCCCGTACGACAAGCTAAGCATGGGCTTATCTCAGCGTGAATATGCTCGCCAGCGGGGAATCTCCGCGGCCTACGTCAACAAACTAATAGCGAAGGGCAAACTCCCGACTCTGACGGATGGAACCATCGATCCCCAGGCCGCGGACGAAGCGCGCAAACGCACGACGAGCTTGTACCGTGGGCGCCGGCAGCGAGAGCGCCGGGAATCGCGAAAGATTGTGATTTCTGGCGATCGTGGCGCGTGCGCTGGCTGCGGTGAATCGTACGATTATCGCGACGCAGTGAAGGATGGGACACCACACCCGAGCAAGTTCTGTACCCCACAATGCGAAGAAGACGTAGCCAATGGGCTGACGCGAAGGCAGATTCAGCGCAAGATCACGCTCGAAAGCTACGCGACTCCTGGATGTGGGCCTGACTGCCCGCACTGTCACCCGAGAAAGTGATACCCAGACTACGATTCCCAAAATGCGTGTCCGCAGGTGTGGCATTGCCGCAGGGGAGAGCCGTTGGTCATCCTCGGACTCGGCAGATGAACCAACAGTTCGAACTTTGATGACTCGTAACATTTGGGGCAAAAAGGAACGGCGTCGTCGTCTTGGTAGTAATACGGCGCCTTGAATTTGATACTGGTGCGACGTGCTAGTTTTTCCTTTAGTGCCTGATTCTCTTGAAACAGATTCATTCGCTCCGTCGCAATTTCAACCAACTGTCCCTGAAGCGCGACGATCTTTTCGTAGAGCGGAATGTCATTGAACTTCTTGATCGCCTCGCCTATTTCCTTTGCTGCATTCAGTGCGTCCATTGGACCCATGATTATTGCCCTTCCCTTTTTTCCATCGAGAGTAGCACCGGCCGTGCTCGCTTGACGCTTTTTTTCAAATAGCCCCACTGTGAAATTTCACCGAAGAAAATTTAGGAGAAATTTCACCATGGATGCATTCAACAACGAACAAACCGAAATCAGAGAATTGTGCCATTCCTATGGCCTCGACCCATCCCCCTACACACGCATGGGTCTGTCGGAAGCCAAATTAAGAATTGCAGATCGCATCACGCGAGCGCGCACGCCTGGAGTGCAGACCACCGATATTGGCGTTGAACTGAACGACCGTGAGCGTGAGAGCTATAGCGTCGCGAGAGCCATCGTGATGGCAGCGACGGGCGGATCAAGTTTGGAAACCGAAATTTCAGCGACCCTCGAGAAGCGCCTGGATCGCCCCGTTGGCGAATTCGGAATTCTGATCCCGCTGGCCACGCGCGCGCTGAACATCACCACTGCGGGCCAAGGCAAAGAGTCGGTCGCGACCGAAATTCAGGACATGATCGATTACATGCGCAATCGCCTTGTGTTGGCGAAGGCAGGTATCCAAACTCTCGCCGGATTGAGGGGCAATGTTGCATTCCCGCGGCTGACCGCTATCGCCAGCGCATTGATGAAGGCAGAGTCTACGACTTCCGTGTCTAGCGATGCGGCATTCGATCAGGTGACCATGGCGCCGCACAAAGCCACGGTCGACACGTCGTACACGATGGAATTTTTGGCACAGAGCACGCTCGACGTAGAAGCATTCGTCCGCCACGATCTCGGCACTGTCCATCGCCACGTTGATCGATTACATGGGCTTCATGGGCGACGGTGTTGCCCCGAATCCAAAAGGCATATGGAATCAGACCGGCATCAATTCGACCGCTTACGTGACAACGGATGCGACGACAAAAACGAAGAGCCTGGTAGGACTCGAATCCTTCGTGGCGGCTGCAAACGCGGATGTGCCCACTATGAGTTTGGTCACCACGCCAGAAGTGCGGAACAGCCTGAAGTGCACTCCGTTCCTGGGTAATACCACGGGCGTTCCGATCTGGCAGCAGACCGGTAGCGGAGCGGATCTTCAGGGCGTGGTGAACGGATACCGCTCTTTCGTAACCAACCAGTTGCCGAAGAATTTGGGCGCCGGCACCAACGAACACGCGCTACTTTTCGGCGATTTCAGCCAAGCCATTCTAGGCTTGTGGGATGGCGTGGAGGTGATCGTTGATCCATATACTCGCGCGAAGTTCGGCGAGTACGTCGTAGTTGCGCGGCAACTCTACGACATCGCCGTCCGTCAGCCGAAGGGCTTCGTGAAGCTCACCGGCATTCTGAGCACTGGTCTGTAACGATTTTCTAGGATCGGCCGGTTGTTCCCCTTCCTGCCGTCTGTCCAGATTTGGGTCGCGGTTCTCACTCCATGACTTCCGGCGATCGATCTGGACAGTCTTTCACCCAGGGCGGCTGTGTTATGGCGGGGAATCCGCCATAGGCTTTCTTCACGGAGTAGCCCATGAATCACCGCCCTGGGCCTTTTGAGATAGCGGTATCAACGTATGCACAACGCGCATTCGAAGGAGAAAAAAGTGATAAAGCAGAAATATCTGACGAGATTAAAGATGCGCGCTTTCAGGTGCGTTGTGGCTCTGGCAGTGCTGCTGTTCGGCACTACGTTATTTTCGCAGACGCTGGAAATCGTCTATCACCGCAGCGGATTGTCGGTTGTGCCTGATCCAACGTTCTCTCCGGCATCGCCGTATTCCGGCGCGGCCACGTCGGTGACGATCTCTGACGCCGCACCCAGCGCGTCGATCGTCTACTGCCAGGACACAACGAATACCTGCACGCCTTCGACTGGCTACTCTTCGCCTGTATCGGTTTCCGCGACTGGCTACGTTCGCGCCCAGGCAACACTGATTGGCGTTCCCTCGAGCAATGTGGTGAGTTGGTCAGGAACCATCAGTGCGGGATGTACGGGCACGGACATGGGCAACGGATGGTGTTTATATCAGGCAAAGGGGGCTTCTGGTACCGGCGGCAGTACCACAGCCACTGCGAGTGTTACGTTGAGTTCGCCCGCAACACATCAGGTTGTTGGAGTGATGGCCTTTTGTGGAACAAACAGTTGCACCGGCAACCTGAACAACTTAGTTACTTGTACGGGTACAAATAGTGCATCACAAACTGCCGTGATTCCAACCGGATCGGTTGCGCCGGGCCATACATTTAACGCGAATGCCAACAATGGGCAAGGTTATGTTGTTTTGATATCGCCGAGCGTTTCGTCTGCCACCACGTTTTCGGCAAGTTGTAGTACCAGCTCATTAGAACTTGATTATCCATATCTCACACTGATGGAAGTGGGCGGTGGAGCATCTTCCGCGATGTTCGATGTTGGTTCAACCGGATATGGGTCTAACAACAATCCCAGTGTTAGCACTCCTGCACTCGGAAATGCGAACGACCTAATCATTGGCAGCGTTAATCAAGATACGGCCAGCACGATTACGAAGGGGGCCTCAATCATTCAATTCTGGAATGACGGAAGTTTCGGTACAGAACTTGAGGGGATGAGTGTGACGGGCGCTGCTGGACAAACCAAGGCTTGTAATTGGAGTTTTGCTGCTAGTGAGACGTGGGTTGGATTCTGCTTCGGCGTGAAGGCCGGTTCGTAAGGAGAAACATGGAAAACTTCGGTTTCCACTCTCGATTTCGAAACACCACGCGGCGGATTCTATGCGGTTGCCGACCTACGCGGCGTGTCCGAATGGGGTAAACCCAGTCGAGCGCGCCGGCGCGGTTCTTTAGACGTTGCTGCGTGGGATGCGGAACGATCGCGGGGTTCACTGTCATCGCGGCAATCATCCTGAGGATGAGCTAAATGCCACCAGTAGTTGTAGCGGTTGCCGCGGCGGTTGATTTCATCGCTGGCGGGGCATTGGCGTGGGGAACTGCCATGGCGATCGCCGAAGGCGTGCTGTTCACCGCCGGATCACTTGCATTCGGGATGTTGTCGAAGGCGCTGATCAAGGCGCCGAAGATGAACGGCATCGACACCGCCAACCATCAACTCACCATGCGCCAGGCTGTGGCACCATGGGACGTCATTTATGGCCAGGTTCGCAAGGGCGGCATCATCACCTATCTCGGCGTGTCCGGAACGAACAGCGAATATCTCGACATCGTGATTACAGTAGCTGTTCACAAAGTGAACGCCATCCAGAATACTTATCCCGATGGCGTGTTGGCTTCTGATTCAAGTTCTAATACGGTTGCACCATATATCGGGTTCGCAACCGTCGTGAAGGATTTCGGAGATCCGGCGAACGCATCACAACCATTTCCGACATTGGTAACGAACTCTGGTGGCATCTGGTCGAGTTCATGTCTGCAGCGTGGTCGTACCAAGGTTTACGTCAGGCTGAAGTGGGACGCTACCGTGTTCCCGAATGGTGTTCCGAACATCACCTTCGACGTGAATGGCAAAGAGTGTTATGACCCACGCGTTTCGGCCGTCAGGTTTGTGGCAAATCCAGCGATCGAGATCCGCGATTATCTAACTGATTCGAATTACGGCGTGGGTGCGGATCCGAGTGAGATCAACGATGCAACCTTCATCGCCGCTGCCAATGTCTGCGACGGTGCTGTTTCCCTGGCTGCCGGCGGAACCGAACGTCGATACGATGGCATGGGCACCTTCGACACCAGCCTGAAAGCTGGTGACGTACTGAACAATCTATGTTCGGCGATGGCTGGTTACCTGGTTTATTCAGGTGGCCAGTGGTGCTGCTACGCTGGCGCGTGGCGCGGCGTCGAGAACGATCAGGCCACAGGACAACCGATCACCATCACCGATGATGACCTGCGCGGTCCGATCCAGGTGCAGTCGCGATTCTCGCACCGCGATACCTGCAACGGCGTGAAGGGCACGTTCGTTTCACCAACCAACAACTGGCAGCCGGCAATTTTCCACCCTATGTGAGCGCCACCTATGTCACGGAAGACAATGGCGAAGTGATCTGGAACGACATCCAGTTGCCATTCACCACATGATCACCATGGCGCAGCGCATCGCCAAGATCCAGTTGATGCGCAAGCGCCGGCAACTGACGGTGACGCTGCAGGGCAAGATGTCGCTGTACAAGATCCAGCCACCGAACGTGGTGCAACTGACGCGCCCGCGGTTCGGCTGGAACAATAAGACATTCGAAGTGATCGAAACGCAACTGGTGATGACCAACGACAATGGCAGCGGTCCGTGCTTGGCGTCGACCTGACGCTGCGCGAAACCGATTCCGACATCTACACGTCGACTACAGCAGAGGAAGGAACGCTGCCGGTGGTGCCAACCATGGTGCTGCCACAGGCGCTGCCGACAACGGTTTACAACTACGCCCAACGCGCCAGTACATACCTGAAGAACGTAGCCACCACCAGTTGGACCAACCTAAACAACGCGATCGATGGTGATACAGCGACCAGCGCGAGTTGCACATTGTCTACGGATCACGCGAACGACAAAACAGACGCGATAGTTCTGGACTTATTCAAGCCAACAGCGGGCTACGCGACGTCAGGCGCAGTCGTGAAAGTTACGAGCGAAGTGACTGCAGACACGATGACTGCAATCGGAATCTATGTCTCTTCGGTGACTGTGTCACTAACGGACGGCTCAGGATGGTCTAGCACGTTGTACCAGTTAACTGGTCGTGAAACGCACACCAAAACCACTGATTCAGTGCAACTGCCAACCGGCGCCAATTTGAACGCAGTAAAGGTGCAGATGAACCTACAGTCCAGCCATAATGACCTGATTGGCTCTATCACTGGCGCCATCTATGAAGCATGGGTGGAGAACACAATATGATGTGGATACTAATGCTGATGATGACGGTAGCATGTCGGGCCAGATATCCACTGCCCATCACCTACATAAACGATCAGGCGCGGGCAGCGAGTCGATCGTCACCTGGCGGCTGTAGATATTGGGATAATCACATCGGCCGGTGGCAGAACAAAGCCTGCGATGCGCTAGGACACCTTCCGACGGTGTAGCCCGGCTATCCCTGAGCGTTGATCCATTGCTGTACGTCGCGGCCGTAATACCGCACGACGTTTTTTCCGATATGCAGGAATGCAGGACCCTTGCCAGGCGTCAACCGCCATTTGGCCAGCGTCCGAACTTCGATCTGCAGGAACTGCGCTACCTGGTCTGTGTGAAGAGTTTGTCTTTTGCTTCCTCTGTGAGCATTTCAATCCTTTCGGTGAGATTCCAAAACTGGTCAGCATTTCTCGGTCGGTCGCAGTAAGCCTGCGAGAGCCGCGGGTGAGTGGTTCGGTGATCGCGCTGGCGTACAAGTGTTCCATGTCATCAAGCGTGAATAGGGTGTCGCGCGCGCAGCACAGCACGTGCCTGTTCCACGCCAGGATGAGTTGAGACTCGGCGCCGCATGCGGGACCAGTCGCTATTGCGTTGCGATCGGCTTCTCCTAACATTTCGCTGCCTTTCTTGGACGGTCCCAGTACGGCGTTTTGCAGAGCGCGCAACGGACCGGCTTGCCTGGACCCTTCTTCGGCCACTCGTGATCGCATCTCGAGCAAACCCAGAAGGTGAGTTTTTTGGTCTTTTGGGGTGTCATGATGCGACAGAGTGTTACACCATCGGTGCACACTCGCAAGAGATATTTGCGGGCGCTGTACGATTTTTTCCCAATTGTGGCCTGATGCTCACATGCTTGTAATTTTGGCCACAAAAGCACAGAGCGATATTTATCGACAGCAAAAAACCAGCACGTGCCGGCGGCCGTGCGTAAGCCTAATCTTACTTTTTGCGAAACGCCAAATCGAGAGTGCGGTCCTGGACGCGGTTCAGACGAAACCCTGCAAACTCGAGGGCCAGGAGAGTTGGGCGGAAATCGCACAACAGGCCATCGCATGGATTAGCGTCGAAGAAGATCCGCATGACCGCGAGGAGTGGTTAGGCTCATTCGCTTGGGCACGCGACTGGCTTGGTTTGTTTGCCTGCAGGAATCTGTTCGGAGTGGCACGCGAGAGGGGCAAGCACTATACGGGCGAGCGAAAGAAACGGAGGCGCGGCCATATTCACTTCTCTGGGAATCCACGTCATTGTGCCGACGAGCTTCGCGCGACACTCAGGGCGATGGAAGATGTAAGCGAACTGAGAGGAATCCTGCTCGAGTACGTTGCCCACGTCCGTACATTGCAGCAAATAACCGACGCTGCGCACTGTTGCCCTGTGAGCGCGCCCGCGACACTGTCTATGCTCGAAAACATGCTAGAAAAATCGACAGCTAGCGAAGTAGAACAGTTTCCCACAATATTGCCAATAACAAATAAAACGTCGACAGCAACAGCGCCGTGCGCTGTGGTGTGATTTGTTGTCAATACATATATCCCACAGTTTCCACTTCTCCACAGTCATCTAATACGTTTCACACAATGTTGCAGATTCTTTTTCAGCGCTCCTGTGCTACATATTGACAAGTCTTGCGCGAGCCATGTTACGAACAGAATAAGAGTAGCCATGTACAGCGAAAAAGATATATTACTGACGATCTATGAAGCTGCAACGCGCCTGAGAATACAAACGCAGTCAATGCGAGTGATGCAATCGCGACAACAAATCAGATAAGTGCAGATCAGTCTCAATGCATTCGTACTTGAAAGTGAAGTCGAGCGCATCCTAACATTGCGCCAGAAGCAGACCAGACTTTGTCCCTTCTGTCTATTACAAAGTGAAAACAGCCAACAGCTAAAACCCCGACTATTTACACCCCAAGTAACAAATACGCAACGCGTCGAACCTAGCGATGCGAAGTGAAAGTAGTATGCGAAGAAGTTTAGCGAAGCGAAAAAATTAAGCCAGTCAACGAAACAAGTGACCAACACTTCTGAAGTCAGATAGTAAACCGACTTAAAAATTTGTCATAAGAAGTATCACCTCACCTGAAGTTTCTAGTCAATTCATCTATCAACGCGCCATTCCTTAAGCGCGATATCTTCGTGCATTTCCAGATAAGAGACCATTAAAGACGCGCCATCACTTATGCTCATAACTCTCACCTCGCTATGCAACCAGAAACATCAGTGCTTCCCAAGCCGCGAGACTAATCAGCAAGACGTGCGATGTGCACAGAAATGTGTTCAATGTAGTGCGTGAACTCGAAACCAGCATATTGATCCTGCTCACAGAGAGCAGCAACCAGAGATCTCACATATACACACTATTGTGTATATCCAACATACGCTCAACACCTGTTAGACAATGTAAAGAAATGCGCAGCAAATACCAACCAATTGCTTGAAACCCAACAACCTGTTACCTAATACAAAGAATATTTCAGAAATATCCCAGAAATAAAGACAACGAACCCAACAAGCAGTTGCCATGTTAGCAGCAATTACCGAACGTTTGTCACCAGCTCTGCCGACATTCAACGCAACCCAACAATTCTAACACTCCAACACAACAACTTTCGACATCAACCAAACAACTTTTAAACTCAACCCAACAAACAGTTACCAGCAAGTAGGAAGTATTGAAGTAAAGAGAGAAGTAGTTTACGTCGCTGACGCACCAACACTCTCTAAAACCCCTCAGAGTTAACAAATCAGAAATTCAACTTCTCCCAAAAATCAAATGCTCTAATACAGCGCGTTAAACACACACAGCGCAAATTTAGCGAAAATACAGGCCGCGAAGACTGCCGTTGGAACATCTCCGCTACAAACCAAGGAGCCTGAAGCGAGGCAGGCATGAATTGCGAACCACTGATCGATGCAGATGAAGCAGCTAAAATTCTCGATATCCATGAAAAGACCGTACGCGATATGGCGCGCGCCAGGCGCCTACCCGGTATGAAGTTGGGTCGCGAATGGAAATTTCGCGCTTCTTCCCTTGATGTGTGGATACAGTCCGAATTATCGTTGGGGCGCTGCCGCAATCCTTCTGACCAGGAAGGATTGCAATGAACACGCGATACCAACGAGGACGTGTATCTAGACCCGCGCACGAATGTTTGGTCGTTCCGCTGGCGAGATGACCAGGGGCACCGAACATCCGAGCGCATCGGAACACTGTCTGAGTTTCCGATCGAAGTCACAAGTCGACAAAAGCGAGCGAAGGGATGCGTGCGAGGATTAATTCTCCCGCAGTTATCCGCTCGGTAACCCTCAACGAAATAGCACAACGGTACACGAGCGAGAAGATGCCGACGCGGCACTCGACTCGACTGTGCTACCTCAAACACTTCAACAATCACATCCTGCCAGCATGGGGCGATAAACCGATCGCAGAGATCAAAGCCTATCCCGTGGAGCTTTGGTTGAAGTCGTTCGCTCTCTGCCCTGCGGCAAAAGGAACGCTGCGCACGCTACTGCGAATCCTGATCGATTGCGCGATGCTGTGGGAATACGTCGAAGTCGGGCGCAATCCCATGGAACTGGTTTCTATCCCTGGCGTGACGAAGCGGCAGAAGGTGCCGCGGATTCTGACCATGGAAGAATTCGTCACACTGCTTCAGCAAATCGACAAAGAACCATTTCGGACGGCCGTGCTTACAGACATCTGTCTTGGGCTGCGCTGCTCGGAATTGTTCGCCTTGCAATGGGCTGATCTCGATTGCAGCAAGTCTGTGGCTGAGATCAAAGTGCAGCGGGCGATTGTGCTGCAGCAAGTGGATGACGTGAAAACCGTCTACTCGCGAAAGCCAATGCCTTTGGATCCTCAGTTGTTGGCCGTGCTCGATCGGTGGCGATCAATGACTCGATACTCCAAACCCGGCGATTGGGTATTTGCTTCGCCACATACGGACGGAAGCTATCCGTATAGCCCGTGGGGTCTGCAGTCGTACATGCTGAAGCCAGCGGCGATTGCTGCCGGCATCGGTCCTATTGGTTGGCACACGTTCCGGCATACTTACCGAACGTGGCTTGATCAGACTGGTGCGCCGATCTCGGTTCAACAGCAACTTATGCGGCACACCGACATTCGCACCACCATGAACATTTATGGCGGTGTGATTCCTGAGACGAACCGATTGGCACACGGCAAAGTCGTATCGATGGCGATGCAGGCGGCTGATTGGACTGTGGATCGGACTGTGAGCCCTGCAAGTGGTTGGAAACAATAGTGCTATAGGTTACACCGAATATACTGAAGCAACAGGGCATGCGGCAACCCCGGTTTTGCACAGGTAGCCCTGAAGACACCGACCGTGACAGGAACTTGCCTACCCATCCATGGAATAGGAAGAACACAGATTAGCATCGGAACCTATGCTGCAGGTATCGATCGACGGCAGCCCTCGCCTTAACAGCAAGCGTAAACGGCCTACTTTCAATTGCTTCTGTCGGACTCCAAAATGCAGCGTGATAGCAACTTTTGGACAGTCCATTGCAAACAGCCTACGTCGGCCCGATTGCAGGTCGCGCGGATCAACGAACCGGAACAGGGGAACGCGGTCCGTTCGTCAGCGTGATATTACGGGACTGCCTCCAGTCGGGTCGACCTTGCCGTGTCGATCCACTCTCCCGCCGTGGCAGCTTGTCTCTCCCGGGTAGTAGAATGGCTTCACTGGACAGGAGGGAACGCTTTCGATTGCATGCTCCGGCGAGCAACTTTCGAGGTGTCCTGCTCATTCCAATTAGATAGAGATCTTATCCGGGTTTTCATAGAGCAGGGGTGAATTCTGCCTCATACATGTAAGCCGGCCTCACTGATGCTGATAGCCACAATTCTGTGTCTGGGGACCTCTTTCGCCGTCGCCGGTCAACAGCCCTCGTCTAATTCCCCAGGGATTTCGGCCAACGACCTCGTTCGGCTGGCCGTTCAGAACGAGTTGAAGCCTGAAAGCAATACCCAACACTTCACCTATCGCGATCAAAAGCTGAAAGACAATGGCAGCCGTGAAACGAAGCAAATGATTTCCACCAGCCAGGGCACGATGCTGGGGCGAATCATTGCGATCGACGGCAAACCCCTCGACGCGCAACAGCGCCAGAAGGAAGACCAGCGGCTGCAGCGCTTACTGGACGATCCCAGCCAGCTCGACGCCAAGAAGAAAGAGCAGGCCGAGGACGATGCGCGTGTCCGAAAGATGGTGGGCGCCCTGCCCGATGCATTCATCTTTGAATATGCCGGGAGCGAGCAGAACAAGAGCGGTGAAGTGAAGATCTTAAAGTTCCATCCGAATCCGAATTTCGATCCGCCTACACGGGAGCTCCAGGTTTACGAGGGCATGGAGGGGACGATGAAGGTTGCCGTTCCCCAGAATCACATTGTCCTACTGGAAGCGAAGTTATTCCGGCAAGTTAACTTCGGATGGGGAATCCTCGGACATCTAAATCCCGGCGGCGAATTCATCATTGAGCAATCGGAAATCACCCCGCAGCATTGGGACCTGACGCACATGAAGTTGAACTTCACGGGCAAGGCGCTGTTCTTCAAGACGATCAATATTCAGGAAGACGAACATACCAGCGATTATCAGGAAGTTCCGCCGCTCACCATCGCGCAAGCGATCCAGAAATTGAAACAGGCCGATACGGAAATTGCCGCGAATGGCGGCGCCAATAGCCGCTGAAATTAGCGAGTCGAATGCGAACGGCTCGGATCACTTCTTTTCTCACCGTCAGCTTCTCAATCAAATCTTCGCGAACTTTAAATCCACGCCCGGCTGTTTCGGGTACTTGAATCGTACCTCGTGACGAGACTTCGACCGCCGGTTCGATGATGTCGTCCTTCCAATAGCGCTTGGAAGCCGACACGTCTCCAGGAAGCGTGAAATTCGGAAGAGTAGACAAAGCGATGTTGTGCGAGCGCCCGATCCCGGTTTCCAGCATGCCGCCACACCAGACCGGTATTCCGCGTTGCTGGCAAACATCGTGAACTCGGATTGCCTCCGAGAATCCTGCCACCCGCCCGACCTTAACGTTCACGATGCGGCAGGCGCCGACCTCAATGGCGGCCTCAGCGTCGCGCGCGTTATGGATCGCCTCGTCGAGGCAGATGGAAGTCTTCAGCGTCTTCTGAAGTTGCGCGTGAAAATAGAAATCGTCGTACCAAAGCGGTTGCTCGATCATGAGCAAGCCGAACTGCTCGAACTCGCGAAGATGCTCGATCTCACTGAGACGGTAGGCGGAGTTGGCATCGCAACTGAGCACGATGCTGGGCCAACGCTCGCGGATTCGCGCCAGAACGTTGACGTCCCATCCGGGCTTAACTTTGACCTTGATGCGCTGGTAACCTGCGGCGAGTTCCAACTCAATCTTGTCGAGCAGGTGATCGACGGTATCCTGTATGCCGATAGAAACGCCGCACGGGATCTCAGTGCGCGAGCCGCCCAGAAGCTTCCACAATGGCACGGACTTGGCCTGCGCCTCTGCGTCCCACAGGGCATTCTCCAGCGCGGCCCTCGCCATCCTGTGACCACGGATGGGACTGAAGCTCCGTACGCAATCGCTCGCGCGTTCGAACTGCAGGCCCGCAACCGAGGGCGCCAGGTAAGCGTTGAGCGCATACCACGCGGTGTCGATCGATTCTTCACTGTAGAACGGACCTTCCCCGGCGACGCACTCGCCCCAGGCGGTAATTCCATCCAGTTCTAAGCTGACAAGGAGAATACGGCGTTCGGTGGTACGTCCAAAGCTCGTCTCGAAGAAATGGACGAGCGGCATGCGAATTTCGCGGAGAGTAACGCTTTCTATCTTCAAGCCTATCCCTGGCGCGCGGGGGAGCTCAAGTTCTTGCGTACGACCACGTCTCGTCCCAATGGCCGAGCAGGAAAGCGCCATTGCCGCGCTCATCCCGCTGATAATCCAAGATTACCAGTCCCTTGTTGAAGGCCCCTAGGAATTTCTCACGATTGCGATTTTGTAGTTCGGCTGCCTTCGGGCGATCCGTCGCTACTTGTTTCCACGCATAGATTTCAGCCGGAACCGCGATGGTCTCTTCCGTGGTAAATGGTCGTGGACCTTGGTCCGCCAGAACCGCCTCTACCCGATCCGATCGCAGCCACCATTCCGCAACCAAGTCGGTCCGTCGGCAATCCCCCCTGAAGCGGACTGGAGAAGCTGCCGTACTGGTTGATGTTGTAGCGCCGGGCTATAGCCCCCAACTTCACAATGTTCAGATAGGCGTTTTTGATCTCCAACGGATCGAACGTCCATTCGATCAGTTCAATTCCCTTCTCCAGCGCGTCATCGCGCTGCGCGAGTTTGAGCGTGCGTCCGAGGCCCGAGATTGCGACAGCCTTCCTTCACCGCCAGCATGTGGGAATGCAGGTATACGTGCCCGTTGCGATTTCCTGGGATCGATAGCGCGTAGCCGATGATCTCATCGCCCCGGAAGGCGCCAATTACCTGGCCCCCAATCTTCGAGGCCACCAGGAAAACACGCGCGGGAACGATGTCGATGTCGTTGAATCCCCACACTTCCTTCTGCAACTGAACGCAGGCCTCGAGTTCTTCGAGCCCGTCACAATCGCGAATCACGATCTCGGGAGAGACCCTCGGAGGAGTTGCGCTCACCGGCGCTCCTCCTGCTTCGCAGCCTGCCAGAGCGTTTCCATCTCTTCCAGGTTCGACTTGCTCAGATCTTTTCCCTGCTCGCTAAGACGTTCTTCAAGCCACTGGAAACGTCGCCGGAACTTTGCATTGGTCTTGCGCAGCGCAGACTCGGGATCGATGGATAAGTAGCGCGCAAGATTCACCACCACGAAGAAGAGATCTCCGACCTCATCTTCGAGTTTCTCGTGCAGCGCTTCTGGGATCGCTTGCTTGCCTGAACTTGCTACGCCACGGTTCGGCGGCTGCGGACCTGGAGGCGGGATTTCAGCTAAATTCTCGCGGAGTTCATTTGTCTCTTCGGTGAGCTTCTCGAACAAACCACCGATCTCGGGCCACTCGAATCCGACCTGCGCAACTTTGGAGCTGATCTTCAACGCCTCCATCAACGCGGGCATATTGCGCGACACTCCGCCTAGAATCGACTTCGGCGCTTCCTTACCTGCTTCGCCATTTGTGCTCTGCCGGAGTCTTTTCTCTTCCGCCTTGATCGCTTCCCAGTTCTTGACGACTTCCGAAGACGTGTCGGCCTTCACATCGCCGAAGACATGCGGATGACGATTAATGAGCTTGGCCGAAAGACGGTCGAGCACGTCATCGATCGAAAAATGGCCTTCCTCCTGCGCCATCTCCGAATAGAACAGTATCTGCAGGAGCAGATCGCCGAGTTCACCCTTGAGTTCATCCCAGTCGCGATTGTCGATCGCTTCGATGACTTCGTAGGTCTCTTCCAGGGTGAATGGCTTGATGGTGTCGAAGGTTTGTTCGCGATCCCATGGACAGCCGCCCGGAGCGCGCAATCGCGCCATGATGGACACGGCACGTTCAAATCGGTCACCAGTGTTCGCCATTACTTTTACTGTAATTCAGGAGATTACGGATTGCCAGCAGCGCGAGCTTTGATGCGAAACGTTTCGACCGCGAGCCGAGTGTCGTCAATGATCAGCCCGTCCGCTCCGTCTTCTACGAGGGATCGCATTTCCACTGATCGATTGGCACCCCACACGAATACCGGCATGCCACGATCGCGGAAGCTGCCGGTGAGTTCCCTGCTGACCAAAGACGCATGCAGCACGATGGACGCAAGGGGTAGAGACATTGCGGCCGCAAGCTGCTTACGATTGCGGCAAATCAACCCGAGAGGGATGTCGACGTCGATCGCATGAATCCGCTGAAGCACTTCGGGCAGGAAAGAAGTGACAATGCATCCTCGCCCGCACGGAAGCCGCTTGAGCAGTTCCAGCGTGATGTCCTCTAGCCCCGTGACCTTTAGTTCGATATCGAGAAAAGCGCGCTCCGCAAAGCGTATCAAGCACATCTTCTAGCGTCGGCAACTTCAGTACGCTCTGGCGCTCCGCTCGTGCAATTTCAACTCGATTGAACTTCGGATCGTGACAAATCACCGCCTGCACGTCCGCGCGTCAGGCGCACGTCAAATTCAAAGCCATCGCACCCATGCTGGAGCGCAAGTTCGAATGCCTCGATTGTGTTTTCGGGAGCGTAGCTCTTGGCTCCGCGATGGCCGAGTAGTAGCGGCTTGGGGTACTGTGAAAGCAGGCCGGAGCCCGGGCTCAAGATCGGCACAACTAATCCAGGTCGAAGTCGCGGATACGCGGCGTGTCCGGAGCGTCTTTCGCCTTCTTGACGGCCTCCTGGAATTTTTTCTCCAGCAGATCAGACCGATTCTTCTCCGCCTCGACCGACTGCCGGAAAATCGAATCTCGCCGCGAATCCTGTTCTTTCATCGCCCGGGCTGCTGCCTCCAGATCGTTGAACATCTTAGGAACCACGGCCGCCGTATGACCAATCACCGCCCGCGTCTCGGGATCAATCTTCAGTAGCGCGTTGCAGCAAGGACAAGTTACTTCGAAAGGCTGGCTGTTCTTCGCCATGGGCAGATTCTACCCCAAACCGGTGCTCACCGTATTCGACCGGCCTACGCGCTCGTTTCCAGCGTCTCCGACAGCTCCGACCACTCCGCCACTCGCGACTCCAGATCTTTCTGTGTCAGCTCAGGGCTTCCGTTACGCGCATCGTCTCCTCGGCGCTCACGAAGTTCCTGGAG
Organism: Terriglobia bacterium; assembly: GCA_963724985.1. GTDB lineage: Bacteria > Acidobacteriota > Terriglobia > Terriglobales > Acidobacteriaceae > JAJPJE01. Next base: position 335,783 of record CAVRWV010000019.1, on the reverse strand, counting down.
CGCTGTTTCGCACTCCGAGATGCTTTGCTCCAGCCCTGGATCTCGCTCTCCAGCGCCTGGCACCGCTCCTGCATCTGCCGCAGCTTGATCGGATTAATCCGCTTCTGCTTGGCTTCCGGAGGAGCTACGGTCGCCGCCTGCGCTCCGTCTTTGTGATTGCCATTCTTCGGCGCCGCCGCCGCGAACTGCTGTTGCAGGCTGGCGTCAAGCGCCGCCTGGCCTCCCTGCTTGCGCCACAGATAGTCTTCATAATTCCCCGGATAGACGTTCACATTCCCATCCGCAATCTCGAAGATCCGCGTCGCCAGCTTGTCGATGAAATAGCGATCATGCGAGACAAAGACGACCGTGCCGGTGTAATCCTGCAGCGCCTGCAGCAAAACGTCCTTCGCGCGAATGTCCAGGTGATTCGTAGGCTCGTCGAGCAGCAGGAAATTCGAAGGTTGTTGCAGCATGCGCGCCAGCGCATAACGATTACGCTCACCACCCGAGAGCACTCCAATGCGCTTGTACGCATCATCGCCCGAAAACAGGAAGCATCCCAGCAGACTGCGCAATTCCGTCTGCGTGGCCGTCGGAGCCAGTCGCTCCAGATCGTCCAGCACCCGGCTGTCCGGATTCAGTTCCTTGTATTGATCCTGCGCAAAATAATCCGCCTCAGCGTTGTGTCCCAGGCGATATTCGCCTGACGTCGGCTTCTCTTCCCCGGCCAGCAGCTTGATCAGCGTCGACTTCCCTGCGCCATTCACGCCTACCAGCGCGATACGGTCGCCGCGTTCGATCAGGAACTCCACGTCGTTGAGTACCCGTTTTTCGCCGTAACTCTTCGAGAGCCCCTTTACTTCGGCCACGATGCGCCCGCTCGGCTTCGGCTGCGCAAACTTGAAGTGGATCGTCTTCTCTTCTTCGGGAATTTCGATGCGCTCGATCTTCTCCAGTTCCTTGATCCGGCTCTGTACCTGCTTCGCCTTCGTCGCCTGGTAGCGGAAGCGATTGATGAATGCCTCCAGTTGGTCGATACGTTCGCGCTGGGTGCGATACGAGCTCTCCAGTTGCTCCTGACGTTGCTGTTTCTGCGCAAGGTATTTGTCGTAATTGCCCGGATAGAAAAAGACCTTCTTGTTCCATATCTCGACGATCTTCTTCACCGTCACGTCGAGAAAATAGCGGTCGTGCGAAATCAGCACAAACGCATACGGATAGTTGTTGAGGTAGTCCTCGAGCCAGTTACGCGTTTCGAGATCCAGATGGTTCGTCGGCTCGTCCAGCAGCAACAGGTTTGGCTTTTGGAGCAACAGCTTCGCCAGCGAGATGCGCATTTGCCAGCCGCCCGAAAACTCTTCCGTCTGCCGCGCCCAGTCTTCCTTGCGGAATCCCAAGCCGGTGAGCACTGCCCCAACCTGTGCATCGACGGCATATCCATCGCGCGTGCGGAATTCATTTTCCAGATGATGAAACCGGTCGGCGATATCCGAATACTCCTGGCTCGCCGGATCAACATCGCCCATGCGATGCGTGAGCGCTTCCATCTCCGTCTCCATCGCGCGAAGATCGTCGAACACGCTCATGCACTCAGCAAAAACGCTGCGCCCGGAAAGCGTCAGACCATCCTGCGGCAGATATCCGGCACTCACGCCTCGCGTGACGCTGAGCCCGCCGTAATCCAGAGTTTCCAGGCCGGAGAGAATCTTCAGCAGCGTGGATTTGCCGGTTCCGTTGGCACCGACCAATCCGACGCGGTCCTGTGGCGTAATCAGCCAGTTCAGATCGTCGAATAAAAGCTTGTGGCCGAACCGCTTGCCGGCCGCTGAGAGTTGAATCATTTCCCTTCTATTTTCGCATGGACGAAACTGCGGAGGTCTCTTGCAGGCCTTCTTTCTGCTTGGTCGGATCAGGAGAGCTTAGGACACCCATTCGCGAACTCGTCCCGCTTTCGGTATATTCACCTGTTTCATCAACTCTCAATGGAGTAATACCGGATGCGCCATCCTCTCGTCTTCCTCGCAGTCTTACTGCTTGCAGGCATTTCTCTCGCTGAACAAACTGTCAATCCACTCCCCGCGCGCCGCGCCGCTCATCTGCGCCACGGGATCAACGCCAGTGAGTGGTTCGCGCAAGTCTATTCGGGCAAGTACGATCCCTCGCATTTCGATACTTACATCACGCCCGACGACATCGCTCTCATGAAGCAGATGGGCTTCGATCACGTGCGCCTCAGCATCAATCCGGCGCCCATGTTTCAAAACGGCAATGCCGATCATCTTCCCGAGAATTACCTGGCGTATCTCGATAAGGCGGTAAACAACATCCTGCAAAACGGGATGGCGGTCATTATCGATCTTCATCCTGACAGCGACTTCAAGCGCCGTCTTACCAACGATCCGGGGTTCCCCGACGAGTTCGCCGACTTCTGGCGCGCGCTGGCGAAGCACTACTCGAATCTCGATCCGAACCTGGTGTTCTTCGAGGTGATGAACGAGCCCGAGGTCGAGGACACGCTACAAGTGGCAGGGACTGCAGGCGAAGTTTGCGGCGGCGATCCGGCAGGGGGCTCCGCAGCATACCATCATCGTCGCCGGAGGACGCTGGTCATCAGTCGATGAACTTCTGCAAATCCAGCCACTTTCGGATACAAATATCATCTACAACTTTCACTTCTACACTCCTCACAACTTCACCCATCAGGGCGCAACCTGGTCCGGCAATCTGCAGCACTACCTGACCCAACGCGTGCCCTATCCTTCGAAGCCGGCGGACGCTGCCGCACTTCAGCAGCAGGTTCCGACGGAGTTGGACAAGCTGTGGATCACTCGCTATGCCTACGATCAGTGGAATGCCGCGCGCATCGAGTCGGAGATTTCCATTGCCTCAGAGTGGGCGAAACAACGAGGCCTGGTTCTGACCTGCAACGAGTTTGGCGTCTTTCGGCCCGTATGCCGACCCGAACGATCGCGCCGCCTGGCTGCATGATGTGCGCACGATTCTCGAGAAGTACGGCATCGGCTGGACGATGTGGGATTACCGCGGTGGCTTCGGCGTCGTGACGAAAGACAAGAACGGCAAATCGGTTCCAGATCCGGTTACGCTGCGGGCGCTCGGACTCACGAATTGATTCGTAAGTCCGACCGAGCTAAAATCTTTGTCAAGCCCCTTGCACACGGCAAATCTCCACTAAGTCACTCGATTCAAACCAAATATAAGTTTGGGGATAGTGTCTAGTAGGACCCTCCAAGTTGCATGAATTAGATGGCCGCGGTTGCTGTGTTTCTCTGGCACCGGTTAACCAGCAACGAACTCCTTTGTTTTCAGGATTTTGGCATTTCTCGCACTTTAGAATGAGGATTTTGCAAAAACGGGAACGCTAACTCACTGAAAACAAGGATTTAGCCATCCCCGGGGGGAGGGGCCAGATGCGCTTGCGTGTCACGGGTGCCCGATCCCATCGCCCTTTTTTTGTGGAGGCTGTAAAGACTATCGCGTCGCCGTGCTTGCTCGCAGCGGCCGGAAGATGTCCGTAGCCGTACCGTGCAGCACTTCGGCAGCGCCCATCATCGTCTCCGACAAAGTCGGGTGCGGATGAATCGTCAGCGCGAGATCGGTGGCGTTGGCGCCCATCTCGATCGCCAGCACGCCTTCGGCGATCATGTCGCCGGCATTCGGGCCGCAGATGCCGACGCCAAGAACGCGCTCGGTCTGCGGATCGACAACGATCTTCGTGACGCCTTCGGTGCGGTCGATCGCCATGGCCGTACCGGAAGCAGCCCATGGATAACGTGCAACTTTGATTTCGCGGCCTTGCGCCTGCGCGTCGGCTTCGGTAAGCCCGCACCAGGCAATTTCAGGATCTGTGAAGACAACGGCGGGAATGGCCTTCGGCTCCCAGGCGACTTTGTGTCCGGCAATATGCTCGATCGCCAGGCGGCCTTCGTGCGACGCCTTGTGCGCGAGCATCGGTTCACCAGCGACGTCACCGATCGCGTAGATCACCGGATCTTTGGTACGGCGTTGCGCATCGACTTCGATGAAGCCCTTCGGAGTTTTCGAGACTTTGGTCTTCTCCAGTCCGGGGACCTCGGAGTTCGGACGACGTCCGACGGAAACCAGAACTTTTTCGAAGACCTGTTCGGAAGGCTCGCCTTCCTTGGGCTTGAACTGCACGCGAATGCCGTCGGCTTCTTCTTTCAGTCCGGCAACGGTGGTGTTCAGCATGACCGAGGCAAAGATTTTTTCGATACGCTTGGCGAGCGGGTTCACCAAGTCGCGATCGGCTCCGGGCAGCAGGCCGGGCAGCATTTCGACCACGGACACTTTGGTTCCGAGCGAGGCATAGACAGTGCCAAGCTCCAGCCCGATGTAACCGCCGCCGACCACGAGCAGGCTCTTCGGAATATTCTGCAGGGCAAGTGCGCCCGTCGAGTCGAGGATGCGTGGGCTATTGATCTGGAATGCGGGAACTGTCGCCGGACGCGAGCCCGTGGCGATCACGATGTTGTCGAACGAGAGCGTCTGCTCGCCGCCGGCGACGAGCGCGACTTTCAGCGTGTTCGAATTGACGAACTCCGCGCGGCCGCGCAGATACGTCACTTTGCGCTGCTTCGCCAGTTGGCCGAGGCCGCCGGTGAGCTTCTTCACGACGCTCTCTTTGAAGCCGCGCAAGCGGTCGAGATCGATCTTCGGCTGGCCATACTCGATGCCCCACGCCTTGGCGTGCTCGGCCTCGTTCACCAGCGCCGCCACGTGCAACAGGGCCTTCGACGGGATGCAGCCGACGTAGAGGCAGACGCCGCCGGGGTTCTCGCGTTCATCGATCAGAGTCACTTGCATGCCGAGATCGGCGGCAAGAAATGCGGCGGCGTATCCACCGGGACCGCCGCCAATCACTGCAATATTTTTGCTCAAGGAGATGATTGCCTTTCTATGTCAGACCATGTTCAACGGCAGCGCGCTCACCCCTGCAGCGACAGCAGGAAGGGCTGCTCGAAGGCTTCGCAGAGCCAGCGCAGGAAGCGGGCAGCATCGGCGCCGTCGATCATGCGATGGTCGTACGAGAGCGAGAGCGGCAGCATCAGCCGCGGCTCGAACTTGCCGACCGAATACACCGGCTCCCAGGCCGCGCGCATCATGCCGAGAATCGCCACTTCCGGCGAATTGATGATCGGAGTAAATGAAGTGCCTCCGATGCCGCCCAGATTGGTGATGGTGAAGACACCGCCTTCCATGTCTTCGGGCTTCAGCTTGCGATCGCGAGTCTTTGCGCCGATCTGCGAAAGCTCGACGGCCAGTTCGACAATGTTCTTTTGATCGACATCGCGGATCACGGGGACGAGCAGGCCGCGCTCGGTATCGACGGCCACGCCAACGTTGACGTACTGCTTGTAGACGATCTCTTCTTTCGCGAGATCGATGCTCGCAGCGAACTGCGGGAATTTCTTCAGCGCCGAACCAACGATCTTCAGCGCGATGGCCGTCATGGTCAGCTTGCCACCGGCCTTGGCGACGCTCTCGGAATATTGCTTACGCAACTGCTCGAGCTCGGTGATGTCCGCCTTGTCGTTGTTGGTGACGTGCGGAATCATCCACGCATGCTGCATGTGCTCGGCAGTCTTGCGGCGGATGCCCGTCATGGGCTTGTGCTCAACCGCGCCCCACTTCGAGAAGTCGGGCAGCGGCGCAGGAGCAATGTCCGGCAGGAGCCGTGCGCGATTCCATGTGACGCCGGCGCGAATGCGCCTTCACGTCGTCCATGGTGATGCGGCCGTTGTCGCCACTTCCGTGGACCTCGGTGATGTCGACGCCGATTTCGCGCGCGAGACGGCGAACTGAAGGCGACGCCGGAACATCGGCGAGTGCGCGGCCCGTCGTAGAAGGAATGAACGGCGCTTCGGTCGAACCAGCCGGAATGCTCGGCAGCGGCGCAGCAGCCGGAGCAGCTTGCGGCGTTTGAGTTGGCTGTGCGGCAGGAGCAGGCGCTGCGGCTGCAGTCGCTTGCGGCTGTGCAGCAGGCGGCGGCTCCAGATTCTTCAACCGTGAAGATCAACTGGCCGACCTTGATTTTTTGGCCGGGCTGCACGTGCACTTGCTTCACGAGTCCTGCGATCGGCGAAGGAACCTCGATCGCAGCTTTGTCAGTTTCGATTTCGAGCAGCGCTTGTTCTTTGTTAATTTGATCGCCAGCTTTGACGAGAACCTTCAGCAGGTCGCCGCCAGCGACGTTTTCGCCCAACTCAGGCAGCTTCACTTCTGTGGTTCGCGTTCCGCCAGTTGCCGCGGCAGCAGGTTTCGCCTGTTGTCCATTGCCTGGCGCTGGAGTTGTGGCGGTCGCTGTACGGGTTTCAATGCCCTTCCCGAGCGGCTGCTCAATCGGCGGGCGTCCGCCTTGTCCGATTCCCGCGGCGAAGGTTTCGGGAGTTCGCTGCGGCTCTGGCGGCTTCGCGCCGTTCTCGTCGAGAGAAATGATTACCTGGCCGACTTTCAGCTTCTGGCCTTCTTTGACGTGAATCTGGCGCACGACTCCGCTGGTCGGCGATGGAACTTCGATAGCGGCCTTATCGGTTTCGAGTTCGAGCAGCGCCTGGTCTTTGTTGATCTTCTCGCCGACTTTGACGAGGACCTTGAGCAGATCGCCAGAGCTGATATTCTCCCCCAGTTCCGGGAGTTTCACTTCAATGCTCATTGATTCTTCCTTCTCCTAGGCATGAAGCGGATCGGGTTTTTCAGGGTTGATTTCCAGATCCTTGATGGCCTGCTGCACGACTTCCGGTTTGATCTTGCCTTCCTTGGCAAGTGCCGAAAGCGTGCGCAGCGTGACGAAGCGAGCATCCACTTCGAAAAAGTCACGCAGCGAGGCACGGTTTTCACTGCGGCCGAAGCCGTCGGTTCCAAGCGCGTTCAGCGTGCGCGGCATCCAGCGCGCGATCGAAAGCGGCAGCGTCTTGACGTAGTCCGATGCTGCAACCAACACGCCCGGCGCATTCTGCAAGGCTTGCGCGACATAAGGCACGCGTTGCGCTTGCGTCGGATGCAACATGTTCCAGCGTTCGGTCGAGATCGCGTCCTTGTACAGTTCTTTGTAACTGGTGATGCTCCAGACGTCCGCAGCCACACCGTATTTCTCGCCGAGAATCTGTTGCGCCTTGATCACTTCCGGCAGAATCGCTCCGCTGCCGAAGAGCTGCGCTTGCGCAGTCGCATTCTTCAGCGGTGACTGGTTGAAGCGATACATGCCTTTCAGAATGCCATCGCGAACGTCCCCAGGCATTGCAGGATGCTCGTAGTTCTCGTTCATCACGGTCAGGTAATAGAAGATGTTCTCTTCCTTCTCGTACATCCTCCTGCAGACCTTCCTGAACGATGACAGAAAGCTCATAGGCAAATGCTGGATCGTAGGCCATCACCGTCGGATACGCGTAAGCGAACAACTGGCTGTTGCCGTCCTGATGCTGCAAACCTTCGCCGGCGAGAGTTGTGCGACCAGCGGTTCCACCGAGCAGGAATCCCTTCGCGCGAAGATCGCCTGCGGCCCAGATGAGGTCGCCAACGCGCTGGAATCCGAACATCGAGTAATAGATGAACATCGGGATCGTGTTGATCCCATGCGTCGCGTAGGCCGTTCCTGCGGCGATGAACGACGACATCGAACCGGCTTCGGTGATTCCCTCTTCGAGGATCTGGCCGTTCTTCGCTTCCTTGTAATAAAGCAGCGTGTCGATATCGACCGGCTGATAGAGCTGCCCGATGTGCGAGTAGATTCCCACTTGCCGGAACAACGCTTCCATGCCGAACGTACGAGCTTCGTCGGGGACGATGGGAACGATCAGATGTCCGATGGTTTCGTCACGCAGCATCTTGGCGAGCATGCGAACAAAGACCATCGTGGTCGAAGCCTTGCGGCCTTCCGTGCCCTTGGAGAACTCTTCGAAGACCTCAGCCGGAACGCTGATGGGACGGCTCTTTACGACACGTTTCGGCAAGAATCCGCCGAGTTCCGCGCGTCGTGCTTTCAGATACTGCATCTCCGGACTGTCCTCAGGCGGCCGATAGAACGGCAGGCTGGAAATCTCGTCGTCGGAGATTGGAATGCCGAAGCGCGAACGGAACGCACGCAGCTCTTCTTCGTTGAGCTTCTTCTGCTGGTGCGTGATGTTCTTGCCTTCGCCGCCTTCGCCCAGTCCGTAACCCTTGATGGTGCGCGCGAGGATGACCGTCGGCTGTCCTTTGTGCTCGGTTGCGGCTTTGTACGCAGCGTAGACCTTGAGCGGATCGTGGCCGCCGAGGCGAAGACGCCGGATCTGATCGTCGCTGAGGTGCTTCACCAGTTCGAGCAGCTGCGGATACTTCCCGAAGAAGTGCTGGCGAATGTAGGAGCCGGATTCGATGGAAAGCTTCTGCAATTCGCCGTCGACTAACTCGTTCATGCGGCGGACAAGGAGGCCGTCGCGATCCTTCTCGATGAGAGGATCCCAATCAGAACCCCAGATGACTTTGATTACGTTCCAGCCAGCGCCGCGGAAGGCCGCTTCCAGCTCCTGGATGATATTGCCGTTGCCGCGCACTGGACCGTCGAGGCGCTGCAGGTTGCAGTTGATGACGAAGATGAGGTTATCGAGCTTCTCGCGCGAGGCCAGTGTGATGGCGCCGAGCGTTTCCGGCTCATCAGTTTCGCCGTCGCCCAAGAATGCCCAGACTTTGCGATCAGAAGGCGCCTTCAGACCGCGATCTTCGAGGTAGCGATTGAAGCGCGCCTGGTAGATCGACATGATCGGACCGAGGCCCATCGAAACCGTCGGGAACTCCCAGAAATCGGGCATCAGCCACGGATGCGGATAAGAAGACAACCCGCCGCCGGGCTTCAGTTCGCGACGGAAGTTCTCCAGCTTCTGAACCGGCAGCCGTCCGATAAGAAATGCGCGTGAATACACGCCCGGAGCGCCGTGACCCTGGAAGTAAATCTGGTCGCCTTCAGTACCTTCACCTTTTCCGCGGAAGAAGTGGTTGAACCCAATTTCATACAGCGTGGCAGACGACGCGTACGTAGAAATATGACCGCCGATGCCTTCGCTCTCGCGGTTGGCACGAACCACCATGGCCAGCGCGTTCCAACGGACGAGACTCTTGATGCGGCGCTCAATTTCCTGGCTTCCAGGAAAGGGCGCCTGCTCATCAGCCGGGATGCTATTGATGTATGGGGTTGTGGCCGTGAACGGAATATCGACACCGGCCTGCTTACAGTGAAGCTCCAATTGGCGGAGCAAGCTGACCGCCTGATCCTTCCCGCGGTAGCGGAGGACGTAATCCATGGAGTCCAACCACTCGCGGCTTTCTACGACCTCAAGTCCGTCGTTTTCAACCTCTATTGCCATGTTCGCTTATCGCCTTTGGTCCACAATTCGGGTGATACAAGAATGTTAACAGATGAAGCTGTGAGGAATCTCACCGGGGGAGCGCTGCTGTTAACGAGCTAGTGCCGACCTTGGTCCGGCGACATCAGCTCCGGTTAAATCGATGCGGGCGGGAGGCTGAAAGGCTCAAAGTCGTCATTCCTGCTCGACGTCAGCGCGGGAAAACGGTTCGCTGAGCATCTCCGTCATCGCAATCTCCTGGACCGGATCGCCTCCGGCGAGGCCTTGCGACAATACCATCTTGCGAGCGACCACGCGGAACTCCGAGAGCCGAGTTAGGAACCACACGCCGCCGCCCAGACATGCGACCGCGCCAATGGTGACAGTCAGCGGCGCGCCAAGAGGCTTGGCCAGCGCTCCAGCGAAGAGCGAGCCAAACGGCGCCATTCCCATAAACATCATGGTGTAGACGGCCATGACGCGGCCGCGCAGATGGTCAGGAACCATAGCCTGAATCAATGTATTCGACGATGTCATTTGCGACATCATGAAGAATCCGACCGGCACGAGGACCGCGGCTGACAGCCAGAAAGTGCGCGCCCAGGAAAACGCGATCAGGAATATGCCAAAACCCAAGGCAGAGATACCGATCTGGCGGCCCACTCCTCGCAGACCGGAACGCATCGCCAGACTGAGAGCACCCAGCAGAGCTCCAACGCCGGTCGCGCCCATGAGAATGCCCAAGCCATTAGCGCCGCGATGCAGGATCTGATCGGCGAAGATTGGCATGAGGACCGCGTAAGGCATCGCTACCAGGCTGACCAGTCCCAGAAGAAGCATCAGATCGCGAATGGGAATGGCCTGACGCACAAATTGGAAGCCTTCAATGATGTTGTCGAATGCGGAGCCAATCGCGATGCGGGGAGGCGAATCGACCTTCATCAACAAGAGGCCTGCGATCACGGCGATGTAACTTACGGCATTCGCAAAGAAGCACCAGCCTTCGCCAATCTTGGCAACGAGAATGCCCGCGATCGCAGGACCGACAATGCGCGCACCGTTGAACATGGACGAGTTCAGGGCGATGGCATTCATCAGGTCTTCTTTGCCGACCATTTCGACCATGAAGGCCTGACGTCCCGGTATATCGAACGCATTCACGATCCCGAGCAGGATCGCCAGCACGAAGACGTGCCAGACCTGGATGACATGCGTGAGCGTCAGTCCGGCAAGGATCAACGCGAGGATCATCGACGAGACTTGAGTGGCGATGACCAGCTTGTGCCGGCTCCAACGGTCGGCAACCGCGCCGCCAAAGGGAGCGGCGAGAAAGGCTGGAATCTGACTGGCGAATCCAATTGCACCCAGCAGAATGGAGGAATGCGTCATCCTGTAGACCAGCCACATTTGAGCGATGTTCTGCATCCATGTGCCGACGAGCGAGATCAGCTGACCACTGAAGAAGAGCTGGAAATTGCGGTGGCGCAACGCACGAAATGTCGTGCGCCAGCGGCTTGGACTCGAGGATGGCGAGTCTTCGGACATTCGTAAAAATCGACTACGGCTCTAAGTAGAGCACATGATGTCCGGTGCAGTCGGTCTGTACGGCGTTGTAGAGGACGTGCAGGAAATCGAGGCCATGTCGCGCAACAAAATAGATGCCCGCCACTTCCCTCTCCTGGAGCGTCTTTTCGGGATACAAACCGGAGGATAGTAGATCAGCATGACGGCTGATCTCTTCTGTCCTGCGTGCCTGGGCGCGGGCCGCACGACCCTGGAGCTGCTCGATCTGGTACTGCATTTTCGCTTGCGCTTTTTCGGCGGCGTCCAGGAGAGTCGGATCAAGCTGCTGGAGACTCTCCGTGAGAGATTTGATGGACGCGTCAATCTGAGCAGTAGCTTGTTCGAATTTCCGGACCAGGTCCTGGTCCATCGCGCGCGCGGCAAGGACTTCCGCGAGAGGGTCGCTTCCGTGCAGGAGGTCCGCGAAAGAGAGGTGGTACTTGCGCAGAAGATTCGCCTGGCGTTGCTCGACGATGGTCGCGCTATAGCGAGGAAGCACCGGAGTGACGCGGCCAAGAATCTGTTCGTATACCACTCCGACCTGTGCGAAGTACGCTACTTCGGCAGCGCCACCGATATATGCGAGATTAGGAAGAAGGAAGTCTTCCATCACCGGACGAAGCAGCACATTCGCACTGAAACGCTCCGGATGCTCGGCAACGCGGGATTTCATCTCGTCGGCTGAGAGTTCGAATTGGCCGAAGGAAAAGATTCCGCCCGAATGCCGAATGGGAACACGACGGCCGTCTTCAAACGCAAATAGTAATGATGAGCTTGGTGTGACCTTGACCTGCTCCTCGTAGCCGGCGCTCTCCAGGGCTTTCCCGCGCTCCAGTAGTTCGTGATTGATTGCGTCGGCACGTTCAACTGCGGCGGTGAATACGGGAGTCGGCGATCCGATGGAGTTCGTCGTCCTTAGGATCGAGAAGAATGACGCCCCAGTCGGCAAATATGCGAGCAAAGAGTTTGCCGAAGGCCGATCCGAAGTTCTCGCCGGGACGATAACTTTCTTTCAGTATGTCAGTGACTGGAGATGGGCCGATCAAATTGGTGAGTTCGTCGATGGTCGAAGTGATCTCGTCGGTGAAGACTATGTTGGCAACGGGCGCGTCCTGGGACCAGCTGGCTCCCGTTCGCACTTGGTGAAGAGCGCCATCGGAGCCAATCACGGCGGTGTGATTCACTTCCGCGAGATCGTGATCTTCGGAGGCAAGCCAAAAGACTGGGACACATTCAATGCCCATCTCAGTAGCCTGGGCAGCAACTTTAACCGCAGAGATGGCTTTGAGAATGGCGAAGAGCGGACCGCCGAAGAGTCCAACCTGCTGGCCGGTTACTACGGTGTAAGCGCCAGCCCGTAGTCGATCAAGGTTGGCCAGCGTCTTTTCGGAAGAACCAAAGGCTCGGTTTTGACGTTCAAGAACGGCTGCAACGGACTGGCGGCGGGCATCGTCGTACGAGATTGCCGCGGCTTCGTCAGCGATCCACTCGCGAAAGTATGGAGTGCGTGGATAAAACTTCTTCAGATTGGGCGATTTCGCCAGAAAATCGAGAAAAAGGCGAGAAGAATGGGGGATCTCGGAAAACGGGATACAGTCCGTGCGCACTAGCATGCCTCCGCAGTCGCAGATACGCGGAGGTGCCCTTGCACAGTCCAAGCTGAGTCCAGATTTGCGCTCACGAAAGTTGGATGTAAACCGACGAAGCTTGATGCAAGAAAACGGATCATCTCTGTCCCCAGGGTTCCCTGTTACCAAGTAGCGACGACCAGGAATCTTTGATGGTAGCGTACACGGGCGAAAAATCACCAGTGCACCAGCTCGCTGAACCCAGGGAAATTGTGCTCAGAGATTGGAGAGATAGTCGAAGAGGCTATTGCCCATGGTCTTGGAAGCAGCGCTCATTACCGCATTGACACTCGTCTGGAGACTTACCAATTGAGTAGCGGCCTGAGCGAGATCAGCGGCAGAAAGGGAGTTTTCGCGAGTGCTGAGCTGGGTGCTTTCGTTTTGCAACACGGTGCTGTTTGAGGTCAGCTGATTCATTACGTTCCCGTAGAAAACTCGCTGCGCCGACAAGCTGGGATCGAGCCTGACCAACGGCATTCGACGCAGTAGCGATTCCGTTGTTGGACTGCACGGCGGTAATCAGGTCCTGAAGAGTCTGGAAGACATTTCCGGAGGAGTTCAGAAAAAGGTCGCTACCCGACACGCTCGTCTGGATCTTATAGCCAGCGCTAATTTCCACCGAGTTGGTTTCGTCGTTGCCGGCGTAGGTTACGCCGCTGGAAGAAGTATTGTCGGCCAGGAACGGTTTTGAAGTGGAGGCGGTGCCTGCGAAAAGAAAGGTTCCCTGCGAGGATGTGTTGGCGAGGGAGAGCACTTGTTGCTGAATTCCCTGCAGTTCCTCAGCGATAGCAGAACGATCGGAGTCGGACAGCGTGGCGTTAGCAGCGTTGATGCCGAGCGTGGAAGCACGTTCGAGCGCCGTTACAACCGAACTGAGAGTAGAGTCGGCAAGCTGCAACTTCGACTGCAATGTGGTGGCGTTTTGAGTGTACGTATCAACCTGTTTGCTCTGGGACAAGACTTGAACCAACGATCCTGCGGCCGCTGGATCGTCGGAGGGTTTCGCGACGCGTTTTCCTGAGGCCATCTGCGCGAGCGTGGTGTTTTCCTGTTGCTGCAACTGTGACAGAGATGCGATGAGGTCCGGGGTGCTGTTCGGGTTCACTCTCATGGTTAGCTCTTCCCAAGATTGACGGCAGTTTCGGTGAGTGTGCTGATCACATCGACGACGCGAGCGGCGGCCTCGAAGGCGCGCTGATAGCGCAGAAGGTTGCTGGCTTCTTCGTTGAGCGACACGCCCGAGACGGCACCGCGCTGATCCTGGAGTTGCTGGCTGACCAGGTCTGAAGCCTGCTGTTCGGACTGCGCGTTGGAAATATCGGATCCTACACGGAATACCAGGTTGCCATAGAAAGAGAGCGGCGTGGACCCACCGACAATGGATTGGTTCTGAAGGTCGATTAAGGACAGCAGGTTTCCGTTACCGCCGTTCGAGGCGTCGGAACTTGCGGCAATCTGCGATGGGTTGGTGATGTTCACGGCCAAGGAAGCAGCCGCTCCGGCTTGCGCTGCCGGCTGAACGAAAAAGTCGGCGCCTGTTATTTCCGTCGAGATCATAGCCGGCAGAATGAACTGAATTGAATTGAGTAGCCAAGTTATAGGCCAACGTATCCAGATCGGAGAGAACGCCGGGAATCGTCGTGTCACGGACCTGAATAAGGCCAGCCAGTTGGCCCGAGTGAATCTCAGAAGTCATGTTCTGGGCGCCTGACATGACCTGAATGCGCCCGCTGGAATCGGGCTGCGTGCTCAGTTGGTAATTCTGGTTACCAACCACCAGAGAGGCTCCATTTGCCGTGGTCAAGCTGATGCTGTTGTCACTGCGGATGGACGTTACGTCGATGATGTTGGCCAGTTGTTGGACGAGTTCGTTGCGCTGGTCGGTAAAGGTGCCAGCTTCGGCAGAATCGCCCGGAACAGCCGAGATTCTGCCGTTCAATTCGGCAATCTGAGAGGTTAACTGATTCACCTGCGACACTGCCTGCGTTACCTGAGTATCGAGATCCGACTGTTGTTTTTGCAGTTTTCCACTCGAGACCTGAAACACGTTAGCCGAGATTTTGTGCCGCGGTTAACACGCTCTGGCGCAACGAAATGTTGGCAGGGTCCACCGAGAGAGACGAGAGACTGTTGAAAAATTGCGACATCTCCTGGTCGAGCCCAGTTCCGTCGGAAGGAAACAAGGTCTGCACCTGGTTCATGGCGTCGAGAGCGCTCCCCAATTGCCCTTGTTGCTGCTGCTCTTCTTGAATGCGCAGTTCCAGAACATCGTCGCGAATGCTTTGAAATCCGGTTAGCTCGACCCCTGAACCCACTTGAACGTTGCCGGTGTAAGTGGGATCGGTTTCCACGAGGACAGGCACCTGGCGCGAGTAACCAGGAGTATTCAGATTCGCGATGTTATTGCTGGTTCCGGCGATCGCACCCTGCTGCGCCTGCATAGCACGAAGTGCAATCGATATGGTTCCAAATAAGCCGGACATGATTTCACCTCCTTGTGCAGTATCGCGGAGACAGTCCAGCTGTCCGGCCCGTAGCTGCATTCGTGCGCGCAGAGTGCGAGGGCATTCACTTGAGCCTGAACGTAGCGGGAAGCTCGCTTGAGGACAGAAGAATAGACTCGCAATTCTCTGCGAAATTCGTGGAGTTCCTGCGACTCAATCGGATGACTTAAGGACAAGCTATCGGCAGCCTCGGAAAGAAATTGTTGCAAGCGAGCCGTGTGCTGCTCAAGAGTGGAAACTTGCGACGCCAGCACGGCGCGCTGGGAATTCTCTATCTCAGACCGGAAAGCAGGCGATCACGTCGTCAAGCTGTTTCGGCGCATGACATAAGCATCGAGAGAAAGCCGCACTCAGCGGATTTGCCGAAGTCTGTCGGAAAGCATAGCGCCGGCGATTTGATCGTTCGACACAGCATAGTTCCCGCTGCGGATCGCCTGCTGAAGGTGCGCAACGCGCTCTGACCGTACCTCCGGCAGTTGCGCGAGTTGCGATTCCAGCGCGCTGACACGCTGGACGCCCGTAGAGAGTTGAGTGGAGTCCTGAACGGCGGACGAACCCGCAACCTCATGCGATTTGCCGCCATTGTTCTTTGCCGAGCGACTTGATTCAACCGAACTGGTATTCGCGAGATTTAGGTCTATTCTCATGGAGTGACCACCCATTCTCTCTATGCAATTAGTATGTCGGCAATCAATAAGGAAACTTTAACGTCCCATAGAAGCGCCGTATTCGGCTTCCTTGGCCATGACGCTTAACGTTTAGCTTCCGTCCTTCGTCCTATGTAGCTGATTCATAATGCTATTAGCGATCCCTATACCTCCGTTGGCCGCCATTGCATCGGCCACTGCTTGCGTCGCCATATCCTGGTATTGCTCATTCGCCCCCGATTCCTCTGAACCGGGAAGCAGGCCGGCATTGAAGCGCATGTGGTGTAAGAGCTCGGCCAGCAACTGCGATTCGAATTCTCGAGCTACCCTTTGCAGCCTCGCGGGGTTCGGGGCAGGCGTTCCTCGCCGGAAGGGGACAATGTTGGTGAAAGCTGCACTGAATCCATTAGATAACCTCCAATTCGGCGTCGAGAGCACCCGCGGCCTTAATGGCCTGAAGAATTGCGATTACGTCGCGCGCCGTGGCGCCGATTGTCTGTAGACCGGCAACCAGTTCGTCGACGCTGGCGCCTTCTCGCAACGCGAGCTTGCGCGCTTTTGTCTTCATCTATTTTTACCGTGGTGTCGGGCGTTACCACGGTTGATCCCTGGCCGAACGGCTGCGGCTGCGAAACCTTGTATTGGGTAGTGATCTCGATGGCCAGCGTGCCGTGCAGGATCGATACAGCGCCGAGGCGCACATCCTTGCCAAAGACAATCGTGCCGGTACGCTCGTTCACCACGACGCGAGCCCGCGATTCAATCGTGATCGCCAGTGCCTCGATGCGGGCGAAGCACGGCAGCGGGAGAGACGCCGTCAAAAATATGCTGATCGATTTCGATGCGACGGCTATCGAGTGCCATGCAGATCGCGCGTCCAAATTCGGTATTGATCGCATTGGCGGCATCCCGCGCCGCAGAGAAATTAGGCTCTGACAGCAGCAGCGAAACATGTGCCATCTTGCGAAGATCGAGAGGAAGATCGCGCTCAATAATGCCGCCGTTGGGAAGACGACCGACAGTAGGATGGTTGACCACTTTCGAGTTCGCACCCACGCTGGCGGAGTATCCGCCAAGCGTTAGCGGCCCTTGGGCGGTGGCGTAGGTCTGACCGTCAGCGCCCTTCAGCGGTGTGAGCAACAGCATGCCACCCTCAATGCTCTTGGCATCGCCAACTGACGAGACCGTGACATCGAGCCGAGTGCCAGGTTGCGCAAAGGGCGGAAGAGACGGCCGTCACAAAAACCGCGGCAACATTATTTACGCGGACGGAGGCGGTCGGTACCTGCAGCCCCATGCGTTGCAGGATGTTTGCCAGGGTCTGAATGGTGAAAACTGTTTGCTGGCGGTCGCCGGTGCCCTTGAGTCCTATCACCAGTCCGTATCCCATCAGAGGGTTGTCGCGAACACCTTCGATTGAAGTCACATCGCGCAACAGAACGCGGCGGACCCGGTCTTGCGGAAAAAGTGGTACAGCGAGAAGGAGCACTAGCACAAGCGCGAGGCAGGAACGAAGTGGACGCATATCAGAATCCCACCAACCACAAAATTGCGCGCACTAGAGGATTAGGAGGACGCGTGTAATCGCTGATCACGCCCTTCCCTTTCAACTCCAGTTCTAAATTGCTGATTGAGGTAGACAGCACCTTGTTGTCAGACGCAACATCACCGGGCCTGACCAAGCCCGCGCAGGATCACGGTCTGTTTCTCGTTATTCATCGTCACCTGGCGCTGCGCTTCGATGACCAGCGTGCCATTAGGAAAGACGGCGGCCACGCGCCCGGCTATGGTCGAACGCAGGCTGGACTGAGTAGAAGCCTGACCCTTCCCCTGCAAGTTGCTGGTGGAGGTCGGTGAAAAGAGAGAATCGATGCCCTTGGTATTGATTTGCCCGGCGAGAGCGGTGATACCGGAACTGGCGTCCATTTTGCGCTGACCTGTCACACTACCGCTCGATTGTGCGACCGTGCTTTCAACAATCTGGATTTGAACCAGATCATTGACCTGACGAGCTTTGTAATCGATGGAGAGATCCCCAAAAGCCGCACTGGGCGACCACAGGCTTCCGGGAAAGTGTTCTGCTGGATCAGAGCTAAAAGTGTTCCGCTGTATATATTGGGCCAGCGTGTCAGGCTTCTGTGCTTTCTGCCTACGAGCGAATGCAGGAGTCAAGAATAAGCTGGAGCAGAAAACCGCGATCAACATCGCCGATGCTAGAGTTTTCATTGCGTTAATAACTCGCTTCAACCAGACCGGGAGCAGCCATGCGTCCCAGATATGCTCGTCGTGACTCGTCGTCGTAGACACGGATTTCATCTCCCAGATGAGCTGATCGCAGAGAGCGCACCTGCATGGAAATCATGACGTTTCCTTTTCGACAGACAAAGTGCATCCGCGTACCAGCGGGTATAGAACGAGACGTCGTTTTGTTCTCCGGCTTCTTAGCAAGCTCCTGACGGATGTTCTCGCACTCCAGAATCGGTGGGTGCAGCAACACAACGAACGACATACAGTCCGTTGAAGGATTACAGCGGAGCCGCGCCCAAAACACACTTCTATCGCCGGTGGTTTTCAATGCGGACAGGATCAGCACAGGAGTTGCTCTGCGCGCCTGCGGAAGAACGGTAAGCTGTATATCGTCTTCCGTGATGTTGATGGGAGCTGAGCGGGCGTTCAATGCGCGATTAATTGACTCGGCTGATTGCCCTTTGGCTGATAGGGAAAAGAACAGCCGCGCAGCAAGCTCGAGGCGCAAATGATCCGAAGACCAGCACGGCGAGGAAGAGTGTGATTCGCGGCAGCATCGATTACCGTCCTACCGTATTCAGTTGCTGAAGCATTTCGCTGGCTGCATTCACCACGCGTGAATTCGCTTCGTAGGAACGTTGCGCCAGGATCATCTGCACGAATTCTTCGACCACGCTGACATTGCTCTGTTCGAGAACACCCTGTTGCAGGCTGCCCAGCCCTTCAGTTCCTCCGGGGGTTCCCACGACGGGATCACCCGAAGAACTGGTAGCAAGAAATAGATTGCCACCAACGCTGTTCAGTCCGCCGGGATTAGGGAACATCGCAAGCTGAATATTGCCGATCTGCGAAGCCTGAGTCTGGCCTGGTTGCGTCACCGTCACCGTTCCGTCGGCACCAATGCTGATGGCAGTCGCGCCGGTGGGGACGGTGATCGAGGGCGAAATGGGATTGCCATCCGCGGTGACGACATTCCCTTGCGCATCGAGATGGAAGGCGCCACTGCGAGTGTAGGCAGTTTCGCCATCCGGGCAGAGTAACCTGAAAGAAGCCCTGGCCCTGGATCGTAAGATCAAGCGGATTTCCAGTTTGGTTAAAGTCGCCTTGTGCTTGAATAATCTCAGACGCAACGGACTTTGTTCCAAGGCCGATCTGCAATCCGGCCGCAACGTTGGTCTGCTGCGTTGCCGCCGAACCGGGCATTACAAGATTCTGGTATAGAGTGTCCTGAAACTGCAGACGGCGGCGGCGAAAACCGCTGGTGGAAGAGTTCGCCAGATTGTTGGCAATATTATCCAGATTCAACTGTTGCGCAATCATTCCGCTAGCAGCAGTAAATAAAGATCGAAACATGGGACCTCACAATCGCGGCAAATCGTTAGCCGCGATCTTGTTGAACTCGGTGTGGAATTCGCTGAGCGCACGCTGCAGCATTTCCGCGTGGCGCTGCACAGTGATCAATTGAACCGTAGCCTGCACCGGGTTGATGTTCGAACCCTCGAGCATCCCCTGTCGCACCACGGTTCCTGTCGGTGTCCCAGGCTTAGCCGTCGTCGAGTAATAACCCGCGCCTTCGGGCGTCAGATCCTGCGGATTGATGGCCGCGATACGGAGTTTGCCCACCAGCGCGCCATTGATGGACACCGTTCCATCGGCGCTGACCGATACATTTCCTGGTGTGATCGGGATAGGACCGGTATCGCCCAGCACCGGATCGCCGTTGGCAGTGACTAATTGATTCGTGGATGACACTTTGAAGTTTCCGTCGCGCGTGTAGCGAACGCCCGAAGCCGTCTGCACAGCAAACAAGCCTTGACCTTCCAGCGCGAGATCCAACTCATTGCCGGTGCGCTCTAGATTGCCTTGCTGCCAATTCTGTGGCGTCGAACCCAGAATCGAATAGTTATTCACGGCCTGGTTCAGGACGGAGGCAGGATGAAAACTGATTCTGCGCTAAAAGAGTCTGGAAACGTAGCTTGCCGCGCCTTATACGCAGCGGTGCTGGTGTTGGCGAGGTTTTCGGCGATGACATCCAAGGCCTGGGTTTGCGCTGCCAGACCCGTGCAGGCTGCGTAGAATCCGCTATCCATTTGCGTGCTCCGTGTTTGCTTGAGCACGTGGAAAACCAGAAGTCAGGCTGACGGGCTCTCGCGCCAACGGATTGAAAAGATTGACGGGTCAGATAAGAAGCAGATTAGGGCTTCGTTAAAACACTGCTTCTAGACACATCGCAATCCTGTTTCGCAGATAGCAATTCTTCGTAATTGTTAATGTTGCAGCTGTAAAGTGATCTCGATTGTGCCTCCATCAAACCGTCCTGCGAGTTGCGTCATCCTTCCGTCCGCCAGACTATGCAGTTTGTAATCGGAGCCGGAAATCACAGTAGGAACGGAGATCATGCACTGGAATCCGTCTTGCTCGAGTTTTGTCTTGAAGCTGCCGCCAATCATGTTGGAGAGTTCACCCAGAGCGTCGTCCATCTCAGGTTCGGCCAATGCCGGAGCAATCCCGAGCATGCGCGCAGCGATTGACAGCGCTGACGCGTGTGAACAGCGCAAGGTGAGAAGTCCACGTATCTGACCAGCAAAACCGACAACAGCGCTGAGTGAGAAGGCAGCCGGAGCTGGTTCCCGATCAATCTGAAAGCCTGAGCCAAGCATGATCTGGAAGACGTCGCGAGCGCATTCTTCCAGCGATCTCTGCCAAGAGACGTTGGAGACATTCGGTAGAACGGGGCTGGAGGAAGTCACATTTCACCTCAACCCGCCACCAACGGTAAGATGTGGTCGCGAACTTCCTCCGGCGTAAAAGGCTTGCGAATATAGCCGCGCGCTCCGCAGGAGAGGGCCTGCATCACGTTGGATTCACTTCCTTCAGTCGTAATCATGACCACGGGAGTGTTCGCGGCGATGTTCTGCTGTTGAAGCTGTTTCACGAACTCGAGTCCATCCATCACAGGCATGTTGATATCGCTGAGGATAAGATCGACTTTCTGTTCCTTTAGCAGATTGAGAGCGTCGGCGCCGTTGCCAGCTTCGACGACTAGTGACAAATCAATGCCAGCCTGGCGCAAAGATCGTTCGACAATCTTCCGCATGACCGAGGAATCATCGACGATGAGAGCTTTGATCTGATTCATTTAGAAATCCTTGCCTTCATGGAAATAGTGGTTGTTCGCGCGATTTACGTCGGCCGGAAATGCCTCACACAATTCAGCGAGAAGTTTCTGTTCGTTCCCGGAAGAGGTGATCGGTGATAACGCTTCGAGAAGCTCGATTTCGGAAGCATGGCTGGCGCCACGGTTGCAAAAGCAGTCTGCCGCCCGAACCAGTTGCACAAGAGAGTCGCCCGGCGATGAGCGCAGATGATGCCGCTCCATAACCTCCACGAGAAAATCGGGGAGATTCCAGGTAACGGCCATCCATCCTCCAATTACCTGATGGTTGATGCCAAATCTCTCATCTTCCTCCTCCGGCGTTGCGTAAACCAGTTTCATCGAGTGCTTTAGTTCATCGTGATGCGTCGCGAGCTGCCACGCGATGAGTGGGAAGCGTCCGAGATCGTGCAGTAGACCGGCGATATAAGCTCGATTCTGATGTTCGTATTGTGCTTTGCGCGCCAGCCACGCGCATACCTCCCCGCATTGGACGGCGTGCTCCCAGAGTCCCAGGACAGGAAGCGGGCCATCGCTGGGCAAAACTGGGACACTCAGTATGAAAGCTCGAAGTGGATCGACGCCCAAGCTGAACCACCGCGTAATCAAGATCGTGCACGGGGACGTCCGAGATGCCGGAATTTACCAGTTTGAGCAGTTGCGCGGCCAGCCCAAGATCTGTGCACGCGACCCTGGTGATGGCAGCGAGATCGACAGGAGGAACCATCAGCAGATTACTCAGGCGATAAACTGACTGCGCCAGTACGGGGATGGAACGCACGCTGGAAACAAAGCTTTCCCAGCGCGCGGAGTCGTCCGGGCACGGCTCCGCTTTCAGCGCTAAGTCAGAATCCGACTTATACCGATCTCCTGCCGAATCTTGCATAGGACCGCCTTCAAGACGGGATATCGGCAAATGAAGTCTGTCGCTTTATGTAGCTCATCCAATTTGAGAGCGAGTTGGATCTGACGACGACGGTAAAAGCGGAGTGCGCAGCAGGATATGAAGTATCCGAGGCTCGAGTCGAATCCAGAGATAGTTGCCGCAGGAGACTACACGCGCCTCGGTGGACTCGAGTTGGCGAGCGTAATTTAGCAAAATCTGGGCCGCTTCCATTACGGTGGTGCTGGTTTCGATCACGATCTGCGAACTTCCCGCGCTGGCACGCAGCAGTTCGAGCTGTCTCCGATAGAAATTTGACTGAATGAGGCAAGCCTCGGTTCGGCACCCCAACATTCGTTCCACAGCATAGAGCACCGAGTGATGCAAGGCGTCGGTGAAGCCGAGCAGCAACATTCGTGCCGCAGGCGCAGAGTGTACGGGAAGCATCCGATAGGTTTCCAGCAATTGCAGCGGCAACTGCTCCGGCATCGCGGGGGGTTCAGCCGCCTGCAATGGAAACACAGGGCACGACCACTGTTCAGCTAAGGCCCGCGTGATCTGGGTTTCGACCACGACTCCCAGTTCTTTCAGGACGTCCCCGATCCTTTTTCCTGGCTTGCTCTTCTGCTGATAGTCGAGAGCCGCTCGTAGCTGGGTGCTGGTCAAGTCGCCTCGCGACACCATCACGAGTCCAAGAGGAAGGTGTGTCCTAGAAGACGGAGAGGTAGTACGCGCCTCACCGAGCGACGAAAGTAGTTCTTGTGCCGCAGCGAGAAAGCACGCCTCCGAGCACATCCATTCGCCTTGAAGTTCGATCCCTTGAACACTATGAAAAAGGCGGTTCCAATCGGGCTTCTGGATGCAGCCGCGGTAAGAGCACTGGCGTTGTTTGGGTAGTAAACGCGACGGCAGTTGAGACAAATTCATCATGAAAGCAGGCCGATCCGTTCACTCTGTGCGCAGATTTCGGAGACTCTCAAACCATAGTTGCCGTCAACCACAACCACTTCACCGCGCGCGATGATGCGATCGTCGAGGAGAAGGTCGACCGGTTCTTCGGTCTGACGATCGAGTTCAATCACCGAGCCGGATCGCAGTTGGAGAATGTCGCGGAGGCTCATCTGACGCTGCCCAAAGCGCAGCGTAACGGCCAGATTCACGTCGAGCAGCAATTCGAGATTATTGCGTTTCACGCGACGAGCCGTACTCGGTGGACGTATGGAAGGAGGCGGAGGAGATGGAGGCGCGACCACGGGAGATAGCTCTGGAGCTGGCGGCGGACTGGGTGGAGCGGGACTGCTCTCCGCTGACGTGGCTGGTTTCTCCACGGGTGCGGCTTCCTCAGCAGGCGGTTGAACAACCGGAGGCGCTTCGTCCTTTTGCGTCAGTCGCTGCGCGAGTGCTGTGTTCAGAAACACGTCCGCGGTAAAGCTCCAGCCGTCGGAAGCTAGATTGAATGTGGCCGCGGCCTCAGGCTTCCACGAAGGGATCGGCTCGGAAAGGTATGTCAGTTCGCATCCGGCAAACGATTGCTTGAGTTCAGTCGTCGCGCGTCCGGCAATCTGGCGCGAAGCTTCGGCAACGGCTTCGCGCGAATCTTCGCTGAGAGCGGCGCTCGAATCGATCTTCTCTCCCATGAAAATCTGAGAAAGCGTCAGAGCGTCAGCGGAGCGAATATGGAAGGCAAGTTCGGCGTTTTCGCCGAAGGACGCGGCACTGAATCGCACCCAAAGATCATTGCCGCCAATAGCAGGACAGCATCGGCTGCTGCGATTTCCCAGGAAACGGTAACCGGCTTGGCCGCGATCTGGGTCATGACCTGAGAAATGGATTTCTGCCAGGTCTCGACAAATTGAACAAACGATTCGGACATCGATCAACTCCTCGCTTCCTGCTTTGAATCAGCGTCAGTCAGCGAAGCCAATATCTTTGCGCCGCGGGTACGGCCCGTGCGCACCGGTTGTGCCTGAAAATACTCGCGGCCCGCGATGCGTAGGTCAGCCGCTGCAGCTGCCGGTAAGGAAAGTGTGAGAACGTCGCCTGCCTCGACTTCGAGCAATCGCTGAAAAGTAACTTCGCAGGGCGGCAGCGCCAGATCGACCAGAAATTCGCAATCGAGCAGAAGTTGGCGTAAACGCCGCTCGGACTCGCTGGCGGTCTTCGCTCGAAAACGCGACCAGTCGCGAGCAAGTTTCCGTAACAGGACAGTTGAGGCCGATGCTGGAAAAACGAAGTTGAGCGCGCCACGCGCGTCCGCTACACGGATTTCGAAGCTCAGGCAAGCGACTTATCGGTGGGAGGCATCAGATGCTGAGCCGCCGGCGGGCACCTGCCGCTCGTCGAATTCCGTGGCGATGCCGACCGTCTGCCAAGTCGTGCTCAGTTCGCGGCAGAGCACACGAACCACGCTTTCCAGAATCTCGTCTTCGATCTCGGTCAAATCGCGCAAAGTTGCGGGCGGCTGCCCCTGGCCTCCGAGCAGCAAATCGATAATCACGAAGGCCAGCGATAGATCCATTTGCAACAACGCCACTCCGCCGTCGGGAGCCAGGTTCACGGAGGCGAGGTAGACGAGATCGGGAACACGTCCCAGGAACTCGCGATAGAGCAGCTGTTCCACCGAGACAAGATTCACGTCGAACAGGACACGAAGATAAGCTCCGAGCGAGTGTGTAAGGTTCCTTGCATACCCTTCGTGCAGAGTGCTGATGGCGCGAACCTGTTCTTTGCGCAGCGGACTTCCCTGCAGATTGCAACGCGTGACTGTCAGCTGAGGTTTCAACGCATCGGGCGGCAGCGGCTGCTGCTCCGCTGCGCGCTGCGCGAAACATCGCATCGATCTCTTCCTGATTTAGTACTTTTTCCATAGTTATGCCGTCTGATAGCTGGCGCGGCAGAGTCGGCCGCAGCCGGTCGCGACGATTTCTGTTGCATGCGGGCCCGCAGACGAGACACTGCCATCGTGTGGATCTGCGAGACCCGCGACTCACCCACGCCCAGCACGGCCCCCACCTCCTTCATTGTGAGCTCTTCGTAGTAGTAGAGGGCCAGCACCTGACGCTCCTTCTCCGGTAATTCGGAGATCGCCTGCGCGAGCAAGCGCTTTCATCTCTCCATCGAGACAAGCCTGGAAAGGATTGTCATCGGGATTCGCCGGCAAAGACTCGGCGAGATCGGTTTCTTTGCCATCTTCAAAGGACTCTTGCTGAAGACTGCCCAGATCGAGCCCGCCAAGTTCGTTCAGCAAACGATGGAGTTCTTCCAGCGAAAGATGGAGGTCTTCCGCTATCTCCTGTTCAGTCGCGGCCCGACCCAGTTCGGTGCCCAACCTCTGATGAACCTCGTCGAGCATTCTCGCCTTGCGGCGCAGGTCGCGCGGGCTCCAATCCATCTCGCGCAGGCTGTCGAGTATGGCGCCGCGGATACGATGCTTGGCATAAGATTTGAACTGCACCTCCTTGCGGCAGTCGTATTTCTGCAAAGCATCGATGAGGCCGAGTACGCCGGCGTGTACCAGATCGTCGAAAGGGAACATGCTGCGGTAATCGTTCATGAATGCGCCGTGCGATGTAGCGAACCTGCGGAAGTTGCTCCATCAGAATGCGTTCGCGTTCTTCGGCTTCAGAAGTCTGGTCGTAAGCGAGATGAGCCTGTTCATTCATAATCTTCAACTCCAGCTGCTATTGCACCGTGCCCACCGACTGCACCGGAATCATGGGCGGTATCTCCGATGGCGACAGCACCACTAACTTTGGCAAGAAATGGTTCCAGCATTCTGCGCAGATGGAAGCGCGCCGGCGTACTGCACAACAACACTGGGGTGGCAATCGATACATGTTCGCCAACCAGCCGACGCAGGCTCTCGAGAACACGGCGCACAAACGATGGCTGTAAGCCGGGCGGTGCGGTAGCCATAGTGGCGTTGGCAAAAGCGCGCGCCAGTTCGTCTTCCATCACCGGATCAAGCGTGACCACTTTCAGCCCGCCGGTTTCATCGAGAAGCGGCCGGACCAGCGCCCGTCCAAGTGACTGGCGTGCGGACTCGACCAGCGCAATCGGGTTTTTGTTCACTGCCGCCGAGTCAACCAGACTTTCGAGAATGGTGGGCAAGTCGCGAATTGAAACCTGTTCTCGGAGAAGTTGCTGCAGCACGCGCTGCGTTTCACCGAGGCTGAGCAGCTTCGGAACCAATTCTTCCACCAGCTTGGGATGGCTCTCGCCCAGGCGATCGAGCAGGCGCTTGGTTTCCTGCCGAGTAAGAAGTTCACTGGCGTTTTGCTTGATGATCTCGGCCACATGAGTCGCCATGATCGACGTCTGCTCGACTACCGCGTATCCGGCGGCGAGTGCCTGATCGCGTTGCGCAGGTAGAATCCAAAGGGCATTCACGCCGAATGCAGGTTCCCGGGTTTCAATCCCAGCAACACGCGGCGGGTTGGTTTCCGAGCTGATTGCCAACAGCCGCTCTTCGTAAAGTTCCCAACGGGAGATCTCGACGCCGCGCAATGAGATGGTGTACTCGCGCGGCTTCAACTTCAGATTGTCGGTGATGTGCACGGAGGGAATGATGAATCCCAGCTGCACGGCCAGATGGCTGCGCAAACTGCGCACGCGTTGCAGCAACTGTCCTCCCTGCTTCGCGTCTACCAGTGGAACCAGGCCATATCCAACTTCGAGACTCAGTTCGTCGAGCTTCAGCAACTCCTCGACCGGTTCTTGAGCAGGTGTTGCCTTCGCGCTGGCAGCCGATTCAGGAAGAGGCTTGGGCTTACTGGCACGGCGGGCCAGCCACGCCACGATGCCGGCAATCGTGAAGAATGCGATTTTCGGCATCCCGGGTATCAGGGCCAGCACACAAAGCGCTCCGGAGGAGATCCACAACGGACGACTGGTGGTAAATAGTTGCTTGCCTAGATCCGAACCCAGCGTGCCTTCGGAAGAGGCTCGGGTGAGAACGATTGCGCCCGCAATGGAAACCAGGAATGACGGAATCATCGTCACCAGACCATCGCCGACGGTTAATGTGGTGTAGGTTCGAAGCGCGTCGCGAAATGGGATATCAAGCTGAAAAACGCCAATCAGAAATCCGGCAATGATGTTGATCGCTGTGATCAGGATGGTGGCAAGGGCATCGCGCTGGTTGAAGCGAGCCGCGCCATCCATCGCGCCATAGAATTCTGCGTCGCGCGCGACCTGCTCGCGGCGCTGGCGAGCCTGTTTTTCGTCGATCAGTCCAGCATTCAGATCGGCGTCGATTGCCATCTGCTTGCCAGGCATCGCGTCCAGGGTAAAACGCGCCGTGACTTCGGCCGTGCGCACCGCACCGTGGCTTACAACGATGTACTGAATCGCTATCAAGGCGAGGAAAAGAACGAAGCCGACAACGTAATTGCCGCCGACTACGAATTGCCCAAAGGCTTCGATTACCTGTCCCGCGGCGCTGACACCTTCACTCCCGTGCAGCAGAATGCGACGACTACTGGCGAGGTTGAGCGCGAGGCGGAATAGTGTCAATAAAAGAAGAAGTGATGGGAAGACGGAGAACTGCGTCGGCTTTAGTATCTGTATTGCGGAGAGCAGAACCAGCACCGACGCGGTAATACTGGTGGCGAGCAGCAGATCCAGCAGCAGGGATGGCATTGGAACCAGCATCACGAAGACCAGGCTCACGGCCGCTACCGGTACAATCCACTCGGCGAGCGAGCTGATTCTCTTCTTCATGACTGATTCTTTGGCTTCCATCCGTCCTCTCGTTTACTTCCCTGCTGCACGCGCCTGCGCGCGGTAGATAAATGCCAGGACTTCTGCGACTGCCGTGTAGAGCTTGGGCGGAATCATCTGCCCCACTTCGACAGCGCGATAGAGTGCGTGCGCCAACGGGCGGTTCTCGACCAGCGGTATGTTGTGCCACAGCGCCGTCTGGCGAATCTGCTGGGCCAGCAGGCTGCGCCCTTTGGCCACTACGACGGGCGCTGCGTACTCCCCGCCATAGGCAAGCGCGATCGCGAATTCCGTCGGATTAGTAATCACCACCGTTGCCTTGGAAACGTCCTGCAGCATGCGCCGGCGGCGCAACTGCCGCTGCAATCGACGAACGCGCATCTTGGTCGCCGGATTTCCTTCAGTTTCTTTAATCTCTTCACGGATTTCCTGCTGGCTCATGCGCAAGTCACGTTCAAGCTTCTGCCGCTCAAGGAAGTAATCCAGTGCCGCCCATGTTCCCAGCACGAAACAGCATTTCCAGGAGAGCTCGAAGAGCCGCGAAAAAAGAAAAGCGGAGAAGGCGCCAAGACCTGCGTTTTGACCTTGGCGTAATCAGGGGCCAATCCCTGGTCATGATGGCCAGCACGAAATAGGTAATGAAGACAGCTGGCACGAGCGACTTCAGCATGCTGAACACGCTCTGCACTGAAAAGAGCTGGCGCATCTTGCTGGCTGGACTGAGCCGCGAAGCTTTTGGCGCAAGCGCTGAAGGGGCGACGACCACACCACCCTGAGCGAGCGTGCTCACCAGGCAGGCCACCCAGGCTACGGACATGATTGGAAGTGCAGCGAAGATCGCGGCGAAACTGGTCACCATCAAGATCGGGGAGCCCAGAAGCATCTCGCCGGATGAACCACGATCCAGCACGATCCTAAGAACCGTTCGCCAATATCCAGGAACGGCGTGCGCTTGCCAACTTAACAAGAAGAGCGCCAACAGCGTTCCGATTAGCGAGCCAAGCTCTCGGCTACGCGCTACCTGACCTTGTTCACGAGCTTTCTGGCGCCGTCGCGGTGTGGCTTTCTCCGATTTGTTCTCAGCCGGCACAGTTGGGTCATCTAGCGAGGTGCAGAAGCTTTTCCACCGTTGAAAGCGAATGTGCGAAGTAGCGCTCGAAGCGTCCCGGCCACAGCGCCAGGGTTGCAATCATGACCGTGAATCCGACAAGAGCCTTGATGGAAAGTCCGAGGAACAGGACTGGAAGCTGTGGCGACGCTTTTCCGACGAAGCCAAGTGCAACATCGACAATCAGCGTGGCAAACAGAACGGGAGCCGCGATTTGCACGCCAGTGAGGAAAATGCCGCCCGCCGCATGCAGGATGGCCTCAGTGATTGCTCCAACCGGAAGGGCTTTTCCCGCCGGAAGATAGGTGAAGCTGTTGGCCACGGCGCGCAGCAGCCAGTGATGAACGTTCAATTGTAAGAAAATCAGCAGCACCAATAATTGGTAGAACGTCGAAACTACCGGTGTATCTACTTGCGTCTGCGGGTCTATAACATTGACCAGCGAAAAGCCGACTTGGAGACCAATCACCTGGCCGGCCACTTGCGCCGCTTCGAACACGAACGACACCACTAACCCAATCAGCAGGCCGATGAATAATTCCGTGACTGCGATCTGCAGCCAACCCGTGGGAGACCAGTCGGCAAGCTTGGGCGCGCACACTGGATAAAGAAGATAGGTGAGCGTCAGCGCCAGTCCAGCCTTCACTCTGATCGGAATGGCCGCGCTCCCCAGAAAGGGAGAGAACGTCAGCAGCCCGGCAATACGGGTTCCGACAAATACCGCAGCGGCGAGAATCTTTTCCAGATCGAGCATGATGTTTTAGTGCAACAACGGCCGAAAGTCAGAAAACAGGCGCAGAGTGAATACCGCCATGCGGCGCAGCATCCACGGCATCAACAGCATGCTGGCGAAGGCCACCATCGCCAGGCGCGGCACGGTGGAGAGCGTCACCTCCTGCAAGGAAGTGAGCACTTGCACAATGTTGATGGCGAGACTCACCACCATGACCAGAATCAGCAGCGGAGCTCCGATCAGAAGCGCCGTTTCTAGCGTCATTCGCCCAAGATCCACTACCGTTTGCATCGACATTGCGCTCGCCTCAGTAGAAACTTTTCACGATCGATCCGATCAACAAGTTCCATCCATCGACCATGACGAAGAGAAGTATCTTGAGCGGCGTAGAAATCACGACCGGTGGCAGCTGTAACATCCCGACCGATGTGGTGATTGCTGCCACAACCATGTCAATCACCAGGAATGGAAGAAACAATGCCGCGCCAATCTGGAAGCCGGCCTTGAGCTCAGAAATGATGTAAGCGGGCGCGACAATTCGCATTGGTAACGCCTCAGGGTTGGGCGGCGTGGGCTCATGTGCCAAGTCGATAAAGAGCGCCAGATCCTTTTCGCGCGCATAGCGCAGCATGAAATGCCGTACCGGATCGGATCCTCGATCAACTGCCTCGAAGGGTCCGATCTTTCCGTCCTGGTAAGGAACAATTGCCTGCTGATAAATAGCGACGCCGACCGGCTGCATCAGGAACCATGTCAAGATGAGTGCCAGACCGATCAGGGTTTGATTCGTAGGAGTCGTCTGTGTTCCAAGTGCCTGACGCAGGAAATGGAAGATCACCAGCAGACGTACAAACGGCGTCATACAGAGAAGCAGTGCCGGAATCAGCGTCAGCAGCGTAAGGAGAACAACGATGCCCCATGGCAACGAGCCCTTGGCACCCAATCCCGCCCAGGCCAGAGAATCTTCGTGTCGCGCCGCCGCAAAGGCCGGAGTGCTTGCGATGAGGATCAGTCCGGGAAGCAGTCTGCGGCGCAGCCATCGGATAATCATGGTCATTGCGTGCGCTCACGTTCCAACCGAGATTTGCCGATCAATCGACTGGCAGACGTATGGGCGCCAATTTCGGTGAGTAATCGGATGGATTGCGCCGTACTGCCGACAAGAAAACGCCGCTGATCGCATTCAATCAGCGCCACGAACCTGCGCTCGCCAAGAGAAAGAGCCTCGACCAGTCGAAGTTGTCGATTCCGCGGACGCGCCGCGCGAAATAAAGCTCCCATGATGCGCCCGAACCATCCTTGCGACGGCAACTGAGTTTCAGACAAGCTCATGTTGTTCCACTCCAGCTAATTCGGTAATGCGGACGGCCAGTCGATCGCCGACCACCTCGAACTCTGCCCATCCGATAAAGCGGCCGTTAACGCGGACCGGTACGTCTTTGCTCTGCACCCACTTGGTGTCGAGAATCGAATCCGCGTCGAGTTCTATCAATTCGCGAACACGAATCTCCGGAATCGGCAGATCCAGAGTCAGCGTGCAGGGCAGATGGACCAGTTCGCCCCATTCGTCCTCTTCGCGCTGCGGACTAACGCTTTGCAATCGTGCTGGCTCGCTCTCTGGCATGTTTCACCGCTGGATCAGAAACTCCGTGAAATAGACATCGTGAATGCCGGCGGACGGGCAGTCGGTCTTGCAAGGCCTTCAGCAGGTCCGCTTTCAGCTTCGCCTTTCCAGCAGGGAGCAGAAGATCGTCGGACTTGGCGGAGGTGAGGACGCCAATAATTGCATCGCGCGCGACGGGAATCAGCACTCCGCCGGACGAATCAGCGCCCGAGTCCTGATTTCGCTTGAACCACAAGATCGATCCCAATTTTCAGAAAGGAATGCGCTTCTGGATCGCCTGCGTTAAGTACAAACGTCTCCAGGTGCACCACGCTCGGCTTCGGTTTATCTGCTGATGAAGTACGCTGCAGCTCTCGACATCCAGACAGCAACAAAAAGTGGAAGCCGGCGAGCAGAAGAATGGATGTAGATAAAGACCGCGAGCGCAATTCGCACTCCTTCCAGCAAGATTGTTCGCTGATATAAAAAGCAATCATCTTGCCGAATGAATTCGTGGAAATTGCCGAAACGGAATTGGTAAGTCGTTCAGAAGAATAGGCCGATAAGACGGGCGCGGTCTTTTCCGCCGAACAGCGGCTGGTTCTATTAGAGAGTCTTCATTAAGTGGAGCTTAAGTTAGGGCTATGCGACCGGCGCGCGTGCCAGCATTTATAATCGAGTTCTCCGATGAGCTATCAGGTCCTTGCCAGAAAATACCGTCCACAGAAGTTCTCCGATGTGATTGGGCAGGACCACGTCACTCGCACGCTGAAGAACGCCATTGAGCAGCAGCGGATTGCTCACGGGTACATCTTCAGCGGCCACCGCGGCATAGGCAAAACTACGATCGCCAGAATTCTAGCGATGGCGCTGAACTGCCGCTCGAAAGATCATCCGGTGCCCGAGCCCTGCGGAGTGTGCGAGTCGTGTACCGAGATTCGAGCGGGCAATGCGGTCGACGTCATTGAGATCGATGCGGCTACAAATCGCGGAATTGATGAGATTCGCGAACTGCGCGATGCGGCGCGGTACCGTCCCGCTCGCGATCGTTACAAGATCTGGATTCTCGACGAAGCGCATCAGATCACGGACGCGGCCTTCAATGCATTGTTGAAGACTTTGGAGGAGCCTCCTGGGCACGTCATCTTCATGATGGCGACCACCCAGCCTGAAGATATCCCCCAGACAATCCGATCGCGCTGCCAGCACTTCAGCTTTCACGCGGTCAGGTTTGAAGAGATTGTTGGCCAACTGGAGTCGATCGCTAAGGCCGAAGGGATCGAGGCCGATCACAATGCGCTCTCGCTTCTGGCCGAAGCCGGAGACGGATCGATGCGCGACGCGCTTTCGATCATGGATCAGGCGATCGCCTGTTGCGGCACTCGACTGACGGCCGATGTCGTCCGGCAGTTGATCGGATCGGTGCCGTCGGAGGTACTTGAAGACTTGATGGGCGCAGTCGAGCAGAACTCCAGCGAGAACGTGCTGAAGCTGGTTGATCGCTTGATGATCGAGGGTCAGAATCCGACGTATTTCGCGAAGCAACTGGTGCGATTCCTGCGCAATGCAATCGTGGCAAAGGTTGCGGGTGCGGATACTTCGCTTCTTCAGATTTCCCGCGACGAGGCCGAGCGCGTCGGACGCGTAGCGGAAAAGTTTACGGAAGAGGATCTGACGCGTTTCCTGCAGATCATGCTGCGCACGCACAACGAATTGGGCTACAAGCAGGAGCAGCGTTTCCACCTTGAGCTCGGATTGCTTCGGATGGTGCATGCCCAGCGCCTGCTGCCGTTGGAGCAGCTATTGAGCGATGTACCTGCTGCGAGCGCTTCTGGCGCGCCACGAGTCATGGCGGGAAGTTCGGCACAGCGCTCTTCCCTTCCAGCCGGTTCTTCTGCACGTCCGGTCGAACCCGCGGTTAGCCGTCCCGCACGCCCATCACCGTTTGAAGCTGATCTTTCGCGAAAACGGAATGAACCAAGCAGTTCGGTTGCGACAGAGACAGTGTCGGGCAGCTCCGCTCTGGCGATGGGAACGGTTGCAGCAACAGCAACGGCCCCGGTCATTGCGGCGGAACCGCTCGCAAGCTCTGAACTTTCGCTCC
The DNA here is from genome assembly GCA_963724985.1 of Terriglobia bacterium. GTDB lineage: Bacteria > Acidobacteriota > Terriglobia > Terriglobales > Acidobacteriaceae > JAJPJE01. Next base: position 302,550 of record CAVRWV010000019.1, on the reverse strand, counting down.
CAAAGTTGCAGGCGGGGATCCTCACGGCGCTCGAGGAGGCGAGTCATCGAACTCCGGCAGAGCGATTGGAAGAGGGCGACTGGAGAGTGCAAGGCACCGAGTTGGTGATTGCGGTTCCGGTAGGCGAGAAGCTGCTGGGAATGGTCTTCAGCCCAGACGTGCGGAAGATCATTAATTCAGCAGCGGCCACGGTTGCGGCTGGCCCGGTGAAAGTGACGCTGCAAAGCAGCGGAGTTGGAAATGGGAACGGCAACGGCAATACCGCCAAAGCACCGATCTCACGGGTGGGCAACGGACTGGGTGCACGGGCGCGCGCGTCGGAGGATCCGATCGTAAAGCGGATGCAGGAAAAGTTTGGGGCCGAGATACGGACCGTAATCGATTATCGCGACAAGAAGTAGTTGGTGGGGGAATCGAAATGGGTGGGTTTAATCCGCGGCAGCTTCAGGAATTAGTGTCGCAGGCGCGTGAGAAATACGAAGAGATGCAGCAGAAGATGCAGGCCACTGTCGTGGAAGGATCCGCGGGCGGCGGCAGCGTCACGGTACGCATGAATGGCACGAAGCAGTTGCTTTCAACAACGATCGACCCGGAGATCGCGAAGTCCGGCGATCTGGAAATGCTGCAGGACCTGGTGACGGCCGCGGTCAATGCGGCCAGTCAGAAGGTGGATGAGGAATTGAAGTCCACCATGGGTGGAATGCTGGGTGGATTTCAGATACCCGGGATGGGGTTCTGATGAGCCGCTTCGCCGAGCCCATGGCCCGACTGATTGAAGAATTCAAGAAGCTCCCTGGAATCGGGAGCAAAAGCGCGCAGCGGCTGGCCTTTCATGTTCTGCGTGCGAGTGATGAAGACGCGGAAGAACTGGCCGTCGCGATCCGCGACGTGAAAGCGAATCTTCATCTGTGCTCGATCTGCAACAACATCACCGACGTCGATCCCTGCGTTTACTGCACGAGCGCGACCCGCAATCAGCGCCTGGTTTGCGTGGTGGAAGAACCGACGAACATCGGAGCGATCGAAAAGTCGAAAAACTTCAGCGGCGTGTATCACGTGCTGCATGGATCTATTTCACCGCTACATGGAGTGGGTCCAGAACAACTGCGCACGTCGAACCTGGTGAAGCGCATTGAAGCGGACGAAGTTGACGAGGTGATTCTCGCCACCAATCCGACTGTAGAAGGCGAGGCTACGGCCGTCTACGTTTCTGGGCTCGTGAGGCGCCCGGGCGTTCGTGTCACGCGCATCGCAACGGGAATTCCGGCGGGAAGCGACATCGAATATGCAGACGAAGTCACCATCCTCAAGGCGATGGAAGGACGTCGCGAATTGTAGACTTCGTTCGGTCACCGATTTGCAAGGTGTCCCAATTTGATTTCTTGAAATATCTGCAAGCACCTCTACTCCACTGACATCGCTCGCCTCGGGCAAACATACTGGTCTGCACGCCTCGCTATTGATTAGGCGACGCCGGACCAGGAATGATCTCCTTCAAATGCGCTTCTCGCCGTGCAGCTGGCGGCGCCCTCTTCTTTGCTCTGAATTGCTCGATGCTTGTTGCTCAGGCGAGTCCCGGTGACTCAAGTCTGACGCGGTTGCGACAGTTGCGCAAACAGGAGGCTGCCTGGTTTTTAAAGGGCCGTGCCACCCTGTCTGCTACATCCTCGGTGGCGCCAGGCAGCTCTGCGCTAAATGCCGTACGGCAACGCGCGATGAAACAGCAGGTGCCGGTTACGCCTGGAACGCCCGCCGACACATACATTGGGACGCAGTGGACCTCGCTCGGACCGGCCCCCACCATCTCTGCAGCGAGCGGTGCTGACCAGGACTATGGCTTCGTATCGGGACGTGCGACAGCGGTCCTTGTGGATCAAGACGATCTCACAGGAAACACGATCTACGTTGGGGGTGCTACAGGCGGATTATGGCGCTCAACAAACGCGATGGCGAGCGACGTATCGCAAGTGACGTGGCAGCCGTTGATTGACAATCAACCAACGCTCTCGGTTGGATCCATCGCGATTCAACCCGGGCACACCGGAGTGATTCTGGTCGGAACCGGAGAGCCCAACAGTTCTGTCGACTCATACTACGGTCTCGGAATCTTGCGCAGCACGGACACGGGCGCACACTGGACGCTGATCAGTTCCGCCGATGCAGGAGCTTCGCCGTTTCACGGACTAGCGTTCGCCAAGATCGCTTTCAGCCTGGATAATCCCAGTCTGGTTGTGGCTGCAGCTGCCACGTCCAGTGAAGGACTGGCGGTGGGTGCGGAGTCGCCAAACTACGCGGCCAAACGTGGACTCTATTACTCGACCGATGCAGGAGTGAGCTGGCATCTAGCATCGGTTGTCGATTCAGGGGCGACCGGTCCGAGCAATGCTTCGGCAACGACCGTCATCTATCACTCCGTCGAGCACAAGTTCTATGCGGCCCTGCGGTTCCACGGCTTCTACAGTTCGAGCAATGGCATCAACTGGACCAGGCTCGCGAATCAGCCACCTTCCGCGACCTTTGATCTTTCGCAGGCCAACTGTCCCACGCAACCAGCTGTGTTGCCAGACAGCTGTCCCCTGTATCGCGCAGAAATAGCGCAGGTTCCTGGGCGCGATGAAATGTACGTCTGGTTTGTGGATGCCCTAGACACACCTACTGACGAGGGTGTCTATCTTACACGTGATGGCGGCAATAGCTGGATCACTATCAATACGGCGGGAATTGCGAACTGTGGCGATGCGGAGGGCTGTGGAACTGAAGATGGAACGTATGCACTGACTATTACCGCTGTGCCGAACGGAAGTACGGCGACCGACATCTACACGGGATCGACCAATCTTTATCGGTGCCGGCTTGATCCTGTGTCAAATCCCACTTGCTCAGCAGCAAACAACGGTTTCGTGAATCTTACGCACGCATACGGATGTAGCCCAGTGGGCTCATATTCTCACATGCATCCCGAGCAACATGGCATAGCCTATTCACAGGCAAACGCTGCAACCGTATATTTCGCGAACGATGGAGGTGTATATCGCTCCACGAGTGACTTCGGGACGACGATCAGCGGGCAATGTGGGACGACACCTTATCCGGTCGATGATTTAAACGGCACTCTCGGCTCGATGGCTCAACTGAGTTCGCTTGCGGGGGACGCCAGCGATCCGAGCGCATTGCTGGCCTCAATAACGGGCAGCGGCCTATCGGCAACTTCATCCACAGCGAGCGGAGCAAACGGCACAACGTGGCTCACTGTCGAAAATGGAGGGTACGGAGACAACGGCAATTGATGCGAGCGGTTGGTTCGCATCGATGTCCGGCGTCGTCAACATCCAAAACTGCACAAAAGGGGTTAATTGCTCGCCTGCGGACTGGCAGTTCGTAGTAGATCAGGCCCAACTGCAAGGGGATGCCGCCGGCCTGCACTTCCCTTTTCTTTTTGATCCGCAAAACTCTGCGCAGCTCATTGCCGGGACATGCCGGGTCTGGCGAGGATCCAGCAGCGGAGGATGGAACTCTTCGAATGCACTCAGCGGAAAATTGGACGGGACTGCCGGTAGCACAGCCTGCTCTGCAGAGTCCACCGGCTTTGTTCGGTCACTGGCTGCCGGAGGGCCTTCCGCCGGCGCGGGCTCGCAGGTTATCTATGCGGGGACGGACGACGGAAGAATCTGGGTCACCACCAACGCTTCTTCAGGCACAAGCTCATGGCACGAGGTATCGCCTGTCGCCGGTGGGTTCCAGGATCCGGCGTGCGGCGGCGGCACGTCATGTCCCTATCCCGTATCGGCCATTGCCTTGGATCCGAACGATGCGACCGGGCAAACTGCATACGTGGTTGTGCTGGGATTCGGGATCGGACACATCTGGCAGACCACGTCAGCCGGCACAGGCTGGACAGACATCACAGGAAATCTGCCTGATGTTCCTTCGAACGCCGTCGTTGTCGATCCATCCAGTGGGCTCATCTACGTCGGCACAGATATCGGTGTATTTGCGGGACAACCGAACGGGACTTCCACCTCTTGGACCGAAGTCGGGCCATCCAGCGGAACAGGAGCGCTTCCCACAGTTCCGGTGACGCAGTTTGCTTTTGTTTCATCCAGCCAATCAGCCGCCTAGACTGCGAGCTGCCACTTACGGACGAGGTGTGTGGGAAATTCCTCTGCCGGAGAGTTCGTTTCCAGATTTCAGCATTCAGGTGACGACTACGAATCTGTATGCATATCCCAGTACTGGAGCTACGTTCCAGGGCATGCTGACGTCCCTCAATGGCTACTCAAAAACACTTTCCCTCAGCTGCTATGCGGCCGGAGGGGCCATCCCACAGCAGTGCGGGAACGCTAACAGTTTTGTGCCGACGTCTGCTGGAACGAGCTTTGCGGTACCAGCCAGCAATACGAGCGTTGATGACTTCTCATTCCAAATACAAGCGCACGACGTGTCCGGACTTATGCACGCGCAGGCAGTGACATTTCACGTGATGGATTTTTCAATCGCGGCTCCAGATCCGACTTCCGTGACGCTGTCGCCTGGTGGCAATGCGACCGTTAACGTATTGGCTAGTTCACTGGGCGCGTTTAACGAAAGGATCACGATAACCTGCCCCGCCGCGGCAGCCGGCATCTCGTGCGCCGGGAGCAGTTCGAGTCTTTCTCCGGGCTCGACACAAACGATTCCGATCACGATCGTGATCTCGTCCGCGGTAGGACTCGGGAATTATGCGATTACGCTCGTCGCGGTATCCGCTGACGGACTGCAACACAAAACTGCAAATCTCGGTCTGCAGGTGCAATCGGCGGCTCCCGACTTCTCGTTGCAGATGGCGAGTCAATCGCTCACTGCAGTGAAACCGGGACAGCTGGCGAAGACAACTGTCACCGTCAATTCGCTGAATGGCTTTAGTGGCACTGTCGCTCTGTCGTGTACCGGTCCGGCACCCTGCATGCTTACGCCTGCAACGGTGAGGACTTTCCCTGCACAAGCAGCGCTTCAAATCGATACGACAGGGGCGAGCCCAGCAAACCTGAATTTGTCGATCACGGGGAGAGTAGCGGGCGGAAACACACATACAGCTTCACTTACCGTGCCCATAGTCGCTTTTGGATTGGGCACAGTGACAGCACCGCAGGCCGCGGGCGCAGGCGGCAGCGCGAGTTTCAGCGTCCAGTTAGTCTCCGAGAACGGATACACCGGTACGGTGCAAACGTCGTGTGACGCAACTGCCCTCTCGCAGAATCAAACGTGCACTCTTTCACCGGCGAGTGTTGCGCTCACCTCGAACGGGACGACCACAATCCAAGGGCAGATTGCGGTTCCCCAGGGAGAAGCGCCGGGCAGCTATTCGATTAAGTTTTTCGCCGCGGATGGCAGCTATCCTGCGCTAAGTACCAGTCAGAACTTTAACCTCACGGTGCAGGATGCGCCGACATTTCAGATCGCAGTGACACCGGTAGCGACCAGCCTGAACGCCGGCCAGACCACATCGAACATTGGCATAACCCTCACTCCACAATCTAGTTTTACGGGCTCTGTTAATCTGAGCTGCGCTTCCCTGCCGCCTCTCTCAACTTGTACGTTTACCCCCGCGACGGTCGACGTGAATGGAGCTTCTACGCAAGCCACAATGCGAATCTCTACGACCGCAGTCAGCAGCGCGGAGATACACCGAGGGTCTCGAAGAGTGAAGTATTTTGCTCTTGCTGTGGCTTTAATGCCGATAGGGTTGTTTCAGTTGGCGTTGAGTACGAAATGCGGAAGAAGAAGGAGGATGGGGAGCGGTATTATCGGCGGGCTGGCCTTGCTTCTAATGCTGACGGCGACCCTGCTTGCCTGTGGAGGTTCTGGAGGCACATCAAGCGCTCCACCAGTTCAGCCGTTGCCCGGTACTCCCTCAGGAACCTTCACGATCGTCGTGTCCGGGACCTCGAACAACATCATCCAAAGCACTAACTTCACGCTGACCGTGAATTGATGGCTAGGGGGGATGCCAAGATGCGGTGCCAATTGTACGAATACCAGAGATACTCCATGACGGATGACGCATGAAAACACGAACGCTTCAGCACAAATTGAGGAATACTGAAAAGCCTCTTCTCGGGATCTCGCATTTTGTTCTGAATAGCGTTCGAAAATGATCGCGATGACGGCAAGATTGAGTAGTGCCGACGCGACCGACCTGCACTGGCGTCTGCCGGAAAGTATGGATGGATCATGCGATCCAACTTCGTCCCACGCATATCTGATAATGCAAACCGCTCTCCGCACAGTCTCACCCATTCTCGTATGGGCTGCGGCAGCTTCGACACAAGGCTTTCATCGACTATCTCGGGAAGCTGAACCTTGAAAACCAGAGAACAGAGCGCGAGAATCGTCCCGCAAGCAGCGGACGTAGGCCGGTCCGAGCTGACGATCTCCACAAATTCCTTCCAGAACTCGCCATCTTCTCGATTGTTACTGAGAAAGAAAGAGATCTCGTATAGCCAGGACTGCCGAATCCAGGACGAAAGCAGGTGACGAAAAGCGTGCAGCAGTTGAAGAACCAGCATTGAGGCTCTTCGAGAATCCGGGGTACTGTATTCCCATCAGCCAGCGTTCGTCGCGGCCCGAAAAGCACTGCTCGGGCGGTTGTAGTGAAATGAGTTCTCGTTCCTCCCATATCTTCTGATGAAATTCCACTCTGCTAAAGCTCGGCACTCCATAAATCGGATGGTCTTGCTTGCGGGATTCATGAAGGGAGCTCACAAATCTGAGTTCACCGCTCGGATGCTCCATTTCGAGAACATATCCCGACCGAATGAGCGCATGTTTCGCACTCGCTACCGAAAGCGGAGAGATGTGCACATCAATGTCGGTTTGATGACGAAGATAAATTGACGAACAAAAGTTGGGCGTTAGAGTAAAACCCTTCATGAACGTGAAACTAGCTCCACTGGCCTGCAAAATACTATTCACCCTCGCGAACTCTTCGAGGAGTGCCTGAGTGCGGATTTGATTTGCATGCAATCGATCAGAAAGTTCATCCTGCAGGGAATGAGACAGCTTGGTCCCCATGCCCAATGTTCTTAAATGATCCAGGAGATATAACGAGAGACCGCCTTCATCCAGCCACCTGAGGAGCACTCGTGATTCGCGCGCGTTCATTCGAGATAAACGCTCAACAGCGTTCTCGTCGGGAGGAAATTGCAGGCAGCCAGTTACAGTCGTTGCGAGTTTCCGGTTCATCACTAAGGCGACACTAAGATGCGCGCGGCTATTACTGTACCGCGGCTATCAGCAATGATTGGCTAACGGGTAAGCAAATTACAAGAAGGTGACGAGTTCTCGACAAAACGGTGGCGTGATGGCGATCTGAATTGAGTCTCAGGAGGTGCACTCAAAAACGAGTGCCATGTTCAGATCAAGGAAGATCGTAGAAGAAGCTTCGGTTAGTCGTCCGAGAAAGCCACCCCTGCCCGATGACTGTCATGACGTCCAACCAGCACCTCGTCAAGTTCGGGCACATTAGTCTTGCCGACGGAAGTCCTTCTATGCGGCGTGCGACGCTTCGGATTCTGAGCATCCTCGTGACGTGCTGAATGGGTATCGATTTGTAAATCGATAGGCTTATTCAGCTGATGAAACTCTGGCACGTATTTGTGGTATCCAAAACCAACGAAGCATCCAGCAACACAGCACAATGGCAAAGTCGACAGCAGCACTAGGTGCGATGGCATTGTCACCGACAATACACTTATGGCACCAAAGAAGGCGCTGATCGTATATAGGATAAGCGCAGAACCTGGCACTGACAGGCCACTCGCAACGAGCTTATGGTGCATATGCTCGCAATCGGGCATGTAAATTGGCTGCTTCTTAAGGACGCGACGCACTATCGCAAGGATCGTATCCAAAACCGGGAGTCCAAATGCCAGAAGGGGGACCAATACTCCGGCTGGAGAAGAGGTGAACTTCAGAAGCACCAAACCTAAGGTGCTCATCAGAAAGCCAATAAAGAGGCTTCCGCAATCTCCCAAAAAGATCACAGCGGGACTGAAGTTGAATTTGAGGAAACCCAAAAGCGCACCTGCGAGAATTGCGCTCACGAGTGCTAGTTCGATTTGGCCTGCAAGTGCGAATAAGACCGCCAAGGTGGTTGAAGAAATTAGAGCAGAGCCCGTCGCTAGTCCATCGAGCCCGTCAATCAGATTAAAAGAATTCGTTATCCCTAAGACCCACGCCACGGTCAGGAAAAAGGAGAGGGCTGGAGGGAGTGGTCCGCTGAAAATGGGAGGGAAAGCTTCGAAACGAACGTGCCCTAGATAAAGAATCACACCGGAGAATGCCTCTAACGAAGCCTTCAAGAATGGGGGAATTGGGCTGAAGTCATCCCACAGACCGACACCGAAAACCACAGTTCCCGCAAGAAATACTGCCAGGATCTGTTCGCTATAGCCGGCCCAACTGCTCCGAAACACCATGGAGGCTACTACAAGGATGAAAACCGTAAGAAATATCGAAATTCCGCCGAGCCTGGGCACCGGACCATCGTGGAAATGGTGTGGCATAGCTTGCCCCACCCAGTTCCGACTTAACGCCGCTCGTTTAACTATGAGAGTCAACGCGCTTGCTAGAGTCAAACCAACTATCAAAGCGCCTGCAAACCAAGTCTCCATCCCTGGTTACTCCTCAAATAATTCGACACGGGGCTGAGTCACACTAGGAATGATTAGAGATTCGTCCATGGGTATTGTTTGCATATGAAAACAAATATTGTGCAGAAGTTGCTACTTAATCATCCACTTAATCATCTACTTACTCAGCACTATCAAACCCACAGCTCTTTACCCTACTCCAAGAATCCGAACATACCACAAAAGTGAGACTCTGACGCGTTCTTCCTTGTTTTGTTCTAATTGTAGTAATGAAATGTTCATAATCGGTGCCCGAAACGGTAGAGCGGGGGGCGCCACACGAAGCCGCGACGCGAGCCTTATCCGCAGGCGCTGCTGTGCTCTACAGACCGCTGAGAACTGCGATAGATGCAGCTCCCAAGGCTAACTGTGAGAATATTTGTGTCCAATCCCTCAGTTGCCTCTGGACATTGCCCTTCCACAAGTATCTCGGGCACCACAACGGCGTCTCCGGGATCGAGCCGGTAACTCTCAATCCCTCCGCCCCAGAAACCGCCACCAGAGTTACTACTGCTGATTACCGCCCCGTCGGCACGCAGTATAAAGATGTGTTTCTTATCTGCATTGCGGTTTGGACCACCGGAATCACGCAAATAGTCGCTCATACGCTTATCTGACTTCCAAATAAATGCGTTCGCGTTGTAAACGGATCCGAGTACTTCGACCGACGCAGGCCGAAAAGGAACGACAAACCGGTCCCCATCCTCGAGGGGAATTTTGGGTATATCTTGGAGCGTGGCGTTTAGGCCGGGCAGTTCAAGGACTATTCTTCCGGTTGGACGCAACTGTCGCAACTTCTCCACAAGTCGTCTCTGTCCCTCGAGGGAGGGACCGAGCAGAGCGGCCTCTTCGGGGCTAGCTACATTGCTGGCGCCGATGGTGGCGTTTCTTTCTACTTGCACTTCCATATCGCCAACTATGCGGTTTAGTTCCTGTTGCTGCCGCTCTCGGGTTGACTCTCGTGTAAATTCCGATCCAAACAGGTATGCGTTTGGTGTAAGCCCTCCTACACGCTGAACCAAGTCCCGGAGTGTCTCCCCAGGTTCGACTCTATACACACCCGAGGCCACAAACTCACCCTCAAGGCGCACAAATTTCACCTGTTTTTCAATCGGAATTTTAATGTCTTGTTGCGAAAAAACAGTAACCACGTCGCCCGGATATAGGACCAGATTTTGCGATTGATCGTTATCCAGGATCGCCTTCCCTAAATTAAACGGAATCAGAGTCGTAGAGAGATCATCTTTGTTGATTCTCTGGATAACCGCGTAGTCCCAGTTGATTTCTGGCGCCGTCGCCTTGATATCGTTGCGAAGTCTAGCCTCGCCAACGCTGAGTGTTGAAGCCGCGTAGGTGCCCTGGCGAGCCGTATTCTCAGCATTTGGTGCGACATTGTTTGTCTTGGAGGATAGCTCCGCACCCGGTTGGGCATTTGCTTGGCTTGGGTTAGTCGTGGCTCTCTGTTCTAAAGATTGCTGATCCGTTCCGCGCGCAGGTTGCGTCGCTGCCGCGCCCGATTCCCCAATTCCGCTCCCGTCGCGTGGTTCGTATCCAGCATTAGGACTCAAGCGAACCTCTCCCGTGGCCGAATACACCGGATTTTGCTGTCGCCAGAAATCTCTTGTGAGCAAAGCCTCTTTACTGGGGATAAGGTCACGAATCCGCATCCCCTCATGCCATGGATATCGGCCCGGGCCACGCAACATTGCCCCGTAGTGTTACGGTGTCTTCAAAACGAGGAAGCATTGGAGCGATCCGGACGATATCGCCATTTTGCAAGATCCTGCTGAAGACCCGAATCGTTCAGCGGGAAGTCCTCTACTCTCCGAAATGTCTGATGATCTCCCTGTTCAACTCTCTCTACTGTGGCCTTATTGTTATCCGTAAGCGCAGTGAAGCCGCCTGCCAGTTTCACTGCCTCCGCCAGAGTAGTCTTTCCTTTCAGTTCGTAGACAGCTGGCGTATTTACACTCCCAACCATTGCGACCTGTGGGCCCACCGGGCGGAATAAAAATGACATCCCCTGGTAGAAGGGTCGACGTCCTTAGATTTGTCACCCCTTAGGAGCAGGTCGTAAAGGTCGAACTCGTACGACAACAGCATCGCCTCGGCGGAGCTGAATTCGGCGCATGGAACCAGTGTTGAGCGGTCCGCCTGAGTAAAACACTGCATTCACCAAACTGCTCAGGGAGCTGACGGTATAGCTGCCGGGACGCCGAGCTTGGCCTACAACAAAGATCTGGATAGACCTTAGTTGTCCCATTGAGACACTTAAATCGAAATTGCGAAAGTTGCGACTGATTACGCCTTTTAGGTAGGGCACTAGTTCGCTAAATTTGACGCCAGTGACGCTTATCATTCCAACCTTGGGAACGTAAATGTTCCCGGAACGATCGACCGTAGCGCGTACGTTGATGTCAACTTGCCCCCATCCTCGGATTAGCAATTGATCTCCGGGACCCACAACGTAATCAGAGGGGACCGGCGCTCGGTCGACAGGAGCAAACGTGCTGGGAGCATTTACAAATAGGTTGGAGCCGAAGATTGTGAGTCTCTGCCCCACAGACGCGTATACAAATTTCTGAAACTCCGTAGGTGGCTGGGGACTAATCGGGAAGGTCCTAAGAGATTCATCTCCTTTACCAGCCAGCGAGTAGTACGCATCCATCCCTGACTCAGAGCTATAGATTTGTGGGATGCCAGGAGTTCCACCAAAGCCAGACATTCCCGAAGCGCCGCCTCCGCTTAGAGCCGCACATTCCGGGCCTGCATCTGGTCCATTGCAGCGAGACCGTAGTGCGTCAAAGCCGCTGGACTGACTCGAACTACCTTGATAGCCGTAGTCACCCTGTTGGTCGTAGCCACCTGAGCCCGCACTCTGTGAAGAGGTCTGTGCAATACCGGGAGGGATGGAAGCTATAAATTGAATTGCAACTATGCAACCGGCGATAATCCGGCGGGTTGAAAGATAATTAAGATTCCACATTTGTGTAGGTTAAAGCATTCTACGACGAACGGATCGGTTCTCGGAACTCTGCTTCGATAATTGGCGAACTCGAACCTATATTGAACCCATTTAACAAATACAAGTAACCGTTAATGCTTCCAAAACTCAATGTTGAAATGTGCGAAGCAACCTGCTAGCCGTAATTCCACCTGGCGGAACAAAGCTTAGCTGAACGGAAACGGCCAAGTTCGATTGTGGCCCCGTAGTTAGTAAAGGAAAATTCCAACGTTCATACTGGAGGTAACCGGATAATTGCAGAGCTGAGTTCAGCATGTGCGTCGTGCCTACCCGACCATCGTACAACGTACCCCCACCGAGCAGTTCCGGATTGGCTGCCTGTTTACGAAAAGTACCTTCCACGTTATTACGAGCGGAGAGCCAGTAGGTCCCGGTCGCCTGAATCCCGCGTCCCTGCCTGCCCACCCAGCTTCCAATGATTTGACCCAGATTCGTGTATCCGCTGTTGTAGTGGGCGTTGGAATAGAACGTGCCGCAACAAACAAGCCCAGGGAGGTCCGTATATCCACCTTCTGCGCGCAATTGCAATTTGTTCAGCCCTGGCACCTTAGGCATGAAGAATCCCAGCCACCATGCCGAACGGCGGGGATAAGCAACAGGAGAAAACTCGTCCTCAGTGAATGAATCTGCATAGAAGGTCAACCAATTTCGAATTCCCGGTATCCGATAATTGAAGTCGAATGCCGATCGACGATCGCCGGGATCGTCTGGGGCACCTGGGCCCGTGTTGCTGATACTGTAGCTGCGCAGAAAAGTCCGACCCGTGAATCCATATCCGGGGCCAGCAAATATGGTTGTCTCAGAGAATCCGAATTCAAAATTAGGCGTCGGCTTGAAAGTGAATTTTTCGCCATGTATCCAAGGGTGAGGCTGAACCGGTGGGCCTACTACAACAAACTGCCCACCCTTGTTGAAATACGAGACGTACTGATAGCCCTCAAGTTGGCCTAAGAATAACTGAATATCCAAAGGTCCCAGTAACTTTGACACGAGCGGAATGACATAGGGAGTATTTCGAGAATAACGAAACATCGGAATCGGGTCAGCATTTGTGCTGAAAAGTAGTGGACCACTTTGGCTTGGCCCCCACCAAAGCGACTGCTTGCCGAAGGTCAGCAAATTATTCTTCACATTTAGTGACAGGTAAGCATCCAAAACGCGAAATTGATTCGAAGTAACAGCTGGCGGCACGAGCCAAGGTGATCCAGGCGGCGCGCCGGGCACGTCTGTTGCGAGGATAGCCTGCTGGACCGGAGGACTGAGGTTCATGGGAGCGGCACCATGCTCATATTCCCCACGAACGTAAGCACCAAATGGACCCGCAACGAACCGGACTGATGATCCGGCTGTGCCGTTGAACCCCTCTCCATAGGGGCGGCCAAAATCGTTCGTAATCGTCTCCCCGAAGTTGTAGCCATCCGTGAGCGGGGGCCCTGCAATTCCTAAAGTTCCAACATAAGCCGATTCGACTCTGGCATCAAAGTTTGTGTTGATCTCTTCGTGTAGTTCAGGGGAGAACTCAGCCAAGAGTGCTTGATATCCACTGTAGGCGGAGTTTCTGGAATCCCGCCGACCCTCCATACGTACTTCTGCTTCTTTCACCAGCCGCGCACACTCTTGTCGCGTCCATGGACGCTGTCCCTCGAACGCACTGTTGACATACCCAAGGCTGCAAGTCGATCCATCAGTGGATACACCCAACTATCCAACGGAACGAAAGTTGTCCCGGTAACCGCCGGGCTCTGAAAGCGTCCGTTGTTTTTTACAAAGGTCCCGTACGATGCTTCTGGCAGTTCACGGTCATGCCGCGTTCGATATACCTGTCGGCCAACAAAGTAGCCAAGCGTGCTTCCGATGAAAACGTCCGATGGAAAGTGATTGAGACTCGTGATACGAGCGAAGGATATTGCTGACGCCGTGCCGTAGGACAACAATTTCACGGCTGGAGATGGGTATTCATGCGCAAATACCGCCGCGAGCGACCACGCCACAGCCGCGTGCTGAGATGGAAACGAACTACCGCCCACCCAGAAATGCCCTTGGCCATTACCTTCGTTGGGCCGCTGCCGTTGTGTGGCCAGTTTCAGAACTTCAGAAATGACAACAGCGTCTATCGCGGCCTCTGACGATAGGACGCCGGTCTCCCGCGCATGCTCGTTGCCTCCAAAGCGCCCGAAGAGGTACATGCCTCCTCCGCCCGCGACCATCGCTGCCACACCGAAATTGGAGATGTTGTTGGTTGTATTGATGCGCGAGGGACTACGACTGAGTTGACTGGAGAAATCCGCATCTGATGCAAACAGACCAGCCGTTATGGCCGCGACCGGAATGATCGTCTTCATCTGCGACCGCTGAATATGCGCTGGAAACGTCCAGAAGGACCGTTGGTCCTCTGCCAAGTGCTTTAAGTAATTTGTTCCTAGGCTGTTCTTAGAATCTTGATCGACCTGGGATTGCGGCCCCGACTGTTCCTTAGGATTCTCCGTGTCTTGTGAGTAGAGAAAAGGTGTCCCAATGGGAACCCAAGCCAGAATCACAAGGACTTTCCAAGGAGAAGTGCGTGGCAAACAAAACGTAAGCGCTCTGCATAGGTTTTCTCTAGCCGATTTTAGAGTTCCCAAATCCAACGCAAGCGCGACAAGAAAAAAAAACACTGTCAGCAACAGCTATGCCTCTTTTCGAAGGTGTGTCTTCATGGGACAAACAACGTCAGTCATGATCATTTAAGCTACCGGCCGACCGAGAGGTGCGACTGGAGAGGAGGCGCCTCTGATGAACAGAGGACGATATATTATCCAGAGTCTTCCCGGGCCAGCTTTACGCGATTGAGATTATAATAAGGTGCAACTTGTGAAACGCAAATAAAACAACGTTCGTCGGTCGTGAGGCTGCACTAAGCCATATCAAATGCCAATTTCCGCTTCAGATATCGACAAGTCGAGTCTATTGGATTCGTCCTCGAGCCAAGCTCCTTCTTTAGAAAAGTCCGGCTCTGAGGAAAATGTTTCATTGATTGATGTACTGACAATTATTGGGGCTAGGAAGAAGTGGATCTCCAAGGCTACCGCCGGAGTCGCCCTTTGCGCGATTATTTTCTCAGTCCTTCTCCCGAACCGCTATACCGCCACGGTTGTAATCCTTCCACCTCAACACAGTTCATCCTCTGCGGCTGCACTACTATCCCAGATCGGAAGCTTAGGCTCGTTGGCTTCGTTAGGGTCATTGGGATCGAGTGGGGGATTTGGGTTGAAAGATATCAATGAAATGTACGTTTCTCTTCTAAAGAGTCGAACCGTTCAAGATGCCCTCGTCGAGCGATTCGATCTGATGGCGCTTTATGGTAAGAAACGCGAGTCGGATGCCCGTGAAGCCCTCGCAAGACACTGCACGATTGAACTAGGGACGAAGGATGGCCTGATTCGACTTTCCATTGACGACAGCCAGCCAGGCCGGGCCGCTGAACTTGCGAACGCATACGTTGAGGAATATAAAAAATTTTCCGCAAACCTAGCGACTACCGAAGCTGCTCAGCGCCGCCTCTTCTTCGAGGAACAACTAGCCGAGGCTAAGAACAAGCTTGCGTCCGCCGAAGAAGCTCTCAAAGAATCTGAGCAGAAAACCGGCATGATTCACTTGGACAGTCAGGCTAAGGCACTTATCGAATCACTCGCTCAACTTCGCGCCCAAATTGCGGCAAAAGAAATACAGCTTCGTGCGCTGCAAACGGCGGAAACAACAAACAATCCAGAGGTTCTAGTCTTAAAGGAGCAACTTGCGGCTATGCAGGCGCAGGCAAAACAACTTGGCGGAAGCACAACAGACGAAGACATAGAGTTGGTCGTTCCTGAAGGAAAGTTACCGACTCGGGTCTCGAATATATCCGCAAACTGCGTGATGTTAAATATTATGAAACTATATTCGAGATTCTTGCGAGACAACTCGAAGCAGCCAAGTTGGATGAGGCGAGACAGGGTGCAGTGATTCAAGTGGTGGATACTGCAGTCGTACCGGATCGAAAGTCATCTCCAAAGCGTGGAATCATTGTCATTGTTGCCACTATTGTCGCATTTATGCTCGCCACGATGTGGACGCTGATCGTGGAGCTTATTCGAAAACAGCAACTCGACCCTCGAGAGGCAGATAGATATCGACTTCTACGCCAAATGTGGAGAGTCCGTGCAAACGCGCGTGATTTTAGAATCTGTTCAGAGGAGCCACTCTACTACTCGGGTGGGTTAAATATAGAACTTCTGATGCGAATTGCAATTCTCGGCACTCGTGGCATTCCTGCGCACTACGGAGGATTTGAAACTTTCGCAGAACAATTGAGTATACGACTGGCGGAAAGGGGACACGATGTAACTGTTTTCTGCGAGAGTTCGAAACAACATCCAGCAGTTTACCAAGGAGTCCAGTTGCGCTACGTATCGGCTGTTCAACTTGGGCCTGCAAAAACCCTCTTGTACGACCTATCGTCGCTCTGGGACGCAAGGAGAGATTTCGATGTTGTATATATGCTCGGTTATGGTTCAGCCCTTTTCTGCTGGATTCCAAGGCTCTGGGGCACAAAGTCTGGATCAATATGGATGGTTTGGAATGGAAACGTAAAAAGTGGAACCGCTTCGCAAGGGCATACCTTCATGTCATGGAGAGACTCGCAACGGGTATTGCCGACCGCCTGATCGCTGATGCACGTGCAATTCGCGATGATCTTCGCGAACGCTACTCCCTACGAGTTCCTTGCGACGTGATCCCTTACGGATGTGAATCTATCTATACGATTCCTCCCACGGAAGCTGTGACCAAACGGCAAATTTCTCCCAAGAAGTACTACATCGCCGTGTGTCGCTTCGAGCCAGAAAATCATATTCGTGAAATCATTGACGGGTTCGTCGCATCTGATACTCAGTGTGACTTAGTCCTAGTTGGAGATCACGAGTCTGCCAGTAGCTACGTATCAGGCCTGAAACAGAAACAGCACAGCAAAATCAGGTTCATAGGTCCAGTCTACGACGCCGACGAATTACAAGCACTGCGTTATCACTGTCGGGCTTACATACACGGTCATAGTGTCGGGGGAACCAATCCGTCTCTACTCGAAGCGATGGGTTGCTCAAATTTGATTATCGCTCACGACAACCGCTTCAATCGCGAGGTGCTTCAAGACGCTGGGTTATACTTTCTGACTCCGCAGGACATCTGTAGCACGATAGGAAATATCGATTCAGGCTCGATCGACGTCAACGGACTTCAGAGTTCTGCAAAGAGCCGAGCGTTACGGTTTTATAACTGGGATCGAATTACAATTGCGTACGAACAACGTTTCGGGCTAGCAAGGCAAGGCGATACACCTGAAGTGGATTTTTCCCCATCTGGCGATGGCCGCTGCCCAGCTCTGATCGAACCTCGGAATGCAGCAGCCTCGGCTCACTTCTAAAAAATGGGATCAATGTTTTTCAAAGACGATTAGATCTTGATCCAGTTCTGTTTCCGAAGAACCCCCGTGAACACTTCCCCAGAGAGGTCCGGCACACGGAATCATGCCGTTGGTCGCAAAGGCCGCCGATATGAAGCCGAAACGGTAGGCCACAGCGATCTCCGGGTACTGACTCATTCGCAAAGCTGTGTTCCTGAACCGTATATGGGAATTCGAGATCCATCTTCTTATCTAATAAATAGGCGGTCAGAAAACATCTTCCTCCGGGCTTGAGGACTCGCGAAATCTCTTTGGCGTAGTTCATGATCTCTTCTGTCAGCATGTGGGTGAAAACAGAGATCAAGAACACGATATCGAACGACTTATCTCCATACGGCAGGATGTACTCGGTTGCAAGGTGTTTCCCGTGGGGTTGTATGCGTCATTACGAATGTCGAGAAACTCAAAGTGAAATTGCTTACGTCTAAGCGCGGAATTATCTCTGGCAGCCTCCAAAGCAACGCGTTCGATGTCCATCCCAATATAATTCCCATCATCAAGAACTTCGGCAAGTGCGAGTGCATTACGACCACACCCGCAACCAATTTCAAGAACTTCGGAGTTTTGGGTAAGGGCTGCATACTTTCTCAACAGGCTACCGATTCGCCTACCGACGAGTACGAACGCCTCTCCTCCGATGTCTTGGCGAATACCGTTCGAACGCACTCGGATTGAATATGCCGGCAAATGTCCCGAGCCCTTTGATCCGACGGACGATTGAATCAATCGGGTCTATAGTATGGACAATGGCGTTTACAACTGGATTTTTCCAAGTAACCCCTCCAACCATCGAGCGTAAAGACATCAAATCCCCATTCGAACAAACCTAAACGACTAGGAATCAGGCTTGAGCCTGCGTCAGATCAACATTAACAGATGGTAACCGGCAGTGTCCTGCGTGTTTTAAAGCGAGATTCGACAGCAAGTCTCCGCTAGAATTTGCTCGACCCCTTAGAATTGCGATAATAACGTCGTGAATCATCATCATTGATTGTAGATTATCTGAGGCTTCGCAATGACCAATAGCGCCAGGAAAGTTGACGATCAGAACAGGCCTCGAATCAAACGCTCCGTCAGTCGCTCGTCCCTCTTCCTTCGTCCAGCCTTTGGCGTGAATCCAGACCGGAACGCACCACGAATGGTCTGACGAGACGATCAAAATCGTCTGTTGGGTCCGAGGCGCTTGCCGTAGAATTTCACGAAATCGATTCAGGATATTGTCAGCCAGGACAAGATTATCTATGTAATTACCGTATGGTCCAATAGTATGCGAAGATCTGCTGTAGATTCCGGGAGGATGAGGAATCGGTAGGTGTATTAACGCCAGATCTATTGAATCATCGCGGAGCAGCGCGTCACCTGCGGAAAGCAGGTGCTCCAGTGCCTCCACGCGGTCTCCTGAATCATCGCTTCGAAAGGCCTTTAGCGCAAGACCCACTGGTCCAACCTTAACCCCGTTCTCGAGGCTGGATTTCTCTCCCCGATACATGGAATGGAAAGTATCGTTTCTCATCCTTCTCCACACACATGAATCGAGTACATCCGAGAGAATATGGCAATATGGGTTAAACCACCGGACAACTCCAGTGAACCTGCCCATCCTTTTCGCTTCCTCAAATACAGTTTGTGTCGGAGAGAAGGTGGTCCACGAATTTGAACCGGCAATCAGGATTTCTAACTGACCCTCGAGATTGCTGTGCACCTGTTCCGACCCTTCGGCCTAAGCAGCTAAGATGGCACAGCTCGATCAGGTTCCGGAAGCCTGCGGTGAACTTTATGATTCGAAAACTCTATAACTCGTTGAGCGGCACGCGAACACGATCTCTCGCTGAACGTTCAGGAGGAAGTGGACTTGGTTTGCGGCTCACGGACGAAGGTCCTTGGCCGTAAGGCAACTCGTCAAAATTAACAAACTGCGGCCCTTGCCTTGGCGATTCAGGGCGGCCCCGCAACACTGACAAATGGTGTGAAGGTAGGCAGCTCTGGAGCCACGATTTTAGATTCGCGCGAATTGCTTCAATGTGTTCGCCTTTGTGGCATAACAACGACGTGTGAAAACAAAGCAACTGGGAGTTACTGGGAGGTTTTCGGTACGATTCCGCTAAAAGGTGGAATCGCAACATTGACGGGAATCAGTCCAGGGTTTACCTCACAGTCCACTTTTGGATGTACGTGCACAGACCAAACGTCAGCCGGCGCGTGCAGGGCACTTCCGGTTTCACCCTCATCGGTGAAGTCTCAGTGGAACCGATTCTGACGTACTCTTCTATTCGTTGCACCGGCAACTAGAAATCGTAATAAGAGCCACACTAGAAATCATTGTAACCGTGACTTGACGAAAGGTCCAGAGCTCTTTCTGTCACACCAAGAACGCGGAGGCTGACGACCCACCTCGTGCCTGCACCCTTAACAGCATTTTAAGAACCGAGCGCAATATCTGATAAAGCATTCCAAACGGTATTAGGACCCTATATAAGAGCGGCAGATGGTGGGATTTTAGCAACGCTTTCCTAACCGTCATTTCCCCACTAAACATCCTCCTAGCGAGGCTTGATTCGCCGCCGGTCGAACCGGGGCGACGAGACAAGTAACACGCAGCAGTACGTGAGAGCACAAGCTTCTTTGCCCGAAACAGTGCCAAAGCATTCATGAGGTAGTCTTCACAAAACCGCAAAGGCTCACTGAAATCGCAGATCTGCCGAGAGGCAACAACAGATGGCGTATAGAAGGGATTAAAAAAAATCGCAGTCAGCCGCACAAAGAATGTCCGCATGCGCGGCGGCATGTTTTTCGCAATTGAGAACCAGCAGGAATGGACGACGGAGCCATTCTTAGCGAAACCTGCCAAGAACAGACCATTTTTTTGACTTGGACCAAGACATTCGATCTGACGCAGCGCTTCGTCGCACCACCCCGGCGCGTAAACATCATCGGAGTCCAAAAATGCGATCGTCGCCGCGTCACAGTGTTCAATAGCCAGTCTTCGTGCGCGTCCAGGACCACCATTTGAGGTCGCTCGAAGAACTCGAACTGACACTCCGTGAACGTTAGTACTCTCATCAAAACGAAAGGGAGGTTCGCTACAATCGTCGACGACCACGATCTCAACGAGATCCGGCCGTTCCGTTACAACTGAATTTATAGCCCGCACAGTCAACTCCCACCGATTGTAGGTCGGGACCACTACCGCGAGTTTGTCATCCGTGCAGAACGTTCCAGACATTGGTTGAGATGCAAGCATAAACGATCAACTGTCCAGTCAGGCCAAAGAGAATCAGAAGGCTTGATTTCAGGGCTAAGTTCGGAGCTTTCATCGCTATCAGTAATTGCAAAACAAGCGCGGTCATTGCAAATCGATAAGTGATAATCGGGAAGAAGATTGATGTAAGAACCATAATAACTATGGAATACAGAAACGTTATCTTCTCGTCCTTCGAAAGGACTGTGTTTTCATCTGCAAAACGAGATACGACAATCCACACTATCGGCGAGACCATGAACAGTAAGAAACTCTTTGTAACCTCGGCCTCATACCTCTTTGTATAAATATCAAGCAGCGGTCTTGCTGCCGTCAGTTCCACTGCGAATCGGGTAAAAATCAGATAAGCGGCGAGAGCGAAAAGCATTATTACGAATAACGCGGAAAGTGTTTTCGACCTGAATTTTGGGATCAGATTCGTATCGAGCATAAAGAGTAAAGGAAAGAAGACCCAACTGGAGTCGTGCAGTAGAAGTGCAGCTCCGACAAGTGCAAGACTAAGAGGCTTTCGTTTTAGAGTAACTGCCCCGCAGTAGAAAGCCAGACTCACGCCTTGACGCAATGCATTTGTCATCAACTCAAACCCTACGGCGCTGAAGAGGTAAGCTATCCCGAGGAGCAGTGCTCCGTCGCTTTCCCAGTCAGAAAAGAGAATTAAGGCTGCAGGAACCGCCATGCTTGCTAGAAAAAGGAGAAACCGCAGCTCTCCTGTCCAGCACACTGGGCGCGCCAAGACTTCGAACGTCCTAACCGGCAACGAATTATTCTGGTTAGCGAAGACTGACGTACTGCAAGCTTCGCGTTGATCAGAAACATAACGGCCGGTATCGTTTAGGGCAGACGTTGTAGGGATCGGCCGGAAAGATAAAACCACGCAGATCAGGAGTGCCAGACAGGCAAATATTAGGCGACGAACCAATGCCTTACTATTCAGCACCTAATACCTCTGAAACAATGTCACTCGTGGACCACTTTTCGTTGAACACCGGCTCAAGCACGTTTCCTTCTGCCCATTCGTTCCACGATTTAATAAAGAGTAGTGGGGTTTTGTTCATCTTCTCTAAAGATAGAGCGTGATTAGCTGCGTGGGTGAACGCTTCTTTTGTGTATCCAGCTAGAACTAGTCCCCGGCGACCACACCGGGGCGTTGTGTCCCATCCTGTAACAATAGTTGCGTGCGCTATACCGTTCACCGTCTTTAATCCTGCCTCTAAAGTAGAACTCACGCTCGCGTATCTTCTGACCTCGGGACCTAACCGGAGGGCACGAAGAACTTGCCATACGCCCGAGTACACCAATTGGGCGCCAGGAAGAGAGAAAGCCGCCGCTACTGGCGTAATCACAGCAGCATCAAGTCCGAACCTAGATGGTTCAGTAAACGATGCGCTGGGCCCAGGAGACCAGTTGCCAATTATGTATAGCTCGGCCCCGCTAAATTGCCGAACCAGTTCTTTAAGCTGACCAAGATACTCGGCAGCGTGCGGGATCTGTTTTGGCTTATAGACGACAAATGGAAATCGTCCGTCTAGACAGAGGTACTTACCTGTCTCTATGTATTGGGATAAAAGCAAAGCATGCTGTTTGACTTCCGATTCATTATAGGACTGACGAACAAGTATCCGGTCAGCAGCGCCGTGCCAGACCCCAGACCAAGATTCATTGGCCCACCCGAGCATGAACCTAAATTCCGGCAAATCAAGCGCGAGCATGCTGTCAAGTGGCCGGTACAACAGACGCTTACCTGCAAACCAGTAGTGCCAGAAGCAAAAATCGATCCCAATTGTCTTCGCCAGCTCATATTGTTCGACCAGCGTCTCTCGACAGCGAAGGTCATAAAACCCGAGCCTACCCGGCAATTTGGGTTGGACATGTCCGGGAAATAATCGGCGGGCATTGGAAACGTTATGCCATTCCGTAAAACCTGGTCCCCAGAAATGATCGTTTTCTTCAGTCGGATGGAACTGTCCTAGATAGTATGCGACACAGTTAACCTTCACCTTACTCAACAATCGCTCCTACTTTGGCGGCGCAATTGGTCATTGCGAACTGGATTCGACTTCGCCAGTCTTGATCCACTGCTGCATCACAAAATCATACCTCTTAATGATTTTGGCCGGAATGCCGGCGACTATCGCAAATGAAGGTATTTCACCTTTGAGAACAGAGTTCGCAGCGACTATAGAACCCTTGCCGATAACGGTCCCCGGGGTTATTACGACGCCGTCACCTATCCAAACATTCTCTCCGATCAAAACCTGCTGATTTTCCGTGAGTGGACGATCTGCCGGCGGAACCTGAGGCGAACTGTGGCTCGTCGAATAATCCCCGTGATTGTGATCCGTGATAATGACTTTGCTCCCGATCAGAACGTTGTCACCGATCTCGACGAGCCTTGTGGACGAAATATGACCCCAATGGCTGATCAATACATTTCTGCCAATTTCGATGTGAGGTGAAAATGTCTGTGTGCGATACCGACGTTATAGCTTCCAGCCACAAGCCGTCTCCTGCAACGAACCCATCTCCAATCGAGATATGCTTTAATCCTCTAAAGACCGGGTTCCTTCCGATACGTACATGAGCTCGAAATGCGTTCGAGTACATCGCACTTCGAATTCGGGTAGCAAGACTATTAGGCAGTTCAAGGAGCAAATGCTGCCAGCCGTTCTCAGAAGCCACAGAGAGCAACGATCGATGAAGCGGGCTCATTTGGTAGACCTCCTTATTGGCTAGCGAGGACCCGATACATATGACCACGCATTCTTAACACCGCGTAGAGCATTGCCTCGATCTTGCAAGTGTACGCGCCGAGTAGTCGCTCGACGATCCGAGCGCACGGCTCAGGGGACGCGGATATCAGTAATGTAGGACTATTCGCTTCGATCTAGATCAGCGTAACTCGCGCATAAGAAAAGTTGGGTGACTGCCTATATTACAATAGCGTGGCTGCGCTCCGAGCGATTGCTTCATAGACTTGCCTAAGGTGGAGAACGATCCTTCTTGAAACCACAAAGAGTGTTTTCTTCCGGAGCCCTGCGCAAGAATCCCACATGAACATGTCTAATATTGATCGTCCACTTCTGACGATCGCGATTCCGACCTATAACCGCGCACGCTACCTTTCGGCTCTGCTCTATTCTCTTTCTGAGCAAGTAGGAAAGACTCGCGCGTCGAATTACTGATTTCAGATAATGCTTCCTCGGATGAGACCCCGGAACTCATTGATTCCCTCAAAGATAAGGATGTTCTCTACCGATATATAAGAAATCAGGAGAATATCGGACCTGACAAAAATTTCTTGCAGTGTTACACAGAAGCATCGGGCAAGTATGTGTGGATTGTAGGCGACGATGACATGATTCTTCCGGGGGCAGTAGAAAGGATAGTTTCTCAATTGTCCACGGAGGACTACGACTTAGTCTATGTCAATTCGGTCTTCCTAAAGAGTGAATCTCCATTGCCTGAGGGTCCAGCCAGAATGACTCGGCCGGTTGTGTATACGGATTCCATAGCTTTTGCCCGCAGAATCCATGTTTTTTTTACATTTATCACCGGCAATATCGTTAATAAAAGCAAAATTGAGAAGAATGCACATAAACCGTTTTCTGAACTTCTTAATACGAACCTCATTCAGCTAAGCTGGACATATGCCGCTCTCCAACTGCATCAGAAGAGCCTATATTTCGAAGATCGATTGATCGCCGCAACCGGCGGCAATACAGGTGGGTATGGGCTGTTTCGTGTCTTCGGAGAACGCCTAAGTAAAATCACTCAGGAATGGCTTGAAGACCCTGCGCTGCGAAAAGCGATACTGAATGGCACTCTGCGCGTTTTCTTTCCCTCGTTTCTTTTGGAGGCGAAGAAGTCGGCGCTTGGAAGTTTCGTGAAAGAAGATCCGGATAATACTCTGCGTCCCTACTTCGGAAAGAATCTTAGCTACTGGATATTCGTTATCCCTTGATAGTGCTACCAGTTTCTCTGGGTCGAATCTGGCTATTTGGTCTGCGGATATTCAATATGCTATATGCAGTTGTTAATCGAACGCAAACCGCCATTTCATCTCTTCTACGAAGTTGATGAAACCCAATCGACGGTCATCCAAATCGCATCGCGCAAGCACATCCCTTCCTGAAGTCTCAGTTCGCCCTGAGCCCGCCGTACGGAAGGAACATACTGGCGGATTGGCTCCTTCGGGATTCCTTTCGCGAGAAATATCGATTTCCGCGCTTGGCCTTATTACTGTCCGAACCAGTTCAGCTAATTCTTTGATGCTCACCGCATTCCCAGATCCAACGTTGTAGGGACGCCCAGAGGCACCGAGAAAAGGATCGTCCAGAGCCATATCGCAAGATCCGCGGCGTATAGATACGATCGCTTGGATGTTCCATCCCCTTTTACAACGATCGGTCCACCGGCGATCGCATCACGAATAAAATTGCCAATCGCGAAATGTGCATCCAGAGGTAAATGCGGTCCGACAAAAGCAAAACATCTAGCTATTTTGACTTCGAACACATCTGCGTAAAGAGCGCACATCAACTCGGCAGCACGCTTCCCTTCCGCATACACCGATGCAGGATCGAGGCAATCGGGCCCTCCCTTAAAGTCTTCAGCTATGTGAGAAATATCAGGAGGCTGTGGACCATAAACCGCTCCCGAGCTGGTCAGAAGAAACTTCCGTACACCACAGTTCTTCGCGAATGTCAGCGTTCGACTGGTTCCCTCAAGGATGGTGGACAACATCTCAAGAGGTTGTTCTTGGGATTGTTTCGCGCTCGCCTCAGTCGCGGCGTGAACAACATAATCAAATTGCCCCATTGGAAATTCGAACGTGCGAACATCGCCCTTTTTCGAAATTAAGGCAGGAACTCCTCCTCAAGATGGGGACACTGAGCAAGGAACTTTCCCGGATCTACGAGTCAACACCAACGCTTGCGCATCAAGACCGAACCTACGATTCGCCTCGAGGAAACTTTCCAGCAACCACATCCGAAGAAATCCGGTGCCCCCGGTTAAGAAGAACCTGGCGTCCGCGAGCCTCCTCCCAGAGATGTTCGGTTTCCTTGACAAATATGATCGAGATCCTGGAAGGGAAGCTCAGGCATTCAGAATGTCCTACCAAAAATTCACGACTGCTTTGCAATGGCTCCACTTGTCTTATCGGAGCCTTTCTTCGGACCGCGATCGACCTCTAGGCCACGATTGTAGATAAGTTTTTTTAGAGAAGGATTGTAGGCATACGGACTGTCCACGTCGTCAATCAAGACCGGCTGATCTTTGGCTATTGGACGCAACAGAACTTCACCCGCGCATCAGCTCTCTGCACGATAGCTGACCACGCTGAAGAGGAATGGCAAGATATACGTCGTCATCCCCCAAAGCGTGCCCTTCCGGAAGATCACGCGCGGCGTAAACGCCTCTGACTAGAGCGTCCAGGTACTCGATCTCCTTTCGAGGTGGATTTCGTTTCTGCGTTCCCGGAGCGCCGCACATTTCCTTCGCCTTTAGGAAAGCTTTGAACCAGCGATCAACCTGCTCAGGCACCGAGCAGTATGGGGAAACAGGAATACCGTCATCATCGATGTCGATATGCCGCTCGAAGGTTCGCGCGCCTTTCGCATATGCGATCAGTATCGAGGAGTTCCAATCGTTATATTCGTGCGTAGAAAACCCGATAGTATGATCCGGATAGCGGTCCCTCAGAAAGTCGATTTGGTTCATCTCCAGTTCGGAGTCTTCAGACGGGTAAATCGAAACGCAATGGTTGATCGCTAAGGGCAAGTTTCGATTTCCGAAGAAAGTTACCAGGTCGTCCAGATCCTTGAGAGACGATCCGCCGGTCGACACGATGCAAGGGCGGCGCGTCTTTGCGATCTTTTCAATTAACATCCAGTCATTCAGGTCAGAGCTGGCGATCTTTATGATCTGTATCCCGAGCTCAACACAAAGATCGACAGACTTCTCGTCAAACGGGGTCGCCATCGTGATGCAACCCGACTCCCGGATTGACTTGGCCAAGGTCCCCAGATCCTCGTTCGACATCTGAGTATCGAGCGTCTTCTTTATGTAACGGATGTCGGTGCGGTCACGATAGTCGCGATGAATGAAGTGATCTACATCTCTCAACTGGAGCTTGATTGCCGCGCGCATGTTGTTGAAGCGCACGATCTTCGAAAACTCGGAGATGATTCGAAGCCCACGGTCAAGTTTCCCCCAATGGTTATTGGCCATCTCAAGCACAAAAAGGTCTTCGAATATGTCTCTAGAAATCATCTGCATTCCTCACACCAGTATTGAGAGCAACGACTAAATTATCTATCCGCCTAAGAATCCGCGAGGCCTGCCCGTCCGGCAAATTGCCATATCCGTACGTTACAAAACAAAAGCGCATCCCATTTAGTAAGCGCGGCCCGAAAATCCTCACTACTATCTCCCGTTACCAGCGCTAAATCTCTATCGACTTTAAAGTCGCTGAAGTAACTCACTGAGCATCGCGCCTTTATCCGGAAAATGCGGAACACGCGAATCCCTGCACAGAATCGCTTCAAAACAACTGACCGACGTTGAGGGCCTTTAGTATCGCCGTTGTCACATGAGCAGGCTTGTTGGTAAAAACAAACAAGCGGTTGCCCTGGCTTTCAGCTCTCTTAAGGTCGCCTCTACGCCCAGGATAGAGACTCGAACGTTCTTCCACCCCTCCGAATCATAGTATTTTCGGAACTCCGCTTCTACCCTATCTAGTTCTGCGTCTGATTCATCCCTTAGGATCTTTCGCAATACCTCCCGTATCGGAGGACCAATAAGTTGAGCGTATACCCACCATTGAATTCCTTCCCGTGACTCCGCAATGCAGCCGCGGACAGAAAACTCAATGCCAGGCAGTGAATCAACAAGCGTACCGTCAACGTCGAAGAAGCAAGCATCGGTTCGACCTTCCCGTCATGATTTCATCTCGCCGCGATTACTTCGATCCAACGATCATGTTCGATGCCAGCTCTTCCGGAGACAAGAACGGATACATGTCCTCGAGGTTTGGAGAAACGATCTTCCCATCAGGCAACTGTCGGGAGCGGATGCGCGGTTCAAATTCCTGCTTCGGATCGAGGTGAACTTCAATAATAGAAGGACCGGGCCGATCAAGCTCTGACCAGACCGAGATCAAGTCAGCCGCAGTCTTCACCTCTACGCTGGAGATACCGTACGCCGCCCCGAGTTTCATTGCCGCCGGAAACGAAACCCCACTCGCTGCGCTCTCGCCAACCAGTCTTCCAAAGAAACCAGTTTGCGTTGCGCGTATCGAGAGATATCCCCCATTGTTGAGCACGAACAGCTTTACCGGCAGCTGATGATGGACCAAAGTCTGCAGTTCCTGGACGTTCATCTGAAGGCTACCATCGCCCGCCAAGCAAATCACTCGGCCACCCTCTCGGGCAACTGCCGCCCCGATGGCAGCCGGAAGGTCGTATCCCATGGAAGCCGATCCCGAGTTGGAGATAAGGCGCTGGCCTTTCTTGAGTTGGCCCGCTTGAAACGGAACGATACAGGCGGTCGCATTCCCACACACCACAACATCATCGTCACGAAGCTTCGAAAACAAACCATCTACAAAGCCGTACGGATTGATTTTGTCAGTACCGCTCTCGCTGCTCCGGTCGAACGACCGGGTACCGACGGCGTCGCTCCTGACACCATGAAAGCCAATCCTTGTGGCAACGCCCTGCCGCAGACGTGGGCGCCAACTGATTGGCCATCTCACCGAGAAACACCTTTAAATCGCAGTGAATCGCAAGATCAGGCTTTACGGTCGGCTTGTCGAGCTCTGCCAGATCTATGTCAACCTGAATTTTAAAAGCATGGCGAGCGAACGATCCCCAGTTATAGCTGATCTGTCGAATGTTGAGCCGCGAACCCAGAACGAGAAGAAGATCTGCATTTTGCACGGTGAAATTTCCCGCTCGTTCGCCAATCGTCCCTGGTCGACCACAGAAGAGCTCGTCGTCAGAGGCGATCAGATCGTGCGTCCATGCGGTCGTAACTGGAATCCGGAGTTTCCGAATCACGTCTTCAAACTCCGCAAGAGCACCTGCAAGCCTGACACCCGTACCCGCCATAATCACCGGACGCTCCGCCTGACTGATTCTTTTCAGAACGTCGCGCGACTTGCGCCGAGATCGCCTTCGACATCCCAACGAACGTCGTCTTCCGCCGGATCGTAATGCGACAGTTCTTCCGGTTCCACCAGAGACGATTGCACGTCGACCGGAATGTCAAGCCAACACGGTCCAGGGCGTCCGCTTTTCGCCAAATGCCACGCACGCTCGAGATGGTAAGCAATCGAATTGGGATCACTGACAAGAGCGCAGTACTTCGTAATTCCGTTCACCATCCGAACGATGTCGACTTCCTGATCCCCTAGTTGGCGCAAGTCGGATCTAGACGTACGTGGCCATGCAGGTTTCGCGCTTCACCTGACCGGAAATGACCAGCATCGGGATTGAATCGGTCCACGCCCCGAAAACGCCATTCAGAGCATTGATCCCACCCGGTCCCGTAGTCACATTCAACACGCCCGGAGTTCCGGTGATACGAGCATAACCTTCCGCGGCAATCGCGGCACCCTGTTCGTGATGAGTGCACACGTACTTGATGATCGCGAGCCTTGCCGAACGAATCGTTTAGGTGCATGGCGCCGCCGCCTGTTACAAGAAAGACGTGCCGAGCACCCCAATCCTCGAGTCTGCTCACGATGTAATCGGAGACTTTAACCTTCATATGCTCGAAACCCCGGTCGCTCGCGGCGAATTACTCCTCGATTGCTCCACTACGCTGAAAATAATCCGAACGATATGGTCGAGCATCGGCTTGGTCAGACCCGGATACACTCCGATCCAAAAAACGTTATTCATCACGAAATCGGTATTGGCCAAATCGCCTATCTGGCGGAATTGAGCCTCCGCGTAAGCGGGCTGTCGCACCAGGTTTCCCGCAGAACAATAGTCTTGTGCCAATCTTTTGCGTTTCCAACTCATGTGTCAAAGCGTCGCGAGTCAGACCGCTGCCCTCGCGAATGCCAATCGGAAACCCGAACCAGCTAGGATCAGAATTCGAAGTCGCTTCCGGCAAGATTAAAACACCAGCAAGGGGCTCAAGTCTTCTCGGACAAGTAGCGGAAATTTCGGCGACGCGCATCAATGAAAGCCGGCAGCTTCTTTATTTGCGATAATCCGAGAGCGGCTTGCATGTCCGTAGGCTTCAGGTTATAGCCGATGTGAGAATAAGTGTACTTGTGATCATAACCACACGGCAGCTGGCCCAGTTGCCAGTTGAATCGTTTTCCGCAGGTATTGTCTTTTCCCGGTTCGCACCAGCAATCGCGACCCCAATCGCGAAACGAATCTGCCAGCGTCTGTAACAAAGGCGAGTTTGTGAGAACCGCGCCGCCTTCACCCATGGTGATGTGGTGCGCAGGATAAAAGCTGAGTGTTGCTAAATCTCCGAAGGTCCCAACGTATTGCCCTTTGTAGGTCGATCCGAGCGCGTCGCAGCAATCTTCGATCAGCCAGAGATTGTGTCGCTTGGCGAACTGCACCACGACATCCAGATCAAACGGATTCCCGAGCGTGTGCGCAACAATGATCGCCCGAGTGCGATCGCTCAGCGCCCGATCCAATTGGGTGACATCGATTTGGTAAGTCGGAACGACGACATCGACAAAAACCGGTACCAGGCCGTTTTGAATGATTGGATTTACGGTAGTTGGGAAACCTGCCGCCACCGTTATGACTTCATCCCCCGGACGAAGTCTACGTTCTCCAAGTTTTGGTGACGTAAGACAAGAAACAGCTACAAGGTTTGCCGATGAACCTGAGTTCACAAGTGAAACCGACCG
Source organism: Terriglobia bacterium (assembly GCA_963724985.1). Taxonomy (GTDB): domain Bacteria; phylum Acidobacteriota; class Terriglobia; order Terriglobales; family Acidobacteriaceae; genus JAJPJE01. Next base: position 272,232 of record CAVRWV010000019.1, on the reverse strand, counting down.
AAGCCCAAGAAACCGGGCGAGCTCGCGTTCGAATTGCCGCGCGAAACGGCCTGTGGTAAACCATCCATCCAACGCCGAATCGACTACTGACTTCAGGTCGTCTTCCCCGATAACCTTGCCCGACACCGGAACAGGGGAAACCCCCGGCCGGAATTCATTGACAGGAAAAGCCTCTTTGAAGAATTCAGCAGTCAATTCCAAGAGCTGTTGCCGAAGCCGCTCGGCTTTCTCAGTCATTCCCAATCATCCTTATGGAAGGCACCTAAGCCACCAATTATTCAGCACCCTCACACCATCCGGAATCCAAGGCAACACGGCGGCTAGATCGCTTGTCTGGTAAGCTTGAAGAACAAATCGATCTGTGGAGTTCGGGCTATATCATCTTATCGAACTCGCTGTAGTGTGTAGTACTAAAGTTGATTTCTGAGCCTAAAATCACGTGTGAGGCTGCTGAAAATCCACAATGGAGCGAATGAAAACCGTCATTTTAGCTGGAGGGCTGGGGACTCGTTTGAGCGAGGAGACCTCCGTCAAGCCCAAGCCGATGGTCGAGATCGGTGGAAAACCCATTCTCTGGCACATCTTAAAGATCTACTCGTCTTATGGTATTAACGACTTCATCGTTTGCCTCGGATATAAGGGCTACATAGTTAAAGAGTTTTTCGCAAACTACTTTCTTCATACATCTGACGCTACGTTCCACATGGCGGAAAACCGCGTCGAGGTTCACGGAAACAATACCGAACCGTGGCACGTGACCCTTGTCGACACTGGCGATGAGACGGGTACCGGCGGACGGCTCAAAGCAGTTGGAAGGTACCTGGAAGACTCCGAGACCTTTTGCCTTACCTATGGCGATGGAGTCGCTGACGTGAACATTGCCAACTCTATCGCGTTCCACCGTTCCCACGGATGCCTTGCCACGGTGACAGCAGTGCAGCCAAAGGCAAGGTTCGGCCGACTGGAAATGGACGGAACCAATGTCCGGTCGTTCAATGAAAAGCCAGTCAACGAGGGAGGTTGGATTAACGGCGGCTTTTTCGTACTGTCGACTAAGGTGCTGTCTTATGTCGAAGGGCTGGCCACTATGTGGGAGCAGGAACCGGTTGAGCGCCTCGCCAGAGAACGGCAATTGCAGTCCTACCTGCACCGGGGCTTCTGGCAACCAATGGATACCTTGCGGGACAAACAGTACCTGGACGATCTCTGGAAGTCTGGAAGGGCACCTTGGAAAACCTGGTAGCGCCATCGGCTTGGAGAGGTCGCAGAGTTTTCCTGACTGGCCATACTGGATTCAAAGGAGGATGGCTAGCACTTTGGCTCCGACAGCTCGGAGCATCGGTCCGCGGATACTCGTTGGACCCACCGACTACTCCTAATTTGTTCACTGAACTTCGTCTGGCGGAAGTCGTGGAAGACATCCGAGGAGACATTGCTGATAGCCCGAAACTCACGCGTGCTCTCGGAGAGTTCTCTCCTGATATTGTTTTTCATCTAGCGGCGCAACCCCTTGTCCGGCGTTCATATACGGATCCCGTCGGAACCTATGTAACGAACGTTCTCGGAACTGCGCACTTGCTTGAGGCTGTCCGGGTCACACCGTCCGTAAAGGCTGTCGTCGTGATCACTACCGACAAATGTTATGAGAACCGGGAGTGGGTCTGGGGATACCGGGAGCAGGATCCGTTAGGGGGATACGATCCCTATAGCAGCAGCAAAGCTTGTGTGGAGATCCTGACTGCTTCTTATCGTCGGTCTTTCTTCTTTCTCTGAAAGCAACGATCACAGTGTGGCAATCGCAACCGCCAGAGCAGGTAACGTGGTTGGAGGTGGAGACTGGTCGGAAGACCGACTGATTCCTGACTTGATTCGAGGTTTTCTGGATGGTAAGGCAGTTCGCATCCGGTACCCTGGTGCGATTCGTCCATGGCAGCACGTTCTCGATCCGCTGGCCGGTTACTTGGCGCTTGGGCAACGACTGCTGAACAATGAGATGAAATGCGCCACGGCCTGGAATTTTGGACCTTCCGACGAAAAAACCTGGACAGTAGCTCAAGTCGCGGATGTGATGGCGTCCAAATGGAGTAATGGTGCGAAATGGGAAACCGATGGATCGCCATCGCACCACGAAGCTACCTATCTCAAACTCGACGCAAGTAAAGCGCGTGCAGAGCTGGACTGGGCACCCAGACTGAAACTAGAGAACACTCTAAGCTGGGTCGTCGATTGGTTTCGAGCCTGGCATAAGAACTGCGACATGCGCGAATTTACCTCTCGTCAGATCAGTGCCTACGAGAAACTATTGACCCGCGCGATGCGCTACTAAGAAAGCAGAATGTCAGATTTGGCAGCCGGAAACAATTTGACTGGCCGAGCAGCCCGAAATTCCCTGCTCCAAAGAATCAAACACCTGCTGGGTGTGGATCGTGCAATTGCTTTTACCGTTCTTGCACGAACATGGTCGATGTCCGCGGGCGTGGTAACCCTGCTCCTCATCGCACGTTACGTCTCGCCAACCGAGCAGGGGTATTACTACACATTTCTGAGTCTGGTTGCTCTACAGATCTTTTTCGAGCTTGGCTTCTGCCTCGTAATTTTGCAGATGGCAAGCCACGAACGTGCACTGCTCACCATTACAGAAGGCGGCGAGGTCCAAGGCGACAGCGTCGCGCACGCGAGGCTTGCTTCTGTATTCCAAACGGCCTTGCGCTGGTATTCCGTCGTTTCACTAATGATGGCATGCACCCTGATTCCGGCAGGGTTTAAATTCTTCCTTACGAGTCAGCACCACTCGCAAGCAGTTTCGGGCTGGCGTCTCCCTTGGTGTGTGTTAGTGATTGCCGCTTCTTTGAACTTGATGGTCGATCCAATCTTTTCTTTCCTGGAAGGATGCGGACTGATAGCCCAAGTAGCCCGGATGCGCCTCGGACAAGGGATGTTGGGTACGACACTAGCTTGGTGCGCGATTCTCAGCCATCATCCGTTGTTTGGGCCGCCGGGAACTCTCTGCGGAATGGTCATTTTTGGCTCGATTTGGTTGTTCCGACGGCGCAAGCTCTTGCTCCACCTCGCACGCTTTGATGTTAGTTCCAACACCGTAAGCTGGGGGCGGGAGATCTGGCCGTTCCAGTGGCGCATCGCCATAAGTTGGTTGGGAGGGTACTTTATTTTCCAAATTCTTAATCCCGTGCTCTTTATGTTTCAGGGCCCGATTGTGGCCGGAAAAATGGGCATGTCGTTGGCCGTCACAAATGCATTGGGAACCGTTGCCCTAGCTTGGATGAACACCAAAGCCTCGCCGTTTGGGACACTTATCGCGCAGCGCCGGTTCGACGAGTTGGATCGGATTTTCTTCCGTACGATGAAACAATCGGTCGGACTTTTGGTGATCGCTTCGTGCGCAGTTTTTGGAGTATTCTTAACTTCCGGTCACCTAGCCCCGAAGCTTGCCAGCCGCGTTCTCCCACCCTGGGCTTTAGCACTCCTATTGATCACTTCGGTGATGAATCACATTGGATTTTGCGAAGCGGTTTATTTAAGGGCGCACAAAGCCGAGCCTTTTTTGATTTCAGGACTCGTTCTTTCGATACTTATGGGAACGGGTACATATTTCTTAGCGAAATACAGTACTGTGAGCGCTGTGGTCGTGTGGTACTTCGTCGCGTTAGGACTTCTCAGCCCAGTCATCGCCACCGCTATTTTCCGGCAAAAGCGAAGATTATGGCACGCCACGCCCGACTCCCCTTCACTGGCAACACCGATTCTTCAGTAGCTCTCAGAACAATCACGCTGCCTTGAGGATATCTGATGAGATATCGAGGCTGACGTTGTTGAACCATGCGCACAGCATCGTGTCTTCAATATGGAAGATTTCGAGGCGCTGCGAAAGCTCATCGAGATAGTCCGTAAGAGCGCTGTACTCCGGATTACCGTAATCGTGCCACAAGATGCAGGATCGGCGGTCAGTTCGAATCAACTCAAAAGCATTTTCTGTATCAGATTTGACGGTAGCAAAGTCATGGCCGCCATCAATAAAAATCAGGTCTACGCAGGCTCTCCAAGGGGAGAAGTCGAACCTCTTTGAATCGCCTGTAAGGGTCTTCACCTTTCCCGAAACCGGGGTATCAAAAAAATCCAGCGTCTTGCTGGGACTCTAGGTGTTTCTTTGTCAGTTCGCTATCAGCCGGATGCTGATTAGCCAAGGCGGCATGGTCTTCATCGAGGTCGAGCGTAAGAATCTCTGAGTTCTCACCAACATTCAGCGCTAGATTCAATGTAGTCGTGCCAAGGTAAGTTCCGATCTCAAAGATTCGTTGTGCGTTTACCACTTTGGCCGCCGCAATTAACGAAAAGGTTTCGAGTAATGACAGCCCACCTAATCCTCGTCGTTTAGGTATCGGGACTCTAACCGTGTTATCACAGCCAGAACCGTCAATCAGGGTAAACAGCTTGTAAGGACGCACGTGATGCATCATCGATGTGCTCTGATGCGGGATGTTGGATAAAGGATAGCTAATTCCGAGCGTGCACAATCTTGCAGCCCGCTCATGTCTCATCCTATGACTTTCTTCCGAGGCCTCTGATTATCGTAGGTCGACTCCAGCCGAGATCGAGTGTTTGAGCATCGACGTCGATTACCTTTCAGCCCAGCAGCACGAATCAATTCACTGACCGAACGTACGGAATAGAAATTAATGTGCTCATGGATCGGAATGCCACCATCGCATCCCCATCGATCAGACCGCCGTTTCTCTCATCGGACAGATCCTGAGGGACTTCGATAAACAAATATCCCAGAGCTTGATCGTAGGAGACAGTTCTCGCACCATTGTGAGCGGGACTCGGAACGTGCTCCAAGATATGCGCTAATTGGACGTAGGAGTAGCTCGTTAATTGCTCTTCGCTGGCTATACGCGTGATGCCTTCGAGGCGGACGTGTATCGGAAATCTCGTAAACGTATTTCTTCGCTGCAAGTCTGGGCAAGAATCTTCCATCAGCTCCCCCATAGTCCAGCATTGAAAAGTTTTCGTCGAACTCGATCTTCGGTTCTAACCAAGCGGTTAGGTCGCAACGCGCGTCTCAGTTTCCTGAAAACTTCGGCCGACATCCTCTGCAATTTGCCTGTATTCAGGCTCAAAACTCGTTCGCTCCGTGTTATAAGTATCGGAACGGTAATCGAAGATAGAGACGAGCTAGCCCGACTTCTGTGAAAGGCTCCTTTGTCTGTACGAAATGACAATGCGTACAGGCTTGCAACTCGGTCAACGCTGCAGTCCTGTACAGCTTCTTGAAGAAACTATGCGGCAAAAACCGAGTTTTCCTGAGCCATCTTTTGATCGGGTTCCCAGCAGCATCAAGCTCCACTCGGAGATTGAATACCCGCTTCAAGAAAAACGGAGCAATCTGGCCGACAAATCCCAGATCTCGAACGGATCTTGATCCGCAATTTCTACAGCTATTCATGGTCTCTTTCACTCCGTCCACAAGTCGATTAAAGTGTAGTGATTTTACAAGTGCCAAAGCTCAATGACCGGAACTGGCCGTTACCTAAGATTGCGCTTCACATTTTTGTCCACAGAGCCGCTATGTTCATCTAACCAGCCCGGGAATCGAATACGGAGCCGATTCTTGAATCTTAAATCTCTCATCAAGAACTTTGTTCCGGAACGGCTTCTGGAGATCAGACGTAATTCTGCGCGCAAGGAACTCGCCGCGAAGGCCGGCTTGGCTCTCATAATAGACCGTACATTTTTCGAACTCAAAAGGGGCGGCAAGTCCCTCCGCTTAAGTTCCGGCCATTGGATCTATCTCCCGCACATGATTGAGTCGTTCGACTACTACTATGACTCAGTGGCTCCAATAGCTCTGGGTAGGCAATCGATCGTGGACATGAGTACGCCCCGTTATCACGAATTGATTGGCTTCGACGATTTTCCGATCATGTTTCCCCTCACATTCCGAACCCTACATGACGACACTCAGTATTTGGACTTCGCGAACCTTCGGGAGGGAGATGCAGTACTTGGACATCGGAGCTTATGCTGCAGTGACGTCGATAGTCTTCTCGAAGCTAGTCGGACGAAACGGCATGGTCTTTGCGTTCGAAGCGGACGGGCAGAATCAGGCATGTGCGATCGGAATATCAGATTGGCAGAACGGGTCTGGAATATCAGAAACATCAGCTTGATCGACAAAGCCATCTGGTCACACAGCGATGGAATCGAATTCTCCACCGAAGGAGCAATGGGTTCGAGTGCTGTGGCAATTACCGGACGTGGCAGAGGGCACATTATCAAAAGTGCCCAGCACCACTCTTCCAGATTTCTGCAAAACTTACTCGATCGATAAGATTGATTTCATCAAGATCGATATCGAGGGCGGTGAGATCGAAGTCCTGGAAAATTCAAAGGATATGCTCCGCCAGTTATACCCAAGCTCATTGTTGAACCGCACTATGTCAATGACGAGCTATCCACAAGAAGGTGCATCGAGATACTGCAGGAGATCGGGTATCGGGTAACACTTATGGAGCAATTTGGGTCTTCGACTCCGCTCATTGCAGCGATAGCCGTATAGAAGAACAGAAGCTACATTTTCGGCCCTGCCACCGCGCGCATCGCTTGTCTCTGTGTTGGGGAACCGATCATTAACGGCTCTTCGGTGATACTTCGCGAATCATTTCGCAATAGCGCCATGTCGCAGTCGACCATCAGGCGTACCAGATTCGCAAAAGTCATCTTGGGCTCCCAACCTAGAAGCGTCTGGGCCTTTGTGCAATCTCCTCGAAGGTGATCCACTTCAGCCGGCCGATACAGAGCGGGATCAATCTCCACGAATTCCATATAGTCAAGACCCACGTGGTCGAATGCGATCTCGATCAAGTCCCGCACCGAATGGCTCTCGCCCGTGGCGATGACAAAGTCCTCAGGTTTCGGCTGCTGTAGCATCAGCCACATTGCTTCAACATAGTCCGCAGCATACCCCCAGTCCCGCTTGGCATCCAGGTTTCCCATCCTAATCTTCTGCTGAAGTCCCAAGCGAATACGCGCTACCGCATGACTCACTTTTCTGCTGACAAACTCCAAACCACGCCGAGGGGATTCGTGATTGAAGAGGATGCCGGATACGGCGTACATGCCATAACTCTCGCGACAGTTCACCGTCATCCAATGGCCGTACAGTTTGGCCACGCCATATGGACTGCGCGGGTAGAATCTCGTGCTCTCCCGCTGCGGAGATTCGTCTACCATCCCGAACATCTCGCTCGAAGAGGCCTGGTAGAAGCGAATCTTGGGATTCACTGTTCGGATCGCCTCAAGCATCCGGGTAACACCCAGAGCGGTAAACTCGCCGGTTAAGACGGGCTGATTCCATGATGTAGGCACGAACGATTGAGCCGCCAGGTTATACATTTCGTCTGGCTCAGAGATCTGGATCGCGCTGATCAGCGAACTTGAATCCAGGAGATCGCCCGGTATTAACTCGACCGATCCCGAAGGCTTCCAATCGGTCATAGTTGGTGGAACTACTGCGGCGTACCAATCCATAAACCTTGTAGCCTTTCGAAGTAGTAACTCCGAAAGATATGATCCGTCTTGACCAGTAATCCCTGTGATCAGCGCCCTTCGCATCAATTGCAATCCCTCGACCCTGATTTATGGAACTCTTTGCTGTTCTGCAGTTTAGGCGGTTCCGATCGCCTGGGGATTGCCAAGGAGGATACCTAACCGATTCCGTGGTGTCCTCGATCCGGTGGAGGGTTCCGGACGCGGTTCCCGCTTTCGGAAGAAGGATTTCCGGAAATCATGACAGTCCTAAGGTTCCTCCGGTCCGATTCGAGTTCTGTGCTTAAATCCAGCTGGAATCGGTCGTGCGGAGAGGGTCGTATGTCGATCTATTACAAGCACTTTCGGTCGCTTCTTATCGTCATTATCGTTTCTTTGATCTATGTTTCATGCGGTGGTGGAAGCAGTTCTCCCGCTCCGCAGTCTGCGGCAACGGACCCGCCGACGAATACCTCTCCAACAACCTCGCCAAACAATCCATTCCTGTTGATACTTCCTGGGGATTCCACCCCCGGCAATCCGATTATTACCGACGCACGCACCATCGCCGTCGCCCAAGTCGGTGCGTCTGCCACCGTGCAGGTTTTTTTGGACGGATCGTTGATGGGTACTCTGACTGCTCCCAATCAATATGGAGCGTTTAATGAACCGCTGTATTTGTTTCAGGAGACGTACCCGCCAGGAACGCACTCTGTCAAAGCGATCGCGACGTACAGTGATGGAACAACCGCACAGGCCACGGGGCATTCGTCGCCGGTCCGCTGCTTACGCTGGACTCGCCGGGAGATAACGCCATCGTCTCCGGCACACTTGGGGTGCAAGGAACCTTCTCGCCGTCCGGCACTACCACTCTCACTGCGACTTTCGGAATTCTCCCCAGTCTGAGCACTCAAATTAGGACATTCTCCCTGACATTCGATCTTTCGGGTCTTGCCGCCGGCACTTATCCGCTCACCGTAAAAGCAACCTCTTCGAATCCCACAGCGACCACGGTAATCCAGCGCACAGTGATGGTTTTAGTCAATCCAGCGTTCACATATACAAGCATACCAACATTTGCTGTGTCTGCAGGCCTGTTAGCTGCAGAGAACAACCTTGTGGTCTATCAGTCTCCTGACGGCTCGGTTCGAGTTCAAGATACTAACTCCTCGACCGAAGTGCTTCTGTCAGGCGCAGCATTTCTTCAGTTCGCGAATTATTGGACCATCAACAATGGTCATGTTTTCGTGTCAGCGATCGCGGCCGATTCGCCAATGGGCTCTACCAATCAACCCCAATATCAGATCTACAAGTGGGACCCGGACGGGTCACGACATAATCTCTCGCAACTGGCCGGCGCTAACTTCGATTTCCAAACTAATCCCGTAGCCCACTGGCCTTGGGTCATTTGGTCGAACGCTAATGTTGATGTTAATGGTCCGAGCGCATTTGCTGTTCTCAACCTGCAAACCGGCACATCTCAGTTCATTCCACAGCCCTCCGGAAAGTTTATCGACAACGATAACTACGATTTCATCATGAACGGCAACACAATCGATTTCTATTTTGACGCTATACCACCCCAGCTGGATCTTCAAACCGTACCTGGGACATCTTCCATTGGAACTCCGACAGCCAGAAATCCGTGAGGATAACTAACGGAGGAATGCACAAATGTCGGCACACAGACGGATGGCACGCTCCTAGCCTGGAGTTCAAACCCTCCGCCTCTTTTCAGATCTTCCTATGCTTCTGCAATAACAGTAGCTCCCATCGCGGCACCGCGGTGCAAGACAGTCGTCTCGAGCCAATGGTCGACGGCCTTCAACTCAAAGATGGATTGCTCGCGGCTGGAAGAAGGAAATGACCTCCACCCTGCCTGGACAGCCCTCAGTACTGACACCTTCATACCCTACTCAGTCAAAGGTTTTCGATGGACAGTCAGTCAGTACGTTGGCAACTGGCGCATCGAGTACTTACCTGCTCACAAACGGAGGTGGCGCAATAGTGTATGAGACCGATACAACGGCGGGTCAGAGCACAACATTTCTTTGGACTCCGACACAATCTTCCCAGATTCTCCTGGCGGACAGGCGCACACTTCCATACTGACCGGCCAGTTTCCGTACTTTACGATTGATTGGAGCCAACCGTTATATCGTGTTATGTGGAGATAGATCCTCATCTTATTATGTGCCGTAAAGAGTCACCCTTCCACTCTTAGTGAGGACGCACTGTGACTGATTGCTTCGGTAGACTGAACTCGCGCTTTTCTAAAACAGCCTCAATAGTTGTCCTGTTGCTGGCTTCGTCGTTCGTATCTTGTGGAGGTGGGGGCACGAGCGGATCCTCAACGCCCACCCCGACGCCTACGCCCACGCCGAGCACGAGCAGCACGTGGACTTGGGTAAGCGGGAGCAATACAGCCAATGCAATGGCAGTTTATGGAACCCTGGGCGTTGCGTCGTCGAGCAGCAATCCCGGCGCCAGGATCAGTGCCGCCTCATGGCGGGATAGTTCAGGGAACGTCTGGTTGTTTGGAGGCCAAGGAGCGGATTCAACCGGAATAGGAGGCTTTTTCAACGACCTTTGGCAATACAGCCCCATTGCCAACACATGGAAGTGGGTTGGCGGTCCCAATGTTGCTGAATCTCCAGGAGTGTACGGCACTCAAGGCGTACCTTCAGCAAACAACGTCCCAGGTGCTCGGAGCGGAGCTGCTAATTGGATCGACGGGAACGGAAATCTGTGGCTATTCGGTGGATACGGACATGCGACGACGTGGATAGAAGGTTACCTGAACGACCTTTGGCAATATAATCCGACGTCCGGGATGTGGACCTGGGTTGATGGCAGTAACGCCGTGAACGACCCAGGTGTTTACGGCACAACAGGTGTCGCTTCAATTAGTAACTTTCCCTCGTCTCGAAACGATGTGGTTGCCTGGACTGATAGCGTTGGCACCTTCTGGCTGCTTAGGAGGGAACGCATACGTTCCCCTCCCTGTCCAAGGTAGCTTTATGCTCGAGGATCTTTGGAAGTTTGACCCAACAAACAAAACGTGGACCTGGATGGGTGGTAGCACTTCAACTAACACCCAACCGGTTTACGGAACGCAAGGAGTTGCCGCTGCCGCCAATATTCCGGGCGCCAGATCCGGTTCCACGTGGCTGGACTGACAGCGCTGGCAATCTCTGGCTCCTTGGCGGCTTTATTGCCTCGAATTCCGCTTTAACGGCTTTCCGGAATGACCTTTGGAAGTACTCCCCTACAACAAACCAGTGGACGTGGATAGGAGGTAGTACGAGTACGAATGTTCCAGGCGTCTACGGCACGAAGGGGGTTGCCTCGAGCAGTAACACTCCTGGCGCTCGCAGTGGAGCTAGCAGTTGGACCGACAACAGTGGCAATCTCTGGCTCTTCGGCGGAACTGGTTTTGACTCGGCCGCTACTAATGGACGCTCTTAACGACCTTTGGGAATATAACGCCGCCTCGAACAGTTGGACATGGGTTGGTGGGAGTGACAAGGCGGGCGCTCCTGGCGTCTACGGAACTCAGGGTTCGGCCTCAGCCAACAATGTTCCCGGTGCCCGAGCATCGTCGATACCTGGGTCGACAGCAACGGTAACGTATGGCTGATCGACGGAAGCGGTTTCGACTCAACGGGCTACAAAGGTGGCCTTAACGACATCTGGCGGTATCAGCCATGATTGCAACCCTAAGGGAAACTGCTAAGTGATTGGCCCGTGAGTCAGAACGGCGACAGCTTAGATTTCTGGCTCGAGCGCGCAAACAGCCAGAGGCAGGCCTTAAGGATAAAGCTCAACAGTCCCCGCTAACCTTGAGTGAGGGTCGTCCTGTGCCAGCCGAGATGTAAGGCACTCCGTTCGCCATCACCGCATCGGGAAACTCCCAACGCGTCCCCAAAACGCCTATGCCGGAAACATCTCCGACCGCCGAGAACCCGCCCGGTTCGACCGGCGCTTCGATGTTGGTGCTGTCGAGTGAATTGAAAACCAAGTGCTCGACGGAGCCCCCCTCGATATTTAAAAGTGAAGATATCGGAGAGTATCCCCCCGCGTCCTCCAATGCAAACCCGTCGAATTCGAGATTGTCGATTGAAGATTGGTTCTCGAGAATCGCAGCCGCGACATTGAAATTGCGATGCCGGTAGATTTTGCAATTTTGGAAAGAGAGACTCGATCCGCTGAAGGATACTGTGCCGTAGAGTGGAGAAGGCCGCAAAAGAGCGCTGGTCTGGTTCACTTGAGGAGGAGTCCAGACAACGTTCGCTATTGAAGGAACGAAGACAACATTCTTGAGCACGACGGTCCCCGAAATTTTCCGCAACTGCGAGGATCGTGGGAGCAGTAAGGTTGCAATTCGAGATAGTTAACGAAGCAACAGAGTTCTGAGCACTCCCGCCTCCACCACCAATAAGAAAGGCTGCCTCCGCCAACGTACCTGTACAGTTGTCTACAGTGACTGAATCGATCTTGAACTTCGCACCCGCACTTCCATTCGTTGTATACATCCGCATTAGGGACCAACTATTAAACGTGCATCCTGCTAACCGCAACTCGCGAAATGTTTCCCGAGTATCCTTCAGGACAATTCAGGGCGATGGAATCGTCATCAGTCTTAAAACTGCAGTTTGCGATCGTTATGTCGTTCGCCGGCCCGTCGAAATGAAGGCCATCGGTACTTGGTCCCTTGCTCTGCATCACGCATCCGGATACCGAGATATTTCCGACGTTGGACAATCGTATGTGGTACGCGGCAGTATTCACCACGACTACGTTGTCGATGACGATATTGTCCAAATTCATCAAGTTGATGCCGAAAAACCAGACGGTCCTTGGAGCCTCGCTTTGTCCCCGTCGTCGAGACTCCTTGTTGATTGCCGTTGATCGTAAAGTTGCTGAGGGATACATTCATTCCTCGCGCTGCCGCGCTGGTGGTACCTCCCGGATCGGATGGTGTGGCCGCGTTTGGAGGGACCATTGTGGATTCCGTCATTATTGGTTCCATCCTTGATGAAAAATCCAGTACCGCAGCCCAACCCAGCGATCGCCCAATGTCCGCCCGCTGGGAGGAACAAGCCTGAGATGAGCGCGCTTCCGTCAATGATGAGCGTGATCGGGTTCGTCGCGCTCGCATCGGCCATGGCCGCATTAATCTTCGGCCCGTCGTCAGTTGCGTTACCGCCTGTGTTTTTGTTCCGGCCTGTTTTCAGATCGCAATCCAACGCACAGCCAATTTGCGATGCCCGGATATAGGTCATTCCGGAAACCGGTACCGGCGGAGCAGCCGGCCCAAGACAAGGGATATCTATCCCTTCATCAGCACAACTGATCATTGTGCCGCAGAAAATGGACGCGGCTGCAAATGCCCCTGCTTTCTTAAGGAAGCAACGTCTGTGGATTGAATTCAGGACGCCATCGTACTTTTCTGTCAAGGTGACTTGACTCGGCCTCGTCTATCCCACATGATGGATTTGCGGAGTGACATTGAGATCCAGCAGTGACGATTAATGTCGGAAGTGTATCCGAACAATAATCCGTTGTTCAATGCATAAACAAAGCGTCATTCAAAGATTCACTGATAAAGCAAAACAGAGTGCGACTCTGACTTCAGACGGCTTCCATTACAATGTGTACACCTGTTTGCGCTTGTCTTTTCCGTGCGCTGCGCTGGGGTCGTAACCTGTATTGCTACCTGAGGTATAACGGAAATCGGGTCTATTGAATCAGGCGCGCAGATCATCTCCGTTTGATTAGACCCTTATCCTCGCTGGCTGATGCCAAGCCGCGTTGATCGCTTCCTCACAGGTAAACGCATTAGCCGCCGCAAACCCCGGATGTTTCCTGCAACTGCACTGCCCGTCATTCATATCTTCCGACTCCTGGACGCATCAATTCGCAACCAAACTCTCAAATTTGAAATGAACTGTGCACAAAAAAGGGGATGAGCTTGCGCCCATCCCCGAGGAGAGTCGGCTTTTAGTTAGAAAGTTACCTTCAGAGCCAACTGTACAAATCGTCGCTCGTTCGGCACGCCCGCGGCGGGGTTTACGCCCTTCTTCCCTTCGATCGTGAAGGGCGTCAGGCTTCCAAAATATCCCGCATCCGCAAGGTTCGACTGAACGTAGTAGTTGGAGTGATTCAGCAGGTTGTAGAACTCACCACGGAACTGAAGATGCACACGCTCAGTCACGGGGAATTCTTTGCCAGCCGACAGGTTGATGTTGTACGCGCCCGGTCCACGGAAGGCGTTGCGGTGTGTCATGTCCGACGGGAAGTGGCAATTCTGCCCTGTCGAGACCAGGTTTCCCGCAGCATTCGTAACCATATCGCACGTCGGCAGTTCGCCCGAACCAACCAGTGGATCGGTATACGTGTTCGATCCTGGCAGATTTAGGTACGCGAACGTGTTCGGTGTACCGAGCGTAGTCGCGGTGCTGGTGCTACCGGTAATCCCGAACGGCGCCGTCGGCACATATCGCGAAGCGATCGTGTCAGTACCTACGAAGCCGTTGCTGTCAAACACAGTGAACGGATTGCCCGTTCTCGCCGTGACGATTGGCGCTAACGACCACCCGTCCATGACTTGCTTCATTACGCCATGCATTCCCTTCGCATAGGGAAGGGTCCATACGGCGCTCAAAGCAATTCGGTGACGCGCGTCGAAATCAGCGTTGCCCTTGTCGAGAGCCGGATTGAATGGGTCAAGCAATCCCAGCCATCCCTGAGCCTGAGGAGTCTCGCTGAAGGTTGAGCTGATGTTATCGATCGCGTGTGAATACGTGTAGTTGACCGTCAGATCGATTCCCTGATGGAAGAGGTTGCTGGAAACAAAACGCGTATTGAGCGAGTTGTAATACGAAAACCCGTTCGTACCGCGAGTGTTCATGTTTCCATATTGCCGGTTGATGCGATCCAACGGAGAGTCAACCGTCGGATCCTCACCCATGTAGACGATGCCGGTTCCGGCCTGGTTCGTGTTCTCGATCGAGTACAGGTGAACGCCGTGCGACCCGCTGTATTCCAACGCTACCAGTGAATTCCGCAATACCTGATGTTCGAGAGACAGGTTCCACATATTTGAATATGCGGTCGGTATATTCTGGCGGACGTAGCGCAAGCTGGCGGGAGGTAGAGCCTTGGTTCCAGTTCCCGCAAACGGACCGAGGTTATCAGTCGTAATCGGAACGCCAGAGTTAAAGATGGAATTGAATTGCCCCGGAGGATTTTGGATTACGTTGAAGGTAACGTTGCCAAAGTTCCTCTCGTATGCGATTCCGTAGCCGCCACGCAGTGACGTTTTGCCGTCACCGAACACGTCCAGAGCGAAACCAACCCGCGGCGCAAAGTTATGATACTGCGGCTGCCACAATCCCCCGACCGGACTTGCCGGGCTATTAGCAGTCGGAGCGGACGTATAGACTTGGCCGTTCCTGAAGTTATCGAAATAGTTTCCGCCTTGCGTGAACACAAAATTCGAATCCAGCTGCGGGTCCTTATTGTGCTGCACGCCGTAATACTCCCAACGCAGTCCGAGATTCAATGTCAACCGGGGTGTAACTTTCCACGTATCCTGGCCATAGAAAGCCATATCGTTGAACCGATTGCTGCGGCTGAAACTGGGCTGCCCAGTCGGCAGGTTGATGGTGCACGATGGAGTCTGTACGACCGCTCCAGTCGCGTCCTTGGCACACGGGAACTTCCCTTGCGAATCCACAACCACCTGGAACCACCCAGCCGTACCGGTAAGGAAGTTCTCCAGATCACCCGGGACTCCGCCAGCACCGTTCAGGGCCTCCACCGCATTCTCATAGGCTCCGAACGTCCGGTTGTCACGGGTGTACACGTATTCTCCGCCGAAGCGCAGATCATGCTTACCCTTGGTCCAACTCACCGCCTGCGAGATCTCAGCAACGTTCTGAGGACCACCGAACGGAATGCTGTTTCCAGGCGTCAGCTGCGAGTATCCAGGCAAGCTGATCAGGTCTCCATTGATTCCAACCGCTGCGCTCGAGCTGAAATAGAGACTCGGCTGAATCGGTTGCGTTGAAGCCAACGGTTGCGTGTTGTTCAGGCGGTTAAACAGCAACTTCGTCTCCGTGACTAGCCTCGGATTCCACACATGCGTCACCGAGTACATGAAGTTGTTGTTGAAGAACGTCTGACCGGTGTCATATCCGACATATGGGCTGTTATTTAAGAATCCAGCGAATTGGTTTTGGCTGAAAAGCGCGTACCGGAAAAACATCTGCGTCGCATCCGACATGTGGAAGTCCATGCGATTCAGCGTGCTGTAGCCGTTCTGCGGAGGTCCACCACCTGAGTCAGAGGGCACGCTGTAGCTGACCTTATCGAAAATCGGCGCATTCGGGCCATACGCTGCAAGTGTCGGCTGGGCCGTCGGACTAATCGCGATGCCAGCATCATTTGCGTTTTCTGTTCCTAGAAGATTCAGTCCCGACCGCAACTTTTGGTTTGTGAAGACCGACTGCGTAGCCGGAGACGAAGCCGCAAGAAACGCGGGATCCATCACCAGCGTGATCGCCGTGGCTGCGCTACGCACGCGTGTCCATTCCGTGCTGCTGAAGAAGAACAGCTTGTTCTTAATTACCGGACCGCCGAAAGCGTACCCAAACTGATTACGCGTGTAGTGTTGCCGCGCAATCCCGTTCGCGTTCGAATCGTAATCGTTTGACGTCAACGCCGAGATGCGGTTGAACTCGTAAAGCGATCCATGGTACTGATTCGTTCCCGACTTCGTGACAACATTGATCACTCCACCTGATGCGCGTCCGTACTCAGCGGAAAAGTTGTTGCTGACTACGCTGAATTCCTGCACGGCATCCAGTGGGACGGACTGTCCAACCTTGCTCGTATACGCGTCGACATTTTCGCCGCCGTCGAGCAAGCTGTCTGTGCTCGCCGAGCGCTGGCCATTGATCGAAACGCCCGCACCTCGCGTGATCTGGTCGCTTCCACCTGTACCGGAAGAAGAATCCTGCGCAACATTGCCAAGCGTCTGGACAAAGTCATAAGGATCTCGCGTCAAAGAAGGAAGCTCAGCAACGCGCTTCGCGCTGACGACCTGCGTTAACGACGAGCTTTGAGTCTCGACCTCGGTTTCGGGCTGAGCGCTTACCTCAACCGTGGTTTCCGTGCCGGCCGTCTTCAGTTGCACATCCAGCGCAGCGCGGCCACCTGGCGCTAACTGTGCCTTCTGCACAATCTCGCCGAACCCGCTGGCCGATACCTTCACTGAATACGTACCTGGCGCCAGATTGCTGATCGTGTAGTTTCCGGAAGTATCGGTTTGAATGGTACGGCTGGCATTCGTTCCAACATCGGTCGCAGTGACGGTCGCTCCGGCAACAACTGCTCCGGTTGCATCTGTGACTATGCCGGAGAGCGACCCTTTCTCAGACTGCGCAAATGCGACCGGTAATACTAGCGAGAGTGCCGCTAGAATCGTCACGCCCCAAACAAGGCGTTTGAATCCGGTCAGTTTTGAAAGAAACGGTGTCATTTTTCTTCTCCTAAATTTCTGCGGGACGGGAGAGTCAGTCTTGAGCTTCTGCATACACTCAGGACGAGGTGCTGCCGATCAGCGCTGGGGAGGAAAAACTTCAGCTGTGACTTGAGGGACGAATTGAGGCAATAGTGTTTTCGCATCCCCAGCGCTTGCAGATTCGCTGAGGTAAGTTGCACGTGCCAATCCAGCAGAGTGCGTGATCAGACGTGGATATCGAATTCCGGGAAGCGTGGAGTTTGCGGTGTGACTATCTGTTTGAAATCTGGGACGAGTTGAAGGTAACCCCCTTTCAGGCGCGTGGCCCAGAAGCGAGCGATCTCTACCAAATCGCAGAGCTTCTACTCCCTTAATCTATGGAGAACGGAAACTCACACCAGCTCTCGAGGGCTTAGTCCCAGCTTTCGGTCGCTCTATTTCTGCAATTTGTAGTCAGCTCCAGGGATCTTCTGAGATACCTGCGAAGGAGTTGGCAATTGCGAACGATCCCATCCGCCGCCCAACGCTTGTATCAATGCAACGGCGGAAACCATTTGTTGGATTTGCAGAGTCACCACAGTTTCCTCATCCGAGAAGACTGTGTCTTGCGCGATCAAAACGTTTAGATAAGGATCGACTCCCGTCTCATAACGAGCAACGGAGAGTTGCAGAAATTGCTGCGCAGACGCGAGCGCTTCCTTCTCGCGCTGAATTTGTTGCGAATAAATCCGCACGGCGGCGAGATTGTCCTCCACCTGCTGAAACGCCGTAAGCACAGTCTGCCGGTAATTCGCCACGTGGCTGTTATAGGTGGCCGAATACTGATGAAGTTCGGCTCGATAGAGTCCGCCGTCGAAGATAAGTTGTGAAGCCGACGGGCCGATCGACCAGATACGGCTGGGGCCAGTGAACAGATGCTCAAATGTTGAGCTCTCAAACCCACCCGTTGCGGAAATTGTAATGTCCGGAAAGAACGCTCCATAGCCAATACCGATAATCGCATTGTCCTGCGCTAGCGTTCGTTCCGCCGCAGCCACATCCGGCCGCCTTTCCAGCAGTTGGCCTGGGACGCCAACGGGAATCGGCGGAGGTGCCGTGAGCAAAGGTTTCAGTGGCATCTTGAAGTCCGATGGAACTTTCCCGAGAAGCACGGCGATGGCATGCTCGAATTGTTCACGCGCAATCCCAACGTTAATTGCCGCCGCTTGGGCGCTTTGCAATGTGGTCCTGGCCTCTACAACCGAGATGTAATCATCGATCCCGGTGTCATAGAGAACTTGCGTCAACTCAAGCGTCTTAGCGTCAGCCTTCACAAGGTTATTGAGAGTCTCTTGCAACGCATCCTGGCCGCGGATCTCAAAATAGAATTGTGCCAGGCTCGCCTGCTCCGTCAGTCGCTCTAGTTCGAGATCAGCCGCGCTGACCTGTGCCGCGTACTGAAATTCGTGTACCTGGTTGCGAATTTTGCCAAAGAAGTCTGGAGTCCACGAGACATCAATCGGTGCCGAAATAACCGTGGACGTTCGCCCGGTATTGGCCTGGGTTGAATTGGTCAGACTGCCGGAGGATTTTGCGCGGTTCCAGAAAGGGTTCGCTGTCACCGTAGGCCAGTAGAGAGCACGAGCCTCGGCCACCACCGCGCGCGCCTCCATGAAATTCTGAAAAGACGCTTTTATATTCTGATTGTTGATGTCGACTTGTTCTTCCAGCGCATTCAGTTCCGGATCCTTGAAGATCTCCCACCACTTTCCTCGTAACATCCCTTCCTGCGGATTGGCAACTTTCCAGCCTTCGGCATCTTTGAAGTTCACCGGCGATTCTTTGTAGCTCGGCGCAGCCGCCTTTGGCGGAGTTGGCGCGTGATACTTCGGCCCAACCGTACACGCAGAGAGAACTAGCAGCCACGCTACCGCAATTCCATGAACGAACCATCGATGATGTCGCATCTTCATAATCCTTTTTAGAGCGCCGGCGCCTCCGAACTCGGATTAAATGTGTCCCGCGGCTTGCCCATCAGGCGCAGACGCAACTTGTCGAGCGCGAGATAAACCACCGGAGTGGTGTAGAGCGTAATCAATTGGCTGAGCAACAGGCCGCCGACAATCGTGATTCCCAGCGGCCGTCGCAGCTCGGAGCCTGTTCCCGTGCCGAGGGCTAGTGGCAACGCGCCAAACATGGCTGCCATTGTCGTCATTAGAATCGGCCGGAAGCGAAGCATGCATGCTTCGAAGATAGCGTCCGATGTATTCTTCCCTTCCACACGCTCTGCCATCAGCGCAAAGTCAATCATCATGATGGCGTTCTTCTTCACAATCCCGATTAACAACACAATGCCAATGATTGAAATCACATTGAGATCCATGTGGAAGAGCATCAGCGCCAGCATCGCTCCGACACTCGCGGAGGGCAGAGTGGAAATGATCGTTATCGGATGAACCAGGCTCTCGTAAAGAATTCCCAGAACGATGTAAACCGCGAGCAATGCTGTCAGCACAAGAATTGGCTCGGTCGACAGCGACTGCTGATATGCCTGAAGCGTCCCCGAGAAAAAGCCTCGCACGGTCGAAGGCATGCCAAGGCGTTCCTCCATCCGCTGAACTTCTTGCGATGCTTCGCTCAGCGACATTCCTGGCGCCAGGTTGAAAGACACAGTGACCGATGGAAACAGCCCCGTGTGATTTACTTGCAGCGCGGTTGTGCCTGTCTGATGTGTGCTCACCGTCTGTACTGGTGACATCGTATTTGCGCTCACATTTGTGGCTGCTGCATTCGAACCTGTGGATGTTGAAGCACCGCCGCCCGATCGAATATAGAGGCTGTTCAATCCCTCGGGTGATTGGCTGTATTCCGGCGCGACCTCCATCACAACGTAATATTGATTCAGCGGCGTATAGATCACGGAAACTTGCGATTGCCCGAATGCTCCGTACAGAAGACTGTTGAGCGACTGACTCGTTTGTCCCAGCCGAGCCGCCGTCACACGATCGTAGGTGATCATCTCTCGCAGGCCGCCATTTTGCTGGTCGGAGTTCACGTCCTGTAGGCCTGTAAGCTTCTTCATGTTCTGAAATAGCAGCGGGCCCCAGTGCGCGAGATCGTCAACATTGTCGGACTGCACGGTGTACTGATACAGCGCATTGCTCGAACGTCCCCCAATGCGTAAGTCCTGCACCGGTTGAAAGAATGCGGATGCAATGGGGAGGCGGTTGATCTTCGGACGGAGACGATTGATCACATCGGCCGCACTGACCTTGCGTTCGTTTAGAGGCTTCAGCGCGATGTATATGAAGCCGCCATTCGTCGATCCCCGGCCGCCCGTGTACGCGTTGACGTGCGCAACTGCGGGGTCTTGTTTAATTATGTCGACCATCTTCAGGATGGAGAAATTGGTGAACGTGAACGAAGCGTCCTGCGGTCCCTGCACGCCGCCTACCAGTGCGCCAGTGTCTTGCTGAGGGAAAAATCCTTTGGGAATCTTAATCATTACGACGACATTGAGGGCGATCGTGAGCGCAAGCAAGATCAGCATCAGTGCTGGATTGTCGAGAACCCATGTCAGCGAGCGCCGGTATACAGACAGCATTCCCGCGAAGAATCTTTCGCTCATTCGATACAGTCGGCTATGTTTTTCTTGCCGATGCTGTGGCTTCAGAAAATGGGCGCACATGGTCGGCGTTGTCGTCAGGGAAACGACCATGGAAACGAGAATCGCTGCCGAGAGCGTCACGGCAAATTCGCGGAACAAGCGGCCGACGATGCCACCCATCATGAGAATCGGAATGAACACGGCAATGAGTGAAATGCTGATCGAGAAGACCGTGAAGCCAATTTCCTGAGCTCCCTTGAGAGCAGCCGCAAATGGCTCCATTCCCGCTTCAAGGTGACGGGTGATGTTCTCCATCACAACAATGGCGTCGTCAACCACAAATCCAGTCGAAATTGTCAGCGCCATCAGTGACAGGTTGTCCAGAGTAAATCCAAACATGTACATCACCGCGAACGTACCGATCAGTGAGACCGGCACAGCCACGGTCGGAATCAGAGTGGCTCGCGTGTTCCTGAGAAAAATAAAAACCACCAGCACGACCAGGCAGATCGAGATGATCAGGGTTCTTTCCACGTCGCTCACGGACGCGCGGATCGTAGTGGTACGGTCGAGAACAATCGTGAAATGAATGCCCTGAGGCATGTCTGCCTGCAAAGAGGGCATCTGGTCGCGGATCCGTTCAACCGTGCCGATGATGTTCGCGCCGGGCTGACGGAAAATGATCACTGTTATGGATTTCTTTCCGTCCGAATAACCTGCGGTTCTCAGGTCTTGCGTGGAGTCAACTACATCCGCAACGTCCGACAGTCGAACAGCGGCACCGTTGTGGTAGCCCACAATCAGCGGACGATAATCCACTGCGTGAGAAATCTGGTCGTTCGTGATGATGTCTGCCGTAACGTTGTCGTCCGCCAGTTGCCCTCGCGGCTCGTGCGAGTTTTGAGTGCTCAGCACCGTCCTGACGTTAGCCAAAGTCAGTCCGTTACTCTGCAACTTATTCGGATTCACCTCCACCCGCACCGCGGGCGTTGCGCCTCCAGCGACAATTACCTGGCCCACACCATCGATCTGCGAAAGCTTTTGTGCCAGGATCGTCGACGCGAGATCGTAGACCTTGGATACTTCGTATTTGTCCGACGTCAGGCTCAGGATCATGATCGGGGCATCTGCCGGATTCACCTTGCGGTAGGTGGGATTCTGCGGAAGATTCGCAGGCAGATATGTTCGTGCCGCATTGATCGCCGCTTGCACATCCCGTGCAGCCCCGTCGATATCACGGCTCAGATCGAACTGCAGCGTAACTGAAGTACTCCCCAGCGAACTGGAAGAAGTCATCTCCGAGACGCCCGCGATATGCCCGAACTGGCGTTCCAGTGGAGTAGCCACCGACGACGCCATGATCTCGGCGCTTCCACCGGGCAGGCTGGCACTCACCGAGATCGTTGGGAAATCAACCTGCGGAAGAGGCGCCACCGGCAAAGCCGTAAAAGCAATCGCACCAGCAATGCCCACAGCAATCGTCAGCAACGTTGTAGCTACGGGGCGCCGGATAAATGGAGCGGAGACACTCATGAACGCTCCGAAACCGGCGCCACTTCGCCGTTCACTGCACGCTGGCTGGCCCTCTTACCCGTGAATCGCAGCGCAACGCGGTCAAAGAACACATAAATAACCGGCGTCGTGTAGAGCGTCAGAACCTGGCTGACCAGCAACCCGCCCACCATCGCAATTCCCAGTGGCCGACGCAACTCCGAACCTAGCCCGCGACCCAACGCGAGCGGCAATCCACCAAGCAAGGCGGCCATCGTGGTCATCATGATCGGTCGAAAACGCAGCAGGCTGGCTTCGTAGATCGCGTCAATCGGAATCCTTCCCATGCTGACGCTCAGCCTCGAGCGCAAAATCCACGATCATGATGCCGTTCTTCTTTACGATGCCAATCAAAAGGATGATGCCGATGATTGCGACCACGCTGAGATCCTGGCGAAACAGGATCAAGGCCAGCAAGGCTCCAACGCCTGCCGACGGCAACGTTGAAAGAATCGTGATCGGGTGAATGAAGCTCTCATACAGCACGCCGAGCACGATATATACGGTGACCAGCGCAAACAGGATCAGCAGCGCTTCGTTTGAGAGCGAATTTCGAAAAGAGGCTGCCGTTCCCTGAAAATCGGCCTGCAAGCTGGCGGGGAAATGCATTTGCTGTGCAAGCCTGTCAATCTGTGTAATCGCAGTTCCCAGCGAAGCATGAGGCGCCAAGTTGAACGACACCGTGACCGCCGGAAACTGCCCCTGACGATTGATCGTAAGCGCTTCCGTAGTAGGTGCGGCCTGACTGAACGTGGCTAACGGCACCGCATTCGGCGCGGCGGCAGTGCTGACGGTATTCGGAGTTGTAGTGGTCGTGGTCAAAGCATTCGGCGGCGCCGTTAGAACCGCGGAGCTTGGTGTGTACAGCACCGAAGTCGTCGTGGCGTTGGACCCGGCTGCGGCTGACGCCGACGAAGAAAACGATGTCACTGCACTCGCGCCCGTGGCTCCTGACGATGCATTCGACTGAATAAAGAGATTGCCAAGATTAGCGGGCTCTTTTTGCCACTGAGGTGCCGTTTCCAGAATGATGTGATACTGGTTTAGTTGCGTGTAGAGCGTGTTGATCTGGCGCTGCCCGTAAGCGTCATAGAGAGTGTTGCCGATTGTTGCCGGAGCAATGCCCAGCCTTGACCCGGTCACACGATCAATCGTCAGGAAAATTGCGCGCGCCCCCATTTGCTGATCGGTGGCCACGTCCTCTAGATCCTTCAACTGTTTTAGCTTGTCGACGAACCGGTTGCTCCAGTCGTTCAACTCATTCGTGTCCGGATCCTCCAGCGTGTACTGAAACTGCGTGCGGCTGACCCGATCGTCGACGGTAATGTCCTGTACCGGCTGCATGTAGAGGACAATTCCCTTCACCTGCTGAATACTCTTGCTTAGCCGGCGGATCACGTCAGAAGCGCTCATCCGGCGCTGGTCGAGCGGTTTCAGGTTGATCGAGATACGTCCGCTGTTCAGTGTCGTGTTAATGCCGTCAGCGCCAATAAAAGATGAGAGGCTCTCCACCGCCGGATCCTGAAGAATGACCTTCGATAATTCCTGCTGTTTCGCGGCCATCGCGGGAAACGAAATTGACTGCCGCGCCTGCGAGATACCCTGAATTACACCTGTGTCTTGAACTGGGAAGAAGCCTTTAGGAATGGTGATGTAGAGAATGGTAGTAAGTACGAGGGTGGCAAGGAAAATCAGCAGCGTTACTCCCTGATGCCGAAGAACCACCTTCAGCGTTCGACCATAAAACTCGATCATGCGATTGAAGGCATTTTCGGTGATGCGGTAAAAACGCGTCTGCTGGGTTTCCGGTGTGTGGCGAAGGATGCGCGAACACATCATCGGGGTCAGTGTTAGAGAAACGACCGCCGAGATAATGATCGTCGCCGCCAGTGTTACAGCAAATTCGCGAAAGAGTCGTCCTACTACGTCGCGCATGAAGAGCAGAGGAATCAATACCGCAATGAGCGACACCGTCAGAGAAATGATGGTGAAGCCAATCTGTTCCGCGCCCTTCAGGGCAGCGACTAGCGGCGCGTCGCCAGCTTCCAGGTACCGAGAAATGTTTTCGATCATCACAATCGCGTCGTCGACTACAAAGCCCGTCGAGATCGTGAGCGCCATCAGCGATAAGTTGTCCAGGCTATATCCGAGCGCGTACATCACGGCAAAGGTTCCGACGAGGGAAAGCGGTACGGCGATACTCGGGATAATGGTCGCGTACACGCTGCGCAAGAAGAGAAAGATAACCAGCACGACAAGACCGATGGTCAACATCAACTCGAACTCAACGTCGCTGATCGAAGACTGAATGCTGGTCGTCAGATCGGTCAATGTAACGATCTTGATAGACGCCGGAAGGTTTGCCTGTAGCTGTGGCAGGATCGTCTTGATCGCCTTCACTACATTGATTGTGTTCGCTCCGGGCTGTCTCTGGATGTTCAGGATCACCGCCGGCGTCTCATTCATCCAGGCCGCCTGCCGGTTGTTCTCAACGCCATTTACGACGTTCGCAACATCTTTCACCAGAACGGGCGCGCCATTTCGGAATGCGATGGGCACGTTTTTGTAATCGTTGGCTACGGTAATCTGGTCGTTCGCGTCGATCTGATAATCGAGTCGCGGACCGTCAAAGTTTCCTTTAGCCGCGTTCACGCTGGTTTGCACCAACGCAGTCCGCACGTCCTCCATATTGATTCCGTACGCCGAAAGCTGGACGGGGTTAACCTGTATACGAATTGCCGGCTTCTGTCCGCCGCTTATGCTGACCAGCCCAACTCCGCTGAGCTGCGAAATCTTAGGAGCCAATCGCGTATCCACCAAATCCTCAACCTGCGATAAGGGCATCGAGTCCGACGTGATACCCATCGTCAGGATTGGTGAGTCTGCCGGATTCGTTTTGCTGTAGATGGGAGGCACTGGCAGGTCGGCTGGCAGGAAACTCTGTGCGGCGTTGATGGCCGACTGCACCTCTTGTTCTGCTACGTCGATGTTCAGCGTGAGCTGGAATTGCAGAACAATGACTGAAATTCCGCCTGCGCTCGTCGACGTCATCTGGCTCAAGCCCTGCATCTCTCCGAACTGACGTTCCAGCGGAGCGGTTACAGTGCTCGCCATCACATCGGGACTAGCGCCCGGATATTGCGTGATCACCTGTATGGTTGGATAGTCAACCTGCGGCAGTGCCGATATCGGTAGTTGTTTGAACGCAACGATGCCCGCAAGCAGAATGGCCGCCATCAATAATGAGGTGGCCACCGGACGCAAAATGAATGGGCGAGACGGACTCACGGCGCGTTACTCTCACTTGTTCTCGAAGGAAGCTGTACTTTAGAGATCGTCACTTTGGAGCCGTCCTGCAACTTCTCAAAGCTGCTGTCAGCAATAACGTCTCCGGCTTGGATACCTTGAACCGCGACCACGCCGGCATTCGCGACTCCAGTCTTCACATTCGTCATCTTCGCCTGGCCATTTTGGATGACGTAAACGAAAGCGACATCGCCGTTGTGTTGTATCGCGGAATCCGGAATCAGAATCTGGTTCGGAAGCGTCTTCACTGCCAGCCGGGTATTCACGAACTCGTTGGGAAACAAAGCCTCATCCTTGTTATCGAACGTGGCGCGTAGTTTCACAGTTCCGGTGCTTGTGTCGATCTGGTTATCGACAGTGGTAACTGTTCCTTTTGCAATCAGCGCATTCATCTGCCGGTCCCAGGCTTCAACGCTGAGCTTCGTCCCGTGGCGCATCTGGTCTAAAACATCGGCCAGATTGTCTTCCGCGATGGTGAAAATGATCGTGATCGGTTCGGTCTGCGTGATTACCACCAGAGGAGTCGTATTGTTCGCAGTTACAAGGTTGCCGGGATCAATCAGGCGAAGGCCTACTCTGCCCTGGATCGGAGAAGTGATGTGGCAATACGCAACCTGAACCCGGTTATAGTCGACGAGGCCGTGATCGGTTCTCACACTCCCCTGCAACTGCTTAACGATTTTTTCCTGATCTTCCAGTGTCTGTCGCGGAATGGCATTCTTCGCCCATGCTTGCTGATAGCGTTCCAAATCCATCTGCGCCTGAGCCAAAAGATACTGATCATGCTCGAGCGTTCCCTCAGCCTGCTCGAGTTGCGCCATAAAAGGACGGGCATCCAAATCGATCAGGGGATGGCCTCGCGTCACCAGTTGCCCTTCGCGATAATGGACACTCGTAATCACTCCCGTAACCTGCGCCGTAATTGAGTTGGTATAAACCGAAGTCACGGTCCCAATCGCGTCCAGGTAGACGCCGATGCTGCCGAGTTTGGCGGTCACTGTCGTCACTGGAACGGCGCCAGTCATGCCACGTCGCGACGGCGCCGAAGCCGCGTTCGTTGAACCACGCCGTAGAACGGCGTAGAACAACAGTCCGAACAAGAGAAGAACGACTATCCATATCCAGCGATGCCGTCGTTTTGGCTGGGCAGGTGTTTGATGAGTTGAAGAGTCATCCCGTGAGCGGGATTCTCCGTCGTGCGGTTCCATTTGGTCAGGATGCATTCAATATCTCGCGACGGCCGGTTGATCACGAGAGCCAATCCCGGGGCGCGCCACTACCTCCATCGAGCACAGCGAATCCAAGTGCGAACTTGATCTCCACCTGACCGCCAGTCTCCATCGCAGATACCGCTGCATACGCTCTCCAGTAGCGGTGAGCTGTAGTTCGATGGTCTTCGTGGCCTGAAAGTCGGTCGCGCGGGGAACCACTCCAGAATGCCAGTTGTTGGCCGGCGATTCACCAACGTGAAACTCATCATCCAAATGACGCAAAGCGGATGGTTCGCAAACCGAGCCGCACGCTATTGAGATGCCTGTCCCGCGGCCCGTAAACACCGCGTGAGCCGCGTTTCACTGTTAATGTTTGTAAAGATTCGTAACGGGTTGTCAGGGCGCAGAAAAAAACTTGCTTCTCTCGCAGATCCGCGGAACGATCCTGGTCCCTTGACCAGAAGCCGTCTCTACGAGTCGATGAGGGTATTGAAAGAACTACGAGAAGGTTTCGGCGTCTCGAAGAAGAAGACCGGCGGCATCCTTGGCTGACACCACGGGATCGCCCTGAATGGGCCACTTTATAGCTAGCTCCGGGTCGTTCCACCGAATCGTCCGTTCGTCCGCGGGAGAGTAAAAATCTGTAGTCTTGTAGAGGAAATCAGCTGATTCGGAAATTACCAGAAAACCGTGCGCAAACCCTGGAGGGATCCAGAGCATTTGCTTGTTCTGCTCATTCAATGTCACGCCGACCCATTTACTGAACGTAGGAGAGCTCCTGCGAATGTCGACCGCCACATCAAACACTTCGCCGCGCACCACTCGAACCAGCTTCCCCTGCGGCTGCCGGACTTGATAATGCAGGCCTCGCAACACATTCCGTACCGACCGTGACTGGTTATCCTGCACGAACTGATAGTTGATCCCCGCCTGCGTTAGTCCGCGACTGTTGAAGCTCTCAAAAAAATAGCCACGCGAATCTTCAAAGACCTTGGGCTCAATAATCAGTACATCGGGAATTTCGGTAGGCCGAACGTTCATTGTAGATAGTTCTCTAGTAGACCCGCGACTGCAGGACTTGCAGCAGGTACTGGCCGTAGCCATTCTTGGCCATGGGCGCCGCCAACCGTTCCAACTGCTCGCCACTGATAAATCCAGCGCGGTAAGCAATCTCTTCCGGACACGCCACCTTCAGTCCCTGCCTCTCTTCGATCGTCCGAATAAACGAGCTCGCATCCAGCAGCGATTCGTGCGTCCCGGTATCGAGCCACGCATACCCACGACCGAGTACCTCGACGCTGAGTTGATTACGCTCCAGATACCATTTATTTACGTCCGTGATCTCCAACTCATTTCTCCACGACGGCTTAATTGACGACGCAACCTCAACGACTTGCTCGTCGTAGAAATAAAGACCGGTCACGGCGTAACGAGATCTCGGCTGCTTCGGCTTCTCTTCCAGGCTCTTAGCGTGACCCTCATCATCAAATTCGACGACGCCGTAACGCTCAGGATCCTTCACTGGATACGCAAAGATCGTCGCTCCCTTTTCGCGATCCTGGGCCGAGCGAAGCCTCGTCGACAAATCATGCCCATAGAAAATGTTATCGCCGAGCACGAGTGCGCAATGCGAATCAGCGATGAATTTCTTCCCGATGATGAACGCCTGCGCTAAGCCTTCCGGTGCCGCCTGGACCGCATAACTGAAGTTGATTCCCCACTGCTCTCCATTACCCAGCAGCTGTTCGAATCGTGGCGTATCCTCTGGCGTGGAGATCACCAGGATGTCGCGAATGCCCGCCAGCATCAGCACGCTAAGCGGGTAATAAATCATCGGCTTGTCGTAGATGGGAAGCAGCTGCTTCGAAAGACACCGAGTGATCGGATACAGTCGAGTGCCAGCTCCCCCGGCAAGGATTATGCCTTTCACTCAATTCTCCTGAATTCTTTTGGCGCTTAGCGCCCAGCGTACTGCGTTTTGATCCAGTCGCGATAAGCGCCACTCGTAACTGATTCTACCCAGCCGCTATTCTCCAGATACCAATTCACCGTCTTGCGGATACCACTCGCAAAGCTCTCTTTGGGAGACCACCCCAGTTCAGCCTTGATCTTACGGATATCCATTGCGTATCGCCGATCATGGCCAGGCCTATCTTTTACGAAGCTGATGAGCGCCGCATGAGAGCTTCCGTCTGGTCGCGGGCGCAACTCATCCAAAGTCTTGCAGATGGTATTTACGACATCCAAGTTCGTCATCTCGGCACAGCCGCCGATGTTATATGTCTGCCCGGGTCTGCCCTTCTTCAGCACCTCAAGGATCGCCTCGCAATGATCGCTCACATACAGCCAATCGCGAACGTTCAATCCGTCGCCATAGACAGGAAGCTTCTTGCCGCCGATCGCGTTCGAAATTATCAGCGGAATCAGCTTTTCGGGAAACTGGTACGGCCCGTAATTGTTCGAACAGTTCGTAGTCAGAGTGGGCAGCCCGTATGTGTGGTGATAAGCACGAACCAGGTGGTCTGACGCGGCTTTCGACGCCGAATATGGACTGTTCGGCGCATACGGAGTCTCTTCCGTGAACGCAGGATCGGTGGGAGTCAGAGATCCGTACACTTCGTCCGTCGATACATGCAAGAATCGGAAGTGATCCTTCTCTGCGCCGTCCAACCCATTCCAGTACGCTTTTGCTTCCTCGAGCAGGGCAAACGTGCCATGAATGTTGGTTTGGATGAACTCGTCCGGGGCGAGAATCGATCGGTCTACATGGCTCTCAGCAGCGAAATGGACGATCGCAAACGGCCGGAACTCGGCCAACAGCCGGCGCATCGCTGGCGCGTCGTTAATATCTGCGTGAGTGAAGGTATATGCGCTTCCCTCTTGCAGATCGCTCAAACTTCCCAGGTTCCCCGCATAAGTCAGCTTGTCGACATTGTTGACTGCCAGCCCGCAGGCAGAAACACAATGCCGGACAAAATTTGAACCTATAAAACCAGCTCCGCCGGTGACGAGAATCTTATTCTGCATGGACTCTTAGGTTGTTCCTGAATCAGACCGCTTCGGTACTAAGCCAGTTCTACGTCTCCCATCGCAACCTCGACTAACACCGACCGCATAATCAAATCGATGGAGATCACGACGCGGAACGAATCTTCTTTCTTCCTCTCCAGTATGCCTTCCAATCCTCGGAGAGGGCCACCTTTAATTCTCACTTGGCGCCCAACTTTCAGATAAGGATGAGGCTCCGCGTAAAGATCTGCGGACAGTCCCTGCCTTAGTGTTTCAATCTCCTGATCTGGAAGGGCCGCAGGCTCACCTTTGAATGAGACCAGGTTGGCCACACCTGGAATTTCCAGCACTCGCAAACGTTCCTTCAGCGGAAACTGCACAAAGATATAGCCCGGAAAGAGTGGCAGATCCACTTTAGCTACGCGATCTTTCCACCGATGTTGGGCTCGATAAAGAGGCAGGAAACTGATGATTCCCTTGCCTGCCAGATGTTCCGCCACCTTCTTCTCATGCCTTGATTTCGTGCGCGCGGCGTACCATCGATTCTCCAGGTATAGAGGAGGAAGAGCAGGAGCTTCGAAGCCGGTTTCGGCCGCTCGGGCGGCGTCCGACTCTGGCCGAAGACGCTGAGACATTTGCGATTCTCGCATTCAGGACGGAGAGCTTTTAGCTGGGCACGATTTACGGTCGCGAACCAAGAATTCTAGCATGCCTTCCGATGCCCATCGATGCGGGGGCAACACCAAAGAGAGTGTTACACCGTGCGTGGAATGAAGAAATTCATTTGGAAACAGGGAGACCCTGCAGAATGCCCCCCTGCCCCATCTTAAGCTACGGGCGCACCGCCAGCAGACTTGGTGTAAGCGTCAACGGCACTTGCGCAGTGTCAGTGCCGGTTGACGTATTGATGACGTGAACAGCATTGTCGCTGCCGCCCACGTACAGCGTGGCGCTGTCGAGTGTAACGCCGGCGCTCAAAGGCTGTGCCGCATTAGCCAGTGAAATGGTAGAAGGCGTGTTGGCAACCAAGTCATACGCAAGCAGCTGCGCAAGATTCGTAACCACATAGGCCTTGGAACTGTTCGGCAGGACAACGAGCTGTTGAGCAGTAAATGTTCCCAACCCAAAATTCACCGAGGTTGGAGCAGAGTCCACCAGCGGAGGCGGACAACCCACGTTCGTTGTGCTTAGCGAAATCAAGTCGATTCCGGGAGAATCCGCCGCCACTACGCTCGATCCGTCCGGCACCGTGCTGATTAGTTGCGGCGTTCCTGGAACCGTCTTCGAATCCGCCTGCGAATTGTCGCAGGTCGTACGCACCGTGATCGCACTGGGAGCTCCTCCTGCCAGGTATGCAAACGATCCTTGCGGCAGGAAACTGATGTCGTTAGCAGCCGCCGATAACGTTACCGGCACGAGCGGGCTCGTAGCGGAGGTGAATGAGTACAGCACCGTCCCCGCCGCGATGAAAGCCTTTTGGCTGTCGGGTGAAAAATCGACTCGAGGTGGAGCGCCCACCGAGAACGATGCGTCCGCGATGGTCGAAGTGGCACTGCTTACATCAAGAATCTGCACTACATTCCCCGAGCTATTAAAGGTAACCAGCAGGTTCCCGTTAGGAGAGATCCCAATCACCTGTCCTGTCGGAG
Source organism: Terriglobia bacterium (assembly GCA_963724985.1). Classification (GTDB taxonomy): domain Bacteria; phylum Acidobacteriota; class Terriglobia; order Terriglobales; family Acidobacteriaceae; genus JAJPJE01. Next base: position 240,846 of record CAVRWV010000019.1, on the reverse strand, counting down.
TTCCACTCAGAACAGCAATGGTGTTTGCAACTGTGTCAATCACCATAATGCCCGAGACACTCCCGATATATGCCTTTGTTCCTGCTCGATTGAACAGAATAGAATTCGCCGCGTTAGGCAGAGTGATAGCGGTTCCAACATTGCTACCGCCCGTAATCGGGATGAGACTCGTACCCCCATTCGCCGCTGCATAAACCGTCGTCGACGTGGTCCCCGTTACGCTCGCTGTCACCACGTTGCTGTAGATCGAAGGCAATCCGATGTTGCATCCAGTTCCGCTGCACGCAGCGGTTACAGACGATGTGCCCGCTGCAACTCCAGTCACCAGACCGCCCGTATCGCTGACTGTTGCTGCCGCCGGTTGACTGCTGCTGAAACGAATCGGAGCACCCGTAATCAGCGTACCGCTCGAGTCGAACACGTCTGCAGCCAGTTGCGTCGTGCCTGACGGCGCGATAGTCGTCGATGTCGCGCTTCCCCCGGAAACATACACGTGAATACTGGAAATTGGGCATGTGAGGAATGTCGCTGGTGCACTCGAAATTGAAGGCGCTGGCGAGCCTCCGGCTACGGGAAGCCCGGGTCGTATGCTGGCCACAATCGTGGTACTTCCGGGCGCCACGGTCGCAACTACTCCATTCGCGCGCGCAGTTGGAAACGTTGCGACCGCTGAATTCGAAACCTGCCAGAAAATCGGACCAATTACATCGCCCGGACCGGAACTTGGAAGAACTGTACTTCCGCTGGAAACCGTCGCCGAGAGTTGCGTCAGACCTCCCAGGGAGACGCATCCGCCAGTCGCCGAATTGATCACTACTTTGTCGACCTTGGGGTGAACGTAATACCGTTACTGTTCCTGATACCGCTCCCGATTGAGCCGTCACTGTGATCGGCCCTCCCGCTGTGCCTGATGCCGGCGGAATACAATCGATGTTGGCACTGTCCCAGGTGCCTGCGCATAACAACGTACAGCCCTGAAACCCAGTTACACAGCCAAATCCACTGGGCAAAGTTGTAGAAACCGTCAGCAACGAGCTGTTACTGGTGCTCCATGCAACGTTAGCATTCGAAACATTTGTTCCCTTCGTCCCAAAGACGGTCGCAGAAAGGAGTAGCACGTCTCCATAGTTCAGCGATCCCGCCATGTGAACCGAGTTTCCTGCGGTGTCGGGCGTATTGCCAATCACGTACGGAGTCACCGTCGTATCGTCCGGCGGAGAAATATATACAGCTGAGGGTTCGTTTGGACCGCTGCTACCGCCGCAACCAAACATGCCAAATACAGCGAGAACTACTAGAAATAATCCGGTTTTACCGAACTGCCGCATGAACCCTCCCCGCCTGAATCGCCTTGCTTCCAGACGGAAACCCTTCAAATAGATGAATCGAAACCATCAGTTTAGAGATTGCTTCATTTTTCGGCAACTTTCCGACCCTCAAACGGCCGGTCAGGCGATTCTCGCTAGGGTCGCTTCCAATCGGTTGCCGACCATGTCGATCTGTTCCTCTGTTAATTGCGTAAAGAAGGGCAGCTGAAAAACCCGCCCCGCAACCGACTCCGTGATTGGAAGATTCTGGTCCTTCGTTCGTCCTTGCATCACCGGCTGCCGATGCAGCGGCGCGAAATATCGCGCGCATCCAACTCCGGCAGCATTCAACTCGGCCCACAACTTGTCCCGCTCTTTCTGACAAAATCTCTCTGTTAATGTGACCGGATACGTAAACCAACCGATCTCTTCACCAGCTTTTTCACGCGCCAGCTGAAGTTCTGGAACGAGCGACAGTCTTTCACCGTAAAGGCGCGCAACCGTCCTTCTCCGCGTCAAGGTCTCATCGATTCGCGCAAGCTGCGATAGGCCGAGCGCGCAATTGATGTCCGACAGGCGATAGCTGAATCCGGGCTCTATCTGCTGGTACCACTCGTTCGAAGGAGTGCGCCCCTGGTTTCGTAGCCGCCGGCACCGCTCCGCCACCTGATCGTCCGACGTCACCACAACGCCGCCCTCGCCAGTTGTCACCATCTTGTTGGGATAAAACGCGAAGATCGCAACGTCTCCAAACCCACCAACTCTTTTACCCTGGATACTGCTCCCTAAAGCCTCCGACGCATCCTCAATCAGCAGCAGTCCTCGCTCTTTGCTGATCGCGCGAAGTTCGTTAACACGAGCCGGGATCCCGAACGTGTGCACAAACAAAATTGCCCTGGTGCGAGGACCAATTGCTCGTACCACTGAACCCGGATCAAGGTTGAAAGTCGCTGGTTCAATATCAGCGAAAACCGGAACCAGGTTTTCCTGAAGCAGAACATTGCCTACGGCTGCGAAAGCGAACGAAGGCACAATCACTTCGTCGCCCGGTTTCAAGTCGAAACTGCGAAGGACCAGATGTAGTGCACTGGTTCCAGAATTTACTGCCACCGCTTGGCGAGCTCCCACATACCTGGCGATCGCCTCTTCAAAGGCATTCACTTGCGGGCCGCCGCTAAGAAAAGGCGTCCGCAACACAGCGGTCACAGCCGCAATATCCGCTTCCGTAATCTCCGGACGCGCCAACGGAATCGACGACTGCATCGGCTCAGGACACCTCAAGCGGCGCCTTCATGAGTAATGATGGCCCCAGTTGCACTTCCCGGAGCACCTTCAAGATTCGCTCTGACGCATAGCCATCGCCATAGGGATTCGACACGCCTCTCACTCGCTCCCTGAACTCAGGGCTCAACGCAATTCGCATTTTCCTCGCGATATCATCGGTATCGGCGGTGGCATCCAGTACGTTGTCTGCATGCTCGCGCCCCTGCTGCCTGATGCCGATATTTACCGTGGGCAAATTCAGCGAAGTCGATTCCATGATCCCGCTACTCGAATTACCCACCATCGCGGAGGATAACGCCAGCAAGCTAAGGAACGTGTGGTGATCCAGATTCACGAATACCCTGGCGTTGCCTCTCACTTCAGCGAATTCCCGGCTGCGAGCCACCAGTAAACGGCTGCCGGCGTCCGCATTCGGATAAACGAAAATCAATTGCTGCGAAACACCCTTCAAGGCCTGCAGTAAGTGCTCGAATTCGGCCGTGGTGTCTTCAAGCAAAGTAACCGGATGATATGCGACAACAACCGGAGGGTCACCCAATCCACAACCCAGCATCTCTTCCAACTCTTCGCGCGACATCAGTGGTCGCCGTCTCAATGCATCCAGTCCCGGACTTCCTGTGAAGTGCACCCGCCATTCTTCTTCACCCATGGCGATTACCCGTCGCCGAGCCATCTGGGTACACGCAAAGTGAATATGACTCAGCTTGGTGAGTGCATTTCTTACGGCGTCGTCAATCGCGCCCTGGCTGACTTCGCCGCCCTCGATGTGTGCAATCGGGATTCGAAGAGCTACAGCCACAGAAGCCGGCGCCAGCATTTCATAACGATCCGCAATCAGCAGCAGAACATCCGGGCGGATTTTCGCCAGCACATCCGCACATCCCAATGTAGCCAGGCCGATGGTCTTCGCCATCCCCACATCGGAATCCGAACTCAAAAGGCACTCGATCTCCGCCTCAATCGCAAATCCGTCGTTACGAATTTCGTGAATGGTCGTACCAAATTCGGGTGAAAGATGCGCTCCCATTACCAGCAGCTTCAGATCAAACGTCTCATCGTTCGCCAAATCCCTGAGCAGCCAATAGAGATGGCCATACTCGGCCCGCGAACTTGTCACCACCGCGATCTTTCGCTTCATTGCGATACGGGCGCGCTCACTTTGACCGAGGACTTGTACGCAGGAACGACTTTTATCAATTTCTCAAGAACAAGATTGTCGTCGCCAGTGGAGTACGCATCTTCCAATTCCTCTATGCCTCCACGCAAATCCCGAACGTCCCGTTCGGCGGTCTCAACCTTCATTAGGCCATCCGCCGTCGACGATTTCAGAACTTCTTCATCTGAATACAACTGTTCGCTGAGTCTCTCGCCCGGACGCAATCCCGTTATCTCGAACTTGATTTGTGCGTCGTCGTTGCTCCCCGAGTGCTGAAGAATTTTATCCACCAGTGCCTTGATGTTCAGTCGCGAAGCCACGGCAGGAATCAAGACACCGTTTTCGCAGGCGCTCGCTGCCGACAATAACAAATCCGCAGCCTCCGTCGGCGCGATGAAATAGCGGTCGGCCGATTCATCCGTGATTTGCACGACACCCCTCTGCGCTTGCTCCGCCACCAGCGGCAGCAGGCTGCCAGCGGTTCCCAGACACGTTACACAGCCTGACCGCAGACACATTAGCCTGTTCGTAATTCGCCAGCACCAAAAGTTCCGCTACTCGCTTGGTTACGCCCAGCACGCTGACAGGATTGGTCGCCTTATCCGACGACAACACCACGATCGACTCAACTCCGCTCGCCAGACTGGCGGTTAAAACATTCCTCGTTCCGAACACGTTAGTCCGAACGGCGCCAAGGACTTGGCCCTCGAGGAAATCCACGTGCTTGTGAGCGGCCGCATGGAACACCACCTGAGGCCGATGTTTCTCCAGGACCCACAGCATCTCCGTCCGCGAGTTGATGTCGCCCAGAACAAGTTCGACTTGGTCACGTTGCGCAACCTGCAGCTTACGATGGAGTTGATAGAGCCGATCTTCCGCGTTATCAAATACCACAACTTGCGCCGCATCTAGTTCGTGAAGCCGCCACACCAGCTCCGAACCAATTGAACCAGCGCCACCAGTGACCAGTATCGTGGTGCCAGCGAAACTTCTGGCCGCTTCGCGAGGGAGTCGAAATGCATCCCGCCCGAGGAGTTCCTCATACCAGTGCTCGCGTTCCAACGTCATCGCTGCGCCTGGAATTCTTTGATCGCCTGCGCGACTGCCTTGAGCTGTTCGTCCTTCAGTTCCGGATAAATCGGCAACGACAGCACCTCGGCGCTGCACTTCTCCGCCTCCGGAAAAGCTCCCGCGGTATATCCCAAATCCGCAAACGCCGGTTGCAGGTGTAGCGCATGCGGATAGTAGATCTCGCTCGGAATTCCTCTGCTCTGCAGAAATTCCTTCAGCGCGTCTCTCTTCCCAGACCGAATCGTGTACTGGTTGTAGACATGAAAATACCCTGCGGGTTCGTGCGGCAAGCTGACAGATCCATCAGCGTCAAGTAGTTCCCGATACCTCTTTGCATTTCTTCTCCGCCCGCTTGCCCACTGGTCCAGATGGCGTAATTTCACCCGTAGAACCGCCGCCTGCAGCGCATCCAGTCGGCTGTTAATCCCCAGCAGCACGTAGTCGTACTTCGTCTTGCTGCCATGGTTTCTCAGCAACTTCATCTTTGCCGCCAACTCCGCATCGTTGGTCGTAATCAGGCCGCCATCACCGGCGCCACCCAGATTCTTCGACGGAAAGAAGCTGAAGCATCCAAATGTTCCCATGCTTCCAGCGGCTCTGTCTTCTATCCTCGCCCCGATTGCCTGTGCCGCGTCCTCGACTACCGGAATACCTCTCTTGTTCCCGACCTCGAGAATGCCGTCCATGTCGGCGCATAGCCCAAACAGATGCACCGGGATAATCGCCTTGGTCCTCGGCGTAATCGCCTGTTCCAACTTCTTCGGATCGAGGTTGAACGTCACCGGATCAATGTCCACAAACACCGTGCGCGCATGCAGACGGGCAATCGCTCCCACGGTCGCCACAAACGTGAACGGCACGGTAATCACCTCATCCCCGGGACCGACGCCCAGAGCCATCAGTGCCAGCAGCAACGCGTCCGAACCCGACGCACAGCCGAAAACGTACTCGCATCCGACCTGCGCCTTCACTTCTTCCTCGAAGGCGCTTACCTCCGGCCCCATGATGAAGATTTGCGATTCGAAAACGCTCTCGACTGCCGAGTTCACCTCGTCTCGAATGTTTGCATATTGGGCTTTTAAGTCCAGGAATGGAAAAGCAGGCTTTACTGCGCTTGCGGCAGGCATTTACGACTCCCGTAGAACCTATTGAGATTACAGGAGCAGGAACCGAGTAAACAACCTCTACGCTGGAAAAGGCAGCTGGTACTTGGGAATTCTTCGTCCTTGCAACGCAAACGGTGCCCGCTTACGGTGTTGCTGAATTCTTGGTCGAAACTACGCGCCCATATTCGGTCGCCTTCCCCATCCGATCAAAGTAGCTGTAGGCAGCTGTTGCGACTCCGGCAATGGCCGCCTCGCCATCCGCTTCGCGCCGCAGATACCCCGTCATTATGCAGATCACAAACGGCCGATTCTGCGCGAACACAATTCCCGAATCGTTGCGGATAGCCTCGAGTTCACCCGGTTTATCCGCTGAAGCGATCTCTTCCGGCACCACTCTACGAATTGGACTCTGCTTAGGTGTCGCCAGCATCCTGAAGAAGTCGTCCTTCAGTTCGCCGTCGAAAAGCTTCCCGGCGTAAAGAGCCTGCAGCAGCACCATCATCTCGCGCGGCGTAGAGATGTTCTCCCTGCCTTCCGCTGCCGCCTTTATGTCCATCATCTTTCGTCGCAGCAAAGTGTTCTTCAGGCCTAATCCGCGCAACGTCGCATTCACGTTCTCCATGCCAACACGCTCGATCAGCACATTCGTCGCGCTGTTGTCGCTGACCGCAATCATCATCGTTGCCAGATCGCGCAATGTAACCTGCGTCACCCCAGGCGTGAGTCCGTTGTAGATATCACCGTCCTGCACCATGTCAGATTTGCGAACGGTATACAGTTCCGTCAGTTTGAGCTTCCCCTGCGCAGCTTGCCGGTAGAGTTCGGCCAGCACCGCAATCTTGATCGAGCTCGCCTGCGCAAATACCTCATCTGCGTGCCACAGCATCGTCTGCCCGCTCGTAAGATCCAGGATAGAGACACCCATCACGCCGTCGAGATTCTTGTCCGTCTCCTGAACCTGTGCCTCGAGCTTCTCCCAGAGCCATTGCTGTTTTTGTTTGGTCGCCTCAGGACAACACGAAGGAGCAGTCTGGGAAAATCCGCCGCAAACGGCACCCAATATCATCAAGGTAATGCAGAGTCGGTTCCGCATAGTTATTCGGGCGATGTTTCTCTTAGGCGCTCCGCGGCTTTTTCCGGGCTCACCGGCGTGAAGTAGACCTCTTTGTAGGTATAAGACTTCGCCTTCCCCGGCAGCACCGGCATGATTTCAATATGCCAGTGGTAATCCTCTTCTATGGTTTTCCAGTAGCCCAGCACCTCTGATCGATGCAGTGTATTCGGCGCCGTGTGCAGCACCAGGTGGAAAGCATCTGTCAGCGTACGTATTCGTTTGAGCGTTCGCCTGATCAGCGCTGCCAATTCCTTCACTCCCGAATTCCGGGCCGTTACGCCCTTCTCGAAGAATGCTTCGTGGCTGCGCTGCATGATCCACGTCTCATAAGGCACTCGCGGAGCGTACGGGCACAGCGCCACGTAATCCCCGCGGTTCTCGATAATCCGCGTTGCCTCTCGCTCTTCCTGATCCAGAATGTCGCAGAAGACGCACCGTTCTTTCTGCTGGTAATAATCCCTGCCCGCTCGCAACTCGTACAAGATCCGTCGCGGAACAAACGTGGTCGCAGTTAACTCGCTGGTCGGATGTTCGAAATCCTGTCCCGCACCCGCCCCAAAATTTTTGTAGATCGTCACGTATTTGAAGCGCTGGTCCTGTTTCAGATCCTGAATCCGTCCCGCCGCGAGCAGCAGAAACTGTTCCACCTCGGCGTCCGTCGCCTCCCACAACTGTCGATTGTGATTCGGGTTTTCGATGAGCACCTCGTGCGCTCCCACGGTGCGCATCTGGTCGTACAGCCCCTCTCCCCGACGCGCAGCCTCGCCTTCCACGCGAAACACCGGATTGGGATGCACCACCGCGCGCGCCGACCATGGCCAACCCCCAACCGGAGCCTGGGACGAGACCACATGTGGCTGAGTGGGCGAATCCGGACAGAATGGGCAAACGCGGTTTTCGTGCACCTGGCCGACAGGATCATCGCCCGTAATCACCCAGGAGCGCGTAATCGGATCTTTTCTTAGCTGCATCGCGCTACAAGGAAAGCAGAGAGCGGCCTTGCCGTCAATCACGGATCATGTCCCGTGCGCTACAATTCTGCCTCGCGGAGGTTCGCATGAAACGAGTGACGGGATTGGGTGGGGTATTCCTCAAGTGCGACGACCCCAAAAAGATGTACGACTGGTACTCGCAGCACCTCGGCCTTCAACGCATGGAATCGGGCGAGGCCGTGGTCTTCCAGTGGCGCGACCCTCAAGAACCAGAGCAGCTTGGCATGACCGTCTGGTCGCTCTTTCCTCGCGACACGACCTACTTCAAAGATAGCCCATCTCCGGTAATGATCAATTACTGTGTCCACGACCTCGACGGGTTGTTAGCTGCCTTAAAAGCCGAGGGCGTCGCGATCGACCCTCATCGCGAAGACTACGACTACGGCCGCTTCGCAATGGATCACCGACCCCGAGGGCAATCGCATCGAACTCTGGGAGCCGCCTAAGACTCCGAAGTCCGAGGCTAAGTAATCTCCACACGCCTCCGATTGCTATAATCCGCGCAGCTTCCGTCATGACCGACTCGCCGCATCCGCAGCAGACCGAACCCGGCACTCCCCTGATGCGGCAGTACACTGCCATCAAGAAGGACCATCCCAACGCACTGCTCTTTTTTCGTCTTGGGGACTTCTACGAACTCTTCTTCGAGGACGCCGTCGTCGCGTCGCGCGAACTTCAAATCACGCTGACCTCGCGCAATAAAGAAAAAGGGATCGCCATCCCCATGTGTGGCGTGCCCTATCACGCGGCCGAAGGATACATCTCCAAGCTGATTCGCAAAGGGTTCAAGGTCGCCATCTGCGAGCAGATGGAAGACCCGAAAGTCGCGAAGAAGATTGTCCGCCGCGAAGTCACTCGCGTCCTCACTCCCGGAACCGCCGCCGATTCGGCCCTCAGTTCCGACGAGAACAATTTTCTCGCCGCAATCGCGCGCATGCCAGGCCGCAATGGATCCATCAGCTCTGGGGTAGTAGGTTTCGCCGCCCTCGACCTCTCCACCGGCGAGTTTCGCGCCACCGAATTTTCCGGCCCCGACGCCGAGAAACGCATTTGGGACGAACTCGAACAATTGCGTCCGCGTGAAGTTCTGTACGCCAGCGGACTACCGCTCTTCGAAATCAATGCGGCTCAGGCCACTCTGCCTGCGAGTGCTCCCCGGGTCGCAGGAACCGGAAACGCAAAGTGGGCGCTGACTCCGCTTGAGGACTGGATCTTTGCCACGGACTACGCCATCCCCCTCGTCGAGAATCATTTCGGCGTCCTTTCTCTCGAAGGCTTTGGACTAGCTGGTCGATCCTCCGCAGCCGCTGCGGCTGGAGCCGTGTTGCACTACGTCCGTTCCACCCAGCGCGGTTCGCTCGATCACGTCGATCGCATCGGCTACTACGAGCGCCAGGAATGCCTGGTCCTCGATGCCGTTACCGTCCGTAATCTGGAACTGGTCGAACCTCTTTTCGCCGCCTCGGGCGATTCGGTAACCCTCCTTCGCTGTCTCGATGCAACACTCACGCCGATGGGCAAACGCCTTTTGCGCTCCTGGCTGTTACGCCCAGCCCTTGACCGCTCCGAAATCGAATCGCGCCTTGACGCCGTCAGCGATCTCCACCGTGACCTCATCCAGCGCGAAGAACTCCGCCGCTGTCTGGATGGCATCTTCGACATCGAGCGCCTCCTGAGCCGGGTTACATTGGAAACGGCGAATCCGCGCGACGTCCTCGGCCTCTCTGCTTCCCTGGCGAAAATTCCGCCACTGAAAGCGGCACTCGCAAAGTTCACGGCCAATCGCCTGCAACAGCGCTTCGCCTCGATGGATGATCTTGCCGATCTTCACGATCGCATCCATCAGACCATCGTCCCCGAGCCGCCACTTACTCTGAATGAAGGCGGGGTAATCGCTGCCGGTATCGACCACGATCTCGACGAACTTCGTTCACTCTCACGCAATAGCAAGCAATACGTTGCTCAAATCGAAGAACGCGAACGCCAGCGCACCGGCATTGGTTCGCTCAAGGTCAAGTTCAATTCCGTCTTCGGCTATTACATCGAAATTTCAAAGTCCAACCTGCATCTTGCTCCCGCGGACTACGAGCGCAAGCAGACCCTCGTCAATGCCGAGCGTTTCACCACTCCCGAGTTGAAGGAATACGAAGCCAAGATCCTCGACGCCCAGGACAAGATCGTCGACATCGAGCGCCGCATTTTCGCCGAACTTCGCGCAGCCGTCGCCGCCGAAGCCAAGCGCATCCGCCATACTGCATTGGCCATCGCTGAAGTCGATCTATTGGCGTCGTTCGCCCATCTAGCTTCCGTTCGCAATTACTGCCGTCCGGAGCTAGACGATTCGGGAGATCTGGAAATTGTTGAGGGACGCCATCCTGTCGTCGAAGTTCAGGAACTCGCCGGAGCCGAGCGATTTGTTCCCAACGATCTCTATCTGAACTCCACCTCTCAGGCGATTCTTGTTCTGACGGGTCCAAATATGGGTGGCAAATCCACCTATCTCCGCCAAACTGCGCTTATCGTCGTCATGGCGCAGATGGGATCCTTCGTTCCCGCCCTCAAGGTTCGCATGGGCGTTGTCGATCGCATCTTCACCCGCATCGGCGCCAGCGACAATCTCGCGCGCGGGCGCTCCACCTTCATGGTCGAGATGACCGAGACAGCTAGCATCCTGAACACCGCCACCTCTCGTTCTCTGATTCTGCTCGACGAGATCGGACGCGGCACCGCTACCTACGACGGCCTTGCGATCGCCTGGGCCGCCATCGAATACATCCACGCCCAGACTCGCGCCAAGACGCTCTTCGCCACTCACTACCACGAGCTAACCGAACTCGCTGATCGTCTCTCTGGAGTGAAGAACTTTCATGTCTCCGTGAAAGAGACCGGCAGCGGCATCGTCTTCCTTCGCAAAGTCGAAGGCGGGCCTGCCGACAAAAGTTACGGTATCGAAGTCGCCAAACTCGCAGGATTACCCAACGAAGTTGTCCGCCGCGCGCGCGAAGTTCTTGCCGAACACGAATCCGCTGAGCGCCGCGCCTCCGACAAGCTCTCTCATGACGAAGCGCCCGGCCAACCGCTGCAGCTCACCATCTTCACCCCGCTTTCGCAGAAAATCGTCGACCAACTCCGCCAGACCGATCTCGACCACCTTACCCCTCTCGAAGCCCTAAACCTTCTCAGCACACTGAAAAAGCAACTAGACTGAGGCTCAGCAGGTGGCGCAGGCGTCCTCGCCCGCATCTGGATGGGGATACATTACCTATTCCTATTACCAATTACCTATTTCTGACCATCTGTCTCGCGTTACACTTTTCTGACTCTTATCATGGCCCTCAAATCTGCAAACGAGCTTCGCCTGCAAGTCGGACAACTCCTCATCATGGGTTTCGAGGGGACTGAAGTCTCCTCGCACCTGCGAACTACGCTTTCGACTCTGCAGCCCGGCGGGATCATCCTCTTCCGCCGCAACATCGAGGCCCCCGATCAGACGTACGCTCTCAATCGCGAATGCCATAGCTACCTTCGCACTGCGCCGTTTCTCTCCGTCGATCTCGAGGGCGGTACCGTCGATCGTTTCCGCGACCTGATCGCTCCCATGCCCTCCGTCGCCGATGTCGCTGCCGCTGGACAGAAGAAGCTTCTTCGCAAGCATGGCCTTCTTCTCGGCGCGGAGTGCCGCACTCTCGGCTTCAATACCGACTTCACTCCCTGCCTCGATCTCCGCCTGCCGCCATCCCTCAGCGTGATGACTTCGCGCACCATCTCTCCTGATCCCAAGGCAACCGTCGCCGGTGCCCGCGAAATCCTGCGCGGTCTTCACGACTGCTACATCCTGAGCTGCGGAAAGCATTTTCCCGGTCTCGGCGAGGGCCGTCTCGACAGCCACAAAGGCATGCCGGAAATCGTCAAGCCTTTGAAGCGTCTCTGGGAGGAAGATCTCTACCCCTACCGCGAACTCAAGCGTCAGTTGCCATTCGTGATGGTCTGCCACGCCTCCTATCCCGCAGTGACTGGCGATCACACACCCGCCTCCATTTCGCGCAAGTGGGTCACCGATATCCTTCGCAAGAAGATCGGTTACAAAGGGCTCATCGTCACCGACGACCTAGAAATGGGCGGAGTGCAGGAAGCGCTACCCGTGGAGCACGCTGCCGTCGAAGCCATCCGCGCCGGATGCGACCTGTTCATCGTCAGTCGTCAGGAAGAGCTTGTCTGGAAAACCTACGAAACAGTCCTGCGCCAGGCCGAGAAAGACAAACGCTTCGCCGACCTCGTCCGCAAAGCAGCGAAGCACATCACCTCGGTAAAGAAAAAAGCTGGTGAATTGAAGAAGCGCCCCAAGCCGCCTTCCACGAAGAGCATTGACGCTCTCCGTCGCAAAATCTGGGAGTTCACCGAAGAAATCCGGCTCGACTCCGATGCCGTGAGGACCGCATGATTGTCGCCGGGGTGATGAGCGGCACCTCTGCCGATGGCATCAACGTCGCCATCGTTCGCCTTCGCGGCCGCCGCTTTCGCACTCGCCTCGAATTGCTTGCGCACGAGGAATACTCATTCCCCGCAGCCGTTCGTCGCACCATCTTGTCGTTCATGAACGCCAAGGTCCCTGTAGCCGATCTCGCTCGCCTGAATTTCCTTCTCGGCGAACTCTATGCGGAGGCCGTCACCCGCACCTGCGAGAAGCACAAAATCGGCGCAAGTCTCATCGGGTGTCACGGCCAGACTCTCTATCACCAGGGAGAGCCCGCCCTCTTCCTCGGACGCAAGATCGCCTGCACCTGGCAGACAGGAGAGAGCGCCATTCTTGCGCAGCGCACGGCAATGCCCGTCATATCCGATTTCCGACCCGCCGACATGGCCGCTGGCGGCAAAGGTGCACCGCTGGTTCCCTTTCTCGACTACATTCTGTATCGCCATTACCGTCGTGGACGCATCGTGCAGAACATCGGCGGCATCGCCAACCTCACCGCCATTCCTGCCACTGCTCAACCCGAAAACGTCATCGCCTTCGATACCGGTCCCGGCAACATGGTTATTGACGCTGTCACCGAGCGCCTCTTTCAGAAGGCGTACGATCGCGATGGCCGCATCGCCGCCCGTGGGCGTGTCCTCGAACGTGTGGTTGACGAAGTTCTCGCTCGCCCGTTCTTTCGTCGCAAAGCTCCGAAGACCGCCGGCCGCGAAGATTTCGGTCGCGAATTCGTGGAGACATTCATCCGCTCCTGTGGTCGTGTCGCCAAAGAAGATGTCGTCGCCACTGCCACCGCCCTTACCGCCCAATCAATTGCCTATTCCATCCGCAACCTGCTCCCCGGAATGAAAACCGCAGCGCAGAAGCAGCGTAAGCTCCCCTTTCGTGATTTCATCGTCTCTGGGGGCGGCGCCAAGAACAACACGCTTATCGAGATGCTTGCTGAAGGCCTTCCCGGTCTGAAGATCACCTCCAGCGACGATCACGGCATGCCTTCGCAGGCCAAAGAAGCCGTTGCCTTTGCCCTGCTCGCCTATGAAACCTGGTTCCGTCTCCCCGGCAACATCCCCGCCGCGACCGGCGCCGAACATCCGGCGATTCTCGGCAAAATCAGCTTTCCCTAGACCGACATACGATTTTCTCTGCGCCCTCCGTGTCCTCTGTGGTAAAGATTTGTTTTGCGAAAATTCCTCCATCTCCTTCTGACCGCCGCGTTCCTGCTCGCGCTCTGTGCCTGTTCGCGCAAGCCCGATCCCAACACGCTGGTCATGATCATCGAGAGCAGCCCCAACAGTCTCGATCCGCGCATAGGCATCGACGCCCAGTCCGAACGCATAGACGAACTCATCTTCGACGCGCTGGTCAAACGCGACGAGCACTTCAACCTGCAGCCTTCACTCGCTACCGGTTGGGACATTCCCGATCCATTGACCTACGTTTTCCATCTACGCAGCGGCGTGCACTTTCACAACGGCCAGCCTCTAACCTCTCGTGATGTGAAGTGGACCTTCGACTCCATCACCAACGGAACGATCCGCACGGCCAAAGCAAGCTCCTATCGATTCGTGGATCACATCGACGCGCCGGACGACGCCACCGTCATCTTTCATTTGAAGGAGCCGTGGGCGAGTCTGCTCTGGAACGTCTCCGACGGCGCCATCGGCATCGTTCCCTTCGGATCAAAGGGCGAAATGACCGCGCACCCGATCGGCTCCGGCCCATTCCGCTTCGTCAGCGCGGCGCAAGACAAAGACGTCGTCATCGAACGTAATCCCGAGTACTGGGGATCTCAGGCTCACGTCCAGCGCGTGCTATTCAACGTCATACCCGACCCCACTACCCGCGCGCTCGAACTTCGCAAAGGCAGTGCCGACGTTGCAACGAACGCGCTCACGGCTGACATGATCGTCGCTATCCGACGCGACTCTTCGAACCTGAAGGTCGAGCAGGCTCCCGGCACCATCCTCGGATATCTCGCGTTCAATACTCGCGACCCCATCCTCAAGGACGTCCGCGTCCGTCAGGCAATCGCATATGCCATCGATCGCCGCCCGCTCATCCAATATCTCTGGCGCGATCAGGTTCGCCCTGCCGGAAGCATATTGCCACCCAACTCGTGGGCCTACGACGGTAACGTCGACAAGTATCCTCATGATCCCGATCGAGCTCGTCACCTGCTCGATGAAGCCGGATACAAGGCCGTGAACGGCGTCCGTTTTCACATCACCTTCAAAACCTCAACCGACGAAAACCCTCGCCTGATCGCGGCTGCCATACAGCAGCAACTGCGGGAAGTCGGAATCGCACTCGACATTCGCACCTATGAATTCGCAACCTTCCTGGCAGATGTCACCAAAGGTGCTTTCCAGATATATACGCTTCGTTTGATCGGCGGAAACAACGACCCCGACATCTTCGAATACGTTTTCGACTCCGATCACATGCCGCCTCAAGGTCAGAATCGCGGCTTCTATTCCAATCCAAAGCTCGATGCCCTTATCGCCGCAGGCCGCAAAGAAACCGATCAGCAGAAGCGCAAGCAAATCTACGCTCAGGTTCAGCAGATCCTTGCCGAAGATCTTCCGTACATCAATCTCTGGTATCTCGACAACGTTCTCGTGCACACGGCTCGCGTCAGCAATCTCCCACTCAATCCCGCAGGCAACTACGATTTCCTGATCTCTGCTCAGCTCCAGTAGCTCGTTAACCGCGTGATACCATCGTAGTTTTGCAAGGGGCGTACGTGCGCATTCTGTTTATCGGCGACATCTTTGGCAGGCCGGGCCGCACCATGGTTAAGCAGCACCTGAACGAAGTTGTCGACCAACATCACATTGATCTCATCATTGCCAATGGCGAAAATGCCGCCGGAGGATTTGGCATCACTCCGCAGATCGCCGAAGAACTCTTCGAGCAGGGGATCAGCGTAATCACCACCGGCAACCACGTCTGGGACAAGCGCGAGATCATGGAATACATGCAGCAGGCGACCAACGGCCAGCCTGCGCGACGCCTGATCAGGCCTGCGAATTATCCTGAAGGCACTCCTGGTCACGGCTTCTATCAGGGCAAAACGCGCGACGGAATTCCCTACGCAGTCATGAATCTGCAAGGCCGCGTCTTTCTTCCTAGTAACGATGACCCCTTCCGCGTAGCCGACCAGTTGCTCCAGCAAATTACTGCGAAAGTCATTCTTGTCGATGTACACGCCGAAGCAACTTCCGAAAAAGTCGCCATGGGCTGGTATCTCGACGGACGTGTTACTGCCGTCCTCGGAACTCATACCCACATTCCGACCGCCGATACTCGCGTTCTTCCGAAAGGCACCGCCTTCCAGACTGACGTCGGCATGACTGGCCCCTACGACAGCATCATTGGCGTGCAGAAGGAACTCGTCATCCAGCGCTTTCTGACCAACCTCCCTGCGCGATGGGAGCCAGCGACCGGCGATCCTCGCTTCTGCGGCGTCGTCATCGAATGCGATGAGAACACCGGCAAAGCATCCTCTGTCGAGCGCATCATGATCTACGAGAATTGACGTGTCTCGATTGTGCATCTAAGTTCCCGAATCATGCAGCACGAAAACAACTTCGACTGGCGCGCCGCCGATGCCTACCTCTTCGACATCGATGGCACCCTCCTCAACACACGTGACGGCGTGCACTACTACTCCTTCCGCAACGTGCTCAAAAATATCTTCGGCATCGATGCAAGCCTCGAGGGAGTGCCCGTTCATGGGAATACGGACGTTGGGATTCTCCGCGCTGTCATTCGTCGCGCGGGAATCTCCGACGCCTCGTTTGAAGAGAAGCTTCCTTTGATCGTTCAGCAAATGTCGGATGAAGTTGAAAGCAAACGCGCTGAGATTCGTGCAGACATTTGTCCCTCCATCCCGGAACTGCTCGAGTCTCTGAGTGCTTCGGGCAAACTGCTCGGCATCGTGACTGGAAATTTCGAGCGCATTGGCTGGGCCAAGCTTACCGCCACAGACTTAAAGCACTACTTCAGCTTTGGCTCATTTAGCGATCAGAACGAGCTTCGTACAGACATCTTCGTAGCTGCTCAAAGAGAAGCCCAGCAGGCGTCTTGGCTCCGGAGCGACGACCTATGTCTTCGGCGACACCCCCTCCGACATCGCCGCGGCCCGTCAGGCCGGAATGCCCATTATCTCCGTAGCCACCGGCATTTATCCCTTCGATGAACTGAAAGCGCTTCAGCCCGATCTCTGCGTTTCCTGTTGCACCGACCTCTTAGCGACTCCTCAGGTAAAGGCCTGAATAGTGACTTCAGAGCTGGCCAGCAGGATAGAATGAATCTGATGCGGGCTGCCGTACTCAGCACGTTTTTGTTGTTCTCCTTGATCTGCTTCTCCCAGGAGCCCGCGCCCCCGAAGTGTGTCGATGCGAACTGTCCGGCGGAGGTCTCGAAGGCCGACCAGAAGCAGGCTCGCGAACAGTACAAGAAAGCTCAGGAACTTGAGCGCAAAGGACAACTGGAAGAGGCTTTAGTCGCTGCCCGCGAGGCCAACCACCTGGTTCCGCGCGACGCAACCTACGCTACTGAAGCTGAAGTCCTCCGGCAGGCGCTGGTCACCCAGCACGTCCGTCGCGGAAACGCGCTGCTCGCTTCCGGAAAGCGCGAGGAAGCCGCCAACGAGTACCGCTCTGCTCTCGAGCTTGACCCCGAGAGCAAGGTTGCCGTTCAGCAACTTCGCGAATCGCAGCCTCGCATTCCGCGTTCCTCGTTCGCGAACATTACGTTCACCGACGAGTCCAGGCCGATTGTCCTCTCGCCCTCGCCGGGTCGTATTGACTTCCACCTTCGCGGAACCACTCGCGACGTCATCGAACAAGTCGTTCAAAAATTTGGCGTGAAGGTCACCTTCGACGATTCTGTGCAGTCCAGGCCGGTTCGCTTCGATGTCGAAGACGTCGACTTCTTCTCAGCGATGCGCGCGCTCGGAGACGCCACCAGAACTTTCTGGGTCGCCTTTTCTCCCGATCAGATCATCGTCCTGCAAGACTCGCCTGAGCAGCACCGCAGCTTCGATCAGATGACCATGCGCACGTTCTACCTGTCCGACGCTACCTCGCAGCAGGAGCTCCAGGACATGGTGAACACGCTCCGCACCATCTTCAATATCAAGTTCATCGTCTCGCAACAGGGCAGCGAGACCATTACCGTGCGCGGTGAAAACAATGCAGTCGCCGCAGCCACTCGCTTCCTTGATTCTTTTGATATGAAGCGTCCGCAGGTCATGCTCGACATGCAGGTATTCGATGTGAGCCGCACTTTCGCACGAGCGATGGGAATTAACTGGCCTCTGCAATTCCAGGCGATCAATGTCGGCGCAGCCGCTCTCGCTGCATTAGGAAGCGGAACGAATCTTCAGACCCTCATCAACCAGCTGATCTCCAGTGGCGGCATTAATCAGGGCAATTCCACGGCAATCTCCGCGCTTCTGGCGCAATCGCAGAACTCCAGTCTCTCTCAGCTTTTGAGTACGCCGTTCGCGACATTTGGCGGCGGCAAAACGCTATTCGCGGTACCCATTGCCCCAGCAACCGTCTAGCTTTTCTCTCAACCAATCGGACATCCGCGAACTCGATCACGTCAGCCTCCGGGCGGCTCAATCGCTGCCCACTACCATGCGCATCGGTAGTCGCTACCCGATTCTGAATGCCAGCTATTCGCCCATCTACGCCAGCACGGCGATCACCCGGGCGATCGCGAATAATAGTTATGTGGCGCCCTTTCCTTCTTTCAGCTACGAGGACTTGGGAATTTCGCTAAAAGCAACTCCCCAGATTCAGGACGACTCCTCGGTAAGCTTGAAATTTGAGCTTCAGATTCGCACGCTTACCGCGCAGAGCTTTAATGGCGTTCCGGTAATTGCCAATCGCGAATATTCCGGCAATCTGACGTTAGCAGATGGAGAAACCGGGCTCGTGGCAGGCTTCATCTCGAAGCAAGAAGTGCACACGCTGACCGGAATCCCTGGCTTATCCAGTTTGCCCGGCATCAGCTACGCGGCTTCCACCACCGAAAAAGACGAGCAGGATGACGACCTGCTGATCGTCGTCACACCCTACGTTTTGAGCACCCCGACTCGCAGTAACAATGAGATCTGGCTCGCGCCCCGCGCTGCAGGTCAATAGCGTTACGGCTCTTGTTGTGCCTGAAATTCCGTCAGCTCTTTCAGGACTTCATAGGGCATTCCAGCAACGTTTCCCACTTTTCGCCCGTTGATGAATAGCGTCGGTGTTGAGGTCACGTCGACCGATTTGCCCAGTTCCATTGACTTATAAATCTTCGCTGCTGTTCCCGCATCTGCAACGCATGCGTCCAGCTTCGTTGCATCCGCTCCAGCCTGCACTGCATATTCCTTCAGCTTCGGAATCGCCTGATCCTCATCCAGTGATTCCATCGAGGGCTGGTTCTCATAAACTAGCGACTGAAATGTCCAGAACGCATCTGGCTTCTGCTCTCTCGTGCACTCGCCATATTTCGCGGCGGCAAAAGCCCACTTGTGCAATGTCACCAGCGGAAACTGCTGGAATACCAGTCGCGCTTGCGGAACATCACCCAGTAACTTGTCGATGGTTGGCTGCGCTGCCTTGCATGCCGGACATTGCAGATCGCCGAACTCTACGATCGTGACCTTCGCATCTGCCGGACCACGTGACGGCCCGGTCAGTCTCGCCTTAAGTTCACTTGCCATTTTTGCGTACGGATTCGGGCCGAACGGAAGCATGTCTCCAGCAATCGCGTATCGCTGATCCGGCGTGACGAACAGCTTCATCTCCTGTGCGCCCTGCGGCGTCCTCAAAACGATCGTCACCACCGAGATTGCCGGATCCTCCCCAGGCTTGATGTCGGCGACTTCCCACTTGATGTTGGGATCATAACCAAAGGTGTGACGGAGAAACGAATCGACCACTTCGCGGCTCGGACGGTTTCCCGCCGCTGTGGTCCCGCTCTTCGCATCGCTCGACGCGCTCTTTGTCGCCTGCGCCCAAACCATCCCGCAGAGCATTAACGCCAATATCGCCAGCAGAAACTTACGCATGTTCCCCTTTTCTTGCGCTTCAGATTTCAGTTTCGACTTCGACTTCGCCGCAATCGGCAATCGCCGTCCAACGCCAAATGCTTTCTCGGATATCTTCAAACCCACTGCTGCTTGCTGCCGCTTGTATTCCGCCCGATCCACCATCCGCATAACATTCTTGACCAGCTGGAAATCGTAGTTGTGCTCGTTGGCGATCTGCTCAGCTGATTCGTTCCCCTCGATGTACGCAGCCAGAATGGCATCCAGCACATCATACGGTGGCAAACTATCCACATCTTTCTGATTCGGACGAAGCTCCGCGGAAGGAGCCTTCTCGATTGTTGACCTGGGAATCAGCGTTCTTTGCGAGTTCACATAATCCGCCAGCCGGTACACCATGGTCTTGGGCACATCGGATATCACCGCCAAACCTCCGACCATGTCCCCATAAAGAGTGCAGTATCCGACCGCCAATTCCGACTTGTTCCCGGTGCTCAACACCATCGCACCCAGTTTGTTGGATAGGGCCATCAACAGTGCCCCGCGTATGCGCGACTGAATATTCTCTTCGGTTACGTCCTCTTCGCGCCCGGCGAATACCGGCCGCAGCGTATTCAGGTACGAATCAAAAATATCCGTGATCCGTATCAACTCAAACTGGATTCCCAGATTGTTCGCCAGCGCCTTCGCATCATCGATACTCCCGCGGGAAGAATACGGGCTGGGCATTCCCACGCCGATCACATTTTCCTTCCCCAGCGCTTCAGCAGCGATGCATGCCGTCAACGCTGAATCGATGCCGCCGCTCAGCCCAACCAGAACTTTCTGAAACCCGCACTTCTTCACGTAGTCGCGAGTTCCCAATACGAGTGCCGCGAAGGCGCTCGCTTCTTCTCCGCTGACTTGCTCATGCACGTCGCCGCGCAATGTCTCCGTATCGAAGCAAAACAAATCTTCCTCGAACGACTTCCCTCTTGCAACGACCGATCCGTCCGCCGCGATTACCACGCTCGAACCATCGAAGATTAAGCTATCGTTCCCGCCCACCAGATTTACCATCGCAACCGGCACACCGTGCCTGCGCGCCAGTGCCGCCAACATCTCTTCCCGCAATTTCGGCTTGCCCACGTAAAACGGCGACGCCGAGATATTCAGCAGCAATTTGCCGCCATCGTGCAGCAGCTTTTCAACTGGGTCCAGGGGATACAGCCGTTTGCGCCAGAAGTTCTTATCGTTCCAGGCGTCCTCGCAGATGGTGAGTGCCACCGGCTTTCCATCGAACTGGAAGAGGCGCTGCTCTGCGGCCGCTGCGAAGTTTCGCGACTCGTCGAAAACATCGTAGGTCGGGAGCAGCACCTTCGATTGCAGCAGCTCAACGTTTCCATCCCGGATCACCGCCGCCGAATTCAGAACCGATTTTCCTGTCTCCGCTTTGGCCGGAGTCACCAAACCGCACACCACGGTTATTCCGGATGTCTCCTTCTGAATTCGTTCCAAGGCTTTCAGGTTTTTTTCGACAAAGGAAGCCCGCTCAACCAGGTCCCTGGGCGGGTACCCACACACGCTGAGTTCGGGAAAGAGGATTAATTCGGCTCCGCTCGAATGCGCTCGCCGCGAGTATTCAATGATTTTGTCCGTGTTTCGTTGGAAGTCGCCGATGGTGGTATTGATCTGGCCGAGCGCAATCTTCACACATCAAGTGTAAAGGCCACCGCTCGAACTCGCCAAATTTCATCGTCGCGCTAGTTGGGCCCGGTACTGCCAGTATTCGGACCAGTCGATCCGGCGGACCGTTATTATCCGGAATCGTAGTGCGCGTCGTTGTCGGAATCGGCAAGGGCTGGGTTTGCGTAGGATAAGGTCCCCCTGTCGGACCGCCCGGCGGGCGCGTAGTTTGCGAAGGATCCTGCGCCGTAGGATTGCTGTCACTACCACTGTCAGGTCCTCCCGGTGCGCTGGTGGGAACCTGTTGTGGACTCGGCGACGTTCGCGGCGACGGCGGCACATTCCCGTTATCGTCAGGTCCTTCTTCCCCGGGTCGCCGTAATGATGGCCGGTTCACCGGCACAACCTGCGGCTGCCCCCCTTGCTGCGCCACATCTACTGTCGGTTTCTTGGGTGCGTCGAACTCCCTCTCCGTCTTAATCAGCTTCTGCCCGTTCACCTGCATAACCTCCAGGCGAACCACTTCGTCGCCGTTGAAGCGCACGAACTGCACTTCTTGCGGCGGATTGCCATAGATCCATTCTTCGAATTCGTTTCCGGAAACTGCATCCTTTTCCCTGATCTTTTGACCCGGGCGCCCCTTCGCGTCGATCACCATGTCGTGATCCATGCCCACCAGGATCTGGTGATTCTTGATCGCCGCTTTCACCTTTGGCGGAACTGTATCGAGGTACGCCTCGGCTGCTGACTTCGCGTGGAAGTCCAGCACCGGGTCCAGCATCTTCTTTACCTGATCTCCGTCGAGATTCGGAACGTAGTTGTCGAACGACAGCTGCACGAAACTTCCGTGCATGTTCAAGTTCTCAGTCGACTGCTGATTTTGCCCCGGGCTATATCCACCGCCCATAGCGTCGATCTCGACGTGTTCGTACCACTTCTTCTTGCGCTCTGGTCCACCGTTGATCTCGAACAGGATGCTTTTCTGCTTGAATATGATCTGCGTGATGCGCGCCTGGTCTCCGGGTTTCAAAGCCGGACCATACGATGCCACTGCCGTCGATAGTTTCGATTCGTCCGCCACCGCGCCGTTCTTTAGTGTCACGCCAGCCTTTCCCATCGGGAAAGGGCGGCGGGCATAGCACAGCTCCGATTGCAGCCCTCGGATGATCAGCATTCGCCCTTGGGGCGTCAGCTTTTCGCTCGCTGCCGTCGGCGCGGCTTTGCCTGATTGAGCATCGTCGCCGAGCGCACACGGCAACAGCAGAAGGAAGGCTAGTGTGGCAACTACGAGAGCGAACGAACGCCGGTGGGTCATGACTATTCTCGGCTGCTGGGGCGATTATACGTCCAAATCGGTCCGCTAGGGATCAACCCGCCCTGGCGTCCCGCTTCCTTGGCTCAGTTGGATGCCTGCGGAATCGGAACCGGTGAGGGTCTTTTCCTTCTCCCAACCTTGAACCACGATCTTAGGACGGCTTTTCAGTCCTATCACTAACAAACATAACCCAGCTACGACGCCCAGGGTTCCAGCCGCTCCGCCTTCAATGCCATACGCTCCGCCTGTCAGCCATCCCGGGCCGTCGGCAGTTCCCCGCGCCACAACCGCGAACTGGGCAATACCGCTGACCGGAAGACCGAAAATGAATCCCAGCGTCAAATTCCAGCCAAAGTGCAATCCCCAGGGTAGCCATAGAGCCTGAGTTCGAAGGTACGCGACAGCCAGCAGCACACCGATCACAATCGTGTTGATCAGGCTGAATACCGAGGCGTGCGGATTTCGAAGATGAACCGCGCCGAACAGTACTGAAGAGAAAATAATTGCCGCAGTGCCGCCCATTGCCTCTACCAGACGCTGAAACGGATACCCTCGGAACGCCACTTCTTCGGCCATTGCTCCTGTCGCGAGAATGAACAGAACGGCACAAGCTAACTTGAGAGAATGCCGGCTGAGTAGAACATGGAATCCAAGGTGATATCCGATCGCGATTGGCAGGACTGCCAAAACCACCATCACTGCGCCTCCGATGAAACCAATCAGCGCGTCAGGAAGGAAATAGCGACGAACCAATCCCATTGCTGGTAGCGGATTACCATCAACTCTATCTACTGTCTTGAGTAACACGCTGAAGGCCGCTAGCAGAAAAAGCATCAGCAGGGGACGGTACAGAAGCTCGAACTTGCGATCGCTGGGTCCAGCCCAGGCGTTCGCAATATCTACCGCGAAGCTGTTGACGACGAAGAAAAAGAAGACCGAGAGCCCGAACCGCCACCCGCTCCGGAGCCGGCCATCTTCCCCCCAAAACAGGTCCATGAGCTTTCTGCTCTTCTACGCACCAGCGGCACGTGCGGCGGAAACAACCAGTCCCTGCGTACAGAGATTCGACGTAAGCACCTGCCCGCCGTTCATGCGGAGTGCCTCCACGACCCGCTCCCGCGCTCCCGCCTTAACCATGAAGATCACGCAACCGCCGCCGCCCGCGCCGCATACCTTCGCCGCACGGCCGCCACTCTTGGCTGCCACAGCAATCAGTTTGTCGATTAGCGGAGTGGATATTTTTTCGTAATTGCTGCGGCGCAATTTCCAGTCTTCGCGAATCAGCCGCGCAACCTCGTCCCAGTCGAGTTTCAGGAATGCCTTATGCATCGCGCTAGAAATTGCCGAGATGTGCGCAAAGTTCTTCACGACCTTCTTATCGCCGGCAATGTGCGACTTGAATACTTCCCAGTTATTGATCCCTGAATGCCGAGGCATACCCGTGTACACCAACAGAAATTGGGAATCGATCATTTCCTGCGGAACCGGCAAAGCTTCACGCTGAATTCCCTCCATCGTCAGATGGATCGCGCTCACGCCCCCGTACAGCGCCGGATAATAATCCTGGCACCCTGTCGGCACCTTGATCAATTGCGCTTCTACGTTCTGTGCCAGCACCCGCATCTGTTCCAGCGCGAGTTTCTTTCCCGTTAGCTTTGCCAGCGCTGCCGCCGTGGCGATCATCAGCGCCGACGATGCCGCAATGCCTGCCCCTGCCGGCGATTCGGAATTCGTCTCCAGCAAGAAGCCGCCTTCTGGCCGGAAATGCTTGATCAATTGCAGCGCCAGACCATGCTTATACTTTCGCGCCTTGAACAGAGCTTGCAGATCGCTGAATCGCTCTTCCCGTTTGTGATCGATCGAGCGCAGATGAATTGCTTTACCCGGTTGCGGTGTGATCTTGCAGGTCGTCATGATCGGCACCGCAAAATTTACGGTGACCGCGCCAGGGTGGAAAAGATAGAGAGGCCAGAGATCAAGGGTGCTGCCAGCCAGATCGACGCGACATGGCGCTTGGGCCAGAATCGCTCGCCCATCGTTCGCTGGGCTGCTGCCCAAATTCGAGTGCATGGAACTTTTCTATCATGAACGGCAAGTTTTCGCAGGATTACAAACGTACTTAGGAAGGAGAAATTACTACTGATTTACCGCGTTGCAACTTGGGAAGCGCCTTGGTCTTCTTGCGCCACCGCCTGCGTACGCGGTCCCACCTGCTTCAAGATGAGTAGCTTCGATCGGCCCTCGCGTCCACCCGGCACATACACGAGCTTGGTCGAAGGATCGAATACCAGGCCCTGTCCGCGAACTTCGATTGTGTTGTCGGACGCATCCACAAAGCGTGCGCCGGAGACCCGCATTACCTGCACCACATTACCCGCGCATGCATAAAGAGTGCGGCTGCTTCCATCGAACCACAACCGGTCCACTCCGGGCGCTGCTGCCACCCTCGCTGTCTCCGCCCCACTGTGAGAGTCCAACTGAACCACCGCCGAGCGAACCGCCACATATAAGTGCTGATCCGCCCCATCCAGCGCCAGCCCTGACGGTTGCGATGCGTGCACCGCGAATTTCTTCGCAATCTGCATTCCCGCGTCGATTCCGATCACCTCGGCCTGGTCTTGCAACACCACAAACAAAAGCTTCTGCTGTGGATCGAATACCATCCCCTGCGGCAATCCCTGGACGTTCGCTTGTTGACGGGTTTCAGGGTGCACCGGATCAATAGACGTAATCGTCTGCGCTATCTCGCTGCTGAGGAATAGCCGCCCGGCGTCTGCTGAGAACAGCATGTGGTCCACCGGTGCATCTGTCGTGATTGTATTTTCGACGCTCCAATCACCCGTGCTCACCACAAAGACCTTTGGCGTGGTCTTGCTGCTGACATACACCCGACGCCCGGCCGTATCCACCGCGATTCCGCTTGCCCCGGGAATATTCTTGATCTGCGCGATCAGCCGCCGACGCGGCATATTGAAAATATCGACGCTATTAGTGGCGGCATGCGCGATCACCAGGTTCCCATTCGCGACCGCAAGAGCTTCAAAGCCGGGTTCTCCCGGCAGATCTACCATCGCAATCCGGCGCAGATCTCCGCTCCACAGCGCACACGTGAGAGTCAAGACAGCAATCGTGACTGAGGTAACAATTCGCACGTTATCGTTTAAGGTGAACGACTCCCTATTCGTTCAGAGAGGTACGGTCTAGGTATACGATGCAGCAAAGTGGCAGTTCTGCTGCCTTTTAAGTTCTAGGCAAAGAAAAACGAGTGGCCAGAGCCACTCGTCTGTGGAAAAACTCCCGATTTGTTAAACCAGGTTCAATGTCTGCTTGAACGAGCCCTTCTCGTTCATAATCTTCTCTTGCAACAGCGTGATCGCGTAGATCAACTGCTCAGGCCGCGGCGGGCATCCGGGAACGTAAATATCGACCGGGATCACCTGGTTCACACCCTGAACCAGAGCGTAGTTGTTGAATACGCCCCCGGAAGTCGCGCAGGCTCCCATCGAGATCACCCACTTCGGCTCCGGCATCTGCTCCCAAAGCTGTCGGATCACAGGCGCCATCTTCTGCGACACTCTCCCAGCGATGATCATCAGGTCCGACTGCCTTGGAGACGGGCGGAACACCTCAGCTCCGAAGCGCGCAATGTCGAAACGTGAAGCGCCCATCGACATCATCTCAATCGCGCAGCACGCCAAACCAAATGTCATCGGCCAAATTGAGCTCTTACGAACCCAGTTCACGACCCAATCCAGTGACGTTAGGATCACGCCCTGGGGTACCGGGTCGCCAAAGGTCACCGAATCCTGGCGGTGAATGCCATCTTTGGCCCCGACTAAGTTGCTCAAACGATCTTGTCCTTGGGATGCCATCTCGTTTTCCATTCTATAGACCTTACGTGGGACAGGCAATCGTGCCTGTCTTGATCACCACATTTTGAACTCTAGTGGCGCCGTGCTTACTGCTCCCGGCCTACTGCACCCGGGCGCCCTCGCCCGGGTGAGTCAGTGCAACTTACGTGGACAGCCAACCCGCCGGAGCGAAATCGAAGGGTCTGCTGCCGCTTTTGGTACACCAGAATCGAACTGATATTCCCCGCCACCAGCTACTGGCTACCCCTTACGCGAGTCGCTTCCCGCTAAACCACCAGCACCACTTTCCCAAACATCTGGCTGCTCTCGAGATACCGGTGCGCTTCCGCTGCATCCTGCAATGGAAATGTGCGATCCACCACCGGCTTCAGCTTCCCGCTGAACACCCCGCTCAGCACGCTGTGCAGATCCCCCATATTTCCCATGAATGATCCCAGATAAGAGAGCTGCCGCGAATATAGGAACCTCAAATCGACTTTCACCTCAGGTCCCGTTGTCGCGCCACAAGTGACAATCGTCCCGCCCGGCTTCAGCGACTTCATGCTCTCCTCCCACGTCGCCTGACCGACATGCTCGAACACGATATCGACCCCGCGCTTTGCCGTAATCCTTCTTCACCTCTTCGGAAATCTTCTGCTTGTAGTGATCGATGGTGTAATCCGCCCCAAGTTGCCGCGCCATCTCCAATTTCTTCTCGTCACCGGCCGTCGTGATCACTGTCGCGCCGAAAATCTTCTTCGCAATCTGGATCGCAGCCGTTCCCACTCCCGAACCTGCACCCAGCACCAGCACTGTTTGTCCCGGACGAATCTGCGCCCGCGTCACCAGCATGTGCCACGCCGTCAGAAATACCAACGGCACACTCGCGGCTTGCTCGAAACTCAGGCTATCGGGAATCGGGATCACGTTCACCGCGGGAATCGCCATCATTTCCCGATTGCCCCCGTCGTTCAGATAACCCAGAACAGAAAACTCCGGGCAGAAGTTCTGCTGTCCCGAAACGCATGCTGAGCAATGACCACAAAACGTCATCGGCGCGAGCAGAACCCGCTGCCCTTTCTGCAACCACGTGACATATTCCCCGACTTCGGCGATCTCTCCCGCCACATCGCTGCCATTGATGTGCGGCAGCTTGATTCCGCGCAACCCGCTCCGAACAAATAAATCCAGGTGATTCAGTGCGCATGCCCTCACTCGGATCAGCACCTGATCTTTACGCAACTCCGGCTCCGGAACGTCCTCAAACTTCAGCACTTCAGGCCGGCCAAACTCGTGGAATCGAACCGCTTTCATCGCCGCCTCCCGCGAAACCGGCTAACCTATCACACTCCCGTAACCGCTGCGATACGCCGCCTTCGCATTGCAGTTCCCTGCCTGCGAAATCGCTATAATCATCCTGTCTTGAGAAACTCAGCTTTTCTTTTACTGATCCTGATAATCGGCTCTGCTCTGTTCGCTCAATCCAGCGCAGCCGGCGGCGCGAGCACTTCTACCGACACGCTTCTCGTCCTCCCTTTTGAGAACGCGTCCAAAGCACCCGGGCTCGAATGGATTTCCGAATCCTTCCCAGAAGTCCTGGGGCCGCGCATGGCTAGTGGTCGCTTTTATCTCGTTCCTCGTGAGGACCGCGCATACGCCTTCGATCGAGCCGGCATTCCGCTCACTGCTCATCTCACCCGCATCAGCCTTTATCAGATCGCCGAGCAGATGGACGTCGACTACATCGTTCTCGGCCGTTACGACTACGACGGTCAGCAATTCCGTGCGCACGCTCAGCTATTGGACATGAAGGCTCTGCACCTCTCTCCCGAGCTGACCGAATCCGGCCCTCTGCCCAACATGGTCGAAATTCAGGATGCGCTGGCCTGGGATCTTCTTCACCAGGCGCAAATGTCGGATCTTCCTGCCAAGACGAGTTTCGTCGCTGCCTCCACACCAGTGCGCCTCGATGCCTTCGAAAATTACATACGCGGGATGATTGCCACTTCGCGCCAGGAAAAGATCAAACACTTTCACGATGCGATTCGGCTCGACCCAGCCTATTACGAGGCTATGCTGCAGCTCGGCCACACTCACTACGACAATCGCGAATACGATCCCGCTGCTTCCTGGTTCACCCGCATCCCGCGCTCCAGCCCTTATGGAAACGAAGCGGCATTTTTCTACGGACTCTCCGAGTACTACCTCGGCGACTACGCAAAATCTGAAGAAGCGTTCCAATATCTCGCTGGCACTCTTCCTCTCACCGAGGTTTACAACAACTTTGCCGTTGCTGCCGGGCATCGCGGTAAGCATGCTGAAATCGACTACCTGCAAAAAGCAGTTACTGCTGATCCCAGCGATCCCGATTATCACTTCAATCTCGCCGTCGCGTACTACCGCGCTGGCCAAACCACTGCTGCCTCGCGCCAGTTGAAAGAAGTCCTGAACCTGCGTCCCTCTGACTCCGAGGCCAAGTCTCTGCTCGACAGCCTCTCAGCTCAGTCGACAACCGCAGTCAGTCGCGTTCCGCTGCAACGCATCAAGCTCAATTACGACGAGACCTCCTACAAGCAGCTCGCAATGGAGATTCAGAAAGCCAATGAGCTTCGTCTCGCGCAGGCCGATCCTCATACTCGCGCCGAATTTCACGTCGATCGTGCGAACGATCTCCTCAAGCGCGGCTTCCCCACTGAGGCCGAAAAGGAATTCGCCGAAGCCGTAAAAGCTGACCCGTCCGACGCCTCTGCTCACGCCGGATTAGCCGCCACGCTCGAGAGCGCCGATCCCGCGAAAGCCGTTTCGGAGGCACGTGCGGCTCTACAGCTGAAGTCCTCAGTCGATGCTTATTTAGTACTCGCGCGTATCCATATGAAGGAAAATAAGCTGGACGCCGCCTCTTCCGAGGTTACCGGAGCGCTGGGCCTGGACCCGGCAAACTCCGCAGCTCTCGATTTGAAGCGCTCGATTGACGAGAGGTCTACAGTAAAGAATTAGTCCTTCGCCAGAAGGGGGCTCTCATGCGAGCCACAATTCGTTGTTTCACGATCGCTCTGATATTCCTTGCTCTTGCCCAACTCGCCAGCGCGCAGATCGTTCATCTGGTTGTCGACGACACCATCCAGCCCATCAGCGCTGAATACATTTCTCGCGGTATCGACGCCGCCAACGCTCGTCACGCTGATGCCGTGCTCATCGACCTGCGCACACCCGGCGGTCTCGAGACCTCTATGCGTGAGATCGTGCAGAAGATCCTCGCCTCGCCGATTCCGGTGATCGTCTACGTCTCGCCGAGTGGCGCTCGCGCCGCCTCCGCCGGATTCTTCATCCTTGAATCGGCCGACGTCGCCGCCATGGCTCCCGGAACCAACACTGGCGCCGCCCATCCGGTAATGATGGGGGGCGGCAAGATGGATGACGTCATGGCGGAAAAAGTCACCAACGATGCCTCCGCCTTCATTCGCTCATACACAGCCAAACGTGGCCATAACGCGCAAATCGCCGAAAGCGCTGTGCGCGAATCCAAATCTTTCACCGATCAGGAGGCCCTTCAGGATCACCTCGTCGACGTCGTCGCGACCAGCGATCAGGACTTGCTGCAGAAGCTCAATGGCCACGAGATCGCCCGTTTCGACGGTAGCAAAGTTGTGCTGCACACCGCCGACAAGCCCGTACAGTCCTTCGACATGACGCTCAAAGAGCAAATTCTGGGCTTCCTCATGGATCCCAACATGTCCTTCGTGCTCCTCGCCATCGGACTGCTCGCACTCTATGTCGAATTCAATCATCCCGGCGCAATCGTTCCCGGCGTCGTCGGCTTCTTCTTTGTTGTCCTCGCCATCTTCGCGCTGAACATCCTGCCAGTCCGCTATACCGCGCTTGCCCTGATCCTCGTAGCCTTCGTCTTCTTTGCCCTCGAAGCCAAATTCGCCAGCCATGGCATTCTCACCATCGCAGGCATCGTCTCGCTCACCTTCGGCGCACTCCTTCTTGTCGACTCGCCGATCCCCCAGATGCGCGTCCATATCTGGACCGCCCTTGCGGTCAGTGTTCCTCTGGGAGTCATCACCAGTTTCCTCATGACTGTTGCCGTTCGTGCCCGGCGTAACAAAGTCACCACGGGACAAGAAGGACTTATCGCCGAGACCGGCGTAGTTCATACGCCATTCACACCGGAGGGCAAGATCTTCATTCGTGGCGAGATTTGGAACGCCGTAGGAGATCCCAATCTGAAGGTCGGTCAGCGCGTCCGCGTCACTGCGGTCGACGGGCTGACTTTGCACGTCGAACCCGTAACAACTGCCGAGGGTGCGGGTGCGGCCGTTCCGCAAACGCTCGGGTCCTAGCACCCGGGCCGCCATTGATCTCCGCGGTTCCTAGTACCCTTGGCACATACCCCGGCGGACTTCCTGAGCTACAATCCGCCTTAAGTAAGACTGGAGTGCGCCATCATGCCGTTTAGCTTCGGTTTCATCGCGGCCGCAATCGTCATCCTCTACCTCCTTAGCTCTATCAAGATCCTTGCTGAATACGAGCGCGGCGTTATCTTCCGGCTGGGAAGACTTCTGCCCCAAGCCAAGGGGCCTGGCCTGATCCTCGTGTTCGCACCAATCGACCGCATCGTCCGCGTCTCCCTCCGTCAGGAGGCGATGGAAGTTCCACCGCAGGACATCATCACTCGCGACAACGTCACCTTGAAGGTGAATGCCGTCATTTTCCTGCGCGTGATCGATCCCCGCCGTGCCGTGAATGAAGTCTCGAATTACATGTACCAGACCTCACAGTTTGCGCAGACCACGCTCCGTTCCGTCCTCGGCGAGGTCGATCTTGACGAACTACTCGCCCATCGCGACAAGATCAACCTCCGCCTCCAGACTATCCTCGATCAGCACACCGATCCCTGGGGCGTAAAAGTCACCAATGTAGAAGTGAAACAGGTCGACATGCCGGAAACCATGCTCCGCGCCATGGCAAAGCAGGCGGAAGCCGAGCGCGAAAAGCGCGCCAAGATCATCCATGCCGAGGGCGAATTCGCCGCCTCGCAACGACTCAGCGACGCAGCTCATCAGCTCGCAACCGAGCCGATGACCATTCAGCTCCGTTATCTGCAGACCCTGACTGAAATCGGTGTAGAGAAGAACACCACGATTGTCTTCCCGCTTCCGCTCGATCTGCTGGAAGCTTTCCACGGAATGGCCGCAAAACTTACTAAACCGGAGGCTGGCTCTAAGTGATTTCCGAACAGGAAGTAACCGACGCGCAGGATACTGAAATAACTTTGGGCACCGGCAAGCTTCTGGGCATCTTTGTCGCCCTCGTCGTGCTCTGCGCTGTGTTCTTTGCTTTTGGATTTTCGATGGGGCGCAACTCGGTGAAAGCCGGCCTGAATCTCACCGAAGCTCCGGATGCCGAGCCTGCACCAGCTGCCGCCAAACCCACTCCGACCGCGATTCTGCGTCCTGCGCCTGTCTCGGCCCAGCCAGTGGAAACTCCGGCCACAGAAGATAGCAAGGCCGCTGAAAAGTCAGAAGCGCCAGCCGTTACTCCCGCTGCGCAAGTCACACCGGCACCCGACACCGCTGCCTCCGGTTACGTAGTTCAAATCGCCGCCGTGAGCAAGCAGGAAGATGCGGACGCTCTGGTCGGAGCCCTCAAGAAAAAGGGCTATCCGGTTTTCATTGCCGATAGCACATCCGACAAACTCCTCCACGTCCAGATTGGCCCGTTCGCCGACATCAAGGACGCCGAGTCCATGCGCACGCGCCTCACCGCCGATGGGTACAATCCAATCCTGAAGCGCTAGTCTTCACAATTTGCGTGGGGCAGCCGACCTCGGCTGCCCTCTTTTTCACTCCGAAAACCTCTGTTCTTTACTCCGAAAACCTCTGCTCCTTCCACGGATCCCCATAGATGTTGTACCCGTTCTGCTCCCAGAAACCCGCCACATTCCTCTCTAACATTTCGAATCCGCGCACCCACTTCACCGACTTCCATCCATACAGGTGCGGGACTACCAATCGCACCGGATAACCATGATCCGCCGTCAACGGCTCTTCATCGTGATGCGTCGCCAGCAACGCGTTCTCACGCATCATGTCTTCGAGCGGCACATTCGCCGTGTATCCCTGCTCTGCATGCACGAGCACAAATTTTGCCTCTGGCTTGATTCGCAACATGTCCAGGACATCGACCACCCTCACGCCCTTCCAATGGTTATCGAACCTGCTCCAGCGCGTCACACAATGGAAATCGCTGGTCATCGTCGATTTCGGAAGCTTGTTGAACGCGTTCCAGTCCCACCGTGCGGGCTCATCCACAGCACCATAGACGCGAAAGTCCCAACGCTCCGGATCGAATCTCGGGACCGATCCGTAATGCAGCACCGGCCACTTCAGCGTCGCCACCTGATTCGGCGGCAGTCGCCCCTCTTCCCGCATCCTGTTTTCCAGCTCTTTGCGTTCATTCCCTTCAAATAGCATTTTCCTCGACTCCATTCGCACCTATCAGATTCCGGCCCCCGCATCCCGGATTCGGTCCCTGTTCGGAATACGGAATCCAAACTCCATGGCCCTATTTAAACGTTTAAATTTAGTTGCCACGCACGGACGAAAACTTTTATATTCCTCGTTATAGGTATGTAGCCTCGGCCTCAGAGTTGCGTGCTTCAGGGAGATCCCATGTCGGACAGCTTTTTAATGGGTGTGGATATCGGCGGCACTAAGGTCGCTGCCGGCCTCGTGGATTCACAAGGCGAGATCGTATTCAAGACCCGCAATCCCATGAATTCCAAAGGCAGCGCTGCAGAAGGTCTCTCCGCTGTTCGCCAGGCTATCGACGATGCACTCGCTTTCCAGCGCGACGCCAACATCGAAGGCATCGGTCTCATCGCCCCGGGCCCTCTGGATCCGAAGCGCGGACTCATCATCAATCCCCCGAACAATCCCTGCTGGCGCAACTATCCCTTAGTCGAAGAAGTTCAGAAGCATTACGGACCGCAAGTCGTCCTCGATAACGACGCCAATGGAGCCGCCCTCGCCGAGGCCATCTGGGGCGCTGGTCGCGGCTACTCGAATGTCTTCTATGCCACGCTGGGGACTGGCATCGGCACGGGGATTGTTCTCGATGGAAAGATCTTCCATGGCCGTACCGGCGCAGCCGCCGAAGGCGGCCACATGACCATCGACTATCGCAGCCGCTACGTCTGCGGTTGCGGAAAGCCTGGATGCATCGAAGTACTTGCGTCAGGAAGAGCGGTCGCGCGTCGCGCGCGTGAAAAGGCAGTAACCGCCGGAACCGCTGGTGCTCGCCTGCTCGAATTAGCGGACGGCAAGGCCGATAACATCACCGCCGAGATTGTTGGGAATGCGTGGAAGCAAGGCGATCCGCTTGCCACTGAGATCCTCGAAGAAACCGCTGACATGCTCGCCGCATGGATCGGCAACATCGTCGACATACTCGAGCCAGAAGTAATGGTCTTTGGCGGCGGTCTCACCGATCTGATGAAAGATTGGTTCTCTCACATCGAAAAGGAATTTCCGAAGTGGGCAATCAACCAGCGCGCTTCAGAAATCCCCCTCGTCCACGCCAAATACGGCCACGATGCCGGCGTCGCTGGCGGCGCTGCGCTGTGCCTCAGTCTCCCCAAACCTGTCTCCGTGTAAGACAGCCGATTCAGCCTGTTGCGTGCTTGTGTGGCGCGGACATTCCTGTCCGCGCTTGGCGAGGCATTTTGATTGGCCAGGCGTTTTAATTTGTCATCACGAGCGCAGCGAGGGATCTGCATTTGCGGTCGATGGCGCGACCGCCCGTCTCTACCGCATTATCAGCCCGAACACCAGGAACCCCACTCCCACCAGGCTGCTCACGAACGACACTGCCCAGAACACACGTAGTCCCGTAAGCAGGCAGATCGAGCTAAGCACGATCGCGATCTCCAGAAAGATCTCCGCGGTGTCATACTGGCCCGCTCGTCGCGACGTCTGGGCCGTCTCTTTTTCCAGCTCTTCGGCCTTCGCCTTGATCTCTTCTCCGCTGCTCTTCTGCTCTTCTGAATGCGCGCGGAACTTCTCGCTCAGTTTTTCATTACCCGGAATCGCCGTCACCAGCTCCGCAAAATCTGCGTGCATAGACGAGCGCGTATTCTTCGCCTGGAAGTAAGCCCATTGATCGGCAGCCTTGGTTTGAATCAGCACTTCTTCCGTATGCGTGCGGTGTCCTAGCATCGTCGCCAGCGCCAGCAGCACCGCCACGATCGCCATCGTCAGTCCAATCCGCTTGTCTGCAGATTCCCTGGCCTCTTCTATTTTTTCTTCTATCTCTTGCGTTTCCATTCGTATCGGTCCCGGTAAGTTTTTGGAGAGTGTGGCCGAAGAGTAACACAGCAGCTCACCCTGTCAAACCAGAGTCCCACCCCGCTGAAGATATGTTCTCAGTCGGCGTCCGCAGCAAACAGAGAGGGACCGATTCCGTACTTTTCTCCGAGAAAATCTTGTAACCGCTCCGGCAGGACTTCCGCCAGTTCCTGCCAGGTAAGCATCTTGCATCGCGTGCGCAACTCTGCGTCACGTACGCAGCGCATTACTGCAAACCACTGTTCGCGCAGATCAAGACGCCTGGCATCTGCCAGCAAACAGAACGACGCTCCCTCCGCCTGCGCGGCCAGCACATTGCGGATCAACTGATATCCCTCATATTTTCCGTTGCGCCGCGGAAGTTCTCGACGGGCGAATACGCGAGCGAACTCCGTGTACCGTTCCATCAGTTCTTTCGACGCCGTCTGAAAATCGCTTTCCGTCAGCTTCGCTTCCACCAGCAAGTTTCCAAGCACCATGTCGACTTCGGTCCGATCGCTCCGCTCTTTCTTCATCGGCACTCGCGCTCGCACTCCAAATTCCGGCCGCACGTTTGCATCGATTCCCAGCATCCCCGCCACTCGCCCATCCGCGAAGGTCTCCGGATGACAAAACACATTCATCAGCAGCGCGTCGGAACTGTTACACGTGTCCAGTTCGCACCAGCGGTGATCCCACAGTTTCGGCAACAATGTCCGTCCGGCAGTGTGCGTCTTCTTCAGACGCCGTGACCATGCCGCATTGTTCTGAATTGCCTGGAAGGTTTCAGGTAGGAAATTGCCGTGGCCATCGGCTCCGGGATGAAACACCACCGTCGGAGCTTCGCCATAACTCAGCTGATATTGCAGATTATGTTTCCGTGCGAACGCTTCGCTGCGCGCACTCAACTCACGCCGCAACAACGCGGCCGAAATAGCTCCACTCGCCACGCCAGAATTCTATAGCTTGGCGGCACGGGCGCCCTCGCCAGCGAAAAAACAAATATGTGGAATTGTCATCACGAGCGCTCTTTGAGAGCGGAGGGATCCGCAATTCGTCACGCTGCTACTGCTGGCTTCGGAATGATCCGATACTTCAAGAACTGTCTTCCTTGCGGCGTAATCGAAATCCTGTCATCAGTGATGCCAATCAATTCCGCATCCGCCAGGAATCGCAGCCAGTGTTCGAAGCTCGTACCGTCGTAGAGTTCGGGATATCGTTTCGAAGACTCGTTATACGCGCGGCGTACTCGATCCACCGTTACTCCGCGCCCCCCTCCGGAACAGATCGACTGCAGCGCCGGAACTTGCGTCTCCCACAAAATCGCTGAGTCTTCCTCAAAAGCCTGAGCAACGCAAATGACGCAGAACGGCCGGCCAGGAATATACAGCGACAGGCGTCGCGACTCCCGTCTTTCCGCCATCTGGGCAATAGCGAGGGCCGTAACTACCAGGATGAAAAAAATCAGCGCAGCGAGAGTTAGGAAAAGGACGGGCATATGCGCACCCCAGTCACGCAAGCCTTCATTAAATTACCCCACTTTATCGAATGCGGCAATCGGGCGCAGTCATCCAAATCACAGGAAATTTCCAAACGATTGAAAAAGCTCACCAAAATACATCCTCGCGTTACCAAACTCCAGCAACTCTCATCCCGATTTCTACCTCTTTTCATCTGCTCTACTTGCAGAATTGTCTTCTGGCGCCCCTGCGATAGACTATGAGCGCTGCAACGACGAAACTCATGGCCAGCCTGTTCGATTCCCTTCCTCTCCGTTCCGTTCAGTTTCCCAATCGCGTCTTCGTCTCACCCATGTGCCAGTACTCCAGCAAAGACGGCTTTGCCGACGACTGGCACCTCGTCCACCTCGGAACTCGTGCCGTAGCTCGCGCCGGGCTTGTATTCACGGAAGCTACGGCCGTCACGCCAGAAGGGCGCATCACAGCCGCCGATCTCGGGATCTGGCAAGACGCTCATGTCGACTTCCTGTCTCGAATCGTTCAGTTCATCACCTCGCAGGGATCGATCGCAGGTATGCAGCTCGCACACGCCGGTCGCAAAGCCAGCACTGATGTTCCCTGGAAGGGCGGTGCTCCGCTCAGCCCCGCTGATGGCGGATGGTCCCCGATTTACGCACCCAGCCCAATTCCCTTCGCTCCCACCTATCAAACTCCCCAGCAGCTCACCATTGCGGAAATCCAGCGTACCGTCTCCGCTTTCAAGCAAGCTGCTCAACGTGCTCTCGCTGCCGGCTTTCAGATCCTGGAGATCCATGCCGCTCACGGCTATCTCCTGCACGAATTCCTCTCGCCGCTCAGTAATCAGCGCACCGACCAATACGGCGGCAGCTTTGAAAATCGCATAAGAATCGTCTGCGAAGTCGCCGCCGCGATCCGTGAAGTCTGGCCCGATTCTCTTCCGCTCGCCATCCGCATCTCCTGCACCGATTGGGTCGAAGGAGGCTGGGACCTCGATCAGTCGGTCGAACTTGCGCGCAAACTCAAGCCACTCGGCGTTGATTTTGTGGATTGTTCCTCAGGAGGTCTGGTTCCCAACGCCGTGATTCCGGTCGGTCCCGGATATCAAACTCAGTTTGCCGAGCGCATCCGCCGCGACGCTGAAATCCCTACCGGCAGCGTTGGCATGATCACCTCGCCTCAGCAGGCCGACACCATTATCCGAACCGGCCAGGCCGACGCCGTTCTGCTCGCGCGCGAGTTCCTGCGCCACCCCTATTGGCCACTGCATGCAGCACGCGCCGTCCATCATAAGATCAACTGGCCGCCGCAATACGAACGCGCTCGCGACTGAAGCGCGTAGCGGACGGTGACGCGGGCACCCTCGTTGTAGCTCACGGATCCGGCCGGTGGGGATTACTAAGACTGAAACCAGGACTGGTTTACGGGTGCCCCATTCAAGCCCGCTTTTGGCTTGAGTGGGGATTTTGACTTTGCTTTTGTTATCACCGGCATGCCTTGATTGACGGATATTCAGTTGTCGTTGCCGCGGGCGCCCTCCCCAACAACCAGCTACCAGCTACGCCTTTTCTCCTATGCTTGGAGCTTTCAACTACGGCCTCATTCCCTTCAGCCATATCCCCACAAACGTCTTCACCGCGTGCTCTAGTTCGATATCGTGAAGGTGCTTGGCCCCGAACAGTTCCTGCACTTGGAAGTGATAGACCAGCATGCCGAAGAATGATCGCGCTGCCAGGATCGGATCCACGTCGCGGAACGCACCGTCCTCAATTCGACGCCGGATGTAATCGCCCAGAATTTCGTAATAAGACGCGACGTGCACTTTGAAGAATCGTTGCGACACCTCGTGCCGCTCCAGCGCGCTGAAAAGCAACAATCGCGGCAGCGTCGCATCCCGGCTTAGAAACTCGCTGGCGATCGAAGTGAATATTTGCTCGTCGTTCTGCCCCGATCCGAGCGCCTGCTCCAGCTTCTCTCTCCCCGCTCGCATTCGGCACTGATCTTCAATCACTGCCCAATACAAATCCTCTTTGGTCGTAAAGTGCCGGAAAATGATCGCCTCGTTCACCTCGGCAGCCTCGGCAATCTGTCGCGTAGTCGTCCCTTCGTATCCCTGGCGCGCAAATAGCTGTGTCGCCACCTCTACAATCTGTTGCCGGCGGTCCCCCGAGGAAAGTCGAGCCTGATGTCCCATAGGTAAGTACTTACTTACTTTCTACGCCTTGCTCTGCAGCACGGTCAACCGCAACCGTCCCTCATCTCACCCATTCACGTGGAATCGTAGAAAAGAAAGGCCCACTCGCATGTGATGCATCCATGAGTCCGATACCGTGAGCGCAAGCGACAGTCCCAGTAGCGCGTGCGCGATCCCTAGCGGATAGATATTCCGCCATCTCCGGAACGCCTCGACAAAAAGCAGTCCCCCAACCAGCGTGGCCGGAACAAGAATTGGATTGGGTATATGTGCGAACGAGAATAGCAGTGCTGCGCACAGAGCCGTTCGATGATTATTCCCGAGCAGTCTTTCCAGGATCACATAAAAGAACGAATTGAGAATGAATT
The DNA here is from genome assembly GCA_963724985.1 of Terriglobia bacterium. Lineage (GTDB taxonomy): Bacteria > Acidobacteriota > Terriglobia > Terriglobales > Acidobacteriaceae > JAJPJE01. The sequence goes on along the minus strand of CAVRWV010000019.1, from coordinate 202,093 downwards.
CCTGTTCCAGCGACCAGATCCCGTAGCCGAACGCATGCAGGTATACAGACCCTGCTCCGAACAAACTGCGCAGCGTACCCGCCCACGCGCCCAAAACCATGAATCCGCCCGCCACCACCACGGCGATTGGCACGGCCACCATCGCCCCTCGGAACCCTCTTCTCCCCAGACCCAGTTCGCTCAGGCTGTTCCGATTTACCACCGTGAATCCGAGGATTGCCAGCATCCCGACGAACGAAAACATCTTCTGCGTTGGACCCGTGCTCCACAGAGCAGATTCAATCAGCAGAAATGCGATCACTATCTCAGCCCAGAGAAAGAATCTATGACTATCGACCTCAACGTTCCAGGTACTCGTACTCATGGCTGGCCGGATTCCCACACATCAAGTGCTTAACTTAGATTGAACTTTTCACACTTGCGTTCGGCTTTTTTATTTAGACCCGCTGCATAGATCGAAGTTGTTGACCAGCAAGTCTTCTTCGCGCCGATAAGCGGGATACCGCACGTCGAGCCATTCTGTTACAGTTTTTGCATGGTTCGAGCGCCTAGCCTATGTGGTGTGATCCTCGCGGCCGGCCAGTCCTCGCGAATGGGTCGTCCCAAGGCTCTCCTGCCCTGGCGGCAGGGATCGTTTCTTAGTTCCGCCATCCAGACGCTCTCACCCTTTTCCGATCTTGTGATTGTCGTCGCTGGGAGCAACGCGGAAGAACTTCGTCCGACCGTCGACTCTCTTGGTGCATTCCTGGTCGTCAATCCAGAGCCCGAGCGTGGCCAATTCAGCTCGCTTCAAGTCGGGCTGCAGGACATCCTCAATCGCGGGCGTGATGCCGCCATTCTCACCCTCGTTGATCGCCCAGCACCGGAGCTACCGACTATTTCTTACCTGCACGACCAGTTCTTGCCGCACATTAACGAAGGTGCGTGGGCGCTCATTCCATCATTTCAGGGCAAGCACGGCCATCCCATCTTTCTTACTCGCGAATTGATTGGCGCATTTCTCAGCTCGCCCGCGACTTCCAACGCTCGTGAAATCGAGCATCGGCATCAGGATCGCCTCGTCTACGTCGAAGTCAACGATCCATTGGTCGCCACCAACATCGATACTCCCGAGGACTATCAGAAACTGGTCGCCGCCACCGCTTCCCTGTCCCACTGAATATCCGAATCATGAGCACTCAAATCACACCTTCTATCTCCGCATCCGCCCGCAAATTCATCGAGTCGGTTCTGGAACTCCGCCCAAGCCTCGCTGTTTTCGATTGCGACGGGACTCTCTGGGACAGCGATTCCGGAGAACTCTTCTATCGTTGGGAACTCGAAAACAATCTACTCGACGCACGCACAGCCCAATGGCTACGCGATCGTTACGCCAGCTATAAGCGCGGTGAAGTCAGCGAAGACGACATGTGTGGTGAGATGGTTACCGTACACGCGGGCTTTTCAGTTGCCGAGCTCGAACGCGCCGTTGCCCGTTATTTTCCCGTCGCCGTAGCTCCAACCATTTTTCCGGAGATGCTCGTCCTCACGCGCGCACTCGCCGATCAAGGCTGTGATTTGTGGGCAGTGTCATCCACCAACGATTGGGTGGTCCGTGAAGGCGTGAAGGACTTCGGCATTCCCGCTGATCACATCCTTGCCGCCTGCGTGCATTGTGAAGACGGGGTCGCCACCGACCGTTTGCTACGCGTTCCCTCGGGAGTTGGCAAGGCTCTGGCGATTAACGAAGTCGTCGGAACTACTCCCGACGCGGCTTTCGGCAATTCCATTTTCGACGAAGCCATGCTCACGCTGGCGCGTCACCCCTTCGCCATCAATCCCAACCCTGATTTAGAAGTGATTGCAAAACAGAACCACTGGACGATCTACCACCCGCAGCGGCGATCCTGATCTATGGGAGAGATGGAGCCCACTGGCCCTCCAGTGGGCTCACCACCTTTGTGATGACTACTTCGACGCCCCGCCTGTTTCCAGCCCTCGATACTTCAGCATCGGTCCAACCGTCGGCTTCTTCCCGCGCCACGCTTCGTACAGTGTTTCCAGGTCCTCGGTGTTCCCTCGCGACAACACCATGTTGCGGAACCTGTCTCCATTCGCGCGTGTCAGTTTCCCATTCTCATCGAACCACTGATACGCATCGTCCGCCAGCATCTGCGTCCACAAATACGCATAGTATCCGGCCGCATATCCGCTTCCCCAGATGTGTGCGAAATAGCTCGAACGATAACGCGGAGGCACATAGCTTACCCACAGATGGATCTGTTCCAACGATTCCTTCTCAAAAACATCCGGCTTCTGCAGTGGTGCGCTCGCCGGCAGGGTGTGCCACTTCATATCCAATTGCGCCGCTGCTAGCAGCTCAGTCGTGTCATAGCCCTTGTTGAAGGTGTCCGCCTTTTTGATCTTCTCCACCAGGTCTGCCGGCATGGGAGCACCAGTTTTGTAGTGCTTGGCGTAGTGCTGAAATACCGTCGGATATGTAGCCCAATGCTCATTAAACTGCGATGGAAATTCCACAAAATCGCGTGCCGTCGAAGTTCCCGAAAGACTGGGGTACGTCGTATTCGAGAACATCCCGTGCAACGCGTGACCGAACTCGTGGAACATCGTTCTCACGTCGTCCGAAGTAAGCAGCGCGGGTTCGCCAGCGGCTGGCTGCGCGAAGTTGGCGACGTTCACAACCACTGGCTTTGTGCCAAGCAGCTTCGTCTGGTCGACATAGTTCGTCATCCAGGCGCCGCCTTGCTTGTTGTCGCGCTTGAAGTAGTCACAGTAGAAGAGCGCCAGCGGACTGCCGTCGGCATTCGATACCTCGAATACCCGCATTCCCTGCGCGTACACCGGAATATCTTTGCGTTCCTTGAACGTGATCCCATATAACTGCGTCGCCGCGTAGAAGACGCCGTTCTCGAGCACATTATTCATCTCGAAATACGGCTTCACCTGTTCTTCGTCAAGGTCGTACTTCGCCTTCCGTACCTGCTCGGAATAGAACTCCCAGTCCCACGGCTGCACTTTGAAGCCGCCGTTCTGTTTGTCGATCAGCGCCTGAATATCTTGTGCCTCGGTTGCCGCTCTGCCAGTTGCTGCCGGCACCAGATCATCCATGAACTTCAACGCCGCTTCCGGCGTCTTCGCCATCTGGTCTTCTACCTTCCAGGCCGCGAAACTCGGGAACCCCAGCAGCTTGCCTTTCTGTGCCCTTAGCTGCGCAATCCTCGCGATCGTCTCTCGCGTATCGTTGCCATCGCCCTTCTCTGCGCGTCCCCACGAGTTCTCGAAGATTCCCTGCCGCGTCGACCGGCTTGGTCATCGTCACCAGATCAGGCTGCTGCGTGGTGTTCTGCAACGGCAGAACGAATCCCTCGACCTTGCGACCCTTCGCCGCTTCCGCAGCCGCACTGATTTCCGCATCACTCAATCCCGACAGCGCCGTTTTATCGGTCGTCACGAACGCCGCGTCTTTGGTAGCAGCCAAAAGCTTGTTGCTGAAAGTATTGGACAGGGTCGCGAGTTCTTCGTTGAGCTTCTTCAGCTCCGTCTTATCCGCCTCGCTGAGGTTCGCTCCGGCGTGCACGAACTCCTCGTAGGTGCGCTCCACCAGTCGCAACTGTTCGGGATTCAGCTTCAGCGATTGCCGTTCCTTATAAACCGTCGCTACGCGCTGAAATAGCTTCGGATCCAGGTAGATCGCATCCTGGTGCGCCGCAAGTTTCGGCGCTTCCGCCTGCCTCACCTTCTGCAGCGTCGGATTGGTATTTGCGCTGACCACTGCAAAGAACGTCGCAGCCGAACGCGATAGCAATTGCCCGCTCTTCTCCATCGCGACAAAAGTGTTCTCGAATGTTGGCGCAGCCGGATTATCCGCAATTGCCTGGATCTCCTTGCGCTGTTCCACCATGCCAGCTTCAATTGCCGGTTGGTAGTCCTCATCCTTGATCTTGTCGAAAGGCGGCGCCTGGAATGGCAGTTTGCTGGGAGCGTAGAAAGGATTGCTGGGCCCGAACTCCGCGCCGGATGCAGGGGCAGCAAGAGTCGCCAGGCCGATGATGGCAATAGAGGCAACGATTAGAGAGTTCATCACTGACAGTGTAATCGGAGAAGCCGAATACCAGTCAAATGGGCTCAATCCTTCGCCCCAGCAGGGTTCAGAAAACCAGCACTTTGTCCGCTTCTTCCGTCAACTGTTGCAAGTCAGAAAGCGTTTGTCTCTTTACGCCTTCCACAAGTGAGTCATCGTCGATTCCCCGCGCTTCCAGGCACGTTCGGCACGCGCCCATACTGACGTTCTGCCGCTTCAGCGCTCTCAGCATTTCTTGAACGTTATACGAAGCATCCGCCGGAGACTGCCGCCGCAGTCCATTCACGACTCCATCGCCCAGCAAAAAGATGGAGATGTCGGTCTCGCTGTTCGCCATCGCCCCAACCATGCGAAGCGCGTTATAGCTGCGTTGGCTGGAATAAGGAGAATCATTCAGTATGAATAGGTATTTGCTCATCGATTCGTCTTTCATCCCGACGCGATACGTTCCACTGAAATACCTACCGGACCGCGTGTCTTCTCAGTGCCTCTCGCAACGCATCAATCGCCAGATGTCCCGCGTGTGTCGACGCCTCTGGCAACCCGCCTAAACTCTCCACTAGCTCTTTCCTCGTTAAATTTCCCGCTGCCGCCACATCTAATCCCGCCACCATCTCCATCAATCTTGACGCGCATGCCATCGATGGCACGCATCCCTTCGCCTTGAATCGCGCATCCACAATCCGCTCGCCTTCGATTCGAAGCGCCAGCCTTAACCGATCTCCGCACGCCGGATTCTCCACATCCACGCACACGGTGGCATTCTCCAATTCGCCGGCAAATCTCGGATGCTCAAAATGATCCAGAACCTGTTTGGAATACATTGTTCCCGATTGTAATCTCCATCCGCCAGGTAACCCTGGCCACAGATCCGAACGAAGTGAGGATTCTGTCATCCCGAGCGCAGCGAGGGATCCCTATCCTGACCACGGTCCGGGCGCAGAGACCCCACCAGCCATCCACCCCTTCCCCATGGTCTAGAATGACTTCAGCGCAGGAGCACTCGTGGGGTTCCAATACTTCCATTACGCACGCGGCGTATTCCGCCCCAAATCCCTGGAGTCCGTGTTTCTCTTCGTCACCTCTACCTGCAATTCGCTGTGCCGCACCTGCTTTTACTGGGACGAACTGAACAAGGGCCACGATCTCACCTTCGACCAACTCCAGCGCATCAGCCAGACTGCGCCTGCCTTTCACAAGCTTTGGATCTCTGGCGGCGAACCGTTCCTCCGCAAAGATCTCGCCGAGGTCATCGAGCTCTTCTACGTCAACAACGGCATGCGTCACGTGAATCTCCCGACCAACGGTCTTCTTCCATCCAAGATGGAATCCGTTGTCTCGCACCTTCTCGAGCGCTGTCCCGATCTCGTCATCGACCTCAACTTCTCGCTCGACGGACTCGCCAATACTCACGACGCCATCCGCGGCGTCCCTAACAATTTCGTGAAGACCTTGGCCACCATCCGCCTCGCCGATCAGAAATGGGGATGCCGTCCGCCGTGTGCGCCGCAACATTGTCAGCTGCGTCACCACCGAAAACTATCGCGAACTGGTCGATCTCGGCCAGAAGATGATGCGCGACACCAATCCCTGACGGTCACTATTTCGAAATTGTCCGCGGCAATCCCATGGATCCCGCCCTCAAGCGCATTCCCCGCGAAGAACTATCCGCACTCCATCGCCAGCTGATGTGGTTCCACGAGCAGTACTCCGACAAGCTCTTCGCGCATCTCTCACCGTCGGTACGCGCCTTTGCTCGCGCATACTATCTCGGCAACATCAAACTTCACTTCGATCTGCACGAGCAGAATCACTACACCGACAAAGCGTGGCCCATGCCCTGCACCGCGGGACAAACCACATTTGTCATCGATCACGACGGCCACTTCCGCTCCTGCGAGCTGCGCTCCAAGCTCGGTGACCTCAAAGACTATGACTACGACCTCACCGCCGCGATGCAATCCGCGGCTATGAAAAAAGAGGTCGCCGACATTCCCGGCGCGAAGTGCTGGTGCACGCACTCCTGCTTCATCCACGGCTCGACGAAATTCAGCCCCAAAGTTCTCCTGTTCCACATTCCGTGGTCCTATCTCAAGCACCGTTGGAGTCGTTTGCCATCCATCCCCGCATCCGACCTCGAACCCTATCGCGTCAACGACGCGCCCCAAGTCAGCTGATCGCATGCAGACCGACTACATCCCCCACCGCATCGCTTCTCTTCAACCCAGCGCCACGGTAATCATGCAGGAGCTCGGCCTTCTCGATCGCCTCGTCGCCTGTACCAAATATTGTCGCGACGTTTGTCCCGAAGTTGCGGATCGCGTCATCCTCGCCGACTCCTGGACCGCGCAGGCCGAACAGATCCGTTCCGTCCGCCCTGATCTCGTACTCGCGTCCGTCCCCTACCAGGAAAAATCGGTCATCGAGATCCTCAAATCCGCAATCCCCGTTCTCCTCCTATCCCCGCGCCGCCTCACCGACATCTATTCCGACATCGCGCTCATCGCCGGCGTACTCGGTGAAACACAACGTGCCTTCGCGGTCATCGCGAATATGCAAAACGCAATAGCTGAAGTCCGCTCTCTCATTCCATCTGGATCTCGGCCACGCGTTTTCTGCGAAGAATGGGGCAAGCCCATCATTCACTCGCAGCTCTGGGTCGCAGAACTCGTCGAAGCCGCCGGAGGAGAATTCATCGGCGAACCCGGCCAGCACACCACTGCTGACACCATCCGTTCCGCGAATCCTGACGTCGTCATTGCCGCGTGGTGCGGTGCCGGAGACCGCGTCCCGCTGGAGAAGATCATTCGCGATCGCGCCTGGGAGCAAACGTCCGCCGCCGCAAAACGGCCGCGTCTTCTGCATTCCCGACGAATGGCTGAATACTCCGGCACCCACCCTCATCTCCGGGCTGCGAGCGCTCGCCGCCGCTATTCACCCGGAAATCTTTCCCGCGCCTGTCCGTCTCCGTCGCATCAATGCTGTCAATCACGCTCCGGCTACTACCTCGCAGTAAAATGTTTCGCATGGCCATCGTCGAACACAAAGCTGTACAGGAAGAACTTCGCAGCCTCATTTCCTCAGCCTCATCTCCCGACGTCCTTATGCAGAACATTTGCGAGCTTCTGAACCGTCAGTTCCTCAAGTACAACTGGGTCGGCTTCTACATGCTCGACAAAGATGATCCCAACACTCTCGTTCTCGGACCTTTTGTTGGCGCCATGACGCCGCACACTCGCATTCCTCTTAACGAAGGCATCTGCGGCGCCGCGGTCTCTACCGGCGAAACCGTCGTGGTCGACGACGTCAACTCCGATCCCCGCTATCTCGCCTGCTCTCTCGAAACCAAGTCCGAAATCGTCGTTCCGATCTTCGTAAACAATAAAGTCGTCGGTGAAATCGACATCGACAGCCACTTCCCCGCCGCTTTCACCGCCGAGGATCGCTCACTCGTCGAGTATTGCGCCGCGCAGGTCGGCTCTTTCATGGAATTCCATTCCGCCTGATCTCGCCCGCATTTGTGGAAAGTCCCGCTGGACGAGGCTATATACTCGTGGACGGAAAGTATGAAGCAAGTGGTGGCCGCCATCCTGAAGCGCGCTGATGAGATCCTCATCTGCCAGCGCACCAAGCACCAGCCGATGCCGCTGAAATGGGAATTCCCCGGCGGCAAAATCGAACCTGGCGAGCAGCCTCGCGACGCCCTTCGCCGCGAACTGATCGAGGAACTCGGCATCGATGCCACGATTGGCGACGAAGTCTCGCGCATCCGCCATAACTACAAAAACGGCGGCGCCGTCGAACTCCGCTTTTATGTCGTCCACGATTTTCAGGGCGACTTGGACAACCGCATCTTCCGCGACGTGCGTTGGGTCAATCGTGGCCAGTTGCCCGAATTCGACTTCCTCGACGCCGATAAAGAACTCGTGCGCGATCTCGCCGCCGGAAAAATTGTCTAGCTCCCTACCGGTGGTAACTCGATCTGGTATCCCGACTCTGATGTTCGCAACCCACCGCCCAGCGTCGCCATGTAGTTGTCGGCCGCGCTCATTCGTATCTCATTCACCCGGTCGCGCCAGCTTCGCCCTTCGGCCTCTTTCTTCACCCTCTTGCCGTCAGTTTCAATTCTGATCTCCACCTTACGGCCGACGCGCTCCGCCTTCACCCGCAGCGTGCCTTCACCAGCCATGACTTGCTCGGCCAGAAACAATAGCAGTCGTGAAAGCTTTTCCTGGCTCGCGCAAACTGTTATCTGCTCTGGCAATTGCACATCTAGTTCCGATTCATACATCAGCGCAACTTTGTGTAGAGAATCATCCAACGACGACAGCACCTCGCTCAACTTGATTTCCCCCGCGTCCTCTCCCGGGTCTTCCGCCTCTACCAACTCGCGCAGCGCGCTCATCATCTCCCTCAGGCTACCCGTGCTTTGCAATCCCTCCCCGATTCTGCGCTCGTATTCCTTTTGGCTCCGCGGAACGGCAATTGCCAATTCCAACCCGCATTGCAGCGCGGTAACCGGCTGGCTCAGCGAGTGAAACGCCTCCGACAGATACTCGCGCCGCGTCTCCTGCCTCAACATACCGCCTCCGTCTTTGCGCTCAACTCGTATCCAATTCCGCGCACCGTATGTATTAGCTTCCGCTCTGCTCCCTCATCCACCTTCTTGCGCAAATAATTGATATAGACGTCCACCACGTTCGTGCTCGTGTCGAACGTGATACTCCATACATGCTCGATGATCATCGCTCTGGTGATTCGCCGGCCCGCGTTGCGCATCAGATATTCCAGCAAACTGAATTCTTTCGACGTCAACTCAATCTGTTTCCCGCTCCGCTCCACCCGGTGCTCCAGTCGATCCAGCACCAGATCGTCCACCTGCAGCCGCGTCTCCAGAGGCGTCCGCCCTCGTCTCATCAGCGCCCGAATCCTCGCCGATAATTCCGCAAACGAGAACGGCTTCATCAGGTAGTCATCCGCTCCACAGTCCAGTGCCTGCACACGGTCTTCGATCCGATTTCGTCCCGTCAGCATAAGTACGGGAACGCCTGACTTGTTTTCTCGAATCCCCCGAAGCGCCGAGATCCCATCTCGCTTCGGCAGGTTCCAGTCCATGATCATGGCGTCATACGGATAAATCCCTGCCAGCTCTTCTGCCTCTTCCCCATTGTTCGCCACATCCACCGCGTAGCTCTCTGCCTCAAATCCCTTGCGCAGGAAGCCCGCCAGCGGCACGTCGTCTTCTGCAATCAGAATTCTCATAACCAGGCCCGGCAGCTAACATAAGCGCCCCGCTGCGCCGCTCAGCACAAAAATTAGGACTCGCTTAGAAATCAAATCCCGTATCGGGTGCAGGTTTCAGATCGGAAAATACTCGCCTCAGAGCATCACCGATTCTTCGTAATCCTTACCGCCTTACCGACGAAGTTAGCTATATGGGTCTGCTTTCTCCCATTTCAGTCCCGCGCCCAAACGTGCTTGTTGTGGATGACGAACCGACTATCTGTGACGCAGTCGCCGATGCACTGCCCACGATCGCTGCCAAAGTGGCTATCGCCGCCAATACCGCCGAGGCAATTTCGACCCTCCATGCGGATCGCTTCGACGTCGTACTTTGCGACCTCTACATGCCCGGTGGTGGCGGGCTCGACGTCTTGCAGCACGCCTCCCGTGCCCAACTCGACTTAGGTTTCATCTTGATGACCGGGAAGCCCCAGGTAAACGACATCGTCGCCGCCTGCCGCCTCCACGCCGCCGACATCCTCCTGAAACCGTTCTCTCTTGAATCGCTTCAGACTGCCGTCCAAAAAGCCTACGCCCGTGTCTTCCATACACGCCGCGAACGCATTCACCGCAATCAGTTGCGTAATGGCCTTCGTCATCGCGTGATTCAGCTTGAAGACACGAGAAGGCAGCTTCGCGACAGCTACCGCGAGATTATCGAAGCTATGGTCGTAATTCTCGACCACCGCGAACACGAAACCTGCGCGCATTCCTTTCGTGTACGTAGCTATGCAACCTACCTTGCGGCGGAAATTAACTATCCGCCCGACCAGTTGCCCACGCTTTCTACGGCTGCCCTACTTCACGATATTGGAAAGGTGGCCGTACCTGATCGCATCCTCCTCAAACCCGGGAAACTCGATCCAGACGAGACCCTGCTTCTGCAACAGCACGCTGTTATCGGCGAACAGATCGTGCGGCGCTCAGCCATGTTGCAGGACTGTGCGCCCATCATCCGTCATCACCATGAACGGTGGGACGGCAAGGGTTATCCTGATGGACTCGTCGGCGACAAGACTCCACTCGGGGCTCGCCTCTTCGCGCTGGCGGACACCCTTGACGCGATGACTTCAGATCGTTGTTACCGCGCTGCACTCTCCCTCGAACAAGTACACGCGGAGATCACACATTGTTCCGGTCAGCAGTTTGATCCCGACTTGGCTCGGGTCTTCCAGTCGGTTCCCGACTATCGGTGGATTGAACTTCGGAATGACGCAGATGCTCAGGCTGCCAGCTTCAACCCATTTATCGGCGAGTGACGCCCTTTACTTCCCAGCCAGAGCTTGCCCAACTCTCTCGATTAACTCCGAAACCGTAAACGGTTTTTGCAGGAACTCCACATCCGGCGGCAGTTCGCTTGTGGCTTTCAGTTTCTCCTCCGAGTAGCCCGACATATGCAGCAGTTTCGCCCGCGGATGTTTCACCACAAAATAGGCCCGCAGATCCTCCCCGCTCATCGCGGGAGCACCCAGGTCAGTGATCACCAGGTCCAGATCTCCGTGAAATCCTTCACAGACAGCAAGCGCCTCGCCGCCATCCGCGGCTTGCAGCATCGTATATCCCTGCTCCCGCAGTGAATTCACGATCACTTGTCGAGTGGGTTCGTCATCTTCAATTACAAGTACGGTTGCTGCATGACCGCGCTCCGCAAGTGTCGAACCGACGGGTACACCCTCTTTGGACGTCGGCAGATAGACTTTGAACGTCGTTCCAGCGCCTGGTTCGCTGTAAACCCAGATGTGCCCATCGTTCTGCCGCACGATTCCATACACCGTGGCCAGGCCCAAACCGCCTACTTCTGCCTGCTTCTTAGTGGTGAAGAACGGTTCAAAGATGTGCGCCTGCAACTCCGGTTCAATGCCAATACCGGTGTCGCTTACCGACAGCAGCACATATGGACCCGGTTTGACTTGCACATGTTTCGTCACGTAAGCGTGATCCAGTCGCGCGGGATTGGTTTCAATGATGAGCTTGCCTCCGCGTGTCATCGAATCACGCGCATTCAATCCCAGGTTCACCAGCATCTGGCTCAGTTGGTTCGGATCCAGGTGTACGGGTCCGCAGCTCTCATTCAGACGCAGAATTACCTGGATCTCCTCTCCCACCATCCGCTGCAACAGCTGTGCGGTTTCACGGATCACCTCGTTTACCGCCACTACTTTTGGTTGAATAACCTGCCGTCGCGAAAATGCCAGCAGTTGCTGCGTGGTCTGCGCGGCGCGATGGGCCGCACTCACAATTCCTTGGGAATATTTGTGGATCTGCTCTTCGGGAGCGGAATTCTTTACGATCAACTCTGCGTATCCGGTAATCGCTGTCAGCATGTTGTTGAATTCGTGCGCAACTCCGCCCGCCAGCCTTCCCACCGCCTCCAGTCGCTGCGATTCCGCCAGTTGCTGCTCTAGCAGCTTGCGAACCGTAATGTCACGAACGATGACCAAATGGAATCCCGGGCGGATGTTCGCTGTGATCCGGCACTCGAGTCTTTTCTTTGACCCATCAGCATGCTGATATTCGATCTCTTCCAGTGCTTCTCCGGTCAACTCCATCTGCTTTCGCAGTTGCGTACTTCCGATCTTGCTCGCTGTGATCACCCCAACTTCTCGGCCGAGAATCTCCTCCTTCCTCATCCCAAACATCTCGCACACAGCCGGATTCGCATCCACATAGCGAAAATCGCTATCCACCACCGCCATGCCGTCATTCGACCGCTCAAATACCGCTCCGATCTCCTCTTCCCTTCGTTTCAGTTCTTCCTGCGTTCGACGCAGTTCGGTAATATCTTGTCCCGCTCCCACTACTACATCGCCGCTCGCGCGGGCATCGCGCCACAGGATCCATCTTTCCTCGCCCTCCTTTGTCAGCATCTTGACGGCGTAAGGCGCATCGGCGGCAGATTCCTCACCTCTCGCCACGGCCGATATTGTTGCGAGATGTTTTTTACGGAGTTCGGGATCGGTGGAAGGTGTGTCCCAATACTTCATTCCCAATAGTTCATCGGGCTTATACCCGAGAATCGTTTCTACCGAGGGACTGGCATACAGAATTTCACCCTTGCCGTTCGCAACCAGTACGATCGTGTTGATCGTTTGCAGCACGATTTCAGCCAGTGTCTTACCACTGGCGTCGTGCACCAAATCGCGGCCTTCTTGTCGTTCGTCCGGCAAATGTGCCCCACCCGCAGAGATGTAATCGTCCCTCGCAAGCCGGTATTTCCCGGTTGCTGGCAGAGGACAGACTCACTCTATCTAACTCTGTACCAAAGCTTTGTGATGTAGTTCAGGTGCAGGTGTGACGAAATCCCGAATTGGCTCAGAGCGGAGGCGCCGACACGCTGTCTCTGAGTTCCTGAACGATTTCTTGCGCCGCCTTCCGTCCCTCGTCGAAACGGTTCGGCGGAAATGAAATCGCTCCCACACGCGCGTGCCCGCCACCACCATAGCGTTCGCATATCGTCGCCAGATTCACAAACTGGTCGGTGGGAGCCCACGGATTTGACCCCACCGAGACCTTCGTCCGGAAACTGCTCCGGCTCAGCCCCACGCTATAGATGGCATTCGGGTGAAGATAATACGGAATGAATTTGTTGTAGCCTTCCAGATCGTAATCCGTGACGTCGAAATAAATCGTGCCCCGCTCTTCCGTAGACTTTTCCCGCAATATCTCGATTGACTTCCAATGCCTCTCCAGCAACGGCGGAATCAACTCCGCCACAAACGGTTGCTGCAGGATCTCCTCCAGCGGCATATGCGCGAGATACGGAATCAGCTTTGGAATAAACGCCGGATCCTGTGTTGCCTCGATCGCCATCGTCAGCTTCATCGCCGGTTCGCGCATTTCCACTGCTGTCTTCGCGTCCGTATAAAGCGCGCCGTCGATGATGTCCGCCCACTCCACTACTTCCTTCACAGGCTCTGCATTGAATCCGAAGCGCCGTTCGGCAATGTGCGCGATGAACTTGGTGCACGACCGGAAATCCGCATCGTAGAACTTTGTGTTGCTCTGCTGTTGCTCGTAGTGTGCTTTGTCTTCCGGCGTCAGAAATGCGCTCAGGTGATGATCGAACCACCATGTCACCTTCGGCGATGAGCAGTATTTGAAGTCCACCACCGCATTTTCATCCCCGTCGAACTGCTCTTCGCTGAATAGCGCGCCCGCTCGATGCACCAGGCCCGTATACGCCAGTTCCACATCGCGGTGGATCCGCTCCTGGTAAAAGCGTGAGAACAGCGCCGCCGAGCATGCCCCATCAAAGCACTTATCGTGATACAGGACTCGAACCTTCACCGATTTCCTTCCCGCTGCCAATCAGAAACTAACCATGGCCCAGGCAAAGCTAATTAGAATGGCCAGTCGGATGGCACCTTGTCAAGGCACCAGGAGCACAGAAGTGTTTACGGCGGCGGGCGAGTTGAAGCCGTGGGACAGGCGCTTCGGTCTGTCCCACGCTTTGCTTCTCAATTCCCTAATCACCAAATGTCCCAATTACCAATCTCTAGACGGTGTTCGCTTGCTTCTCCGCCAGATCACCGATCACCGGAAGCTTGAATTTCTGCCCCTGGTACGCCTTCAGCAACAGCACAATCCACAACACCAACGAACCGAGATTGACGAAGATTGAAATCGCCCAGCCGATGATCGGCACCGCCAGCAGCACAACGTGAATCGCCACCAGGACCACACACAGGAAGATACATTGGAAGGAATGGAAGCGGATGAACCGGTTCCGGTTATACGGCTCCAGCAAAAGAAATACGATCGCAGGAATGATCGTGACATACGCAAGCATTCCAGCGATGTTGTCGGTTAATCCTGCTGTGCCGGCACTCGGCGCTGCTACCGCGCCGCCACCCGCGGCTTGGTAAGCAGGCTGTCCGCACTTGCTGCACACATTCGTTTCATCGGAAATCTGGCTACCGCAGGAAACACAGAAACGGGCCATATTGCCTCCAGTAGGACACGGAAGGTCTATCCGGCGCCTCGCCGGCCCTTTTCAGAATTGGCGCAAATTATCAGAAATCCCGCAGGAAGACAATCTAAGTAGTTCGATGAGTCACAATTCGCCGCATAAACCGGCCGCCGGGCGGCTGCCTTCTTCTGGCACTCTTCGCAAATCCCATAGATTTGGAACGTATGCCTCGCCGTCAGGTACCTGTGTTTTTTTCCAATCGCCTTTTCCAGTTGCTCCAGTTCCGGCGAGAAGAATTCCACCGATCCCCCGCATTCCGTGCACACCATGTGATGGTGACTGCGCCGGTTGTACTGGTGCTCGTATCGCGTGATCCCGTCGTGGAACGCTACTTCGCTCGCCAGTCCGCATTCTGACAGCAACTTCAGCGTCCGATATACCGTCGTGAATCCAATTTTCGGATCTTTCTTTCGCACTAACCGGAATAGCTCATCGGTCGAAAGATGATCATGCGTTTCCAGGAATGTGTGCAGGATCGTGTCACGCTGCTCCGTATGCTTCAGCCCTACTTTTCGCAGATGGCGGTGAAGAATGTCCGTCGCCTCTCGCATCATCTCCCGCGAGACGGTCGCATGGTCATCGATTCTTTTCGGCAGCATTCCCATCTTAGAAATCCCGTGACGCCCTCGCCAATAACCGCGTCGGTAACTCTCGCCTTTGTTTGCTTCAGGATAACACTGCCACGCATCCCCTTGTCCGTTTAGCCCTGTCCAGGAGGGGCGAAAATCCGGTAAAGGTCTGATTGTCCCCTTCTGCTCTCCCAAATACAATTGTGCATTCCATGGCCACAACTGTTGCGACCTCGCCTGCTCGCCGTACCCTGTCTCCACTACTCCGTTTCCTTTCGATCGTTTTGTTAGTAGTGGTCTTGGCGGCGGCTGGCGTAAGCCTGTGGTTCTTCGGCGCTGCTCGTGCAGCTCTCCCGCAACTAGATGGCACCGTTTCTGCCCCCGGACTTAGCTCGCCCGTCCAGGTCGTCCGCGATCAGCAAGGCGTCCCTCACATCCGTGCTCACAATCTCGACGACCTCTTCTTCGCGCAAGGCTATGTCACCGCTCAGGACCGTCTCTGGCAGATGGATCTCTCTCGCCGCTACGCGTCCGGCGAGCTCAGCGAAGTCTTCGGCTCGGCCGCTCTCTCGCACGATCGTCAACAGCGCATTCTTGGATTTCGTCACCTCGCCGAAAACTCTGTCCAATACCTCACCGACAGTGACAAGCACTATCTCGAAGTCTATGCACGCGGTGTGAACGCCTACATCGCGCAACAGCAACAGAGCAAGACCCTTCCGCTCGAATTCCGCATCCTTCGCTATCGTCCCAAGCCGTGGACAGTCACTGACTCTCTCCTCGTCGGCATCAACATGGCCCAGATGCTCAACTACTACTGGGTCTCCGAGATGCTCGCCCGCGAGAAGGTCGCCAACAAAGTCGGACCCGAACTCGCCGCTGAACTCTTTCCCAATGTCACCTGGCGTGACCATCCGCCAACCATGGACACACAACCCGACGGCGCTGGCCTGGCCCACATTTCATGTGGGATCGGCGATCCCGTCTGTCGATCCGAGCGCAGCGAGGATCTGTCATCCCGAGCGCAGCGAGGGAACCCTACCTCACCACAAGGTACCGGGTCGAATCACATCCTCCTCCCCCCTCCTCCCGAAGCCCGCGCTGGATCCAACGACTGGGTCATCTCCGGTGCGCACACCGCCTCCGGAAAGCCGCTCCTCTCCAACGACATGCATCTCGAAAACCAGATCCCCAATGTCTGGTATGAAGCGCAACTCGAAGCACCCGGCTTCAACGTCGCTGGCGTAACTCTTCCCGGAATCCCGTTCGTCGTCGTTGGACACAATCAGCGCATCGCCTGGGGATTCACCAACGTCGGCCCTGCCGTCACTGATCTCTACGTCGAATCCTTCAACGCCGATGACGAATATCAGGCGCCGGCCGGCTGGAAGAAAGCCGAGCACCGTCAGGAAGTGATTCACGTCAAAGGCGCCGACGACGTGCACGTGGACGTTGTGCTCACTCGCCACGGTCCAATCATCTCTTCTCTCTTCCCCGGTGAGACGCGCAAGCTTGCACTCAAGTGGAATATCTACGATCCCGGCCTCGTCCAGATCCCCTTCTTCGACATCAATACGGCGCAAAATTGGCAGCAGTTCCGCACCGCCTTCTCACGTTACGGAGCGCCTTCACAGAACGTCGTTTATGGCGATGTAGACGGCCACATCGGATACTTCGCCAACGGAAAGATTCCCATCCGAACTAATTCTGACGCCGTCGCTCCTGTTCCCGGTAATGACAATGCTCATGAATGGAGCGGATACATCCCCTTCGATCAGCTCCCCAGCGCTTACGATCCGCCCTCCGGCATCCTCGCTACCGCGAATGGCCGCATCACGCCCGACGGATATCCCAACATTGTGAGTTTCGAATGGGACGCGTCCGTCCGCACGCAGCGCATTTATCGCTACCTTCAGGCTGACAAGAAGTTCACGCCGGGCGACATGCTTGCTCTTCAAACCGATGTCTACTCTGACTTTGATCGCTTCCTCGCGCAGCGTCTCGCCTACGCGGTTGACCACAGCCAGTCCACTTCTCCTCGCGATCGCCAGGCCGCCGACATTCTTCGCAACTGGGATGGCGTCTTAACCGTAAACTCCCCTGCCCCCACCATCGTTGCGCGCGCACGTCAACAACTCCAGCGCCTATTGCTTGAACCTAAACTGGGCGTTTCCTCCGCCGATCCGCAAGTTCGCGACGGATGGCGCGAATACCACTGGTTCGTTTCCTCTGCCTGGATCGAGAGCACGCTCACTCATCAGCCCAAGAACTGGCTGCCGTCGAATTTCACCAATTACGATGAACTCCTCACCGCCGCGCTCGACGCCGCGCTGAACGCTAAGGAAGTCCCCGCCGATCTCTCCACCTGGACGTGGGGCAAGGCTCACACCATCAACGTTGAACATCCTCTTTTCAGCCGCATTCCGTTCGTGCATCGCTGGGCCGGCACCGGAATCCAACCGTTGCCCGGCGACGGCACCACCGTCAAACAGGCAAGCGGTAATCTCGGACCGTCCGAACGTCTCACCGTCGACTTCTCCAATCTCGACAACAGCACCCTCAACATCGTGAACGGTCAGGCCGGCAACCTGCTCAGCCCCTATTTCAACAACCAGTGGGACAACTGGTATCACGGCACCACCGTTCGTCTTCCCTTCTCGGACAATGCTGTCGATCGCGCAAAATCCCACGAACTCACGCTCACTCCCAGCAAATAAGACTTTGGGATCTGACTAATTCGGAATTGTACGAATCGGCGCAACTCAGTACACTTCACGACTCGGGACGCTTGCGCGCGAGGGATCTGCAGTTGTTCGAGATTGAAGATGAGTTCAATTCCGAGCGTAGCGAGGAACTGTCATCCCGAGCGCAGCGAGGGAACCCTATTGCACCGCGAACGCCCGAAGTATTGGTGGCGCGGGAGTGGGTGCCTCATCCAAGCCCTCTTTTGGCTTGAGTGGGGATTTTGATTTTGACTTTGACTTTTTTGACTTGTCATCACGAGCGCGTTCGCGCGCGAGGGATCCGCAGTTGTTTTGAGATTGAAGATGAGTTTCAATTCCGAGCGTAGCGAGGAACTGTCATCCCGAGCGCAGCGAGGGAACCCTATTGCACCACGAACGCCCGAAGTATTGTTAGCGCGGGCGCGGGTACCCATTCAAGCCCTCTTTTGGCTTGGGTGGGGACTTTGACTTTTTTCTTTGTCATCACGAGCGCGCGCTCGCGCGCGAGGGATCTGCAGTTGTTTTGACTGTGAACATGAGTTTCAATTCCGAGCGTAGCGAGGAACTGTCATCCCGAGCGTAGCGAGGGAACCCTATTGCACCACGATTCTCAGCACAGGAGAACAAAACCGTTGCATAAACTTCTCGCTCTTCTTCTCCTCTCCTCCCTCGCCTTCGCCGCTCCTCAGTCCGACTCTCTCAAGAAGTCCTACCGCTTCGAACGCGACCAATGGATCTACGTCCATCTCGAGGGTTCTCCCTCCGAAATCGGCTACCAGCACGGATATCTCCTCGCACCCGAAATTGCCGACGCCTTCAACGCCGTCAAGTTCGAAGACACTCGTCGCACCAAGCGTGACTGGACCTTCTTCCGCCAGACCGCGCGCGAAGTCCTCTGGCCGCATATCGATCCCGAGTATCAGCAGGAACTTCAGGGCATCGCCGACGGACTCAACGCTCACGGCGTGAAGCTCGATGTTTACGATATGGTCGCTCTCAACGCCTTCGAAGAAGTTCCTGACTACTACGTGCCCATTCTCGACAAAAAGCAGGCGCGCGCCGACGCCCCCCGCCTCGTCAGCCCCGGTAATTGCAGCGCCTTCGTTGCCACCGGCAGCTACACCAAGGATCACCAGATCGTCATCGCTCACAATAACTGGACCGGCTTCATTCCCGGCGCTCGTTGGCGCATCATCTTCGACATTGTTCCCGCTCACGGACATCACTTCATCATGGACGGATTTCCCGGCATCATCGCCAGTGACGACGACTTCGGTGTGAACGACTCCGGCCTGATGATCACTGAAACCACCATCAGCGGATTCAAGGGCTTTGATCCCGATGGCAAGCCCGAATTCATGCGCGCCCGCAAAGCCATGCAGTATGCGAGTTCCATCGACGACTATGTGACCATCATGCTCGACGGCAACAATGGCGGCTATGCCAACGACTGGCTCCTTGCCGATCGCAAGACCGGCGAGATCGCGCAATTCGAACTGGGCCTGAAACACTCAAAAGTCTGGCGCACGAAGGATGGCTACTTCGTCGGCTCCAATTGGGCGCGCGACCCTCAGCTCTTGAAAGACGAAACCGACTTCGATTCCGCCGATCTCTCCAGCTCTCCCAATGCCCGTCGCGTTCGTTGGGAACAGTTGATGTCGGAATACAAAGGACGCATCGACGTAAAACTCGCCGAGCAATTTCTCGGCGATCACTTCGATACCTTCGAGAAGAAAGAAGACGCTGACGAGCGCACACTCTGTGGCCACGTTGAGAACTCTCCACGCGGTGTCCATGTTTGGGAGCGGCCGCCCTACTCTCCCGACGGCGCGGTTCAAGGCAAAGCTACGGATGGCTCCTTGGCAGCCTCAATGAGCTTCTATGCGCGCCGTGGTCATCCCTGCGGCGACGATTTCAATGCCAGTGACTTCCTGAACAAGCATCCCGAATTCGACTGGCAGAAACCGGTCCTCACCGACATGAAGGCCGGCCCCTGGACCTTCTTCAAGCCCGGCGACAAACAGTAGTCCAGGAACTATCGAAGTTTTTCGGAACTAGGGTTGGTTTACGGGTGCCCCATTCAAGCCCTCTTTTGGCTTGAGTGGGGACTTTGATTGTGATTTTGACTTTGTCTCAGGTTTTTCGCTTGTCATCACGAGCGCGCCTGCGCGCGAGGGATCTGCAGTTGTTTTGAGATTGAAGATGAGCTTCAATTCCGAGCGTAGCGAGGAACTGTCATCCCGAGCGCAGCGAGGGAACCCTATAGCACCACGAACGTCCGAAGTATCCGTAGCGCGAGCGCGGGTGCCCCATCCAAGCCCTCCTTTGGCTTGAGTGGGGATGTTGATTTTGACTTTGTTGTCATCACGAGCGCGCTTGCGCGAGAGGGATCTGCAGTATGACGCGGGCGCCCTCGCCCGCACAAATTTCTTGTCAAGCCCCCAAATTCCCTAATTTCCCCCCAACTATCTCATTCCACGACAGAAATAAATCTCGCCAAAGTGTCCAGTAGGTCCCCTCAAAGTTGATACTTGGAAATGGACCGCCATTTCGAGGTTCAGTTGTTTAGGAGCGTACTGGATGGTTCTAACAACTGGCAACTAGCAACTGACAACTTCTTTGCTTTCAATATTTTGACCGTTAAGCCCTTTGTTTTCCGGCAACTGGCGAACCTTCGCGCCAAGCCACTGCGACGATGGGATTTAGCTGACGTGGGGGGAGGGGGTACCCGGCTCTTAAGGAGGATCAAGTGAAAACGATACCGATATGCACTCACATCAAGGCCGACGGCCTTCGTTGCGGATCACCCGCGCTTGGCGGTCAATCGCGCTGTTACTTCCATCTCAAACAGCATTACCGGGATAAGCCTCGACGCCAACCGAAGCTCCCGCCTCGACCTTCGTCAGGAGTGCTCTATACGTTCAAAAGGTTGGAAATCGATACCACCGATGAGGTCCTCACGCGGGAACAATTGCGGCAGGCTTATCAGCAGGCAGCTAGGGCCATCCGCCGCCATCTTGAAAAGATGAAACGGGACAAACTTCGGCGCACTTAGGACAAATGAGAAAAGTTACCTCTGCGTCCTCTGCGGTGAAAGACTATCTTCCCGCCAGATACTCCAACTGCACCGCCGTGCAATCGTCGTTCAGCGCCGTTCCCGCACAGAACTTGCTGATCTCGTTCAGCAGCTCTTCGATGCCCGCAACGCGCGGCACAACCTCTTTCAGCCGCTGCATTCCGAAGAACTCTCCCTGCGGGTCTTCAGCTTCGGTGACGCCGTCCGTCACCACCAGCAGCCTGCAATCGCAATTCAGATTGATCTCGGCATCCTCGAACGTCGCCTCTTCCAGCAAGCCGACAGGAAAATTCGAGTTGTTTAGCACCTGGACATCGTCCCCCACCAGCACCGGCGGCACGTGCCCGCAATTGATGTACTCCAGCCGTCCCGACGCATGCAGTCGCGCAATCAGCATCGTCGCGTACTTCTCGCCCATCACTTTTTCGCACAGGAACCGATTCGCCGTCGTCACCACTTGCCGCAGCGGAATGTTCTGTTGCGTCAATTGCGCGTACAGCAATCCTTGCAGAATCGAAGCCAGCAGCGCGGCGGAAATTCCCTTCCCGCTCACATCCGTGACCACCACAGTCAGCGATTCCTGTGTGCGGATCACATCGAAGAAGTCACCGCCAATCTCCTTCGACGAGATATTCCTCGCCTGTATCTTTGCAAACGGCACATCCGGGATCGTCACCTGCATCAGCCGCTTTTGGATATCCGCCGCGATGTTCAGTTCCTGCTGGTTGCGCCGCGCAGCTTCTTCCACCTGCACCAGGAACGCGTTCTCCACCAAACTGGCGGCTTCCGTTGCAATCGCCCGTAAAATGTCATGGCTCACCGCCGACATCTTGCCGAACATGAATTTGCTATCCAGATACAGCACTCCGCGCAGATCGCCGCCCGGATTCGAATCCGTACTCGCCTTGCCCTGTATTTGCGTCTTGCGCAGCGGAATGCAAATTACGGTTCTGAGATTGTGCGCGACCACGCTTTCGCGGCCGGCCATCTTGCTGAAGTCTTCGTTGTCGGTAACCAGGAACTCTGACGCGCTGCTCACCGCTTCACGCAGGATCGATCGCGAAATCGTGCTGTCATCCATCAGCACTTCTCCGCGATTGTTGCGGCCCGCAACCAATCGCAGATCACCGTTCTCTTCTTTCAGGAAAACATATCCGCGCTCAGCCTTCGTCAATTGCAGAGTCGAATCAATCAACGTCAGCAGCACTTCTTCCAGCACTGTGCTGGTATTCAGCTTGCGTGCCGCTTCCAGAAACAACGTCAGTGTCTCGAGTTCAGCTGCCGCGCTTGGAGCCCCCGTCGAACTCGGCGGCTTCCACATCGATACCTGGCTTAGAAATTCTCTCGAGCGGCTCTGCTGCTGCTTGTCCGGATCGAAAATTACGCACGCCTCGCCGCGCACCCCGAACTCCATGCGGTCATTTTTCTGCAGGCGCTTCTTGTCGATCTTTTCGCCGTTTACGTAGGTGCCATGCTTGCTGTTCAGGTCCTGTATGTAGAATCCGTCGCCTTCCCAGATCAACAGCGCGTGGTCACGCGAGACTCGCGGATCGGAGATGACCAGGTCCTTTTCCGTCCGCCGCCCGATAGAAAATGGCATGTGATCGAGCACCAGTTTGCGCTGCTCGTTGCCGTTCACAAAGACGAGCGACGGAAAAGCTACTCCGGAAATTGTCTGCCCAATTGCACTTGCCATTTCGCTGTATAGAGCCCCTTTGTGGCAGTCTACGTCATCGCGAGTTGCGTAGTCGGCACCGAAGGAAAGAAAATTCCACAAAGTCCTTCCCTGTAGCGCCGGAATCGCCAGGTTGCGCAACCGGCAACCCCAACCTTTTGTTGGGTATAGAGCCTAATCCGAAAGTGGAAGGTTTTCAATCAAAGCGGAATCAAGTGCGATAATCGGCATTGATGCTGACATAATCGGCAGTAAGATCGCACGTCAGATAGACGATCTCGCGCGCTCCGCGATTCAGCTGGATAGTGATTTCGAATTCCGATTGGGAAAGATAAGCGTGCGCAGCCGATTCGTCGAACGGTACAGCCATTCCTCCGCGGCAGATCGGCAACTCGCCAAAGTTGATATCCACTTTGCCGATATCGACAGCGACTCCGCTTCGGCCAATCGCCGCCAGAATTCGTCCCCAGTTGGGATCAGCTCCAGCCCAAGCGGTCTTCACTAGCGCCGACGTCGCAATCACGCTCGCAATCTGCTCGGCCTCTTTCTCGCTGCGTGCACCTTGAATCTTTAGCTTGACCAGATGCTTCACGCCTTCGCCATCGCGGACCATCTGCTCCGCTAGCGACGCGCAAACCTGTTCGACAGCCTTGCCGAACTTCGTCTGTGCCGCTCGCCCCTCGAGCTTGATGCCCGACTTTCCGCTCGCCAGCAGCATCAGTGTGTCATTCGTCGAAGTGTCTCCATCGATGCTGATTCGGTTGAACGTGCGGTTCGCAATTCCGCCCAGAATTCGCGACAACTGTTCCGGCGTCGCTTCAACGTCCGTCATCACATACGCCAGCATCGTCGCCATCTGCGGATGAATCATCCCTGCGCCTTTGGAAACTCCCAGCACAGTTGCCGTTTTGCCGCGCATCTCGATTGTCGCAATTGCCATCTTCGGACGCGTATCCGTAGTCATGATGGCGCGCGCAAAGCTCTCTGCATGAGCAGCCGAATCCCCTGCAGCCTCGATCACGCTCGCAATTCCAGCAATCAGCTTCTCTGTCGGGAACGGCACACCAATCACGCCTGTCGAACTGGGAATGACTTGCGCAGCCTGAACGCCGAGCGCTTGCGCAACCGCCTCGCAACTCCTGCGCGCCGCATCAAGCCCCGGATCACCGGTCGCGCAGTTCGCGTTCCCGGCGTTCACGATCACCGCGTGAATTCGCCCCTGCGACGATGCGAGATGCTCTCGCCCGACTATTACTGGCGCCGCGCACAATCGATTCCGCGTAAACACCGCTGCGGTTGACGCGCCTTCCGGCGCATGAATCAACGCCAGATCAGGCGACCCGCTCTGCTTGATGCCACACGTAGTAGCGCCCAGCCGGAATCCAGCTGGGACTTTGAATTGTTCGTTTGGAAATGTCATCAGCCCTGAATGGTCACCAGGTTTCGATTGCCGCTCCGCCGTGTCAACTCATGCAGCGGCACTCGGCCGTGAACCATGGCAATTTCGTCGCAGCAATGCCGTCGCGGGCACACGATGCAGTCCTTATGCACTTTCTCCGGCAACAGATCGTGTGGAACCACCGTGAATCCCATGCGTCCGAAGAATTCGGGCACACGCGTAAATAGGAACACGCGTTGGACCTTGTGGAATTTCGCTTCCGCCATCAGTCCCTTGATCAGCGTGCTCCCCGCATGTCGTCCGTGGTACTCCACATCGACCGCAACGGATCGCACCTCAGCTAGGCTCAGTCCGTAAAAGTGCAGAGCCGCGCAACCAACAACTCTTCCTTTGTCTTCGACCACCACAAAGTCACGCACGTTCTCGAAGATGTCCTGCTGCGTGCGCGGCAGCAGCGTGCCATCGTCGGAATATTGCGAAATGAGTTCGTAGATTCTCGGCGCATCCGGGAGAATCGCTCTACGTGTTTGCAATCTGCTCTCCCTTCAGGGCCTGTAGCCGTGTCTTTGCACTTCCAATCGCTGCGCTCACGTGCTGCGGAGCGGTTCCACCCGGAACATCATGGTGCGCGAGTACCGACTCCAACTTCAGACAAGCGTAGAAGTCATTGCCGAATTCCGGACGGATCACGCGCAGTTCGTCGATCGTCAGGCCATCCAGTTCGCAACCGCGCTCGATACACACATGTACCGCGTTCCCAATCGCCTCGTGCGCGCGCCGGAACGGCACGCCTTTGCGCACCAGATAATTCGCGGCTTCCATCGCATTCATGAAACCAGTTGTCGCCGCCAGGTTCATTGCATCCGTGTTGAATCCGAGTTTCGCAATCAACTTCGCTGCCACTTCCAACGTCCCCGAGATTGCATCCACCGCATCGAACAGCGGCAATTGCAGCTCCTGCATGTCCTTGTTGTACGCAAGCGGCAAACCTTTCACAGTCATCGTCGCCTGCAGCAAATCCCCCGCCACCCGGCCAGCCTTCGCACGAAACAGTTCTGTCGCATCCGGATTCTTCTTCTGCGGCATCGCACTGCTACCCGTACTTAAACTATCGGGCAGCGTGATGAACCCGAATTCGCGTGTCGAAAAGATCGTGATCTCCTCCGCCAACCGGCTCAAGTGCACGGCAATCATCGACAGCACGCTCAGCAACTCGATCTCGAAATCGCGATCGCTGGTTGCGTCCATGCTGTTCGCCGTGACGCCGGCGAATCCGAGTTCATCCGCCATACCGGCGCGATCCAGCTTCAAGCCACTTCCCGCCACCGCGCCCGACCCTAGCGGCAGCACATTCACTCGCTTGCGGCAATCTGCCAGCCGATCCGCATCCCGAAAGAACATCTCCGCATAAGCCAGCAACCAATGCGCCGACAGCACCGGCTCCGCCTTCTGCAAATGCGTGTAGGAAGGCATTGCCGTCGAGCCTAACTCCTCCGCACGCGCGATCAACGCGGCAACCACCTGCGCCAATTGCCCGCGAATCGCATCTACCGACCTGCGCGCAAACAACCGCAGATCGGTCGCAATCTGCTCATTGCGGCTGCGCCCCGTGTGGAGCTTGTACGCAGTCTCGCCAATTTCCTTTACGAGCTGCAATTCAACGAAGTGATGGACGTCCTCAGCATCGGCTTCGTCCATCACCTTGGGATTCGCTTGGCACGCTTTCCCAATCTTCTCCAGGCCATCGACAATCCGCGCCAGCTCTGCGGAATCGAGGATGCCCGTTTTTTCCAGGGACCGGGCCCAAGCAGCGCTCGCGGCCAGTTCGTCGCCCAGCAGGCGACGATCAAAGCTGAAAGAGCGCTGCCACTGATCGAACTCTGGATCGAGCGGTTCCCGGAACCGTCCCGACCACATTTTCACGAACGGACCCCCACGGTCTCGCCCTTCTTTTCAAGCTGCTGACGCAGCCATGCCTGCGACCGCGCCGGCAGACCAAGTATGCGGATGAATCCTTCCGCGTCTTTCTGGTCGTAGCTGTCGCCCATGGTGAACGAAGCAATGTCCGTGCGGTATAGCGAGTATGGTGACTTCCTCGAAAGCGTATTCACGTTGCCCTTGTACAAACCGAGCTTCACTGTCCCCGTCACATTTTGCTGCGTGCTGTTGATGAACGCATCCAGCGACTCGCGCAGCGGCGTGAACCACAACCCGTAATAGACCAACTCGGCGTACTTCAGACTGACTTCCTGTTTGTAGTGCAGCAGGTCACGATCCAGGCACAGGGATTCCAGTTCGCGCTGCGCCGTAAGAATCAGCGTGCCGCCCGGCGTCTCATAGCATCCGCGCGATTTGATCCCGACGAATCTGTTCTCGACGAGATCTACGCGTCCAACACCATTACGCGCACCAATGTCATTCAGTTCGCCCAACAGTGCGGCCGGACCCAACTTCTTGCCATTCACGGCTACTGGTGCTCCGCCGACAAATTCAATCTCGACAACTTCTTCTTTGTCCGGAGCAGCCTTCGGCGAAGTCGTCCACTGCCATGTCGACTCCAGCGGCGCATTCGCCGGATCTTCCAATTCCCCGCCCTCATGGCTCAAGTGCCAGAGGTTTCGATCGCGGCTGTGAATCTTCTCGCGGCTCGCAGTGATCGGAATATTGCGCGCCTCAGCGTAGTCGATGGCATCCTCGCGCGACTTGATTGTCCACTCGCGCCACGGCGCGATGATCTTCAACTGCGGCGCCAGTGCCTGGAACGCATGCTCGAAACGCACCTGATCGTTGCCCTTGCCAGTGCATCCATGTGCAACCGCAGTGGCGCCCTCGCGCAGCGCTACTTCCACCTGCGCTTTCGCGATTACTGGACGCGCGAGCGACGTACCCAGCAGATACTTGTGCTCATACACCGCACCCGCTTTCACCGCCGGAAACACGTAGTCGCGCACAAACTCGTCGCGGAGGTCTTCTACAACGACCTTGGTCGCGCCGGTCTTCGTCGCCTTTTCGGCAACTTCCTGCATGTCGTCGCCCTGTCCCACATCGCCGACCATGGCAATCACTTCGCAGCCATAGTTCTCGATCAACCATGGAATGATGATCGAGGTATCCAAGCCACCCGAATACGCAAGCACTACTTTTTCAGACATTCGCTTCTCTCTTCTTCGTAATAAAAACGCGCTTTCAACTACGCTTGTGGCGCAAACCCGCCGTTCCCCATCAACAGCAGCATGATCGCCTTTTGTACGTGCAGGCGATTCTCCGCCTCATCGAACACCACGGACTGCGGCGAGTCGATCACCTTATCGGTCACTTCATCGCCACGATGCGCGGGAAGGCAATGCATGAAGATCGCATCCTTGCGCGCAGCCTTCATGAGCTTCTCGTTGACCTGATAGGGCGAGAACACGCTCTTGCGCATGTCCGCTTGATCTTCCTGACCCATGCTCGCCCACACGTCGGTATAGACGGCATGCGCACCGCTAACCGCCGACAGCACATCCGTGCTGACATCGATCTTCGCGCCGGTTTGCAGCGCCAACTCGCAAGCGGCGTTCACGATTTCGGCATCAGGTTCGAAGCCGAGCGGCGTCGCCACTGCAATGTGACTTCCCAACGCTGCCGCCGCAAGCATCAGCGAATGCGCGACGTTGTTGCCGTCTCCAACATATGCCAGCTTCACTTTGCGCAGATCGCCAAATTTTTCACGTACTGTGAAGTAGTCAGCCAGCGCCTGGCATGGATGCTCCAGATCGCTCAATCCGTTAATCACCGGAATCCCCGCGTAATCCGCCATTCCCGTCACAGTGTCGTGCGCGAACGTTCGCAGCACGATCCCATCGACCCACCGCTCGAGATTGTGCGCCACATCCGAGAGCGCCTCGCGTTCGTCAATTCGCGCTCCACGTTGATCCACAAACAGCGAGCTGCCGCCCAGGCTGCGAATGCCAACTTCGAAAGTCAGCCGCGTGCGGAGCGACGGCTTTTCGAAGATCAGCACGATCTGCTTGCCATCGAGTGCGCGCGCGAACTCGTTCGGATAGGTCTTCACCAGTCCGGTGAGTTCCATGATGCCTTCGACTTCCGTCGGCGTCAGATCCTGGATCGAGATCAGATCGGGCTTCGACAGCCCAAACGTCGCCCGCATCTTCTTCACTCCGGCTCGGCCGAAAGCGGGCTTTGAAACCAGAGGTTTGCTTAACGTGCTCATTTCGCCTCCAGACTGCTGAATATTGGCGCGATCACCTTCATCGCCTCGTCCACATGCTTCTTCTGAAGAATGAATGGCGGCAGGAATCGCAAAACTGTGTCGTTCGTCCGGTTCAGGATCACGCCCTTCGCGAGCGCTTCCTTCACCACTGTCTTCGCCTTCTCGGGTGAATCCAACTCCACGCCGATCATCAGGCCCTTGCTGCGAATCTCGCGTACGAACCCGTGCTTCGCTGCCAATTCATCGAGTCGGCCGCGGAAATAATTGCCAACGGTGACAGCGTTCTTCATCAGACCATCTTTTTCGATCGTGTTCAGCACCGCGACTGCAACCGCGGACGTCAACGGTCCGCCGCCGAATGTCGTGCCGTGCATCCCTGGATGAAAAGCCGTAGCAGCTTCCGAAGACGCGAGAATCGCACCAAGCGGCAATCCGCCGGCGATCGGCTTAGCCAGTGCGACTACGTCGGGCTGAATGCCGACGTGCTGATACGCAAACCATTTCCCTGTGCGACCGAGTCCACTCTGGATTTCATCCGCAATAAGGAGGGCGCCGCTCTTCTTCGTTAATTCGCGCGCCCGCTGAAGAAACTCCTGGGTAAGCGGCCGAATTCCGCCCTCACCCTGAATGGGTTCCACGAGTACTGCACACACGGTGTGGTCGAACTTCTTCTCCAGATCAGCCACATCGTTCAGCTTTACGAATTTCACGCCGGGGACCACCGGCTCAAAGGGAGCACGATATTTCTTTTGTCCAGTCACCGACAGCGCACCATACGTGCGACCGTGGAACGAATTGTCCAGCGCGATGATTCTCCACTTCGGACCCGAGCCATTCTTGTTGTGGACTTGCGCATATGCGCGCGCAATCTTCAGTGCGCCTTCAATCGCCTCGGTACCGCTGTTGGTGAAGAACGCGCGATCGAGTCCGGAAATCTTCGTCAGCTTCGCTGCCAGCTCTGCCTGGTACTCATGGAAAAAAAGATTCGACGTGTGCAGCATCTTCCCGGCCTGCTTCACGATCGCCTTCTTCACCGCCGGATGCGTATGGCCCAAGCCGTTCACGCCGATCCCACTCAGCAAATCCAGATAGCGTTTCCCATTCGCGTCCCACAGGTACACGCCGCGTCCGTGCGTTAGCAGCACGGGATAACGCTCGTACGTCGGAATCAGGTGGGCCGCTTCGGCCTTCTGCACGGTTGCCAGCGTCATGCCACCACCACTTCTGTTCCGAGATCGATCTTCTTCTGATAGAAATCAGCCAATACGTCCGCCTTCTCCGAGGGAAATACTCGAACTCGTCCAACCCCGCCGCTCAACGCTTTCAAACAGGCATCCATCTTCGGCAGCATGCCGCCGCTGATCACCGACGAACTCACCAGGAACGGAACCTTCGTCGTCTCCAGACGCTGAATCGGTAGCCCTTCTGCATTGAGTACGCCTGCAACTTCCGTGAGGAAGATCAACGTCTGCGCCTTGCACGCAACCGCGCAGGCCGCCGCCATCTGATCCGCATTCACGTTGTAGTACTCGCCATCTGTTCCGAGCGCCACGCTGGCAATCACCGGCACGCCACCAGCGCTCCAGATCGCTTCCAGCCAGCGCGTCTCCACCTGGCAGATGTCGCCGACAAATCCAAGATCCGGTCCGCCGTTGTTGCGCTTGCGCGCGAGAAACACCGGTCCATCGCCACCCGACAATCCAATCGCGCTAACACCCGTGCGCGTGAGAGCGGCGACGAGTCCTTTGTTCATGAAACCGGCCAACACCATCAACGCGACGTCACGGGTTTCGGCGTCGGTCACACGCAGACCATTGATGAATTGGCTCTGCTTGCCCAGCATCTTCAACGTGCGCGTGAGCGCCGAGCCACCGCCATGCACCACCACGAGCTGGTGACCGTCCTGCACCAGGCTCTTGATGGCCCGAACGCAGCTCTGCAGAGTCGCCGGATTCTCCAGCGCAGCTCCACCGATTTTCAGCACCAGCTTCATGACAATCCTTCTTTCTCGCACCACCCGTACATCACATTCATGTTCTGCACTGCCTGTCCCGACGCGCCCTTCACCAGGTTGTCGATGCAGCTGAACAACGTCAGCCGCTGGCCATCGGGCGAGAGCGCAAATCCGATGTCGCAATAATTCGTGTGCAGCGAATACGCCAGCTCCGGCAAACGGGGCGGAGCAAAAATGCGCACGAATGGCGATCCCGAATAAAACGTCTTCAACCGGTCTTCTACCTGCGCCGCAGTCGCTTTCTTCTTCAAGTGCACGTAGATCGTCGAAAACATTCCACGCGGAATCGGCAATAGGTGCGGTGTAAACACCAACTCATCCGCCGACAGTTCCAGTTGCTCCAGAATTTCTCCACGGTGCCGGTGCGTCACCGGTTTGTACGCGCGAAAGTTGTCCGCGACTTCTACAAAGTGCGTGTCCTGCGTCGGCGCCTTCCCTGCGCCCGATACACCCGACTTCGAATCGCAAATCACGCCGCGATCTTTGTCCACACAACCCGCCTGTATGAACGGCGCCAGCGCCAGGATGATCGACGTCGGATAGCATCCCGGATTCGCAACCAGCTGCGCATTCGCCAGGTTGTCGGAGTTCAATTCCGGCAGACCGTAGACCGCTTCTTCATCCAACTTCGCGCTTGCTGCTTCGTTCTTGAATCCGTAGACGCTGCGGTTCTCCGCCGCCTTCAACCGCCACGCACCACTCAGATCAATCACGCGCACTCCGCGCGCTATCGCCTCCGGCACAAACTCACGCGAAAATTCATGCGGCGTCGCCAGAAACAACAAATCGATTGCCGCCTCTTCCACACGCCCCCACGAAAACGGTTCCAACGAATGCGTGCCATTAGCGGAGATCTGCGGATACACATCGCTCAAATTGCGCGGACTGCCTTCCGCTTTCTCGCGCACAAACAACACCGGACTCTTCACTCGCGGGTGACGGAAAAGAATCTTCAGCAACTCGAAGCCGCTGTAGCCCGTGGGGCCTATCACTCCAACCTGAAGTTTTTCGTTCAACCTTCCACAATCTCCCGGATCCGCTCTGCCATCTTGTGACAGATCGTCCTGCTCTCCGTTATCACCAGGATCGTGTCGTCGCCGGCGATCGTGCCCACAATTTCCTTCCACCCTGAAGAATCCAGCCCAGCGGCCACTGGCTGCGCGCTTCCCGGCGTCGTCTTCAGCACCAACTGGTTCTCGGCCTCGCGGACATCCACCACGAACTCATTCAGCAGATGGCTCAACGACGGCAATGGCGAGCCGCCCGTGTCATCCTGCGTAGGCAGCGAATATCCGTTCGCCGTCTTCACTACGCCGATCTCCCGCAAGTCGCGCGACAACGTCGCTTGGTTTACCTGTATCCCCTTTTGCGCCAAGCCCTTACGCAACTCTTCCTGGGTGTAAACGGGTGCCATCGAGATCATGTCGCGAACCAGATTTTGCCGTGCTGTTTTCATACATGCATACCAGATGCATAACTATCGAATACGACGCATAATTATGCAAGCAAAAAGTGCTGCGTCTCGGATTTTCATGCACTTAAGTACCTGCATAGGCAATGCACAATGCAAGGTGCAGCCTCGACGCCGGGCAGAGATCTCGGCAATGTGGTATTCACTTTGTGGGAAAACTCACGGATGAACGTCAACGACCCATTTGTGGGCACTTGGGAACTGGATCCCGAAACTCTTAACTATGAGCAGGGACGCCCGGGGCTCCGCGCCACCTACGTCGTCGAGCCAAAAGGCATCAACGAACTCCTTTTCCACCTCGACGCCGACGATGCCGATGGCAAGCTGATCCGGGTCACCTACGGCGGGCCCCTCGACGGGCGCGATCAGCCTCTCGCCGGTAACAATGTTGCGCTCGTCCTAACACGCTTTGATGACAGGACTATCGAGAGCTCTTTGAAGCGGGACGGCAAGATCGTGGACCGTTGGACACGCGAACTCCTACCTGGCAATCAGGAAATGCTGATCACGCAGCATGGCTACAAGCCGGACGGACAGCCATTTCGCAACACGGGAATTTATCGTCGCGTGAAATAGCGGTTCTGCACAAAAGAAAAGGGCAGCCTCGAAAGGCCGCCCTCTTGGGAACTCTTGTCGCTTCTATTTGGATACAGAGGCGAACAGATCGGAATGCAATAGCGACTGAAACTTGCTGTCGTCGGTCTTAAACTTCAGTTGCAGCAGTGAGCTGTTCGAATCGACGGTCACACTATCCAGCGCCAGCTTTTCCGTTGCGCTCGCGTTCATCTTCCGGAAAAGCACGCCGGCCTTAATCAGCGACGACAGTGTCGACGCCGTAATTCCATCCGAAGTGACCACATCCAGATTGAAGTTCACGCCGTCATTGAAGTCCATGATGTAACGCGATCCGATCAACCGCTTCTTCACCGTCTCGAAATCGCCCAGCCGCGCCGCATCACCCAGCGTCGAGCGCATCATGTTCTGAGTCCCTAGTTGATCCAGCACGCTCCACACCGCGCCTTCCTGCACGGCGTTCACCATGTCGGTCATCTGGCTGTTGGTATTCAGGCTCTCTGCATATCCATCGCGCGCGTCCAGCGCCGATTTCACCGCACCGCCATCGCCAAACAACAACGTGTAATCGTCGATAAACGACATCTGCATGCCATTGTTCATCGGATAAATCACCGACTGGTGATACTTCGTGCCGGTAATCTTCTTCAGCCTCATCTTGGCGTAGATCTTTTTCGTGGGAAACTGTCCCTGTGCAATCCCGACCGTTCGAACCGAATTGTCCTTCACGCGGAACGCGGCAAAGGTCAACTGCTCGATCTCATCATCGGTCAATCCAAACTGGTGCAACTGGGTCTCGAACTGCTTCAAGCTGTCGGGAAGCACTCGATCCTTCAGGGCCATCGCCGTCGGTGAATTGCGCAACGCGCGATAATCGACCGAAATTACCTGCTGAATCTGACTTGGGATGACCGTACGCGCGGACGTCCCCAGCGTGGCGCCAAACGCCAGGCTGCTCCCCAGCACAAGAATACAAACTGCTGCAAAATAACGCTTCATGAGACCTCTTGAATGTTCCTGCTGATTCAGATGACCTAAACCCACGTCGAGGTGGGATCAGCAATTCCTACAATTCTATTGCAAATCCCTCGTCCTCGACGCAGGCGTTCCCCTTAGATCACTACCAATGGTGCCTGTCCCACGGGAGGGGTGTCTTAACACTAAGAACGTCGCTTCAGCAATTACTTGCAAACCACGGTAAGGAAAGAAAGTTGCGCTGGCTTCACGGCTAACCAGCGGTGTGGAAACCCGTCTAAGCCGCGATGGGCCTATTCAGATCGGCGCACAATAATGCTCAAATCGGTCGTTCTTTCTCTTGTCGTTGTTCTTCACAGTGCTGCCGCAGCCAGCGCATGCAACCTACTCCATTATCGCTTGTGACAAGCAGACGCGCACATGCGGAGTGGCCGTGCAGACTAACAACCTTGCCGTTGGTGCAAGTGTTCCTTACGCTATGGCTGGAGTCGGCGCCATTGTCTCGCAGTTCGAGACAAATCCCAATTATGGACCGCGTGGACTTGCCTTGCTCTCGCAAGGAAAGGCGCCGGCCGAAGCTCTCGCGCAGGTTCTCTCCGAAGACAACAACTTCGACGGAGGAACTACCGCCGATCGCCAAGTTGCGATCGTTTCCATCGACGGACGGACCGCGGTTCACACTGGCGAAAACGCACAGAATTCCCCGTGGGCCGGATCACGTACCGGCGACGGTTATAGCATTCAGGGAAATGGCCTGGTTGGCGCTCGTGTTGTCGATGCGATGCAGCATGCATATCTCGAAACCAGCGGGACGCTTGCAGCGAAACTAATCGCCGCTCTCGTCGCGGGCGACGCTGCTGGCGGCCAAACCACTGGTCGCGAATCTGCGGCTCTCCTGGTGAAAACGTCGGAAGGCTGGCCAATCGATATCGACCTGCGCGTGGACAATTCCCCCGATCCGGTTGCCGAGCTGAATCGGCTTTTCAAGATGCAGACCGCTCGTCAGCAGGTAGTCGCCGCTCGTCGTGCCGCGAGAAATGGACAACCGGAAGTCGCCAAGTCGCTGCTCCTCGACGCCGTTGCACAAAGTTCCAACTGGCCTCGAGTTCTATTGCCGGCCGCGCATATCGCCCTGGACATCGGAGAACCTGATCTCGCGCTCAACTACCTGACAATCGTATTCTCCAGTCATCCCGGGTGGATCAGAACCGAAGTTGGAGATGGAATCTACGCCGCTCTCGGTCATGATGCAACATTTCACACGTGGATCACCGCCGATATCGATAGGGCAGTCAAAGGCGATGCCCAAGCATTCGCAAACATATCGAGCCCGTCACAGCAGCAGCGCTTACAGGTGGCGCAGAAGTTGCTGGAGGTCGACCGACCGGAGCAAGCGATCGCAATCCTGAAGAATGAAATCGCGGACAGCCTCAGCGCTCCTGAAACAGAGTATCTACTCGCCCTGGCCTATTCCGCCCAGGGCAACCGTACTGAAGCTGAGAGATACTGTCGAGTTGCGCTGGAAACAACAACCAATGACAAGAGCCTTCACTTACAGCTAATCAGGCTGAAAGAGAGGCTCACAAACAGATGAGGGGCTTATTGCCCTTTGGCAAACGGATTCTCGATACGTATGCCTGCAATCTTCTGCCCGGTGTTCATGTCCTCCGAGAGGATCCGGTGCGCGCCACCCCTAAATGCGGCGGCAACAATTAGAGCATCCCAAAACGAAACCCTGCACTCATCTTCGATTCGAAATGCCGTTGTGATTTCACTCAATCCTGTGTCCACGCACCATGGTGTATACGTGCTCACCACCAGACGGGCTGATGCTTTCGCGAGTGGGTGGTCGATTTTCCTGGTGACGTTTACGTAGAACTCTTGCAACACCTGCGTGCTTAGCACGCCGCTCCGATCCCTCCACAATTCAGCGAGGACCGCTTTCGCCGATTCGTGTCTCTCTTTGGCATCGACGTCGTGAGCGTAGATCAGAATGTTGGTATCGACGAACGTCTTACCGCTCATGGAGTTCTTCTCTGCTGACTCGAACTGCTCCTCCCAAATGGAACCCTCGTTCTAGCAGGGCCATTGCTTGTCTCTGAGCACGTTCGTACGTCTCGTCCTCGCTTACCATCGCTTCAATTTCCTGGGCGAGCAGGCCGCTGATAGAGGTCTCCCGGCGGGCAGCCAGAATCTTTGCTTTTTTCAAAACTTCACGACTGAGGCTTACCGTGACGTTCTGTTTCTCGACACTTGTTTTAGCCATGTGGCTACTCCATCATTTTTACGTGTAATACGTGTAGCACGTAAAATACGTGTAGTCAAGAAATCGATCCGATTCGCCCCCTCACTTCCCCCACAAACGCCTCATCCGTGATCGATCCCAGGTTGATCTCCACATTCGCCAGCGCCCCAGTCACGGCCGCATCCGCCAGTGCTTTGCTCACCGTCAAGTCTGACGCCATATTCGGATTCGTAATCGGCCCCAGCTTCGCGGCGATCTTACCGACCTCCTTCGCGCGCTCGGCCACTCCCATCGGAACTAGTGTCGCCTGCTTCAGAGCGCCATTGATTCCCTGCTGGCCGTCAGCCGCGCCCTTCGCCGCCTTGTAGGCCTTCATCACAATGTTGAAAGCCTCCGTATCGGCCTCGATAGCCGCCTTCAGCTCTTCTCGCAGTACGCTCAGCCGCGCAATCGCCTCACTCAGTTGCGATTCGTACTGCACGTACGCTTTCTTGCCGCGTGACATCGTCGCGACCATGTTCGCCAATCCCGCCGCCATCGCTGCTGCCGCAGCTGATGCGCTTCCACCGCCGGGTGCCGACGTTGGCGCAGCCAGTTGCTCGATGAAGGGCTCAACTCCCGCTCGCAATCCGCCCACAGCCATCTTGCCCGTCATCACCGCGCTCAGCCGGTTCTCCAGGATCAGCGACGAATCGAAATTCTCCACCTGCAGAAACCACTCCGCCGCATCTTCTAACGCCTTCTTTGG
This sequence comes from Terriglobia bacterium, assembly GCA_963724985.1. Lineage (GTDB taxonomy): Bacteria > Acidobacteriota > Terriglobia > Terriglobales > Acidobacteriaceae > JAJPJE01. Next base: position 166,079 of record CAVRWV010000019.1, on the reverse strand, counting down.
AATCAAGCCTACGATCTCGCTGCTGGTCGGCATCACCCCATAGCGAGCGGCCTCGCGCTTTACGAATTCGAACACGCGTGCAATCGGCGTCTGCTCAAAGTCCGTCAGGTTCATCGAGACCTGCGCCTGCCCGCGTACCGGAAATCCTGCGCCCTTCACATAACGCAGCCCGCCCGACGAAAACCGCACCGCCTTGGCAATCTTCTTCGCGATGTCGACATCGGTCGTATTCAGGAAAACGTTGTACGCGATCAGCGCCTTGCGCGCACCCACCACCGTCGCTCCCGCAGTCGGATGCACACGTGCCTCTCCTACATCCGGCTTGCGCGCTGGATTGGTTTCAATCTCGGCGCGAATCCCCTCAAACTGTCCGCGCCGGATGTTCTCCAGGTTCTGCCGCTCCGGCGTCATCGCGGCCGCTTCATAAAAATAAATCAGGAATCTGGTATCGCTTCCAGATCTCCTGCCCTACCTGCCGCGCAATCTGCACGCAATCTTCGAGCGACACTCCTTCAATCGGGATGAACGGCACCACATCCGACGCGCCCATCCTCGGGTGCGCACCCTGATGCTTCGTCAGGTCGATCAGTTCGCGCGGCCTTACCGACCCCACGAATCGCCGCCTCTGCGATCGCTTCGCGGTTGCCGACCAGCGTAATCACGCAACGGTTGTGATCGGCGTCCATCTCTCGATCGAGCAGATACACGCCTTCCACCTTCATAGCCTCGACAATCGCATCCACCTTTGTTTTGTCGCGGCCTTCAGAAAAATTCGGTACGCATTCAACAAGAGTGCTCATAAGAATTAGTTCGGCGACTGTGCCGAGCTATTTGAAAATCGTAAATCCCAGCCGGAAATGTAGGGACGCATTAATACCCGGGTTGTGATTCCCAAGGCTCGCGTTGGAAATATGAATCACTTGCGTCGAAAACGTGATTGCCCGCTTCTCTTTCACGAAATAGTGAAACCCGCCCTGCACGCCCGACATGAAATTCACCTGCGATGTATCCGGTTGCGGAACCTGTTGGGCCGAGAACAGCACGCCACCGTTCGCTTCGAGAAACGGAACAATTTTCTTGTTCGCTGTAAACGCGAACTTCAACACTACGGGATTGAATCCCCCGCCATAAACCCATCCGCCCTGCCTGATGTTCACCAGGTACACCGGCATGATGTCGCCCGCATACTCGAAGCGCCAGCGAAATCTTCCCGTACCAATTTCCGATGTAATGATTTTGCCGACGCGAACGCCTGTCTCAAAAAACTTGAAATCCGAACTGGCTCCAACTCCCGTTCCTCCTCCAACCCATGGGGTGATCTCCACCGCACCGTCTTGAATGTTGGGATTAGAGTTTTGTTGAGCCATGCAGGCGGACGTGAGCAACAGAAGAATCACGAGCAGATGCTTCATGCAGAATCCAGAGTGCTCCATGCTGAGAGTCATCACTCTAATCGGACAGACCCGATCTGGGCGAGAAAAAATCGCGCAATCACTCCGCAGCCGAAATCCCCTCTAACACCAGCGCGATTCCTATCGCAAAAGAAAAGGCCGCCCGCAGGCGGCCTGATCTCCGAATCGCAATCTGCTAACTGGCCACTTCTTCCAGTTGCTTGATATCGACATCGAAGTTCGACCAGACGTGCTCGACATCATCGTTGTCGTCCATCGCTTCCAGCAGACGGATCATGGTATTCGCCGCCTGACCTTCCAGCTTAATGTAGTTCTGCGGAATCATCGCGACTTCCGAACTCACTGGAGTGATCCCCGCCTTCTTGATCGCCTCTAGTACAGTTTCATAGGCAGATGGCTCGGTCAGGATCTCCCAGTTCTCGCCATCGTCGGTCAAATCCTCGCCGCCGTTTTCCAGCACCAGGTTCATCAGGTCGTCTTCCTTGGCAGCCGACTTGGGAACCACGATGTCGCCCTTCTTGTGAAACATCCAGGAAACTGCGCCGGCTTCCGCCATGTTGCCGCCGTTTTTACCGAAGACGTGCCGAATCTCGCTGACGGTACGATTACGATTGTCGCTCGAGATTTCGACTAGCACGGCAACTCCGCCCGGTCCGTAGCCTTCTAGCGCGAACTCTTCATAGCTCACGCCCGGCAACTCACCCGTACCGCGCTGGATTGCACGTTTGATGTTGTCCGCAGGCATGTTTTCGGCCTTGGCAGCCTGAACCGCAGTGCGCAACCGGGGATTTTTGTCCGGATCGCCACCGCTTTTGGCAGCAATCGTGATTTCCTTGATCAGACGCGTGAAAATTTTGCCGCGCTTCGCATCCAGCGCGCCCTTTTTATGCTTGATTGTGGCCCATTTTGAGTGGCCGGACATAGTGCGACCTCGTCAGAGATATGAGGAATTTGCCACAGAACAGTCACTTACAGCGCATCGCAGACGCGCGCCCAAGAACGCTAACCGCTTGGTGACAAACGGGGATTATAGCATGGGTGCTTGCAATTACCTACCTGAACACGCCATTGCTTCCCCGCCCCGTTTAGGGAAATTTCAACCCTGCAATCCACTCCATACGTGCGGTCCTCAAATCTGGCTTGAAACGTTTCAGCGGCGAGCTCGCGTTGACGCCTTCGCCGTGCTCCTGTATGCTGGCGAGCAATTTACGCCCACCAGGTTGGGTTCCCACGGCGCACCATGCGTATTTTAGTAGTGGACGATAATTCCCAAGTCCGCGCCGCAATTCTATCGATCCTCACGACGGACCCTCGCCTTGAGATCGTCAGCGAGGCTGCCAACGGTTCCGAAGCCCTCGAACTCGCCCAAAACCTGCAACCAGACCTGATTCTCCTGGATATCGGCCTTCCCGATCTCAACGGACTGGAGGTCGCTCAACATCTTGCAAAGCTCGCACCTCGCTGCGGAATCCTGTTCTTGAGCCAGCACACCTCAAGCGAGATTGTGCGCAGCTCGTTGAATTGTGGCGGCCTGGGCTACGTGGTTAAAGCCGACGCGGCTCTCGAACTTGTTCCTGCCGTTTTGGCGGCCGGAAGTGGCAGGAAGTACCTCAGCAAACGAGTCCGCAGTGCCGAAACCGACTCCGATTCTTAAAATCCTTGCTGCTCGCAGAAAACCACGGGCAGTGTTCCCGAATCTAAGTTCGATCAGTACACGGGAGTCTCCCATGCTCTCCAAGGTTGTCGACGCGTTATTTGGCTGTCTGCACACCAACTACAGCTTCCCAATCACAACCAGGCAAAATCGGAACAGCAAGGGAATTCCATCCAAACCTCGAACTTACGTCGTCTGCCTCGAATGCGGCAAAGATCTCCCCTACGACTGGGTTCAGATGAAAGTCGTTCACGAAGAAAAGAAAGCGGCCTGAGCTTAGAAGTAAAACTCCCCGCGGCACAGGATCTGCGCCGGTCCCGTCAGTAGGACTTCGTTCTCCCATTCGACTATCTGCGGTCCGCCTGGACTGACCACCTTTACCGGTGAACTCACTCGTTTGCTGAAGATCGACGCCACCGCAGCCGCGCACGATCCCGTTCCTGAAGATTCCGTCTCCCCCGCTCCACGCTCGAAGATTCGAATCTCAATCTCTCGCGGACCGACCGCCTTCACCAGTTCCACATTTGTTCCATGTTCGAATTGCGTCAGCGCGCCGATCTCCGCCGCTTCCTTCTGCCATCCCGGTGCGAACTCATCCACGAACATCACGAAATGCGGATTTCCCATCGAGACCATGATCCCTTTAACTTCCCTACGCCCTACCCGAACCGACAGTTCCCCTCCAACCTCCGGCGCCCCCATCGCGGTCTTGAATTCAAAATTCTTGTCGGTGCCGGAAACCATGCTGCACGTTTTGATTCCCGCTCCCGTTCGAATTTTGAGTTCCCTGCTTCCCACTCTGATCCACCAGCCACGCCGCAACGCAACGCGTACCGTTGCCGGATATTTCCGCCTGGGACCCATCCGCATTCAGCAGATGGATTGCAATATCAGCCTCTGCATCTGGAGAAAGCCATTCGACGCCGTCGGCGCCGACGCCATAGTGCCGGTCGCAAATCTTCTTGGTCCATGAGACCAGGTCTTCCGCCCGCGCGTGCCGTTGCTCAATCAACAGAAAGTCATTGCCACAGGCTGTGGCTTTCACAAATGGGATTGATTTTGACATTTACTCGTACTCGGGAACGATGAAGGTATGCAAGTGTTCGGCTTCCGGAAGCAGCCGAAGGCGCGCCTGCAAAGACTCATGTTCTCTGCGTGTGCCTTCCACCGTGAATTGCACTTTGCTTTTGTCGTTCACTTTGCCGATGCTTACCGTCTGCATTAGCTTGTGCTCGTCTTCCAGCACTGTATTGATTGCGCCGATCACAGTCTCCGCGTCCTGACCTGTCACCTCATATCCGGTGACAAACGTCTTCAAGCTGAAGCGCTGTTCGACGCCGCCAAGCACCACCAGGCAGAGCAGAATCAAGATGGTCGCGAAGATCGCCGGGAAATAGAGTCCGCCACCGCACGCCATTCCGATCGACGCAACCACAAACAGCGTTGCCGCCGAGGTTAAACCCGTAATTCCCGAACGAGCATGGATGATCGATCCTGCGCCGATAAAGCCGATACCAGGAATAATCTGTGCCGCGATGCGCGTGTGATCTCCCGTGAACTCGCCGGCCAGCTTTGCCGAGAGAATCGTAAACATCGCCGAGCCAAAGCAGATGAACAGGTTTGTGCGCAGGCCGGACGGGCGATGCCGCAACTCGCGCTCCAACCCGATTGCGCCGCCCAGAACGGCTGCGAGGAGCAGTCGCACCATGCTATCCGCAATAAACGTGCTCGAGCCGCTCAGCTGCCAGATGTGTTTTAAGAAGTCCACGGTTTCGGGAGGATTGTACAACGCAACGTTAGCGCCGGCGTGTGATCACCGGTTACTCGCCGGATGCATGGTGCGCAGCGACCGGTAAATCGTCGCCGGATTTTGCCCTTCAGATTCGACCTCTGCAATCTTCTCCAAGCCCTCGGGATGCTTCGCCACCGCCGTGGCCAAATCATCTCCTTGCGTCGCGACCACGTAGTCCGCTGACGCCGCCGGATCAGGCAATGCCTTCTTCCACGCCTTCCGATTTCCCTCGTTCAGTGTTCGCTTCAATGGCATACCCAGGCGTTGTAGCGCGCCACCGTGTTCGCCGCTGTACATCAGAATGCTCGCATCTGGTGGGAGCTTCTCCAGCTCCGCTGCCAGCTTCGTCTCGAACGCCACCCGCGTCCTCGCATTCACAATCGCCTCGCGCAGCACCACCGGGGTCTGCCGCCAGACAAAGATGTAGCTCGAAGCCACGAAGGCAAACGCCAGGATTGCCACCCTTAGCTGCCAGCGCCGCTCCTCGACCTTCACCAGCAAGAAGAACAACAGCAGTGTGGAGAACACGATTATCGCGGGAAACAACTGGGTCCCGTACCTCGTGTTGTAGTACGAGAACGGATACCACTCCGGCAAAAAGATCGGCACTCCCCCGTGCGCAATCGACAACGCATAAAACGGCACGGGCACCCACAACAGCAGCCACATCCAAAGTCGGCGCGCCCACAACAGGCACAGCACTGATCCGAGCACCGCGAACCATATCCACGCGCGCTGTTCGCCGTTTCCGCCCGCCATATTCAGCTTTGCCGACTTCACGAAATACAGCGTCGCCACCCTCGGATGGTTCCATCCCGGATGATGTGGTTGGTCCGGCTTTCTCGTCCTCTGCTCAATCCCGCGCGCCGAGTAAGGACCTGTCGCAAACGCCATCGGATCTTCAAATCCCAGCCAGTTCCACGGGAACCAAATCGCCGGCGTGATGATGAGCCAAAGCGCGAATCCCGCAAACGCGCGTCGCCACTTCGGATCGCGCAGCAGGTTCATCCAACGTTCTCCGCGACCATGCATTGCGAACGCAAGCACCAGCGTCGCAGCCAATCCGTACGTCGCGCCTGCGAACCATCCGTCGTACCGCGTCAACATCCCCAGGAAGAGAAAGAAGCCTGATCGCACCAGCGCTCGTTGCGCTGCTTCATCTTTCCCGTCTCGCAGCCCAAATACGAAGTCCGACAGATAGACCGTCGCCCAAATGAAGAACGCCAAGTACAAACGACTCGGTCATCGCAGTCGTCTGCAGGTAAATCAAATTTGGATTTGCCGCCAGCGTCAGCGCCGCAAACCACGCGGCCATCCGCGATTCCCTTTCCATCCCAAAGCCGCGCTGCAATCCACCTCGTACCAGGCGAAAAACGCCCAGCACGCTCGCCACATACGCGATCATCGATGGAATCGCGCCGCCCACTCCCGTTCTCCACATCCACGTGAACGCCACCAGCGGTAGCATCACGATATGTGGCAGTGGCAGCCACACCGTCCCCAATTGCAGCGGTCCCGGCGTACGCGAGTCAATCGTGCGCCGCGCAATGTTCATGTGCGCGACCGCATCGCCATACAGCAGCAACGATCCGTTGTGGAAGTAGTAGAAAAACGCGGCAAGAGAAATGACAGTCGCGATCGCGCCCAGTATCCAGAAATCGGCATCCGGCTTCCCTCGAGTTTCAGAATCCGAACGCACAGTTGTGGATTGTGGGCTGCTTACGGTTCCGCTTTGATCTGCCTTAATCAGCGGACACCTACTCCAGATGAGTCAGTTCGCGGAAGATCTGGAACCGCTCGTCAATTTCATCGCGCGTGAGTTCCTGCAACCGGCGCGTTCCAAATCGCTCCACCGCGAACGAACCCATCACGCCGCCATAAAACATAGCGCGTTTCAGAGTCTCGCGGTTGATCTCGCCCTGCGACGCCAGGTATCCCATGAACCCGCCCGCGAACGAATCGCCCGCACCCGTAGGATCTTTAACTTCGTCCAGAGGCAGCGTCGGCGCGCGAAATGGATGCCGCCCGATCCCGAACGCTCCCTCGCGGAAAAAGACCGTCGCGCCATATTCACCGTGCTTGATCACCAGCGCCTTCGGTCCCAGCGCCAGAACCTTGTTCGCCGCGCGCGGCAAGTTGCTCTCTCCGCCCAGCATCTTCGCTTCCGTGTCGTTGATGAGCAGCACGTCGATCAGCTTCAGTGTCTCCAGCAGCTTCTCGCGATGTCCGCTGATCCAGTAATTCATCGTGTCGCCGCCCACCAGTTTGGCGCCATTCATCTGGCGCCGGACAGTGGCCTGCAACGTCGGATCGATATTCGCCAGGAATAGAAACGGAGTTTCACGATAGTCTGCCGGCAACTCCGGCCTGAAGCTCTCGAACACGTTCAGATGTGTGAAGTTTGTCTTCGCTTCGTTCAGGTTCTCGCCGTATTCGCCGCCCCAGTGAAACGTCTTTCCCGCCGAGCGCTGCAGTCCGCGCAAATCGATGTTCCGCTTCTTGAAAACCGCCTCTTGCTCTGCACTGAAGTCTTCACCGACAACAGCGACCACGCTGCACATCCGTGAAATAGCTCGCGGACAGACCAAAATAAGTCGCCGCTCCGCCCAGTTCTTTCTCCACACTCCCTGACAGACTCTTGATCGTGTCAAAGGCTACCGAACCCACCACCAATATCGACAATGATTTCTCTCCCGCTAGTAATCGGCACCGCAAACTCAGCCGAGGTATTTCCCCAGAATCGGCTTCAACTTCTCTTTCGTCGCCGCTGGAATCTTGCTCTTATCCGTCAGGATCGCAAACTGCAATGCCGATCCGCACTTGCATCCGCGTCCGGTGGGCATCGCCTTCACCGCCTCGCGCACCACGTTGCACGCGTTCGACGAATTCTGATTCAGCACCTTTACGATCTGCTCCACCGTGACGCTGTCGTGCTCCGGATGCCAGCAGTCGTAGTCAGTCACCATCGCCACCGTCGCGTAGCAGATCTCCGCCTCACGCGCCAATTTCGCTTCCTGCAGGTTGGTCATGCCGATCACGTCCATGCCCCAGCTGCGGTAGAGGTTCGACTCCGCTTTGGTCGAAAACTGCGGCCCTTCCATGCAGATGTAGGTTCCTCCCATCTTCCCGACCACTGCCGCCGACTTACATGCGCCGTGCAGCACCGCCGCAACTTCCCCGCACACTGGATCTGCAAACGCGACATGACCGACGACGCCGTCGCCAAAGAATGTCGACACACGCTTCGTCGTTCGATCCACAAATTGATCCGGAATCACGAAATCCGTCGGCTTATGTTCCTGCTTCAACGATCCCACCGCCGACAGCGACAGAATCCGCTCCACGCCCAGCAGTTTGAATCCGAAAATATTCGCGCGAAAATTCAGCTCGCTCGGCAGGATGCGATGTCCCTTGCCGTGCCGCGCAAGAAACGCAACCTTGCGTCCTTCCAGCGTTCCAAGCACATAAGGATCGGAAGGCTCGCCAAACGGCGTGTCCACTTTCACTTCATGGACATCAGTAATTCCCGGCATGCTGTACAAACCACTGCCGCCAATAATGCCAATTTCTGCCTGCGACAAACGGTATCTCCTGCTTTCTCAATGTGAACTCGCGATTATACAAAAGTGGTACGGTGGCGCGGGCGCCCCCGCCCGCGATACTCACGTTGGCACTATCTCTCTACCACCATCACCACTCTCTTGTTGTCATCACGAGCGGACGCAGTCCGCGAGGGATCTGCAGTTTGAGTTTGACTCCGCTACCTCGCCGGCGTTTTGCTCGTGCAACGTGAAACACGAAACGTGAAACTGATTTAGCATCGAACACAGCGTGAATTTCACCTGCCGCACACTGGTCAGCGTGGCTGCTTTGCTTTGTCTCGCGTCTTGCCACCGATCCGAACCACCGCGCACCGACCGTGAGGTTCGTCCAATCACCATCAAGGGTATTCAGGCAGAGCGCGTCACGTTCTACAGCCCATCTCTAGGCCGCCGAAAACAGTACCTCGTTGTCCGTCCCCAGAACTCCAATCAACTCGATGGCTTCGGCGTTATCTATCTACTCCACGGCTTCGGAGGCGAACCTGCGGACTGGCTTCGCTGGTCGCATCTTTACGACTACCTGCGCAATCGCAAGCTCATTGCTGTGCTTCCCGAGGGCGACAATTCCTATTACGTAAACGCCGCCGAAATCCCCAGAGGATCACTACGCCGACTACATCGTCAATGACATTCCCGCTGATGTGGAGACTCATTACCCCGTGGCGGCCAAGCGCGAGTCTCGCCTGATCGGTGGTCTCTCCATGGGCGGATACGGTTCCTTCTATCTGGGACTGAAGCATCCCGATCGCTACTGGTTCGTCGGCTCCATGAGCAATGCGGCCGATGCCCCGACCCGCAAATTCTCTTTCCAGCGTTTCGGTCAGTACTGGAGATTACGCAAAATTTTCGGACCGCCTGGCAGCGGCGTGCGCGAGGAATATGACCCCTTTTACCTGGTCAAGTCTGTCCAGAATCCCAAGGGTCTTCCCTACATTTATCAGGCGTGTGGATCTAAAGATGGTCTGGTCGGCGTCAACCGCCTGCTCGACCGCTCTCTCGCGGTCGCGCACATCGACCACGTCTACCGCGAAAGTCCCGGCGCTCATAACTGGCGGTATTGGGATCAGGCGCTCAAAGGCATGTTCGAAGTCATGGACAAGGTGAGTCCCGGCAATGCAGGCTCTACGGTTTTGCCTCTGTCCCCTCAACCGCCTGCATCAGCTTCTGCGCCGTCTCATCGTCAAAGCTCTCCGTGATCGTGAGCAGTCCGTCTTTCTGATTTGCGATCACCGTGCCCTCGGTCGTGCCGTATTTTCGGTACGTCTGCCCTGGATCATGCGACGACGTCACCGCCGCATAGCGCTTCGGCAGATAGCCCAGGTACACCTTTTCAAACTGTTCAGCCTGCTCGGGAGTCGCCCACTTGGTCACAAACACCAGGCTCATATCGGCGGTTTTCGGATCCTTCGTGCCATGCTTCAGCGCGGCATAGTAGTAGCCGCCGCGCCATCCGCTGGCCATCTTCTCCGATTCATCGTGCTTCATGCCGTATTGCTGCCCCATGATGGACACGTCGAACTCACCCATCGATCCCACATCGTAACGATCCCAGTCATGGCCGAGTATGCCCTTGAAGTCCGGAATCGCCATCGGCGGCAACTTCTCGCCAGCCAGGTACGTCTCCGGCTGCATGATCTCGCGCGTATTCTGTGGCGGATTGCGGAACACATCCGCGTACGCTTTTTCTTTGCCGCCGTTCTTCAGCAGAGTAACCGTAAAATCCATCCCGTATGTGTAAGGGAAAGATCAGCGCCTGCTGCAGATACAGTGGCGCCTTGTCGTAAACCGGAGAGCCTCCCCCTGATGTCATCCCGATCTCAGTCGCCTTCACCAGCAGCGGCGAGGTCAGCACCGACTGCCCCGTGGGAGCCAGCATGTAGTCGAGCATCGCCGTCATCGCCTGGCCTTCGAGCACTGCGTCTCGAGCCGCCAGTTGCTCGTCCGACTGGATTTCGTCCTGGACTTTCTTCTCCCCGGCCAATCCCGTCTTCGACCACTTCTCCAGCTTGAAATTCTGATCCTGCAGAGCGTGCGTCAATTCATGCGCCAGCACTGGCTTCTGCTGGTCCGGATCGATCCAGTCGAGCAGATACACCGTCTTGTTATCCGCGTTGTAGTAGCCCGCCACCTGTTCACGCAACAGTTCGAGCATGAATCCTTCCAGGTAGAAATCGCGCGGGATCAATCCAAATTTCTTCAGAACAATTTCCGACCTCTTCAGCTTCTGCGCGGCTTCGTCTTTCTGGAAACGCTCGACGAAGAATTTCTCCACGTCATCCCGGCTGGTGAGCTGCCGTTTTACCTCATGCTTGATCGGCAGCGCGGTATCGTCGCTCTGAATCTTCAGAATCGCGTTGACGGAATCAAGAAGCTCCTTCTCTTCAGCCTTTCGAGATTCGGTGCTCGGGCTGGACTTGCGTGTCTGTCGGAGCCTGCGCATCCGGAGTCTTCTGCGGTGCGGGTTGCTGAACTGGCGGAGGTGGTTGTGTAGGCGACTGCGTCTGCGCAGACGGCGACGTCTGTCCCCAGCACAAAAGGGACATCACTATCACTAGAACGAATGAAATTCTTTTCAAGGAATTCTCTGGTGACTACTGTAACCCACAGTGTAAGACAATGTATCGCCGCTGGTTCCAGAGGTACATCTCCCCCGTGAACTGCCGTTTAGGAATGGTTACCATCGGATTGCCCGCCAGCCCCGAATTTCAGATATATTTTTCGCCGTGCAGGGCTCCGATCAACGCGACTACGCAATCGACCTGTTTCGGCAGGCCTACGCTCGCCAGATGCAGGGCGAGTACGAAGAAGCACTTCGCCTGTACGCACGTTCCATCCAGGCCTTCCCTACCGCAGAAGCGTACACATTCCGCGGCTGGACTTATTCGTTCATGGGAGTTTGGGACAAAGCCATCCGGGAGTGTTTAAAAGCTATCGACATCGATCCGGACTTTGGCAATCCCTATAACGACATCGGGGCTTATTTGATTGAGCAGGGCAAGTTCGACGAAGCACTGCCTTGGTTTGAGAAAGCCTTGCGTGCGCCGCGCTACGAAGCCTACTGCTATCCGTGGTTCAACATGGGGCGCATCTGGGAGAAGAAGCATGACTGGACAAAAGCACGCACCTGCTACGAAAAATCCCTCGAACAGAACCCCAGCTACCAGGTAGCCATCTTCGCTCTTAAGAAACTCAAAGCAATGTGGAATTAGTCCCCGTTAATGTGCCTTCATCAGCGGCGAATTACCGCAGTACTTGCTCGCACAACTGCCCCACTGCGCGATTCGCCTCCAGGATCGAGCACCGGTGATCCATGATCCCCGCCAGATCCGTATTCGCAAATGCGATCCTGCCAAACGGCGCGGCCCTTAGTACATCACTCGGGGCAGGCTTCCCGTTTTTGCCAAAGAAGAATCCGGGCTGCGGATTCAGATACGCGTGTCCCCACCGATTCAGAATGATCCCCGCGATATCCCGCTTCGCATCGAATCCCGATCCTGCAAACATCGCGGTGAACTGTTCACGAATCTGCCGCTCATATTCGGCATAAGGCGTGCCCAGCATCTCGAATCGCCCGCGCACTCCCTGCTGTTCGGTCGGCATTCCGGGATAGGAATAAATATGTTTGATCGTCAGCACCGTCGGCGAATCCGGACTGATGGTCGCCGGTTGCGGGCCACACGTCGCCATCCGTCGCACGCTGGTGTAATTCCCAAGCCCTCCAAACCAGCGGCATCCGACGATACCCTTGTTGTAGAGGAAGCGCCAGTTCCGCACTGCCACATTCGCCATCAGGCACGGCGACCGATAGAACTGCCCGTATGCTTCGCGTTGCTCCGCCGGCAGGTCCCTCACGATGTGCTTCGTCGTCCAACAGCCGCCGGCCATGATCGCCGACCGCGCCTTTACCCGATACACCTTGCCGTCGCGCGCGTATGCGATCGTGACGAACTCCGATTTCTCTGGCACTCCCTTGTGCTCGACCCAGACTGCCGTCGAGTTCAGCCGGATCCGCGTCGTCTGTCCTGCGCGATCCAGAGCCGCGAAATTCACCGCCCCCCGCGCAACTCCCTCCACTGACGCCTCACCCGCAATCGCCTCCGGGATCAGCGTCTTCGTAATCATCCTCGCGATCCCAGCATTCCCGCCCGGAAACATCTGCCCGCTGTCGTCCATCGGATAGAGAAAATCCGCTGCATAGTCCGAATACGCCGACAACGCATCCGGTCCCAGTCCCGAACCGCTGCCTTCGTCGGACAGATAAGTCGCGAATCGTCTCCCGACTAAGTCCGTAGTTCTCCATCAGGTGCTGCTCGATGGTGACGCTGTCCAGATGCTTTGAAATCGCATCGCCCGGATACTTTGGCCGCCGATCTTTCCCCTCTGCCGCCCACATCCCGAGCAGCTCGGACTTTGCCTGCGCCGCAATCGGCGCACCTTCCAGCTTCTTTCCCCACGGATCGATTACCCAGGTTCCCGATTTCTCTCCTGCTTTTGCCTGGAAATAAAATCGCGTAACGCTTGCGATCAGCAATATCGTAGGGCGACAAAGGCAGCGCAAACTCTGGATCGCTGCCCGCCCACGTCTGATACTTCAACTCCGGCGGCTTCAGCCCGATTGAGTCATAGAAGCGCCCAATGAAGCTATACGGGAACGGCGTCCAGAACATCGCCGATCCCTGGTGCGCCGCCAGCCTTTGTCCATCGACTTCGAACTCGTTGCGCCTTGCCTCGCCACCAAAGATCGCGTGGTTCTCCAGCACCAGCGACTTCATCTTCCCCGCTGTCTGCTGTTGCAGAAGCAGTGCGGCCGCCAGGCCGCTAATCCCTCCACCAACAATTACACAGTCGTAGACTTCGCCGGTCTCGACCGTATCCGGCCGGCAGGCCCTTGTAAACCTTGTCCCTGATCTCGTGGCCAGCGTTTACAACCGCCTGTGTGTTGCCGTTCGAATTCGCATAGTCCCCGACGCCGCCATAGCCGTTCCAGTCATCCTCTTTCGCCTGTCCCAGCAGTTCACCCGGAGCTGCCGAACTCAGCAGCGCCGCTCCTGAAGCAATCAGCGTCGAATTCAGAAAGTCGCGCCGTGTAATTCCCTCATCCATCCCCAGCGCTTTGTCGCCCTTTTTCGTCATCCCCGTGTCACTCGATCCCGTATCCACTCCGCGCATTCCCGCGTCCCCAGTGTTCCGCCCACATCCACCGTCGTCTTCTTTTCGCGCACCGCCTCCAGCACCGCGCCCTCGATCTTCGCTGCCTCAGCCGTAAATCCCAGATGCGCCAGCATCATCGCGCCCGTCAAAATCGCGCCCATTGGATTCGCCACATTCTTCCCTGCAATCGGCGGTGCTGATCCATGCACCGGCTCGAACATCGACGTCCTTCCCGGATGTATATTCCCGCTCGCCGCCATGCCCAGCCCGCCCTGTAGCGCGGCCGCCAGATCCGTCACGATGTCCCCAAACATATTGTTGGTCACGATCACGTCCAGCGACTTCGGATCCCTGACCATCTGCAGGCACAGTGCGTCTACGAACATGTGCTGCGTCTGAATCTCCGGATATTCCTTCGCCACTTCTTTAAACACCCGTTGCCACAGCCCGCCCGCGTACGTCATCACGTTCGACTTGTCGGACATCAGCACCTTCTTGCGCCCATGCGTCTTCGCATATTCGAACGCAAATCGAATCACGCGCTCCACGCCCTTGCGTGTATTGATGTCCTCCTGCGTCGCCACTTCGTCCGGCGTACCCGCCTTGAATAGTCCGCCCATGTCCATGTACACGCCTTCCGTGTTCTCGCGGATCACCACAAAATCCACGTCCTCCGGCTTCGCGTTTTTCAACGGGCACAGGCTCTCATCCAGCAGCTTCACCGGACGCACATTCGCGTACAGATCCATCTTGAAGCGCATGCCTAGCAGGATTTCTTTGGCATGAATGTTGGTAGGAACTCGTGGATCCCCCAGCGCGCCGACGAAAATCGCGTCAAAGTCGCGCGCCAGCATCTGAAATCCGTCCACTGGAATCGTGGTTCCGTCTTTCAGATACCGATCCGCGCCCCAGTCAAACTCGGTGAACTCCACCGGTGCGCCGGTCGCTCCGATCACGCTCACTGCCTGCGGGATCACTTCCTTCCCGATCCCATCCCCGGGCACCACTGCGATTCGTTTCTTGTTTTGCACGGCACACAAGATAGCAGAATCGCCCGTGATCCGGCGTGCCCTCAGCCGCCCACCGCATCCTCTCGCATCTCTTGCACGATATAATCATCTGTTGTCTTATGGCGCGTACTCCACTCTATGAACAGCTGGCGGCCTCCGGTGCCGATTTCGCCGAATACTGCGGCGCAGAAACCGCACGCTCCTTCGGCGATTCTCGCGCTGAATATCACGCGCTCGTCTCCGCCGCTGGCGTCTACGATCTCGGATGGCGCGCGAAGATCGTGCTCACCGGCTCCGACCGTGTCCGCTGGACCAACGGCATGGTCACCAATAATGTTCGCGACCTCCCACAGGATCACGGCAACTACAACTTCATCCTGAATCCGCAAGGCCGCATCCAGGGCGATCTCTACGTCTACAACTTCGGCGACCACTTGCTCGTCGACACCGAACTCTGGCAAGCCGCGCGTCTGAAAGACATCTTCGACAAATTCATCATCATGGACGACGTCGAGGTCGCCGACATCAGCGACAAGCTCACCGGCATCGCCGTCCAGGGACCGCAAGCGCTTTCGATCCTCCGCAGCATCGGCATCACCATCGCCGACGACGTCGAGCCCCTCGTTGTCACGCGCTCCGTCTGGCAGGACATCGGCATCTCCGTGACTCGCATGGCGAGCGACATCGCCAAGACCTACGAAATCTGGCTCGCTCCCGAGAACGCGCCCAAGCTATGGAACGCCGTCCTCGCTGCCGGAGCCAAGCCCGTTGGCACTGACGCCATCGAACTTTTCCGTGTGGCCGCCGGTGTCCCACGTTACGGACAGGACATTCGCGAACGTGATCTTCCGCAGGAGACCGGCCAGAGTCAGGCCCTGCATTTCACCAAGGGATGCTACGTTGGCCAGGAGATCGTCGAGCGCATCCATTCGCGCGGCAACGTGCACCGCCAGTTCACTGGATTCGTGATCAGTGGCGCGCAACCAGAGCCCGGCGCCAAGATCGAAGTCGACGGCAAGGAAGTCGGCGAAATCACCAGTTCGAAGCAGCTTCCCACCGAGAGTGGCACTGAAGTTGTCGCGCTGGGTTATGTTCGTAAAGAGGCGGCTGAGCCCGGCAAGAATGTGCAAGTGAACGGTTCGCCTGCCGTCGTAGTTCGGCCACCGTTCAAAGAAGCGCTCACGCCGGCGTAGTGTGGGCGCGTGGGTGGAAGAGCGGCCCTTTAGGGCCGCGTTCTCGCCTTGTTGAAGGGGCTTTAGCCCCTGTAGAAATCTTTCAGGAACACGAAACGTAGCATCACATCTCTATGCCCGATAAAAAGAACGAACCAGAATTCACAGTCACCGACCGTCGCCGCTTCACTGAGGAAGACGAAGCTCGTCCCGCAACTCCAGCGGCTGAGCCCGAACCTACGCCACCCGCGGCTTCGGAGACCGCACCCCCGCCCTCCAAGCAAATCATTTCTACCGAAGAGAGCGCCGCCCCTCCGACGCAGGAAGCTCCTCCGCCTCCAACTGCCGAGGAACAAAAAGCCAGCGACGATGCCTTCAAAGCATCCTCGAAAGCTCTCGACGATCAGATTAAGTCTCAACTCGGCCGCAACGCCAAAGACTTTGAGATGAGCTTCGATCGCTTCATCGCCTCGCTCTACATGACGGCCTTGATGCAGCTCGGACTCGTCCACCAGCAGAACGATCAGCCACGCGTGGATCTCATCGGGGCGCGCCAGACCATCGACACGCTTGTCTTTGCTCCGCGACAAAACCAAGGGCAATCTCACCGCTGCAGAGGAGAACCTGATCCAGAATTCCCTCTATGAAGTGCAGATGGCCTACGTCGACGTGACCAACGCGCTCACTCGCGCGGTTCAACCCGCATCGGCTGTTCCCGGCTCTAACCCGTTCACCACCGGCGGTGGAGGCGATCCGTTCAAAAGCGGCGGAGGCAATCCCTTCAAGAAATGAAGGCTACCCTCACAGTGCTGGGGAGCGGCACCTCCATGGGCGTGCCCACCATCGGATGTGTGTGCGAAGTCTGCAGCTCCGTCGATCCACACGATAGCCGTACCCGCCCGTCGATCATGCTCCAATATGACGGTCACGTCGTCTTGATCGACACCACGCCTGATTTCCGCGCCCAGGCAATCCGCGAAAAGATCCGCCGGCTCGATGCCGTGCTCTATACCCATGCGCACGCCGACCACATCCTCGGGCTCGACGACTTGCGCCCGCTCACTTTCCATCGCGACGGCAAGATCCCGCTTTACGCGGACAAAACCACTCTCGCGCGGATTCGCGACATGTTCGGCTATATCTTTGCTGGGAAGTACAAGTACGGCGGATTAGCTCAAGTAGAACTTCATCCCATCAAAGGGCCCGTTAAGTTGTGGGAAGCCTGCTTCCTGCCCATCAAGATCCTGCATGGCGATGCCGAAATTCTTGGCTTCCGCTTCGGGTCAGCCGCTTATCTCACGGACTTCAGCGAGGTCCCCGAATCCTCGCTTGAGCAGTTGCGCGATCTCGACATTCTGTTTCTCGACGCTTTGCGTCACAAGCCTCACCCGACTCACTCGACTGTGGCCAACTCGCTCCAGATTGTCGAGAGGCTCAAGCCCAAACGCACTTTCTTCACCCACATCGCGCATGATCTTCCCCATGCCGCAACCAATGCCGCGCTGCCGCCAGATGTTCGACTGGCCTACGACGGACTGAAACTGGAATTTGAGATCTGACCGCACGATGAACATCTATCGCGATCTCGAGCACTATATCATCGGATTTCGGCCCTTCTATCGTAAGCGTCGGCAACTTCGATGGCGTCCACTTGGCACACCAGGCGGTGCTCAAGCAAGTGGTTCAGCGCGCACGCGAAACCGGCTCCAAAGCCGTGGTCGTCACCTTCGACCCGCATCCCGTGCGAATCCTTCATCCCGACAAAGATCTCAAGCTCATCACGCCGGGAGAGAGCCGCATTCGTCTTCTCGCCGACACGGGCGTCGACGCCGCGCTCATCCTTCCCTTCACGCGCGATCTCTCCGTCATGAGCGCGCACCACTTTGTTGAACAGATCCTCGTCGGCAAACTGCACGCGAAAGAAATTCACGAAGGCTTCAACTTTCATTTCGGTCACAAGGCGAAGGGCAATGTCCAGCTTCTCGAGGAACTTGCGCCCGCGCTACGGATTCGCGGTGAGGGTCTATCCGGAGATGAAGATTCGCGGCGCCGCCGTCTCCAGCAGCCAGATTCGCAAGCTCATCCAGTCAGGAGAAGTGAGCCGTGTTCGCCATCTCATCGGGCGCGTGTTTTCCATTCACTCCACGCCTGGCCGTGGCCGCGGCTACGGACACAAGTACACGGTACCGACAATCAATCTCAGCCGCTACGATGAACTGATCCCCCAGAACGGCGTTTACATCACCCGATCAAAGATTGGCGAAGAGTGTTTCGACTCCGTCACCAACGTCGGGGTGCGGCCCACCTTCGGTCCGGACTCGTTCGCCATCGAAAGCCATTTGCTGAACTTCCATCCGATCGAATTGACCGCTGAGACACCTGTGGAACTCTCGTTCTTGAAGCACCTGCGCTCGGAGATGAAGTTCCCCTCAGTCGAAGAACTTCGCGAACAGATTGCACGCGACGTCCACCGCGCCCGCCGCTACTTCCAACTTCTGAAACTCCAGTCGCCAGCAAGCTGAAGACCGCTGTCCCGTGCATCGCACCCTTTGATCCGAGCGCAGCGAGGACCTGTTGTTTTTTGTTTGTGATCGCAGCGAGGATCTGCCATGCCGAGCGCAGCGAGGCATCCCTACCCTCTCCACAAAATCTGTCAAGAGCCGCAAACCGCGAAAATCTCCGCAACTCTCTGATTCGCGACGAGAAATAAATTCCGCGAAAGTGTCTAGTAGGCCCCCCTCGATTTGTCACAATAGAAGTGGAGCTGAAGACTAAAGAAACTCACAAACTATATAAGCGCTCTACTTTCAATATTTTGACTCCTAAGTCTTTTGTTTTGCGGGAGCTGGCAGGACCTTCACGCCAAGTCGCTGAATTGCCATCATTTGACGGACCCAGGGGGAGGGGGTCCCCCCATGGTTTACCGAACCGACCCGATCTGCTCCGAGGAGACGCTGCGTACGCTTAACGGCTGCGGCGTATTGATTCGCGCTCTTCGAATTACGTCCTTCGCGACAATCTCGCCTACAGCATCAGCATGGACTACGTAACTGCCGTCGGGGACGGTCGACCCGAATGGGATTTGTTGGCGCGCTCCCCCGGGAAAACTGAAATGCTGATAGCCGAGCGCCCATGCCTTCTGGTGCTCGTCGACCGCCACAATGATTACGGTGAGGTCGTACGTATCGTTACTCGGATTCGACACCTCAACTCCGCCATTGATGGCCGTGCTCGCAACCGTCGGATAGTCCTTCCAGATGATGTTTAGAGTGCGCGTTCCGATGTTGACTACGTAACGGCGACTAACGCTCGAATTGCTCTGATCGCTGGCGTGCACCGTAAATACATAGGTGCCGATCTGGGTTGGTGTACCGGAGATATCGCCAGTCTTGGAGTCCAGCCTCAATCCTGGGGGAAGCTGCCCGTCGGCGACCTGCCATGTGATCGGAGCTAGACCGTTGCTGGATTGCAATTCGATCGTGTAAGCATCTCCAACTACTCCGTTAGGAAGCCCGCTCGTCGTGATCGCGAACTGTTGTCCGGCAGCGTGCGGCCGTGCAAAGACAGCTACGAACACCAAGAGCAGCAACACCGGCGTGTTAGGTCGCAGCACCCGCACATTATAGAAGGCAGAAAGGATGGGAACTTGCAGCGCACTGATAAAATCTGCGCCAATGCCCAGTGCACCGGCTCCTGCTCTCTTCCGCGGCGTCACGCCGGTCCAGCGCCGCACGCTGCTTGCGGCTGCTCTCGGCTGGATGCTCGATGCCTTCGACGTAATGCTGTACGCGATGGTCATCGCTTACATCATGCGCGACCTCGGGATTACCAAAGCGCAGGCGGGACTCCTGAACACGCTGACTTTGCTCGCATCCGGCATTGGCGGCGTGCTTTTCGGTTTCATCGCTGATCGCGTCGGACGCGCACGTGCGCTGATGTTCAGTATTCTGACGTACTCGATATTCTCGTTTGCCTCAGGATTCTCCACTTCGCTACTGATGCTTGCCTGCTTTCGCTTTCTTCTCGGGCTCGGTATGGGCGGCGAGTGGAATACCGGCGCGCCCTGGTCGCGGAAACCTGGCCGAATGAACTGCGCGCACGTGCACTCTCTGTCGTCCAAAGCTCGTGGGCGATCGGCTATGCGGCTGCGGCTTTGGTCAGTGGAATTGTCCTACACAGGTTCAACTGGCGCGCCGTCTTCTTCGCTGGAATTCTGCCTGCATTCGTCACGCTCTGGATTCGCAAAGACGTGCCTGAGCCGGAACTGTGGAAGACGAGAGCCACGCCGGCACAGCGCGACAAGAGTGGCTTTGCGGAACTGTTTTCTCCGCAATATCTGCGCTCCACGCTCGCGCTTCTATTCATGAACTTCTTCGGACTCTTCGCCTGGTGGGGACTGTTCACCTGGATTCCGCCGTACCTGTCACTGCCCGTGTCACAAGGCGGACGCGGGTTCAGCGTCATGAACACCACTGGCTTACTTGTTTTTTTGAATTTGGCCGGAATGTTTCCGGGGTATCTCAGTTTTGGCTGGTTCGCCGATCGCCTCGGCCGCAAGCGCGCGTTTCTAGTGTATTTGCTGTGCGCGGCGGCGATTGTGCCGGTCTATGCTCGAGTGCGAAATCCTCTTGCGTTATTGATTCTGGGCGCTGCGGTCGCTTTCTTTGGCACCGGCTTCTTTTCCGGTTCAGGAATCGTGGGAAGCGAAATCTTTCCGACTCATATCCGCGCGCGTGGTCTTGGCTTTACCTACAACGGTGCGCGCACCCTGAGCGCGCTTTCGCCGTACGTCATCGGCCGCGTCGGCCAGATTCATGGGCTAGACTCCGCTTTTTACCTGTGCGCTCTGGGCTTCCTGCTGTCAGGCTTGCTCTCTACCCAGTTGCCGGAAACCAAGGGGAGAGATTTGGAATAAGGAGAAATCGTGAAAAATGATTGGGCTGTCAAAACCCTACTGCTGGTAATTGCCGTATCGCTCGCTGCGATTGCATCGCGTCCTTACATCGCACCGCCACCGGTGTTCGCACAAGACGGAGCTGTATATCCCATCTACATCGAGCCGGGGACAACACTACTTCGTGCGCCGGACGGCAGTCGCCAGTTAATGGGGAAAGTGGTGATTGATCTTAGAAACGGAAATGTCTGGGGCTTCCCCACGCTCTCGGATGCGCCGTATCCCTACTCGGGCGCGAGCAGTTCGGCGCAGACATCGCATCCATTTCTACTCGGCAAGTTCGCACTCGCCGATATCGACAAGGCTCGCTCTGCACAGTGATGCAAGCGCGATATGAATTTAGCGCGGTCTTCCGGCCTCTTTCCAGGTATCCAGTTGTTGGATCTGGTCGAGCGGAATACGAAGTGCGAAGCCGCATTCACATTCAGACTCGAAATACTGAAACGGTCCTCTGTTCGGCGGAGCCGAGGAGCGCAAGACTGTGACTCGCCGTTTGCAGACAGGACATGTGTAGCCAACGCATGTGACTTGGTCCTGCAAAGGAGCCTCCTGTGGATTGCGATAAATTACCGCCTTCCTGGAGACAAGTCCATAGATAAAACGATTTATTCAGCCATTCTTTACCAATGGTCAAAATAAGCTGAAGAAGTAGGTTAATTCGGCGAAGTGTTTACGGCTTCCGTTACGTTGGAAGGAGAATCCGAAAATGTCTTGCCAGGCTCGTAGGCAACCTTCTCGTACTTCTTTCCAACTCTGCGGATCGCATCGTGCCAGCCATCGTCCCACGAGATGCGGGCTTCTTCGCCAACTACGGTCCAAGTTCCATGGCTCGCGCCAAAAGACTTTGTGGCATTTCCATGATTGTCGAGCGTGATGTAAAAGGTGGCGTCGCCCGCACCAGTTCCAACCTTCCACTTGCCCCGGAAGCGACCCGGATATTGATCAGGCGCACTGGCCGTCGAGAACTCGACGCGGGCTACATCGTCGGCGGAAAACGTCTGCTGGTGTCCGTCCTTGAAGGTGATCACCAATGACTTCGCTCCAGACGGCGGAGTGACTGTGTTCTTTTGTCCCAAAGCAAAGACAGACATTGCCGAAAACAAGGCACAAATAAGTACGGTTCGCATAGCTTCCCCTCCGAACAGCATCAATGCGATTGAATCCCTCGAATGATATACGAAGGATTCAACCGCTTTGGTTCCATATTGGAAGAAGAAATTTAATGACTGCGAAATCTAGTCGGTACTGTACGTGATCTCGAACGTCCGTATCCGCAAGCAGGCAAAGACGATTACCGCTGCTGTCACACAAAGCAGACCGAACACGGCTACGACCGCCGGAACCGGAGTCGCGACCACGGTAAATAGTGCCAGAAGTCCTTCTGCTGGCAACTGCACGGGACACAGATTCCGCAAATAGAAAGCGACGCTCACCTTCTGGAGAATCGCGGGCATGATTGGATTGATCGTTTCCCACGCCATCACCAGCAGTCCCGGAATAATCGGATTACGGAACACAAGGCTGAGCGCAAGAAATACCGAACCGTATCCAACACAGGCGAGCGCTGTGACGAGCAGATACATCCACAGATGCCGCATTCCGGGACCATCGACAATGAAGGCCGACCCAGCGGACCGTAATGCATGTACATCAACATGAAACAGCTGAAAACAGCCGTCTCGAACAGCACGAAAGCGGTGAATGCGCCCGACAGGAATTTGCCGAGAACCAGCACTTCCCGGCGCACAGGAACGAGGAACTGGTAGTGCAAACTCTTCTCCGCTACCTCTCCGCGGAAAAGCCAGGTGAAAATGCCCATGCAGGCGAAGAAGATCCCCAGCCGCATGTAATAGATCTGGAAGATGCCGGCGAGAACTTTCGTGTCCTCTTCGAGATAGCCGCCGGAACGCTGCGCCGAGTCGACAATCCAATGAGCTGCGATCAGCGCGACGGGTGCGAACGCCATCAGGTAGACCCACCACGCGCGCCGTGAAAAGAGTCCTCGCCGCAAATCGATGCGCGCAATCGTCAGCGCCTGATTGGTCCAGGTGCGCCACGGCTGTTCGCCAATCCATGTTCGTGTGTTCGCTACCGCGCTCATGAGTTGCTCCCGTCGGAACCGATCAGATACTGGTAAATGGAATTCACATCGTCATCGGCGGGCGCGACAGCCTCGACGTCGACTACGCCTTGCGCGGCAACGCGGTTCAGCAGCAGATAAAACTGCTCAGCATCGCGTGTGCGCACCAGCAAGCCGTGCCCATCCGGGTTAACCTTGGCCTCGACAACGTGATCCAGCGCGAAGACCTGCGAAGCCAGCTTCGACGGATTCGAGCAGCGCACGAGGATCTGCATGGGATGATCCTTCACTTCGCGCCGGACGTCGTGAATCTGGCCTTCCGCGACGACGTAGCCATTGCTCATCAGGACGACCCGATCCGAGATGCGATCGACTTCCTCAAGAATGTGGCTGGAGATGATCACGTGCATGCCGTGCTGGCCCAGAGCCTCGAATAACGCGATCGTCTCCGCGCGCGCCATCGGATCAAGACCGTTGAGCGGCTCGTCCAGCACGACCACAGTAGGATGATGGCTTATCGCCTGTGCTAGCCGAATCCGCTGGCGCATGCCTTTGCTGTAGCCCGCGACTTTGCGGCCGGCGGCGGTCATCATGCCGACGCGATCGATAGCTTCTTTGGTCATCTGGTCAGCGCGCGTGTGATCGAGACCGTGCAGCCGCAATGGCCAGTAGATGAATTCGTAACCAGTAACGCCGCGCGGGAAAGAATCGAACTGCGTGCAATAACCAACCGCTCGGAAGAGATGTTCCGGATCATCCACCTTCATGCCAAGCACGCTGATACTGCCGCGAGACGGCCGGATTAATCCGGTCATCAGGTTCATCAGCGTCGTTTTCCCCGAACCATTCGGACCGACAAGGCTGGTGATTCCCGGATCAAGCACCAGGTTCACGCGATTCACGCCCAGCACTTCGCCGTAGAACTTCGATACGTTCTCGAAGACGATCCTGTTGTCTGTGGTGTTCATCCGCGCACCACCTCGCGCGCACGCAGGCGCTTGTTCAACAACAGCAGTGATGCCATGCAGACGCCAATCAGGACGACCCAGGCAGCAGCTTGCGGAACCTTCTCGCTCGTGAACGGACTTTGCGATTGCATCGGCGCGCCCAGCATGTTCGTCAGAATCACTTCCAGCAGGTACGGAAGATTGAGAACTCGTCCCCAGTAGGTTCGTAGTACACCGTTGATCGCTTCGCCGAATCCGGGCGGAAGCACGAAGAGTCCGAAGGTCACAGCCGTGGCGACGATACGCCACTTCACCCACGCGGAGGTCGCAAGCGAGATCAGCGTGAGCACTGCGATCCAGAGGAAACTCACCAGAATAATCGTCGGAACAAATGACTTGTGCGCCCATGCCCATCCGCTACTGCCCAGACTCGACTGCAGCGCGAAGAGCAACAGACCAGGAATCCAGGTTACGCAAGAGAGAATGCCGACGAGCACCGCAGCCTTCCCGGCAACGTACTCAGCGCGGTTCAGCGGCCGGCTCAAATAGAGCGGAAGAGAACCGTTCGAGAGATCGCTCGCGACCAGCAGCGGTCCAGCCCAGCAGGTGAGGAACAAGCCCATCCAAGCCTGCCCGAGCAGAACCTTCGCGAAGAAGCTGCCATCGACGTTCAAGATCGGCTGGGTCCCCATGCGCAATACGGCTTGCACGGCCGCGTTATTGCTCACGTAGATGAACGCGCCTGCGATGAGGACCGGCAGCAGGGTGATCATCATGAACCACGAGAACGCTCGCGACGAGAACAGCTGCGAGAGCGAGTAGCGCGTCAGCACCAGGAATCGCCAGCGCTCGGCGGTGATGGGTCCGTTGTACGCGCGGTATGCTCGTTTATAGACCGCCATGGGCCGCTCCAGTCTGCTCCATCGCGTTCAGGAAGATGTCTTCCAACGAGTCGCGCCGATGATTCATTTTGCGGATCTGGATTCCCTGTTGCTCGGCGATGCGGTACACCTCGC
The DNA here is from genome assembly GCA_963724985.1 of Terriglobia bacterium. GTDB lineage: Bacteria > Acidobacteriota > Terriglobia > Terriglobales > Acidobacteriaceae > JAJPJE01. The sequence continues at coordinate 141,289 of CAVRWV010000019.1, read as the reverse complement.
GAATTTCAATCTTGTCGGGCATCACGACTTTCATCCGGCCATTGGTAAACACAGCGCACTCGCAACCGAGCTGCTGCAACGCGGAACTGAACGCACCGTTCGCGCCGATCGTTTCAATCTCGAGAAACTTCCGGTTTGCGCGACGCTCTTCTTCCAGGTTGCACAATGCGGCCACTCGACCATTGCGAAGGATGAGAACCTCCTCGCAGGTCTCTTCAACATCTCGCAGCAGGTGAGAAGAAATGATGAGGCGCATGTCGCTGGCATCGCGAATCTCGCGCACCAGTTGAATCATGCGCTGTCGCGCCGGCGGATCGAGACCGTTCGTCGGTTCGTCCATGATCAGCATCTTCGGCCCGTGCGCAATTGCCTGGGCCAGTTTTGCCAACTGCTTCATACCGAGCGAATACGTACCCAGCTTGCGATAGCGAACTTCGCCGAGTCCGACGTAGAAGAACGCCTCGTGCGCGCGCTCCATCGCCTGCTCTGCAGGAAGGCCGGAGATCTCTGCCATGTAGCGGACGAAACGAAGTCCGGTCATCCCGGAGATGAACGAATCGCTTTCCGGCATGTATCCCACCTGAGCGCGCAGCTTGCGCGCATCCTGGCGAATGTCCATGCCGAGCACGCGAGCGGTTCCGCGATCGGGCGGATGAAAACCCAGCAGTGTGTTGATCAGCGTGGATTTGCCGGCTCCGTTCGGACCCAGCAGACCGATGGCGCGCCCATTGAGCGCGCCACTCAGTCCGTCGAGAATGGTTCTGCCGCCGAGTTGAACGTGCAGATCGTCGAGTTCGATCGTTGCTGTCATCTGTCCTATCTGTACGTTTGGGGTTAGTGAGTAGTTCCGTTTCTTCCCATCGCTCCCATCAATTGGAAGAGCGCAAGGCTGTTCAAATCCAGCCCCGGGAAACGGCTGTTGCTTGCCACTTCGATGCGATCCTGATCGCCGTAAGCGCAGATCACACTCGGCTTCGAACCTGCCGCCAGTTGCTGCAACAACTGTACCTGCTGGTTGTTCAGTTGCGCCGACAGCGGTTGCAGAATCGGGCTCAGGTTCTGATACATCAATCCGGAGAAGTTCGCGTGCTCGTCTTTCGGCAGCAGCGATCGGAACGTTTCCGAGCGTGCCAGCGTGTCGCCATTAGCGTGCGTCTGCAGCGCCTGGATCACCAGCGCCCGCGACGGCGCCATGATGATGAAGCCGTCAGCGAACGTGTAATCCGTCTCCTGATTGAAAGTAGCCTCGAGTGACTGCACCCGGTAGAAGGTACGGCCGCTCACGGTTTCCTGGTCCAGTTTCACACCAGAATGGCCGTTCTCGGTGGCGTGGCGATTGATCACATTGACCAACTGCTGCAACGAATTCTGCAGCCGCGGTGCGTCGTAGACCTCTGCCACTACCTTCCATGACGGAGTTGGCAGCACCGGACCATCGAGCGCGATGGTGATATCGCCGCCCAGCGTCGCGGCAATGTCATCGCGGATCTTCAAATTCAGTTCCGCCTCCGCTTCTGCCAGATGCTGCTGCGCTGAGGCATCGCCGCCCGTCATGTTGATGACGTCGTCGTAGATCGCCGTGGGATTCTTGGAGATGAACGACACGACCATTCCCGCATTCGCTGAAACATACTCCAGCGAACGCATGGGAGCCGGCGCCGCCAGCCACGACGCAATGCCGCGCCGTTCATTAGCAAATTCCAGCACCGCGCGATTATCCGGCTGATTGTTGATTTCGCGATGCTCCAATACCAGGTAGCGCATGTCGTGCAAACCGCTTGCTTCCGCCGCGGCTTCATGCTCCGCCGATAGGGCAGGATGATTTTCCTGCGCAATCGTCTGTAGATCGGCCGCCAACAGGAACCCGGCACCGCGTCCGTAAGCAGACACGATCCGCGTACCCAGTTCCGTGCTGGTAAAGCCTGAGGCTCCGGCATCGAGTTGCGCATTCATCTGTTGCAGCGCGCTCGGACTGGTGCTCATCGCCAACATCCCTGGACGCACCAGCGCCAGCAGATCGTGCGACTGACCACCTGCCTGCGAGAGCTGTTGCGGTTCCACCACACGCAGATGCGTCTGCCCGTTCTTGTCGGTAAGAATCTTGCCGAAATCGGTTTCCAGGAATTCCTTCAGCCCTGAACTTTTCACCGCTGCGAGAACCACTAGCCCGGAGTCTGGACCAAAGTCCTGCGGGTCGGAGGCCACAACAATCTCGTCGCCCAGATACTGGCTCAGCGCCTGCAACTCGGCAATGACCTTATCCATCGACGGACCTTGTTTGCTCTTGTTCTGGCTGGCCCACCACTGCTGCAGGACGGGGCTCTGCTGCAATTGCTGCTGGAAGATCTGGTTCGCTTCTCCCAACGTCTGCCCGAAGTTCGGGATGCTCAAGAAGAACGTTGTTCCCTTCGGCAGCAGAGGCACAATCTGGCTGTCGTAACGCGGCGCGGGCGCGGGAATCTGTTCAAACTTGTTTTGCAGTTTCGCAAATTCAGCCAACAGTGCCAGATGCTGGTCGGCATTCTTGCTCCAGGAGATCTCCTGTTGGATCGGCACTTGCGAGATGCTTGCGCTCGTGGTGACCTGATCTCCTGGATGGAGCACAGACTCTCCCGCCTGCTGCGCGACGAGGACCTGCCCTTCGATTACAGAAACACGCGAGCCTTTGGTGCCGGAGTTCACCGAGAACACCGTTCCAGTTACAGAGACACGGCAGTCGGGCGTAAGGACATAGAGATGCCCGGTCTTGCGCTTCGCGGCCTGAACGATGATGTCACCCTGACCCAGGCGAATTGTCGTATTCCGACGCGTGGCGCCGACCGACACTTCCGCACGGCGATTCATCTCGACTACGGAGCCATCCAGCAGTCGCAGAAAAGCGTGCGAGCTGGCAGAGGTTCGAACCAGCTGTCCTTCGCCCACGTATTCGCCCGGCTTCAACTCGCGCTCGCCGCTGTCGGAGATGGCATAGACAGCGCCTTCTGCCGACATAAGCTGCGCGCGTTCACCCGCTGCAGATCCGTAGTAGCGGTTGTACGTGAAATAGCTGGTAAGTCCGACGACGAGCACTAGTGCGGCCATCGCGAACTGCGGCAACCCGAAGCTCCACGAACGCCGCGCTGGCGTAGTTGGCTTCCAGCTAAGAACGGTCTGTCCGGCGTCACTCAGACCATAGGCGTGTTGCCGGCAAACGGCGCACTCATGCAGGTGGTTCTTCACCACCAGCGCGCGGTTCTCCGGCAGCTTCTTATCGAAATAAGCAGGTAGTAAGGCGCGAATATCTTCACAACCATGAATAGTCTGGATGGCGGGCATCTCTGTTGCCGCGGCATCCTGCAGGCGCAGCCACACGCGATCGGCTGCTTGCTTCACTTCTTTTTCTTCGAGGTGCTGGCCACGCATCTCAGCGATCACTTCATCTAGATCGACTTTGCTACGATCCGACGGATTCATACTCTCCCCCTCATTAGTCCTCGAAGATCCTTTTTCAACCGCGCTCGCGTGCGATGGAGCGTCACGGCTACTACGGCCTGCGACGTCTTCATCACTTTGGCGATTTCGCGATTGTCGTAATCCTCGATATACCGGAGCACAAACATCTCCGCTGTCCGCGGGTGAAGCCTGGCCAGGGCTTTCCGCAGGAGCTCGCGGGTTTCAGATGCGTGTTGCATCCGGTCGGGCGAAAGCGAAGGATTCTTGGAGTGGAGCTCGCCGGCATCTTCGAGCGTCGAGAACTGCGAATCTCGCCGCGCGCGTAGCAGATCGAGCGCCGCATTCACGGCCGTACGATGGAGATAAGCGCCCATGTTCTGAACGCCGCTCAGGTCAACTTCTCCGCGCGCCAGGCGAAGGAATACCGACTGGGCCACATCCTCGGCATCCGCGAGGCTGCCAGTGATGCGGTAAGCGGTACTGATCACCCGGTGATGATGGTCTCGAAATAAGGCCTCGAGTTCATCCGCGGCACGTTTGACGATCATTTGCGTTTCCGGTACGGCTGCCAAGCTTCCCTCCTCAGCTCGCCTTCACCTCTATGACGTGCTTAGGGCGAAGTTATTAACAGCTGAGAAGATTTACGGATTCTAGGTCCCGGAAGTTCGGGAAGGAAGTGGTGGCGCGGAGCCTCGCCCGAGAACTAATCCACTGAAATCCGCTCTACGAGACTCGACAGCTCGAACCGACTGCTCATCATGATCTCAATGACGGACTCAGCTCCTGAAATACCTGGTACAGAAACCATCGTGAACTGGTTTGGTGAATGGCCGAGCTTCCACGATGCTGAGGTTATTAGTCTATTCTATCTCGTTCGGGCTATCGATCCTTCGAATTTATCCTTATTCCCCCAGAAGCCTGCGACCGTGCAATTCATTTTCGAGGAAGTAAGCGACCTTGAGCTTTGCGATTTCAGCTCTCAAAACGTCATTCAGATCTCCAAATCAGCATGGCTGTAGACCAGAATGGCGATCGGGTATACCGAACCGTCCTTGCTCCGTGTTACGGATTGTCTGGGAGAATTGATTCAAAATCATTGAGGACCGAGCTCGTGTGCGGGAAGAGCCCTGATGGAGCAAGCGCGTGGTAACCAGTTTGCCTTTCGCAGCGTCGAAGTGGCATAATACCCTGCCATGTTTTCCGCCTTCTGTTGATCGCCGCCTTGAGCTTATCGCAGCCGTTTCGTCCGCGCCCGAACAAACTCTTCACTACAAGATTCTCGCCGCAGGACGGATGCTGGTTCGGAAGTCGACACCTACGGTCCTGGCGGTCACGTCGACTCGGCCTTCGAATACAACGATCGTGGCCGCGGTCCCGAAGATCGCCGCTCACTATATCCTTGGCGAAAACAGCTCTCCGCAGCGGACTGAGATCACTGGCAACGACTACCTGAAAGCCCCTGTAGACGAACGCTTCGTCCTCGAAAACGGTATCGGCACGTGGAAGAGCACCTCTGAGAACGGTCACGCGCCAGCCCCCGGCTTCTATATCAGTAATAACGGACCTGCCGCAGAATCCGCTTTCCTAGTAGGCGCGCTGCTCAAAGCCAAAGGACCTGTGAAGCTCTTCCCCGCCGGCGAAGCGCGCGTGGAGCGCATGACCGACGTCACCCTGGAAAGCAACGGGCAAAAGCAGCACGTGACCGAATACGCGATCACCGGTCTCTCGTTTGAGCCGCAAACGGTGTGGCTCGACGACGATCTGCACTTCTTCGCCGTTCCGGGAAAGTGGTTCGCCATCATGCGCGAAGGATGGGAGGTACCAACGATCAGCTGTATGCGCTGGACCGCGCCGCGGAAGATGCCCGCTAATGGCTCGTCTCACGAAGACCTGGCCCAACATCCCGCGCATCCAATTGCCATCGAGCACGTGCAGCGTCTTCGATTCGGAGACAGGCTGTAATCCGCGAGGACCAGACCGTTGTGATCGAAGGCGCACGTATTACGCTGGTCGGGCCATCCGCTCACTGACAGTTCCGGCAAACGCCCAGCGCATTGACGGCACGGGTAAGACCCTCCTGCCCGGCCTTTTCGATATGCATGTGCACGTGCAGCCGGTCGATGGAATGCTCAACATCGCCAGCGGTGTCACCACCGTCCGCGATATGGGCAACGACATCGACGATCTGAAGCACTTGCAAGAGCAATGGGACAGCGGCACTGCCATCGGACCACATTTGTTCAAAGCCGGCCTGATCGATGGACGAGACCCGATGCAGGCTCCCACAGGCATTTTTGTCGAGACGCCCGAACAAGCCTTGGCCGCAGTGAACAAATACGCTGACTTGGGCTACATACAGATCAAGCTGTATAGCTCTCTGAAGCCGGCACTCGTTCCCGGCATCGCTCAAGCGGCTCACGCGCGTGGGCTGCGGGTCAGCGGTCACGTTCCCAATGGCATGATTGCCAGCCAGTTCGTGCAGGACGGCGCCGATGAGATTCAGCACATCAACTTCATCTTCCTCAACTTTCTTAGTGGACAAGTGAAAGACACACGTACTCCCGAGCGTTTTACTGCGGTTGGAGCCAACGCCGCCAAGCTAGATCTTCAATCGAAAGAAGTAAACGATTTCATCGCCCTGTTGCAGAAGCACCACACTACTGTCGACGTGACTTTAGGCGCGTTTGAGGGGATGTTCACGGGCCGTCCTGGAAAGATCTCTCCCGACCTTGCTCCGGTGTTAGACCGCTTGCCAGCGCAAGTGCAGCGCAGCGCCTACACCGGCGGACTTCCCGTGACGCCGCAGAACGATCAGCTCTACAAAGATTCCTACGCCGCCATGCTGAAGATGACCAATCGGCTCTACGATGCGGGCATTCCCATCCTCGCCGGAACCGATTCGACGGCCGGAATCATGTTGCATCGAGAACTGGAACTCGAGGTTCGTGCTGGAATTCCGCCGGCAAAGTCCTTGCAGATTGCAACCTGGAACGCCGCGCGTCTCTTGAAGCAGGACAAAGATCTCGGCTCCATCGCAGCCGGCAAGCGTGCTGACCTGCTGCTGGTCAACGGCAATCCGGTTGAGAACATCAGTGACATCCGCCGTTGCCAGTTGGTGATGAAAGACGGCGTAGTCTACAAGAGCGCCGATGTCTATCGCGCAGTTGGCATCGCTCCTGCCAACTGACCGGTGATCGAGCCCTTCGCCATGCAGCATCCTACGATTCAGGAAGCGTCACTGCAGATTCGCGCTGGAGAGATTTCCCCTGTCGCCCTGACGAAGAGCTGTCTTGCGCGAATCGAACGGCTGAATCCCACGCTAGACGCGTTTATTACGGTCACTGCCGAGAGCGCCCTCGAAGAAGCGCGACAAGCTGAAGCGGAGATCCGCGCTGGCAAGTATCGTGGTCCACTGCACGGAATTCCGTTGGCGCTCAAAGATCTTGTCGATACGGCCGGCGTCCGCACTACGGCCGCGAGTCATCTCTTCGAGAAGCGCGTCCCGGCTGAAGATGCATTCATCGTCAAGCGACTGAAAGCCACGGGAGCAGTTTTGCTTGGCAAACTCAATCTGCACGAGTTCGCCTATGGCGGAAGTGGGATTATTGGCGCGTTCGGCATCACGCGCAATCCGTGGGATAGCGAGCGAATCACGGGAGGATCATCTTCCGGATCGGCGGCGGCCGTTGCTGCAGGACTCTGTCTAGGCGCGATTGGCACCGACACTGCCGGATCAATCCGTCTGCCATCAGCTTTCTGTGGCATCAGCGGATTCAAACCTACATTCGGACTGGTCAGCGCGCACGGTGTCGTGCCGCTTGCGCCTTCCTACGACCACGTTGGCCCGATGGCGAGAACCGCGGAGGACTGCGCGCTGATGCTCGATGCGATCGCTGCGTACGATTCCTGGGATCCAAGCAGCAGCACCGTCCAGCGTGGCGGCTACGCGCACGCGCTAGCCGACAGGACGGAGAAGATCCAGCTGGGAATTCCCGATCAATTCTTCTTCGACGATCTCGATTCCGAAGTCGCCGCAGCCTTCGACGAGGCGACGCGAATCGCGCAGCAAATCGTGGCCAACATCAAGCGCGTCTTGGTTCCCGTCGACACCGATCGTACCGTTCACCTCTACGAGGCATATCAGTATCACGCGAAATATCTGCCGGGATCGGCCGACAAGTACCAACCGGAAACGTTGCGCCGGATCATGGCGGGAGAGCAAGTCACGGCGAATGAATATCAGCAGAAGAAAGCAGAGCTACTCGAACTACGACGAAAAGCCACTAGTATCTTCGATGACGTCGATCTGATCCTTACGCCATCCGTTCCGGTATTGCCGCCTAAGATCGCGGAGCTGCAGGCGCATCCAGAACAGCTTCGCCCGGCTGAGATCGTCATGCTGCGCAACACGCGTCCATTCAATGTGCTCGGACTGCCGTCGATCTCAATTCCCTGCGGCTTCTCGAAAGGCGGCCTTCCAATTGGCTTGCAGATCACAGGTCCGGCGCACGAAGACGCCGCAGTCCTCCGATTTGCGCAAGCCTTCCAGCAAGCAACAGAGTGGCACCAGAAAGAACCGAACATCAGCCGCTGATCTACGCAGATCAACGCTGATTCCAACCTAAATAAGTCCGTATTTGTCAGCGAAAATCAACGGCTAGAAGAAGATCCCTCTGCCACCTTCGCGAGATAGCGATCTACGTAATCATCGAACAGCCTTTCGAGCGCTCGTGTAACTTCACCCTCATGCGTAAACTCGCGTTGCTCGATGTGACTGACTGGCTGCACCTGTCTCGTCGTTGAGGTAATAAAGATCTCGTCGGAGTCGAGAAATTCTTCCAGCCCCATCGCGTGTTCGCCAATGGAAATGGCGATTCGCTCCGCCTCTTCCAGCAGAATCTGTCGCGACACTCCGGCCAGGCACCCGCTGCTTAAAGGCGGGGTGAGAACACTTCCCGCTTTTACGCAGAACAGATTTCCGGCGGTGCACTCCGCGACCTCGTCACGCTCGTTCACCAGCACCATGTCTTCAAATCCGCGGGCGTGCGCCTGCTCAACCAGCCACACATTCTGCAACCACGATGTCACCTTGGTGCCCGCCAGCGGATGCGCCGCATGTCTACCATTCAATTGAACGCCAAGTTTCACCGGTCCGACGCGCAGTGGGAGATCGGTCGTATACATGATCAGATCGGTCGTCGGCATCTGCTCTCGGCTGCTCCATATCCCAATCTTGTTGTAAACGAGATAAATCCGCGCGCATCCATCCACCACTTCGTTAGCGCGCAGCAATTCCGTCAAGCGCTCGCGCACCAGTGCTTCGCTGTGTTCAATCGGCAGGTCGATGCGATGAGCATCGGTGGTCAAACGCTTCCAGTGGCGCTCGAAGGCAAACGGCTGTCCTTCGTAAAGGCGGATCGTCGTAAACACGCCCCAGCCGTTCAGCAGCCCTGCCTGTCCGGGTGATAGCCGCACCTGCTCTAAAGGAAGCAGGCTGTCGTTGTGAAACACAAACTTATGCATGGTGCCATCCTGCCTTATAGTACGGTTAGAAACTCCATCGTTTAGGCGTCCTGCCGATGGATTTCCGTTGCAACTCTCGAATCGCTATTGCCAATCGTAACTGCTAAGCATCTTCTTCTAAAATCGACGCTTGACGAGAACCCGCGAATTAAGGCTTAATTAGTGGATATTACGTATGTCAACCCACTGTCAGATTCGGACAACAGTTGCACGCCGCCGGCCGGCTTTGGCCATGAGCATGCACATGTGTACCAATCGTCCAACTGGCAAAGGGTTCCAGACGAGCTAATTCCCAGCACTCATTTATAAGCTCAAGCGCAACCCATCGCCAGTTACACCCGCGATGGGTTTTTTGTTTATCGGCCAGGAAAACGAAACAGGGGGAATCGTTGAGTACGCAAGCACAACCGGAATTGGATCGCACGTCGGCGAAATCGCAAGTCTGTAGAGTGGCGGTGCTCGGATTCGGCACCGTAGGCCGCGCGGTGGTCGAGATTCTTTCTTACCGCAATCCGTCGGCGGTGAAGCTCACTCACATCTTCAATCGCAATGTGGCGTCAAAGCATGTCTCGTGGGTCCCCAAAGACGTGCACTGGACCGAGAACATTGACGACGTACTCGCCTCCGATGTCGACGTGGTGATCGAACTAATGGGTGGCATTGAGCCTGCAAAGCAGTGGGTTCGACGCGCGCTCGAATCCGGCAAGTCGGTCGTGACCGCCAACAAGCAGCTCATCGCTAATGCCGGAAGTGAACTTCTCGAACTCGCGCAGCGCAAGGGCCTTCAATTGGAATTTGGAGCATCGGTCGCCGGCGGGATTCCTGTGCTGCTTGGGTTGCAAAAAGGTCTCTCGGGCGATCAGATTTTTAAGGTCACCGGCATTCTCAACGGTACCTGCAATTACATCCTCACGCGTATCGAGTCGAGTGGCGTCTCATTCGAAAGCGCTTTGGCCGAAGCGCAGCAGTTCGGATATGCCGAAGCCGATCCCACCGATGATCTCGAGGGTTTTGACGCGCGCGCCAAGCTCGCCATTCTCGCCCGCGTTGCGCTACGCACCCAGGCACATCCGGAAGAAATTGCCGTCAACTCCATCACTCCAATTCAGCCCGTCGACTTCCACTACTCCAGCCTTCTCGGTTGCACGATTCGCCAGGTTTCGAGCGCTGCGATCGAGGGTCAACGCGTAGTCGCCTTCGTGCAGCCCGCAGTCATTCCCACCACTTCCCCGCTCGCACGGGTTCGTGGCAGTGAGAACGTCGTCATCAGCACCGGCAAGTATGGTGGCGAAACGGCATTTTCCGGACATGGCGCAGGCGGACATCCCACGGCTGTTGCCGTTGTATCCGACGTACTGCTGATTGCGCAGCAACGTGGCGCAGCGCAGGTTTTGCCGGTGAAGAAGCAGGAAGTCACCTCCGAGGTGACCACGCCTCACTACGTGCGATTCGTCGTGCGTGATCGCCCCGGCATCATCGCGCACCTCGCGAAAGTTTTTTCAAAGTACTCCATCAACATTGACGCCGTTTTTCAGAAACCCGGGTTCCCTAAGACGAGCCTGCCCTTCGTGATCACACTGGAGGCCTGTGGCCGGTCTGTCTTAAGCGAGGCGCTTGCCGAAATTTCCGAGGCGGACTTCCACGTGGAACCGCCACTGAGTTTGCCAATTTTGAAAGAAACGAATTGAGGAGAAGAGATGCCAGACGATAAGCCGCAATATTCCTTCGGAACTCTCGCCGTGCACGGCGGACAGGAAAAAGATCCTGCGACGAACGCTCGCGCTGTGCCGATCTACCAGACAACGTCCTACGTCTTTAACGACGCCGACCACGCCGCGCGTCTCTTCGCGCTAAAGGAATTCGGCAACATCTATACGCGCATCATGAACCCCACCACGGACGTTTTCGAGAAGCGGATCGCTGCGCTCGAGGGTGGAGTTGCGGGTCTGGCGCTCGCCTCTGGTCAAGCCGCGGAAACGCTCGCTCTCACCACACTGGCAAATGCCGGCGATGAAATCATTTCGACCACGTCTCTGTACGGTGGCACCTACAACCTGTTCCACTACACGCTACCGAAGTGGGGGATAAAGGTTCGCTTTGTCGATGCCGAAGATTACGACGGCCTCGCAAAAGCCATCAACGATCGCACCAAGGCCATCTATACCGAGACGGTAGGTAATCCTAAGCTCGACATCTCGGACATTGAGCGGCTTGCGCAGATTGCTCATTCGCACAAGTTACCGTTAATTGTCGATAACACCACGCCGTCGCCGGCGCTGGTGCGGCCGATCGAGTGGGGAGCCGACATCATCGTGGAATCCGCCACCAAATTTATCGGTGGCCACGGAACCTCCATCGGTGGCGTGATCGTTGACGCCGGCAAATTCGACTGGGCCTCCGGCCGCTTCCCGGACTTTGTGAATCCCGATCCTTCGTATCACGGATTGTCGTTCACTGACGCTTTCGGTCCGCTGGCGTTCATCCTGAAAGCACGCGTCCAGGGATTGCGCGATACCGGCGCTCCGCTCTCGCCGTTCAACGCTTTCCTGCTTCTGCAAGGTGCGGAGACGCTTCATCTGCGTATGCAGCGTCACTCGGAAAACGCTCTCGCCGTGGCTCGCTACCTCGAAGACCATGACTCCGTCGAGTGGGTGAACTATCCGGGACTTCTCTCCAGCAAGTACTACAAGCTCGCTGAGAAATATCTGCCGAATGGCTCGGGAGCGCTCATCACTTTCGGGATTCGCGGTGGCTACGAAGCCGGCAAGAAGTTCATCAATTCGGTGAAGCTCTTCAGCCTGCTCGCCAATATTGGCGATGCCAAGTCGCTGATCATTCACCCGGCATCCACAACGCATCAGCAACTTAGCGAAGAAGAACAGGCATCCACTGGCGTAACGCCCGATCTGATCCGCCTTTCTGTCGGCATCGAAGACGTGAAGGACATCATTGCCGACCTCGAACAGGCGCTCGAGAAGAGCGTACCGTCAGGCAAATCGCGGCTGGCGGAAGAGCCGGTCGGCGCAGGGACACGCAAGTGAGTCAAGCAATCGCTCCAACTTATGAGGCCGTCTTCACCTTTGGTGAAGACGAGCCCTTTCTTCTGGAAGCCGGAGGCCAGCTCCAGCCGGTAACGCTCCACTACGCGGTTTACGGCACACTGAACCCGCAGCGCGACAACGCCATCCTCGTCTGTCATGCGCTGTCTGGTTCGGCGCACGTGGGCGCCTGGTGGACAGACCTGTTCGGCGGCGATCGATGTTTCGATCTCGAGCGCGACTGCGTGGTCTGCGTCAACATCCTGGGGTCGTGTTATGGCACAACCGGTCCCACTTCCGTTAATCCCGCCACCGGCCAGCCTTTCGGCACAGACTTCCCCCTCATCTCCATTGGCGACAACGTCAAAGCACAAGCGCGCCTGCTCGATCATCTGGGCATCAAGCGCCTGCGCGCTGTCATCGGCGGATCAATCGGGGGCATGCAAGCGCTGCGCTGGACCATCGAATATCCCGACCGTCTCGACACCTGTATCGCGATCGGAGCCACGCCGCTTTCAGCAATGGGACTTGCGCTGAATCACATTCAGCGTCAGGCGATCGAGAACGATCCGGCGTGGAAGCAAGGCCGATACACGCCCGCCGAACAGCCAGCCGCCGGTCTGGGCATTGCTCGCGCAATCGCTATGTGCTCATACAAATCCGCGCACCTTTTCGATAAGAGGTACGAACGGCGTCCCAATCGCAACGGCGAGGATCCGGCGCGCAAGCTGGAAGACCGCTACGACATAGCGGGATACCTCGATTACCAGCAAAAAGAGTTGGTCGCGCGCTTCGACGCCAACAGCTATCTCTACATTTCTAAGATGATGGATAACTTCGATTTGGCGGATGGTTACGCAAACACAGAAGAAGCGCTGCGGCGCATCAAAGCGCGCTTGATTTTGGTGGGAATCTCCTCGGATTGGTTGTTCCCCACCGCAGACGTACGGAAGCTTGCAGGAAAGATCCATTCGCTTGGAATTAACACGACTTACCTGGAGCAGATCAGCTCGCACGGCCACGATGCTTTCCTCGCCGAAGCGTCTGAGCTCTCTGGTCTGCTGGTGCCGTATCTGGAACTGACACGAACGTCCTCACGATTCGCAGTTCGGGCCGTCGCAGGCAGTGCTAGCCCCGCACAGAGCGGAGGCTTCGAACTGAGCGCACCGGAATACATGAGCGCCGACTAACTCCTCACGGACGCATCCAGCAGAATGCGTCCGTCTTCGCAAGTCCGAAAAATCTCTCATTCTGCGGCGGTATCTCACAGCTGATTGACGGAACGTCCGTTCGTCCCTACCATGACTCAACCGCCTTACCGCGAAACAACGGGGTCATATCGCCACCAACGTCACGATGATCGGCCAAACTATTTCCCACTATCGCGTCGTCGAATTGCTGGGCGGCGGGGGCATGGGTGTTGTTTACAAAGCAGAAGACACTAACCTTGGGCGATTTGTTGCCCTTAAGTTTCTTCCAGACGAAACCGCCAAAGATCCAGCTACCCTGGAGCGCTTTCGCCGCGAGGCGCGTGCCGCCTCAGCCCTGAATCATCCCGATATCTGCACGGTTCACGAAATCGGTGAGCACGATGGGCACTTGTTCATCGTGATGGAGTGCCTTAACGGCCAGACCCTGAAGCACCTGATGCATGGCGCTCCGGTCGATCTGGAACAGATTCTCACCATTGGAATCGAGGTCGCGGACGCACTCGAAGCCGCTCACTCGAAGGGCATCGTCCATCGCGACATCAAGCCCGCAAACATTTTTGTTACCGATCGCGGCCACGCCAAGATACTCGACTTCGGACTTGCCAAGATCACGCAGAAGAATCGTCCGGGAAGCGGCGAATCGCAAACCGTTGCGGGAGTCACCCATCTCGATCTAACCAGCCCCGGCACGGCAGTAGGCACCGTCGCTTACATGTCGCCCGAGCAATTGCGCGGCAAGGAACTGGACGGACGCACCGATCTCTTCTCGTTCGGCGTGGTGCTCTACGAGATGGCTACCGGCAAGCTGCCTTTTCGCGGAGAAACTTCCGCCGTCATCAGCGATTCCATCCTGAATCGCGTGCCGACGGCTCCGGTTCGTCTGAATCCGGAAATGCCTGCGAAACTCGAAGAGATCATTACCAAGGCCCTCGAAAAAGACACGGACATGCGCTACCAGTCCGCTGCCGAAATGCGTGCGGATCTGAAGCGGCTGAAGCGCTCGATCGATTCGTCGCGATCCTCGGTAGTTGCAGAAACTCATGAGCCATCTTCGCAGACCATCTCTGCTTCGCCCGCGCGGCCAAAGTCGAAATCCGGACTCAAGTGGCTGTTGATAGCGGCCGGTCTCCTGGTGGCGTTGAGTGCGGGCCTTTTGGCAGGAAAGTTTCTGTTTGTTGGCACTCCGCCTGATCCACCGTTTTACCGGCAGCTGACTTTCCGCCGCGGCAGCGTTCGTTCCGCGCGCTTCGCGCCCGATGGACAAACCATCCTTTACAGCGCAGCGTGGCAAGGCAATCCGATGGACGTCTTCACTGCGCGTCCGGAAGCACCCGAATCGCGATCGATGGGATTGGCGCACACCCAACTGATGTCGATTTCGTCGAACGCCGAGATGGCCGTGCTTCTGAACAGCAAGTCCATCGGGACATGGGTGACCATGGGTACTCTGGCGCGCGCTCCACTCGCTGGGGGCGCTCCGCGAGAAATCCTGGAGCAAGTGCAGTGGGCCGACTGGGCTCCCGACGGAAACAATCTCGCCGTGGTGCGAGATTTCGGCGGTCGCAATCGCCTGGAATTCCCTATCGGCAACGCCCTCTACGAAACCGGCGGCTGGATCGGGCATCCGCGCCTCTCGCCTGACGGCAAATTGATCGCCTTTCTCGACCATCCGAATCAGGGAGATGATGCCGGCACGCTGGCCATTGTCGACCTGAAAGGGAACAAAAAGGTTCTGACCGGCGAGTGGTACACCGCGCAAGGTCTCGCCTGGTCGCCCGATGGCAAGGAGATCTGGTTCACTGCCAGCAAAAGCGGCACCGATCGGACACTTTACGCCATTTCCCTCGCAGGCAAGCAACGCATGGTGCTGCGACTGCCCGGCGCGCTCATGCTCCTGGACATCGCGAAAGACGGACGCGTTCTGCTCATGCGCGCCAGTTGGCGGCGCGAGCTTCGCGGCGTGATCTCCGGCGATGAAAAAGAGCGCGACCTCTCCTGGCTCGACTACTCCTACCCTGCCGGCCTTTCTGACGACGGTAAAACGCTGCTGTTCGATGAAGAAGGCGGCGGTGGCGCGCTGGATTATTCCAAGTCAGTGGGGTTGTCCTATGCCGTCTACCTGCGCAAGACCGAAGGTACCGCGGCGATCCTGCTGGGAGAAGGCGGAGCGGTTGCGCTTTCCCCCGACGGCAAGTGGGCCATCGCGCAGACACAAAGCACGCCGTCCCAGCTGAAGTTACTGCCTACCGGAGCCGGTGAAGCCCGGGATCTGACAAATGACAACGTCAACCATAGCTGGGCGCATTTCTTCCCCGACGGAAAGCGCATTCTTTTCGCTGGCAACGAACCTGGAAAAGGCGTCAAGCTTTACGTGCTCGATATCTCGTCGGGCAAGAGCCACGCTGTTTCCCAAGAGGGCGTGAACGGAATCTCGTTTATCATTTCGCCCGATTCGCAGTGGGTTGCCGGAATTGGCCCTGATCAAAAGGGTTATCTGTATCCCGTGGCGGGTGGTGAGCCTCGCGTGATCGCTGGAATGAATGCCGGAGAGCAACCCATCACCTTCAGCACCGACAGCCGCTCTCTCTACATTTACCAGCCCGGCGAACTGCCCACTCTCGTCAATCGCCTCGATCTGCAAACCGGGAGTCGCACGCTGTGGCGACAGCTCATGCCGTCGGATCCAGCTGGCGTCGAAAACATCGGACCGATCCTGCTCACGCCGGACGCGAAGACATGCGTCTTCGGCTATCACCGCATGCTGGCGGATTTGTATTTGGTGGAAGGGCTGAAATAACGAGAAAGCTTATTTCTTCGGCCAAGTGATGGGACACGGCGGAGCTTGCCCTGTGTACTTAAGTGAGCCCAGCATTGAATAAAAGCCAGGTAGATCTGACTTTTGACCCGCGTAGGTCGCCCTTACTCTTTCCGCCCCGGAACACTGCACAGCTACTTCGGTATTCGCTCGCAACGGCTCTCTCTTCAGCCACAATTCGGAGCAACTGAAACTCGCGGCGCCAGTACCGACATGATATGTGCTATAAGCGCGGGCCGAAGGCTTGTACCACGATCCGAAAGAATCCTCCGGCGATTCTGGTATGCGACACCCCCGAACTCGAAGATCCCCAGACGACAATTCCAGGGAGCCGTTTAGAAGTCTTGGCAATTGCCCCAGAATATTAGACCCTGTAAATGCAACGAGAAAGGCACCTCCATCCGAGGGATACGTATTGCGCGCTATTGTTACCCACTTCATTGGCAATGCGAATTGGTACTCACTAAGACTTCCTGCCTCGGGCTCCGCTACTCTGGAAGCAATGCCGTACAACTGAAAGAAAAAGACTAGAAATGCGGCCACAGTAATGGAAGGAATCCATAACGCCCAACGGATCGCACGTTGCCTCACTCGATACTCTTCAGTTCCTGACAGCCAACTGCTTTCTTCCAGCCTTAAATCCCATCGTCGCAGTGATCGCACAATCAGTCGAACTGGCCATAGTATTAGCGCAAGCAGAATGCACGCGACTAGTACGCCCAAGATCACTTTAGCTTCAAAAGCCAGATAGACGAGCGCTGTATAAAAGAACAAACCTAGCGTCAGCACTGGAAACCCTACTACACCCAGGAGAAACGTAACCAGCGCACGTTTTCTCCAAGTAATCGAGCCATAACGGAATCCGGAAAAAATCGCGGCGAGACCTGGAACGAGTAAGAGGAGAAGCACGGACAGAAGAGGCTCCCGAACCGAGTAAATTCGGTAGCCAGTGATCATCAGCGCTAACCCGACGCAGAGTTCAAGTAACGAGTACAAGAGAACAATCACAATGAAGATCGTTATCTTCTTCATCACTGTTCCTTCTCAGCTTCAATCTCTGTTAGAAACCACTGACCTGCGAAAAGTTCCCGGTCACGAGCTGTTCGCAAAAAGCAAAAGGCGAGGCTGGTTGGCCTCGCCCTTCTTTTGCCGGGCGATTGCTTAGCGCACGCCGAACAATACGTCCATCGTCAACTGATCCAATCTCTCGTACGGCAGCTTCTTCTGCGCCAAGTGCGCCCGATCGAATTGAATCTCAGCCAATTTAGCAGCTGACAGCTTGTCCGGAAGTACCAGGTCGCCATTCGTCGACGCGATCTCCTCCAGCGTTGCCTTGATCGCGGGATCGTGATTCCACTTGCACGCCTTTTCTTTCAGGATCAGGTACGTACGCATGCAGCCGCGCGCGAAGTCCTTCACTCCTTCGTAGTCCTCGGTGCGATACGCATGCGCGTCGAAGTGCCGCGAACCGTCGTAGTGAACTTCCTCCAGGAATTTCACGAGGAAGAACGCGGCTTTGGGATTCACCGACCCGAAGCGGAAGTCCTGATCGTACTTGCCAGTCTCCTGATCGTTCAGGTCGATGTGGAACAGCTTCCCTGCTTCCCAGGCCTGTGCCACAGAATGCACGACGTTCAGTCCGGGCATCTGCTCGTGCGCCACCTCCGGATTCACTCCCACCATCTCCGGATGAGCCAGCGTGGGGATAAATCCAAGATAGGCTCCCGTCGTCGGGAAGTAGATAGCGCCGCGCGGCTCGTTCGGCTTGGCTTCCATGGCGAACTTGTAGCCATATTTCTGCGAGATTGAATACTCGCACAGATTATCGACGGCCTCGCGCAGCCGTTTAATGGCGTCATCTGGCCTTCGGCACCCATCGGTTTCCGTTCCCTCGCGACCGCCCCACATCACGAAGATCTTCGCGCCGAACTCCGCGCCCAGGTCCATCGCGCGCATCGTCTTCTGCAGCGCATAGGCCCGCACGCGCGGATCGTTAGCCGTCAACGCACCATCGCGAAACACCGGGTCATAGAACAGGTTCACCGTCGCCATGGGCACCACGATGCCATTCTTCTCAAGAGCAGCGCGGAAATCGCGTACGATCTTGTCGCGTTCGGCCGCGGTCGCATCGATCGGCACCAGGTCGTTATCGTGGAAGTTCACGCCCCATGCGCCAACCTCCGCGAGCAGCGCAACAAGGTCAACTGGCGATTTCGGAGGACGCACGGCATCGCCGAACGGATCACGGCCGCGATTCCCTACGGTCCATAGACCAAACGTGAATTTGTGTTCCGGACGAGGTTGATACGAATCTGACATGATTGCTCCTTATGAGATCTAACTGGCAGTCGCCGTGTTCTCGCTCCGCGAAACGGAACGCAATGCCGGATAAAGCCTTCGATACGCCTGGTACTGCCGTTGCATCATCGCTTGATCCTGCGCATTAGGATCGACACGCTGGGCTACTCGAATCGCTGTATCGCATGCTTCGTCGACTGATGGCCATGCACTGGCGCCAACTCCCGCCAGCAAGGCCGCACCGTAAGCCGCGCCCTCGTCGGCTTCCACCAGTTCAACGGCATGGGCATAGACGTTGGCCTGAATCTGACGCCACAACGACGACCGCGCACCTCCGCCGCCCAGGCGGATGTTTCGCACCGGCACCCTCATCTCTTCGAAGATGGTGAAGGTATCGCGCAGGCTAAAAGCCACGCCTTCCATGATGGCGCGTATGATGTGCCCACGTCCGTGATTGGCCGCCAGGCCGATCAGTGCCGCACGCGCGTACGGGTCCAGATGCGGAGTCCGCTCGCCCATCAGATAGGGCGCCCACAAGACACCGTCTGATCCCGCCGGGATCTTTACTGCCTCATCGGCTAGCCGGTCATAGGGATCGCGATTGTCAGTCGTAACTGTTCCGAAGTTATCGCGGAACCAACGCAGAGAAAGACCTGCTGCCTGGGTGACGCCCATCACGTGCCATCGGCCAGGGATCGCGTGACAGAACGTGTGGATGCGTCCCTTGGGATCAAGTGCCGGACGGTCCGTCGCCGCGAAGACGACGCCTGAGGTTCCGATCGTCGCGCTCACGGCTCCCGGGCGAACGATGCCCATACCCACAGCGCCCGCAGCCTGATCGCCAGCGCCGCCGACAACTGGCGTTCCAGCGCGCAGCCCGGTCGCTTTTGCTCCCTCATCGGAAATACGTCCGCTGACTTCGATGGATTCGTACAGCGTGGGCAGCCATGCCGAATCGATTCCCGCGGCTGCGACCACTTCGTCTGACCATCGCCGATGCGCCACGTCCAGCATCAGCGTCCCCGAGGCTTCGGCCACATCGATGGCGCGCTCACCTGTTAGACGAAAGCGAATGTAATCTTTAGGAAGGAGAACGCTCTTGATGCGCTTCCAGTTCTCCGGCTCGTGCTCGCGAACCCAGAGGAGTTTCGGAAGCGTGAAGTTTGTCAGCGCAGGATTGCAGGTAAGTTCGATCAGCCGGGCGGCGCCGATTTTGTCGGTTAGTTCGCGGCACTGGTCGTCGGTGCGTTGATCGCACCAGATGATGGAAGGACGAATGACTGCGCCCTGGATGTCCAGCAGAACCGCGCCGTGCATCTGTCCGGTTAGACCAACGCAAGCGATCTGGTCGCTGGAGATATTCGCAGCCCGAATCGCGCTCTGCACGGCGAACTGGGAGGCTTTCCACCAGTCTGCCGGATCCTGCTCGGCCCAACCTGTCTGCGGCGAGGCAAACGCGATATGCTCGCCCGTCGCTGTCCCAATTACTTTGCCGGATACGTCGATGATGACGGCCCGGGTTCCGCCGGTGCCGACGTCAATTCCCAGAAACATTTGCGAATGCACTGTCATCCTTGGCTGAGACCGTGCCGTTAACGTTAACGAAGCGGGAAAATGCTAACACTAATCCCAGGAATTCGCGAACAAAGATCACACAAAATTACAAATATTAAGAAAATTCAAGGTTCGCTCAGGGTTCTCGCTTAAGTAGTGCACGTGCCGGAGCTGCCTCCAGGCCTTTGAGCCGCACAGGCAACACGGTCAAGTCATACTTGCCGCCGCTGATCTGACGAAGGTCGAGGCCTTCCACTATTACGATGCCCTTCCCCAATAGGGTTCGATGAGTCAGGGGCTCAGGCGCGCCAAACTGCTCCGCCGAAAGATAGTCAACGCCCACCAGATCGACGCCGGCATCGGCGAGTAACTGTGCGGCATCCGGCGCTACGCCGACGAAATCCTTGTGAAACTCCTTGTCGGCCCAGAAATTATCGTAAGAGCTGCGCGTCTTGAACAGAATCTTCTTCGCCCCGCGCCACTCGTGTCGATTCAGTTCGGCCGCATCGACAATCTTCGCGGACTGCGAAATTTCGATCACCACCGCCGGCCCTACCAGCTTCGAGACGGGAATCTCGTCGATGGTCGCTCCGCCTTTAATAAAGTGCAAAGGCGCATCAATATGGGTGCCCGTATGGTTTCCCATCTCCACCATGGAAAGCGTTACTTGGTTCCCCTTATCGAATGACTGAAGGAAGGTGAATTTGGGCGGTGCATTGCCGGGATAGACAGGAGTCGCATCTGGATCAACAAGAACGGAAATATCAATCCACCCTGCCGTCCGTTGCGGATTGTGTGCGTTCTTAGCATTTAGGCCAATCGCGATCAATACCGTTAGCACTGCGCACCACAAGACAATCCCCACTTTGCGACCTGCTTTCATGTCATCCCTCCTGAAATGCTTCGCACGGCAGTGTATCGCACCGCAAGTTACTGCCGACAATTCGGCACCCATTTGCCAACGCTCGCCTGGTAGTTCAAGATTTCAGGCAGGCAATTGGGGCGTCACACCATATATGAAAATGTTTCGGCGGCGGATACTCACTCTTCTACTGGCATTCACCCTCGTACCCTTGGCTTTCGGGCAGTCAATCCCACAAGCGGTCGACAAGATCCTTTCGCCGTCTTCCACTGCCAATGGCGCCCAAACGCAGGTCGTAGATCCACTCGGCCGGAGCACGCCTCGAGGAACTGTCGTTGGATTTCTCCAGGCGGCACAGTCTGGAAATTACAAGCTGGCTGCTGACTATCTTCAATTGACGAAGAACCAGCGCGCCTCGCACGGTGAGAACCTTGCGCGCGATCTCCACATGCTCATGGATCGTGCCTTCACCGGCAAAGTGAACATGATCAGTGAAAAGCGTGAGGGTTCCGTCCAGGTGGGGGTTCCGGCGGACCGCGAGCGCATCGGAGTCTTCCAGGTAGATAGCAGCGAGTATGACGTTGTCCTTGCTCGAGAGGTGGACCCTACGGTTGGAGATGTCTGGCTGTTCTCTTCCACCACCCTCGACGATGTACCCGATCTCGCCGGACAGTTGAAAATCAGGAGCGTAGAGCCGGGCCTGCCAACATTCCTTGTGTCTCACCGCATCTTGTCGGCGCCTCTTTGGATCTGGGTCGCATTCCTTCTGCTGATCCCAATCGCTTATGGCGTTTCCTGGTTGCTGATTCGGTTCGCAAGAATTGGAAAGCATTCCTGGGGCACATGGCGTAATCATCCTGAGCGCAATTCTGCGGAAAGTTCTCTGGCACCTCCG
The DNA here is from genome assembly GCA_963724985.1 of Terriglobia bacterium. Lineage (GTDB taxonomy): Bacteria > Acidobacteriota > Terriglobia > Terriglobales > Acidobacteriaceae > JAJPJE01. The sequence continues at coordinate 119,661 of CAVRWV010000019.1, read as the reverse complement.
GCAACGCTCATTCTTACCGATATATTGCACCAGATCGGAATCGCATTCCTTGGATTGCCGCTGCTCTACCGCGTCTACTACCACCAGGCAGCCGGAGTCGTTCTAGTACTGGGGATCGGGTGGCTGGTATTTCGTTGGATTAACCGCTGGGCTGAACGCGAGCGCCTGAAAGCGATGCTTGGCATGGGCCTGCGACAGGGATCGCTCATCCTGTTGGGACAGCGCATGTTCAAGGTGCTGGTGGCAATCGTCATCGGCCTTACCACCTTCAAAATCCTCGGCTTCGATATGACAACTGCGGTTGCGGGATTGGGGATCACCTCGATCGCAATCGCCTTCGCCGCTCAGAAGTCCCTGGAAAACCTATTCGGCGGAATTATGGTGCTTAGCGACGAAGTGATTCGTGTCGGTGAAACTTGCCGCCTCGGCGATAAAGTTGGGACTGTCGAGGATATTAGTCTCCGCTCTACTCGCATACGCACGCCTGACCGCGTAGAGCTGTCCGTTCCGAATGGTGTGCTCGCGAACATGAATGTCGAGAATCTAAGCCGCCGCGACAAGAATTTGTTCCAAACAAAACTCGGGTTGCGCTACGAAACTACGCCCGCTCAGCTGCGTTCGATCCTGGAGAGTATCTCTCGCCTTTTGACCCAACACCCAAAAGTCGATCCCACCGTCAAGCGAGTACGCTTCATCGGATTCGGAGAAAGCAGCCTCGATCTGGAAGTCTTCTGCCTGATCATGACGAGAGATTGGAACGAATTTATGGAAATTCGCGAAGGCTTGCTGCTGAAGATTATGGACCTGGTCAGCGATGCGGGAACTGGCTTCGCGTTCCCTTCCCGGACGCTCTATTTAACGCAGGACGTCGGCGTTGGAAACGACAAGACAAAAGCGGCAGCAGCCGCTCAAGACTAGCGATCAGGTGGGGCAGCCGAGGCCAGCTGCTCCCCTTTAGTCGTCTCCGTGTACCAATTCTCTCTCGGGAACCGACTCCCGCTCCTCGACCTTCGCCGGCATCCATCCACGAACAATGACGTACAGGATCGGGATGATAAACAGGTTCAGCAGCGTGCTGACGATCATGCCGCCGAATACTGTTGTTCCCACCGAGTGACGGCCGGCCGATCCGGCGCCGCTTGCGAATACCAGCGGCAGCACGCCGAGAATAAACGCGATCGACGTCATCAGGATTGGACGCAGGCGCAACCGGGCGGCTTCCACCGCGGATTCAAATAGCCCCATGCCGCGAGTTTGCAGCTGTTCGGCGAATTCCACGATCAGAATGGCGTTCTTGCTGGCCAGTCCAATCAACATCACTAAACCGATCTGACAATACACGTCGTCCTGGAGTCCGCGCATTGCCTGCGCGCCCAGAGCTCCCAGAATTGCCATTGGAACGGCGAGCAGGATGATGAAAGGAAGTACGAAGCTCTCGTACTGCGCTGAGAGCGTCAGATACACAACGAGAAGCCCAAGTCCAAAGAGAATGAGCGTCTGCGAACCCGACTGAATTTCTTCCAGCGCCAATCCCGTCCACTCGAAGGAATAGCCGGTGGGCAGAACTTCTTTGGCAACATCTTCCATCGTCTTCAACGCCTGTCCCGAGCTATAGCCGGGCGCAGCGCTGCCATCGATTTCAGCCGAGCGGAAGAGGTTGTAGTGGCTGATGATGGTCGCGTTTGTCGTCTCCTTGATACTGACCAGATTGTCGAGCGTGACCATTGCGCCGGAGTTGGAACGAACGTAGAACTGCCTCAGGTCACGTGGCTGCGCGCGGAACTGCTGGTCGGCCTGCACGTAGACGCGATACGAGCGATTGTTGAAATCGAAATCGTTGACGTACTGCGATCCCATATAGATCTGCAGGGCCGACGTGATCTGCGAGAAAGGCACGTCCAGGCTCTTCGCCTTTTCGCGATCGATCGTAACCAGATATTGCGGATCGCGCGCACTGAAGTCGCTGAATAGACCCACCAATTCCGGGCGCTTCGAGGCTGCACCCATAAATTGGTGCATTACATTCTCAAGATCTTCGATCGAGCGTGTGTTGTTCAGCTGTTGCAACTCAAATGCAAATCCTCCGTAATTACCCAATCCTTGTATCGGAGGCGGAAGAAACGGCACCACAAACGCTTCGCCAATGCCCATCAACGGTCCGCGCACTGCTTCGATGACCGCTTGTGCCGAATGTTTCTCTCCCTTGCGTTCGCTGAATGGCTTCAGGTTGATGAAGATGATCGCGCGGTTCGGAGCAGCTCCGGTCTGGCTGAATCCGGGAACCGAGAATACTCCTAGAATGTCCGAATTCTGGCGCAGAATCTCGCTGGCTCTGTCTGCGACCTTCGTCGTGTATTCGAGCGATGCCCCCTGTGGCGATTGCACAGCGACGATGAAATAGCCCTGGTCTTCATCGGGAACGAAACTGGTGGGCACGGCGCGATAAACAAAATACGTTGACGCAAGTCCTAAAAGAAACACGACAACGACTGCGTACCGCCAACGCTCCATGCCGCGAAGCACCCGTATATAGCCCTTCGTTCCACTAACGATCAGCCGGTTGATACCCGCAAACAGCGGGTTTCGCGTGCCATGTTGCGGCTTCAGCAGCAGTGCAGAGAGAGCGGGCGTCAAAGTCAACGCGTTGAATGCTGACAGTGCGATCGAGAATGCAATCGTTAATGCGAACTGTTGATAAAGTCGACCCGTTGTTCCCGGGAACAAGGACACGGGCACGAAGACGGCAATCAAGACCAGAGAAGTTGCTATCACCGCGCTCGTAACTTCGCTCATCGCCACTTCAGAGGCCCGCCGCGCATCGCGGATTCCCTCTTCCATGTGGCGTTCGACGTTCTCGATGACCACGATCGCATCATCGACCACTAGTCCTGTCGCCAGCGTTATACCAAACAGTGTGAGCGTATTGATCGAGAAGCCAAACAACTTGATGAAGCCAAATGTTCCGATCAGAGAAACTGGAATCGTAATTGCCGGAATTAGAGTGCTACGCCAGCTCTGCAGGAACAGGAAGATAACTATGACCACGATTCCTATCGCTTCGACTAGCGTCTTGAGAACTTCCTGGATGGATTCCCCCACGGCAGTCGTCGTGTCGAAGGCGATTACGTATTTCAGACCCTGCCGGAAAAGTATGTGAGAGACGTTCCAACTCCCGACGAATGCCCTCGTCGACGTCGAGCGCATTCGCGTTCGGCAGTTGCAATATGCCGACGCCGATGACCTCATGTCCGTTGAAATCCAGGTTCGACGAGTAATCCTCGGCGCCCAGCTCCGCCCTTCCTACATCACGCAACTGGACCAGCGACCCGTCGTTTGCCCGTTTCAGGATGATCGCTTCAAACTCGCTCGGCTGCGACAACCGTCCAACCGCGCGCACGCTGATCTGGAACATCTGCCCTTGAGCGATAGGCGATTGGCCAACCTGCCCAGCAGCTACCTGCACATTCTGTTCGCGCAGTGCGTCCACAACGTCTTGCGCAGTCAAATTTCGCTTGGCCAACCTGATCGGATCGAGCCACAAACGCATGGCGTACTTGCGTTCGCCAAAGATCATGACGTCGCCGACTCCGCGCACCCGCTTGAGGGCGTCTTTCACATATACGTCGAGATAGTTGCTGATAAACAGGCTGTCGTACTGGTTGTTGTCGGCGTAGAACGCCGCCGCGCCTACGAATGCTGACGAGACCTTATTTACCACCACGCCTGTCTGCTGGACTTCCGCGGGCAGACGGCCCAACACTGTCGATGCTCGGTTCTGTACGTCCACGGCAGCGATGTCGAGACTGCGGTTCAGATCAAAGGTGGCGGTTATACCGCTCGATCCGTCGTTGCCGCTCGTGGAAGTGATGTAGTGCATGCCCTCCGCGCCATTGATCGCCTGCTCCAGCAGTGTGGTAACTCCACTCTCGACCGCGGTGGAATTAGCTCCTGTGTAGTAGGCGCCCACCGTAACCTGAGGCGGAGCGAGGACAGGAAACTGCGCAATCGGCAGCGTAGGAATTGCCACGGCGCCAGCCAAAATGATCAGCAGCGAACAAACGGTCGCGAATACCGGCCTTCGTATGAAGAAATTAACGAACATCGAGGAGTTCTCTCCGGCCTATGACTGCGGCGCGACCGGCATGCCGTCAACGAGGATCTGCACACCTGTCGTGATAATGCGGTCCCCGGGCTTAATCCCATCAAGGACCACGTAATTGTTGCCCACTACATCGCCCACCTTGATCGGTCGCTGCTTCGCGACCGCCTGGCCCCCTTGGCCCTCCGCAACGAACGCGAAAATCTGTCCGCCCATGCGTGACACTGCGACCACTGGAACCACAGGGCGCTCCGACTCGTGATAGATCACGCGCGCATGAACGACCTGGTCGTTGCGGAACCGATGATCGCTATTCGGGACCCAAGCTTTCACCAGCAAAAGCTGATTCGCGGAATCGACTCGCGGCGAGATGAAGCTGATCTTGGTGCGTGTGGCTCCAGTTCCCGTGTCCGATAGTAAATCGATGGGCGTCCCCACCTTGACCTGTCCAGCCTTTTCCGCCGGAATCGAAATGTACGCTTCCAATTCGCCCTTTTCGTCCAGCGTTGTCAGCACGGTGCTGACAGTTACGCGATCTCCCACGCGGACAGGTACGTCACCGATCGTTCCCGCACCGGGCGAGGTCACTGTGTAGTAATGCAGTTGGACCTGCTGTTCGCGGACGTTCGCCTCCATGGCGTTCACATTCGCAACAGAGGTGTCATATGCGGTCTGCGCCTGATCCAAATCCTGCTTGGCGATGACGCCAGCTGCAAACAGCCGCTTGCGCCGCTGTAGCTCAGTGCGGTTGTATTCCAGTTGTGCGATTTGCGATTGATGGTTCGCCTCCATCGAGTGCACCGTTGCCTGCTGCTTCAGCGGGTCGATCTCCAGAATCGGCGTCCCCGCCTGCACCTGATCGCCAGACTTCACAAAAATGCGTGTTATCTCGCCCTCGACCTGAGGTTGCAAGATCGCCGCATTTCGCGACTTCAATGTGGCAAGATATTCGGTGAATTCCCCGACCTGTTGCAGTTCCGCGGTTTGCACCTTCACCGGCATCGCCTGGGCTCCCGCTGCAGGAGCATTTCCCTGCGCCGGTCGACTGCAGGATGCGCACAATAGGCATGTAAGCAACGTAAAGAATAAGATGGTTCGCGTTTTCGCCATTTGTTCCCTGGATTGCTGCTTCTAAGAGACGTCAGAATTTCTAGAAGGACACTACCGATTAAACAAGATGGCAGCAGCCATCGCAACCTGCCGCGAACCATTGGTACCAACTTTATTTCGACTGGAAATTCAATTCGGGATTTGCCAGCCGCCGTTCCATTGTGTCCTCGCCGCGATGCTTGTCCAGCAGGCGCTTGGCTTCGGCAAATTCAATCTTTGCTTCAGCATTCTTCCCCGTTCTTTGCAGAAGGCGTGCGCGCAGGTAATGAAGATTATTGCTCTCGGAATCAAGAGCAAGAGCATCATCTACCGCTTTCAAGGCCAGGTCCAACCGGCCGCGGCGCTCGTAGATTTTCGCCAGTTCAAAATACGATCCGGGGAGTTGCGAATCGAGTTTGAGCGCCTTCTGAAAATTCTGCTCTGCTAAGACGTCGTCCCCGAGCTTGTCATACACACGCCCCAGTTCCTCATAGTTATATGGGATTTCTGGTTCCACCGCGATATCTTTCAGAAACTCCGCTTTCGCTTCTTCATATTGATGAATAGAGACATACGCCCTGCCCCAGTTGTAATGAAGGAAGGGCAAGTTGGGGTCGATCTTCGCAGCCGCCTGAAACTCAGGAATCGCTTTGTCCGGGTCGCCGCGGTTGTAGTCAGCCTTCCCCATCAGCAAGTGAAACTGAGCTGTATTGGCGCCAATCTCCGTCAACCGACCCCAGGCCGCCTCGGAAATCCGTGTCTCGCCGGCCTTGTCGGCAGCCAGACCCACCACGTAAAGGTAGGCAAGGTCGTTGTTCAATTTAGGCCATAACCCCTGCAGCGTCGTCGTTGCTTGCGCATACTGTTGAGTAAAGAAATACGAAAGTCCTAAAAGATAGGCAGGCTGCACCGACGCAGGCTGTTCCTTCACTATCGCTTTCAGGTAAGGCACTGCGTCTTCGTACTTCCCCTGGCGGAAGGCCACCAACGCCAGATTCAGGCGGACTCCGGTCATCGAAGGGGCCAGTCGCGATGCCTGTTTCAGTGCTCGGGTAGCGGCTGCCCACTCCTGCCTTCGCATGTAAACGACGCCCAAGTTCGCGTAGGCACCGGCATTCGGGCCACAGCGAAGTACCGACTTGAATCCTCGTTCCGCTACGTCGAGACTCCCCGACTGGAGTGCCTCGCTCGCCGTCTGGAAGCGTCTGGCAAGTTCCGGTTCCAAACAGTTTGCGCCAGAAGTTCCAGTTCTCTCCGACTGCGCCCAAACCCGAGGGCATATGATGAGAAGTGCGATCAGCGCTATTTCCAGGCATAGAAGGCGGCTCGAGATCTCCGATGGCCGAGCGAGCCCATGGCTTTGTGTAGCACATTGTGCTGGTATTGCTTGACGAACCCGATTCTGGTTAGGCACTCTCATCAGAACGTAAACGGAGATATATTGCCAAGGCAGCGTACACCGGGAATGATTACCATTCGCGACATCGCGCGCGAAAGCGGATTCTCCATCGGCACCGTCTCCATCGTGCTCAACGATGCTCCCCTGGCACGCTACATGTCGGCGCAAACCAAGGAGCATATCAAGGAAGTAGCCCACCGGCTCGGCTATAGTCCGAATCAGTTTGCGCGCTCCTTACGCGGAAGCCGCAGTCATACGGTCGGCGTGATGGTAATCGATGTCACTGACCCGTTCTGCACTCCGATCCTGCGTGGCATTGAAGGCAGCCTCTACAAAGCCTCGTATCTTTCGATTTTTGCGGATGCGCAGAACGATCACGGCCGCTTCGAACGCTATCTGGAAATGATGTTGGAGCGCCGCGTGGAAGCGCTCATCGTGATTGCCAACTGGATGCTGGTCGATATCACGCTCCTCTCGGATATTGAAAAGCATCGGATTCCCACTGTCATCGTCGCCCGCGAGCTGCAACCCGACGCCGTCAGTTCCGTCCTGGTCGACAACCAGGCTGGCGCGCGCATGGCTATCGAACATCTCTACGAACTTGGCCATCGGGAAATCGCTTTCATTCGTGGTCCCAAGGCTATTGGGGATAGCGAGCTGCGCTGGAACGCAATCCGCACTTTCGCCCGTTCCGCGCAATTGAAATTGGATCCCAAGCTTATCCTCGAAATGCCTTCGGTGATCGACACCAACCACGGTTTCGAGGCCGCGCAAAAACTCACCGAAGAACTAATCAAACACAAACGGCGCTTTACTGCGATTCTGGCCTACGATGACATCACCGCGCTTGGCGCGACTCGCGCGCTGATTAAGGCAGGCATCAAGGTGCCCGAGCAGTGCTCCGTCATCGGTTTTGACGACGTTGCTCCTGCCGCCTTCGCAAGCCCGCCGTTGACCACAATTCGCCAACCTATGGAAACCATGGGATCGGTTGCTGTGGAAATCGCTTCCGCCGCGATCAAGGCGGGATTAGAAAAGAGAGAAATTACTACCCTGCACCGTAAGCTCATGCCAGAATTGGTGGTTCGCCAATCTACCCGTCGTCTCGAATAGGTACTCTTTCCGCCCTGCCCTGCATTTTTCCATTGACAATTCAGAGCTATCCGACCTATTAATACGTTTCAATATTGGGACGTTTTAATGGTGGGGAACGGTCCAATAACGATTTTTTTCATACGGGTGCGGTCAGCATTCCCAAAGACGGTGAGGCGGCTATGAAACAACGTTCTCTGCTTTTAGGCTTGGCTCTTCTCTTCGTTTCCCTTTCCCTGGCGGCGCAAGACAACGCGTCCCTGACCGGCACGGTAAAGGATTCATCCGGCGCTTCGGTGCCTAACGCTACCGTGGTCGTCACCAACACTGAAAAAGGTGTCACCCGGCAACTCACCAGCAACGCTGACGGCGAATATCTCGCTGGCGGGCTCCCAGCCGGCGTCTACGCCATTCAGGTCAGCGCTGCGGGGTTTAAGAAGTACGAGGCCAGGGACATCACCCTCCGTGTCGCGCAAAAGGCACGCGTAGACGTAGCCCTGGAAGTGGGCGCGGTGAGCAATGAGGTCACGGTTCAAGGTGAAGGCCTCGCGCAGGTCGATACGCAATCTTCCGAACTTGCCGGAACCGTCGACAGCAAAGAGTTGAGTAAACTCCAACTCAATGGCCGCAACTTTACTCAACTCGTCAATCTCGTGCCCGGCGTGAATAACCAGACCGGACAGGACGAAGGCCAGGTTGGTGTCAACGGCAACGTCGAATACAGCATCAATGGTGGCCGCACCGAGTACAACAACTGGGAATTGGATGGCGGCGACAACATGGATAACGGCAGCAACAGCACGCTGAACGTTTATCCCAGTCTTGACGCCATCGCTGAAGTACGAGTCCTCACCGGAAACTACGGCGCCCAGTACGGACGCAATGCTTCTGGCACCATCGAAGTGGAAACCAAGTCAGGCACCAACCAGTTCCATGGCCTGATATATGAATATTTGCGCAATAACGCCTTTAACGCGCGCAATTACTTCCTCGATTCCAGCCAGCCCACGCCTGGGTACAAGAAAAACGATTTCGGATACAACTTCGGCGGCCCGATCATCAAGGACAAGCTCTTCTTCTTCTGGTCGCAGGAATGGCGCCGTGACCGCGTACCGGGACAGGTGTTCAATCAGGCGGTGCCTTCGAACGAAAATCGCGCCGGCAATTTCAATGACGTCTGTAACGATCCGAACGGCGTGACCGATTGTCCGTCTATGGGTCTTGATGCGTCTAACAATCCAATTCCCTTTCCCAACAACACCGTCCCCATCGATCCGAACTCCGCTGCGCTTCTGGCCATGATTCCAGCGGCAAATGCAGGATCCGGGACGTCCTCCTTCTTCAACGCGGCTCCATCGCAGCCAACAAACTGGCGCGAAGAACTGGCACGCGTTGACTGGAACGTGACGCAGAAGCATCGCGCGACATTCCGCTATATTCACGATTCGTGGAGCACCGTCACACCCACGGTCCTTCCGTGGGGTGCAGTAACCTCCAGTTTCCCTACGATCCAGACGCAATTCTCTGGTCCTGGCGAGAGCATGGTCGCGAAACTTGTTTCCACGTTCTCCCCAACCATGTTGAATGAATTTGTCGCCAGCTACACGACCGACAAGATCAGCTTGTCGAATACAGGACCTTGGGCGCGGCCTTCTTCCTTCACGGCTGGCCAGCTTTTTCCAGACAATGGCGGCAAACTTCCCGGCGTCACTCTAGCTACGAATGGCGAGTACCAAAGCGGATTCTCTGAGGACCCCAGCTTCATCCCACAAGGTAAGTACAATTCAAACCCGACTTACACTCTTCGTGACAATGTCACCAAGAACATGGGCAAGCACAACGTTCAGTTTGGCGCCTATTTTGTAGCAGCGCAGAAGAACGAACTCTCCAGCGGCCAGAACAACGGCCTTTTGAGTTTTGATAGCACCGCTCCCTTCTCCACCGGGAACTCCTTCGCCGATCTGCTCATGGGTAATATTGCGAGTTTCACCCAGGCCAGTGCGCAACCAAAGTATTACAACCGCTACAAAATCCTCGAGCCATATCTCCAGGACGATTGGCACATCACCAACAATCTGACGCTGAATCTCGGTCTGCGCGTCAGCCTCTTCGGAACATATCGCGAAAAAGAGCACCAGGCTTACAACTTCGAACCCGCTGCATGGGATCCCGCGAACGCTCCTCAGATCGACGGCGATGGCTTCCTGGTTCCCGGAACTGGCTCCCCTACGAACGGCATCGTTCAGTGCGGCGTCGCCGGTGCTCCCCCAGGATGCCAGACTGGGCATCTCTTCAATCCGGCTCCGCGCATCGGATTTGCCTACGATCCTTTTGGCAACGGCAAGACTTCCATCCGCGCCGCTTACGGTGTCTTCTACGAGCACACCAATGGCAACGAGGGGAACTCCGAGTCTCTTGAGAATTCTCCGCCACTGGTGCTGACTCCTACCCAATACAACATCAACGGTTACAACAACATCGGTGGCAGCGCCGGCCAGCTCAATCCGTTGGGGGTCACAGCCATCCCGACCAAGGCAATCTGGCCCTACATGCAGCAGTGGCACCTTGATATACAGCACGAACTGTTCCGCAACACCGTAGCCACAGTCTCTTACGTCGGCACCAAGGGCACGCACCTCACTCTGCAACGCGACCTGAACCAGCTTTATCCCGTTTCCGCATCGCAGAACCCGTTCCAGCATGGTCAACCGATCACGGCAGACGTTTGCAATTCACCGCAGATCAACCCCGACGGCTCCTTTACGGTTCCAAATGGCACCAACATCGCTCCGGGCAATCCGATCTTCGGCAACCTGACCGCAGCCTGTGGCGGCGATCCCAATCCATTCCGAACTAACTACCCCGGATATGGCACGATCACCAATATCGAACCTACCGCGAACTCCAATTACAACGCTCTGCAGATCTCAGCTCGTCGTACCCAAGGGCGTCTCAGCCTGAGTCTCGCCTACACCTGGAGCCACTCGCTTGACGACGCTTCTGACCGTTACGACTCGAACTTCGTCAATTCCTATGATCCCCATGCCAATTACGCCAGCTCCAACTTCGACCAGCGCCAGGTGCTGACTGCCAGTTGGGTCTACGACCTTCCCTTCTTCAAGGTGACGGGATGGAAGCAGAGTGTTCTGGGCGGTTGGCAGTATTCGGGAATTTTCGTCGCGCAGAGTGGGACTCCGTTCTCCGTCGTCGATGGCGTCTACTCTGACAGCGCAGGCTTGGGAAATGGCACCAGCACCGGAAGCTTCGCCGACCTGGTCGGAAATCCGCACCAGATCTCGGGGCCCATCTATTCATCGGATCCCAGTGCAAAGGGACCTCTGCTCTTCAACCCCGACGCGTTTGCAGAGACCACTGGCTTGACCCAAGGTAATTCCGGACGCAACTCGCTGAACAATCCCGGCCGTTGGAACTTCGACATGGCGCTGTACAAGAACTTCAAGCTGAACGAGCGCTTCAATCTCGAGTTCCGCACGGAGGCCTATAACGTCTTCAATCACACGCAATGGATGGCGGGTTCCATCGGAGGCGGCGGTGGCGTTCAGAACTCGCTCAGCGGAACTGACACTTTCCTCCGTCCGACCGGTGCGCACGACCCGCGCATTATGCAGTTTGCCCTGAAGCTCGGCTTCTAGCCGCCTTCTCAGACTTGGACGAGCCGGATCCCTTCGGCTCGTCCTTTTTTTTTGCATAACCCGCCCTGATTTGACGAATAAAAATTATTGATTTCCGGATCGCCTCCCATACAGGTAAGAAAGAGATATCTACGTAACGTGCCAACTGTGACCGATCCGGGTGCGCTGCTGTACTTCCGCTGCCCTCTTCAATTCACAGGTAGTTAGCGATGCCAAGGTCTTCAGAGCGGTAGCAGTGTGCAATGGAATCATTCCGTTGAATCGGAGGACCATGTCATCTCTCATCGAAATCTCGATGTCGAAATGGAGCGGTCTTATCCATGCAATGGATTTCCCGAAGGCTTTTATTCGCGTGCCTCCTTCTGATTCCCTCACTCACCGTTGCAGTAGCGCAGTCGACTGATACAGCAGTAACCACCTTTTCAGCCTCCAGCACGGCCTCGCCCGAACGAATCGCGAAGCTTGAACAGCAGGTGACGGAGGCGAAGAGTTCAGCCGACAACGCGTGGATGCTGGTGAGCGCTGCGTTGGTTCTGATGATGACTGGACCCGGATTAGCCCTCTTTTATGGCGGGCTCGTCCGTAGAAAAAATGTGCTTTCTACCATGATGCAGAGCTTCGCGATGATGGCCATCATTACCGTGCTTTGGGCGATAGTCGGCTACAGTTTCGCCTTCAGCCATGGCAATAGCTTCATCGGCGGCTTTGGCCATCTCTTTCTACGAGGAGTGGGCGCCGCACCTGATGCCGACTACGCTGGCACCATCCCTCAGCAGACGTTCATGATCTACCAACTCATGTTTGCCATCATTACTCCGGCCCTCATTACGGGAGCCTTCGCCGAGCGCATGAAATTCAGCGCGATGGCGGTCTTCATGGTCCTGTGGTCGCTGGTGGTCTATTCGCCGATGGCGCACATGGTCTGGGGCAAGGGCGGCCTTCTGAACGCGGCCCTGGGCGGCCGATTCCCTACTCTCGACTTTGCCGGTGGAACCGTAGTCCACATCACTTCTGGCGTATCGGCTCTCGTCTGCGCACTTTACCTTGGTAAGCGACTTGGTTATCCGCGCGAGGCCATGCCGCCGCACAGCGTCGTCCTCAGCTTCATCGGCGCCTGCATGCTTTGGGTAGGCTGGTTCGGGTTCAATGCCGGCAGTGCCCTAAGCGCAGGCAGTCTCGCCACCAGCGCGTTTGTGGCCACTCACTTCGCCGCGGCCGCAGCCGTAGTCGGTTGGGCCGGAGCCGAATGGATTCTCCACGGAAAGCCCAGCGCGCTCGGTGCAATCTCCGGAGCCGTTGCCGGACTGGTCGCCATCACCCCTGCGTCCGGATTTGTAAGCCCCATGTCGGCCCTGCTGATCGGATTGATCGCCGGCGTTTTCTGCTTCTTCATGGTATTCAGCGTTAAGAAGAAACTCGGCTACGACGATTCGCTGGACGCCTTTGGAGTTCATGGCGCCGGCGGGACCATCGGCGCTCTGCTGACCGGTGTTTTTGCTACCCGCGCCATCAACCCTATCCTCCACGATGCTCAGGGTAACGCTGTCCGTTTGGGCTTTGTCGATGGGAACTTTGGCCAGATCCTGAATCAGATAGTAGGCATTGCGATCGCCGTTGTGCTGGCCATCGTAGGCACTCTGGCGATTCTAAAATTGGTCGATCTCGTCATCGGTCTGCGGGTCACGAGCGAAGATGAATTGCAAGGTTTGGATGTTACGCAACATGGTGAGGAAGGTTATTACTGGGAGGCATCTCCGGTGTAGCTTTGTGTTAGCTTGGAACCAAGCAAACCAAAACTGACAGTCGGGAAAATGCTTACATGACGAAACTTGAAGCCGTAATTCAACCTTCCAAACTGGACGCAGTGAAAGATGCATTGATGGAAATCGGCGTTGACGGCATGACCATTCTCGAAGTCCGTGGACATGGCCGCCAAAAGGGCCACACCGAGTTCTACCGCGGACGTGAATACACGGTCGACCTTCTGCCAAAGGTGAAGCTCGAAGTGGTTCTCGCTGACGAACTCGTCGAGAAGGCCGTCGCCGCGATCGTGGCCGCCGCTCGTTCGGGCAAGATCGGTGATGGCAAGATCTTCTTGTCCAAGATCGACGATGCGATTCGTATTCGCAACGAAGAACGAGGCGCCGCAGCGCTGTAAGTAAACGTCGGAGGATCGCCTGTCCCCGGGCATCTTCTCGGCAACCCAAATTCAGTAACGGAGTCACCGAGGCGATTACCAGGATGTCTGCGAGCCCTTCACTATTCGATCTGGTCAAACTGCATAGCGCTGAATCCGCGTCCATTCGTCAGGCGTTTGAAACGACCGGAGACGGCAAAACTGCCGCGGCCCGGCGTAGCTCGCTGGTCGATTCCATCATCGAGCGCTTGTGGCAGGAATTCGTTTCTGCAGACCTGCACGAACCTGCCGGGCTGGCACTGCTCGCTCTCGGCGGCTACGGTCGCAGGCTCCTGCTGCCGCACTCCGATGTCGACCTGCTGTTCCTCACCGAGGCGGAGAAGCCCGATCCGAAACTGCAGGATCGCATCCGTAAATTCAATCAGGAATTATGGGATCTTCGCCTTCGTGTCAGCTCTTCCACTCGCCCCATGAGTGAGTGCGCTCGGCTGAACTCCGAGAACGTCGAGTTCACCATTTCTCTGCTTGACTGTCGATGGCTTGCAGGCGACCAGAAGCTTTTCGACAAGCTGCACGATCAGTTGATTCCCGCGCTTGTAAAACGCGACGGACAAAACGTGGTGCAACTTCTTTCTGAGGTCACTCGAAAAAGGCACGGGAAGTTCAGCGACACGATCTTTCATCTCGAACCGAATCTCAAGGAGAGCCCGGGCGGAGTTCGAGACTTCAACGTTGCGAACTGGATATCTCTCATCGCATCCCTCGAAAAGAACCGCAAGTGGCCCTCCGATCCGAATTTGCTTCCGGCAGCGAACCGCGAACCAGTCGAGAGTGCATTCGACTTTTTGTTGTCGGTGCGATGTTTCCTGCACTACCGTCATGGGCGCGACGACAATAATCTTTCATGGGACGCGCAAGACGATGCGGCCGCAAAAGCAATCGGCATCCCCGGACACACCAAGACTTTAGCGGCCGACTGGATGCGAGCTTACTTCCGTCACGCTCGCGTAATCGATCGCCTGACGACTCAACTGCTTGACGAGGCTCCTCCGACGCCTGGGTCGCTCTATCAGAAGTTTCAGCGCTGGCGGTCGCGCGTATCCAACAGCGACTTCACGGTCGAGAACGGCAGGATTCTCCTGCAACCGACGGCGTCGCCCATCGATACAGCATTCGTCTTTCGCACCTTTGAATTCATGGCGAAGAACGGCTTCTCGCCTGGGTAGCGAAACCGAACAGCGCCTGTCAGAGGCGATTGCGACTTTCGACTCCAAAGCGCTGCGCACTCATTCCCTGTGGACTCACCTCAAGCACATTCTTGCGGCTCCGTTCGCCGCCGATGCGCTTCGCACCATGCATTCGCTTGGATTCCTCGTGAAGCTCTTCCCGGACTATCAGCTCATCGATTCGCTAGTGATCCGGGATTTCTATCATCGCTACACCGTGGATGAACACACGTTCCTCACCGTAGAGTCGTTGCACCACTTGCTCGAACGTCCCGGAAAAGAGCCGCCGAATGAGTGGGAGCACTATTTCTCCGACCTGCTGAGGGAACTCGAGCAGCCCGAGTTGCTTTATCTCTCTCTCATGTTCCACGACATCGGTAAGGGACTTCCCGGAGAATCTCATGTCGCCTCGGGTTTGCCCGTTATGGAGCGCAGCCTGCGTGGAATTGGGGTACACCAGGAAGAACTGGAAACCGTGCGCTTCCTCATCACCGAACACCTTGCAATGTCAGCTACGCTCCGCCGCGATATCTTCGACCACGAAACGGTGCGTGGCTTCGCGGACAAGATCGGAACGCCTGAGCGGCTGAAGATGCTGTGCCTCATGACCTATGCCGACATCCGCTCAGTAAATCCAGAAGCTCTCACGCCTTGGAAAGCTGAATCATTGTGGCGCCTGTACATGGCTGCTGCGAATTATATGAACCGCAGCGTCGATGACGATCGCTTCCACGCCGAGTTTGAGGCTGAGACCCTGACGCGCATCGGCGAACTAGTCCCAAAGAAGAGCGCCGAACTCCAGAAATATCTCGAAGGCCTGCCGCACCGCTATTTGCGCACCCATTCGCCCATACAAATCGCCAAGCATTTCGAGATGTCGACTCTTTTGGCGAAGAAACCAGTTCAGATTTCGCTGAAGCACACCCGTGGGCTGTATGAACTGACTCTACTGACGGGCGATCGTCCCCTGGTTTTCGCCACCATCGCGGGCGTGCTCTCTGCATGGGGCATGAACATCGTGAAGGCGAACGCGTTTGCCAATCAAGCTGGCACCATCGTCGACACGTTCTATTTCAAGGATCGCTTCCGAACCCTCGAACTTAATCCACCGGAACTCGATCGCTTCGAACGCAGCATCGTGCAAGTGCTCTCCGGCGAAGTATCTCTTCACAAGTTACTCGAAGGACGCGGCCGGACTCCGTCCAATGGTCCCACCAAGCCGCAGGTAACAACGCGGTTGGACTTTAACAATCATTCCTCGTCACACAGCACTCTGCTCGAGTTGATTGCGCAGGATCGTCCCGGACTGCTCTACAAAATCGCATCGACCCTCGGCCGTTACGGCTGCAACATCGAAGTCGCGCTCATCGATACCGAAGGGCACGTGGCCATAGACGTCTTCTATCTCACTTGGGAGTGCGCGAAGCTGACTGGCGAACATCAATTCCAGATTCGCCGCGCTCTCCTTGAGGAACTAGAGCCCGAATAGACATTCACCTGGGCGGCCTACCTTGGCTGCCCATCTATCTTCCTGCAGCCAGCGCCTCTACCTATTACCGCACGAATGCTAATCTGTAAGTAGAAGCCTGTGCTGCGCATCTCGTCAGAATCCGAATAAGGGAGCAGAACTGATCAGTGTCCTTTCGTAAGATCGCAACTCTTGCCGGAGTAGTGCTCTTTGGATCGTTTGGAGATGTATCTCTGTCCCGCGGTATGAAGAGCATGCCGCCGGTGGCGATCACCAATCTTGGGGCTTTAATTTCTGCTCTTGCCAATCCCTGGGTGATCTGCGGGATCCTGCTGCTGCTGGGCTTTTTCAGCACTTATCTCAGTGCTCTCTCGTTTGCCGACCTGACTTTCGTCCTGCCCGCCACCTCCATCGGTTACGTGAACATGGCTTTGCTTGGCCGCTTCTTCCTGCACGAGGAGGTCAGCCTCTCCCGGTGGACTGGTGTGTTGTTAATTACTTTGGGAGTCGGCTTCGTTGCGCGCGGACCCGCATTAACCGTTCACGCCTCCGAAAACGATATCGGGGGCAACCAGCCATGAAGGAAATCTACACGTGGCTGAGTATCTTCTCCGTCGTCGCGTTTTCAACGGCAGGTGATGTTCTGATCTCGAACGCGATGAAGCGCGTTGGAGATGTCGGACCGCTCTACCGGAAGATCGGTCTCGCTGGAGTTGTGAAATCTATAGCGGGAAATGGCACCCTATGGATGGGAGTTACGTGCATGGCAGGCAGCTTCTTCAGCCTGCTGCTGGCACTCTCGTGGGCTGACGTAAGCCTGGTCGGTCCGGCTTCTGCGTCGCTCACTTTCTTGAGCAACGCTCTCTCCGCCAAGTTCTTCTTGCGCGAACGTGTCGACCGACGGCGATGGATGGCAGCTCTTCTCGTGGCAAGCGGCGTCGCCCTCGTTGCTATTTAGAAATAATTCGGGTGCCCCACACATCCATCTTTTGGAATGTGTGGGAGAGGAACTAGAACAGTCGCATCAACCCGCGCGCAGGCAAATCCGCGACCAGAAACTTCTTTCCCGCGATCGCTTCTGCAGCAAGATATCCGCCGCGCACCGCACCTTCCATGGTCGCGGGCCATCCGGTCGCAGTCCAATCTCCCGCGAGGAAAACACGCGACCAGTCGGACTTCGCGCCGGGACGATAGTCGTCTACGCCTGGCTTGGGAGAATATGTCGCGTAAATCTCCTTGATGACCGTGCTCTTCACCACCTTCGCCTGAGCAACGCCCGGGAAGAACTCCGCCAATTCGCGGATCGCAAGATCAATAATTTCCTGCCGCGATTTATCGACGAGCGTCTTTGAAGAGCTCACTACCAGTTCCAGATAGCTTCCTTCGTCGTTGCGTCCTTGCAGTCGCGACTTATTGAACATCCACTGGATCGTCCGATCCAGTAGCACGGCATGATCCAATTCTGTCACCTTGCGATCAAACCAGAGATGAATGCCCGTAATCGGCGAACTCTCAAACCGCTCCAGCATGCCTCGCAACGGGCGCGCCTTCTCATCTTCAGGCAGTACCTGTTGCAGAGTATTGAAAGGCAATGCCAGAACTGCGAAGTCGGCGAGAACCTCTTTCCCGCCAACGCAAAGCTTTACGCCATTGTCGTCCGCCTTGAACGATTCCACTGAGGCTCGCAGTTGAACTTCGCCTCCACGCTGCTCAATGTATCTTCCCGCAGCGGAATATAGATCCGTCAGTGGCACCGCCGGAATACCCATTCGCCCAGCTTCCCGCGATTTCAGAAATGATTCGCGAAACACCAGCGCTGCGTAATGGGTCGAAACACGATCCAGGTCTTCATTGAGCGCACTCACCAGTACGACATTCCAGAAGCGATCGATAGCGCGTTGTGTCTGCCCATGCGCTCGAAGCCAGTCGAGAAAAGGCTTGCCACCGTCAGGGATATCTCGCAGCAGCGAGAGCATCGCCCGCGCAACCGCAGCTTTGTCCGCAAATGAAAGCGCGCTGGCAGTCAGAAACGACCACGAGGTATGGAACGGTTCCGGCAGAAACGACGGTCCAATGATCGATCGGCGTCCGCCCGGCTCCATAAAGTTCAAGTTCTCAAACCAGCGAACCTGTTCGAGCACGCCCGAACGTTTGTATAGATCGAGCAGATTGGTGCAGCACCCCAGTAACACGTGCTGGCAATTGTCGACGACCTCACCGGTACCTGGATGCTGATACGACGAAGCTCGCCCGCCAAGATAAGGACGCCGCTCGAATAGCTGGACGCGATATCCAGCGTCGGCAAGCGCGCATCCAGCGGCAAGTCCGGCCAAACCACCACCCGCGATTGCTACTGTTTGTTGTGCAGGGGACATCATGCCTGGAAGCGCCGGAAAAAGCCTTTGCCGAGGACCTTCAACTTTTCTGTGGTGGTTAGGCGAACTTTGCCAGTGAAGACGTTGTAGTCGGCCTTCGCGATCTTCTCCAGCAGGCGACTGTAAATTTCGATCAGCACCCACATCGCCGCGCGTGCATCGGCATCAAGCAGCGGAATCAATTCGTACCCGGACTTGTAGTACTCGCGTGCGCGATCCGCTTCCAGCTTAAGCAGCGGTTTGAAGTTTTCTGGATTGACCTGGCCGACGAAGTGTTCGGCAGTAAGGCCGAACGCCTGCAAATCATCTTGAGGAAGATAGATGCGCCCCATCTTCGCATCTTCTTTCACATCGCGAATGATATTGGTCAGCTGAAACGCAATACCTGTTTTTTCCGCCAACTCTTCTGCCTGCGGATTGCGATATCCGAAGATGCGGATACAGACCAAACCCACAACCGACGCGACGTGATAGCAGTACTGATACAGATCTTTGAACGTGGTATACGGAACCGCCGGCGGTTCATCCGCACCTACCGGCTCGACGCGTACGTCCATGCTGGTGCCGTAGACCAGCTTTTCCAGAAGCTGCACAGGAATCTTGAAACGCTGTTGGGTATCGGCCAGCGCCAACAGCACCGGATCGTCCGTTGCGCGGCCAAAATTAACGCGATGAAAGCCCTCCAGCCACGCGCCTAGTCGCTGGCGCTTATCTTCGTCGGATACTCCCGGATCGTCCGAGATATCATCAGCATGCCGCATAAACGCGTAAACGGCGCACAACGCGTCACGCTTGCGTCTTGGAAGCGCGACAAAGGCGTAGTAGAAATTCTTCGCGGAAGCCCGTGTAATGCTGCGGCAGACCGCGTACGCGGCACTCAATTGCAGCTCTGCTGGTTTCTTACGAACCGTCTTTGTGGGATTCGGCGCCAATGTCGTCACACGAGTCTCCGCACGGCTGCGCGGGCCAGAAGCATGAATTTGCGCCGCTTGGACAGCGCCGGGCGCGATTTCAACACATCATATCCTTGCTCTTCAATGGCGTTCAGTATCTCTTGCCCGCCACGCGAGAACAATTCAATATCGATAGCAAGTTCCTTATCGAGTTTCCCAGCTAGAGGAAGTCCGCGCTCGAACCATTCACGCGCGCGCTGCACTTCAAACTTCATCAAGTCGACGAACTCCGGCGTACATCGTCGCTCCACAATCTGCTGCTCAGTCACGCCGAACGCTCGCAAATCTTCCAGCGGCAGATAGATCCTGTTCTTAGCGTAATCGACGGTCACATCCTGCCAGAAATTCGCCAGCTGCAATGCAGTGCATGTGTAGTCCGAAAGCCGCTGCCGCTCTTCATCGCGATACCCGCACACGTACAACACAAGCCGTCCCACGGGATCCGCCGAATTGATGCAGTATCCCCGCAAGTCATCGAATGTCGAATATCGCCCAACTGTCTGGTCTTGCCGAAAAGCCTTCAGCAAATCGGCAAACGGCTTCTTCGGGATATCACATTCGCGCACCGTTTCACGCAGCGCAACAAACACCGGATGCTTCGGAGTTCCCGAGTAGCACGCCTCCAACTCCGCTTCCCATTCGTCCATCAACTGCAACGAAAGCTGCGGATTCCCTACCTCATCGCCCAGATCATCGCTGATCCGGCAGTAGGAATAGACGTTGTAAAAGTTCTGGTGCAGCCGCGCAGGCAGGAACCAGGTCACGACCGAGAAGTTTTCGTAATGACTTGTCGCAAGACGTTTGCAGTAGGCTTGCGCCTCGGCCAGGGACGGAGCCTGCGCAGGAATAGCGTATTCGGGCGGCAGCTCAGCCCAACCCGAACTGGTGCTAAAACCCGCGCTATCTGGAGCTGCCATTCCCATCCGATCCTGAACAAACCAAGTCCTGAGAACCGGCCAGTTCCCAGGACCTGATCGAATTCCTATAAATTAGTGACCGGGAATAATGGCGGTCTTGATGTCGCCATTCCGGTTCAGCATGTGCTGCAGCACGTGGTGCAGGCGCGAAAGCGGCGCTTCGCCCGTAATGTAATCAGCGCTGCGGATCTTCCGTTCAGAAATCAGCGCGAAAGCCTTCCGAACGCTCTCCGGCGTGTGATGGAAGGTAGCCTTCAGCGTGATCTCCGAATAGTGAAGCCGGTTTGTGTCCAACGAGACCTTGGTCCCATTGGCGCACCCGCCGAAGAAATTCACCGTGCCGCCCTTGCGCACCATATCGATGGACTGTTCCCAAGCCAGCGGACGCCCCACGGCTTCAATCACTACATCGGCGCCGCGCCTGTCAGGAGTCAAAGCTCGAACCGCACCGACCGGATCATCCGTCTTTGTAATCTGAATTACGTCGTTGGCACCCAGGCGCTTCGCAGCGGAAACCTGCGAATCACGCTTCACCATCGAGATCACATTACAGCCGGTCAGCTTGGCTGCCTGCGTGAACATCAATCCAATGGGACCGCCGCCAATCACTACAACGGTGTCGCCGATCTCCACTCCCGTCTCATGCAAGCCGCGCAACACACAAGCCAGTGGCTCGGCCATTGCAGCTTCTTCGAAGCTCACATTCGTAGGAATCGCCAGCATGTTCGCTTCGACGATACGACGTGGAACTTTGATGTACTCGGCATAAGCGCCATTATTGAAGAGCAGGTCTTCGCAGAGATTTTCCTGGTGCTTTGAACAATAGAAGCACATGCCGCATGGCGCCGAATTCAGTGCGACTACGCGCATACCCTTCTTGAATCCTTTTACATTGGGCCCAACTTCCTCGATGATCCCAGCCAATTCGTGGCCGAACAAAGCGGGCGGCACGATCATGCGCGCGTGATATCCGCGTTGATAGACTTTCAGATCCGTGCCGCAGGTCAGTGCGACCTGCACTTTGATCAGAGCTTCCCCTTCACCAACTCTTGGGATGGGGACCTTCTCGATTTTTACGTCCTCTTTCCCATAGAGGACGGCTGCTGTCATCTGACCATTCACTCGTTAATTCCCTTCCCAGGAACTTCCAGGCTGAATCACTAGCTTCATAGTGTCCGGCTGCGGATGCGCAGCAACATTCAGCCCGTCCACAGCCCCTGAAAGCGGAAAGCGATGACTGATAAGGCTTTCCAGATTAGCGGCTCCATTGAAAACCCAGTCGGTCGATGCCGGTTGCATCTCGACCGAGGCACTGTAGGAGCCAAGTAATGTCTTCTCATCGACGCAGACTGAAGCCGGATCGATCATCGCCTGCTCCCTTACTGTCTGCGCGAATAACATGATGCGCCCGCCGGGGCGCGCCGAATCGATTGCTGCACGAATCAGCTTCGTTCCAGGGACCGCTAAAATCACCGCATCCGCGCCGCGACCCTCGGTGATTTCCCGTATAGATTCAACTATGTCTCGGCGCGACGCCTCAATCGACTCACTTAACCCAAAACTACTGGATATTGTAAGCCTCTGCGGGAACAAATCGGAAGTTATTACCCTTGCCCCTGCCCGCGCCGCAAGAACGCCGAGAATGATCCCTATCGGTCCTTGACCGATTACCAAAACTGTCTCCGAGCTTCTAAGCCCTAAGGATTCAACACCCTTCCAGCAGGTATTTACCGGTTCCGCAAAGGACGCGCGTTCAAACGAGACATGATCCGGTATCCGCACCACACCCTTTTGGACGATCCAGTCCATCACCCTTACGTACTCAGCGAACCCACCCCCAGAAGGCTCATACCCCGCTGTGCACCCGACTTTCTTGTACACCGGACATTGTGCAAACACCTTATGTTGGCAGTAATAACACTCGCCGCAAGGGATGTGATGAAACACGATGACTCGATCGCCCGGATGAAACTGATTCACGCCCTCGCCGACTGCCGCGACCACTCCGGCTGTCTCGTGTCCAAAAATGCGTGGAGCCGAGTGCGATCCAGTAGAAATTTTCTTCAGATCTGTACCGCAGATGCCGCAGGTATGTACACGAACCAGCAACTCGCCCGCGCCAATCTTCGGAACCGGTACCTCCTCCAGCCTGACGTCGTTCACGCCACGATAGACCGCCGCCTGCATGGTGGCGGGAATCGGCTTGGCAGTGAATGGATCCCTTACTTGTGTCGCTGTGCTCAAAGTAGTTCTGTCCTCTAACTCACTTGAACCGCTCGCGCCTGACGAATCCCCTTTGTCAGGTGCTCCAGTTCCTCGCGAAGCTTAGCCGCAGCTTTGCTGGAATTACTTCCCATTCGTATCAATCCCGGCCAATGTGTTGGCCGGAGGCTGACATGTCCGAGAAATTCGGCAATTTGAAATCTGCCCTGCGAGTCCACGAAACTTCCAAACGGCAACATCGGAAAATCGAGTTCGTCGGAAATAGTTTTCACCGCGTAGAACGGAATGCCATGTCGTTTCGCCACCGTACCGACGGCAGCACCTTCCATATCTACGGCTTCAGCCTCGTAGCGCGAATGCAACTCGAGTTTGGCGCTTCGGTTCGCAATAAATCCGGAACTTACAATCTTCCTATTTGAACTCGATTCCGTCCGAAAACTCTCGCCTGAAGTACCATCCACGACAACGCCAACCAGAACTTCATCTCCAACTTTCCGGTCAGCGATCAATGCTCCAGCGAATCCCGCCGAGACCAGAACATCCGGTTTGAACGCCGCAATCAACGCTTCGCTCGCGGTAATACCTGGCTCGCGCCCAATTCCAGATGCAACGTATGCCGTCTCACCTGAGCGGTCGGTTCGCATCACGATCGGCGTCCCTTCCAGCCGAATCGACTGCCATCCCGAAATGAACGGAGCCACTTCGCGCTCCATAGCCGAGATGATGCCGATCTTAATGGACATAGCCATTTGCCCGAAACCATTCCGCAGCGCGTCGCAGTGCCCCATCTACCGGAACAATTTTCCAGCCCAGCTCTTTCTCAGCCTTCGCTGAAGACACAAACATCTTCTTACGACCCATCCTTACCGCATCGATGGTCGCCCGGGGCTCCCGTCGCAAAACGTAGCCGGTGAATGTCGTATCCAGAACGCTGAAACCAAGCGCGACTGCGTACGGCAACTTCACCGTGGGAGCAGGAATTCCCGTAATCGCCGACAGCTTTTGCAGAATCTGCTTCAACGTCAGATTTTCACCGCCCAGGATATAGCGCTCACCCGATCGCCCTTTCTCCAGCGCCGCCAGATGTCCTTCCGCGCAAACCGTCGCGTCCACCAAGTTCAATCCTGTATCCACATACGCCGGAAACTTCCGGCGCAAGAAATCCAGAATGATGCGGCCAGTTGGAGTTGGCTTCAAATCCTGCTCGCCAACCGGTGTAGAGGGATTCACCACGACAACATTCGCTCCGCTGCGCCCGGCCTCCAACGCGACCTGCTCCGCCATGAACTTCGATCGCTTATAGTGGCCAATCATTCCCGCGAGACTCACTGGCGAACTTTCATCGACCGTCGAACCATCGCTCTGGAATCCCATCGTCGCCACGCTACTCGTGTAAACGACACGTCGCACACCCGCATCCGTCGCAGCCTGGATCAGTGAACGCGTTCCCTCAACATTCGACCGGTACATCTGCTGCGCATCGGCTTTGTTCTTCGTCCAGAGCCGATAATCAGCGGCGACGTGGAAGACGAAATCGCAGCCAACCATTGCCTTCTTCAACGAAGTGGCGTCGCGCAAATCTCCAACAACGCGATCCGCCTTCAGCGAATTGATGTTCCGCAGATCGCTGGTCGGCCTGATCAGCAGTCGCAGATCGGCGCCATTCGCCAAAAGCAAACGCGCCACATGACTTCCCAGAAATCCGGTGGCTCCGGTCACCAATATGGTGGGCGTGTCGTGCGCACCGGTTCCAGCGCCAGACGAGTGCGATTCAACTGAATTTGAAGAAGTGGTCGTATGCGCCACCTTAGTCCAACCCGAGATGAGCGCCTTCCGCTGCGGACGACTGTGCATCCGAAGCGGAATTAGCCATCTTGTCTGCTCGTTGCAGGCTTTTCATCACCTGCGAATAGGTCGCCAACGCGAGCAACGGGAAGTACTCGGCGTACATGTGATATTTCAGGTAGAAAACTTTAGGGAAGCCCGTACCGGTATACGTCTTCTCCCACCACGATCCGTCTTTACGCTGCGTGCGCAGCAGGAACATAATGCCGCGCTCGACGCAGTTGCTGCGCGTATCGCCCGCGGCAAGTAGCCCCAGCACAGCCCATGCCGTTTGCGAAGCCGTACTCTCGCCCTGCCCGCGCAGCGCCGGATTGTCGTAGGAGCCCAGCGTCTCTCCCCAGCCGCCGTCAGGATTCTGCACCGACCGCAACCACTCCGCCGCTTGCTGCACGTAAGGCTCATGATTGTCGGCGCCGATCGCCTGCAATCCGCGCAGCACCAGGAACGTACCGTAGATATAGTTGCATCCCCAACGGCCAAACCAGCTGCCATCGGCTTCCTGCTCAGCAATCAAGAACTTGATCGCCTTCTTCAGTGCTTTATGCTCGAGCGTGTAGCCGTGATTCGCCAGCATCTCCAGCACGCGTCCAGTGATGTCCACCGTTGGCGGATCCAGCATTGCGTTGTGATCGGCGAACGGAATGTACTGGAACACCATCTTCGTGTTGTCTTTGTCGAAGCTGGCCCATCCGCCGTTCTTGCATTGCATCGACAACACCCAGTCGATCGCGCGCTGCACCGATTCGTGCTGGTAACGCTCGTTGCTGTGGTCAACATGATTCAGCGCAAGGCAAACCTGCGCCGTATCGTCCACGTCGGGATAGAACTCATTGTTGAACTCGAAATACCATCCGCCGGGCTGCGCCTTCGGATTTTTAACCGACCAGTCGCCCTTGTGCGTGATCTGTTTCTTGAGCACCCAATCCGCGGCCGCCTGCATGCGCGGATCTTTTCGCGACACTCCGCTCTCGCCCAGCGCAAACATCGCGTAGACCGTATCCCATACCGGCGACTTACATGGCTGCATGCGGAACGTATCTTCTTCTTCGATCCCCAGCGCTTCCAGCTCATCCATCGCGCGAATGAATTGCGGATCATCTACTGAGTACCCCAGCGCGCGCAACGCGATGATCGAGTTCATGATTCCCGGGAAGATAGCGCCCAGTCCGTCGCTCATCTCCAGGCGCTCAAGCATCCACTCTTCCGCAGCTCTCATTGCAATCGAACGCAGTGGGCGCACGTGAACCCACTCGAACCAGTGCGTGATCCGATCGCACGCCAGGAAGAAATTGCGCCAGCTTACGATCTTTTTGTTATCCCAGTGCAGGTGCAGGCGAGAGTTCTCGCGCCCTCCGACGAACAGTTCGTCGATGCCCATCTCCGGCGCGATCTTCTTGAATGGCTTCGTCGCGTACACGATTGCCAACGGAATAAAGATGGCACGCGACCACGACGATATCTCGTAGATGTTGAACCAGAACCAACTCGGAAACAGCACGATCTCCGGAGGTACGGCTGGAACCGCATCCCACTCATATTGTCCGAAGAAACAGAGATAAATCTTGGTATATGTATTCGCCGCCGTCACGCCGCCCAGCTCAAGAATCTTCGTTCGGGCGCGCGTCAGCGCGGCATCATCCGCGCCGTATCCACAAAGCTTCAGTGAAAGATAGGTCAGAATCGAGGCGCTGATCTCGGAAGGACCGCCATCGTAGATGGGCCACCCACCGTCTTCATTCTGGTGAGCCAGCATCCAGCGGCACGCCTTCTGCAACTTCCGGGGATCGCCCGTCCCCAGCAGCGTATGCATCATGATGTACTCGGCTTCCAGCGTGGTGTCCGCTTCCAACTCACCACACCAGTAGCCTTCTTCATGCTGAATGGAGAAAAGGTAGCGACGAGCGGCGTCCATGCTGGCCGCCAGTCGACTCATCATGTCGTCGACTTTCCCAAAACGCATCGGGGCCTGGGAGGGAGAAGCACCCGAAATGTCAGCCATTCTGTAGCACTCCGCAGAGTTCGTGAGACTTACGTCTCAAGTCCGGATACTCCGAATCGGGGAGTACCAAATCTTCTTACCTTGAGGCGGCCTGGTTTGGCCACCAACTCCCGGCCTCTGTGCAGGGCCGAGTCTGACTAACTTACGCTCGCGCCTTCGATCCGCACGAACTCACGCGGTGCGTTGTTCACCGCGTCGGCAATCTCCGGCGGAAGCCCGAAGCGCACATTCT
The DNA here is from genome assembly GCA_963724985.1 of Terriglobia bacterium. Taxonomy (GTDB): domain Bacteria; phylum Acidobacteriota; class Terriglobia; order Terriglobales; family Acidobacteriaceae; genus JAJPJE01. The sequence continues at coordinate 92,954 of CAVRWV010000019.1, read as the reverse complement.
CGGGCATCACTTCTACTTCCTGGACATTGTTGTAGCCAATTTCCATCAGGTATGTGACCGCTTCCTGAACCAGGATTTCCGGCGCCGAAGCACCCGCGGTCAAAGTAACCGTCTTTACGCCTTCCAGCCACTCAGACTGAATTGAGCGGTAGTTCTCGATCAGATGCGAAGGCGTTCCTAGATTCCGAGCGACTTCCACCAGGCGGTTGGAGTTCGAACTGTTCACCGAGCCCACGACCAACAACAAGCCCGCGTCGCTCGATGTCTGCTTCACTGCCGTCTGGCGATTTTCGGTGGCGTAACAAATATCCTGCGCCGCCGGTCCCTTAATGTTCGGGAACTTGATCTTCAATGCCTGAATAATGTCGCGGGTTTCGTCCAGGCTTAACGTGGTCTGCGTCAGATAGGCCACTTTGTTCGGATTCGGGATATGGACCTTCTCCACATCTTCGACCGAGCCCACCACCTGGGTCACCAGAGGAGCCTCGCCGAGCGTGCCGATCACCTCATCGTGATCGTGATGCCCGATCAGGATCAGCGAATAGCCTTCCTTCGCAAAACGGACGGCTTCCACGTGGACCTTTGTCACCAGCGGGCAGGTGGCGTCAATGACCCTGAGCTTCCGAGCCTTGCTGGCCTCACGTACCTCAGGCGAAACACCGTGGGCGCTATAAATCACGCGCTCCCCGGCCGGAACCTCTTCCACGCTGTCGACGAAGACAGCTCCCTTTGCCTGCAACTCCTCCACCACGAACCGGTTGTGTACGATCTCTTTGCGCACGTAAATGGGAGCGCCAAAGGTCTCCAGCGCGATCCGCACAATGTCGATGGCCCGCACCACCCCGGCGCAGAACCCTCGCGGCTTCAGAAGTAGCAAAGTTTTTCCGTTTTCAGCGTTCACTCGTTTGCCATCCACCACACTATAGATTCTAGTATGCCGAAACTGTATGCATATAAGAATAGCTAAGAAGATGCTCTAAAGTCAACGTAACCACATGATCTCACTAGGGTTAGCATCGATTGGGTGCCTGCGGGCGGCGAACTGCTACTAACCGGAAGCGGCTGGGGAAGGCCTAAGTTCGTGGGATTGGCCTACGCGTTCGTCTTCAGCATCTGTTCCGCATGCTTCCGACTGGCGTCGGTAAGCGTCGCTCCACTTAGCATTCTGGCCAGCTCTTCCCGGCGGCCAGCATCGTTGAGGTGTTTGATCGCCGTCCGGGTTCGTCCGCCAGCCTCGGTCTTTTCGATCAGATAATGATGGTCCGCAAACGAAGCAATCTGCGGCAGGTGAGTGATGCAGAGAACCTGGGTACTCTGCGCCAGGGTTTTGAGCTTGCGGCCCACAGCTTCCGCAGCTCGGCCGCCAATCCCAATATCGATTTCGTCGAACACCAGCGTGCGCTGCGAACTGGCTTTCTTCTTTGGTGACTTTCCGGCTTCGACCGAGACCTTTAACGCCAGCATCACGCGCGAAAGCTCGCCACCTGAGGCAATTTCTTCCAGCGGCCGCAAGGGCTCTCCGGCATTCGTCGCAATCAGGTACTGAACCTGATCGAATCCGCTCGCTGACCAATTCCCTTCTTCGTCGCCGCCCGTGACCTCAACCTTGAAGCGCGCCTTCATCGCGAGATCGTTGATCTCACCCTCGACCACTTTCTCCAACTTGCGCGCCGATTCGAATCGCTGTTTCGATAGCATCCGCGCCGCCATCAGGTAAGCCGCACCCGCTTCCGCCTGTTCCTTTCTTAGCTTCCGCAGGATCTCGTCTTTATTCTCCATCTCGTGTAGCTTGCGCGAGACTTCATCTCCATACGCAATCACTTCATCCAGACTCTGACCGTATTTCCGCTTCAATCGATCGAGCGCCGCCAAACGGTCTTCGACCTCAGCCAGCCGTTCCGGCGAAACGCTCACCGACTCCGCATAATCCCTTAGCGTCGCACCGATATCTTCGACCGCGATCCTCGCCGCATCCAACTGCGCCAAAGATTCGCGAAGCTTGTCATCGTATTTAGCGACTTCCTGAACCTGCTTATATCCCGCGCGAATCAGCGCCGCGGCCGACACATCGCCCTCGTAGAGCGCTTCATGCGCCGCCTGCGCAGCTGCATAAATCTTCTCGGCATTAGCCAGAACGCGTTTCTCGGCCGTGAGTTTTTCGTCTTCGCCAGCCTCCGGCCTCACCTCCGCGATCTCTTTCTTCTGGAACGACCACAGATCCAGCATCTGCAGCCGGTCCTGCTCATCCTTCTCCATCGATTCGATCCGGTTGCGTAGCTCTTTCCATCGTTCAAACGCTTCTTCCGTTGGCTGCCGGTCGCTTCCCGCATACCGATCCAGTAAATCCAGACGGGTCTTCTCATCGAACGACAGAATCGATTCCCGCTGTGCATGCACCGACGCCAATACCGGCGCCAGTTGCTTCAACACCGTTACGGTCGCCGGCTGATTGCATACGAAAACTCGGCCCCTACCCCCGGCAAGAATCTCCCGGCGCAGGATCACCTGCTCACCATCAAAGTCGAGCCCATTCTCGCCAAGGACCGCAGTCACCGCTTTGGCTTCGCTGGCGTCCTGCAATTCGAAGACGGCGCTCACTACAGCTTTGTCAGTTCCGTGACGAATCACATCGGAAGACGCTTTTTCACCCAGCAACAGAGCGAGCGCGTCGATAAGAATGGATTTCCCGGCGCCCGTTTCGCCGGTCAGCAGGTTTAGACCGGGAGCAAACTCCACAACCACACTATCGATGACCGCATAATTTTCGACGCGCAGTTCCAGGAGCACGGCACACCTAGGACAAGAGTTGGAATCTGGCCCGCAGTTTAGCAGTGAAATCCCGCTCGCGGATAGTCCGCAGGCATCGCATTCTGCGATTAGGATCCGTTCATCTCAAGTTATTTTCTGATATCTGACTTCTAGCTACTAACTACTTGCTACCCTTCTACGACTATCTCGCTAATAACCTGATAAATGTACCTTGTATGCAATCAGTACATGCCCTAGAGCGGGCATCTCATGGACTACCTTGATCTATAATTACGCTTTGCGAGATCCAGCGCAAAAAACACAAGAGAAGTGATGCCAATTCCCCTTTTGATAGCCAGTGTTGTGGGTGGCGATGAACTGGTAGGCCTGCTTGGCCAGACTGGTCCCGTCGCCAAGATTGTTCTTGTCATCCTGCTTTGCTTCAGCCTGTTTTCGTGGGCGATCATCCTCTCGAAGTGGAGCCTATTTCGCCGTGCGCGTGTCCAAAGCTCGCGTTTTCAGCGTGCTTTCCGTCGCGCTACCCGCCTGCAGGACATGGCTGCCGTTTCGGATCAGTTCAAGCCGAGCCCGCTTGCGACCGTTTTCGAGGGTGGTTTTGAGGAGCTGAAACGTCAGGGCGGAGTGCGTAACCCCGTCGCAGTCCAGCGTGCGATGCAGATCGCCTCGTCGGAAGAACTGACGCGACTGGAGCGCCGTCTCCCCTGGCTCGCGACCACCGGCTCCGTCACGCCCTTTGTCGGCCTGTTCGGAACAGTTTGGGGCATCATCGATGCATTCCAGGGCCTCGGCACCGCCGGTGCAGCTACCCTTCGCGCGGTCGCACCCGGCATCTCGGAAGCCTTGATCACAACGGCCGCGGGACTGTTCGCCGCCATTCCCGCCGTGATCGCCTACAACATCTTTGTGAACGACATCCGCACATTCGGCGCGCGTATGGACGACTTTTCCCTGGAAATGCTGAACAGCATTGAGCGGGTTGCTCCCGCGGCTCCTGCCCGCCAGTCAGTCGCTGCTCAGGAAGCGGAGCTTCGTTCGTAGATGGCTTTCACCAACACACAAGGCCGCACACAAAGCTCTCTCGCCGAGATCAACGTCACTCCGCTGGTCGACGTTGTCCTCGTGCTGCTGATCATCTTCATGGTCACGGCCCCGGTCCTCCAGTCCGGCATTGAAGTCAATGTGCCGAAGACCAAGACGGTGAAGCAGATCACGGAAGAACGCCTGGTTATCTCCATAGATAAGTCGCAGCGCGTCTTCCTCGGCAACGATCCCATCAACATCAACGAGATCGGCGCCAAGCTGCGCCAGAAGATTCGCGACCCGCAGGGTCAATACATTTATGTTCGCGCCGATGAAAATGTTCCCTTCGGCGCTTTTGCCACCGTCATGGATGCGGTGAAGCAGTCTGGCATCACCAATGTCAGCATCGTGACCCAGCCCCTGAATGAGCATGGCGGCCAACGCTGATATTTTCACAGAACGCGAACCACTAGGATTCCCGCTAGTCTCCTCGATAGCGGTGCACGGGATTCTGTTCGCCTCGATTATCGTCTATACCCTGGTTGCCGGACGTCGCGGAGAAAGCTGGGGCGGCGCTGGCGGAGGCGGTGAAGCGATCAGCGCAACCCTCGTCACGAGCATCCCTTTGCCAGCGCCTACCGTCAAGACTGACAACATCCTGGCCAACGAATCCAAGGGTCTGACGCAATCTCAGCCCAAGGTGGAAGAGGTACAACCGCCTCCCGACGCGATCGCCATTCCAGACAAGATCACCAAACCTAAGCCCAAGCCCAAAGAGAAGCCTCACACCACAACAGAGGAAAAGCCTAAGCCGGTAGAAGAAGCCAACAATATCGTCCCCTTCGGTCAAGGCGGCCCGGTGAGCGGTCCTTATGGCACCTTCAGTGCCGGGGGCGCCAAAGGCGGATTCGGCTTCAACGGCGGCGGCGATTTCGGCTCGCGCTTCTCCTGGTACGTACGCGTTGTGCAACAGAAGGTTTCGGAAAACTGGCTCAAGTACGAGGTCGATCCACGGATTAACGCAGCTAACCGCGTCTACGTCACCTTCGATATCGCCCGAAACGGACAGCCCCGCAATATCCAGGTGGAGCAGTCCAGCGGCGTGCCATCGCTCGATCAGTCTGCTGTGCGTGCCTTACAGCGTATTGACACATTTGGGCCCTTACCACCTGACTATGGTGGGAATCAAGTTTCCGTAGAGTTCTGGTTCGACTATAAAAGATAGTTAAAGCTATCTGTAATCCGCTTTGCGGAATCCAGGAGTCATCAAGGCGAACGATGAAAAAAGTCTTCCCCGCACTTATCGTCCTTTTTCTCTCGACTCTTCAACTGGTCGCGCAAACCGACTGGATTCGCACCGGCACGGGCCTTGGCGTAGAAAAAATCCGCATTGCCGTTCCCGATTTCAAACCGCTCTCTTCCGATCCTCAGGCTGCCGGCCTGTTAAAAGTCTTCAACGATACGCTCTGGAACGATCTGGACAACGCCGGCATCTTCGAACTGGTCTCGAAGAGTTTCTACCCGATCGACGTCCCTGGTCAGCCGCAGGAAGTCAAATTTGATGCCTGGGTCAATCCGCCGCCGAATGCCGGCATGCTGGTCTTCGGAAATCTGAACGTCACCGGTCAGAACATCACCGTGCAGGGCTGGCTCTACGACGTCAAGAACACCGCCTCGCCCCAGGTCCTCGGCAAGCAATACAACGATCAGGCCACGCCTGAAGCGGCTCGCGTCATCGCCCACAAATTCGCCAACGAAATCATCTTCCGCCTCGGCGGCGGTATTAACGGAATCGCGGAAAGCAAGCTCGCTTACGTCAGCAATCGCAGCGGCCACAAAGAAATCTGGCTGATGGACTATGACGGCGCCAATCAGCACCAACTAACGCGCACCGGTTCCATTTCGCTTTCGCCACGCATTTCGCCTGATGGCTCTCGCGTAGCTTTTAGCGGCATTGCCGGCGGCAATTGGGAGATCGAGATGTTCTCTCTCGATCTGAACCGCATCGTGTCGTTCCCGCGTTTCGGCGGTACCAACCTCTCCCCAGCATTCTCAGGGGATGGCACCAAGATCGCCTTTTCCTCTTCGCGAAGTGGCGATCCGGAAATCTACGTCGTCGATTCCACCGGTCATGCCCTCAGACGCATTACCGCGGCGAAGGGCCCCGACGTTTCGCCGACTTGGAATCCGAAGACGAACTCCCAGATCGCTTGGGTCAGCGGACGCACGGGCTTGCCACAGATCTACACGATGGAAGCAGATGGCACCAACGTCCAGCGCATGACGGATCAAGGTTACGCGGTATCGCCTTCGTGGGCTCCGAATGGACAATTCCTCGCATTTGCCTGGATTCGCCGCTACGGACCGGGTGCTCCCGGGGCGCAGGATATCTACGTCATGGACATTACTACGAAGCAGTTCGTCCAGTTGACGCATGACGCCGGACGCAATGACTTCCCTTCGTGGTCTCCGGACAGCCGTCATATCGTTTTTCAGTCCAGTCGCACCGGCACCGATCAGATATGGACCATGCTCGCCGATGGCTCCAATCAGAAGCAACTGACAACATCGGGCCAGAATTCGCAACCGAACTGGAGTTTTAAGTAGTACCTCAGCGAACCATTTTTTTCGCTGAACGCAATCACGTGTACACATTGAGAGTAGCCGGACAGCAGTTCCGGCGCCCTGAACTTTTAACCAGATACGCCATCCCGCAGATGGCAGGAGGATGCGTTTTGAAGCACAGAGCGTTTCAGTGGTCGTTGATCATTCTGGCGTTGGCCGGCGTTATGGTACTTGGTGCCTGCAAAAAGAAAGTAACGCCGCCGCCCCCGCCACCACCGCCGCCACCCGCGGCACCGACCGCCTCTTTGACGGCGAACCCGAACACCATTCAGCAGGGACAGTCCACCAACCTGACTTGGGAGACGCAGAACGCTACCGACGTCACCCTCGATGGAAACAAAGTGGACGCCAACGGCTCGCAAACCGTTAGCCCGACCGATTCCACTACCTATCACTTGCTCGCAAAAGGTGCAGGTGGTTCGCAGGAATCGACCGCGCGCGTTACGGTAACTCCGCCCCCTGCTCCCGTCGCGAAGGCTCCGTCGCCCACTGAAATGGATCTGTTCAATTCGAATGTCAAGGACGTCTATTTCGATTACGACTCCTATGACATCAAGCCTGACCAGCAGAGCGTCATCCAGGGGAACGCTGCTTTCCTGAAGCAGAATCCTGGCATCGGCTTCACCATCGAAGGTCATTGCGACGAGCGTGGATCCACCGAGTACAACCTCGCGCTTGGCGACAATCGTGCCAACGCGGTGAAGAATGCTCTGGTGCAATCTGGCGTCGACGCGAGCCGTATCAAGACCATCAGCTACGGCAAAGAAAAGCCGTTCTGCACTGAGTCGAACGAGAGCTGCTGGCAGCAGAATCGCCGCGGCCACTTCGTTTACGGCAAACAGTAACCATAAGTGCCTTCGGGTGCCCCATCCAAGCCTTCTTTTGGCTTGGGTGGGGTATTCAGGTCCTCACCCCGCGATATGATTGCCTTACGCAACACTTGAGTACAGGAATTCCCATGAAACGACACAAACTGTTTATCGCCGTTGCCTTGCTGGCTCTGTGCGCCTCTCCTGTTTTCGCCGCCAATAAGGATATGGTTCAACTGCAGACGCAGGTTCAGGCCATCCAGGACCAGTTGACGCAGATGAAGCAGTCCTTCGATGAGCGCATGGGAGTAATGCGCAATCTCGTCGAGCAAAGCACCGACACCATGAACAAGCTGAATGGCACAATGTCGGACCTACAGAAATCGCTGGCTCAGCAGCATAACGATTCCGGCACGCGCGCCGACCAGCTTTCCGGTCAGATCCAGGCTTTGAACGACAGTGTTGACGAACTCAAAGCGCGTCTCAACAAAATGTCGCAGCAGCTTGACGCTATGCAGGCGGCTGCACAGAATCTGAATACTGCGCCTGCTGGAACAACTGGCGCTCCTGGGACGCCCGGTGCAACTGGCACGACCGGTCCCGGCGGCGTTCCCCAAGCCGCAGCACCTCCGCCAGACGTGCTCTACAACAACGCCCTGCGCGACTACAACTCCGCCAACTATCAGCTTGCCGTGCAGGAATTTGGCGATTACATGAAGTACTATCCGACCACCGAACTGGCCGGAAACGCGCAGTTCTACTTGGCTGATATTGAGTACCGCCAGGGCAATTACGAGCAGGCCGTCAAGGACTATGACAAAGTCCTGGAGATGTATCCCGGTGGCAACAAGGCTCAAGCCGCCCAGTTGAAGAAGGGCTATGCCCTGCTCGATCTCGGACAGCGTTCTGCTGGAATAAAGGAATTGAACTCGCTGGTCCAGCGCTATCCGCACAGCATCGAAGCGCAACAAGCGCGTGATCGGCTTCGTAAGCTGGGGGCAACGGCTTCTTCGACCAAGCCCTCGGCTTCGCGCCCCTGATTCAACTCAGTCCGTGTAGCGGACGTTTGAAACTAGCCCAGGACGAAGTCCTGGGAATCAGAGAACAAGCAGCTACCAAGTCGGCGCCAGCCGACGATTGAGTATCCAGACCTTACTTCTCCGGCTCTCCCGCAACTGCTTCTTCCTTCGGTGGAAGCTTCAAACTTCTCAGGCAATAGCTGATCTCGTTCGCCATATCGAGGATTCGCATTCCATCCTGCACCATCAGCTTGCACGAGATCGCTTTACGAACCGGCGTTCCCTCGCCCATGTCGTATGTCACGCGGCAATACTGACAGTCTTCATTCCAGCAAAATCGTCCATAGGAGATATCTTCCGGCGCAAGGAATTGCAGGCAGCGAAGAACCATGTTGCTGTCCGGGACCTCGAACTCGCGTCCACGAATCTGTATGCGAACTAAGCGCTGGTAAGGCCGCATTAAAGGGCCGGGCGAACTCATGCTGGGGATTTTACTGTGGCCAGTTCTCGCGCACAAAAAACTAAAGGGCGTAGGCGACCGGGTGCGGAGGTCGCTCTACGCCCATGCTCCTCGGAAACTCACGAGGAGTTTGCGCAAAGGCTCGAGGACGTCAACTGCACGCCAGCTCAGAGCAGTTATTCATACTAACGTCGCTTTTGGCAGAAAGTTTCGAAACCGAATGTCACCACCGAACCTTCAAAGTTTCGCATCGAATTCACTCCCTGTCCGAGCGAGAGCGAGGACTGTCATCCCGAGCGCAGCGAGGGAACCCTATCGTCACCACCGAACCTTCAGGCAACAGCACCTCAGTCCCGACTCATCTCTTGTGCCATGACAAACACACCTGACGAATTTGAAGGCAAAGGCGCAGTCGAGCAGGACAAGCCACAACAAGCGACCAACACGTCACTTAGCAAACAATTGGGTCATCGCGATCAGGACCCCATGCTGAAAGATAGTGACACCGATTTTCCAGAAGACGGTAATAGCCCGGAGCACACCGGCGAACCCGAGGAAGGCTCGATCGCTACGCCACCCGCCGATTTGGAAACAGTGGATCAGGACCCCGGCGAGCGCCAGAAACGAAAGAGCCCAACTCGGGGCTCTTTTCGTGAAACGTGAAACCAGAAACGCGAAACGTATCTACTTCAGCCTTTCCATGCACTCCTTCAACACTTCCCTCGATGGCCTCACTCGCTCTTCCGGCAATGTCGCCAGTGGCTCATCCGTCATGTTCAGCAAGTCCGTAAACGTCGGAGCCTTGGTGTTCACGTAGAAGACACCGGTCAGTATTTCCCCTTCTTCCTGCGCCTGGTTCACGCGCCGGATCGCTTCAATCCGATTCGTCGGATCATAATCTTCTTCCAGCTTGCGCAATCGCAGTCGCGATCCATCGTGCATGGTCACGTCAACCGTCTCGCCTTCGGCATACTCCACGTCGATCTCTTCGAACGATGGCACAAACGTGATGTCATGCAGTGGCTCTTCGTGATCCTTTGTGAACTTGTACGACTTCGTCGAGCCATCGTGATCGTTGAACGTGACACACGGTGAAATTACATCGAGCATCACCGTTCCCTTGTGCGCAATCGCAGCTTTCAGCATGGCCAGCAGCTGCTTCTTGTCACCCGAGAACGAACGTCCCACGAATGTTGCGCCCAACTGGATCGCCAGCGCGCAGGTGTCAATCGGCGGCAGATCGTTGATCACGCCCGTCTTCAGTTTCGATCCCAAATCCGCTGTCGCCGAGAACTGGCCCTTCGTGAGCCCATACACACCGTTGTCCTCGATGATGTAGATCATCGGAATGTTGCGCCGCATCAGGTGCACGAATTGTCCCACGCCGATCGATGCCGTATCGCCGTCGCCGCTCACGCCAATCGCGAGCAAAGTCTGATTCGCCAGCAAGCGTCCCTGTCGCGATCGAGGGCATGCGCCCATGCACGCTGTTGAAGCTGGGCGACCGGCTCATGAAGTACGCCGGACTCTTCGATGAGCACCCGATGCCCGACAGCTTGGCTACGCGAGTCGGATCGACGCCCATCTCGAACATTGCATCGATGATTCGTTCGGAGATTGCGTTATGCCCGCATCCGGCGCACAGGGTCGTTTTGCCGCCCTTGTACTCCACCACTGTCAGGCCAATATGATTCGTCTTTGGACTTGGAGTTGCAGTCGTTGTTGGAGGCGCTGCCATGGCTATTTGCCCTCCTGGGCTCGGATATCATCCGTGATGCTGCGCGCGTCGATGGGCAGCCCGTCATAATGCCTTACGGACCTTAGCTTTCCGACTTGCTCTGCCGGCAAATCCAACTTCAGCAGCTGGAACATCTGCGCATCGCGATTCTGATCGATCACATAAATCCGTTCGTGCCGCGCGATGAAATCCTGCACCTCTGCTGTAAACGGATACGCTTTCACGCGCAGATAATCGGTCTCGGTACGATATTCTTTCCTCAGCTGATCCTGGCTCTCGCCCGTGGCCCAGTGCGAAGTTCCGTACCCGATGATCCCGACTTTCGAGCTTCCGTCCCGCACAATCTGTGGCTTCGGCACGCTCTTTCTCAGTTGCTCAAACTTCCGCGTAAGCCGGTCCATATTGTTGCGGTAATCATCCGGGCGCTCGCTATATTGCGCCTTCTCGTTGTGACCGCTGCCGCGCGTGAAATACGACGCCATCGGATGCGTGTTGCCTGGTATGGTGCGATATCCGATCCCATCGCCGTCCACATCCTTGTAGCGCGCGAATCCGCCCAGCTTATCCAGATCTTCCTTCGACAACACCTTGCCGCGCTTGATCGGCGTCGTCGGATACGGGAACTCATCGGCCATCCAGTTATTCATTCCCAGATCGAGATCCGACAATACGAACACTGGCGTCTGCGCGTGTTCCGCGAGATTGAAAGCGTCCTGCGCCATCGTGAAGCATTCTTCCGGCGACGCCGGGAACAGCAGCACGTGCTTCGTGTCACCGTGCGATAGAAACGCCGTCGAAAGCACGTCGCCTTGCGCAGTTCGTGTTGGCAACCCTGTCGAGGGTCCCACGCGCTGCACATCCCAGATCACTGCCGGAACTTCCGCGTAGTATCCCAACCCGGTGAACTCGGACATCAGCGAAATTCCTGGTCCCGCCGTCGCGGTCATCGACCGCGCTCCAGCCCATGCGGATCCCAGAACCATACCCACTGCAGCCAGCTCATCTTCCGCCTGTACGATCGCGAAAGTAGCTTTGCCATCAGGGCCAATTCGGTACTTCTTCATGTAATCGATGAGCGATTCCACCAGCGACGACGAGGGCGTGATTGGATACCACGTCACCACCGTGACTCCAGCGAACATGCATCCCAGCGCTGCGGCCGAGTTCCCATCGATGATGATCTTCCCTCGCGTCTCGTCCATCCGCTCCACCCAGAACGGATCCAGCTTCTCCAGATTCGCTACCGCGTAGTCGTAACCGGCGTTGGCGGCATTCACGTTCAGATCGGCGGCCTTCTGCTTCTTCCCAAACTGCCGGCGGATCGCCTTCTCCGTCTCCGCCATCTCCATCCCAAGCAGGTGCGCCACCACGCCGGTGTACACCATGTTCTTCACGAGCTTGCGCAGCTTCGCTTCAGGACATACCGTCGCCGTAATCTTGTCGAAAGGAACCGCATAGAACGTCAGATCGGTGCGAAGAGCATTCAGCTTCAGAGGTTCGTCGTAAAGCACCGCGGCGCCCGGCGCGAGCACCTTTACATCCTCGACCGCCGTCTCCGGATTCATCGCTATCAGGAAGTCGACTTCCTTTTTGCGCGCGACATAACCATTCTTATTTGCGCGAATCGTGTACCAGGTAGGCAATCCCGCGATATTCGATGGGAACAGGTTCTTGCCGGAAACCGGCACTCCCATCTGGAAGATAGTACGCAGCAAAACCGTATTCGCCGACTGAGACCCCGAGCCATTTACAGTGGCTACTTGCAGGCTGAAGTCATTCACGATCCGGTTGCCCGCAGAGTCTCCGGTCGCGCCATGTACCGCTAAATCCGTTGTGGCCATTAAACGAGCACGCCTTTCCTAACTGATGAATCTTTCCCCACGAAGGTGTGACTAAATTATAAAGGCTGGATTTACTTAGACATGAGTACCGCACATTGGGCGTGCCTGCAGGCGAGTCGGATGGCAAGTCTGCGCCCCGAATGGATACCTCCCACAAGGCATCCAGCAGCTACGATTCGGTGAAATACTGCGCCATCACACGAAATTTGTCGTATCGCGATTTCACCAGTTCGTCGGGCGAAAGCTGCTTCAGCTCTCCCAAATGCTTCTGCAGAGCCTGGTCAACCAGCGCTGCTGCCGCATCATGATCCGTATGCGCCCCACCTGGCGGCTCGGGGATTACATCATCGATAATTCCCAACTCCGTCAGGTCTTTGGCCGTGATTCTCATGGCCTCGGCGGCCAGCTCTTTTTTACTCGAATCTCTCCACATGATCGACGCACAGCCCTCAGGCGAAATCACCGAGTAGACCGAGTTCTCCATCATGATCACGCGATTCGCCACCGCGATCGCCAGCGCTCCGCCGCTTCCACCTTCACCGGTAATTGCCGTAATCACCGGAACCCGCAGCCGCGCCATCTCCCGCAGATTCTGCGCAATCGCCTCGGCCTGTCCACGTTCTTCCGCGCCGATTCCCGGATACGCCCCGGTCACATCGACAAACGTGATCACCGGCCGTCCAAACTTTTCCGCAAACTTCATCGCCCGGATCGACTTCCGATATCCCTCAGGATTCGGCGATCCAAAATTTCTCAGCACCTTCTCTTTAGTCGTGCGGCCCTTTTGCGTGCCGACCACCAGCACGTCTTCGCCATGGAAGCGCGCCATTCCGCAAACCATGGCGGCATCGTCGGCAAATCGCCGATCGCCATGAACCTCGCTCCAGTCAGTGAAAATGCGCTCGACAAAGTCCAGTGGATACGGGCGCTGCGGGTGCCGGGCCAGTTCCGCGCGCTGCCAAGCGCCCAGATTCTGGGTAATCTGCTTCCGCAGAACGTTTACCTGATCGTGCAAAGCCTGCAATTTCTTGTGCGCGTCTTCATTCTCGCGCCCCAGCGGTTCCAGCTGGGCTATCTGTTTCTCGATCTTTTCCAATTCCTGTTGGGCCTTTGTCGCTGTTTCCATCGGTTTAAGATTCCCGTCCGCCGTGTCGCTTCGTATCTGCTCCAGTTCCGAGCCGAGCAGATCGCATACGAGTGCATATCCAGTTGCTGCCACTGCGCACATCCTCTTCGGAGTCGTTATGTGCCCGGAGCCTACTCAACCACCCGGACACTGCCCCGCCCACACAGTTCCTCGACCCGCGAAATAAACGCGTGGTCCGGCATAACATTATAGCCTTCGGCTTCCATCACCACCATGAAGTCTCCGGGACGCTCCAAATCAAACAACACCCGCGCCTCTCCCTTGTGCGCCGCCAGAATCCCGTGTAGCTCGTCGATAACCTCGTTCGTCGTCGATTCCAGTGGAATCTTCAGTCGCAGCGAGGCCGGCAACTTTGGCTTCGCTTCTTCCAGCGGAGTGATGTCGCTGACCATCAGCTTGGGATTTGCGCCCTCTTCTACCCGCACCGACGCGCGCACCAGCACCGGAACCTCGAGCTTCAATCTTTCCTGCAACCGCTTGAAATTGTCGGAGAACAGCAGGAAATCCAGCTTACCTGTCATATCCTCCAGCGAGCCCTGCGCGTACAGATCGCCCTTCTTTGACTTCGCAATCTTGTGGCTGGTGATCACTCCGCCCGTCGAGATGCTCTCGTCTCTGCCGGTCGACTGCTTCATCGCGCAGATCTCCTCCACCGTGAGTGCCCGGAAGTCCTTCAGCTTGCTGACATACTTCTCCAGCGGATGCCCCGTGATGAAGAATCCCAATATCTCTTTCTCGAAAGACAACCGCGTGTGCTCATCCCAATCGGGCACCTCGGGAAGCGTGTCGTTCCCGTTCCCCGCCGAAGGTTGATCGTCAAACACACCGAACAACCCATGCTGCCCTGACTCCGCATCTCTCTGCGTCTTCTGTGCTCGCTCAATCGCCTTATCCAGCGCCTGCATCAACTGATTGCGGCGGCCCAGCGAATCCATTGCGCCGCTCTTGATCAGCGACTCCACCACTCGCTTATTCAGCAGCCGCAGATCCACCTTCTCGCAGAACTGGTAAATGGAAGTGAGACTCCCCAACTCCTTGCGAGCAGCCACAATCGAGTCAATCGCGTTGTGACCGACATTCTTCACCGCCGCCAATCCGAAACGAATCGCTTGCTCATGCGGAGTAAAGTTCGCATCGCTCACATTGATATCGGGCGGCTCGACCGGAATCCCCATATCGCGGCATTCATTGATGTACTTCACAACGTCGTCGGTGTTTCCCGTCACCGAGGTCAACAGCGCCGCCATGAACTCCACCGGGTAATGCGTCTTCAAATACGCAGTCTGATAAGCCAGTACCGCGTACGCCGCCGAGTGCGACTTGTTGAATCCGTATCCGGCGAACTGCTCCATCAGATCGAAAATCTTTTCGACCTTCTTCTGCGGAAACTTTCTTTCCAGCGCGCCCTGCACGAAGCGCTCACGCTGCTTCGCCATCTCCTCGGCATTCTTCTTACCCATCGCGCGCCGCAGCAAGTCGGCTTCACCGAGCGAGTATCCCGCGAGCCGGTTCGCGATCTGCATCACCTGCTCCTGATACACGATCACGCCCAGCGTCTCTTTCAGGACCGCTTCCAGCTCCGGCAGTTCGTACTCAATTCTCTTGCGCCCACTCTTGCGATCGATGAAGTCGTCGATCATGCCGCCCTGGATCGGACCGGGCCGGTACAGCGCATTCAACGCCGTCAGATCTTCGATCGAGTTCGGCTGATAGCGTCGCAACACATCGCGCATGCCGTGCGATTCAAACTGGAACACGCCCGACGTCAATCCGCTGTGGAACACTTTCTTATACGTCTCGACATCGTCAGTCACCAGCGTGTGCAGATTAATGTCCACGCCCTTCACCTGCTTGATGAGCTTCAGCGCGTCGTCAAGAATCGTCAGCGTCGTCAGCCCGAGGAAGTCCATTTTCAGAAGCCCGAGCTTCTCGATGGCCTTCATGTCATACGCGGTAACGATTTCCTCGTTCTTGGTCAGGTGCACCGGAACAAGATCGGTAAGTGGCTGCGGCGAAATCACAACGCCGGCCGCGTGCACGCCTGAGTTGCGCACCAACCCTTCCAGCTTTTTCGCCGTATCGATGATCTGCCGCACCTGCGGCTCGGTTTCATACGCCTGCGCGAGTGGCGGAGAATCCTCCAACGCCTGATCGATCGTGATGTTCAGCGTGGTGGGGATCATCTTCGCGATCCGGTCCACCTCCGCGTACGGCATATCCAGCACGCGGCCCACATCCTTGATCGCCGCTTTTGCCGCCATCGTGCCGAACGTGATGATCTGCGCCACGTTTTCGCGTCCGTACTTCTCGGTGACGTACCGGATCACCTCGCCACGCCGGTTCATGCAGAAGTCGACGTCGATATCGGGCATGCTCACGCGCTCAGGATTCAGGAAACGCTCGAACAGCAACTCGTTCTGCAGCGGATCCACGTCCGTGATCGACATCGCATACGCCACCAGCGATCCCGCCGCCGATCCGCGCCCCGGTCCAACCGGAATCCCATGTTCTTTCGCGTAACGAATGAAGTCCCACACGATCATGAAATAGCCGGGGAACTTCATCTGCTTGATGATCTGTATTTCCCACGAGAGCCGCTGCTCGTAGTCGCTGATCTGGTGCTTGAGCCTGCCTTGCGTTTGCAACTCGCGTAGCACTTCCACCCGCCGTGCGAAACCTTCGCGGCAGACTCGCTCGAAGTACCCATCGATATCCATTCCCAGCGGGCACATCGAATCGCGGAAACGGATTGCTCACCTTGTTGAGCTTGAAATTGCAACGCTCGGCGATCGCCAGCGTCCGCTTCAGTACGTCGGGCTCGCTGCCGAAGACCTTCTCCATTTCCTCGTAGCTCTTCACGAAGAACTGGTTGGTCTGAAACTTCATCCGATTTTCTTCGGCGACCGACTTGCCAGTCTGGATGCAGATCATCACGTCCTGCGCGTGGGCGTCGTCCTCGCACAGGTAGTGGCTGTCGTTAGTTGCAACCGCGGGAATGCCAAGCTCGCGCGCGATGCGGAACTGATCGGCAAGGATCTTGTGCTCTTGCGGTAGTCCCTGGTTCTGCACTTCGATGAAGAAATTTCCGGCGCCGAAGATGTCGTTGAAAGTTGCCGCCGCCTGCCTCGAAGCGTCGTACTTCCCTTCCGTCAGTTTCTCGGCGACTTCGCCCTTCAGACATCCCGACAGCCCGATCAGCCCCTTGCTGTGCTCCGCCAGGAAGCGTTTGCTCACGCGCGGCTTGTAGTAGAAGCCGTGCAGCGATGCCTCCGAAGTGATCTTCACCAGGTTGCGGTAACCCTCTTCGTTCTCCGCCAGCACCAGCAGATGGTTATAAGTGTCGCCTTCCGGAGCGCTTCGATGGTCTTCCTTTTTGCAGATGTACAGCTCGCACCCGATGATCGGCTTAACATCGGCAGCCTTAGCAGCGTTGTAGAAGTTGACCGCGCCGAACACGTTGCCATGATCGGTCATCGCGACCGCTGGCATCCCGAGTTCCTTTACGCGTTTAACCAGCTTGTCGACGTCGCAGGCGCCATCCAGGAGGGAGTAGTCGGTGTGCAGATGTAAATGAACGAATTGGGACATGGGGACTACTTCAATTGTAGTGGTCAGCTAGTCCCAAGAGAAGTCGCGGAGCAAAACGCTTGTGGAAAAGAAGTCCGTCGCGCCTGGAGCTAGCGCCCTAGCCCGCTCAAAGCGCAGCGAGGATTCCCGGATGAACGGGAGCTTGACGCAGTCCAGCACTGCGCCGGTTTTCAATCACCTATTACAAATCACCGATTACCTATCTTGCCCGATTACTTACTTCTTCTTCCCCGCCTTCTTCGCCGCGGGCTTCGCCTTCACCGCCACTTTCTTCGCCGGAGCTTTCGCCTTCACCGCTTTCGCCGGAGCCGCCTTTACGGGTGCCGCTGTCTTCGCTGGAACCGCTTTCTTCGCAGCCTCTTTTGCTGTTGGCTTCTCCGCCTTGGCGCCTTTCTTTGGCACTTCGGCAGCTGCCTTCTTCGCAGCCTCAGCCGCCGCTGCGGCCGCAGCCGCTGCTTCTGCCGCCTTAGCCTTCCCACGCTTCTCCTTCGGAGGAGGTGGCGGCGGTGGCGGTGGCGGCGCAAACGGCTTCAGAAATTTGGTCGTCTCACTCGGCGTTCGCAGCTTCCCATCCAGCAGCAACCGGAAAACTTTGTCCGTCACCTCTTTGTAATTCGGTTGCGACGGCGTGATCTGCAACTCAATCATCTCCGGCAGCGGGAAGCGTTGGGGTATCTGCCGCCACTTACCGAAGTAGTTCTCGATATGCTTCTGGACCGCCTGTTGCTTGGTTGTCGCCGCCAGGAACATCAGCGTCTCCGGCTTTGACGCGGTCAGCACATCCCAAGTCATCGACGGTGTCGCTGATTCCTTCCCAGTCAGCTTCTTCGCCAGTTCTTTCGCATCGTCTTCGAGACGCTTCCAGCTCTCCACCAGCGTCTTGTTCGGAATCGCTTTCTGGATCTCTGCCGTTTCCTTCTCCGGCAGCTTGTCGGTCAGGAAGTACATCACCGCCGCCGACGGATTCCCATCGACGCCTATCTCCAGCAACTGCTGACGCGTTTTCAGTAGCGCTGCCAATCCAGCCTGATCTACCTTCGCTGTCGCCCAATGCGGATGCAGCACCTTCAGCCAGTCCTGTTCTTCCAGCGACTTCATCACGCCCAGCGGATCATCTTCATACGCAATCTGCTCGATCTCGTATCCAATGTCCTTGGTGTTTACATTCTCGATGTAATTGCCCTCGCGTGCGGACTGATATCTCGCCTGAGTTCTCTCTTCGAACGTCCAGTGGAATCGCGTTAAAAAACGCGTTGCTCGAATCAGCAGTATTGGCTGTTCAAGGAAGGCATAGTTGTGCAGAACACGGATAACCTTTGTCTCCATATCCGCTGCGCCATTCATCGGATCCAGCAGCAGTCCCCGCGACCCCGGATTCAGCGAAAGGGCCATCGCGTTCACCGTAAAGTCACGACAGCGCAGGTCTTCCGCAATTCCCGAAGGCTCAACGACAGGCGACTTTCCGGGCTTCTCGTAGCGCGCGGTATGCGCCATCTCGATCTCAGCCCTGAATCCCCCGGGGAAGGTGAGCGAAATCCATTTTATGGATTCGTCCGTAGCTTCAACCCGCGCTCCGAACTTCTCCAGCTCCTTCTGAAATTTCAATGGGTTGCCCTGGACGGTGAAGTCCAGGTCGCGGATCGAAAACCCGGTCATCAGATCTCGGATCGTGCCCCCGGTCAGATAAATATTCATCCCATGGGCTCGGGCAGTTTCCTCAACGAAGTTGACCGCGCGCAGCTGATCCGGCGAGAGCCGGGTTTCCATCGTGTAGATGTAGTCTGCCAATTTCCTCCCGCTTACTGTCCTCGCAGGCCCGCACCATAGGCGCAATCCGAGAACCCGAAGAAACAACTATGTCTTCTGTTTTCTATCGGTTACACTACAACTGTCAGCAAGATACCGAACGAAAACAGAGCTTCGCTTTGCCTGTGCCCGTTGTGGGCAAATCGAATCTGGCTTCTAAGTGACTCAATTGGTGCGACTTACAGACAATCCGAAGCTGATGAACCACAAAACATAGCATATCTGTTCACATTTTGGCTACGTTTCGTTCCGCAGTCCGCTATTGGAACAGAAAAAGTGGCACAATCGGGATGCACGCCATGCCCTCCACTCATAAGAAGGTCATCATTCGCAAACTCGACCGTGACTCCATGCAGGGTCACGTAGCCGCAACTTTCCTCGTGGACGGCAAACTCGAAATCTTGAATCTGGCGGGCAAACTCGTCACCGTCGACCTGAAAGAAGTGAAGGGCGTCTATTTCGTTCGCGATTTCGGAGACACGGAAGATCTGATCCGCAAGACGTTTACAACGCGCCCCCGTACGGAAGGCCTGTGGGTACGTCTTCAATTTCGGGATAACGATGTTCTCGAAGGCATGATGCCCAACGATTTGACTCAGATACTTCCCGAAGGCTACTTCGTGAATCCGCCTGACGCGCGTTCCAATACGCAGCGGATTTTTATACCGAAAAGTGCTTTGAGCGATTTGTGCGTGCTCGCGGTGATCGGTGCTCCCGGCGCGCGCCGCCGGAAGCCAACAGGTCTTCCGCCCGATTCGCGCCAGGTACCCATGTTCAGCGAGTGAAACTCACGTGTGCAGCCGACCTCGGTTGCGCGAAGCTACGGCACGTTGCCGCCAAACTGGAATGTCGGTCCAATCGAAAATCGTACCGCATTACGTCCTCCGTTCAAAAAACTCTGGAAGATCGCGAAGTGCACGAAGTCTGCCGTAACGCGAAGCCCCACGTGTTTCTTAGGGAAAAAGTCCGCTCCTCCGCCAAATCCGTAGAATGTTGCTGTGCTGCTGGTTTTCCCTGTGGGTCCGAGTAGCCCGGCGACAATCGCTCCAGTCAGCGGATCCGTCGGTTTCGCCGTAACATCCTCGTGCAGCGCTCCCAGCGCTGGTCGCACCAGGAATGTCACCTTCTTCAACTTGCGGATGTTGATCTGCGGTCCAATCGCGTATGTAGATGTCCTCGCATCGAACGGGACGCTGATAGTAGCTCCCGGCGGCAGCAACACCAGGACTGGCGCCAATTGTTGCTGCGCCGAAGCGTTCAAATCACTAGGCACGAGCGAAGATCCTCCAGTGAATATGCTGAAGTCAAAACCAAACGCAATCCACCGCTTGATGTTGACGCCAAACGTCCCATCAAAGCCGTTTTCAAACAAATTGAGTTTCGGCGAATCCAGGAACGAATAGCCGCCAAACGCACTGAAACGGCCAACGTAGTCCTGCTGCGCGAATGCTGAGATCGACATCAGTAGAACCAACACGCCAAGACAAATACGACGCATCGACTTGCTCCTGACTACGTTCCCTTCGAATCCCTTTCACCTCAGACCGGATGTCTCGTATCCGCAAATGTTTGGGATGACAATCCAAAACGGACTCGAAGGCCGAGAGATCCATTCGGTGCGGAACGATCGAATCCGCTCTAGTAGAATCTCTTTTGCGCCTCCAAGCATTTTTCAAGCGGATACGCATTTGCCATGAAACTCTCTCGAATTGCGTCTCAACTCAATGTGCGTCTCGACGGCGATGATGCCGAGATCACCGGAGTCGCCGGTATCGAAGAAGCTGGGCCCGGGCATATCACCTTTATCGCCAACCCAAAATATGCTTCCGCGGTAAAGACAACCAAAGCATCCGCGGTCATCGTTTCTGAGGATTTCCCGGCGGCTCCCCTCGCGACCTTGCGCAGTTCGAACCCGTACCTGACCTTCGCTCGCGCCCTTGCACTTTTCTATGAGCCGCCCAGATACCAACCCGGCATTCATCCCACAGCACAGATTCATGCATCGGCGCGAGTCGGCGCGAATGCCTCCGTTGGCGCATATGTGGTCATCGACGAAGGTGTAGTCATTGGTGACGATTGCGTCATTCTGCCGCACGTCGTCATCTATCGCGGCGCCCGCATCGGTAACAACTTTTTCGCCCATGCCCATGCTGTGGTTCGGGAATACTGCCAACTCGGCGACGATGTCGTCTTGCAGAACGGCGTGATCGTCGGTGCCGACGGCTTCGGCTTCGCCAAAGATGAAAACAACCACTGGCAGAAGATTGTCCAGTCCGGCCCCGCAATCCTCGGCGACCGGGTCGAGGTCCAGGCAAACGCTTGCATTGACCGCGCCAGCATTGGCGAAACGCGTGTCGGCCCGGGCACAAAGGTGGATAATCTTGTCCAGGTGGGTCACGGCTGCAAAGTTGGCGAAGATACGCTGCTCTGCGCTCAGGTCGGCCTCGCGGGATCTACCGAAGTCGGCAATAAAGTGATTCTCGCCGGACAGGTTGGCGTCGCGGGTCATTGCAAAATTGGGGATGGCGCTATCGCAACCGCCCAAAGTGGCATCCCTAATGACGTAGAGCCAGGAACCGTGGTCAGCGGCTATCCCGCGATCGAGAATCGCCAATGGCTGCGAGCCGTGGCTGTGTTCAATAAATTGCCCGAACTCGCAAAAACGATTCGTGCCCTGGGCACGAAAGAAAAGTCAGCACACTAATCTTTCGCACTTGCTGAGTGCCGACTGCTGATAGCTTTGTTTTTACTGATGTACTGAAATACTGAAAGTACTGAGAAACGTTTTCTTGGCCGACATTCGCCAAATCGGAGAAGGTAAGAAGCAGGACGAACGCAAGCCCATTCGCGTCCTCTTGCTCGACGATCTGGAAGATAACCTTCTTCTTCGCTCCACCATTCTTCGTCAGAACGGATACGAAGTCGTCTCCACCTCACGCATCGAAGACGCCGCAGCCAAATTGCAGGACATCGATATTGCCGTGCTCGACTATCACCTCGGCGCCGGCCAATTCGGTACCGAAGTCGCCGATACGCTGCGTAAGAAGCGCCCCGAAGTTCCCATCATTATCATGTCCGCGACCCTGGAACGCCGTTTCGGCGGAATCGCCGACATCCATCTGCTGAAGGGCTACAGTTCCGTCAACGATCTGCTCACCGCGCTCCATACTTTCGAGGCCAAGCGACGCGGCAAACCTGTTGTCGTCGACGCTCGTGACTTCTATTACAGTCGCATCAGCCTCTCGATGGGTGAAGACGTTGTCTTCGAAATCCTCGACCGCGAAGGTAACTTCGAATACGTCAACGATTACTTCGCGTCATTTTTCGAGCGCAAGCGTACATGGTTTGTCGGCAAGAATATGTTCGAGCAGTTCCCCGAACTCGGCGATGGCTGGAAAGAAGTGATTCGCACTGTTGCCGATACTCACGAAACCTACATCGACCGCGGATTCCGCGGCCTTCCGCAGTTACCCACGCGCAGTTCGCGCTGGCAGTGGAATGTGCTGGTGTTTTCCCTGAAACTTCACGACGGACGCGATGGCGTCGCCCTTACCGCCCGCATGATCGAAAAGAAAGGTTTGTGATTAGCGGTTGCAGGCACACTGGACCCTAATACGGCAACGTCGAAAGGGCCCCACCTATTCCACCCCTCACGAGAAGCTTCTATCGTCTTTCAACCAGGTTGAAAACAAATTGACCGCAGAACGGCTACCGAATGATGTATCCGGAATCTGAATCCGACTCAGGCGAAGCGCTGTTCTCCAGATAGGTCTTCAACTCAGCCTTATCGTCTTCCGACATTTCCACGAACTTAATGCCGTTCCCGAGACTGGGGTCCATGGTGATGACCTCGCACTTCACGGCAATTCTGCGCGATCCAATCGATAATGCGCCATTCAGTTTCGTACCAATCGGCAAAGGAAACATCGTGGTCACATAGCAGCCGGTCAGACCAACGTCACTGGTCTCCGCTTGCGCCGGAAACGCTCCGCCCTCGGTGCGCAGCTCAATTGGCAACGTGCACCGCGCACGCTGAGAACTACGTCGTTCTTCGCCGTCCCATGCCATAGGCTCCTCCCGCATAAAGGGAGCTTGTCCGGCAGTAGATATCACACTTTCAGGGTTCTGGAACGTAACCAAGGTAATTAGAACGCTAGAATCCGTAGCTTTATCACTAAGACAGCAAAATACGTGGGGCAGCCGACCCCCCGGCCGCCTACACCATCCTGAGCCCTACCGCCTGTCCTCTGGTAGCGCGCTTTTCACACTTGCCCTCACGGCTTCCATCAGTTCGTCTCGATCGCTATATTCCTTCGGATCGATTGGCCCGTGAAATACAATACTTACTTTCCCAGGACGCGCCAGCACTGAGCCCTTCGGCAGCAACCCTTCCGTCCCCAGAATCGTAACCGGAACAATTGGAACCCCGGTGTCCATCGCCAAATAGAACGACCCTTTTTTGAACGGCAGCAACCGCCCATCGCGCGAGCGCGTACCCTCGGGAAATACCAACAAGTCCAATCCTTTTCTCACGACGTTCGCCGCCTCGCGTACGCTGCCGATCGCCGCTTCCCGATTACTGCGATCGATCGGAATGAAGTCCGCCATCCGCATCGCGCGACCAAGTATCGGCAGCTTGAATAATTCCTTCTTCACCATCACCGTCACTCGCCGTGGCAGAAGTGGAACCAGCAATGGCGGATCAATATTCGAAACGTGGTTGGACATGAAAATGTAGTTGCTCTTCATCGGCAACCGATCCAGCCCGATCAACGTCCAGCGAATGCCGGCAATTCGCACGCCGACGCGCGCGACCCAGAGCGCCGGTCCAGTACATCGCATCGATCTTGCCGGTAACCAGTGTCCACGGAAATCCCCAAAGACGCCGTCACCGGTGCTGCGACCATCCACCACAAAAGTGTGAGCAAGCTCCGCATATTAGTGGGCTGCTTGTGTCTCAGCTTCCGCGCGCATCCAGGCCACGCGTCTTGTCCGCTGCGCGTCGGTGACGTGACCGGCGTTCACAATTTCATAATTCACGAGATTTCTACTACCGATTCGCACCGTTAAATCCAGCACAGCCGACTCACGCGCAATGCGCAAACGCATGCTGCTTCCGGGTTCTAGAACTCCGATTTGCGCCACGAAATTTGAGACTATTTCGCCGTTGATCTCTCGGATCACGTCGCCTGCCCGAATTCCCATCACCTGGGCATCACTACCCGGCTCGATTGAGTCCACAATCGCCGTCCCGCTGAAATTCGCGCTCACCGTAAATCCCGGATCAGCCACCGTAATTTTCTTCGTCTTCACTCGCAAACCCGCACTGCTCAGGAACTCGTCGTACGGAATCTCCTTCAATCCAGAAACGTATGATTGGAAGAAATCCGCAAAGCTCTTCCCGGTGATCGCCTCTGCCGCTTCCCTCACGCCTTTGGAGTCCGGAAAATAGCGTCCCTGTTTCGCGTAGTGCTCGTTCATCCACTGAAACAGTTCGCGCAACGACTTCGTTCCTCCGCTTGCGTCCAGGATCGCCAGGTTCAGCATCGAGCCCAGTAGTTCACCTTTGTTGTAGTAAGAAACGCTGCGTTCCGGCGCGCGATATGCCGGATACTTCTCCAGCCACGCTTCCAGACTTGAAGCCTCAGCGCTCTGCGTGAGGTGCGCCGGACGAGTCTCCAATTCGCGGATCTCCGCAGCTAATCCCGCAAGGAAGTCCTTCTCGTCCAGCATCCCCGCGCGAAACAGCGTAGACTCCGCCACCGTACTGGTCACGCCCTCACTGAACCACAGTGCTCGAGTGTAATTCTCTTTTGTGTAGTCGATTGGCTCCAGCGTTTGCGGACGAATCCGCTTCACGTTCCACAGATGGAAGAACTCGTGTGCGCTCAATCCCGCCAGCGGAGTCATGTCGCCTGTCAGAGTTGGTGCATTGGCCTCTATGGCCGCTGCATACGCGTGCTCCATCCCGCCGCGACCGCGCCCTTTCGGAAAGTGATAAATGAATGTGTATTGCTGAAACGGCAGATCCCCCATCCACGCAATCTCGGATGAAACAATCTTCTCGAGCATTCGGTCGACGGCGTCCATCGAGTAGTTTTGCGGATCGGCATGCACAATCACGCGAAAATGCGCGCCGCTGCTCTCGAAATCGCTTTCGCGAAAGTCGCTGATCTCTACTGGGGAGTCGACCATTCGGTCATAATTCTGCGCGCAATAACTTGGTAAACCTGCATCCTGACTCGCTGACGTAAGTGGTGTCGAAACGCGCCAGCGTTTCGGCACATTCGCGAATTGCACTCGCATCGTTTCTTTCGGAGCACCCACCGGATACATCAGCAGCATCGCCAAATTCAAGAATGCATGGTCGGAATTCAGTTCTGCGCCGAATGAGCCGGACATCTCTGCCAGAAAATCGTATTCAATTGTCGAAGCATTCGGCACGCTCCACGTGGTCTTGTCCATCGAAACCGGCGTCACGTCTCCGCCGCTCTTATCTGCCGCCTTGACGTTCCGAATGTATTGGGAAAAGTCACGCACCTGGTAGATCGCATTCCACACCGGAAGTTGCACTTTCAGGTCAGAAGAGGTCGGTGCCAGATCGATCCGAACATGGATCATCTGGGCTTGCGGGTCAGTTAGTGAAATCTGGTAATTCCACTCGTCCGATCCGACTGCGCCGTCATGAGTAAAGGCTGGGCAAGTCTGCGCGAGGGGCGCCGCTTGCACCGCCGGTGCTTGCGCAAATAGGAAATTGGTCAGAAAAACCGCGGACAGCGTGACTTTCGCGAACGTCGCTCTCAAACTCGGGTCTTCACCTCGCGCAGGGATTCGATACGCTGCGGAAGTTTTTCATAGATGCCCCCGAACCCGCCATTGGAAAGAATGGCCACCACGTCGCCCGATCGCAGCTCGGGCGCAACCTGCTCCACAATCTCATCAGCATTGGCCAGAATGCGCGCTCGCTTGCTCACTTTAGCCAGCATCCCGACGACGGCGTTGGGATCCAGCCGCTCTTTCTCCGGAATCGCCTCTGCTTTAAATATCTGCGCGATCACGACTTCATCCGCCACCGCCAGGGCACACGCCAGTTCCGGCTGAAACACGTTACGCCGCAACGTATTCGACCTCGGTTCGAGAATCGCCCACAGTCGTCGTCCTGCATATCGCGTTCGCAGTGCCTTCAGCGTCTGCACAATCGCCGTCGGATGATGGGCGAAGTCGTCGATGATCGTGATCCCGTCAACCTCTGCGCGCACTTCTAGTCTTCGTTTCACGCTCTGGAAGCTTCGCAGTGCATCCGCACTCTGTTCCGCTGTGATTCCATAACCGGCTGCTATCGCCACCGCCGCCGTTGCATTCAGTACGTTGTATTCGCCGGCCAGTGGGAACTCAAACTCACCCCAAGGCGCGCCATCCCGCAGCACGCTCCAACTGGTCCGTTCCGGCTCAAACTTCACTTCAACGGTGCGCCACTTGGCATTCTCGCCAAACCCGTATCGCTCAACAGGACAGAACGCCTTCGTGAGGCACTCGTCCACGTTCGCGCTTCCATCCCACGCGATGATCCGTCCGTCCCTCGGCACCAGGTTCACCAATCGCTTGAACGCCGTCTTCACTGCCGCAAGATCGGAATAGATGTCTGCATGATCGAATTCCACCGACGTCAGAATTACTGATGTCGGGAAGTAGTGCAGAAACTTCGGGCCTTTATCGAAGAACGCAGTATCGTACTCGTCTCCTTCGATGATGAAGTTCGCGCCTCCACCCAACGCAAAGCTGCTGCCGAAATTCTCCGCAATTCCGCCTACCAGGAAATCTGGCTTTCGTCCGGCGCTCTCGAAGATCCATGCCAGCATCGACGTTGTCGTCGTCTTCCCGTGCGTTCCTGCAACGACAATCACATCTCGCTGCTTCAGAAATTCATCATGCAAAAGCTGCGGCATCGATTGGAATGGGATTCGTTGATCCAGCACATACTCCAATTCCACATTCCCGCGCGACATAGCATTCCCCACAATCACCAGGTCCGGCCGTGGTTCCAGGTTCTTCTCGGAAAACGGCTGTGCCACGGGGATTCCGAGCGACGCCAGGAAATCCGACATTGGCGGGTATGCCGCCGCATCCGACCCCGTCACCCTGAACCCGCGCGCCTTCAGCATGCCGGCCAAAGACGCCATTGCAGTTCCGCAAATTCCGATCAGGTGAATGTGTTTTGGATTGCTCATCTCTATACGTTCTGCCCCGTGCTGGATCGCATTGCGACCTTCGTCTCAGTCGCACTCTCCAGGAATTCCAGCCGCACTCCCTCGTCGTAATCAGCCGTCAACGAAACGCGTACCCCGAATGGCAGCGACACATTCCCATACGACACGTGCCCCGAAGGCAGCCCGAATGCTACTGGAATTCGCAAATCGCGGAGGATCCGCCGTATCACCTCTTCCAGCGTGTAGTTCTGCCCCCCCGGTTGTGTGCAGTTGATCATCTCGCCAAAGATGACGCCGCGTACGCCCTCGAACTTGCCTGCCATCTTCATTTGCATCAGCATGCGATCGATCTGGTACGGCTTCGCCGCCACGTCCTCAATGAACAGGATCTTCCCTTCCGGCTGAAACGCGTACTTCGTTCCAATCGAGGCTGCCAGCAACGACAGGCACCCTCCGTATAAAACTCCCTCGGCGCTGCCTCTCACAATGGCGCGAAAGTCTGGGATCGAGCGTGTGTCCAGCACCCAATTCGTCCGTCCGGTTACACATGCGTTGAACGTAGGCCAGTGCACTCCATTCGGAGTCGCAAAATCCTTCGTCACCATGGGACCGTGAAACACCACCAGCCCCGCATCGCTCATCCACGTCAGCAGTGATGTCACATCGCTGTACCCCATGAAGATCTTGGGGTACTTCTTGAGCCGTTCTATGTTCAGGTACGGCAGCACATAGTTCGCGCCGTAGCCTCCTCGCGCGCAGATCACCGCGCTTACGTCATCCCGCTCGAACATCTCTTCAATGTCACGAGCCCGCTGGTCCGGCGGCCCTGCAAAATACATGTCTTCGTGAAAGATATTGTCGAAGTAGAACGTGCGATATCCCGCTTCACGCAGGTATTGGCAACCGGCTTCCAGCATCGATCGCTGAATGGGGCTGGCCGGAGCGACGATGCCGATCGTATCGCCGGGTTGCAACGGGCGCGGTTTCACCGGGTTTTCGCACGGAGGCATCCCGTTGATAGTAACCGAAAATAGAAGGTTGTCTCACGCGGGAATTGATCGGAGGTACATATCAGGTGACGGTAACGTTCGTACCCATGTAGATTCGCGCCGCTCCGCAGGCACCACTTCGATTCTCCCGCCGCATCCAAGTAACTGACACCGAAATTGTCGATACGAAAAATATGTCACAAACACAAAATGGAAATAACAACCGTCGCAGAAGTCTCTCGCCTCTCGAGTTGCACCGCCGCTTTTATGGAATGTTCTCTCGAGTGGCAAGGCGGCTCGGCGTAGCCGCTTCCTACGTAAGCATGGTGGCCCGCGGAAAACGCAGGTCGGAAACCATCGAGCGCGCTCTCGAATCTGAGGTCGCAAACGTTCGCTGTACGGAAAAGGCTTAATCTGCCTTCTCGGTTGTTGGGCGGTCTCGAGCGACCGCCCCTGGTCCTCTTACGGTTGCTGACCCGCTCGTTTCCTCTCGAGCGCCTCTTGAATTTGCTGCTGGCGTATCTGTTGCAACTTCGCGTATTGCTCCTGGGAGAGGATTGGTTTCAACTGCGCATCTGTGTCTTCATGAACAGTTCGAAATTGTTGTAGCTTCTCCCCTCCAGTCAAAGAAGTGTTGTATTTGATTGCCTCGATTTTCGGCGCTTCCTCTTTGAAGATGGACAACACCTTCGCTTTCTGATCGGGCGCCAAATTCAGCGGCTGCACCATTGATTCGAGCTTTTGTAGTTTCGCCGAAGATACAGTCGGCCCCTGTGCCAGCGCCACACTTCCGAGCGCGCATAGGCATGCTGCAATCACCAAATTGCGGTATTTCACACTCTCACCCTCACTTTCGAGCCCCGCACATCAAACCACAGATCGATTTCAGAAGCGCTCTGTTGTCCGGCTTTGCTACTTGCGGCCCACAAGCCGAATGCGTGTCGTGAAGGATCTTCCGAAATTGGAGCCAAAGGTGAGGAACTGTGGCGAATTGATGTCGTTGTTGACAGAGAAAGGATTCGCCCGGTTCGTCACATTCTCAAATCCGCCTCGAACCGCCCAATAACGCTTCAGCAGATGAAACCGCTTTTCCGCAAAAACATTCAGCGTGAAGTAGGTTGGGAAGCGCCGCGATCCTGGCAGTCCCACCAGTTCCTGTTGATCGTTGACCACATTGAAGGGAAACCCGGTTCGCGCCTCTGCCGAATATGCGAAATCGAAGCCCTTAATCAGCGGCAAAAAGCCCCAGGACAGAAATCGGTTTGGCGCATCCCACGGATAAGGCCCCGGCAATTGCGGGCTAAACACCGGATTATCGACGTTGAAATCCAGCACCTGATTCGACGTTGTTCGCGACCGAATATAGGAAGCCATCAACATATAGCTCTTGTGAAATGTGTGCCGACCACTGATCTGGAATCCGTAGTAGTGATCGTCGCGCGTGTTCATTAGCAGGTAATTCCCGCTTAGCGCTGGCTCTCCCGGCGGAAGGTTGTAAACAAATCCATGCGTGCCCCGTCTCTGTATGAACTCTGCTTTCACATAAATCGCCCCGGGTAGCTTTCTCTCGATCCCTACGCTCCAATTCACGAAACGCGGTGCCTGCAGCGTATTCCGGTTCACGGTGAAGGTTGTCAAAATCGGACCGGTCACCGTCTGGTTCCCAGCAGCATCGGTGCCGAAGAAATAGTCTGTCCTTTCTCCGGCATACGGACGAGATATCAACACCAGGTTGGTCGCGTCGTAAAACAAACCAATACCCGCCGATAGCTTCGTATTGCCCTCGTTGTCGAGCACATACGTTCCGGCAATCCGCGGAGACAGCAGTGGTGCGCGCACAATCTCATCCCAGTCGAAACGCACTCCTGGTTCGATCAGCACTCGATCCGCTGGGGACCACGTATCTTGAGCATAGCCGCTTAGTTCCAGGTTGAAGGTTTCCGTCTGTGAAAGCCCGTTGAACGTGGAATACCGCGAGCAGGGTGTTGGAGTAACCGGCATGAACGGCGCGAAATCCTGGCATGTCTGACCTGTCGGCAGCGTCGCCCCTTCGCTCAGATACGAAATCGGCGTGCGATCGAACGTTGGAATGTAATCGATCCGATCCACATCGACTCCGGTCTTGATCTCATGTCGCCCATGCCACTGCTTTGGGCTCAGATAAAGATTGGCCACGCCCTGATAGCGTTGTGCCGTGGTTTGCGCCGACAAGTAATAGTTCCCCTCCGCCGTCTCCGGAGTGATCACGTAAGGCAGTACGCCTGGCGTTGTCTGATTCACTCCATAGCGCGAAAATCCGAAGCCTGTTTCCAGCAATTCTCCGCTCTTGAAATAATGTTGATCTTTCAGGGAAGCAAAGTTGTCGGTATCTCTCACGGATGGGGTCGTCGCTGCGGGACTGATCAGCGAGATGCCCGCATGTGGATCTCCCGCCTCGTTCAGCAAGTAGCTCGCAGTCAAAATATTTCGTGAGGAAAGGTTCGCCTGCACCTTTGTGAGATTACCGAATCGCCACGGGTAGTCGTTCTCCGTCGCTCCATTTGGAAACCCGGTGATGATGAAATTGTCGTACTCCCCGTCGAGACCCTGGAAGAACCACACCTTCCCTTTCTTTAGCGGACCAGAAAAGGTAAAGCGCGGAATGAAGCTGTCGAACTGGAGTCCATTTTTGTCTTGAACTGAAGGAATGAAGTTCGTCGCATTAAATCGGAAGTGATCGTCTCCAATCCCAGTCTTGATGTCCAGCACTCCGCCCGAAGCCTTGCCGTATTCCACTGGGTAACGACTCGTTTCCGCGCTGATAGAGCGGATTGCGTCCGTATTCACGCGAACCAGCAACAGCCCATTCGCAGGTTGCGTTACGTTGAAATCATCTAGAACGACTAACGTCTGGTAGGTCTCTGATCCCGCCAGATGCGGTTGCCCGGAATTGTCGTTCACCACGCCCGGGATGAAATTCAACAGATTGCGATAGTCGTGCGTACCGGCAAAGGGAATATCCAGAACATCGCTGGCTGTCAGTTGCTCGGTCGACGCTACCTGCGTCGGATCAATTGCCGGAGCTGACTCCACTACATCCACTCTCTCGCGCACCTCTTGGAAATGCGAAAGGTGAACCTCGACCGCAGGAACCTGCCCTATATCCACATTCTGGTCGAGCGCATAGAAACCGGCTTTATCCACGCGCATTTCGTACATTCCCGGCGTGACATTCGCAAACGCGCAGCGGCCGACAAAGTCGGTGTCGCAACGAAGCCAACTCGCGGTTGGTGAAGATCGCAGCAGGACTCGCGCGGACAGGACAGCCACGTCGTTCTCATCCACGACCGTGATCTGGAGCTTTGTAGGCTGTTTAATAGGGGGCTGGGGAGGCCGCTGTCCGTAAGCGGAAAGAAAAGAGACGGCCAGCAGCACAAACTGAATCAGGTCTTTCGATTTGCGCAGGCGGCGACACATGAAGTTCGGGAGCTTGCGAACTCGCATATTGTCTCACTGCAAAGGTAGTCCTCGAAAAACGGCGCGAAAACACGTTCGCCCGCGGCACGAGGCAGCCGGCCTCCGGCTGCCCTGCAGGATTTCATTTCTTAGCTGTTAAGGAGTTTTTGCCTGAATCGAAACCAGCTCGACATCGAAAACCAGCGTCGAATTAGGGCCGATTTCTGGGCTCGGGCCGCGTTCTCCGTATGCCAGGTCCGCGGGCACAAACAGTTGCCACTTCGATCCGACTGGCATCAGCTGCAGTGCTTCCGTCCAGCCCTTGATCACGCGTCCGACCGGAAAAGTGGCGGGGCCGCCATGCTTTTCGGAGCTGTCGAATTCAGTACCGTTGATCAGCGTGCCACGATAGTTGCAGACGACCGTGTCAGCGGCGGTCGGTTTCGGTCCTGTTCCCTGCTTCACGATCTTGTATTGCAAGCCGCTCGGCAACGTG
Organism: Terriglobia bacterium; assembly: GCA_963724985.1. Lineage (GTDB taxonomy): Bacteria > Acidobacteriota > Terriglobia > Terriglobales > Acidobacteriaceae > JAJPJE01. The sequence continues at coordinate 61,005 of CAVRWV010000019.1, read as the reverse complement.
ACTACGCCTTCTTTTGCCTTATTGGCTGCCAGGAACGCCACACCTTCCTGCTTGTTCTTATCTCCCGCTTCTTTCATCTTCGCTTCCATCTTTCCGCGCATCTCGGTTTGCAGCGCCGTGAGCGTCGCCTGCGCCTGTTCGTCTGTCAGCAGGGTCTTTCCCGCGAAGCTGTCCTTCAAAGCTTGCGCCACCAATGCTGGATCGAGGTCCAGGGGCTGCCGCTGCAGGCTCTTCGCCAGGCTCATTCCGATGGCATAGCTCTGCTTCTGCTTATCGGTACTAAGAGTGATCGGTTTCGCCGCAGTCGCACTCTTCGCCGCGGATCCTGTTTTCGCCGTTGTCGTTTTTGACTTCGCTGCTGAAGAAGATGAGTGCGTCGTGCTCGGCGCTGACGCTTGTTGCGCTGCAACGCTCGATACGGCCATTAAGCCGCAAGCCAAAGCTGTAAGTAGGTGGGTGGAAGGTTTTCGCATCCTTGTATTGTCACACACCCGCAGCTCTGGTTTGTTAATTCCTGGACCTTGCCGCTCTCCTAAGGTGAACGCCTCTGCAAGCCCTCGTTGGCCTCTGCTCTTCTTCGGTACGCGAACACTATCGCCAGCAAGGGCGCGGCTAGCAGCACGCCCCAGAAGCCTAGCAGCAGTCCAAAGACGATCGGCGTGATAATCGACGCCCATACCGGCACTCGCGCGGTTCGCTTCATAATCGCCGGCTGCAAAATGAAACCATCGATAGCGGTGATCAACGCATACAGAATCAGTAGGTAGACCAGCCGCATCCAGTCGCCACCCAGTAGCCCTTGCACCCCCAACACCACAGCGGGACCAATCAACGTCAACGCCGGGCCTACATTTGGCACGAACTGCAGTACGGCGCCAAGGGCTGCCCACAGAATCGCTAACGGCACTCGCAGGATCAGCAACCCGATCAACCAGAGCGCCGCCACCGTCAGTGCGTCGTAGCTCTGCGCAATGAACCACTGCTTTAGCGCTCCGCCGGTCAGCCGCAGATGCTCGCCCACTCTCATGCCCAAATGATGACACACTGCTGCCCTAACTGCTTCATCCTAAGGCAGCTATCTTTGGCCGTGACGCCCAGAAGCTGCACTCTGCCCGAAAAACGGTTACGATTTGTAATCCGCTTCTTCCGCGCCTCGTCCATCTAGACAGCACGGAGATATTGGTGGCAGACGCTCTGGCAAACCTCAGCATGGTCGGAAAACTCGCCACGACGGAGGCTTTCTCCGCCGAGAACTTTGACCAGCTCGTCTCGTTGAACCAGCGGCGTATTTACCGCCTGCTGATCTCGCTGCTGCGCGATCCCGATGCTGCCGACACGCTGACGCAGGAATGTTTCCTGAAGGCTTATACCAGCCGGTCCAGCTTCCGCGGGGAGTGTTCGGTGGAGACATGGCTTTACCGCATCGCGGTGAACCTTGCTCGGGATCATGTTCGCAACCGGCGCGTTGCTTTTTGGAAGCGCCTGTTTGCGAGCCAGCAATCGCCGTCCGAAGAACTGGAAGACGTGGCGCAGCGCATCCCGGATAAGCGCCCCTCGCTCGAGCGCAATCTGCTCGCAAAAGAGGAAGTCGACCTCGTCTGGAGAACGGCGCAGCAACTCTCTCCCATGCAGCGCGAAGTCTTTCTCCTGCGTTTCGCGCAGGACATGAGCTTGGAAGAGATTTCCCAGACTCTGGAAGTGCAGTTAGGAACCGTGAAAGCGCATCTCTCGCGTGCCTTGAGTACCGTACGGGCAAGAGTGAAGGAGCACCGCAGTGGATCGCCACTTAAATGACGCTGAATTGAACGAAGCGCTAGCCGGTAATTTGCCGCCTGAGATTGTCGAACATCTCAATGCGTGCGTAATCTGTCGTTCGAGCCGCGACGATATGGAATACCTGTTTCGCAGCTTGAACGCGGACGCCAATACGTTAGCCGAAAAACCTGACGCTTTCTGGCTTGCCCAGCGCCGCCAGATCAATAATCGCGCGCCGCAGTCGCACAGCATTTTGGCTCCTCGCTTTGCTTTGGCCGGACTCGCCGCCACTGTAATCCTGGCGGTCACGCTTCTGATGCGAAGTGGTCCTGCGGTCAAGCCGCATACGCCGCAATTAACTGCGGAAAACGATCAGCAGCTATTGGTCGACGTAGAACAGACACTCAATTCCAATATTGCACCTTCGCTCGAGCCCACAGGGGCTCTGGTGGATGCGATGACACAAAGTACCAGCAATCATTCGCAGTCAGTGGCCAAGGAGAATCGAAAATGAAAACAAAGTTCTTGTGTTGGCTGGCTCTGGCAATGGTGAGTACGGCCCTTTTGGCTCAGGCACCGCCAGCGCCCGGCACAGGAGGTCCCGGCAGTAAGCCAGACGGCATGATGCACCATCATCCGATGGGCGCCTGGTGGAAGAACTCCGAAATCGCCAGCAAGTTGCAGCTCAGCGATCAACAGGTGCAGCAACTGGAAAATGCCTTCTATCAGCACCGTATGAAGCTTGCCGATCTACGTGCCAATATCGAGAAACAGGATCTGGCGATGCAGCAGTTGCTGGACGCCCCCACGCCAAATGATTCCGCAATTCTGGCGCAGGTGGATGAGCGCTCGGCGGCGCGTAATCAACTCGACCGCGAATTCACTCAGATGACCTTGGACTTCCGCAAGATTTTGACTCCTGATCAGTGGAAGCAGCTACGTGCGCTCATGCCGCCTCCAGGTCCCGGCATGATGAAAAGATTCGGTCATGGACCAGGTGGTCCCGGTGGCCCTGGTGGCCCCGATGCACCGCCTCCACCTCCTCAAGGTTCCCTCCCGTAACGCCTACGGCGCCTGGTACTCGTTCCTGGGTACCAGGCTTTTTTCACATGCTAGACTTGAACTATGAAATTCGGCGTCATTATGTTCCCCGGCTCCAACTGTGATCAGGATCCCTTCTGGGTTTTGCAGTCAGTTGCGAAGCAGCCCGTCAGCTATCTCTGGCATGAATCTCACGACCTTGAAAACAGCGACGTCGTTATCGTGCCCGGCGGTTTTTCTTATGGGGACTACCTGCGTACCGGCGCCATCGCCCGCTTCTCTCCGGTCATGGAATCGGTGAAGAAGTTCGCTGCGAACGGCGGCCTTGTGCTGGGCATCTGTAACGGATTTCAAATTCTCTGCGAATGTGGACTCCTGCCCGGAGCACTGCTTCGCAATGCGGGATTGAAGTACATCTGTCGCCCCGTTCACGTTCGCGTCGAAAACAACGACACACCGTTCACCAACAATTGCGAAAAAGGCGAAGTCCTCCTGATTCCCATCGGCCATATGGAAGGCAACTACTTCTGTGATGAATCGACGCTCGCCGAACTGAAGAATCAGAACCGCGTAGTATTCCGTTACAGCACGCCTGAGGGCGAAGTTACGCCCGCCGCCAATCCTAACGGCTCCGTCGACAATATTGCCGGCATCTGCAATGAAGGACGCAACGTGCTCGGCATGATGCCTCACCCTGAGCGCTCTAGTGAGGCCGAGATGGGCGCTACCGACGGCTTCAAAGTCTTCGAAGCGATGGTCGGAGCTCTGGCCGCGCGTTAAGCAACAACCTTCTAAATTCTCATTCGCTGCTCTCTTCGTTTGCAGACGAACCGAAAACTGCTTATCCGCCATCCACAGTATTTTTCCGTCAGAATTATCGATTCCTTTTTCGGGCTTGGCACATCTATTGGCAAGCGCACTGCTTTCCGGCTGTGCTGCGCCTGGTAGGACTTATGAGTGCACGCCCACCGTTGCCGCCATTTACACGCGAAAGCGCAATTCAAAAGGTTCGTCTTGCGGAAGATGCGTGGAACTCGCGTGACCCCGAGAAAGTCTCTCTCGCCTACACAATCGACTCTCGCTGGCGAAATCGCGCGGAGTTCCTGACGGGCCGACCGACGATCGTCGCTTTTCTTCAGCGCAAATGGACGAGAGAGCTCGACTATCGCCTAATCAAAGAACTCTGGGCCTTTCACGAGAACCGCATCGCCGTGCGCTTCGCTTATGAATGTCACGACGATTCCGGCAACTGGTTTCGCTCCTACGGCAATGAAAATTGGGAGTTCGACAACGAAGGACTCATGCGCGTCAGGCTGGCCAGCATCAACGACCTGCCAATTCAGGAGTCGGAGCGGAAGTACCACTGGCCCCTTGGTCGACGTCCGGATGACCATCCAGGATTAAGCGATCTCGGACTGTAATCCGCGAAAGTGCAGCCACCGGGAATGGCAATCTTTCAACCTCCGCTGCACGCTGAGCAGTGCTTTTCGTTCCCCGGTTTCTCGGGCCATTGCAAGTTACTCAAGTTCGCTCCGCCACTCTTGAAGTTGAACCTTCACCAATCAACCCGTTGCAAGGAGAAATCATGAGCACATTTACGACAAAAGACGGTACCCAGATCTATTACAACGACTGGGGCAAAGGACAACCAATTGTTTTCAGCCACGGCTGGCCTCTCTCGGCGGACGCTTTCGAAGACCAGATGTTCTTTCTTGCCTCGCATGGATACCGCTGCATCGCCCACGATCGTCGCGGCCATGGACGTTCCAGCCAGCCCTGGAACGGCAACGACATGGACACCTACGCCGACGATCTCGCTGAACTCGTTGAGAAACTTCATCTCGAGAACGTCATTCACGTCGGGCATTCGACCGGCGGCGGTGAAGTCGCACGTTATATCGGTCGCCACGGCACCAAGCGTGTAGCCAAGGCCGTGCTCATCTCCGCGATACCGCCGCTTATGGTCAAGACCCCTTCGAACCCGGGTGGCGCACCGATCGAGGTGTTCGATAAGCTTCGCGCTGCCGTTGTCGCCGACCGGCCGCAATTCTGGCGCGATTTGAGCTTGCCCTTCTATGGTTACAATCGTCCGGGCGCAAAAATTTCGGAAGGAGTCCGCGAGTCCTTCTGGCTGCAAGGAACGATGGCCGGTTTCCCTGCCGCATACTTCTGCATTAAGGCATTCTCCGAAACCGATCAAACCGAAGACCTGAAAAAGTTCGATATACCTACGCTCATCATTCAAGGTGACGACGACCAGATCGTGCCTTACCCCAACGCCGGCCTGCTGCAGTCCAAGCTCATCAAGGGCGCGACACTGAAGGTTTTCCATGGTGCGCCTCACGGCCTGTGCACCACCATGAAAAACGAGATCAACGCCGAACTATTGGCATTCTTCCAACGCAGCAGCGAAGCAGCAGCGTAGGACGGTTTCCATTAAATTTGGGTTTGAGCGAAGCGCAGGCTAATGTCAGCAGTTCATGCCAGATTCCCGATCCGCAACCATGGCTGGAAACGGATCGGGAATTATTCTGATTTATCTTCCGCCGAAGGTGTATCCGAGCGACGCGCCCACGCGCACCGCGTGTGAGGAACTGAACTCGAAGTTGTTTCGAATCAGATACAGATGCGCTTCCGGCCGGATAAACAAACCACCATGGAAGTAGTACCTCAGTCCTGCGCCGAAGTGTCCCATGAAGTGGTTGCTGCTCACGTAGTTCGTGCAGCTAAATCCATTGCAAATGGTGAATCCCTGGTAAAACCGTATGCTCTCCGCACCGATTCCAGCAGTCAGATCGGCCTGTGCCTTGTTCCCAATCTTCGGCGCATACATTCCATTGAAATCCCACAATACTGGGCGGTACGGAAAGTTACCTTGATAGAAGTTTTGACTGGCCCGCCATGCGACTTCGCCCATCACGCCAAAATTCTTGTGGAACAGGAAGTCGCCGCTAAATGCGGGATACGCGCCTCCGCTCAATGACTGCGAAGAATAATTCCCGGTAGCGCTCGCAGCGGAGGGAGCCAGCATTGTTCCTACGCCAAAAGCGGCAGAGATCTGTTGCGCCTGCATGGCAACGGCAGAAAAAAATATTGCAAGGATGCCAAACAACCAGAGTTGCTTCTTCATTTGCTCTCCCAAGGATCGCCTGAGTGCACAACAAAGCGTCCGCCCTGCAAAGCTACGCCGCGCCCATTCAGATGCGCTTTCTGAGTAGCAGGTGCGCTCAGATTATGTGTTGACGCGTCGATCTCCTCGACACGCTCTAAATAACACTCTCTTAGGAGAAAAGTAGCGGAAAAGCACTAGGGATGAGAGTCCCCAGATGGGTACGTGCTTTGGTAACGTGGATTTGTATGCTAAACGTGAACGATCGGCGAAGCCGCCTTCAGTTGCGGACGAGGATTCTGAATGCAGAACTCATATTCATCGACTGCCAGCGCGATACCAACAGCTGCGCCGCTCGTGCTGGGTTCCACCCGCACAACTTTACCTCGGCAGGCGATACTCACGTGCCGGGGATTCATCTTCGACGTACGCAATAATACTTCGAGACGCGATCCACATTCGGGTGTGAAGTCCGAGTAGACGAAGATGCCGTTTCCGCTCAAGTCACGAACCAGGCCAACATGCTCCTCGCACCCCGCCTGCGTACGAATCTTGGTCGCCGCAGTCACAAAAAAACGCGATGCGTTTCTCTGGTCGGGCTGAACGCCCATCATCAGCGCCCCGCGCCGCTCACTTCGATTCACAGCTTGAACTGCCGATGCGCCGGCAAATCCCATCACGCTCCTCGCGCCTTCATCTATTGCAATCACAATACCAGATCAACTTACTGAAAAAACAGCCACTTAATCGTTTTAATCACAGCCTCGCTAAAGGTAGTTTTTTCTTGGCTAGGAAGCGATTCCACTGGGTGAAAACTCGCAGCACAAGACAAAAGCCCAGCCCGCAGGCTGGGCTCCCATCTCTAAAACGGTTTACAGTGCCAGTTCCGCCCTTACAAGATCGCGCCCATCAACCTTCTCGATCTTGAAACCGAGCTTCTTGCACACTGCCTGCATATCCTCGTTTTCAGCAAGCATCGTAGCAACCACCTGTTTCAATTTCTCGGCACGTGCCACGTCGATCGTGCGTTTCATCAACTCGGTCCCCAGACCCATATGCTGGGCTTCATCCAGGACAACGACCGTGGCTTCGGCCATCTCCGTGCCATGCAGCCGAGTCAACCGGCTGACCGCCAACACCTCGGAAGCCCCCTCCGCTTTCCGCTCCGCCACCAGCGCCATATCGCGGTCATAGTTCACGAAGCAGATTCGCGTCAGACGCTCGTGCGCCGTGCGCTGCCCCAGTCCCATCGGCGTGAAGTAGCGCATCAGTACCGTGCGCTCCGACAGCTTCTCATGGAACTTGATCAGCGAAGGCTCGTCTTCGGGACGAATCGGACGGACTGTGATTGGTGTTCCGTCCTTCATCTTCCAGCTCTGCACGTATTGCATCGGATAGGGACGAATCGCTGCCTTCGGCAGATCCTCTTCCTTCTTGTCGAGACCGTATATCACCACGCGTGCATCCAGCGCGAGCAGACGGTCCGACGACGCCAGCAGCGGATTGATGTCGATCTCTTTGATCCACGGCTGTTCCACCACTAACTGGCTGAAGCGAACCATCAGATCCTCGAGCGCAGCCATATCCACCGGCTTGCGTCCACGGACGCCCTTCAGCGCCGTATAGATCTTCGTCTGCTCCATCATGCGTCGAGCCAGCGTAGTGTTCAGCGGAGGCAGCGCCAGCGCGCGATCCTTGAACACCTCCACCAGTTGACCACCGGTTCCAAACAACAGCACCGGTCCGAATTGCGAATCGATGCTGCTGCCAATAATGATTTCGTATCCCTCGAGCTTCGCCATCGGCTGCACGGTTACGCCCTGGAAATGCTGAGCGCCGACCTTCTCTGCAACCGAATCGCGAATCCCGTTGAATGCTTTGCGGACGGCCTCAGCGTCGCGAAGATTCAGCACCACGCCGCCGACATCTGTTTTGTGCGTAATCGTTTCCGAATAGAGCTTCAGCACCACCGGGAAGCCAATCTTCTCCGCCGTCCCGACCGCTTCCTTCTCATCTTTCGCAACAAAGGTGGGAACCGTGGGAATGCCGTAGGAAGAAAGCAGCTGCTTGGATTCGAACTCAGTCAGAATCGTGCGTCCGGATTGACGCACACGTTCGATCAGTTCTTTCGCTGCCTTGCGATCCGGAGCGTCCGAGCCATCTGTCCGCAGCGTCGGCGTCTCATACAGTCCGCGCAGGTTGTAGCTGTACTTCCACATGTAATTGAACATGCGCGCGGCCGTATCGGGGAACGCAAATGTCGGAATTCCCGCTTCGTTCAGAATCTCTTCGCCAGTCGCAACTTCTGTTCCGCCCATCCAGCTCGCCAACACCGGTTTGCCGAGCGAATGCGCATATGGCTTCAGCTCTTCCGCAATTCGCGTCGGATTCGTCATGCCTTGCGGCGTCAGGATCACCATCATTCCATCGATGTGCGGATCTTTCGCCGCTATCTCCAGCGACTTCGCATAGCGCTGCGGCTCGGCGTCACCGAGAATGTCGACCGGGTTGTTGTGGCTCCAATGCGGTGGCAGGAAATCGTCGAAGGCCTTCATCGTCGCCGGTGAGAGCTCGGCCAGTTCCCCGTCGCCTGAAACCAGCGCGTCGGTTGCCAGAACGCCAGGACCGCCCGCATTCGTCACAATGGCAAGCTTCGGTCCCTGCGGCAACGGCTGCCGCGCTAATACCTCGGACATATAGAAAACATCAGCAATGCTGCTGACCCTAAGCACGCCCGTGCGGCGGAAGGCTGCATCCAGCACTTCGTCGCTGCCGGTCAAAGCACCCGTATGCGAAGCCGCTGCTTTCGCCGCCGCGGCAGTACGTCCAGCTTTAATCACCAGGATCGGCTTGGAGAGCGAAATCTCGCGCGCCGCGGAAAGGAACGACTGTGCGTCGCCGATCGATTCCATGTAAATGATGATGCTCTTCGTGCGCGGATCATCGCCGAAGTAATCGATCAGATCGCCCCAACCCACATCGAGCATCGAGCCAGTCGAAACGAATCCGCTGAAACCAACGTTCTCGCGAATACTCCAGTCCAGCACCGACGTGCACAGTGCGCCGCTCTGGCTGATAAACGCCACGTTTCCTGGACGTGCCATCGCCCGCGCGAACGTGGCATTCATGCCCGTTAGCGGATTCATCACGCCCAGGCAGTTCGGCCCGATGATGCGCATCTTGCCGCCCGCGATCTTCTGCGCGATCTGACGCTCAAGCTCCTTGCCCTCTTCGCCGTGCTCTTTGAAGCCCGCTGAGATCACGATGGCCGCAGGCACCTCAGCGCGTACGCACTCATCAATCAGAGCCGGAACACTCCCGGCGGGCGTCGTGATGACCGCAAGATCCACTTGCTCAGGAATGGCATCGATGTCTTTGTAGGCGCGAATGCCGAGGATACTGCTCCGCTTTGGATTGACTGGATAAACTGTTCCGCCGAACGGCGTGCTCAGTAGGTTCCATAGCACCTGGCGTCCCACGCTGCCCTCGCGCTCGGAAGCGCCGATAACCGCCACGCTTTTCGGATTGAAAATGTTATCCAGCGGGCGCCGTTCGGCGCGCAGCAGATCGTGTGCCGGGTCAATCGCCAGCTTGGAACCGGACAGAATCTTGCCGCCCGGAGTCTTGATCACCGTATCCATATATAAGAACCTCGCTCCTGTTGCCGATTATGATGAAGCTGAACCCTTAAGACTCAATGCCCAAGCCCACCTGCTGCCATGATTCGGGTCACATCGAATCGTGATTCCCGTGCAACCACGCTCGAACAAGATGCCGCGTGCCCCCGCTACCCTTATTGAACAGAGGAATTCGGTGTCCCCGTCGTAAGTTTCTCCGCGGTTTTCGGATCTGCCGCCACATCTGCCAGCGTCGTCCGTTGCAGAAACTCCAGATACGAGTCTCTGATCCGGTGCCAATTCGCATGCGCGCTGCACGGGTCCGTCTTCATACACAATTCGTGCTTTCCCAGCAGGCACGGCGGTGGATCCGAGATATGGTCAAAGATGCGTACCACGTCGACCAGCTTCAGAGAATCCGGCTGCTTGATCAGCCAGTAGCCGCCCTGACTTCCCCGTGCTGTCCCCAGAATTCCAGCGTTCTTCAGCGCCAGCAGGATCTTGGCCAGGTAGTTTCTAGGAATTTTGCCGTCTTGGGCCAGATCCCGACCCAAAACCGACGTTTCACAGGGATATCCCGCGAGAATGACTAAGGCTCGAATCGCGTACTGGGATGTAATCGATAGCACTTCTTGACCTGATGATCTTCAACTCCATAATCCGCCCCGAACCCTCTACGTAACTGTGATCTACGTCACATCCACTAGTGACGTGTCGGAAGCCGCCCTCTTCCATTACACTACTAAGTTCGGCGAACCGCCGGGCCATTAACATAGTCCTATCCTGGCCTGAGACCAGCGGGTATCTGCCGGAATCTAAAGAATATGGCTTCCAGAACCCAGGAATCATCCCGCTCCGCCACTACGCTGGAGATCGATCCACAGGATCGTGAACGAGTTTTCGATTCTTTTCGCCGCTGGGGGTACCTTCAGGCCCAGCTTGACCCCCTGGGGCAATACCTGTCCTCGGTCCCCGTCCCTGAGCTCGACATTCAGGGCGAAGCTGCCGACCAGGCTCGCCGCATCTACTCCGGCACCGTCGGCGCCGAGTTCATGCATATCCCCGATCCCGAGCGCCGTCGCTGGATCCAGGAACGGCTCGAATCTGACCCTGAACCGGTTGACCGGCAACATATTCTCGAACTGCTGGTGAAGGCCGATGCCTTTGAGCAGGTGATTCAGTCGCGCTATCTCGGAACGAAGCGCTTCTCGCTGGAGGGCGTCACCGGGCTAATTCCCTTCCTCGACGAAGTTCTTCAGCGCGCTGCCGACCGTGACGCCGCGCAGATCGTTTTCGCGATGGCACATCGCGGACGCCTCAGCGTGATGGTCAACATTATGGGGAAGGCTCCGTCCGACATCTTTGCCAAGTTTGAAGATGTCGACCCGCGCAGCGTGCTTGGCGGCGGAGATGTTAAATATCACATCGGCGCTACAGGTGTCTTCGAAGCAAAGAACGGGCGCAGCCTCAATATTCACCTGGTCTCGAATCCAAGCCATCTGGAAGTTGTCGCTCCCGTTGCCCTCGGTCGCACTCGCGCCAAGCAGTATCACTTCGGCGAAGAAGGCACCGACAAAGTTCTTCCCATCATCATGCATGGTGACGCGGCCTTCGCCGGACAGGGCGTTACCGCCGAAACGCTCGACTACGCCTCAGTTCCTGGCTACAACGTCGGTGGCGCGATACATATCATTGTCAACAACCTCATCGGATTCACTACTGAACCGCACGAATCCACCAGCAGTCGCTTCTCCTCAGATCTTGCCAAGCGCTTGCCGATTCCCATCTTCCACGTGAACGCCGAAGATGCCGACTCCGTGGTGCGTATCGCGCGTCTCGCGCTCGAATACCGCTACACATTCGGAACCGATGTCGTCATCGACTTGCTCGGCTACCGTCGTCATGGTCATAGCGAAGTCGACGACCCTACTATCACGCAACCGGTACGCTACGCGCGCATCAAGAATCATCCCCAGCTCTGGCAGCTTTACGCGCAACAGCTTGGCACCGACGCCACTCAACAATTCAAGGCGGCGCAAGAGTCCTATAACGAGGCGCAGAAGAAAGCGACTCGACTCACCAAGATGCCGGTCTTTGCGCAGCATCCAGCCTATTGGGACGACTACGCCGGCGGTCCATGGAAGCCCGAATACGAAGTGAATACTTCCCTCACCAAGGAAGAAATCGCCGAGCTGACGAAGGGTTTGACATCGTATCCCGATACGTTTGCCATTCACCCCAAAATCAAGAAACTTCTCGAACAGCGTGCGGAGATGGGTCAGGGCAAGCGCGCCATCGATTTTGGTATGGCCGAGGCGCTGGCGTTTGGATCGCTCCTGAAGCGTGGCGTGCATACCCGCCTCAGCGGTCAGGACAGCCAGCGCGGCACCTTCAACCATCGGCATGCGGTGCTCTTCGACATCAACGACGAGCATCCCTACATTCCGCTGAATCACATTGCCTCTGACCAGGCAAAGTTCGAGGTCTACAACTCCATCCTTTCGGAAGCCGCCGTGATGGGCTACGAGTACGGCTACAGTCGTGACTATCCCGAATCGCTCGTGCTCTGGGAAGCTCAGTTCGGCGACTTCGCCAACGGCGCCCAGATCATCATCGATCAGTTCATCGCCTCTGGCGAAGACAAGTGGGGACTGCTCTCCGGCCTCGTCCTGTTATTGCCGCACGGCTATGAAGGCCAGGGCCCGGAGCATTCTAGCGCGCGCATCGAGCGCTATCTACAACTCACCGCGCGTGACAACATGCAGATCTGCCAGCCCTCCACGGCCGCGCAGTTCTTCCATCTGTTACGACGCCAGGCGCTGCGCAAATGGCGGAAGCCGCTCATCGTCTTCACGCCCAAGAGCATGTTGCGCCATCCGGACGCGAGTTCTCCGCTCGAGGATTTCCAGCGCAATCACTTTCTGAACGTACTTCCCGAGACCGAAATCCAGAACGCCGAGCGTATCGTCGTCTGCACCGGCAAGATCGGTCGCGAGATTCGCAGCGAGCGCAAGAAGCGCAAAGACACCACTACGGCCGTCGTCTTCCTCGAACAAATGTATCCATTCCCGGAAGCTGACCTGTCGACCGAGTTGGAGCGTCATGCGAACGCCACAGAGATCATCTGGGTACAGGAAGAGCCGGCCAATCAAGGCGCGTTGTCATTTGTCGTGCCGCGCCTCAAGAAGATTTCCGGCGGACGTCCGGTCTTGACCGTAAAACGATCGGCGAGTTCGAGTCCGGCTACCGGATCGGCCAAGGCGCACGAGATGGAGCAAAAAACTCTCATCGATCTGGCATTGGGCGGAATCAATAAGTAACTTGTTCCTGTTTTGACAAGGCGCATGGGGTGCCCCACCCTCTAGCCTTCTTTTGGCGTAAGAGTGGGATAGGTGAGTTTGTTTCTGTCATTCCGAGAGGACTTCAGTCCTCGACCACAGCCGCGGAGCGGCGCTATTCGTAAGCCCAGACCGTAAGGTCTGGGTTCACATTCATAACGTGAACAAGCCCCAGAGGGGCGGCACGCGGTCCTGAACTTCATTTCGGGGGAAACGCCATCCACTTCGCTCTCGCTGTCAGAACCAACTTCTCTCGAGCGCGCTTCCTTATCGCGCTCCTTGTCCTTTCGACCCTCGCCTTCGCCACAGAACCTGTCATCCCTCAGGACAGCGGACCGGTCGGCCTGCAAGAAACCTTGCGCAAGTTGCATACCACCGCTCGCCTGATGCACACCACGGCGCATCCCGACGATGAAGATGGTGGCATGCTCACCCTCGAAGTGCGTGGTCACGGCGTCACCGGCTTGCAGATGACGCTGACCCGCGGCGAAGGTGGTCAGAACAAGACTGGCAATGCCTTTGGCGACGAACTCGGCATTCTTCGCACGCTCGAAATGCTCGCCGCCGACAAATACTACGGCGTCGAACAACGCTTCAGCCGCGTTGCCGACTTCGGCTTCTCTAAGACCGCCGACGAGACCTTTCAGAAATGGGGCGGCCACGATATCGCTCTCGCCGATCTCGTTCGAGTGATCCGCACCTTCCGCCCCGACGTCGTCATCACCCGTTTCCAAGGCAAGGACCGCGACGGCCATGGCAATCATCAGGCCTCCGGCATCCTCACGCGCGAAGCCTTCCGCGCCGCGGCCGATCCCAATCGTTTCCCCGACCAGATTCGCGAAGGACTCCAGCCCTGGCAAGCCAAGAAGCTGTACATGGATAACGTTCGCGCCAATGAAGATTGGAATGTCGATCTCAACTCTGGGAGTGACGACCCTCTCCTCGGGACGTCTTATATACAGTTCGCCATGCAAGGGCTACGTCATCAGCTTATCCCAGGGAGCAGGTATGTGGACGGTCAGTCCGGGACCGCACCATAGCTATTACAAGTTGATCGACACTGTTCTCCCGAACTATGCGCCGCAACAAGAGCAGGACTACTTCGACGGCATCGATACGTCGCTGCCTGCTCTGGCAGATCGTCTCGGCAACGAACAGTCAAAAGTTCCCTTCCTTAAGCCCGGTCTTCAGGACTTGGCGAAAGATGTTGATGACGCCGTCGAAGCGCCCAAGAAATCACAGGAAGCGGCAGCTGTTCCACTTCTCGCTGGATTGAAGAAGACGAAGGAACTAATCGATCAAGTCCGATCATCCTCGTTGTCCGAAGTCGCGAAAGCTGATCTGCTGGCGGATCTGGAAACCAAGCGAAAGCAATTCGCCGATGGCGCCAACATCGCCCTGAACGTCACGCTGACGGCAACCGCAGATCTCCCGGGACTCAAACAGGTGAAAGATCCGCACACGCAAGAAATGCTGACCGCAGTGCAAGGGGAGAGCTTTGGTGTCTCACTGATTTTCAAGGGACCATCGCCTAAAGGGACGGAGATCATTGGACCGACTACTGGCTTGTGGATGTACAGGTCGTACAAGTTCGAATACGAAGCGGGCGTGTTAAATGCGAGTTGGTCAGTCGGTGTTCCCGCCCTCCGCCCCATATACCCGCCAGTACTTCTACCGCAACAACGTCGAGACTGACTCGATTTATCAAATCCGTGATCCCCAGTACGCAACGCTCCCGCTGACGCCGCCTCCGTTGCGTGCTCGCGCCACCTATACCTGGCAGGGATACACCGGTGAGATCGAAGCGCCGGTTGAAGTCGCACTCCCCGAGCCTCATCCACTCATCGTTGGTCCCGCAGTTGCGATCTCGACCTCTCCGGTCACACGCGTGATGCAAAAAGGCGGTGCTGGTGCCGACGTCGCTGCTTCGCTCTTCGCCAATCAGCCGAGCAAAGACTCGATCACCGTCAGTGCCAACGCGCCGAAAGGCTGGACCACCACCTCCAGCCCGGCCGGAACTCTCACGCAGCCCGGGCAAATCACCAGCGCCGCTGTTTCGCTCAAGCCCGACTCCGTTCCGGAAGCACTATACGAAGTTCCGCTTAAGGCTCACCGTGACGGACAGACCTTCGACCAGGGCTATTCGCTCGTCACCCGCGATGACCTCGGCGCTGCTTACTACTTCCGCCCGTCCACACAGCGCATCAGCATCGTCGATGTAAAGCTGCCGAAGAATCTCAAGATCGGCTACGTCATGGGCGCCGGCGATGACATTCCCACCGTTCTTCAGCAACTAGGACTCAACGTCACCTTGCTCTCGCCCGAGGAACTCGCCTCCGGAAATCTCGCAGCGTACAACACCATCGTGCTCGGCATTCGCGCCTATGACACTCGCGAAGACGTTCGCAAGAATAATCAGCGCCTCCTCGACTACGTCTCCAACGGTGGAACCCTCATCGTGCAGTACAACCAGCAATATCAGGAATTCAACTCCGGCCATTACACCCCTTATGCCGCCGAAGAGAGTCGCGATCGCGTCACCATCGAAGAAGCTCCGGTCGAGATCCTCGCGCCCGGCGACCCAATCTTTCATTATCCGAATCAAATCACACAGAAAGATTTCGATGGCTGGGTGCAGGAGCGTGGCCTCTACTTCATGGCTTCCTGGGATCCCAAATTCGAGCCGCTGCTCGCCTCGAACGATCCGGGTGAAGCCTCGCTCAAAGGCGGACTGCTGCGCGCCCGCTACGGCAAGGGCGTATACATCTATTCTGCGTATGCATTCTTCCGGCAGCTTCCCGCGGGTGTTCCCGGCGCGATCCGTCTCTTCGTGAACCTGCTCGACGCCGGACACGAACCCGCGTCAAAGGCTCCCAACGTCTCCGCTGATATCGTGAACGGCAACTGATGCCCAATCCACAGCCCATCGCGCCTGCATCTCGTCGGTCGAACTCCGCCCAACCCGACGGACTCGTGCGCGGCATCAGTCTCGGCAGCGCCACCGCCCTGAACATGATCGACATGATCGGCGTCGGCCCCTTCATTACCATCCCGCTGATCATCTCCGCCATGGGTGGCCCGCAGGCGATGCTCGGATGGATTCTCGGCGCCTTCTTCGCCATCTGCGACGGCCTTGTCTGGGCTGAACTCGGCGCCAGTTTCCCCGGCTCCGGGGGCTCGTATGGATACCTCAAGGAAATCTACGGACCCAATCGCTGGGGACGTTATCTTTCCTTCCTCTTCGTCTGGCAACTCTCCTTCAGCGCGCCGCTTTCCATCGCATCGGGATGTATCGGGCTCTCGCGGTATGCCTCCTACCTGTGGCATCCGCTGGAGCACACGAATTTCGCACGTACCTTCCGCTCACCTATCGGCTCCCTCGAAATCAGCCTGCTGGTGACACCAGCCACTTTTCTCGCCATCGCCACCTGCCTGTTCTGCGTGTTCCTGCTTTATCGCCGCATTCAGGTAATCGGACAGCTTTCGAAGTTGCTCTGGCTAGGCGTCCTCGGAACCATCGCCTGGGTCATCTTTTCCGGGATCACCCATTTCAACGCATCGCGCGCCTTCGACTTCCCGCCGCACGCATTTTCCCTGAACTCCGGGTTCTTTTTGGGCCTCGGCTCCGCAATGCTCGTCGCCGCCTATGACTATTGGGGCTATTACAACGTCTGTTTCTTAGGCGACGAAGTTCAGGAGCCCGCTCGCACCATTCCGAGGGCGCTGATCTACTCCATTGTTGTCGTCGCCGTGCTCTATATCGTGATGAACATCAGCATTCTCGGCGTGATCCCCTGGCGCGAGCTCGACGCCGCCGCCAAGTCGGATACTCGCTTCTACGTCGTTTCCGTCATGATGGAGCGCCTCTATGGCCCCTGGGCCGGACGCATCGCTGCCCTGCTGATCATGTGGACGGCCCTCGCCTCCGTCTTCTCGCTCCTGCTCGGCTATTCGCGTGTTCCCTACGCGGCCGCCCGCGACGGCAACTACTTCCGCGCTTTCGCCCGCGTGCATCCGGAGTTTCACATCCCCGACGTTTCCCTGATTGCGCTCGGCATCGTCGCTTCGCTGTTCTGCTTCCTGCGACTTGTCGACGTGATCGCAGCTTTAGTCGTCATCCGCATCATGATCCAGTTTCTTCTCCAGACCATTGGCGTCTTAGTCCTGCGACATAAACGTCCCGATCTTCCGCGCCCGTTCCGCATGTGGTTCTACCCGGTTCCCGCTCTGCTTGCGACCGTTGGCTTCCTCTACGTTCTCGTCGAACGTCCCGACGCTCTCAAAGAAATCCGCTACGCTCTCGTGATCCTCGTCGCTGGAACCGTGGTCTATCTGATTCGCGCTTATCGCCAACGCCAGTGGCCTTTCTCCGCTCAACCATCCCCTGAAGGAGCGCTCTAGTGGCGGAAACTGGCGCACCTCTCGGAGGCTTGGATACTCGTCATAAAGAAACTGCTTTTGGTCCTCTTCGCGAGCGTTTGTTTCGCGGATTATGGATCGCCGCCGTGGTCTGTTACACCGGTCGCTGGATGCAAACCGTCGCCACCGGCTGGCTAATGACCTCCCTGACGACCTCGCCCATGCTCGTCGCGCTCGTTCAGGTCGCCAGTAGTGCTCCCGCGTTTTTGCTCTATATCCCCGCCGGCGCTATGGCCGATATGTTCGACCGTCGTCGCGTCCTCCTGTTCACGCAGGCGTGGATGGTCGTAGCCGCACTCGCGCTCGGCATTCTGACCGTCAGCCATTGGGTGACTCCCGTCTGGCTGCTCGTTCTTACCTTGATCATGGGCATCGGAGCGGTCGCCAACGATCCGCCTTGGCAAGCAATCACGCACGAGGTCGTTTCCGAGCAGAATTTCGCTTCCGCCGTTGCTCTGAACTCCGCTGGATTCAATGTGGCGCGCGCCGTCGGTCCTGCCCTAAGCGGCATCGTCATCGCTGCATGGGGAACGGCGACGGCCTTCTTTTTGAATGCCGCCTCCATGTTCGGCGTCGTCGTTTTCCTTTTCCGTTGGAAACGTCGTCCCCACGAACATGCTCTCCCTGGCAGAGACGTTCTCGCCGCCATCAAAGTCGGATTCGAGTATGCGCAGCATTCCGCGGCCGTCCGCTCCGTGCTCATTCGCACCGGCGCTTTCAGTCTCGGCGCGAGCGGCCTCTGGGCGCTGCTTCCGCTCATCGCACGTCCCCATGGCTCCATCGGCTTCGGCGCCATGGTCGGATTCTTCGGCCTCGGCGCCCTCCTCGGGGCTGCCTTGCTGCCCGCCTGGCGGCGCACGATGTCCGTCGACGCAATGGTCGCCGTCGCGACGCTCCTCTACGCTGTCTCCACCACAATCTCCGGCTTCGCATCGGGCATTGTGATTCAATGTACAGTTCTTCTCCTCGCCGGAATCGGCTGGATCGTCATCATTGCGAGCTTGAACGTTTGTGCGCAGGTGATGTCGCCGCCGTGGCTGCGCGCCCGTGTGCTCTCGATGTACTTACTGGTTTTGCAGGGAGGAATGGCTGCCGGCAGCGCAATTTGGGGAGCGGTCGCCACCCACTATGGAATCGCGGCTGCGTTGTCTAGCGCCGCAATCGTTTTGGCGCTTGGATTAGGAACGGCTCGCTGGCATCATCTTCGCGCCGATCGCGTCGATCTTCGTACCACTGTCGTTGAAGGCTAACCGTTTTCTCACCTTACTCAGGAAAGGCATGACCCAATGAAGCAAGTCAAATGGATCACACTGATGATTCTCGCCCTGCTGCTGCCCGCAGTCGTCGCAGCCCAGGATCAAAACAAACCTAAACCTGCTCCAACGATCTCGTCTGTACTCGATAACCAGGTCACTATCCTGGAGCACGAGTTTGTTCCCGCCGCGGAAGCAATGCCCGCCGACAAGTTCAATTTCGCGCCGTCACCTTCGCTCGGCGAGTTCAAGCAGTCCCGCACCTTCGCTCAACAAGTGAGCCACGTCGCCACCGCGAACTATAGCTTCGGCGCCACAATTCTCGGCGAGAAGCCTCCGGTGAACATCGAAGGTCCCGACGAAAACGGCCCCGCCTCTCTGAAAACGAAAGACGACATCGTCAAATATCTGAAGGATTCGTTCGCTTATGTTCACAAGGCGATCGCCACCATCACCCCTGAGAATGCCGTCGAACCGCTCACCGTTTCCTGGGGCAAGAGCACTCGCCTCGCAGTTGCTTCCATGACGACGTGGCATGGATTCGATCATTACGGTCAGATGGCCATCTACCTGCGCCTGAACGGAATCATTCCGCCGGCCAGCCGGCCTCAACCGAAGAAATAGTAGGTGAACCTGACCTTGGGATTGCGAGCGGTGTTCTTCGATGCCGGTAATACTCTGCTGTTTCCCGACACGGAGCGCACGCTCGCTTCCCTCATCGCTCGCGGCATCCGCCCTACCGATGACCAGTTACGCACCGCCGAGAGAACCGTACGCGAGTATCGCGACCACCACACCGGTAATTCAAATCCCAATCACAGCTATTGGAACGTCTACTTCGACCAACTCTTTTCGACCCTCGGTCTTGCTCCTGACCCAGTCTTGCAGCAGCAACTCATCGCTTCCTCGCATCGCTCCACAAACTGGCGGCGCATCCTCCCCGACACCCGCAATACATTGCTGCTCCTCAAACAGCAATACCGACTCGCGGTCATCAGCAACTCCGATGGCGGCATTCAGGAAGCCATCTCCGCCGCGGGTATCGCCGATTGCTTCGAATGCATCATCGATTCCGCGCACGTCGGTGTCGAGAAGCCCGATCCCGCGATCTTTCGCACCGCCCTCAATGCCATGCACGTTCAGCCCAGCGAAAGCATCTACATTGGCGACGTCTACGCCATCGATGTACTTGGCGCGCGTTCGGTCGGCATGCGAGCCATACTCATCGATCCCTTCGGCGTTTGCGATCACCAGGACTGCCCGCGTATTTCGTCGCTCTTCGAATTGCCTGACCTGCTGTGGCTTTTGAACGAATCCACATAATCCGCGGGTAACGTGATCCGGGTTACCGTAGTTTGTGACGCCATCACACAATGACGTTAGTCATTTGCTGGTTTCGCATCTACTCCATTAGTTTCTAACTTGACCATGAATCTTCGTTCGCATCTTCCCAAACGAATCACCCATCCCGCCAAAAGCAATCTCATCACTGTTCTCGAGAGCAGCCAGGACGTGAGCTACATTCTCGACAGCCAGTTCAAGATCAAATATTGCAATCCGGCATGGGACCGCTTTGCCCACAATAATGGCGGCCATCGCCTGACCATTTCTGCCGTCACGGGTACCCCGGTATGGGATTTCACTCCCTGGGAACTTCAGCCTTTCTTTGCCATGGTCTTTGACTACGTCCAATCCCGTCGCGATGTTTGGCGGCACACCTATGACTGCTCTAGCCCGCGAGTACACCGCCTCTGCGAAATGAGTGTGCACCCTCTATCGAAGCCCGAGGGATATCTCGTCACTAACTCGATGCTCATCCAGGAACCACACGCACACACTTTCGACCCGAATCCGCTGCGCTACTACGATTCCGCCTACAGGGTTCTCATGTGCTCGCATTGCCGCTGCACTCGCGCACTCGCCGATCCTCTTGCGTGGGATTTCGTCCCGAGTCATCTTGGCCTGTCACCGGAACAAGTTGATTCCGGCCTCTGCCCGTTGTGCCGTGCCTATTTGTACGCGCCGTCATTGTGGCTCACCGACTCGAACATGCAATTCGCGTAAGTCCACGCTGAAAGCCGATTCCTAGTCTTTTTGCATTATTGTTCTTCTCTCGTTGCTGCCGTGTAATGCTTCCACAACGTTCCTCGGATGCTCTTCCATCCCGGTATTGTCTGAGGAGTTTCGAAACAGTCCGGCTCAAGCAGTCAAAAAATAAAGAGCCGACCGTAGTTGCGGCGTGGGGTTTTCCAATCCAATTCTGAATTGAGGTCGAGAGATGGGATTGCCAACTCTGTGGTACTCCAGGCTCCGTGTTGTTCTGTTGTCCTTTGCATTCCTCGCGAGCGCTCTTTCATTGCACGCGCAAGGATGCGTCGCCGCCCATTCCTATCAGTGCACAATGGATGAGTTGGTCTCCGGTGCGCCCCAGGCGAGCGGTTCCGGCCGTTTGCACGCTCTCACCCTCGACATCGGATATCGAGTGTTCAACTCCAATAAATATTTCATTGGAACGCAGGAAATTGCTCGACCCACTGTCGTTCGCAATCACCAGAACATCTTCGATGTCGCCGTAAACTACCAGTTCAGTCCACGCTGGAGCTTTATCGCCGATGTTCCCATCTACGACGGCACCCGTGATCAGATCTATCCGCCATCGGGAATCTTCCAGGTCAGCGGAATCGGCGACATTACCCTCGGAGCACAGGCTTGGATTCTGCGGCCGCCCACAGAAAAGAATGGCAACGTCGCCATCAGGATGTCATTGAAGCTTCCCACTGGCATTAATGATGCCCAAGGCGCAGCGCTCTACAAAGGGCAGACCATCCTGGCTACCGCCGATCAGTCGATGCAGCCCGGCGATGGCGGGTGGGGATTCGTCATCGGAACACAAGCATACAAGCAGATTCCGCTCCATACGATGACCTATTTCCAGGGATCGTGGCTCTTTAACCCGGAAAACACTAGCAGCGTCTACACGTTCCGATCCCAGCCCGGACAGGGATTAATGTCCGTTCCCGATCAATATCTCTTCCGCGCTGGTGCTGCTCACGCTGTCCCCAAAGTGCGGCGCATGTCATTGAGTCTTGGAGCGCGTTGGGAAGGCGTTCCCGCTCATGATCTGATCGGATCGAGCGAAGGATTCCGCCGTCCCGGATACATCGTCTCCCTCGATCCCGGCTTGATGTACAGCTATCGCCACACGACACTTTCTGTGAATGGCCCATGGGCGTTGGCGCGAAACCGCGAACCCAGCGTTCCTGAGTTGCAGAATGGAACCAAGAACGGCGACGCATTCTTCGCCGACTACACCGTCATTTTGAACTTGTCGCACCACTTCTAAGGCATAGGATGAGGCCGCGAAGACCACAACGACAACTAACGACTCTCCTGGTTTTCGCGTTTTGTCTGGGAACGGTTGCCTTCGGGTCGCCGTTCCCAGAGCTTACGCTGAAGGATCAGACCGGAACGACTCAGACCCTCTCGGCCTATCAAGGCAAAATTATCGTCCTCAATTTCTGGGCCACCTGGTGTGGACCATGCCGCGAGGAACTGCCCCGTCTCGATGAACTCGCGCGCGAGTACGCGTCGAAAAACGTGGTTTTCGTGGCTGCGTCCCTGGACGATGCAGAGACCCAATCCAAAATCGCGTCTTTCCTGGGAAAGAAAAAGATCTCGACAATTCCCGTCTGGATTGGCGCATCTCCTGCGACCTTGAAGCAACTTCAACTCGGGGAGATGGTTCCCGCTACTATCATCCTCGATCAGAACGGGGAACCGATCGCTCGCATCATGGGCGAGGCCAGCCGCAAAGACATCACCTCGCGCCTTGACTGGCTCTTAAATGGCCGACAGGGCAAGCCGCCCAAATCCCTGCTGAAGAACTTCTGATTGCGAACCACAAACTAGGTGGGCAGCCGACCTCAGCTGTCCCAATTCACTGCTTGGAACAAACGACGGCAAGTGGTGTCTAAATCTCCATCTGTGGGCATACATCCGGGGGCAAACATGTGGGGAGGAAACCACCATGGCCATGTCCCTGGGAAGCTCAGGACGCGGTCTGTCCGCGGAAATGAACGTCACACCGCTGATCGACGTCCTGCTCGTCCTGATCATCATCTTCATGATCATCCGGCCGTTGAGCAAAACTGCCGGTCTAGACGCTGAAATCCCTCAGCCGCCAACCGACAAGCACCAACCCATCACTCCCGACCGCACCGTCGTCATCGAGGTCGCGAAGACCGCTGCCGGCGAAGAAAGCATCACCATCAATCGCCAACCCGTTGCACCCGCCGATCTGGAATCGCGCATTCGCGACATCTACAAAACGCGCGCTGAGCGGGTTCTCTTCGTCAAGGGAGCGGATGATCTGGACTTCGAGAACATCTCCGAGGTAATCGACGCTGCGCACGGAGCATTTCCCGATATCAAGGTGGGATTAATTACCGCGAAGATCGAATCTGGCGATTGATCCCCGAGAACACGCTGGGGCAGCCGACCTCGGCTGCCCGTTCGTTGTTTGTTGTCATCACGAGCGAACGCAGTCCGCGAGGGATCTGCAGTTCAAAGGGAGCCCGCTCGCCATCGAGCGGGCCCAACTCGCTATTCGACGCCGAACTTGTAAATCGTCGTCGAGTGGAACTTCTCGCCAGCCTTCAGAGTAGTGCTCGGAAA
Organism: Terriglobia bacterium; assembly: GCA_963724985.1. Classification (GTDB taxonomy): domain Bacteria; phylum Acidobacteriota; class Terriglobia; order Terriglobales; family Acidobacteriaceae; genus JAJPJE01. Next base: position 37,799 of record CAVRWV010000019.1, on the reverse strand, counting down.
CGCCGGATGGTTCGGCGAGTCCGGATAGTGCTGCGTCTCCAGGCACAAGCCGCCCCGCTTCGGGTAGAGTTTGCCACCCTTGCCGTGAACCGTGCCGTCCATGTGATTTCCCGTGTAGAACTGCACTCCCGGCTGATCGGTGAGCACTTCTATCACGCGACCGGTGGTGGGTTCGTGTACGCGCGCTGCTATGACCAGTTGGCCCGCACCCATACCGTTCAGCACCCAGTTGTGGTCGTATCCCCATCCGTACTTTAGCTGCTGATCGTCGCTGTCGATCCTGGCTCCGATCGCTGTGCTCTTTCGGAAGTCGAAGGGCGTGCCCTGCACATTCTTCAACTCACCGGTCGGAATCAGTGTCGCATCGACGGGCGTGAACTTGTTCGCGTTCAACCGGACTTCGTGTTGCAGGATATCTCCCTCGCCGGCGCCCTTCAGGTTGAAATACGAGTGGTTCGTCAGGTTCAGGACTGTGTCTTTGTCCGTCGTCGCCGCGTAATCGATTCGCAGTTCGTTATTGCTCGTCAGCGAATACGTGACCTGCACGTTCAGATTGCCGGGGAAACCGTTCTCGCCGTCCTTGCTAAGGTAGGTCAGCTGCAGCATCGGCGTGCTGTGCGTCGATACGTCCTTGGGCGTCCACACTCTCTTATTGAAGCCGTTGGGCCCGCCGTGTAACGCGTTCGGTCCATCGTTCAACGGGATCTGGTAGGTCTTGCCATTCAGTGTGAATTGACCCTTGGCGATACGGTTGCCGTAACGGCCAATCAGCGCGCCAAAGAAAGCCGTGTCTCCCTCGTAGCCTTTGACGTCGTCGTATCCCAATACGATATCTGCCAGTTGGCCCTTGCGATCGGGTGTTTTCAACGAAACCACGATGCCGCCGAAGTTCGTGATCTTGGCTTCAACACCGTTCTTGTTGGTTAGCGTGAACAGTTGTACTTCCTGGCCATCTGCTGTCTTTCCGAAGCTTTCCATTTTTAATCCCGGTTTGACCTCAGTCTTTTGCTGAGCTGCTGCAATCGCCATGCCTGCCATCAGAATGGTCAGAACGGCGAACGTAGTCTTGAACATAATTGCCCGTCTCCAGTTGATCGTTGATCCGCGCCCTACAGACTAGACGCACCTTCTCTACTTCGCAATTACTTCCAGCGGCACCTTCTGTGTCTCCGCCGAATTCGGACCGACCATGATGTCGAACATACCCGGCTCGACCACCCGGTTCATATTGATATCGAGAATCGCCAGCGTATCCGGCGTGATCGGAAACTCCACCGTCTTCTTCTCGCCCGGCTTTAGTGTAATGCGCTGGAATCCGCGCAACTGCATCACCGGCTGCGTCACCGAACTCACCTTTTGATGGATGTACATCTGCGGAACTTCCTCGCCCTCGCGCGTGCCGGTATTCGTGACATCCACGATAACCTTCGCCGTCCCGCCCGGCCCAATCTTCGCCGGTTCCACCCTAACATTCTCGAACTTGAAGTTCGTATAGCTCAGCCCGAACCCAAAAGGGAAACAATGGCGAGTTATCGACGAACGCGTAGCTGCGATTTCGCGACGGCTTATGATCGTAATAGTCCGGCAATTGTCCCACCGAGCGCGGAAACGTGACGGGTAACTTCCCGCCCGGATTCACGTCTCCGAACAGCACTCTCGCCGCCGCCGTTCCACCCTCTTGTCCCAGGTACCACCCTTCCACAATCGCTGGCACATGCTCGGCGACATAGTTAATCGAAAGCGGCCGCCCATTGATCAGAAACACTACCGTCGGCACGCCTGTCGCGACCACCGACTTCACCAGTTCATCCTGTGCGCCCAGCAGATCGAGAGAATCCCGGTCCCCCAGGTGATTCTCCGACCATGCTTCGCGATTGCTCGTTTCGTTCTCGCCGACCACCACGATCGCCACATCTGCTTTCTTCGCCAGATCGGCCGCAGCTTTCACGCTCGCCGATTCCGAGCCCGGCGCCGGCAGCTTCACGTCATTCTCGTACCAACCCGCGTATCCTTCTTTGCCAAGCGTGATCTTGCATCCTTCGGCATACAGCACCTTCACATTCGGCCCGACCCGCTCTTTAATTCCCTGCAGAATGCTCACCCCGCGTCCTGGATCGCGCGCATATCCACCCAGGTGCACGTCAGCCGCATTCGGACCAATCACCGCAATCGTCTTGATCTTCTTCGCATCCAGCGGCAGAATGTTTCCCTGGTTCTTCAGCAGCACAATCGACTTCTCTGCCGTCCTTTCCGCCAATTGCTGATGCTCCGGACTGTTCGTCACCTTCACCGTGTAATCCGGATCGACATACGGATTCTCAAACAGTCCCAACCGGAACTTGTCGTAGAGCACCCAATACGCCGCGCGATCGACCTCGCTCTCCGGAACAATTCCGTCCTTCACCTGCTGCAACAACGTCTGGTAGACCGATCCGTCCGAGAGGTCGTAATCAATTCCCGCCTTAATCGCCTTCCGCGCGGCCTCCGCCTTGTCTGCCGCCACGCCATGTGTCTCGTACAGCATCTGCAAGCCATTACCATCCGACGTCACATATCCGCGGAATCCCCACTCTCCGCGCAGGACCTTCGTCAGCAACCACGGATTGATATGCGACGGCACCCCATTAATCTCGTGATACGACGCCATCACGCTGCCAACATTCGCTTCCTGTACCACCGCCTGGAATGGCTCGAAGAACGATTCGCGCAGAATTCGTTCGGAAATGTTCACCGGCGCTGTATTGCGGCCGCCTTCCGGCTCACCGTGCCCGGCAAAATGCTTCGCCGTCGCAATCACATGATGCCGATCGAGCATGTAATTCGTACCCTGCAGCCCATTGACCGCCGCCACTCCCATTCGCGAAACCAGATATGGATCTTCACCGTACGTCTCTTCCGTTCGTCCCCAGCGCGGGTCGCGTGCCAGGTCAAGCACCGGACTGAACGCCTGATTCGTCCCTGCTGACGCCATCTCGTCGCCAGCCGCCGTAAACACCTTGAAGATCAGCTCCGGATCCCATGTGCTCGCCAACCCCAGCACTTGCGGGAAACTCGTGCTGCCATACTCCATGTACCCGTGCAACGCTTCCCCGAAAAAGATATTCGGGATACCTAGCCGCGTCTTCTCCAACAGGTATCTCTGCGCCGCATTACGCAGAATCGCCGCATCGCGAGGAGTAACCTTCGCGTCTACGTCATACAAATCGTGAAATGCCCTTTCAGCGGTCTCGTCGTTGAACCTGCCGGTTGTATCCAGCACGTGTTGTTTCCGGTGCCCGCTGATCTGCTCCACTTTCTCTTCCAGCGTCATGCGCTTCAGTAAATCAGCAGCGCGTTGCTCCGGAGGCAGTTTCGGATTTTTATAATCGGGCGTCGCCTCCTGAGCGGAAGCAGCGACAAACATCACGGAGACCATTACTGCAACGAGAAAATTGCGCATGCGATCCCTTCTATGAAAATGAACGTTGGCACTGCACCCTGTCTGAATTATCAGGGAGCCACCGTTACCGAACTTCCAGAGTACTGAACCACCTTGTCCGGTTGCTGTGTAGTAACTCCGCCCGTGCCGTGACCTTGTTTCACGAACACTACCTCGAACGTCCGATTCGCCAGCATCGCCGGGAAAGTCCCCTTACGATCGCCAATCGTCAGCTTTTGCTGCGCCTCATTCCACTCGATCGGAATGGTCGCATAGACTCCCTTTTCGTAGTCGTAGGTATCGTTCTCGTCTTCGTATAAGGTGAACGCTCCATCGGCTCCGCGGTACACTCTCAGCTCGATCGGATCCGCTGCCTTCTGCGCCGCCCACTCGATCTCCGGCCCCACCGGCATAATCGACCCGGCTCGCACATAGAGAGGTATCCGATCCAGCGGCGCCGCCGCGTTAATCGCTACTCCACCCTCCTGCGACGCTCCGGTCCAGAAGTCGTACCACTTCGCCTTGGGCAGATACAGATGACGCTCCGTCGCCCCCGGCTCCGTCACTGGATTGACCAGGATCGCCGGACCGTACATGAATTGATCGCCGATATTCAGTGCGCGCTGGTCAGTACGAAAATCCATCGCCAGCGGCCGCATCGGAGTGTAGCTGTCATGCGTCACCATCCATGCCAGTGAGTACGTGTACGGCATCAACCGGTAACGCAACTCGTCGTAGCTGGTTAGAATCTTCTGCGCCTCCGGACCATACGACCACAGCTCGTTCTGATTAGTCGTCCTCGTTCCATGCACGCGAAATACGGGACAAAACGCTCCATACTGGAACCAGCGGATAAATAACTCCCGGTACGCCGGATCATCCGGATTCCCGCTCACGAATCCACCAATATCGGTCGTCCAATATGGCAGGCCCGACAACTCAAAGTTCAATCCCGCAGGGATCTGCCGCCGGTAGCTGAACCAGTCAGAATTAATATCGCCCGACCACGCCGTTACCGAGTTGCGCTGCGATCCCGCAAACGCCGACCGCGACAGGATGAAAACTCGTTTCTTGTCCGACGACGCCCTCTGCCCTTGATATACCGCTGCCGTTGTCATCAGCGGGAACAGGTTCACATAGCGGTCGCCGCTCCCGATGTGAATCTTGTGACCAAGCTGGATGTTCTCCTCCTGGCCCTCCGTCTCGGGTTCGGTCGTATCCATCCACCACGCATCAATGCCGATATTGAACAGCGCCTTATCCATCAACTGCCAGTAGTACTTCCGAGCCTCCGGGTCCGAGGGGTCGTACACCGCCATACCGTCCTGGTGATACGGCAACTTCGCCATCTTGAACTTATCGATGAACCAGCCCTGCTTCTCCATGTAGTCATACTCTTTGCTGCCTGGTTCGAAGAACGGCCACACGGAAATCATCAGATGGAAGTTATCGCGATGCAGCCCATCCACCATCCCCTTCGGATCGGGATAGTTCTTATTGAAGACATGCTCGCCCTTGCGGTTCCACCAGAACCAGTCCTGCACGATGTTGTCTGCCGGGATGTGCAGCTCGCGATACTTCTGCGCGACGCCCAATAGCTCGGCTTGCGATGCATAACGATTCTTGCACTGCCAGAAGCCATAGGCCCATTTGCCGAACATCGGCGCTTGCCCGGTCAGCTCCCGATAGCCCGCCACGATCTTGTCCAGATCCGGGCCATAGATAAAGTAGTAGTCGATGACGCTCGCCACCTCAGAGCTGATATACAAGTAATTTGCGAAGCGGTTATTCACGCGGCTGCGCGAATCGTTATTCCAGAAAATCCCATACCCGTTGCTCGAAACCAGCATGGGCACCGCAATATTCGTATTGTCCTGCGAGATGTCCACCGAATCGCCGCGATAATTCCAGACGCCGCTCTGATGTTGCCCCAGCCCGTACAGCGCTTCCTGCGAACCATAAATGTTGATGAAGTCTTCCGGCGCGAAACGTCTCCTCGCCGTTGACCTTCACTGGCGTCATCCAGCGGTTCTGATCCATCACGAGCTTCTGCCCGTCCGCCGACGCATACTGGATTGACCCTTCGCTCTTCGACACCGTGACCTTCAGCCGCGCCGTCGACAACACAACGTTATCGCCGGAGTCCTGCATGCTCCATTGCGTCGCCGGCCAATCCTTCTTCGTCACCACATAGTCCGCCGTATACGGAAAGTTTCCGGTCGGCGAGTACAGCACGCGCACAATCGAATCCGAGCACACCTGCAGCTTCGTGGCGCCGGTCTTCATCCGGAACAGCACTCCGTCCGTCTGCTTCTCCGCGGACGTGACCGGATTCAACTCCCTCCACTGCGCCCGCGCCAGTGTTACGAACGATGTCAGCAACAACACACACGAAAGCAGCCGTATTTTCAGCATGGGTATCCTTGGCGTTTCCTTTTTTACTTTCCGGGACTGGTTTACGGGTGCCCCATCCAAGCCTTCTTTTGGCTTGGGTGGGATCTTCACTTCCCGACCAACCTATTTCGTCAATACCGCTACATCTCTTCCCGACAACTCGATCTCATTCGCCGCAGCCGTCCCGTGCAATTGATCTCTCATCGCGTATGGCAATGCAACTCTTCTGCGGCGCCTTGGTGTGGTTGATCACGATGAATACATCTCCGCCCTTCCCGACTCTGCGGCTCACCTCCACACCCATTGGCACATTCGTGAACGCCGACTTCACACCGCTTGTCTCAATCATCCACTTCGCCAGCGTAGCCATGGCATCGTCGGGAAGCCACGCGCCTACATACGAGATCGTTCCCCTTCCATAATTCCGCGTCACCACCGCAGCCTGACCATCGAGCCAGCCATTGCTCTTTCCGTATGTTTCCAGCGTCTTCGCATCTGCGGCATCCGGCTTCAGCAACTCCGCCCAAATCTTTGCGTCCACGCTTCCGAGATCTCCGCTCACCGGCACCGGCTTGTCCAGCGCGTAGTACTGCTCCACATGCGCGCCCAGTGCGGGAGCCAATGGTCCCGGCTGCCGTGCGGGCAGCAGCGCGTTGTACTCGTCTTTCATCCCTGACCGCGGTCCCAACACCAGGTGTCCGCCCGCCTGCACGAATGCCAACAAGCTCTTCGCCACGGACTCAGGAAGCAGGTTCAGATTTGGCGCCACCACCAATTTGTATCCATCCAGCGGCGCCATCGGATTCACCACATCTATCGTGTCCACCAGTTCATGCAGCGGTTTGTAGTAGCTCCGAAAATTTGCGAACTGGTCATATTCCTTCGTGTGCTTCTGCCAGTCGATCGCCCAGCGACTGTCGTACGAATGCAGAATCGCGACCTGTGCCACCGGACTCGTTCCCCGCAGCGCATCTCCTACCTTGGCAAAATCCTCACCGAGTTGCGCGACTTCCGGGTACAGCGGCATCGGCCCTCCATCCGGTCCTACCAGCGTGCCGTGATACTGTTCCTGTCCGCCTAGCGCGCTTCGCCACTGCCAGTACCCGACCGCATCCGCTCCGTGAGCAATATCCTCCCACGCCATCTCCCGTACTTCGCCTTTGTCGAGCACGTTGTTGATCGAATGCCAGTTCACATTCCCGGGCTGCGTCTCCATTACCCAGAAGTTCTTGCGCTTGAAACCGCGCGTCAGATCATGAACCATGCCGTTGGACGCCGGGTCCAGTTGTCCGCTGCCCACGTAGTTATCCCACGACGCCATATCCAGATCCGCACTCACCGTGTAGTGATCGAATCCGTCGAACCATCCCATGAAGTTGTGCGTGATCCATTGCCGCGGATCGGCATACTGGTGAATCGCATCGATCTGATTCTTTTGATAAGACCGGTAGGTATCGCTGACGAAGCGCTTCCACTCCAGCATCAGACCCGGATTGTTATATCCAATCGGAATCGGAATCTCTTCCCACTTGTCATACGTCTCGCTCCAATACGCCGTCGTCCAGTGCTGATTCAGGCTGTCCAGCGTCCCAAACTTCTTCTTCAACCACTGTTGGAACTGCCGCTGCGTCTCCGGATCGTAGGAGTAGGTCGCGTATTCGTTATCAATCTGCCATCCGATCACATCCGGATTGTGCCCAAATCGCTTTGCCATCTCGCCGGCAATTTGACGGCAGAATTGCCGGTACCGCTCACTGGTGAAATCAAAATGCTGCCGCCCGCCGTGCTTCGCTCGTTGTCCATCCTCCTCGATGCGCAGCGTTTCGGGATACTTCGACGTCAGCCACGCCGGAGGCGCCGCTGTCGGTGTCCCCAACACCACAAAAATCCCGTGCTTCTGCGCCAGCGCCACCGCTTTCTCCAGCCACTCGAAGCGATACTGTCCCTCCTCAGGCTCCATCGTGCTCCAGGCAAACTCGCCCACCCGCACGAAACGGATGTGAGCTTCCTGCATGAGTTGAAGATCGGTCTCCCAACGCGACTCCGGCCATTGCTCCGGATACCACGCCGTCCCCAGGAACAACCCTGGCTGCTGTTGATTTGTGCTTGCTGTTTGGGGAACCGGAGCGGCGAGAACGAAACAGGAAAGAATGAGAGCGCACACAACTACACACGAGGCAATTCGCATGATCACCTTTTTGCAGCTAATCAGAGTAACTTTGCTTGGAACTGCTGTTCCGCTTTGTCATCTCGGATGAGACTCGCAGAACGCCGGCCTATGCGACAGTACAGCCTTGCAGAGTTTCCGATGTCGTTTGGCACGCTTCCCTTGCAGGGACGTCCGGCTGACTCTCCGGTCAAATATCTATACCTTGGCTTGATGTAAACGTTACCAATAATAGACCTGAGCTCCGGGACTGTGCAGCTCTTTTTCACGTACCGGATGTCGCAAGCTCTCCCAAATTCGCTCATCTAGTGAATGCTCTCCAACTATCTCTGACGGCGTGTTAACGTCTCTCTACCAACGTGGGATTCTTCACAACTTACCTGAGGTCCGAATGACCGATTGGCATTCTTCCCGCCGAACATTTCTCCAGCAGGGAGCGTTAGGCCTTGGTTTCGCCCTGCTCTCCACCGTCACCCCCGAAGCCTTACGAGCCGCGCACTGTCTCCGCTGCAGAAGCTGCGCAGACCAAAGCTGGATTCCGCTTTTTCACCGCAGAGGAAGCCGCAGACGTCGTCGCCTTCGGAGCACAAATCATTCCCACCGACGACACACCCGGTGCCACGGAAGCTCACGCCGTCTACTTCATCGATCATGCTTTAATCGAGTTTGTTCCCGGAGACCAGACTCGCGTTCGCGCCGCGATCCACGCTCTCAACGATGTCGCCGTCAAACACTCTGGACACGCGAGCCTCCGCTTCTCTCAGCTCTCTCCCGCTGATCAACTCGAGGTGACAAAGAATTTTCAATCCAGTTCCCCCGCCGTTGCTGGCGGATACGATCCCAGCAACAATGGCATGAACAGCAGCGGCACCAATTACTTCGAACTCCTCCGCACCTACATCATCACCGGATTTCTCTCCGATCCAGACCTCGGCGGTAACAAAGACATGATTGGCTGGAAAGTCATCGGCTTCGATGGCAGCTCTGCCCATCAGCCACCATTCGGCTACTACGATGCCGAGCTTCTGAAATCGCAACCCGCGCGCGGGGAGAAGAAATGACCGAACTGGTTCAGCCGAAATACCGCACCACCGACGCCGTCGATTTCGTCATCATCGGATCTGGCGCCGCGGGCGGCGTCCTCGCCAAGGAATTTTCCACCAACGGATTCCGTGTCATCGTCCTCGAGCAGGGGCCCTTCCTGCACGAAAGCGACTTCTCTCACGACGAATACAAACAATCCACCTTCGGCCCGCTTGTAAACCACAATCAGAAGCAATCCTTCCGCAAGACCGAGCAGGAAGAGGCCAAGCCCGGCTATCACCTCATGTACGGCAAAGTCGTGGGCGGGGGCTCGGTTCATTTCACTGGAAACTATTGGCGCCTTCACGAGATCGACTTCATCGAAGCCAGCAAGAGAGGCGCCATCGAAGGGACCGGATTCACCGACTGGCCCATCACCTACGCTGACCTCGAACCCTATTACACGAAAGTTGATTGGGAGATCGGCGTCTCTGGCGAGGCTGGCTCGAATCCCTTCGAATCTTGGCGCTCCAAGCCGTATCCGCTTCCCCCCATGCCGGTGAAATCCTCGGGCGTGCTTTTCGAACGTGCCGCCCGCAAACTCGGATGGCACCCTTATCCCGCTCCCGTCGCCATCTTGTCTCAACCCTACAACGGACGCAGCGCCTGCATGCACTGTGGCTTCTGCGAACTTTTCGGATGCGAAATGGGCGCGAAGTCGAGCACTCTCGCCAGCGTCATTCCCGTAGCACTCAAAACCGGACGCTGCGAAATCCGCCCGCACTCCACCGTTACCCACATCCAGACCGACACCAACGGCCGAGCCACCGGCGTCACCTACTTCGACAAATCAGGCGCCGAACACTTCCAGCGTGCGCGCGCGGTTGTCGTCTCCGCGAATGGCGCCGAGACGCCACGCCTGCTTCTGCTCTCGAAGTCGAAACAGTTTCCAGATGGCCTGGCCAACTCCAGCGGAAAAGTCGGCAAATACCTGATGTTTAACTCCAACTCCTTCATGGGCGGACTATTCGAACATCCGCTCAACGACTATCGCAGTATCGTCGACACCCGCGTCATGCAGGACTTCTACGAAATCGACCCTAAGCACGGCTTCTACGGAGGCGGCGGCATCGACGCTCGTTTCGACTTGCAGCCCCTCGCATTCGCCCTGGGCGGACTTCCCCCCGACATTCCAACCTGGGGATCTGCATATAAGAAGGCGCTTCAGGACTACTACACCCGCACCATGTTCCTGCTCTCCCACGCCACGTCGCTTCCGCTCGAAACCAACAACATTTCGCTCGATCCAAATTTGAAAGACGATCACGGACTTCCCGCCATCCGCCTCACGTACAAAGATCATCCGCACGATCTGCTGACCGCGAAATTCTTCGCCGACCGTTCCTCCGAACTTCTCGACGCCGCCGGCGCGACGAACAAGTGGCTGTTCCCGATAGAAGAAACCACTTTTGCGGTTCACTTGCTCGGAACCTGTCGCATGGGCAAAGATCCGCGCACATCGGTGATCAATCCCGATCACCGCACGCACGATGTCCCTAACCTTTTCTTATGTGATGGAAGCAGTATGGTGACCTCAGGACGAGGTCAGCCGACGATGACCATCCAGGCACTCGCCTATCGCGCCGCCGATCGCATCACCGATCTAGCTCATCGCGGCGAAATCTGATGTGGGAAGGTAGATTTGTGAACTGTCATTTCGAGCGACTGGCCGCGGCGTCCTCCCGATCCGGCTTCGGATCGCGCGGCAGGAGTCGAGAGACCTTGCGTTTTGCAGCATCGCGTGGAACGGCGACTGCGGCTTCCCGAAGTTCGCTCCGCCTACCAGCTCGGCGCGTGATCCTGCACAGCCGGCACTGTCTCTTGCGGTTGCTTCGCAGCTTTCCTCGCTTCGCGCCGGCTACGCAGTCTCCACTGGAATCGATCGAGATACAAATAGATCACAGGCGTCGTGAAAAGTGTCAGCATCTGGCTCACGATCAATCCGCCAACGATCGCAATGCCCAAGGGCCGTCTCAGCTCGCTCCCTACGTTGGTTCCCAACGCGAGCGGTAACGCGCCAAACATCGCCGCCATCGTGGTCATCATGATCGGTCGGAAGCGCAGCATGCAAGCCTCGAAAATCGCACCTTCTGAATCTTTCCCTTCATTGCGTTCGGCCGCCAGCGCGAAGTCCACCATCATGATGGCGTTCTTCTTCACAATACCAATCAGCAGAATTACGCCAATCAGTGCGATCACGCTGAACTCCGTATGGAACAACAGCAATGCCAGGAGGGCGCCAACTCCGGCCGAGGGCAGCGTCGAAAGAATAGTGATCGGATGAATCAAGCTCTCGTAAAGAATCCCCAGCACGATGTAGACCGCAACCAGCGCCGCCAAAATCAGCCACGGCTCGCTCTTCAGCGAATCCTGAAACGCCGCCGCCGTCCCCTGGTATGTCGCGTGCACCGTGGCAGGCAATCCGATCTGCTGGCCTGCATATCGATTGCGCGTGTTGCCTCGCCCAGCGACACTCCGGGCGTGAGATTGAACGACAGCGTGACCGACGGAAATTGTCCCTGGTGATTCACCGCCAGCGACGTATTCCTCGGTTCGTACTGCGCGATTGCCGACAGCGGCACTTGCGAGCCATCTGTGCGCCGCAACATAGATGTATTTCAGCGCATCCGGCTTTCCTGGTACTGCGGATCCACCTCCATCACCACGTGATACTGGTTCAGCGGCATGTAGATCGTTGAAACTTACCGCTGTCCGAACGCGTCATACAGCGTGTTGTCGATCGCCGCCGCCGTTATCCCCAACCGCGCCGCGCTGTCGCGATCGATCACCAGTTGCGCTTGCAACCCGCGATCCTGCTGATCGGTCGAGACCTCTTTCAGACTCCGGCAACGTCTTCAGCTTCGCCAGCATCTTCGGCGCCCACTTATTCAGCTCATCCAGGTTCTCGCCCTGCAGCGTGTACTGGTACTGCGCATTGCCCATGCCGCCCGCCGATCTGCAACTCCTGCGCCGCTTGCAGAAACAGCGTCGCTCCTGGCACCCGCGCCAGCTTCGGACGCAGTCGTGCAATCACCTGATCGGCTGACATCTTCCGCTGTTCAGCGGCTTCAGCGTGATGAACATCCGTCCCGGATTGCTCGCCGTATTCCCACCCGTCAAAGCCACTACGTTCTGGATCGCCGGGTCTTGCCCGACGATCCCCACATATTGCACCAGCTTCTGTCGCATAGCAGCGAATGAAATGTCCTGCTCTGCCTGGATGCCGCCTCCCAGACGACCCGTATCCTGTTGCGGGAAGAATCCCTTAGGCACAACGATATAGAGAAAAACGTTGAGCACAATTGCGATGATCGGCATCGCCAACGTAATTGGCTGGTGGCGCATAACCCACGCAAGCCACGCCGATAAGAGCCAAGCATCCACTCAAAGAAGCGCTCACTCGCGCGGTAGAGCCATCCGTGCCTTATCACTTTCGGTCCGCAAGCATTTCGCGCACATCATCGGAGTCGTTGTCAGCGACACCACCAACGACACCACAATCGCAATACTCAGCGTCACCGCAAATTCGCGGAACAGCCGCCCCACGATTCCGCCCATCATCAGAATCGGAATGAACACCGCCATCAGCGACATGCTCATCGACAGCACTGTGAAACCGATTTCCCGCGCCCAGCAGCGCCGCCTCCATCGGCCTCATCCCGGCTTCGATATGCCGCGTGATGTTCTCGATCACCACGATCGCGTCGTCCACCACGAATCCCGTCGAAATCGTCAGCGCCATCAGCGAGAGGTTATCCAGCGAGTAGCCCACAGATACATCACGCCGAATGTGCCCACCAGCGACAGCGGCACCACGATGCTGGGAATAATCGTCGCGCGCAGGTTCCGCAGAAACAGGAACACCACCATCACCACCAGCGCCACCGAAACCATCAGCGTCTTCTCCACGTCGTGACCGACGCGCGGATCGTCGTCGTGCGGTCCATCACTATGCAGGTGTGGATCGAAGGCGGAATGGACGCCTGCAACTGCGGCATCTCCTTGTAAACCCGGTCCACCGTGTCAATGATGTTCGCACCCGGCTGCCGGAAGATGATCATCACCACTGCGGGCTTCCCGTTCAGAGTCCAGCCGTGCGAATGTCCGCACCGCATCCTGCACTCGGCCACATCGCTCAGCCGAACCGGGCACCATTGTTGTACGCAACAATGAGGGGCCGGTACTGCGCGGCCTGCTTGATCTGATCCGTTGTCGTTATCGTCCACGCTGCTTCTGATCGGCAACGATCCTTTCGGACGATTTGCATTCTCGTTTGCCAACGCCGTGTCGATCTTGATCCAGGCCGATGCCAACTGTTCTAGCACCATCGGATTCGCCTCGATGCGCACTGCGGGCTGCGCACCTCCGCCCACCAACACCTGCCCCACGCCCTCCACCTGCGCCATTTTCTGCGAGAGGATCGAGTCGCACACGTCGTACAACGCGGCAGTGTCAGCACGTCCGACGTCAATCCCAGAATCATGATCGGCGCGTCTGCCGGATTCACTTTGCGATAGGTCGGTTTACTCGGCAGGTTTGCCGGCAACTGTCCTTGCGCCGCGTTGATTGCCGCCTGCACGTCGCGAGCTGCCGCGTTGATGTCCCGATTCAAATCAAATTGCAGTGTGATTCCGTCGAGCCCAGCTGGCTCGTCGAGGTCATCTGATTTACCCCAGCGATTCTTCCGAATTGCCGCTCCAGCGGCGTTGCCACCGAAGACGCCATCGTCTCCGGACTTGCGCCCGGCAATCCAGGCACCGACGGTAATCACCGGGAAGTCCACCTGCGGCAGCGATGCCACCGGCAATCGGAAGTACGCCAGTCCTCCCGCCAGCAGCAGCGCAATCGTCAGCAACGAGGTTGCAATCGGCCGCCGAATAAATGGAGCAGATATGTTCATTGCGCCTGCTCCGCAGCCTATCGGCTCCTCGATTATGGTATTGGTGATCTTGTACCGCCCGAACCGCCGCGACAGCCGGTCAAACCCCAGATACACCACCGGCGTCGTGTACAGCGTCAGCATCTGGCTGAAGATCAGTCCGCCGACGATCGTGATGCCCAGTGGCCGCCGCAGCTCCGAGCCCGTTCCCGTGCCCAACGCCAGCGGTACCGCGCCGAACAGCGCCGCCATCGTCGTCATCATGATCGGACGGAAACGCAGCAGGCACGCCTCGTAAATCGCGTCCAGCGGCGGCTTCCCTTCCTGGCGCTCGGCTTCGAGCGCAAAGTCGATCATCATGATGGCGTTCTTCTTCACGATGCCGATCAGCAGAATGATGCCGATCAACGCCATCACGCTCAAATCCATGCGGAACAACATCAGCGCGAGGATCGCACCCACGCCCGCCGAGGGCAGCGTCGAAAGAATCGTCACCGGATGAATGTAGCTCTCATAGAGCACGCCAAGCACGATGTAGACCGTGATGATCGCCGCCAGAATCAGCCAGGCTCGTTCGCCAGCGATGCATAAAGCCTCTCGCCGTGCCCTGAAAACTTCTGCACGCTCGCGGCATCCCAATCTCGGATTCCGCCTGCTTAATAGCTTTCACCGCCCGCCCAAGGAAACATTCGGCGCCACATTGAACGAAATCGTGACCGCCGGAAACTGTCCCTGGTGATTCAGGCCAGCGGCGCGGTTTCCGGCTCGAAGTGCGTGAACGCGCTCAGCGGAACCTGCTGCCCCGTCGCCGAATCCACGTAAATCTCTTCAGCGCGCTCGGATCGTGCTGAATTGCGGATCGACTTCCAGCACCACGTGATACTGATTCAACTGCGTGAAGATCGTCGAAACCTGCCGCTGTCCGAAGGCGTCATACAGCGTGTCGTCGATCGCCTGCGGATTAATGCCCAGCCGCGACGCCGTATCGCGATCCACCACCAGTGCAGCCTGCAATCCATTGTTCAGCTGATCGCTTGCAACGTCGCGCAGCTCCGGAACTGTCTTCATCTTCTCCACCACGCGCGGAACCCAATAGCCGAGTTCCTTCGCGCTCGCATCTTCCAGGCTGTACTGGTACTGCGTTCGGCTTACGCGATCTTCCACCGTCAAATCCTGCACCGGTTGCAGATACAGCGTGATGCCCGAGACTTGAGCCAACTTCGGCTGCAAACGCCGAATGACCTCGACCGCGTCTTCCTTCCGCTCGTCCCGCGGCTTCAGGTTGATCTGAATGCGTCCGCTGTTTGATGTGACGTTCGTGCCGTCAATCCCGATGAACGACGAAAGACTTTCCACGCCCGGATCCTGCAGAATCACCTTCGCCAGTTCCTGCTGCCGCTCTTCCATCGCGTCAAACGAATACTCATGCGGCGCCTCGGAGATGCCCAGAATCACGCCCGTATCCTGCACCGGGAAGAAGCCCTTCGGCACTAATCCAGAACAAGACAAGCGTCAGCACTAGTGTCCCAACCGTGACCACCAGCGTCGCCGTCTGATGCCGCAGCACCCACCGCAGCGTCCGCCCATAGTACTCAATCACCGTATTGAAAGCATGCTCGGAAGCCTGATAGAAACGCCCCTGCTTGGACTCGTCCTTCTGCCGCAGCAACTTCGAGCACATCATCGGCGTCAGCGTCAACGAAATCACCGCCGACACCAGGATCGTCATCGCCAGCGTCACCGCGAATTCGCGGAACAATCGCCCTACGATGTCGCCCATGAACAGCAGCGGAATCAGCACTGCGATCAACGAAACCGTCAGCGACATAATCGTGAAACCGATCTGTCCCGAACCGTTCAGTGCCGCTTCCAGCGGCGAGAAGCCCTTCTCAATGTAACGCTCGATGTTCTCGATCATCACGATCGCGTCGTCCACCACGAAGCCCGTCGAGATCGTCAGCGCCATCAGCGACAGGTTGTCCAGCGAATATCCCAGCAGATACATCACGCCGAATGTGCCCACCATGGACAGCGGCACCGCAACGCTGGGAATCACCGTCGCTGCAAGATTGCGCAGGAACAGGAAGATGACCATCACCACCAGCGCGATGGTCAGCACCAGCGAGAACTGCACGTCGTGCAACCGAAGCGCGGATCGTCTGCGTCCGGTCGGTCAGCACCGTCACCTTCACCGAGGCCGGCAGCGACACCTGCAACTGCGGCAACAGCAACTT
Organism: Terriglobia bacterium; assembly: GCA_963724985.1. Taxonomy (GTDB): domain Bacteria; phylum Acidobacteriota; class Terriglobia; order Terriglobales; family Acidobacteriaceae; genus JAJPJE01. The sequence continues at coordinate 21,624 of CAVRWV010000019.1, read as the reverse complement.
CATGCTGTCCACCACCTTGATGATGTTCGCGCCCGGCTGCCGCTGGATGTTCAGAATCACCGCCGGCGTGTATTCATCCACGCCGCCTGCTGCGAGTTCTCCACTCCATCAATGACGTTCGCAACATCGCTCAGCCGAATCGCACCGCCATTCTGATAGGCGATGATGACGTCTTTGTAGTCCTTGCTCGAAAACAGCTGATCGTTCGCGCCAATCGATAACGATTGCCGCGGGCCGTCGAGCTGCCCCTTCGCCTGATCCACGTTGCTGCAGCCAGCGCCGTGCGCACCTCCTCCAGACTGATACCATACGACGCCATCGCCACCGGATTCGCCTGAATCCGCACCGCGGGCTTCTGTCCGCCGCTGATCGATACCAGCCCGACGCCCGGTCAGCTGCGAAATCTTCTGCGCCAGTTGCGTATCCGCCAGGTCTTCCAGCTTCGGCAGCGGCAGCGTGTCCGAGGTCACCGCCAGCGTAATAATCGGCGGATCCGCCGGATTCACCTTGCTGTAGATCGGAGGATTCGGTAAATCGCGTGGCAGATAGGTTCCACCCGCGTTGATGGCCGCCTGCACCTGCTGCTCGGCTACGTCGATGTTCTGGTCCAGATTGAACTGCAGCGTGATCAGCGAGCTGCCGAACGAGCTGGTGGACGTCATCTGGCTCAGGCCGGGAATCTGCCCAAACTGTCGTTCCAGCGGAGCCGTCACCGACGACGACATCACGTCCGGACTTCCGCCCGGATAGAACGTCATGATCTGAATCGTCGGATAATCCACTTGCGGCAGGGCAGACACCGGCAACTGCCGGTACGCGACCACTCCCACCAACACCAGCGCAATCACCAGCAGAGTAGTGGCGATCGGCCGCTCAATGAAAACGCGGGACGGACTCATGGCTTACATCCCTACCGCTTGCGCAAATCGAGGAGCATCCGCGGTCGATGAAGCTGGAGCGGTAGGCCGCACATGGCTTCCAGCTTGTAACTTGTCCTGACCATCGGTCACGACCTTCTCGCCCGGATTGAGGCCCTGGTTGACCGCGATAAGATTCCCTTCCGTGACTCCCACCTTCACCTGCCGAACCTCGACGGTGTTGTCCGCCTTCACCACGAAGGCATACGTACCTTCCGCTCCGCGCTGCACTGCCGCTGAGGGAACCACAGTCGCGTTCTTTTTCACATCGAGCAGCAAACGGGCATTCACAAACTGATTTGGCCAGAGCATCGAGTCGTTGTTGTCGAACACAGCCTTCAGCCGAACTGTCCCTGTGGTCTGGTCAATCTGGTTGTTCACAGTCAGCAGACTGCCGGTCGAGAGATGATTGCGATTGTCACGGCTGAAAACATCCACCGTCATTCCACCCTGGTGTAGCCGTTTCAGCACCGGTGGCAAATTGTCTTCAGGAATAGTGAAGATCACAGCGATAGGGTGCATCTGCGTCAGCACCAGCATGCCGGTCGTATCGCTGGCATGAACCATGTTCCCCGGATCTACCAGCCTCAGCCCAACTCGACCGTCAAACGGAGCCGTGATGTGCGTATACGCGAGGTTCAACTTCGCATTGTCGATCGCAGCCTGGTCGCCTCGAACCATTCCCTCCAGGTTCCCCTCCGCCGATTGCTGCGTATCCAGATCCTGTTGCGAGACCACGCCTTCTTTGAACAGCTCTGAGTAGCGGTCTACATTCCGCTTGGCAATCGTAAGCTGGCTCTGATCGCGATACATCGTGGCTTGTGCCTGCTCCAGCGCCACCTGGTACGGACGAGGATCGATCACGATCAGCAACTCGCCCTTCTTCACGTCCTGTCCTTCGCGGAAGGCAACCTGGGTTACTTCTCCGTCAATACGGGTCTTGATCGTTACAGTGTTGAACGCCTGCACCGAACCCAGCCCGTCCAGGTACACCGGCATGTCCTGCTGAGTGACAGCAGCGATGGCCACCGGCACTGCTTGCTGGCCAACTCCGCGCGGCGGCGGAGCGCTGGCCGCAGCCGCTTTGCTGCGGTTTCGCGTATAGCCAAACAACAGCAGCACACAAATTCCTGCAACTACGATTAAAATTGTTATCTTCCGTTTCATTCAGCTCCTTGCTGGAGGGCTCTGGCAGTAGTAAAGGGACTTTGAATCAATCATTCTGACACTATTAGAGATACTCCGTCCAAGAACAAGGGACGTAAAGTGTGGTGAGGGACTGTAAAGTTTTGTGAAGCAAAAAGACCCAACCAATAACACTTCTTTACCGCCGGATGCGTCGCGGCAAAAGAAAATGAATGCGATGAATCATCTGCTCGTCGTCGACGATGATCGCGACCTGGTCGAACTCCTGCGCGAGTATCTCGTCCCCGAGGGTTTTCAGGTCGACGCCGCCTACGATCAGACCACCGGTCTTCGCGAAGCACTAAGGGGCGAACACGAACTCGTCGTTCTGGACGTCATGTTGCCGGGCGGTTCTGGATTCGAATTGCTCAAGCAGCTTCGCACCACTTCTGAGCTTCCTGTCCTGCTGCTCACCGCTCGCGGCGATGCCGTCGATCGCATTGTGGGTCTCGAAATCGGCGCCGATGACTATCTTCCCAAGCCCTTCGACCCCCGAGAACTGGTCGCACGGATCCGCGCTATCCTGCGCCGCACCCGAAGCGCCGCGGAAGAAGACGGCGAACGCGACGAAATTACCGTCGGAGATGTCTCGCTCTTTATCAGCACCCGGACCGTGACCCTGGAGGGAGAACCGGTCGAACTCACTACCGTCGAGTTCAACATTCTCGAAGTCCTGATGAAGCATGCCGGCAAGGTTGTTCCTCGTGAAGAACTCGCGCAGGTAGCATTAGGCCGGCCCCTGGCGGCATTTGACCGCAGCGTCGACGTCCACGTCAGCAAACTTCGCCGCAAGCTTGGCGGAGGCGAAGAATCAGAAAACCGCATCAAAACCGTTCGTGGCTCGGGTTATATTTACGCCGCGTCTCCCAGCGAGCACTGATCCATGAATCGCCGACTGTTCTGGAAAATCTTCCTGTCTGTTCTGGGTAACTCAGATCATCTTCATCAGCTATCTGGGATACAAGGCCCATAGTCTTTCCAGAAATCCCGGCCCTCTCTGGCTGGCCACCGCCGAAAAGACCATGCCCCTGGTGGCAAAGTCAGTGCTGGAGAAGTATCAAGCCGGCGGGGGCCCGGCGACTACGAGAAGAATTGGACCAGCAATCCGTTCCCGAGCGCCTGGATTTCTGGCTCTTCGATTCTTCAGGAAATGAACTCTCCGGTCGTCCCGTTCCGCCGGAAGTGAAGAATCTCTATCCGCGTCTCGGACAAAGTCCCAGCGTCCAGGAATTTCAGCACGACGATATCTCCCTGCTCACGATCGGCTTGAACAGTGGCGGCTCAGACTACAAGCTCGTAGCGGAGTACCACATCTCTTACTTCCTCTTGCGTGGCTCAGGTCTGTTGCGGCTGGTCTTCATCAGCTCTGGAATGTCTTGCATCACCTGTCTTCTGCTCGCGCTTTACCTCACGCGGCCGATTGCTGGTCTCCGGCGAGCGACCCACGCCCTGGCAGAAGGTGATTTGAATGCCCGGGCTGGCGCTCAAACTGGGTCGGCCGCAGAGACGAAATTGCCGACCTGGTACGCGACTTCGACCGCATGGCTGGCCGTATTCGCGATCTCGTCTACAGCCAGAGACGGCTCCTCAGCAACGTCTCGCACGAGCTGCGCTCTCCCCTGGCCCGCATGCGCGTGGCATTGGCCCTTGCCCGCCGCAATGAAGAGTCCATCCAGACCAGCCCTCACAATCGCATGGAAGTCGAGATCGGCAAACTCGACGAGATGATCGGACGCATTCTCACCCTCGCCCGTCTGGAGAGCGGTGAACTCCACCCTCACATGGAAGAAGTTTCGTTGAACGAGCTTGTTTCCCAGATCGTCGCCGATGCCGAATACGAAGCCGCTCGTGCCGGACACGCCATCGAATATCACGCCGATTCGAGATGTCTCCGTCTACGGCAACCCCGATCTTTTGGCCAGTGCGATCGAAAATGTCATTCGCAACGCTCTCTATTACACCAACGGACTGGAGCCGGTCAGCGTCCAGTTGAGCGAGTCTGAATCCTTTGCTGTTCTGCGCGTCCGCGATCACGGCCCAGGGGTTCCGGAAACTTCCCTTTCCTCTCTCTTCAAGCCCTTCTATCGCGTCGATGATTCCCGGGTCAGCTCCACCGGAGGCACCGGCCTCGGGTTAGCCATCGCCGAGCGTGCCGTGTCCCTGCACGGCGGCACCATCACCGCGCGCAATGAGGTTTCCGGCGGATTATTGGTCGAAGTCCGCATTCCGCTGCGCACCACGAAAGTCGCTCCCAAGCCACTTCCGCAGGATAGAACCGCCCCTGTCGTCTCCTGACTTCCCTTTACACTCGGACACTACTAACGCCCTCGACAAAGGCCGGACAACCGCCCGCTATATTCCCAGCCCGCGTTTTTGGTAGCCTAGAGTTTCTGTCGAACTTTGGGAATCCCTATGCCGAAAACAGTGGCCCTGTTCGTACCCTGCTTCATCGACCAACTGCAGCCGCAGGTCGCCATTGACACCGTCAAAGTCCTGCGACGGATCGGGTACACAGTCGCCTTCCCGGATGACCAAACCTGCTGCGGTCAGCCCGCTTTCAATACCGGCTACTGGGACGTCGCCAAATCCTGTGCAGAACGGTTCCTGCGTATCTTCGCGAATTATGAAACCATCGTCTGTCCTTCTGGTTCTTGCACCAGCATGGTCAAGAAGCACTACCCGGAGCTACTCGAGAACTCACCGCTTCACCAGGATGCAATCAACCTCGGGCAGCGCGTCCACGAGTTGTCACAATTCCTTGTGCGCGTTGCCAATGTCACCGACGTGGGCGCTTCCTTCGCACACAGCGTTACCTACCATTCTTCATGCCACGCCACCCGGGAGTTGGGCATTCATGATGAGCCCATCGCCTTGCTGAAACAGGTACGTGGTCTTGAGTTGCGCCCCCTGCCGCGCGCTGACGATTGCTGTGGCTTCGGCGGAACTTTCTCCACGAAATTCGCCATGATCTCCGCGGGCATGGGCGATACCAAGGCCGGTTATGTCGAAGGAACCAAGGCCGAGTACGTCACCTCTCTCGACACCAGTTGCCTCATTCATCTCGGCGGCATTCTCGACCACACGCGACGCGCCGCTAAGCCGATTCACCTCGCAAGCATCCTCGCGCAGGAGGCTCAATGAGCCTGACTCCAGCGCAGGACTTCCTCCGGCGTGCCACTGAGAAATCGGCGGATCTAGTCCATCGCAATACGATTCAACGCAACATCGATTCGTACGACGCAGCCGTAGCCCGCGGCAAAGCTCGCTTCACCAATTGGGAAGCCGCCCGCGAGCGCTGTTCCCAGATCAAGGCCGAGGCGGTCGAGCACCTCGACACCTACCTGGAACAGTTCGAGGCAAAAATTCTGGAGCGCGGAGGCCACGTTTACTGGGCAGAAACCGCGGAAGACGCTCGCAATTACGTTGCTCAACTCGCAGCGAGCCGAAATGTGAAGACCGTCGTCAAAGTGAAGTCGATGGTCACCGAAGAGATTCACCTCACCGGCGCGCTGGAAAAAGATGGCATCACCGTCTGGGAGACCGACCTCGGCGAATACATCGTTCAGCTAAGGAAAGAGCCTCCTTACCATATCGTGACTCCAGCCATGCATCTCACCCGGATTCAGATTGCCGATCTGTTCCGCGAGAAGATTCCCTCCGAGATGCGCGGCGAAGATCCTCCCGAACTTGTCGCCGCAGCCCGGCGCGCGTTGCGCAAGGCTTTCTTCTCCGCGGAAATGGGCGTATCCGGCGCAAACTTTCTCGTCGCCGACGCCGGCATGGTCGCCATCTCCACCAACGAAGGCAATGGCCGCCTCACCACAACTGTCCCGCGCATTCATGTTGCGATCACGGGCATTGAGAAAATAATTCCGCGGCTCACTGATCTCGCGATGCTTTGGCCAGTCCTGGCTTCGTCGGGAACCGGACAGCCCATCACCACCTACAGCACATTGATAGGCGGCCCTCGACGACCGGATGAAGTGGATGGACCCGAAGAATTTCACGTCGTGCTGCTCGACAATGGACGCAGCCAGATTCTCGCCAGCCCTGAGCATCGCGAAATCCTGAAGTGCATCCGCTGCGGCGCTTGTCTGAACGTCTGCCCCGTATATCGCCAGGTAGGCGGACACACCTACGGCACTACCTATCAAGGTCCAATCGGTAGCGTGCTGACGCCTAACCTCAAGCCATCCGAGGGCTTCTCGCACCTCTCTTACGCTTCTTCACTGTGTTCCGCCTGCGGAACCGTTTGCCCAGTGAAAATCGACCTGCCGCACCAGTTGCTTCTTAATCGCCGCGATGCCATCGCCCGGTCCGACAAAACTGGGAGCCGTCTCGCTTTCCGATTCTTCCAATGGACGGCAATGAGCAGTCTCCGCTTTGCCGCCGTCGGCTGGCTATCGCGAAAAGCGCTACGCGTCGCGAAATTGGTTGGCTTCAGCGGATCGGCGCTCGATCCCATGCGCCCGTGGACAAAATATCGCACCGTACCCGAACCTCCCGCGCAATCCTTCCGTAGCTGGTGGAGATCTCATGGCCAACAATAATCCGCAGCGTGAACGAATCCTGGCCCGTTTGCGCGCAGCGACAGCCGCGGACAACGCGCACCACTCCGTCGGCGGAACTCAGGACACCGCCACATCAGAAATTTTTCCTGCCATCACCGACCCGCGCGAACGCTTTCTTCGCGAGTGCTCAACGAATCTCACCGAAGTGGTAACGACTACCACTTGCGCGGAAAGTGTCGCAGCCTTCGAGCGCCTGTTGCCCTCTATCCCCGACGGAGAACTTTTCTTCCAGACCGCCGACGTCTTTCGCAACTGGTCTGACCGGGTGAACGGAAACAGAACGATCCGCTGGTCCAACGAAGGTCCACCGCTCGAAATCACGCAAGCTACCGTCACACTCGCGCACGCCTTCGTCGCGCAGACCGGATCCATTCTCACTTCGTCGAAACTCGGCGGACGCGGAGCATCGATTGTCCCCGCTTGTCACATCGTCTTCGGTACCCGAAGTCAGATCGTTCCCGACATCCACGCCGCTTTGGAAAAGGCACAAGCAGAATTGCTTGACGCCTCCTTCATCGGGCTTATCAGCGGCTCCAGTCGCACCGCCGACATTGAAAAAATTCTGGTACAAGGCGCTCACGGACCACGGCGCGTCGTTGTCATCCTGCAGGAACACGACTAGCGCCATCATTCCGGCAATTCCTGAATCCACTCCCTATCCTCCGCATCCCGCGGACTTTCTACGCGTTCCGCCGCAAATAGCGCAACCGTCAAACGCTCCAACTCATCTCTCACTTTTGCGGTTCACGAGGGAACAGGTTGGCAAGATCAGATCGCGCCACAAATCCATGGATGATCGCTCTCGCAGTGATTCTTCCAACATTCATGGAGGTGCTCGACACATCGATTGCTGCGGTCGCGCTTCCCTACATCGCGGGCAGTGTCTCCGCAACCAATGACGAAGCTACGTGGGTTCTCACCAGCTATCTCGTCGCGAACGCCGTGGTCTTGCCCGCCAGCAGTTGGTTCTCCCTCAAGTTCGGACGCAAGCGTTTCCTTCTTACTTGCATCGTCATCTTCACGGTTTCTTCGTTCGCCTGCGGTTCCGCGACCAGTCTTGGCATGATCTTGCTCGCGCGCGCCGTGCAGGGCGCTGGTGGTGGCGCACTTCAACCCATATCGCAAGCGATTCTTCTCGAAACGTTCCCGCCGAAAAAACGAGGCCTTGCCATGGCTCTCTTTGGACTCGGCGTAGTCGTCGCGCCCGTCCTCGGTCCCACTCTCGGTGGCTGGCTCACCGACACCTATTCCTGGCGTTGGGCGTTTCTATATCAATATCCCTGTCGGAATCCTCGCCATCACCATGATCATGCGCTACGTCACGGATCCGCCCTACATCCGCGACGCTAAGCCCGGCCGCTTCGATCGCATCGGTTTCGGACTCCTCGCCCTCTGGCTTGCTCTGCTCCAAATCATCCTCGACAAAGGTCAAGAGGACGACTGGTTCGGAGCCACCTGGATACGCTGGGCGACTTTCCTGCTAATCGTCTCATTCGTGTCGTTCATCATTTGGGAATTGCGCCGTCACGCGCCGCTGGTGAACCTGCGTGTCTTCCGCAACCGCAACTTTGCAATCGGTTGCGTGCTCATCGCCTGTTTCGGAGCCACAATCTACGGCCTCGTCACTTTGCTCCCGCTCTTCTACCAGGAGCTGCTGGGATACACCGCTCTCAATGCAGGCATCGCTGTTAGTCCACGCGGGATGGGCGCAATCCTTGCCATGCCGATAATCGGTGTCCTTACCAGCCGGATAGACAATCGCTACATCATCGCTTTCGGATTTTTCCTCTTTGCCGTATGCAGCCTCTGGTTCGCCCACGTCGATCTGCAGATTTCGCAATGGTCCTTGCTATGGCCCATCGTTTTAAGCGGCTTTGGATCTGGATGCATATTCGTTCCGCTCTCCACCACAACCATGGCAGGGCTACGCAACGAGGAAATTGGCAATGCCAGTGGACTCTACAACCTGCTGCGCAATATCGGTGGCAGTGTCGGAATTTCGATCGTAAACACCATCGTCTCGCGGCACGAGCAGGTACACCGCGCCTATATGGTGCACTGGATCGACCCGACCCGTCCCGACCTATCAGCAGCAGTTACAGGGCGTCACCACTCTCCTCAACCAGAGCACCGGCCCCAACGGCGCCACCCTGAGTACCCAAAGCGACCGCGCTCTAGGAGTAATCAATGGCGTTGTAAACCAGCAGGCGCGCCTCTGGTCGTATGTAGACGACTTCCGCTATCTCGCCTTCGCATGCTTCCTCTGCGTCCCGATCGTTTTCTTGCTGAAGAAGGCCGTAGCCAAACCGGGCGCAGTCAGCGCAGCCCACTAGAAGGGACCACATTTTGCAGTGTCCGACCGAAGAAGGTCCTTTTGTTGTCATCACGAGCGGACGCAGTCCGCGAGGGATCTGCTTTTCCCACACCCAACTCGGCACTCCCAATGACCAAGGTACCCGCGAACACATATCTTTTCTTATCCGGTTTTCATAAAATCCCGATATTACCTGCGGAGAGGCATTTCCCGTGGATCCTTCTACCGACCGGAACCGGCTCGGAGCATTGCAGAGTGCCGTCACCCGCAACTTGGGTGTTGCCCAGGTCTGCGCTGAGATTGCACGTCTCTTCGCTGTACGTGAAACCGAGGTTGCCCTTCTCCAGGTAAAGCGCAGCTTTCTCGAATTTGTTTTCCCTCCCGAACTGAAAGCCGGAGGCGCCATTCCCCTCTCGAGTTCCGCTGTCGCCGCTAAAACTGCCACTGACAAGAAGGCGGAAATCTTCAACAGCTTTACCACCGTCAGGCACGCCAGCATCTTCGAAGTAGTGAAACTTGGCGCCCAGGCGGAATTATCCGATCAGGTGATTCAGAAACTCATGTCCGCGCCCATCGTTTCCGCCGACAAATCGATCGGCGTGATTCAGGTTTCCCGCAAGGGCCGCAACCCGGCCGTCGCTGGTCCTGACTTTACCGCCTGCCGATCTGCGAACGCTGGAATTGGCCGCCGAAGCCATCGCCCCGCTGTTCGCATCCATACCTTCCACGTATGCCTAAGCTGTAAACTGCTTAACGGATACACCCGTGGTCCGACAATGTCGCCCTCACTCCCATCCATGCAACCTGACGATCGTGCCCACCTCAAGCAGCAGGCTGCTGAATATGCCGTGCGCTTCATTCAATCGGGAATGCGCGTCGGACTCGGCACCGGATCCACCGCCTACTTCGCCACGCGCCGCATCGCGCAACTCATCCACGACGGAATCCTCAAAGACATCATTGGCTTCCCCACTTCCAAGGCTGCTTGGCAACTGGCCGAGGAATCCGGCATTCCCCTGATGAACGATTCCATGCCCGCTAATCTCGATCTCACCATCGACGGCGCAGACGAAGTCGATCCGAATCTGAACCTTATTAAAGGTGGAGGCGGCGCGCTCTTTCGCGAAAAAATAGTCGCCCAGGCCACCCGTCGCGAGATCATCGCCGTCGATGATTCGAAACTCACCCCCATCCTCGGCACACATTTTTCATTGCCCATCGAAGTCTCGCCCTTCGCATGGCAGTCGCAGATGCGGTTTCTCGAATCACTCGGCGCTACGCCGAAAATCAGAATGCTTGAAGACGGCACACAATTCATAACCGACTCGGGTAACATGATCTTCGACTGCGACTTCCCTCCCATCACCAACCCTTTTGCCCTCGCCGGTACTCTCTCTGCTCGCGCCGGAATCATCGAGCATGGATTGTTCATCGGTCTCGCCAGTGACCTGATCGTCGCCGGAGACAATGGCATCCGCCATCTCCAGAAAAATGGCGCCGACATTTTCGATGTGGCTGTCGAACGCTCCTGATCAGGTTCGTTCGCGCAGATCGGACTTGCTTTCCCGTTGCCGATTCCAACGGGGGCGTGTGTTACAATTTTCTTCGTGCAGTAGACAAGCGGGTCGAGGTTTAGACCCCCTGCTTGCGAAGTCCGCAAGTCGCTTGTTTTCGTGCGTTAGGGCGGTTAGCTCAGTTGGTTAGAGCGCCTGCCTTACAAGCAGGAGGTCGCAGGTTCGAGCCCTGCACTGCCCACCAAGCACTAACCCAGGCAAGGGGACGTAGTTCAGTTGGTTAGAACGCTGCCCTGTCACGGCAGAGGTCGCGAGTTCGAGTCTCGTCGTCCCCGCCATCACTCCAAAGAAGTTATTGGAATGATGGTTAGCCCTTCAACCCAATTTCCAACCCAAGCCAGCAAATAAGCCTACTGGATCGAGTCAGATACAAGCTTTATCTCGCCCATAAACTTGCCTTGCGCAGCAACCAGATTCGGGTGAATCCGATGGCTGTAGACCTCAGCCGTCGTCGAAATTTTTGAGTGCCGCAGAGCAGATTGCGCAGTCTTAAGATCGACATTGCTGGCCATCCAAGTTGCAAGGCTGTGACGCAGGTTGCCCCAGCCGAGACGAGTGGATTCCCCAGACGCGATCACGCCTGCTTTGATCGCTGCAGGACGTAAATGCTTCTTTGCGGCAGTGCTAGCCGCCAAGGGAATCCTCCCCTTTTCTCGGACGGACGCGAACACCCAGTCTGTTTCCTTCGCGTAAAGAGTTTCCCTGCGCCACTCCTTCAAATACAAAGCAAGAGCGGGATGCATTGCAACCTGAGTCATGGCTTTCTTGACCTTGCCCTCGGTTGTTCGACCTTTGCTCCATCCTCGACTTAGGTTTATCTGTCCTCGCTTCCAGTCCATGTCGCTCCAGCGAAGACCGAAACATTCATGAGGACGAAGAGCAGTCGCTGCACAAACCAAAACCAGGGTCCAATAGATTCTGGTCTCTGGCCTGTCCAGCTCTGCAAGAATCGCCACGACCTGATCAGGCGTCGCGACCTTCGCCTCGTAACTTGAATCGCTCTTGCACCGAGCTCCACCAAACTTTGTCGAGCGGAGAGGATTGGATTCCAGCGTGACCGGAATCAATTTGTGCCGCTGTGCATGTTTGTAAACCATGCTCATGACGTCGCGGACTTTGCTGATTGTCGGCCATGACAGGGGCGGCAGAGTCTTGTCGCCCTTGACCCGAAGAGTTATCGAGAGCGCATCGAACCAGCTTTCTACAGCAGGAACCGTGATTGCAGTCGCCTTCTGGTCACCCCACCTCGGAATGAGATAGGTGTCCAGGTTGTGCTCATCACGGGTGATACTCTCGGCAGCCCGTTTCCCAATTCCCACCTTCGCTGATCTCAACTCGTGATTGCGAAAGTGTTCGGCAATTTCCTTGAACGTCGGGTCTGGTCCGAGCGTCTTGTCCATGAGTTTGTCAAGGCCCAGTTCACCGACTTTCGTCCACGCTGCTGTCTCTTTGTTCCCAATCTCACTCACTAATCCAATTACGGCAGTGTGCTCGATCAGTTTCCCATCGGACGGCCGCGTAACGAAATATCTGTAAATCCACGTCTCGCCGTTTGCTCGCATCTTTGTTGCAATCGATCCACGTCGCGCCATTATGTTCCTTTCATGGTTGCGACGGGAACTGCCGGGTCGGTTGTACCACGGACCGGTTTGCGGATGGTAGAGAAATGCGCTGCAATTTCGGAGATGCGATATCTCCAAGTCTTGCGTCCGACTCCGATGGGGTGAGCGGGGAGTTCTCCTCGGCGAGACATAGCGAGTACTTGGCGGCGCGAAATACGCATGTAATTTGCGACAGCATCAGCATCGACAAACGGTTCATAGTCCATATAATCTCCGCCAACTGAATCACCGAGTTTTTAGTCGGATAGAAGCATCGACACCTTACCTAATCTGCCGAGCCCAGAAAACAGCAAGCCAACCGGACGGCTATTTGATCCATCGCTGCCTCACTGCCCAGTTTTCTGAAAACCCGGAGATTCAACTCATGAATGTTTCGCAGAAGGACTGGGGTCGCAATCCCAAACGTCGTGGTGGCCATGCGAAACGAGAAACGACGCTGCATGCAGTCTTTGTGACTGTGTGCACTTCTCTCTTCTTTTCTTGTGGGAGGGCCGCTAGGCTGAGTGCTTCCCTGGATTATCGGCTGTTCCTCGTGCTCTGAACCTTGGAAACTCCGGTGCAGGACAGGATCAAATCTCTCGGAGGGAACTGGTGGCGGCAATAGCATTGAAGCTTTACCTGGAACTCAGCCTCTGTGGCCGGGAGCGACCCCGGAACGGCGGAAAGCGTTTTGGCGCCCAAAAGGCGCGTCCACAGGGGGTCGCTCCCGGCCACAATGCAGCCCGGCCCACGCTGTCTTTTGCAGTGGTGTTCGTCGTTAGTCCTTCTCGATCAAACTTTTGGCGGAGGCGCTGCGGAACGGCAGCGGAACGGGAGCGGAACGTGCTCCGGAAGCTCGCGTTCCGCTGGTCACTCCTAAAACAGCGGTTGCACGCTCCAATAATGGCCTGAACTGTCGAGCAAATCTCTGGCAGATTTCCCAGGATCTTTTGCGAAAATCGAGGTCCAATTTGCCCCTTCCGCAACGGCTGTGCGACCCGATTCTTGGTGATTTTCATGCAAGAATTCTCCCGAGAGTCGCTGACTCGTTCTGGCCCCATAAGGGCGACGCAGACTCTCATTTTTTGTGCGGTTTTGTTGCTCTAGATCCTGGGAAACACCTCGAAATAGACAGCCGCCACAGGCCTTCAACGTGATCTGAGCGGCAGAAAATCTATATGGAGTTGCGGTTGAGAGTGAACTCCAAGTCCCAGAATCACGGAGTACCGGTCCTGGTTGAAACCCCTCTTCGGTGCAGTCGCCGATCATAGAAAAGCTCACAGGGAGAGAGAGAGAGAGAGAGAACATCAAATTCTGTGTAGTGCTGCGCTTAACGAATTGCTGGATTCTGGTCGAACAGTGAGCTACCGGCGGCTGAGAACCTCTCTTGAACCTAATCTGTCGCTCAAATGAAAACGTAAGCCGTTCATCTAAAACCATACGGCTCATTTGGGGAGTTTAGCCTCTCTTTGCCTGAAATTGCGATCCTGCCCAGCGCGGAAAAGTCAGCAGATCGAAATACTGCTTGATCTACGGATGATTGGGATCGATGCGAAGCGAGGCAAACAACAAAGACTTGCCGCTGGGACTGGCACTGCCGCCATCCGGTTCGACGGTCACGAAAACTCCGTCGATCTGTGTCAAGGTTTTTGGATTGTCGCATTTCAAAACCCAGCGCTTCTTCGAGACGTTGTCTTCATAGAAGATGCCCAGGTTGAGAGCTTGCTTGCGGTCAGGACCGCGGCGTCCCCATGCCTGGAATGTCGTTGCGTTCTTAAGTTCGGCTTGCCGGTCCAAATCGTAGGCATAGAAGATCAGAGATTTTCCGCGCGTGTAAAACACACGCCCGTAAGGCTTCTTGGTTTCACCACTCCGCCCCACATCGTAGACCTCGGCAATATATAGGTCTCGTGCTCCCATCAGGTCCCGAATATCGCGGTCATGTGCCAGCAACTGCTGTTGCTGATCAATGGTCGCGTCGCGATCTTGTAGCTGCCGCGTCAGCTCAGCGGTGCGGGTTTCGAGTGTTTTGGTACGAGCCGTATCTTGGGCCGACTGCTGACTCAAGGAATCTAGTTTGCTTTGCAGGGACTGGGAATTGTTTTGTGCTGTTTGTAACTGCTGCGCTAGCTCCGTCTGCCGCTGGACCAATTGCTGCCTGTCTGTATCGCTGCTACGGAGACTGCTTTCCAGCTGCTGATGCGCGGTTCTTAGATTGGCAATTTCGTCCGCTTGCCGTGACAATTGGTGGCGAAGATCGGCGATTTGATGATCCCGCTGCGCGATTTCCGAACGCGCGATCGCTCTTTCGTGCCCTAGGTCGCTGATTTCTTCTTGTAGCGAGCTTGAATTCGGAACCGGTGCGGGAGAACTAAGCGCTATTTGGATTTGCGAATGTTTCTGAAGTCGATAGGCATAGATGCCGACACTTAAAAAGAGCACCATGCCGGCCGCACACAGTAACCAAACATAGGGCCAAGAAGTCTCACTCCTGAATGTTTGAGAATGAAGAGAAGGAAACTCGGTTGCTCGGGATTTCTCTTCCCGGGAGATTCTGCGAAACAGTTCTCGTTCCGCTCGTGCTTCAGACCAGGAAATATCTACCTCGCTGGTTACGTCCTGCGTAGCGGCAATTGCCGGGATCGCCTCGTCAACAATGAGTTCATACTCTCGAAGCGTTTCCCGGCACACAGCACAAATGAGAAGATGCTCGTCAAGCTTCTTCTGTTCTTCCGCAGTCAACTGGCCCGAGGTGGAAACGGCGCAGAGCTCTAGAAACTCGTCATGGGCTTCAGTCCGCAATGTCTTTTCTGGCCTCTATTCGAGAAGAACTCTGATCATATTGCCCCCTCATGAGGCCTGGTTTTGTGGCAAAGAGATGCCTGCGAAGTCGTTCCAGACCACGGAAGTAATGGTGTTTTATATTGCCTCGCGACTGGCCTAATTTCACCGCAATCTCGTCGAGGGTGTACCCTTCAAAGAAGAAAAGCCGGATGGTTTTTCGCTGGTTTTCAGATAATTCTGCCAATGCTTTTTGCAGCGTTCCTTTGCTGAGAAGCCCCACAAATGAGTTCTCCAGCAGCCCTCGTTCACTGTCAGGCTCTGTCAGCTCTGCTGCCACATCGTCAATGTCCACGACCTTGTAGAAATGTCGCGATGTCAGATATCTCCGCCGGGAAATTGCACGGCGACAGGTCATCTGGAGAACCCAGAACCGCGCGGACCCCTTGAACGGATCGAATGATCCGGCGAGGCGGTGAATTAGCAAAAATATGTCTTGAACGAGGTCATCGGCTTCGGCGGAATCTCTCAGGACACGGTATGCTACTCCCCTCACTACGCGTGCGTAGCGTCGGAACAGAACAGAGAGGGCTTCCTTATCTTCCCCATAGATTCGGGCGATAAGGGCTTCATCAGAAGGTTCATTGCCAAAACGCGCCACGGAACCTGCAGGAGCGCGGCTACTTGTTTCAGCTTGTGCTGCAGTGGCAAGGTTTGCTAATCGGATTGGAAAAAGGGTGTCCGACAACCCGATACTCCTAGGACAACGGCTCCGCTGCTCGCGGTGCGAATTCACCGGCCTAGTCAGCCAGATCTTTTCTTATCTACTTAAAGAGTGTCTATGATAAGCATGTAGACGTAAAGCGTCAAGCGGAAAAGGATTGTTGCTGTGTCGAGCGATCCGAAGACGCTATTTGGGAAGAGAGTACGTGAACTCCGAGAAGCTCGTGAAGTCTCTCAGGAAGGACTTGCCGACATTGCTGGGGTACATCGGACGTACATGGGGACGGTCGAGAGAGGCGAGACCAATATTAGCCTCGAAAATATTGTAAAGATCGCTCACGCGTTAAAGGTACCGCCTAGTGCTCTCCTGGAAACGATCAAATAGTGATGTCAGCGGTGTCGCGTAAGCGAAATATCGCTTCCCCCGGTGTAGGACAGCTATTGCTTGCGCTGGGAAGTGAAGGGCAGCTTTTGTTTTTCACTGCCGAAGATATGAGTTCACAACTCCGCCTCGGTACAGGCCAGCACGCAACACGCCATCCTCCGTCTCTCTTGTGTCCGATTGCCGCTCGCAACATCGCCAAACAACTCCGAGGCGAATATTGACGCCATTCAGATTCCCGTTCGCAATTAAAAAGCACGCGGCATGATGTGTGTCGCTTCTATCCCTTGATCGGCGAGAGGCCCTTCTCTCGGAAGACCAAGCTGAGTCCTTTAACTGCGAGGGTCTGGATACTGACCCCTTCACTGACTGCCAGCTTGTGCAGCCGTTCCCATTCCGGACGCGGTAAGCGCACCGTAAGTGCCACCACGTCTTTCTTGCCCCGTTCACGTACCAATGGCTTTACTTGCTTCGCAGTCATTGCGCACCTGCCACGATCCGCGCAACGGTCGTCTTCGACAGCTCCATCTGCGCAGCGATCCTGCCCAGCGAGTACCCAGCACGATGCAGTGAGAACACCTGCTCCCGGTCACAGACCACACGCGGTCGTCCTCCGATCCGACCTTTGGCTCTGGCACGCTCCAACCCAGCCACAGTCCGTTCACTGAGCCGTACCCGCTCTTGCTTCGCTACTGTGGCAAGGATTGAGATCACCGCGTCCTTGAACATACCGCAGGAATCCAAGTACGACTCGCTGAAGCTGCGATAGCCAGCGCCATAAGACGTGAGCCGCTGTAAATGCTGAAGCGTCTCATAGACGCCTTCACGGCTGAATCGATCCAGCGACCAGAAGAGTACCAGGTCGAACTCGCGTCGTGATGCACCGACGAACATGGCCTGGAACTGTTCACGATCCGACCGCTTACCACTGGCCTGATCTGCGAACTCGCGACAAATTATCCAGCCCTTGGAATGCAGAACGACGGCATGATTTTCGGCCATACAAAATATCTCCATGCGCTGTTACCAGTCGGCGCCACTCGCAACGCTGATCGCCGATACCTGCGTTCGGAGTCAGTCGATCTCGGTTCTCTTTCAGCGTATCCATCAGCAACTGGCGTGGCTGGTCAAAATCGCTCAGTTCGTTCCTTAGGCCGGGCTGCAGAAAGAGCAGATGGACCGCGGCACAAAGCAACCCGCTCCGGCGGAGTTATAGACTTCTCAGTCGCTCACTTTGCCACCACTTGCCGCTGCTGCGTGCGTTCTTGGGGAATTGACGGCGAGCGAAAAGTCAATGATGTACCTGACTGGGTTCGCGCAGAATAGGCAGGGTGTTTCCTGGATTTCCTGCACGTCTTCACGCAACACGCTCAAAGGAAAAGACCGCAGGCATTCCGTACAGGTCAGCACGATAAAAGGCACACCATTCGAGTCCTTTCCGTTCCGTGGTATCCAGACCGGAGCCGATTGCCGGTGATGGCTCATCGTCCGCGTCGCGGAGGTGCGGATCAATTCGGCGATAGTGCGCAAGAGTTCCTCCGGGTGACGCCCCTTGGCAAAGAAAGCATCGGCGATAACTCCGCCGGGAACTTGATCGCCGGACTCGTAAGCGCCACTGATCGCGATCACCAAAATGTCAGGAAAGCGGCGACGCGCGACGGAAAGGAACTCGAACCCCGACATTTGCGGCATGTTGAGATCGGAGATGATGACGTCCGGAGATAACCTTTTCAACTGCAAGAGAGCATCAAAGCCATGTTCTGCGGTAGTGACTTCGTATCCGAACTCCGTCAGCAAATCAGACATGCTCTCCCGAATGCTCGGCTCGTCGTCGACCAGAAGGATGTGATGCTTAGAGGTGTTGTTCATGGCTCGTCACTCCGGATGCTCAAAAATATTCGTACTCCGTTCCTCTGTGTAGTTCGGGAAGAGGACCGCTTTCGGAGATAGAGTCTCAAGGCTCCGCAATCGGTCAATGGTTTCACTTGTCGGTAAACCATGACTGTTCAATATTGATCACCCCCGTCGCGCAAACCGACTCCTGCGATTCCGAGTCGATAATCACGGTCGTTCGCTGGGCCCCTAACTGCCCGGACACGATCCGGGCGAACGTACCGGGTGTGAGGTTTCGTTGGACAGGCAGGCCAGGCGGCGTACCAGCAATGTCAAAACGACCTGCTGATGTGTTGCGGTGATCAATTGTGACCAGTATTCGAGGGCGAACAATCTGATACTTGATATGTCATAGTTTTGCCGCGAGCGACCATAATGTCGGCTTGCGAGCGCGCCCCTCAAGTGAGAGCCCCAATGCTCACGACGCTGTTCAAATGGATCGCCGGGTCCGCTTTTCTCGGCAGCCTGTTCTGGTGCTCAGGAGACGATCGCGCGGCGCTTCTGCTCGCGGGGTGGACGATTGGTATCGTGGTCTTTGTCTGTTCGAACGTAGCCGATCGATTCCTCTTGGTTCCAGTAATCCTTGCTTTCGGTGGCGTATTTAGCCTTATCGTTGTATTCGCGATTCCTGTCACTGCAACTGTGGCTGCCAATGCGGCTACCTTCGTCCTGTTTATCGTTTCACTGGAAGTACTGCAGAAGCGGCGCTTTGTGCATGCTCTTACGAAACATCGCACCTGATAAAGGCTTCGCCCATGAAACTTCACGAAAGAGATCGTCGAGCGCCGATGCCGGTAAGGAACGTCGTCCATTTCCGTTCTGAGTTTGTGATTCTGTTGCTCGTGGTTCTGATGGCGCGGTGGCAGTCTGCAAGCGGCCAGGAGCCAGCTAGCTAGCGGGATGGGCGACGGCCGTTGGTCCGGGCGCGGTGTTGCTTGCAGTATTTTTTTCTGCGTTGGTTGGTATCGGCTTTGGCTATTATCCAGCGAGAAAGGCTGCGTATCTGGATCCGATCGAAGCTTTGCGGAACGAGTAAGCCGTTGGACCAGCAAATTGCGCAAGCCGATACTGGAGGAAAGATGTGGCTTGTAGAAAAGATCATTTGACTGAGAGTCGCCGGTCACAGCAACACTATTGTGGTTTCGGTGAATCGGCCGTCAAAGCCTGAACCGGTTGGGACGAGGTTGTTTTAGCTGAAATACCTGCAGACGCCTCCTTGTTAGGCGGAATGTCTGTCCCGAGTGGATAGATGAAAATCTGCACCGAACCCCAGCCGGTGTCGGAGTTCAAGTCTGCCTGCTTGCCCATTCCCAACGTTTTTAGCTGACTATCATCAAACCCGAAGTTCTCTACCAGATACTCGCGCACAACCATGGCCCGAGCCTCAGTTAGCACCAGGTCCTTCTGGGTATCGCCTTCCATTCCAGACGACACCGCGACCACCGCAACGCCAAACTGGTTATTGGCCAGGAACTCTCCGCCTGCGGTCAGAGATTTCTGGTTCTTCAGCTTGGCCGAATCTTGCTTATCGAAAAGCTGTTTAGATGAATATGTGAACTCTTTTGTCGGCCTGCTTTGCGGGAGTCGTTCAATCTCGTTCTTTGTTAGCTCCGAGGAGTCCTGGTACCCGCGACTCTTGAAGTACCCGCGGAGGAAGAAATTGTGCTTCATGGCTTCCATATTCTCCTGGAAGTCGGTGACTCCATCTTGGGCGTGGAGCATCGTGTCACGCATGGCACTCGTCGTTTGTTCGAGATTGGTATAGAGCGCTTTGTCGTTAACCAGCGCTCCTGCGGTTCCCTGACCGCGGTCGATCTTGGCGCTGATCGAGTCTAGATTCGCAGTCGCCCGAGTGGCATTCTGTATCGCTTGCTTGCTGCTGTCCAGAATGCCACTTGTCTTCTGGAGAAGATCTGACATTTCGAGTGGCGGCTGGCTGGCGATGGTATCGCCATCCTTCACATCGCCTGATCCGTCCGAACCAAACGAGATCGCCAGAAACTGATTGCCCAACAAACCTTCGGTTTCAATTGTGGCGACGGAGTCTTGCTTGATGATCTCATGTGTCGATTTACCGAGATCCATGATTACAGTTACTTTTTCGCCGGGCTTGTGCGGCAACACGATGTTCCGCACAGTTCCGCTGTGAACGCCGCCCACCCGCACATCGCCGCCAGCATCCAGCCCCACGACATTTCGAATTGCGCTTTCAATTGGTATGTGGAGCTGAAAAGGTACTGTTTGCCCCCGATAATGAAGATGCCGAGAACCAGGATCGCCAGTGTTATTGCGATGAAAGCCCCTAACCGCGCCGCTTTCGACATGAGTCCTCCTAGGAATGCCTTAAGAATTCGTTAACAAACTCGATGGGACTCTTCTGCAGCTCTTCGAAGCTGCCTTCGATCACGACGTTTCCGTTATTGAGCAAGGCGAGCCGGTCTGCAATTGTCTTCGCACTGTGCAGATCGTGAGTCACTACGATGGACGCCATGTGATGTTCGTTCTGGAGCTTAAGAATCAAATCATCGATCTCCGCGGCACTGATGGGGTCAAGACCAGCAGTGGGCTCATCGAGAAGCAGAATGTCCGGGTCTAAAGCCAGCGCACGCGCTAGCCCAACTCTTTTTTGCATACCACCCGAGATGTCTGAGGGCATCTTCGAAAGGTTACCTTCCATTCCCACTTCCGCCAGCAAGTCCCGGACTCGGGCATCCCGCTCAGACTTCGACATCTCGCTCTTATGGTGTTGCAGCGGGAAAACCACATTTTGTTCGACAGTAAGCGAGTGGTAGAGAGCGGCGTGCTGAACAGAAAACCCATCCTCTTCCTGATTTCGCCCAGTTGATCGAGCGCAAGCCCAGCGATGTCTTGATCGTGGATACGGACCGAACCGGAGTCGGCTTTCTCCAGGCCGATGATGAGCCGCAACAATACGCTTTTGCCGGTACCGCTGCGCCCCAACACAGCCAAGGTCTCGCCGCGTTTCACGGCAAGGCTGATTCCGTTCAGGACCTTCTGACTTCCGAAGGATTTATACAAACCTTCGACCACAACAACGGGCACACCGCTATCCGCGGTTTCTGGTGGTTTCATCTCGGCTTGATCGATTGCGTGCATAATTGGCTGCCAGCGTCTACCCGATGCCTACGGGAACAACAGGATGATGAGTTTTACAAGTACGACATCGGCCAGGATCACGAACAGTGACGACAAGACCACCGAACTTGTGGCCGCACGGCCTACACCCGCCGCACCTCCTCGCGTCCGCATTCCCTGGAAACACGCGATCAATCCAATGATCAGGCCAAACACAGCGGTTTTAAACGTGGGAGGCAGGAAATCATTGAAGTCAGCACCGTTAAAACCGGCATTGATGAACTGATGTAAGGAGACCGGCTCAACCATGGCCTGCGTGACCCAGCCCATTACCAGACCGCAAAAGTCGGCGGCGAGGGTCAGCAGAGGCAACATCAGGACGCAAGCCAGGATGCGGGTCGCTGCGAGCAGTCTGTAGGGATTTACTGCAGATGCCTCGATGGCATCGATCTGCTCGGTGACTTTCATCGAAGCCAGCTCTGCACCAATGCCAGCCCCCACTCGGCCGCTCACAACCAAGCCCGTGATGATCGGCCCAGTCTCGTGAATGACAGAGAACACGATAGCGGCGGGAAGCAGGGACTTTG
>CAVRWV010000018.1:0-219803 GCA_963724985.1 Terriglobia bacterium | reverse complement strand
GATTGTGACAGTCGCGTTAATATCCGGTGACCAGCATCACAAAACCGTGCGTGGTGGCCGAAAACCAAGGCTGATTTCCGCCTTCCGCTTTTTCTGACCACTGACCACTAGCCACTAGCTTCTAACCTTCCCACACGAAGGCGTCAAACACCCGCGCCACCGAGAAGCCCAGTTGCCGGTACAGATCCACGGCGCGCTCGTTGGCTTCGGTCACGGTCAGCGACAGTGTCTTGAAACTGCGCTTACGCAGCTCCTCGGCGCTGGCTTCCAGCAACGCTAAACCGATTTTCTTTCCGCGATGCTCGGGCAGAACGCAAACCTGGGTCACGTGCCCGATGTTGTCTTTCACCCGCGAACAGAGAATCAGCCCCACCGGAGCGCGGCTCGCGCGATCGATCGCCACGAACGATGAATTGGCGTCAAAAACTCCGCAGCCGGGAAAGCGCACGATGTTGTTCAGGAAGCGCAGCGCTCCCTGCACCGTACGGTACTGGTCGTTGATCTGCGAATCGATGTGTCCGCGATAGCACGCGGTAATCAGTGCCGCAGCATGCTGGTAGTCGCTCTCCTGCCAGCGCCGCAGTTCAAAAGAGCAAGCCTTGGCCGCGCTCGCCTTTGCCGGCGCCACGTGTCCTGCGAGCGCCAGTTCCATGAACAGTCGAGGATAGCGCTGAAATCCCTGGTGCAGAAAAGGTCCGGCAACGCGCCCGGTTTCATGCAACAGCAATTGCGCTTCGATGCGGTGAACGCCCGGCGACTCCTGCAGCGTTTCCAATACATGCGTCACCAGCTTCTTCTCCACCGGACTTTCTTTGCCGTTGGGAGCATGTTCATGCGCCACGTACAAATCGCCGATTACACCTTTGTTCCCCTCGTACACAAAGAACGCGTAGCCGTGCAGTTGTCCGCGCTCGACGGCCGCATAGCCCGGCAGAATCCGTGCATCCACATAGCGCAGAATCATGTCCGCCGACGAACTGTAATCCCAAGCCAGTTCATCCGACCACACTTCCGTCTCCTCTTGCAGCAGAGGTCGCAAGTCAGCCGATGTGAAGTGCCTGAGATCGATGATTTCCACGTTGTCCCTGTACGATTGGATGTTCCCGGTGCCCTCAGGGGAGCAATCAGCACGCAGACATGGAGTCTAAGCTGCCCATGCTTCGCAGAGCAACGGGGGAACACGAAAGAGCAATGCAAGCTCAGACACAAGTGAGCTGCGAGCCTCCATTCGCTACCAGCTACAAGCTGCCCCGTGCTCATGGAGTCTTTGCTTCCGGCGGAACACGGCTCATCCAGTACATCTCCAGCTTCTGCGGCTTGTAATTGCCCACCGGCAACGCCTTCCAGCCCGGAGCCAGACTCTGTGCGTCTTGAATCTTCCCTTCCGGAACGATCAGCAGATGCGCCGTCGCCGGTATATCGCCTTGCTGATAGTTCAAAATCTGCTCGTTGCGATAGAAATTTAATCCGTAATCGACATCGCGCTTCACGCCAAACACCGCCACCGGCGCCGGTGTTGGTTCCATCGCGCTGATCTCGCGTGCCAGCGTTCGCGACGAAAGATGCGCATCCATAACGGGTGCGCCCATCTTGATCAGGAAAGCCATTCCCAATACGACGGGCACCATGGTCATCAGCCGAAGTGTCGCGATTCCACGCAACAGGATTACTGCAATCATCGCCAGCGCGATCGATCCTCCTACGATCGCCGCGGCAACCACCGCGCCGGGAATTGGCCGCACGCGCGAAATCCAGTACCAGACCAGCAGCGCTCCCGTCAGCATGGTGCCGTTCAGCAGGCAATGCATCACCACTACTACCGCTGGAACCCGGCGAGCGCGCTTTTGCTTTTGCCAGAGATAGTCGGCGAGCAAGAGGCCAAATGCCGGAATCGCCGGCAGGATGTACCCTGGTAGTTTCGATTCCGACAGCGAGAAGAACACTACCGGCAGAATCCCCCAGAGCAGCAGGAACAGCTCAAATGTGCCGCTCGTCTGCAAGCGTTCCTGGATCAGTTTCCGGATCGCTCGAAATAATGCCACGCTCACCGGCACCGTCCACGGCAGCACCGAGACCACCAGCACCGGAATGAAGTACCAGAACGGCTGCTGATGTTGGAACATGTTGGTGCTGAAGCGTTGCAGGTTGTGCTCCATGAAGAAGACGCGCACGAATTGCGGATTGCGAATCTGCACCAGCACGTACCACGGCAGCATGACCGCGAAATAGATAGCGAGTCCCGGCAGCCATAACATGCGCGCGAGCACTTTAAAGTCGCGCAGCACCAGGCAGAACGCGACGATAATCAGCACGGCCAGGAACGGTGCGACTGGCCCCTTCGCGAGTGTCGCCAGCGCCAGGAAGAAATAGGCGACGCCAAGCCAGCGCTTCTCGTCAGTCTCCAGCCAGGCGTACCACGCCAGAAGCGCGATCCCGAACATCGCCGTCAGTGGCATATCGGTCGAGGCAGCCCGCGCAAAACCAATCACAGCTACCGACGACGCCACGATGAGGGCGCCGTCCAGTTGCGATCCTGGACGGAACCGCCGCAGAAAAAGATACACGGAGAAAACCAGGAGCGTGGCCATCGTGGCCGAAGGAACGCGCGCCGCCCAATCACTCACGCCGAACAGCTTGTACGAGAGGATGGCGCCCCAGTAATAGAGCACCGGTTTTTCCAGCCAGGCCGTGCCGTTCAGGACCGGCGTCACCCAGTCATGCCGCGCCAGCATCTCTCGCGCAATCTGCGCGTAACGCGGCTCATCGGCGCCGACCAGTCCGAAGCTGCCCAATCCGTAGAAGAAGAGAAATCCGCAGAAAATTGCCAGGGTCAGTAAATCTGCGATAAGTGCCGCACGTTGACCTGGAACCTGCGATACCTGATCCGGCATCAGGCCGCACCTTCGATTCGGAAAGTGCTGAGTTTTGTGCGATTTAGGGCCAAGCCTGTCAGGCTCCTCAATTTCAAGAGAATAGCAAGCGGCTATTGTAAACGGCGGCTTCTCTGGACTGGGAACATACGTGCAACCTGCCGCTCTCGACTGGTACAATTTCGGGACCGATGCAGCCTCGTATGGAAACTGCTGCCGAATTCAAGCCGGGTGATCGCTGGGTCGCGGAATTGCCAGACCGTGCCCTCGTCCTGATTGCGTCCTACAATCTGTATGGTCGATGGACGATCACCATCTACGATCAGAAAAGCCAGTCGAACCTGTTCGAATTGCACGACGAGCAGACTCTCGAGGGTGCCCGGAAGTACGCGGAAGGGTATGTGAACGGAGCCTTTCACGAAGAACTGGGACCGTTCCAGTGGAGTTTGCACTCGAACAGCTAGAAAGGCTCAGCGTGGCCACTGGCTGCGTTTCCGCACACCTGCATTCGTCTCGCCCATAATCCGGAACTGCGCCAACACTCTTTCCACGCTCACTGATAGTGGTCCATCCAGCGACAAACCGCTCGCACAATTGTGGCCGCCACCGCCGAATTGCTCCGCGACCTCCGAGACATCGATGGAACCTTTGCTGCGCAGACTTACGCGCCAGCGGCCGTCCTGCATTTCGCGGAAGAACACAGCTACTTCTACGCCTTCGATAGCCAAGGCATAGTTCACCAGGCCTTCGCAATCCTCGTCGACCGCATCCACGCGATCCATTTGTTCGCGCGTTACGTACATCCACGTGAGTGGGCCTTCGCGATGCAGATTCGAGAGCGCCATTCCCAACAGGCGCATCTTCGATGCCGCGTGCGAAAAGTAAACGCTCTGCGCGATCCGCGCCGGCTCTGCACCGTACTCCACAAGTTGCTTTGCCAGTTCGAATGTCTTCTCGTTGGTTCCGACAAAACAGAAGGATCCGGTATCGGTCAGGATCGCCGTGTAAAGACAGGTCGCAATCTCCGGCGTGATCTTCACGTTCGCCTGGTTCGCCAGCCAGAACACCATCTCGGCGGTGGCGCAGGCACTAGGTTCAATCCAGTTCACATGGGCGAACGGTTTCCCGGTCGCGTGATGGTCAATATTGATCAGGAACTGACGCTCGAGGCCATTCAGTCGAGTGCGCTGGACGCTGTCGCACTCCAGCAGGATCGCCGCTTCGTAGCGACCATTCACCGCGTCAGCCTGAACCACATGCTCGGCAAAAGGCAATTTGTTGTAAATGTGGGGAACGGGATCGTACAGAATCACTTCGGCCTGCTTGCCCATGCGGTTCAGAATTCCGCAGCAAGCCAGCGCTGACCCTACGGCATCGCCATCAGGACGGGCGTGCGAAGTCAGGACAAATCGATCTCTCGTTTCAATTGCCTGCAGAACGTCGTGCAGCATTGTGGGAACCTTGGCTCTTCAATGCAATGCTTGCAAGGTCCGCTTTCACGGCTCCGTGACCTTACTCCACTACCGGGCGCGCTTCTTCGAGCGCTTTAACAACTCGTCAATTCTAGACTCAATCTGCTCCGATCTGTCCAGACGGAAAAACAGTTCCGGCGCATGCCTCCGGTGCAGGCGATCCACGATCTCGTGCTTAATATAACCTGCAGCGGCTTCCAATCCTTTAAGGCTCTCTTTCGCTTCCTCGTCTGATCCAGTCACCGACACAAATACGTGCGCTGTCTTGCCGTCTGGGGCGAGGCGCACATCCGTGACCGTAACCAGCCCGATCCTGGGATCGCCCAGTTCGCCTTCGACAATTGTGGCGATCTCTTCTTTCAGCGCCTCCATCAGGCGCTCCCGATGATGCTGTTGTGCTCGATTTTCCATTTCAGTCGTTAGTCGATGGTCGTTAGTCGCGTGCGCTTCCCGGCCTAACCTGGGAGAGCCCTGTTAGTCGCTATCAGCTACCCCGTCCATAATTTCCAGATACGAATCCACTACTTCGCCGCCGGCATTATTCGCGAAACGGTTCGCCGCCCGCTCTACCTTATCCATTAAACCCCGGAGATAGTCGCGTGACCCGGAAATGCTTACTACTCCAATTGTCGCGCGTTGCCACAGGTTTGTCTGGTCCAATTCCGCGACTGCGACGTTAAAGCTGGCGCGAAGCTTGTCTTTCACGCTGCGCACTACCTGCCGCTTGTCCTTCAGCGAGGCAGCCGCCTCAATACGAATTTCCAAGGTCAAATGCGCAATCATTTTTTGCGTCGGTGGTCGTTGATCTCGCCAAACGACTACCGACAAAAAGATATGGCCAGCGTCAGCCACCTTTTCGGCAACTGATCGCTGGCCCTGATGCTTGGTTAAGCGATGGCCTCGGCCGCAACCTTTTCGGTCAAGAATGCCTCGATCACATCGCCGACCTTCACGTCACCGTAACCGGCAATCGCGATACCGCATTCCATTCCGTTGCGGACTTCGGAGGCATCTTCCTTGAAGCGCCGTAGCGATCCAACCTTGCCCTTGAACACCTGGATGTTATCGCGCAGCAGGCGCACTTCGGAATCGCGCTTGATGATCCCATCCTGAATGTAGCAACCGGCAACCATGCCCACCTTCGGGATGCGGAACGTATCGCGCACTTCCGCGCGGCCCTGGTAGGTCTCTTTGATTATCGGTTCGAGCAAGCCGGTCATCGCCTTCTTGATCTCGTCCTGCAGTTCGTAAATGATCGAGTGCAGACGAATATCGACCTTTTCCTGTTCGGCCAGTTCCTGCGCCATGCGCTCTGGACGAACGTTGAAGCCGATGATGATCGCCTCGGAGGCCGACGCCAGCAGCACGTCGCCTTCGTTGATCGCGCCTACGCCGCTGCGCAGTACCTTGATCTTCACACGATCGTTCGAGAGCTTCATCAGCAGGTCGTTCAGCACTTCCACCGAACCCTGCACGTCGCCCTTGAGAATGATCGCAAGCTCTTTGACGCCTTCGTTCTTGATCTTCTCGGCGAGACCTTCCAGCGAAACACGTGAAGTCTTCGCCAACGTAGCTTCGCGAGCTTTCTGCGTGCGGTACTCAGAAACTCCCACTGCCTTGTCGCGATCGGTGACCTGTATGAAGTTATCGCCAGCCTGCGGCAATCCTTCCAGTCCGAGGATTTCCACCGGAGTGGACGGTCCAGCCTCGTCGAGCGGATTGCTCCACTCGTCGAACATGGCGCGTACGCGTCCGAACACGTTGCCAACGACGAAGTATTCGCCAGTCTTCAACGTGCCGTTCTGCACGAGCACCGTTGCTACTGGTCCGCGGCCGCGATCGAGTTTCGCTTCCAGCACTACGCCCGAAGCAGCTCGTTCCGGATTCGCTTTCAGGTCCTGCAAATCCGCAACCAGGCAGATCATTTCCATCAGCAGGTTGAGATTGGTCTTCTTCTTCGCCGAAACTTCAACGAATACTGTCTGACCACCCCAGTCTTCCGGCATCAGGCCGCGATCCGCGAGTTGCTTCTTCACGCGTTCCGGCAGCGCTTCCGGCTTATCGATCTTGTTCACCGCCACGATGATCGGCACATTCGCCGCGCGCGCGTGATCGATCGCTTCCAGTGTCTGCGGCATTACGCCGTCGTCAGCCGCGACTACCAGTACCACGATGTCCGTGACCTTCGCGCCGCGCGAACGCATGCGCGTAAACGCTTCGTGACCCGGCGTATCGAGGAACACGATCTGCCGTCCGTAGGCCGGCGAATCTTTATCCGTGATCGTGACCTTGTACGCGCCGATGTGCTGCGTGATTCCACCAGCCTCGCCTTCGGCCACAGTTGCGTGGCGGATCGAGTCGAGCAAGCTCGTCTTTCCGTGATCGACGTGGCCCATGATCGTGACCACTGGAGAACGCGGGACCAGCGCCTGGGCGGCTTCTTCGGCCGTGCCCCCGGCCGGCGTCATTTCCTTCTCAGCTTGTTGCTCGAAGGTAATAACGCTGGTATCGGCGCCGAACTGCTTCGACATGTCCGACGCCAGCTCAGCGTCGAGTGTCTGGTTGATCGTTGCGAAAACACCGCGTCCCAACAACCGTGCGATCAGGTCCTTTGCGCGAATCCCCAGCTTCTCCGCCAGGTCCTTCACGCTGATACCTTCTGTGATTGTGATCGTGCGTGTGATCGGCAGCGGCTCGTTCGAAACCACCATGCGCGGTGGCGGAACGAAGCCCTTCATTGGGCCTTCCTTCACCCCACGCGGAACATAACGCTGTCCCGGACGCCGCGATGGCGCCGGACGTCCTGCCGGCCTTCCTGTCGGAGGCGGTGGAACGGCGCCAATACCGCCACCCATCGGACGCGCTCCCGTCGGAGCCGAACGTGTCGGATGCATCGGTCGGCGCTCGCCCGGACGCATTGGCGGACGATTGCCCATCGGGCCACCCGGACCACCCTGCTGCGGACGAGGACGCTGGAAAATTGGCTGGCCTGGTATTGGGCGTCCACCCTGCGGACGCATGCCTGGCGCCTGTGTACTGGCAGGCGGAGCCGGCGGTCTGACTGGCGCTGAATACACCGGGCGCGGTCCCGTCTGCGGAACAATCAGTCGACGAATCGGCTGTCCTGGTATCGGACGGCCCGGTTGCGCAGTTCCGCCTTGCATCGGCGGACGCTGTGCCGGCGCGGTCGGAGGCGTAGGCGTCATCGGAGTTGCCGACGGCGCATTCGCTGCCGGAGCGCTGGGCTCGGCTGGCTTCGCCTGTTCCACCGGAGCTGCTGGTTCTGCAACCTTCGCCGCGGGCGGCGGAGTCGGCACAACAATGCGCGGCGCCTGGCGCGGTTGCGGCGTTATGAAACGCGGAACCGCAGGCGCTTGCTGCGCGGAAATTGTTTCTGTCGGCTCGACCGGCGCTGCGGCTGGCTTCGCCTCATCACCGGCTCCTCTGCCGCGGGAGCAGCCGGAGCTGCTTCTACCACTGGCTTCGGAGGCGCAGGCGGGGGTGCCACCGGCTTCTGCACCGACGGAGCGGGCGGCGTGTATGCCACCGCTGGCTTCACCGGCTCAGCCGGCTTTGCCGCGGGACGCGCGGGAGCCGCAGGTGCCTCGGTCTTCTGATGAATTGCTTTTAGAACATCGCCCGGCCGTGAGATGTGCGACAAATCGAACTTCGGCTTCAGTTCGTCTTCGCCATGCGACCGCGATGCGTGAGCCTTGGAGGACCCACCGTTGCCGTCGGGATGCCCTTTGAGACGGCCTTTGACCTTCTCGGCTTCCTCGACACTGATGGAGCTCGAGTGAGTTTTCTTCTCTGTTACGCCAACTTCTGGCAGGACATCGAGAATTGCTTTACTTTTAACTTCGAGCTCCCTTGCCAGATCGTTAATTCGAACTTTATCCATTACGCCTTTAAATTCCTCTCCGTGATGTTCCTTAAGTCTTCATTTCAACCTCACGGTCCAGTTTTTGATTCTTGCCGCTATCTGCCACGCGCCTCTCATCGAAGCGCGCTTGTCCGCTGATCACTGCTTTTCCCGGGATTCATCGTTCTCACCGGGATGTTCGCTGTGCGTCGTCAATTCACTCTCTTCTGCATTCGCAGCGTCTTCTATGCTGCTCGCCGCGATCTCTTCTGTCGCCTGCTCGCCTTCAGGCAGGTCTTCGGCCTCGGCATGCGGAACCGCTTCTACTCCGGCGCCATCCGCCTGCAGATCACCCGCAGCCTCTCCCTCTACCGGATTCACTCCGGCTTCTTCGGGAGCCGCGTTCAGTACTTCACCACCTGGTTCGCCGGCTGGCTGATCTTCAGATCCCTGGAAATCGGGACCGGCACCTTCGCCGGCTTCAAGGCTGGAGAAGTAATTATTGACCGCAATACTGATTTTTTCCACCGTCTTCGGACCGATACCCGGAATTGCTTCCAATTGCTCGGGCGTCATATCCGCCAGCGCTTCCACCGACGTTACGCCGGCCTCGTTCAGCTTCTCGATCACACCCTCGCCCAGGTCCGGAACACTCTCCAGCGGAGTGGAAGCACTGGTGACCAGTTGCGACATCGCCTGTTCCACTTCCTGGCGCTTCTCTTCCTCGCTCTTGATGTCGATCTTCCAACCCAAAAGCTTGGCGGCAAGGCGAACGTTCTGACCCTTCTTGCCAATCGCCAGTGAGAGCTGGCTGTCATCAACAATGACTTCCAGGTGCTTCAGCCCCGGATCAACCACCGTGACTCGGCTGACCTTCGCCGGCTGCAATGCCTTCTCCGCAAACGTTTGCGGATCCTCGTGGTACTCGATGATGTCGATCTTCTCGCCGCGTAACTCGCGGATGATCGACTGCACGCGCATCCCCTTCATGCCGACGCACGCGCCCACGGGATCAACGTCCTTATCCCGCGACATGACGGCGATCTTGGTGCGCTCGCCCGCTTCTCGTGCCGTCGCGCGAATCTGCACCGTACCGTCGTAGATCTCCGGCACTTCCGTCTGGAACAGGTTCTGCACCAGTTCCGGAGCCGCGCGGGAAACAATCACCTGCGGACCCTTCGACGCTTTCTCCACGCGCACGATCACTACACGCACGCGCTCGCCCGGCGCAAACGACTCCAATCGCGACTGCTCTTTCTTCGGCATGCGCGACTCGGCTTTGCCCAGGTCGAAGATGTAATCCTGGCCTTCCACGCGCTTCACCGTGGCGTTTACGATCTCGCCCACGCGATTGATGTACTCGCTGTACACCGTATCGCGCTCGGCTTCGCGCACCTTCTGAAAAATAACCTGTTTCGCCAACTGCGCTGCAATGCGGCCCAATACATCGGTCGCCTTGGGAATATGAACCTCGCCACCAACTTCGGCGTTCGCGTCGATCTTCTGCGCATCCGCAAGCGACATCTGCGTCAGCGGATCCTGCAGTGTCTCCGGACCTTCCACAATCGTCTTCACCGCGAATGCGCGGATCTGTCCGCTATCCTTGTCCAGCACCGCGCGCAGGTTTTCCTGCGTCTTGTAGTACTTGCGCGTAGCGACCACAATCGCATCTTCCACCGCGCTCACTACAATCTGCGGGTCGATTCCCTTTTCCCGGCTGATCGCGTCTATCGTGTTATAAAGCTCGCTTGCCATGATCTTCCTTGCCGTTGCGCGTTGGTGAATCTTCCTGCTTTTTTCGCTTCTCCGTGTTAGAGTTCGTCAAACGCGAAACGTGAAACTCGAAACTCTTAAATCTCTGGAACCAGGTTCGCTTTCGCCACGTTCTTCAACTCAATCGTGACCTTGCTTCCAGCAACCTCTTCTTGCTTCTTCTTCGACTTCTTCTTCCCGGCAGTTTCCACCTCGATGGTGAATTTGCCGTCCGCAATCGCTTCCAGTCGTCCCCGGAAATTGCGATTGCCCTCTACCGGCTCGTACGTCGTAACCTTGATCAAGCTGCCCTTGAAGCGCTCATAATCAGCCGGCTTCGTCAGCTTCCGATCCAGCCCTGGAGATGAAACTTCCAGCAGGTACGAGTCGCCCGGCACCACATCTTCCATGTCCAGGATCGTGCTCACTTCTTTACTAACGTTCTCGCAATCCTGGTGCGTGACGCCCCCGGTCTTATCGATAAAGATCCGGAGCATGCGAGCCTTGCCGCTGCCCAGGAATTCTATTTCCACCAATTCCAGGCCACTGGACGCGGCTACCCTCTCCGCAATATTCCTGACTTGCTCCAGATTCAAAGCCATACGTGCTTGTTAAATGATGACCCGCCACTGCCGGCGAGAAGGACCGAAACCTATGATGCTGTCCGCTCAAATAAAAAGTGGGCTCGCGCCCACTGGGTTGCTTCGCCGAAGCTGACCTGGGGATACCGGACCAGCCCGCTATCCGGAATGCAAAGAGCAACGCGTCTTCGCTCTTCGCCGCTGCAATCTCGCAGCTCGACTATCAGATGATACCGCCGAATAGGGGAAAACACAAACGGCCCAAGTGCGCGTACAGATTTAGATGCAGTACTGCCGCCTTCGATTCAAGTGCATGATTTTTCAGGGTGTTTTGTTCTTACAGCAAGCTTACGAAGCCGGAACTTAACCGTCCAATGCTACGTACAAACTCCTATGGAACTACTTGCCTCCAGACCCCGCCTGCCTGCCATTACTTCCATCCGCTTCTTTGCGGCGCTGCACGTGGTGATCTTCCACCTGCACGCCATCAAAGTTGCTGCCGGCCCGCAGTGGTACCAGAATTTCGCGTCAATCGGCTATGTCGGGGTAAGCCTCTTCTTCGTCCTCTCCGGATTCATCCTTGTTTATACCTACGCCAATCGTGAGACTCCCGCCCGCACTTTCTGGCGAGCCCGTTTTGCGCGTGTGTACCCGGCTTATATCTTTTCGCTCATCGTTACCTTGCCATTCTTTATCTATGTCATCTTTGTTATGCCTTTGCAGCCCGGCGGGAACATGGATATGTTCGTCTGGCCGAAGCATCATCCCCTTGCGTCCGCGCTGCTGGTTCCTTCTCTGCTGCAATCCTGGATTCCCGGAGCCGCCCTCGCCTGGAACTCTGTAGCCTGGAGTCTCTCAGTCGAAGCATTCTTCTATCTGATTTTCCCTGCGCTCATCGTCGTTCTTTTGCGGAAGCGGAACTCGACCTTGATGTCGTTGCTTCTCGTCTCTTGGGCTATCAGTCTCGCGATCACAGTTGGCTATACGCTGCTGAAGCCAGACGGCGTCGCTTTCGTCGACGACAACATGCTCGGCCTCACCTGGCTGAATGTCGTAAAGTTCAATCCACTTGCACGCCTTCCCGAATTCCTCATGGGAGCGTGCTGCGGATTCCTCTTCGTGCGAAACTCCGTCAATCGTAAATGGGCGACGCCATTGGCCGTCGCAGGATTGGCCGGATTCATCGGAGTCGCCGCCTTCAGCTCTCATATCCCTTATCCCATGATCCATAGCGGCCTGCTTGCTCCGGCGTTCGCCGCCATCATCTATGGCATTGCCCTTCGCCCCGCATGGGCACGCGTGCTTGAATTCAAACCTCTGGTTCTTCTCGGTGACGCCAGCTACAGCCTCTACTTGTTGCACTCAGTGGTGCTGCCGATGTTCTTCCAGCCGGACTTCCAGCACCCCAAGCATTACTTCGTCTGGCAGATCCTGTTGGGAGTGTTCATCGCGATTGCAGTTTCCGTCGCCGTCTACTTGGGGATCGAAGAGCCTCTGCGCCGTAAGCTGCGACCCAAGCGCACGCCGCAACCGGCGACTAGTCACCGCCGCCGTCGAAGCCTAAGAGTGAAGCCTAAGAAATGTTCGTGTGGAGAGCTTGTGTGGCGCGGGCCAGCTTGTGTGGCGCGGACATTCCTGTCCGCGTGCTTCGCCTTTGCTTTTTTTGACTTCTGACTTCTCACTTCTGCCTTCTTACTTTCCCTATTCCCTTCCCAGTTTTTGCCGATAGATGAATTTGATCCTCAGCACACCCTCGCGCTGCCATGAAAGTTCTTGTAGCTGAACACGAACCGATGTGTCAGAGCTTTCTGTGCAATGCCTTAGCGGCGCACGGATTCAATCCGATTCTCGTGGTCAACGGCGAACGCGCCTGGTCCGTACTCCAGGAAAAAGACGCCCCTCGACTCGCCATTCTCGATTTTCGGCTTCCGGGAGTAAATGGAATTGAGATCTGCAGGCAATTGCGAGCGCGCCACGACCCTTACTACACCTACCTGCTACTCCTGATACCGAACTCCTATCGCCTCGATCACCTTCTCGCGCTCGAATCCGGCGCCGATGATTGTCTGGCCAAGCCATTCAACCAGGACGAACTGAGCGCGCGTCTTGCCATCGCCGGACGCATTCTCAACATCGACGATCGTCTCACCGAAATCAGCGGCCGCTGGCGCACCATGCTCGACACGCTGCCTTTCGGCGTGGCCACCGTCGACGAACACGGCCTTCTGAAGCGAATGAACATCACCTTCGCTCGCCAGATGGGCTTCGCGCATCCTCAGCAGTTGTTAGGACAATCGCTCGATCAGGTACTGCGCAAGCGGACCGACGTCCACGGTATGCTCGACCAGATCAGTTGGGCCGAACCGTTCGACAACGTCGAAGTCGAGTGCCGCGCTCCCAAAGCGAAGTCGCGCATCGTTCGTCTCTGGGGACGCCCTCTTCCACCGAACAGCGAGGCCGTCTACGAACTGATCGTTCAGGATGCTCCGTGAAGGTCAGGACCAATTGACACAACTCTTCCGTCGCCCGCATTTCGCGGATCAGTATCCCGGAGCCTTCCCCAACGACGGAGTGCAGGGCAGATTCGTTGGCTGTTGCGGCAGGAACGTACTCCACGCCGAGCCATCCGGTGCGTTCAACAGAGCTGGCGTGCTGAAGTCGAAGAACTCGCTCATGTCGCGTGCCGGAACGCCATAGTACGCGTCCCGATTGGTTAAAGGCGGTACATTAAACGTCTCTTCTATGAAGGCCAGGATTGCCGTCGTGTCTCGCGGCGTATGCGAAACGTAGTGTGGCTTCGCCCATGGCGAGATCACGATCAACGGCAATCGCAGTCCTGAAGTATTGAACGTAGCCTGCGTATCGCTCGGACCGAACGTGCAGGCGCCCGTATCCGGACACTGACCCGGAGCATAATTGTCCGGCAACGGCACCTGGATCGGCGGGACGTGGTCGTAGAATCCGCCCGCCTCGTCGAACGTAAAGATGAAAGCCGAATCGCTCCACGCTGTGCTGTTCATCAGGGCCTCCAAGATTTGCTGCACCACAGCGGCGCCCTTCTGATTGTTGCTGCCGGTATCCGGGTGCTCATCCAGTCCTGTACTGCCGGCGCGCTCGATGAAGATTACTTGCGGCAACGCCTGGTCCGGATCGCACGGCTGCCCGCTGCACATACCCTGCAGAATGTTGTAGTAATCCTGTATCGGATACACATTCCCCGCAATAATCGGATTGCTCTGGTAATCCTTGAACTGCGACAGGAAGACACTATTGTCCAGGTAGTAGTAACGCCAGCTCACTCCCGCCTTGGTGAGCGCCGCAAAAATCGTCTGCGGACTAAATCCGCCGGTCAGGCGGGTTATCCGGGAACACGTGCCCGAAAGAAGTTGCCGCGAACAGGTACATGCGGTTCGGAATTGTGTTCGCCATGATTGGCGAAAACCATCGATCGCTCGTCGAGAAGAACGTCGCCAGGTCGTAATAGAACGGCAGATCCGTCTGGTCGTAATACCCCAGCGGGCGAGTGCCGTTCGGATCGTCGTTTGGATTTACCTGCGTGATCGAGCTTGTGGTCTGCAGGAAGTTGTCCATCTTGAATGCCATCGGATCCAGCACCCAACCCGGTTGCGTAGTCTGTTGCCACGTCGTGCCAGTTAAGTGGACGTCATAATGACTCTCATCCCACGACGGTGTCAGGTTTTCCGTGCATGCAGTCGTAAAGTGAAATGGATGTACGGGGGCATTCGGCTTCGGATAATCCGGGCGCGTCAACAGCGTAATGTTCGAGCAGTTCGCATCCGTGCAGTTCAGCCCGTCCACATCGGTAGCCGCTGCGCTGATTCCAAACGGTTGCAGCCGCTGCGCGCGATACGGTCCGAGCATTCCGAAATAGTCGTCGAACGATCGATTCTCCTGCACCATGAACACAATGTGTTTCAGCGAACCACCGGGTGTCGTCTTCGAAACAGTCACCACCGCGGCCTGAGTGATGGTTCCACCTGCTCCGGTTGCTGTCGCCGTATAGGTAGTCGTCGTCGTGGGCTGCACCGTGGCCGATCCGTTCGGCAACGCGCACGTGGTCGTAACGCCATCGCATACGCCGTTATCGATCGTCAGACCGGTCACTCCTCCGCTGGTCTGCCACGTCAGCGTCGCCGCCTGACCCGCGACAACTCTTGCCGGACTTACCGAGAGGCTTAGCGTCATCGGCGTCACAGTGACAGTGGCGGTCGCCGTCGCCGTCAAGCTCCCGGCTCCCATGGCAGTCAACGTGTATTGCGTTGTAGTCGTCGGCGTGACTGGTGTGCTACCGGAGAGCGCCAGCGTTCCAGATTCGCCGCCATCCAGTGGATTCGGCGAGATGCTTACCGACACTGCGTTTGTCGTCGTCCACGATAGCGTGCTCAGCCCTCCTGAATTCACGGTCGCAGGAGTCGCTGTGAATGTTCCGATTGTCGGAGGAACCGCCTGTGCCACGTTCACGATCACCGATTGGCTCGTGCTTCCGCCCGGCTCCGGTCGCCGTCAACACATATGTGGTGGTCTGCTGCGGCGTCACGCCCGAGACGCTTCCAGTCACCGGCAATACGGACGAGCTGATCGAAGGCACAATACCCACCGAAGTCGCATTTGAAGTCTGCCAGCTCAAGGTAATTGGCTGTCCCGCCGTGATACTGGTCGAGCTAGCCGAGAAAGCTACCTGGGGCGGCTGCGTCGTCACTGTAACGGTGACCGATTGCGTCGCGCTTCCACCCGGACCAGTTGCAGTTAACACGTACGTCGTAGTCTGCTGCGGCGTCACCACGGCGTTGCCGCTCAACAACAGTGCGGACGAGCCTACAGCCGGTGCAATCGCCACCGATGTCGCATTCGCCGTTTGCCACGTCAGTGTCACCGATTGTCCTGCCACAATACTGTTCGCGCTGGAGGAAAACGTCGCCGTTGGCGCCGCCCCATTCACTGTGATCGTCACCGACTGGGTCACTGTGCCGCCTGCGCCGGTGACCGTCATCGTGTACGTAGTTGTCGCGGTGGGCGTCACCGTAGTCGAACCGCTCATCGGAAGCGGGGATGTGCTCACCGACGGTGAAATACTTACTGCCGTCGCGTTCGACGTCTGCCATTGCAACGAGACCTGCTGCCCCGCTGCGATCGTGGTCATGCTCGCTGACAACGTCGCCGTAGGCGCAGGATTGGCATTAGGGCTGGAGGCGTTTGAACTGCCACAGGAAGATAAACCTGCGATAGCTAGAATCAGGCACAACAGAGAAACGGGAAGACGCATATTCGAAGCGGACGCCAGTACTGCAATTCAGACTTCTATCTCTGGCTGATAGGATTCAGCCTCTCTGCTGCGAGTTGCTCCTCCCCCGATCCCTGAGCCGTCACAAACGTTGTCGAGCCCTCATCTTCTTGCAAACCGTCTTAACGCTAAGCCGCCGAAGCTGACGCCTTCCGATAAATCGGCAGGAACACCTCGCGCGCGAACTGCGCGAAGCTTGTTTTTCCCGTTAGCTTTTGTTCACCCAGGAACTCGTGCGACATCCCTTCCGCTACAGCGTGCTGCATCTCCACAAATTCGCGAGCAAGTTCCGACGAAATTCCTGCACTCACCAAACCAGCCACAAGACTCTCATCAGGAACAACGACGTGACGTACGGTCTTCCCGATTGTCTTACTCAGAGTTTCAGCAACCTGGTCGAAGCTGATGTCTTCGGGCCCCGCCAGATCAAAGATGTGCTGTCCATCACGTCCGGCTAATAGCACGTCTGCGGAGATGGCCGCGATATCCGCCGTCGCGATCTGTGGTGCAGTCACCGACCCAGGAACGTTGGAATAGATATTGCCGTCGCTGATGATGGTGGGCAGTGACGCAAGAGCGTTCTCCATGAAGGAGTTCGCTCTCAGGGCGGTGAAGTTCTTCGCCGTAGCGCGAAGCTTCTCCTCAGCGTCGTGGGAGCCTTTGATGGGTCCGGTTCCTTCGGTACGGTTTGCGCCTATGCTGGAGAGCAATACAAGTTTGATCTGCGGAAACTGCGAAATGGCCGTGGCTGCCGCATCGGCAAATTTGCGGTACTCTCCCCGGAGATCTTTCGTCGTGTAGTTAGGTGGATTCAGCCAGAAAAGTGAGTCGGCACCTTCGATCGCGCGTTTTACGATCGCAGGATGGGAATGCTCACCGGCAATAACACGTGCGCCGCGACCAGCGAGATCTTTCACTTTGGCCGGGTCGCGCGCGATTACCGTAACCTCGGCGCCGCGATCGAGTAAAAGGTTGGAAAGTTTGCTGCCAATGTGACCGGTTGGGGTGGTAACCGTGATCTTCACTCGTTCATACCTCCTCTATGGCAGATGGCAAGAGGAAACGATCGGATACCGTTTATTTCCCGGTCCGCTGCGACGTCGACCGGGTATTTCTCCGGGCACCTATGTTGCTGCTTGTTCCGCAACGGTGTCAGGGCTATGCTTTACTTCCCCCGCAAAATCTAAAGCCGTAATTCCTACAGGCGCAGCCATGGACGGCGAACGAGTAAAAATTCGAAGGTACCGCTATTCGCCATCAAAGAAGAAGCGAGCAAGGCGGTCCGGGCGCGCTCGCGCGTGGTTCTCAAAGGCGCTTTCATCCGGATACACCTACCTGGGCTTGTTCGGTCTGTTTGCGATCATCGTCATCGCCGTCGTAACTTCCTATCCATGGCTGTCGATTGAAGAAGACTTTTCCTTTAGGTCTGGGAATCCTTACTCCACTTCATTTCTGCTCACCAATGAAGGCTGGCTCCCGCTTACCCATCTATCTATCGAGTGCTCAGTAACTCGCAACCAGCACGAGGTTGCTCATTTTCAGCATCGTGATTTTGATAACTATGTGTCGTACAGAGAGCGCACCACCGTCCCATGCTTCAGCGATGTTTCGGGCATCCCAGAGCCGCTTCAGCAAAACTCCAGCCTCACCGTTGACTTGAGTTATGGATTTTTTGGCGCTCATCGAACGCACCGCAAGCAAACCTTCCGTTTTCTTTCTATGCAATCTCTGGATGGCTCCTACCACTGGATCTACAAGGTCAGGTAGGTGTTTCCCCATCTGCCCTCACTATGTGCTGGCTGCCCCATTTGCCCCCGTCGCCACTCACCTTTAGAATGAAACATCATCCCTTCGTGTAGGAAAGAGCTGCAATGATCCATTTTCCCGTTCCAGAGGCGCTTACTTTCGACGACGTGTTGCTGCTTCCCGCCGGTTCCGACGTCGTGCCCGCCGATGTGAATACGCAAACCAGGCTGACCCGCAACATCACGCTTAACGTCCCCATCATGACCGCCGCCATGGACACCGTCACCGAGTCGCGCATGGCCATCGCCATCGCGCAGCAGGGCGGCATGGGCGTCATCCATCGCAACATGACTGTTGACCAGCAGGCGAGCGAAGTCGACAAGGTGAAACGCTCCGAGAGTGGCATGATCGTCGATCCCATCACGCTCTCTCCCGACGCGAAGGTCGCTGACGCGCTTGAAGTCATGCGCCGCTATCGCATCTCGGGTGTGCCGATCACCAAGAGCAAGAAGCTGGTCGGCATTCTTACCAATCGCGACCTGCGCTTTGAAACTCGTACCGACGTTCCGATTTCGAAGGTGATGACCAAAGAAAACCTCATCACCGTTCCCGTCGGTACCACGCTCGAAGAAGCCGAGAAAGTTCTGCACGAACATCGCGTCGAAAAGCTCCTCGTCGTCGACGACAAGTACAACCTCAAGGGCCTCATCACCGTAAAAGACATTCAGAAGAAGCTGAAGTATCCCAACGCCGCTAAAGACACTCAGGGACGCCTCCGTTGCGCTGCCGCGATCGGAGCCACCGGCGACTTCCTCGAGCGCGCGCAGGAACTGGTTCGTAATAAGGTCGACGTGCTCGTCATCGACAGCGCCCACGGCCATCAGAGCCGCGTACTCGACGCCGTCTCGCTGGTGAAATCGAAGCTCCCCGAAGTGGATCTGATTGCCGGCAACGTTGGCACTTTCGATGGCGCCTGTGCGCTGGTAAAGTGCGGCGCCGACGCTGTGAAGGTCGGTATCGGTCCCGGATCGATTTGCACCACTCGCGTTGTCACCGGCGCCGGTGTGCCGCAGATCACCGCCATTGCCGAAGCCTATCGCGCCGCGCGTGATGCCAATATTCCCGTCATCTCCGATGGCGGCATCAAGTACTCGGGTGATGTAACTAAGGCGCTCGCAGCCGGCGCCAACGTCGTCATGGCCGGCTCCATGTTCGCCGGCACCGATGAGAGTCCGGGTGAAACCATCCTTTATCAGGGACGCTCCTTCAAGTCCTACCGCGGCATGGGATCGATGTCCGCCATGGCCCAAGGCTCTGGCGAACGTTATTTCCAGAGCACCGAAGAAGCCGACGGTGGTGCGAACATCTCTGTCGAGGATGGCGACTCGAATGGCAATCGCCTGAACAAGCTTGTTCCCGAAGGTATCGAAGGACGTGTTCCCTATCGCGGCACTTTGGCCATGATCGTCCACCAACTCGTCGGAGGCTTGCGCTCCGGAATGGGCTACACCGGTTGCGGCACGATTCCTGAGTTGCAACAGAAGGCCAAGTTCATCCGGATTACCTGGGCAGGCATGCGCGAAAGCCACGTGCATGATGTCGTGATCACGCGCGAGGCGCCGAATTACCACGTGGAGTAGCGATTCACCAGCGCACGCCAGGGCTGCTGAGTAGCGTCATCGGCTGAGTTGCGAGGACATCTCGTCCTCGCAGCGCACGTTACCAGGGTTCGTTGCAGCGCACCGCTCCACTCTCGTTCCCGGCATCGAACCGTTATACTGAAAATGCGATTATCGCGATTGGACACTCTGTTTTGACCACTGTTCGTAGCAACTCGACTCGGCTCTTCCTTGCGTGGCTTCCTGCAATCTTCTGGATCGGCATCATCATCCTGGAATCAACGCCATATCTTGGCGCTGACCATACCGGCAGCTGGCTGGCAGCGATCGTGAGTCCTCTGTTCGGCCATTCCGCACTGAAATACGTGGATTTCATCAACCACATCCTGCGTAAGACCGGTCACTTCACCGGTTACGGGATTCTGAGTTTCCTGCTTTATCGTGGCTGGCGTGAAATCACGCTCATTCAGCTCGAAGACCGGCTTAAACCCGCAATGCGCACTCCCGAGTTTCTGAAATCGCTGCGTCGCGTGTGGTGCGCGCGCGCCAGTGCCCTTGCGATTCTGAGCACCTTCCTTGTGGCCTCCCTTGATGAGTTTCACCAGACATTTCTTCCCAATCGCACCGGCATGTTTCGCGACGTGCTCCTCGATACCACCGGCGCCCTTTTCTTTCAGGCGGTGATCCTCACCTTCAGCGCTCTCCCGCCAAGAAGCAGAGGCAAGATCCTCCCCATGCAGCCGAGAGAAGTTGGCGCGGGAAGCTCGCTGTCGATTTCGTCTGAAAGTTAAATTAAGAGAGGCGCGTTGGAATTGCGGCGCTAATTACTGCCCGCGTAGTAACCCTTGCGAGCATAAACATGCAAGTTAGCTTTCATCGGCTCGCCATTTAAGTGCACTTTGAGTTTGTGCCACTTGCCTTTGAGCTCCGGATTCGGCGACGGCGAATATCCGATGACGTATTGATTCCGCAGCTCCCGATTAATCTTCCGGATTGCGTCGTTCAGATCCTGAGGGCTGTGAACCGGGAAAACACGCCCACCCGTCACGCTCGTCACTTCATCGAGGCGCAATGGTCCCATTCGTTCTTCCAACCGGCTCGCACGCGGATCGAATAATCCAACCGCGTACACCAGCGTATCGGACTCCTCCAGAATCGATTTGATTTCATTTTGCGTATACCGGCTGTGGTTGTCGCCCCCGTCGGAAATCACTACCATCGCTTTCTTCTGGAAACGCGCTTCTTTGAAGTCAGCGACACCCAGGTACATCGCATCCCAGAGAGAGGTGAAGCCGCTGGGATGTACCTCGCCCAGGCGTTCACTCACTTCATCCAGCGAAGCGCCGATGTCCGCAACGTTCGCCGGTTTGCTGCTGACTGTGATCACACGAAATTCGTCCTCTGGATTGGAAGACTTGAACAATTTCAGTACTGCTTCGCGCACGGATCTGATTTGCGGCGCCATGCTTCCGCTCGCATCCAGGATTACCGTCAACGAGAGTGGCGCGTCTTCGCTGGAGAAATACTTGATTTCCTGTTGAGTCTTTTCGTCGAGAACCGTGAAATCCCCGGCTTGCAGTCCGTTTACAGTCTTGTCGGACTTATCGACCACGGTCACCGGCACCAGAACCAGGTCGACGTTCTTGCGAATGACGCTCGCCTTTGAGGAACCGGTCTTGCGGCTTACAGGTAGGTATATCCCTTGAGTTGCGTCTTGCGCCGAGGACAGCGCAAGCGCTGCGAAAAGCACCATCGAAATGGAAAGCACCCGCCAGGTGCATCCGAGCCTGCTATCTACGCCGCGCATAAGCCTATCCCCAAAAACCCGCTACTGCCACTGCATTGAGGAAGGCATCGGGGACCCAGTAATCTGATTCGTCAGCCTGACCACCGGATCCTTACGAGAGATTCACGTCTTCCTTATGCGCTCTCATGGCCGCAGAAATTCGCCACGATACGCATAAACAATGGATGCTTACTCTCGAGGCCGTGACGACTCACCACGGAGAAAAAGAAGAAGCTTGCTCGCAGTTGGCGCAAAAAAAGAGCCGCAGCGGCATTGAAACCGCTGCGGCCTTCTTTCATCGTCAAAACGGCTTCAGTATGTTCCTTCCAAACCGGAAGGTAGGCCCAACCGAAAAACGGATGTTGTTCTGTGAGCCATTTAACAAGTCTGTAAATAAGCCCACCCGAACAAAATCCATCTGAGCTCGTACGGCAAAGTGCTTGGAGAAGTTCAAATCCACACCTCCGCCTGCGCCGTAGAAGATCTCTGTATCGGTCTTCTTCATAGTCGCCCCGATAAGGTTAGTGACGATTTGCGCCATGATCGCATTGGGCGGATTCGCGGTTACGCTCTCATGCATCACTCCGATAGAGGGGCGAACGAAAATGGTTATTGCCTTGAATTTCCGGATCGAGAACTGTGGCCCTCCGGTGATGGTGTAAGTGGTGGCATCATACGGTGACTGAATTACGAATCCCGGCGGCAGTAGTGGCGCGATCGGCGCCAGCTTCGCCAATTGTGTCGAGTTCAGGTCACTGGTGTGCAGCGTACTGTTGCCGTTGAAGTAGCTGAAGTCTGCGCCGAGCGCCGCCCAGCTGTTAGCGTTCACGCCGAACTGCGTGTGAAAGCCGTTCTGCGACAGGCTTAGCTTCGGCGAGTTTAGATACGAGTAACCCACAAACGCGTCGTACCGGCTGACAAAATCCTGTTGTGCAACCGATGAAGCCACGGTGAAAAGCAGGAACAACAGTAGAAGGAATACACTCGAACGCCGCATAAAAAGTCTCCTTGTGATTCTCACTGGACTTGGGCAGGTCCGAGATGAAAGTCTGGTTGGCCGAAATCGCGAGACAATGCTGCAGGGCAACACTGTCGCGGCCCGAGGATGCAGCGTTAGTTTCGCCTAAGTACCCGTTTCTTCTGAAGCGAGAACGTTACGACCTCGTGAATTGCTTCCCAAATTGGCACAAATCGGGTGTTTTTCGGCGCTGGAGGCTGGATTTCGCGGCATCGCTAAAGAAACCGCCGCTGCGAAGAGGCTCTCGGCGTCCATGCTCCGCGCGCAGGGGTCGAGCAACTGGATCACCGCGTTGTGCGATTCCCCAACACCGGATCGGAGCTCTGTGTTTACTCGGGGTGAGTGTGGGCTGCGGCCTCCGCTTTTCGGATCGCCTTCTCCTTCAAGTCCCACGATTCGATCGCCTGCGCCGTACCGTCGAGAGCCATGCTGATGTTGAGACGTGACTCGGCCACTGCGAATGTCTCTTCAGCTCGCGCCCTCGCCTCGTTGGCAGCATCGTGGGCTATTTTGATTTCCTTCGCCAAAGCGCGAATTTCAGGGGAGATTTCGATCGACTGATCGAGCTCTTTCGAATGCTCATGATCCGGATCCGTGTCTTCCAACTCACGATAGGCGCGCTTCAGTTCCTCGCTCCACGACTGCTTGATCTTCTTCTCGAGTTCATCGAATGCGCCGTCGGCTCGCTTGGCAGCGTCGCGCAGGCGGCTCTTCTCGGACAACCAGGTCCACACCGGCCACTCGCGCGCTTCCAGCATAAGATTTCGCGCATTCTCCACCGCTTCGAGCTTTTCCATCGAGCACCTCACACGATTGGAACTCAGTGACTGCCCAATTCACGGCAGAGCGAAAGCTACATAAATCCCGCCGGAACCGGACAGGGAGTCTTTGCCACCCCCAGCCGCGATCACCACGTACTGGCGACCATTGATTGCGTACGTAGCCGGCGTTGCATTCCCAGAGAAAGGCAACGTCGTCTCCCACAGCAACTCACCACTTGACTTGTCAAACGCGCGAAACTTGCGATCGAAATTCGTCGCTCCGATAAACAGCAGTCCGCCGGCGGTCACCACCGGTCCACCGTAGTTTTCTGTCCCGGAATTCTTCAGGCCGCCACTCGCCAGCTCCGGATACTCACCGAGCGGAATTTTCCAGAGGTACTCTCCCGTGTTCAGATCAATTGCATTCAACGTTCCCCAGGGCGGCACCACCGCGGGATATCCGTCCGGATCATAGAACCGGTGATATCCGGTAAAGCGATACTTCATTTGAACTGCATTTCTCTTCG
The DNA here is from genome assembly GCA_963724985.1 of Terriglobia bacterium. Classification (GTDB taxonomy): domain Bacteria; phylum Acidobacteriota; class Terriglobia; order Terriglobales; family Acidobacteriaceae; genus JAJPJE01. The sequence continues at coordinate 196,507 of CAVRWV010000018.1, read as the reverse complement.
CTCGCCAGCTCTTTGCTCTCGCCTTTCGTCAGGAAATCCGCAATCGCGTTGAGTTGATCATCCGGAAGTTGACTGAACGAAGGCATCCGTCCTTTTCCCGTCTTCATCACACGCACGATTTCGGGCGCACTCAGGCGGTTCCCAATTCCAACCAGCGAGGGGAAATCGGGCGGCGATCCAGCCCGATTGTCGCGATGGCACACGCTGCATTGGTTCTGGTAGATGGTGCGCCCACTCATCTCATGTTCTGTGTTCTCCGCCAGGCTCCCCGTCCACGGAATGTCGTTAGCATTTAGGTACAAGACGCCTGTCGCCGGATCTACCGCCGACCCGCCCCACTCCGCCCCGCCATCGAAGCCCGGAAACACCACGGTATCTTTCCCCGCGATGAATGGAACAAATTGTCCCTCGCTTCGAAATTTGCGGAATTGCTCGACTGCCCACTCATGAGCATCGGCATTGCGGTTCGTAAGCAGATCTTCAGTCAAACGTTGTCGCGCAAAAGGCGCCGGCTTGGTTGGAAGCGGCTGCGATTGCGCCGCCACTTCACCCGGAACATCGCTGGGCGGATACGCCCGATACTCAACCGGAAACAGTGGATCGCCATTCGTCCGGTCGAGAAGATACAACCAGCCCTGCTTGGTCGGCTGGGCCAGAGCATCAATCTGTTTTCCATTTTGGCGAACTGTCACCAGAACTGGCGGCGACGGAAAATCGCGATCCCATATATCGTGCTTTACTGCCTGGAAATGCCAGATCCTCTGCCCTGTTTCCGCATCGAGAGCAAGCAGGGTATTCGCGAATAAATCGTCGCCGACACGATCCGCTCCGTAGAAATCAAATGCTGCCGAACCTGTGGGAACGTAAACGATCCCGCGCTTCACATCCACCGACATCCCAGCCCAGTTGTTGGCCGCGCCGCTTGTCTTCCACGCATCCTTCGGCCATGTTTCGTAACCGAATTCTCCAGGATGCGGGATGGTGTGAAAAATCCACCGCATCTTCCCCGTGTGCGACGTCGTAGGCGCGAATGTCGCCCGGAGGAGCGGGCAGCGTTTCCGGCTCGCGTCCACCCACAATAAACAAGTCTTTGTAGACCACGGCAGGGGTAGTCACGGCGAAGGATTGCTCTTGCGGCTCGCGTCCGAGTCCCTCGCGCAGATCGATGCGGCCGTTGTCACCGAATGCGGTGATCGGTTTGCCGGTCCTCGCATCGAGCGCATACATGAAGTTCATCACACCAGCGAGGATTCGCTTGTCCTTGCCGTCGCTCCAATAAGCGAGGCCGCGAACCGGTTGCGTGCCACCGATTCCAGAGTCGAACTTCCACAGCAGATTCCCGGTTGCGGCATCAAGCGCGATCACCTTTTGCGACGGAGTGTACGCATACAGAATTCCATCAACGATGATCGGACTTGTCTGCAAGCCTCCCTCTTCTTGTGAGTCGAACATCCACGCGACCCGGAGCCTGGCAACGTTCGTACGATTGATTTGTGTCAGCGGCGAGTAATGTGTTGATTCCAGTGTCCCGCCATAAACCGGCCAGTCCTGGTTTTGAGATTCCGAATGGGATGCAGGCTGAGTCCGCAGCGCCGTTTGAGCAACGCCCGTGTTCGCCCAGACGAGCAAGCTGACAGCGACAGTTCCAATGAGCAAGCGCATCGATCGCATGGTAAGCAGCGATCATCTTAGCCAGAGCCGAAGCAGTCTGGCTATCTAAAGCAGGGTTCTAGAGTGCAGATGTGCCGATCGTGAGCTGTTGAGGAGAAATCAGCGGTGGCCCATTCAAGCCTTCCGTTGGCTTGAGTGGGGCAGTTCTACCGCTCGGTGCGTGGCCCATTCAAGCCTGGTGACCTGGTGCCCCAGGTTCGCCCTCTTTTGGGCTAACCTGGGTTCAAGAAAGTTCGCTTCGGCCGCCATGCATTCTTCGATCCCTATCGCTCGCCGTCCATAGCTCTCACCTCATTTCCCGTTCTCGGAAGTTCTTGTCAAGCCCCGCATTACCCCAAAAGACTCCGCAAATCTATCATTCCACGATAGAAATAAATTCCCCGAAAGTGTCCAGTAGGTGCCCTCAAATTTGTCAAAATAGAGATAGCATGCGAATTCAGGACGTCCCTTGCCTTTGCTTTTTCTGACAACTAACAACTGACAACTGACAACTGTCGGCCTCGGGCCGACCTAAGTCCTTTGTTATGCGCTAGGGAGCCGTAAGTTCTTTGTTATGCGCTATGTGCAGCCGTCGTGCCCGTAAGTCCTTTGTTTGCCGGTAGGGAGGGGGGAGGGGGAGGGTTGTCTTTTTGTACAGATCGGACAGATCATGACCGATCGGAAGGATTACAACGGCCTGAGTTCACCCAGCACCGCTTACTGCGTCCGATCCTGGTACTCCTCGTACCATGCCATCTGGATGGCCTCGAGTTTGCCCTCGGTCGATTTTCCGGGATCGTCGACAAACGTCGGCAAGCCGGTGATCAGCTTGTGCAGGTCGGTAAATCGTACTTCCAGCGGATTCTGTTCCGGATACATATCCGAAAGCTTCAATCCAATATCTTCCGCATCTTCCCAACGCAACTCTTCGGCCATGCTCGTCTCTCAGTCTTTCAACTTTTTCGGTTTTCCGGTTTCCCGGTTCTTCGGTTCTTCGGTTTTCGATTACCCGATTACCAATTCCTAGTGTCCCGGTTCTTCGCTCACGTAATTCCGGTTCCACGCGGGAATTTCGACAACGACTTCGCCCGGCTTCTCAATCACGCTCTGGCATCCGAGACGCGAATTGAGCTGTAAATCTGCCGCCATGTCGAGTCGATCCGCTTCATCGTCATCCATCTCGCTCAGCAGTTCCGAACCCTGCTTCACCCACACATGACAGGTTGTGCACGCGCAATTTCCGCCGCACGCGTGGTCCAGTCGCACGCCGTTGTTGATCGCTATGTCCAGGATCGATTCCGGTTTGCCATGATCCTTATACGGCAGCTTGCCGTGTTCGAACTCCACCACCTTGCCTTCCGGCAAGAACGTCACGCGAACCGTGTTCGGTCCCGGAGGAGTTCCGTCCGCCACTGCACCTGTGCTCTTAGTACTCTCTTCAGCCATAATTCCTCTGCGTACTCCGCGTTTAATTCTTGAATTCTGCCGGCGCAAACGGATGCGGCGCCGCTGGCCCTTCGCCCATATCTGCCTGATCGAACGTCTTCCCTTTGAGCGCACTCGACACAGCTGTATCCATCATCAACTCGGCCAGTCTCATCGTTCCCTGGTTCAGCGCGTCGATCGCAGTGCGAATCGCCTGGTAATCGTCTGCGTTCATCACTTGTTCGAGTGCCGTCTGCTGCTTCTCAATCTTCTCGCGCTCATCGCTGGTGAGTTGCTCCCACGCTGGCCCTTTGCGACCCTTCTCCAGCGCGCTCAGGATCGTGTTCGCTTCGTTGCGCGCCTCGATCACCTGACGCTGCCGGAAATCGTCCTCGGCATAATCGAACGACTCGAGCAACATGTTCTCCACTTGCTCATCGGTAAGTCCGTAGCTCGGCTGCACCGAGATCTCCGCTTCTTTGCCGCTGCGTTGTTCGCGCGCCGAAACGTGCAGAATGCCATTCGCGTCAATCAGGAATCGCACCTCGATGCGCGGCATTCCCGCCGGCATCGGTGGAACGCCCTTAAGATCGAATCGCGCCAGCGAGCGATTGTCTTTCGCCAGTTCGCGCTCGCCTTGCAGCACGTGGATCGCAACGCTCGTCTGCCCTTCTACGCCAGTAGTGAAATGCTCAGTCGCCGACGCTGGCACCGTCGAGTTGCGATGGATGATCTTCGCCACCACTCCGCCCAGCGCTTCGATCCCTAGCGACAGCGGCGTCACGTCGAGCAGCAACATGTCCTTCGTGGCTTCCGATCCGCCGCCGAGAATGTTCGCCTGCACCGCCGCACCCAGCGCCACCACTTCATCGGGATTCAACTCCGTATGCGGTTCACGCTTGAATAGCTCTTTCACCAGTTGCCGGACTCGTGGAATGCGCGTCGAGCCTCCGACCAGCACGACCTCGTCGATCTGTTCGGGCTGAAGCTGCGCATCCTTCAACGCCTGCTTCACCGGACCAACGGTTCGCTGAATAATCGGCTCCGCCATCTGCTCGAACAACGCGCGCGGAATCGTCCGCAGGTAATGCTTGCCACCAGGCAGCTCCACTTCCAGATCAGCCGACTCTTTCGATGACAGTGCGATCTTCGCCTCAATCACTGCTTTGCGTACTTTCTGTACGACTTCCGCATTCCGGTGAACATCCACCTTCAGATCGCCTTCGATATCGTCGAGCGCAATCGCGATCAGTAGATTGTCGATGTCGTCGCCGCCGAGGTGCGTGTCGCCGTTCGTCGCGATCACCTCGAAGATACCGTCGTGCAGCTTCAGAATTGAGATGTCAAACGTCCCGCCGCCCAGGTCGTAAACCGCAACGGTTCCGTTCTTCTTTTCATCCAGCCCGTAAGCCAGCGACGCCGCCGTGGGTTCATTCACCAGGCGCAAAACTTCCAGCCCGGCAATGCGTCCCGCATCTTTCGTGGCCTGCCGCTGCGCATCGTTGAAATACGCTGGAACGGTGATCACGGCCTTCTTCACCGGAGCGCCAAAATAGCGCTCGGCATTGCGCCGCAGCTGCCGCAGGATAAAAGCGGAAATTTCCGGAGGAGTGAAATCCTTATCGCCGAGCTTGATTCGCAGCACTTCGCCGGCCTGCAGATCCTGGGCTAGCCGAAACGGAAACAGCTTCAGCTCTTCCTGAACGTCCTCGACGCCGCGCCCCATCAGCCGCTTCACCGAATACACTGCGTGGTCTGCCGTCTCGATCAGATACTTGCGAGCCGCATTTCCAACAATGATCTGTCCCTGCGGATCCAGCGCCACCACCGAAGGCACCAGGTTCGACCCGTCTTCTCCCGGAATCACCACCGGACGCTCGCCTTCCATGTAGGCCACCAGCGAATTCGTCGTCCCGAGATCGATTCCTACTACGCGTTCGTTTTGCATTAGCAATCAGCACTCAGTGCTCAGCATTCAGTCGCTCAACAGTTCCATGCCCGAAAAAACTGCTCACGAGCTGAATGCTGACGGCTGATTGCTGAGTACTAGTTTTCCAAAACCTCATTCACATCTCTAACAAGATTTCTGATGTACGACCGCCGGTTCAGCAGGTCTACCATGCGATCGCGGACCGTAGTTCGCTCCTGATCCGGCTCCGCACCGCAGTCGCCTCCGGCGCGATCTTCCATCGCGTCCCACTCGTTCCAGTAAGATCGCAGCTCGTCCATCAATCCATCGTATTTCTCTTGCAGGCTTTTCTTCGTCTCTTCCAGATCGCTGGCCAGCGCTTCATCCACTTCGCCTGTCTTCTTATTCATGCGCGCTTCTTCCAGCTGCATGTTGAGCTCGAAAACTTCTTCCAGCAGCTCCGGCGGCACCACCTGCTTCTTCTGCGTGCCTGTCTCGCGCGCTTGATCGGTCGCGGTCTTCGATTGCCCTTCGAACTCCACGCCTTCCAGCTTCAACAGATATTCCGTCCGCGTAATCGGATCTTTCAGCGTTCGATAAGCATCGTTCAGCAGCGAACTCTGTTGCAGGCTCCACTCCTGCTCTTTCCCGGAAGCAGTGGCATACACATCCGGATGAAGCTTGCGGCTCATCTGGTAGAAGGCTCGCTCAAGTGCGCTCGCCTCGATATTCAACTTTCGCGGCAGTCCAAAGAAGGAGAAGAAGTTTGTCGGCGCAGGCGGCTGCACTCGTCCGCAGGAAGTGCAGAATGCGGCCGCGCGCATATCACCGCACGACCAGCACGACTGCTCAGTCGGAGCTCCAATCTGTACCGTCTGCGATGATGGATGACTCACTGACATTCCTTCCTACACAACTCAGCCCGGCTGGCGTCTTCACCGGAGCCGCCGGGCTGCAATTCGAACCATCGATTCGGGTGGAGCAGACCTTCAGGTCTGATGAAAACTGCTCCGACTCAAAGCGGCTTCAGCCGCAGCGGTAACTATGCCGTAAACGACGTCCCGCATCCGCATGACTTCTGTGCATTCGGGTTCTTGAAGACGAATCCCTGCTGCATCAGCGTCTCTTCGTAATCGAGGATCATACCGTGCAGATAGATGAACGACTTCGGATCGACAAACACCCTCACGTCACCGAATTGAAATACCCGGTCACGCTCGCGCGGTTGCGAATCGAAACGAATGTTGTAGCTCAGGCCCGAGCAACCGCCGCCCTGCACTCCGACACGCAATCCACCCTCGGTGGGCGAAATGCCCTCCTTGACCATCGCCGATTTGATTCGTGCGATCGCCTTTTCGGTGATCGTGATCCCCTTCGCCGTCGGCGTCTGGGGTGTTGCCGGACTTTCCGTAGTTGTGCTCATATCGTCCTTCACCACAGCACCCTCTCGTAACGCGTCATTCTAGACCTGTCACGTTTGGCACCGCAGTGATCTGTCTCCCTCGGGTGTCCCACCCGCGACCCCTCTTTTCGGAATCATGGATCAGACTGGCTTTAGGTCTTCGATTACCTATTACCAATTACCCGATTACCTATTCCCTTAGTCGCCCGCTTTCGCTTCGACCGGAACTTCCTTCGCGCTGCCGTTCTTCTTCTTCCAGTCGCCGATTGCCGCGCGGATTGCATCTTCCGCCAGCACCGAACAATGGATCTTCACTGGAGGCAGAGAAAGCTCCTTCACGATGTCGGTGTTCTTGATCGCCAGCGCTTCATCCACCGTGCGACCCTTCACCCACTCCGTCGCGAGCGAAGACGAAGCGATCGCCGAGCCGCAGCCGAACGTCTTGAACTTCGCGTCTTCGATCACCTGCGTCTCGGGGTTTACCTTGATCTGCAGCTTCATCACGTCGCCGCATTCCGGCGCGCCCACCAGGCCCGTACCCACCTCGGCGCTGTTCTTGTCGAGCGAACCCACGTTTCGCGGATTCGTGTAGTGATCGAGAACCTTATCGCTATATGCCATTTTTCATCTTCTCCAAAACTTTTGGCGCGCTTTGCGCCGAGTTTCTGTTTGCCATCCTCAGTTCGATTCGCCTTGGCCAACGACTATCGACCAACGACCATCGACTGACCTACTCCGCGCTCCACACCACCGACTTCAAATCCACGCCCTCTTTTGCCATCTCATACAGAGGCGAGAGTTCGCGGAGCCGCTTCACCGTCTCCACCACGCGATCGCCGATGTAATCCACCTCGGCTTCCGTGTTGAAGCGGCCAATTCCGAAGCGAATCGAGCTATGTGCCAGATCGTCCCCTGTCCCGAGCGCCTTTAATACATAAGATGGCTCCAGCGTCGCAGAGGTGCAGGCAGATCCACTCGATACCGCAATGTCGTTGATCCCCATCAGCAACGACTCGCCTTCCACATACGCAAAGCTGATGTTCAAGCTCTGCGGCAGGCGATGCTCCCACGACCCATTGATGAATACCTCATCCAGATTGTTGAGGATCTTGTCGCGCAGCCGATCGCGAAGAGCCTGCAGTTTCTTGCTCTCGACCGGCATATCCAGCATGCAGATTTCGCAGGCTGCGCCGAGACCCACAATACCGGGCACGTTCAATGTTCCCGAACGCATGCCGCGCTCGTGACCACCGCCGTCGATTTGAGCCGCCAGTTGCACGCGCGGATTCTTGCGTCGCACATACAGAGCACCCACGCCCTTGGGACCATAAATCTTATGTCCCGAAATCGACGCCAGATCGATGTTGTCCTTGTTCACATCGAACGGAACCTTGCCCACGGCCTGTACCGCGTCAGTGTGGAAGAGCACGCCCTTTTCGCGACAGATCTTGCCAATCTCGCGAATCGGCTGCAGCACGCCAATCTCATTGTTGGCGGCCATGATCGTCACCAAAATCGTCTTGTCGTCGATCGCCCGCTTCAGATCATCCAGGTCGATCAGGCCATCCTTCTGCACCGGAAGATAAGTTACGCGATAGCCGTATTTCTCCAGGCGCTTGCAAGTGTCGAGCACTGCTTTGTGCTCGGTCACCTGCGTGATGATGTGGTTGCCCTTCTCGCGGTACATTTCCGCAACGCCCTTGATCGCGAGGTTGTCGCTCTCTGTCGCGCCCGAGGTGAACACAATCTCTTTCGCCGTCGCGCCAATCAGCTTAGCCACTTGGTCGCGTCCGCGTTCGACGCCTTCTTCCGCCTCCCAGCCAAACTGGTGATTGCGGCTCGCGGCATTGCCGAAGACCGACGTCAGATACGGCATCATCGCCTCGAGCACCCGCGGATCAACCGGGGTCGTAGCATGATTGTCCATGTAGATCGGAAGCTTCACGCCAGGGGGAGGCGTCAAATTTGTCGCGTGGCCATTGCCATTTCCATTCGTACTCATTGCCAAGTCTCCAATTCGCACTGCTCGTTATGAGTTCAGCGTAATCAATTCCGTCACATCACCACAGCTGGCGCCAGCCGGCTGCTTCAAATCCCAAATCGTCAACTTCGAAAGTACTTCTTCAATCCCCAGGCTTACTTTGCGCAGAGGCTCGCGTACCGTACAGCGGGTCGTCTGTTCGCATTCGCCCTTGTGCGTCACGCACGAGGTAATGAAGAGCGGCCCTTCAATCGCCTTGATCACATCAAAAGCCGAAATCGTTCGCGGATCGCGCGCCAACGTGTACCCGCCATTCGTCCCGTGCTGCGAGCTCAACAGCTTCGCCCGGACCAGCCGCTGTAGAATCTTCGCCAGCAGCTCCGAAGGAATCCCGTTCGCCTCGGCGATATCCTTCGCGCTCGACGCCTGTCCCTCGGCACGCTCCGCCAGGTACTTCATGGCAATCAGCCCGTAGTCCGCTTTTTTAGTCAGTTTCAGCATGCCGGGAACTATGGTCGAAGCAGCAAAGCCCGACCAATTCAGTCGTACATCGCTAGTTTAGATGCCTCAGAGGTCAAGACGCAACATTTTTCAGGGAAATGCCTTAACTGGCAGTGGAAGGTAAGTCTAGACGGTCCAATAGCTTAAATTCAGTCCCGAAATGGTCGGATATATTTGCGATCAAGTCGGTCGTAGTTCGCTCTTCTTCCGGTCATTTTGGCGATGCAGACGTTAGTTCGTGCAGCTCGATCCGGAGGCCATTCGCTTTACTCCCACTCCGATCACTACCAGCTTCGCCGATCGCAGTTTGAGTTCTTGGAGATCCGCTGGACTGCCGCTTCGCAGGGCTTTGTCCTGTAACTCGGCCATCTCTTTTTGTTCGCGCGAGATGTGCAACACGATTTCGCGTTGCAGGGCAGCATCGCCGCTTGCGGGAGATCCGGTCTTCTTCTCATTGCATACGGAGGTCTGCACGCGCCCGATCAGTTCCTGCCAATCTCCGTCTTCACGCGCAGAACTGAGGCCTGCGGCCAACATCGACTGGGCGTCCTCCCGCGAAATCTTTTCGCTGAGCATGCCAACTACCTCGTCCTGGCAGCCCGCATCGCAAAAAGCTGGATTCGAATTAGAGTTGCTCCCCGAGGCATGCGTCTTCGTCCGCAACGAGTCGAGATCGTCTTTGCCAAATGCTTGGCTGGCGTTTCCGGTGTTCTTGTGCGCCTTCGCCGCGTCCGTAACCGACTGCGCCAGCACGCCGCTCGTAACCGTCAGCAGGAGTGACAACAAAATCCCGGTCGCCTTCACCATGACATTCTCCCCAGCTTAGCGACTTCATCATGGCAAGTTGGTCCCTTCAAGTTACCGATGTTCCGGCCTTATCCCAGAAAACGAAGATTACTCCTGACGGAAATTTCAGCTCTGAATCCAATCAACCTCTTGACATCCAATTGCGCAGGGCTAGAATACCCCGAGAAAATTCTCCAGAACGAACGGGTCCCCCCGATTGGGCGGATTTGTTCCTCGTATGAGTCAGAACCAGCCTTCACCTCCCAACGGATCCCCTCAGAAAGTCCCAATGCCGACAGTGTGTAAGCACCCGCGTGTGCAGATTGTTGCCCGCGAAGAAGACGTGGAATACGTCGAATGCAAAGAGTGTGGCGAAGTCTTCGAATCAAGTGAGTTCAAAGATATGGCGATCGAAGAAAACCACGTCAACGATCCCGAAGAGTAGCCAAGCCAATCACTTACGGTAAGCCGCCGCGCAGCGTTTGCACGAAGGTAACGGCCCGCCATGGTCGGTAACCTTGTCGCGGAAGTACATGCCCTGTTAGCGTCAAATATGCCGCAGACCGCTCGCGCGGACCGGATTCTTGGCGTTTGCCAGAAAGGTACAATGACCACCGCACTCGTCGTCGACGATTCATTACTCATACGCCACACCGTGTGCCGGTTGCTCGAAAACCACGGCTTTTCCGTCGAAAGCGCCTGCGACGGACTGGAGGCCCTGGAACTGTTGAAGCGAATCCAGCCCTCCCTGATCGTCACGGATCTGCTGATGCCCAAGATGGGTGGCCCTGAATTGATCGGCATTCTGAAGCGGAATCCTGATACCGCCTCCATTCCAATTATCGTGGTCGCCGGACACAAGTCCGCTTCACAGCCGCCGGAAGAAACAGCCGCTGACTACATCATTTTTAAAGATATCGATATCGTGGAACAGCTCGAGAAAACCCTGGATTCACTCAGCCCACAAATAGCGAGCCTTTGATCTAAAGGCAGCTCTAAAAGATTGGCGTCGCTGGTACCTGTTGGCTACTTAGACACCAGCTCCGAGCTACCCTGCTTAGCGCGAACTCTCTTCGTGAACTCTGTGCCTCTGTGGCGAAAATCCCTATCCCAGAGGAAACGATGCTTCCGCCGACAACTGCTCGTCTGCGAACTGTCCTGCCAGAAACTTAGGATAGGCCGCCGCGGCAATCATCGCTGCGTTGTCAGTCGAGAGTCGCAACGAAGGAAAGTAAACTGGCACGCCGTCCTCTGTAGCCCGCTCTACGAACCGTTCGCGCAACCGGCTGTTCGCGGCCACCCCGCCCGACACAAGCAGAGTTTGTACGCCATATTCGCGCGCGGCCGCCAGCGTCTTGCCGACCAAATCTTCCACAACCGCATTCTGGAACGACGCCACCAGATCGAGCGTCCGCCGATCCGTCACCTTCAAGAAGTCTTCGACGCTCGGCTTCGCAATCCCAGCCAATGCCTGGCGCCGCTCTTCCACCGCGGACCGCATGTTGTTGATTTCGACCCAGCGCAGAACCGCGGTCTTGATTCCGCTGTAGGAAAAATCAAAATGCGGCGTAGCCGGTTCAGGCTTCCCATGATCCTTACGATCGCGATGCTTGAGCTGCGGCGTGCTGAATTTCACCGCTTCACGATCGCCATGCTTCGCCAGCTTATCGATCACCGGGCCGCCCGGATATCCAAGCCCAAGCAGCTTCGCTACTTTGTCGAACGCTTCCCCTGCCGCATCATCGCGCGTGTGCCCTATGTTTTTGTATGTCCAACTGTTGCCCTGCACTTCCGCCAGATACAGATGCGTGTGCCCACCGGAAACCACCAGCGCCAGTACCGGGAACCTCAGTTCATGATTCCCTTTTTGCCGCTCTTCCAGCAGCACGGCGTGGATATGCCCTTCGAGGTGATTCACCGCCACCAGCGGCTTCTCCATCGCCCATGCCAGCGTCTTCGCGTATGAGATCCCAACCAACAGCGCGCCAGCCAGTCCAGGTCCCTGCGTCACGGCCACCGCATCCACCGACTCGAAGCTGTGCCCCGAATCCGCCAGGGCCTTGCGCACCACCGGAACAATGTTGCGCAGGTGTTCGCGCGAAGCCAGCTCAGGAACCACACCTCCATACGGCTGATGCGTGGCGATCTGCGACAGCACTACGTTCGAGATCACCTGTTCGCCCGAACGCACCACCGCCGCCGATGTCTCGTCGCACGAGCTTTCAATTCCGAGAATATAGGTATCTGTCATCGTGATGATTCTATCCGCTTATGAGTACCGCAGCGCGCGAAGAGCGCCATAAGTATTTCTTTGCTTTATGTCAAACACTATAAGTGATAACGTGATGTAGGTCACAAACACGGAGGCCCTTTGTCGACCGATTTCGCAGGCGTCAATCTCTGGACTTCATCCGAACACGCACTCGACTATCTCTCCCGGGCGGATACGATCCCCCACCGCACGGAAGGCGAGCGGACCCTGCTTGAATGTGTTCCGCCAACCGCGAACCGCATCCTCGACCTTGGCAGCGGCGACGGTCGCCTGCTCGCCCTTGTTCTTGCCGACCGTCCGGACGCCGAAGCCGTCGCGCTCGACTTCTCTCCGACGATGCTCGACCGTCTGCATCATCGCTTCGCGCCCAATCCGCGCGTCCAGGTTATCGAACACGACCTTAGCCAACCGCTTCCCGAATTTGGGACATTCGATGCGATCGTCTCCAGCTTCGCAATCCATCACCTCGATCCATGCGCGCAAACGCGACCTCTACACTGAAATCTTCGCGCGTCTGAATCCCGGCGGAGTCTTCTGCAATCTCGAGCACGTCGCCTCAGCGACTCCGGCATTACACACTCAGTTTTTGTCGGCGATCGGGTACACGTCGGAAACCGAAGACCCCTCGAACAAACTGTACGACCTGCATGCGCAGCTCACATGGCTGCGCGAAATCGGCTTCAACGACGTCGACTGTCACTGGAAATGGCGCGAGTTGGCGCTACTGTCAGGAACTCGCACCACGGACTGAATAAAACGGCGTTACCACGAAGAACACGAAGGGTAACTAAGACTTCACTTTGTGTTCCTTTGTGTCCTCTGTGGTTAAGTGTTTTGAATTACCCAATTACCAATTTTTCCTCAGGCTCTTCCGGCTTGATCCCGGTCAGCATCTCTTTCGCCTTCTCCAGATCGGCAAGTTTGGCCTTATCCATTTTCGGATATTTCGGATCAAGCTTGATCAGTGTGTCCACCACCACGGCCCCTACCACGAGTCGCGTGAACCACTTATTGTCCGCGGGAACCACGTACCACGGCGCATGTTCGCTCGCGGTGTTCTTGATCATCTCCTCGTACGCATCCTGGTAGTCGCCCCAGAATCCACGTTCCTTGAGATCGGAAGTCGAAAACTTCCAGTTCTTGTGCACATCATCTAACCGGGAAAGAAAGCGCCTCTTTTGTTCTTTCTTGGACACATTCAAGAAGAATTTCCGCACGACGATTCCATTGTTCGAGAGATATTTCTCGAAACTGTTGATGTCGTCGTACCGCTGCTCCCATATGTGCTTCGTGATCAGGTCTTTTGGCAGTTTCTGGGAATGTAGAAACTCCGGATGCACCTTCACCACCAGCACTTCCTCGTAATACGAGCGATTAAAAATGCCGATTCGTCCGCGTTCCGGCAGGCACTTGGAAGTCCGCCAGAGAAAATCGTGATCCAATTCTTCCGCCGAAGGACTCTTGAACGAGTACACCTGCACACCTTGCGGATTCAATCCCGACATCACATGCTTGATCGTGCCATCTTTTCCGGCCGCATCCATCGCCTGGAAGATCAGCAGTAGGCCCCTGCGATCCTCGGCGTAAAGTTTGTCCTGCAGGTCAGCCATTGACTCAATGCCCCGTTGCAGGAGGTCTTGCGCCTCTTTCTTCGTCTCCGACCGCAGGCCCCCGGTATCATCGGGGTCATAGTCTTTCAATCGGAAGCCTTTGCCCTTTTCAACTCGATAGCGAGCAGCAAACTCCTTCAGTCGAGGAAACTGCTTTTCTATATTTGCCATTTTTCACCCTCATACACCGTTCGTACATGGAGAGCCCACGATTGTAATCCTCTAGCTATGACTATGACTCCTTCCCTTCCGAGCCGCAGGCGAGGATTCTGTCATCCCTAGCGGAGCGAGGGAACCCTATCCCCACCACAACTCTTGAGGGCCAACGCGCTTTCGATTACCCGATTACCATTTACCCGATTACCATTAAGTCGTGGTCAAGCAAGCTGCCATCTCGGTCGTTCGCACTCTCCGTGCTCACGGACACCAGGCTTACCTGGTTGGCGGGTGCGTGCGCGATCTGCTGCTCGGCCGCGAACCCGCCGATTACGATGTTGCAACCGATGCCGTTCCGCAGCAGGTCATGCGCATCTTCCCGGAAACCTACGCTGTCGGTGCGCAATTTGGAGTCGTGCTCGTTCCCGTTGATCATCTGACTCGCGCCGATCTCGCACATGCTGTAGAAGCGCATCCGGACGAAACTCCCGGCGAAGCCGCCAAGCACAAGGCAATCGAGGTTGCGACCTTCCGCAACGACGGCATCTACTCCGATGGCCGCCATCCCAACCAGGTTACCTACAGCACCGATCCGCGCGAAGACGTACAGCGTCGAGATTTCACCATCAACGGCCTGCTCATGGACCCGCTGGATGGCGACCGCGTGCTCGACTTTGTCGGCGGCCGCGAAGATCTCGACCGCAAACTCATTCGTGCCATTGGAGATCCTGGACGGCGCTTTCGCGAAGACAAGCTGCGTATGCTGCGCGCCATCCGCTTCGCCGCGCGCTTCGAATACACCATCGATCCGGCGACCTTCGCTGCAATTCAGGAACTCGCGTCTGAAATTCACCAGGTCAGCCGAGAGCGTATTCGCGACGAACTCACGAAGATGCTCACCGAGGGTCATGCGCGTCGTGCCTTCGAACTGCTGGACGAGTCCGGCCTGTTGCATGAACTGCTGCCCGAGATTGAAAACATGAAAGGCGTCGAGCAGCCGCCGCAGTATCACCCTGAAGGCGACGTCTGGATTCACACGCTGATGCTGTTAGATCAGCTTGAGCTCGGAGCTTCACCCACTCTGGCCTGGGGAATGCTGTTGCACGACGTGGGAAAACCGCCGACATTTCGCATCGCACCCGATCGCATCCGCTTTGACGGGCATGTTGACGTTGGAGTTCGCATGGCCGCGGCCATTGCGCGTCGACTACGCATGTCGAACGAGGAGACCGAGCAGATCCTCGCACTCGTCGACAATCACATGAAGTTCGCAGACACGCTGAAGATGAAAGAGTCGACGCTCAAGCGCTTCCTGCGCCTGCCGAAGTTCGACGAGCACCTGGCCCTGCATCGCGCCGATTGTCTCGCCAGTCACGGCAAGCTCGATCTCTACGATTTTGCGAAACAGAAGCTGAATGAAACGCCACCGGACGAGATTCGCCCTCAGCCGCTAATCACCGGGCGCGATCTGATCTCCGCAGGCTACGAGCCTAGCCCACGCTTCAAAGAGATCCTGACCGCCGTGGAAGACCGCCAGTTGGAAGGGACTTTGCGAAGCAAGGAAGAAGCACTGGCGTTCGTGACCGAGGAATTTCCGAAGTAGAAAGAAAGTATCGATCCGAGCGCCAGCGAGGATCTGTCATCCCGAGCGGAGCGAGGGAACCCTATCGCTACCACAACTGTTCCCGTGGATCCATCACCTCGCTCTCGCCATGATGCAGCGCGAACCACTCTCTCCGATCGGTCCAGCTCCGCTCCAATTCGAAGCCGCCCATACTCAGGATCGACCGCACCATGTGTGGCGTGAACTTGTAACTGTTCTCGGTATGCATTCGTTCGCCGCGATCGAAGTGCACACGTAGTCCGAGCGCGTCGATGTTCACCGTCTGCTCGCGCGTGCTCTCCAGGTAAATCTCGATACGCGAACACTTCGGATTCCAGATCGCCACATGCCGGAACGCGTTCAAATCGAAATCGCCGCCCAGTTCGCGGTTGATTCTTGCCAGCATGTTCTTGTTGAATCGTGCCGTCACTCCCTGAGCGTCGTCGTACGCCGGTACCAGCACGCTTTCGCTTTTCACCAGGTCGGTTCCCAGCAGCAGCGCATCACCCTCGCGCAGAGAATTCCTGACGCTATGCAACACCGCACCCGCCTGCATGGGCTCGAAGTTGCCGATACTCGACCCGAGGTACAGCACCAGCTTTCGTCCGGCACTGTTCGCAATTCCGTCCAGGCCTTCGCAATAATCCGCCACGACGGGATGCATCTCCAGTCCCGGAAAATCTCCGTTCAAACTGCGCGCCGCATCCTCCAGCGCCGAACGCGAAACATCGATCGGATAAAACTTCACGCGTCGTTGCCGCTTCAGCAGTTCGCGGATCACTGTACGTGTCTTCGTTGCCGTTCCCGCACCCAACTCCACTAGCGTGATATCGTCT
This sequence comes from Terriglobia bacterium, assembly GCA_963724985.1. Lineage (GTDB taxonomy): Bacteria > Acidobacteriota > Terriglobia > Terriglobales > Acidobacteriaceae > JAJPJE01. Next base: position 180,376 of record CAVRWV010000018.1, on the reverse strand, counting down.
CCGGCAGCTTCCAGCATCTCTCCCGCAAACTCCTTGAGGATGCCAGCTTCGGTTCGCGTCAGATAGTATTCCGGCAACTCCGTGATCAGCTCGAATAGGTCGGAGCCCGCGGCGTCGTAGAAGAGCTTCGGTGGAAGCGACTTCGGCGTTCTCGTCAGCCCTGGAAGAACATCTTCTGCAATGGGAGAAACTGCGTGTTCTGCTCTTTCGTATGCGCTCATTTCGCCAGCCGTATTCCGGAGTATTGCCACCGCGTATGCGGTGGGAAGAAGTTGCGGTAGGTTGCGCGCATGTGCGAAGCCGGAGTTACACACGATCCTCCGCGCAGCACCATCTGGTTCGCCATGAACTTGCCGTTATATTCGCCCAGCGCGCCGGTATTCGGCGCGAATCCCGGATAGCCAACATACGGACTCGCCGTCCACTCCCATACATCGCCAAATATCTGCTGTGGCGCGCCCTCTCTCTCCGGCTCGGGAATTGGATGCAGATATCCGCCCTCCAGAAAATTGCCATCCATCGGAACATTCGCCGCCACCACTTCCCACTCCGTTTCCGTTGCGAGTCGCGCTTTCGCCCAGCGCGCGTATGCATCGGCCTCGTAGAAGCTCACATGACTCACTGGTTCGCGCGGATTCACCTTCTGCATGCCAGCCGCAGTGAACGTCATCCACTCGTCCCCCTGATGCTCCCAGTAGAGCGGCGCGCGCCATCCTTGCGCGTTCATCGTGTCCCATCCATCGGAGAGCCACAGTTCCGGACGCAGATAGCCATCGTCATTCATGAACGCCATGTACTCGGCGTTCGTTACGAGTCGTGATGCGATCTGAAATTCATTCAGATACGCCTGGTGCCGCGGCCGTTCGTTATCGAACGCAAAGGCTTCGCCTTCATACCCAATGTTGTAGAGCCCGGCATCGAATCCGAACCAGCTCACGCCACGCTCGCGCGTCTCTGGCGAAGGTGTCGGCTGCGCATACGCCGGCCGCAATGGCTGGCTCCAAAATGCATGCTTGATGTCGGTCAGGATCAATTCTTGATGCTGCTGCTCGTGATTCAAGCCAAGCTGCACCGCATCTCCGAACTCTGCCAGATCGCCCGATTCCAGCAACTCCATCAAGTGCTGATCGACGTGCGCGCGGTACTTCTGAACCTGTTCGAGCGCTGGCCGCGAAAACAGGCCGCGATACGCGCGATTCGGATGCGCTCCCAATCCCTTGTAGTAGGAATTGAACACATACTGGAAATCAGGATGGAATGGCTGATAATCGCGAAGGTAAGGAATCAAGAGGAAAGTTTCGAAAAACCATGTGGTGTGCGCCTGGTGCCATTTCGCAGGACTCGCATCCGGCATCGACTGCACCATCTGGTCTTCTGCCGATAAGAGTCGACAGATCGACTCCGTGGTCTTGCGCACTTCCATGTAACAGCGCGCCAAACTATTTCTGGCACCTGACAGATCGAGAATTCCCCCAGGCGCCCATTGCTGGATAGCATTCATTCCCTGGCCTCACATACAGGCATACTGCGCCGGAACATCAGAGCCCGGCATTCAGATCAAAAGTTGGATGACAGTTCTACAGAGGGCGTTACATTTATTCCAGAATCTATTCCACTTTCTTGAGAAAAAATCGCTCGGACCACGCGTCGCCCTATTCGGTTGTCACGCCACGGACCGGGTGCGCTGCCGCCGCATTTGCATGAGATGAAAGGGGATAGTTGACCGGAGACTTCGCCACCCAGGCGCCGTACAGGACCCCGTCGCCACCAATGAACAACGCCGCCGTTGCAAAAAGCGTGCCTTCGCCCTTGTCACCGCTGGGGCCATCTCTGCCGCAATCCCCTGAACGCTGCCGACCAGCGCCGGGCCGAACATCACAAGCGGCTCGATTGATTGTCTAGTTGGAAATACTCGCAGTCCTGACCGACCGCCCCCGCGAACCGCGCAAATCGCCAAAACGCAGTGCCTGCGCCGCATCCATCAGAAGCTCCGCGCGCACATAAGGAAGGGAAAAACTATTGATGTACGCCAGCGTTAGATCCGGATCGCTCTTGATTCCGGTTTGCACCAGCGAGCCCAGCATGTACCACGAGACCTGTCCCTGGTTGTTGTCCTGTTCCTGTCGCAGCAACTGATCGCCAATCTCGAAGCCTTTCCGCAAAGACTCGCGCAACATCGCACCGTTATTCGTTGCTTGTGCAACCTCCGCCCGCGAAGCCGCCAGTTGCAACTCGGTCTTGAGATCCTGCGAGTCGCCGGCAGTCTTTTGCGCCTGATCAAGCAATTGCATCGCGCGGCTTGAATCGTCGCCTGCAATTCGCTCCGCCACGCTGCCCATGGTCACCGCACGCATATTCGGATCGGTAATGCTCTGCGTCATTGCCAACGCGTTGTCCGGATTCCAGCTCGCCATTCCCTGCGCGCGTAGCCGCGTCATCTGGTTCGCATCAGACCTGCGCCCCGTTCCCGATCCCGCGTAACCCCATAGACGGAAGCCGACACAGCCCCCGTTGCCGCATTCTGCGCCAGCTTTGGGTGCGCTTCCACTACTTGCTTCATCAGCTCCGGATCAAACTCGTTCATCAGTGACATAAATGGATACAGTGATATCTCCACCGGATCGCTCATCTGCGTCGCGCCCGCGCCCGAATCCACTTTCATCCAGACTCCGAAGGCGCTGGCGTGGTCTGCACGTTGTTCACGAAAACTTCCAGCGCATGCCGCACCTTCTCTTTTGGAAGCTGGTAAGCGAGCCGCTGCACCATCCGTCCAAAGTCCGAATTCCCCGACCACGTCGGAACACTTCGCTCATAGTTGGTGACAGCTTCGTCGAACACTGATTCCATCAGCGAACCTTGGGCCTCGCTGGAACCAGATTCCCCTCGCCTGTGGTCGCGAACCAGCTCCATGGCGACACTGCCCATGGCGCTGTAGGGATATTGGCTCTCAGCAGCCAGTCGCAACGCTTCCTGGCGCAAACGCGGCAGCTGCGATTCTCCCTTTTCGTCGCGCCAAGTCCCTGAAAAACCGCACTGGCAGCCACGCTAATCATGTTTGCGGAAACCAGGGCTGTCGAATCCGTCTCTGCCACTGGCTTGATTTGGTGCAGAAGCTTCAACCCAAACTCCGGATCACCCTGCGCCACCATCTGTATCGCCATCACCTGCATGCGCGCACGCTTCTGATCGTCCGCCTGATCGTCTCCCAACTGAAACAGTTCCTGCGCCCACTTTTCCGCACTGTCCGAATTCAACCGCGAAATCATGCTGATCTGGCGCGCCAGTAGCGTAGCTTTCTGATCGGGAAGAACTTCGTCGTTGGCGGCGTGGCTCCGCTCCAGTAGATCGACAATCTGCTGCTTGTGCGCGGCCGCCGGATCCTCTCTTGTATCTGGCGCCTCATTCTTCTTCTTTGGATCAGGCTTTGTGGTCTTGGGATCTGAGGCGCCGGCCGCAGGGATCGCAGAAGCGGGCGTCGTAGGAGCAGGAGCTCCCGAAGCAGCCGCTTGCGTCTGTGGCGTGGCCGTCTCTTGCGTCTGTGCAACACACCCGAGGGAGCTCAGGAGCACAAGGGAGAAAAACGCCACACCAGACTTCATTCGAGGTACTCCGGAGAAGACTGCTCTGCGGATTGTATCGCCATTTCGATGTACTTGAAATCCGCGCCCCACAGACCCAATTCATCTCACGATAGAATCACTACTGTGGTCACCCCTCTTAGAGACGTCATCGTATGCCCGCAGTGTGGAGGACGCGAGATCGTCTACTCGTGCGAGCCCAAGTGCTGCTTCAACCACGTCTGCGCCGATTGCCGCAGCACCTTCGAAATCAACAACCAAAAGACCGGACGTACCGATCCGGACACTCCCATCGATATTCCTGACCCCGATTCCGGTGAGCCCACCACCGGCTGCGCACAATGTGAAAGCCTGCGAGTGGGCGTGCTGTCGACCGCAGGCGACGCTACTTTTCTGCTATGCGGAAAGTGTCGCGCCGTCCTGAAACTCGCCATCGAGAATTTCGTTCCCGGCAATTTCTAACTGCTTATCTTCGTGACCTTCGTGCCCTTTGTGGTTAATCTTTTCTTATGTCCAAAGAACGTGCGGAAAAGATCAAGCTCATTCTGTTCGACGTAGATGGTGTGATGACCGACGGCACCATCTTCCTGTTCCCAGCCCCGGCCGCTGCGCCTCGCACCACCGCCGATCATGTGGCTTCACGCGCCGATGATGGCGGCTACTCCATCCATAGCGAAGCCATCGTCGAAGCCAAAGGCTTCAATGCGCACGACGGCGCTGGCATTTCGCTCGCTCGTCTAGGTGGCCTTAAGACAGGCATCATCACCAAGCGTATCTCCGAGACTGTCGCGCTGCGCGCGCGTGACCTCAAGCTGAATCACGTCTACCAGGGCATCGCGGATAAGCTTTCAGTATTCCGCGAAATTCTTAAGAAAGAAAACCTGCGGGCGGATGAAGTCGCTTACGTCGGCGATGACATTATCGACTTGCCCATCATGCGAAATTGCGGGCTTGCCATCGCCGTTCGCAATGCGCGCGAAGAAGTGAAAGATGAGTCGCACTACATCACCGATCACGAGGGCGGTCACGGAGCGTGCCGCGACGCAATCGAGTTCATCCTCCGATCTCAGGGAAAGTTGGAGGCTGCCATCGCCGAATACATCGGCCAGCGTTCGCCGGCAGCGAGCTCTTAACTTTTAGCTCGTCAGCTCATCAGCACTCAGTCTTCAGTGGACCGCTTCTGAATCTCCAGCCGCAGATCGGTTCCGAACTTCAATGCCGCGAGAGGATCGTCTTGGGAACCAGCTACTAGCTACCCAATCGCTGGCTGATGCTGACAGCTGAGTGCTGAAAGCTATGAAAAAAAGACCCCCGCGCTTGCTTGGGGCGTTGAGGAATAGCGCGGGGGTTTCACCGTTTCCCCTTACTCACTGTCGCTTTCAGGAGGCTGATCATATAGACGCAGAACTTCCTTAAAAGTTCTGGGCTTTACAAAGCTTTACAATCTGCGTTTATTGCGGAATTGAGGGCGGACGCTGTGTCATCAGGTCGTTGAATCTCGGATCCTTCCTCAGACCTGCGAATTCATTGTCCTTGTAGACATCGTCGATGTTCTTATATCCGTCTTCCATTGCGTGCCGCAGATACATCAGCGCCTGGTCGAGCATTCCTGCTCTGGCATACATTCCTGCCAGCACATACGAGTAATGCGCGCGGTCTTCTGGTGACGACATCTGTGCCGCAATACCGATTTGCGATTTGCGTTGGAAGATTGTCGGGTCGAGTTGCAGGGCGCGTCCATATTCCTGTGTCGCGAGATCAAACTGCTGTTTCGCGAAGTATGCGGTTCCCAGGTTGCTATGGAAAGACGCGCTCGCTTCTTTCAAAGCAATCGCTTTCCCATAGTTCTTGATCGCTTTGTCATACTTCTTCACTTCGTAATACACGACACCAAGATTGTTGTGCGGCTCTGGGAACGTAGAGTCGGCCTTGATCGCGTGCTCGAACCCTTTCTTCGCCTCCGGAAAGTGTCCCGTTTGCAGCTCGGTGATGCCGATCTTGTTCCAGATTTGCGCCTTCGCCGCTGGCGTCGAGGCTTTCTTCATCGCAGCGTGATAGAAATCCATCGCGTCGAGGTAACCCTTTTCCGCGCGCAATTCATCGCCTTGTGCCTCGAGATCGGCGGCGCTGGCGTTGGGATCGGGTGCCTGCATTGTCCTGTGAGCGACCGGAGCATTCACCTGAAGCGCATTGTCTTGCGCGAGCATGAAGAGAGAAGCGAAGCAGATTGTAAGAAACGGTAGGACGAGAAAGCGTTTCATCGGACGCCTCCTGACCTGAGCCTTGTCCAACACCCCAAACGCGTGGCTCGGTCGCGGATCTTTCTCCACATTAGACACCGCAAAAGGGAATATGTCAGCGCCGGAACTTACTTAGGGGTGTTATTTGATGGCTGCTGGTCGTTTTGGCCCTGCTGTTTGTCGTCATCGCCCTTAAAGACCCCCGCCAGCTTGCCAAAAAAGCCCTTTTTCTTCTCTTGTTTTGGCGGAGCCGGTGGCGCCGCAGCCTGTACCGTCGCCCCGTTTTGTGGCGGTGGCAGCACCGGATGGCCAGGTTGGTTCTGGTTCGCTGGGACCGATTCGGTCGGAGCCTTTGGATTCATCCACCCAAAGATCTTCCCCAGCACACCCTGATGTTCCCCAGGATTCTGATCGCAGGTATCTCTCGGCTCGGTCCCGGCAATGAACGCCACGGTATAGGTTTCCGGACACGAAGGCGTCGCCAACCGGTTCGTTGTCTTGTCCAGCCGTACGTCGATTACGCCATCCGGCTGCTTGAAATCCGTCGCATCACGATAGCCCTGGATCGTTGTCGCGCGCTTCATGAACTCGGCCCAGATCGGCGCCGCCGCCGCAGTTCCCGAAAGCCGTATGTCGCTGTAATCGTCCAGTCCGACCCAGACGATGCACAGCAGGTTCGACGTGTAACCGGCAAACCACGCGTCATGCGAAGTGCCGGTCTTCCCTGCCGCCGGAGCCGTGAAGCCCATCTGCCGGACAATGAAGCCCGTACCAGTGTTGACCACGCCTTCCATCATGCTGGTCATGACGTAAGCGACCCGCGGATCAAGTACAGAACTGTTGTCCGCCGAATAGCTCTGCAGCAACTCTCCCTGCGAGTTGTGGATCGCCCGGATCATCATCGGTGAAATGTGTTGGCCATTATTCGCAAAAACCGTGTATGCCCCAGCCATATCCAGAGGCGTCGCATCGTACGCGCCGATTGCCATTGCCGGAGTCGCCTGCACCGACTTGATTCCTGCCGCCTTCGCCAGCTGCACCACGTTCTGATACCCAACCGCTTCAGCCAGCTTGATGGTGGCATTGTTCAACGAATGCGCCAGCGCGTACTCGGCCGAAACCTCGCCCTTGTACTCGCCGTGATAATTCTTCGGCTCGTACACCTGGTTATCGAAAAGAAATGTCGTCTGTTCGTCCTGGAGCAGCGACGCCGGCGTCCAAACCGTCGGACCACCTGTCAGCGCCGTATTCATCGCCGCCGCATAGACAAACGGTTTGAAGATCGACCCAGTCGGCCTTCTGGCGACCGCGTGATTCAGCTGGCTCTGCCCGTAATTCCTTCCCCCAACCAACGCCAGTAGTTCGCCGGTATGCGGATCGAGTACCACCAGAGCGACCTGCGCCTGCGGCCCGGGAGCAACCGTCGTCTCGTACTTCGCTTCCTTGCCCGTGCCTACCTTCTTGCGTTTGGTGCGCAGCTTCGTGAGCTGGTCATCCACCTGCACCATGCCTGCCTGCACGGCCTCCGCCGCCGCCCGCTGCAGATCGGGATCGATCGTCGTGTAGATCCTGTACGCCTGATCGCTGAACTCGCGCTCGCCATATTTCGCGACCAGCACATCCTTCACCATATCGACGAAATAAGGAGCGTCGCTCGCTTCCACGTTCGGAGCAGCCAGCTTCAGCGCCGTCGCCTTCGCCTTATCGGCGTCCTCACGCGAAATCGCGCCGGTCTCGACCATCGACTCCAGCACCAGGTTGCGCCGTTCCAACGCGCGCTCTGGATGCCGGTAGGGATTCAGATAGCTCGGCCGCTGGATCATTCCTGCCAGCAATGCCGCCTCCGGCAACGTGATGCTTTGCAGATCCTTATTAAAGTAGGCTCGGGCAGCCTCCGCGAACCCATGAATCGTGAATGACCCACGCTGTCCCATGTCGACCTGGTTCGCGTACAACTCGAAGATCTCTTGTTTCGTGAGCTTATGTTCCAGGTCGCTGGCGATCATCATTTCCACCAGCTTGCGCTTGAACGTCTTCTGCGATGACAGAAAGAAGCCGCGCGCCATTTGCATGGTGATTGTCGATCCGCCCTGGCTCAAGTGGCCCGAACGCAGGTCGACGAAGACAGTTTCCACGAGGCGAAAATAGTTAATACCGCCATGCTGGAAGAATCGCCGGTCCTCGATCGCGAGCACCGCGTCCACCATGACTTTGGGGATTTCGTTGTACTTCACCAGTTGGCGCTTCGAGCGCTCTTCGGTATCGAGAGCTGTCAGCAACGGCGGTTCCAGTTCGTAGCCGCTCAGGTAGCGTCCACCCTCTGATCCGCCACCAATAATCTGTTGGACCTTTCCATTCGTCACTCGAATGGTCGCGCCATCTTCATTGTGGTACGACGCCGGGCCAGGCTGGATTTGAATCCCGCCATCCATCAGTCTGAACGTACCAACGGCCGAATCCGTCTTGTCCGAATACCCAGCGCGCCTCAGGTCTGCCGCGATCTCGCTGAGCTGAACCCGGTCGCCGGTGGAGACCAATCGCGGTCGCGCGAAAATTCGCGCCGAATTGCTGAAAATCGGTCCGCGTATGCGCTTTTCGACGATCCGGTCGTACTTCACCCAGTAGTAGGTGAATACGACGGCAAATACCACCAGCAACAGCAACGCTGCGCCGATTCCGGCTTTCACCAGTGGATTAGAGAGTTTGAGCGATTTTGCGACTTTGGACTGCCGCTTCGAAGAACTGGTCTTCCGGGGACCACGCGGGATTTTTACTTTAATAGCCACAGTTTGAAGGCAGAGATGTCACTCCTCTTCGACGACGGAGCGCTCGCAAACGTTACCTCAGGGGTTCCCAAAAGCGAGGAATCCTTCGCGCACGCTGTCGGAACCTCTTCCGGGCCAGAGACTGTGACTATTGTAAAGCAAGCGGAACCAGAAAAGTTGCTCCCGTTCTCAGCAAGTCACGGGAACTGCCGCCGACCGCTAATAAGCGCTGTGATTCTCGGAGTTTGGGGTGAACGATAAATCGAAGGGATGTACCGGCAGATCGACATGAACCGTGTAGGGTGCGCTGATTGTCACCGCAGTGGACGTCTTGTGAACCCTGATCTGATCCGCTGTCAGCGGAATGTCCAGTGATTGGGCTTTTTTGAGCACGGTGTCTCGAATGTCCTGCTCAGTTTTCTGCGAGTAGGAGTCCAGCCTGGCTTCCTCTTCGACCGCATCCTGAAACTGGTAGCTACTCATATAAATAGGAACGACCTGATAGGCAACGTACACCAGGGCACCAAAAATCGCGACGGCAAGCAGGGCCTTCAGAGATCTCATACTGAATGTTCCGGACACTTACGCTCCGGATTGAGTAACTAAACCCTCCACTTGGGTTGAAATTGCGCCGATGTTAACATCGCGTTTCTGCCCTGTCGAGCGTTCGAACAGCTCTACCAAATCTTCGGTAACCTTCTTGCCAACAATGACTCTGAAGGGGATTCCCACCAGATCTGCGTCCTTAAACTTCACGCCCGGCCGCTCATCCCGGTCATCCAGGATTACGTCAATTCCGCGACCGGCCAGCTCCTCGGCGATCTTTACCGCCGTCTCCATCTGGACCTGCTCGCGGACATTAATCGGACTGACCACCACCTGGAACGGCGCAATCGCCGCCGGTAGCCAGAAGCCCTGCTCATCGTGATTCTGTTCAATCGCGGCTGTCAGGATTCTCTCAATCCCGATCCCATAGCTGCCCATGATCGGCGTCACCTCTTTGCCGTCCTTATCCAGCACCCTGCGCGCCCATCGACTCGGAATACTTGTATCCCAGCTTAAAGATGTGCCCGATCTCCACCGCCTTCGCCACCGTTAACGGCTCACCGCATTTCGGACAGCCTTCGCCTGCTTCCACATTCCGCAGGTCGACCCACTGATCGAGTTCGAAATCGAACTTCGGGCGTGACGTTCTTCAGGTGATAGTCCTGCTTGTTCGCCCCGGAAACCAGGTTCTTGCGGCCCTGCAGTGCCGTGTCCACCAGAACAGTTCCTTCTGCTCCACGAAACTTGCGTCCCTTCAGACCAATCGGCCCTAAGAATCCTGCCGGTGTTCCGAAAAATTCTTCGATCTCTTCCGCGCGCATCGGGCGAATCTGCGCCTCCGGCACCGCTCCCGCCAGCTTCGCTTCATTCAACATGTGATCGCCGCGCAGGAACGCCACCAGCGGCTTTTCGTGAACTTCCATTCCGTTCTTTCCCGGCACCGCCGCCATGTACGCCAGCGTCTTGATGTTGTTCTTCGGCGAGAGCGTCAGAAACTTCGACAGATCTTCAATCGTCTTCACGTTCGGCGTGTGCACCAGCTCAGGCTTTCCATCGCCCGATGCCGCCAACTCTTCCACCGCATCCAGCTTCGACGTCGCCTTTTCCAGATTCGCCGCGTAGCCGCACTTCGCGCAGCTCGCAACCAGATCCTCCCCCGCGTCGGTGTGGACCATGAATTCCTGCGACTTCGATCCACCCATCGCGCCCGAGTGCGCGTCCACCACCACGTACTTCAGCCCGCAGCGATCGAAGATCCGCCGATACGTCTGCTCATGCTTGTTGTAAGAAACGTCCAGCCCGTCCGCGTCGATGTCGAACGAATACGCGTCCTTCATCGTGAACTGGCGCACGCGCATCAATCCCGACTTCGGCCGCGGCTCATCGCGAAACTTCGTCTGTATCTGGTACCAGATCTGCGGCAGCTGCTTGTAACTGCGCAGCTCCTTGCGCGCGATCTCCGTCATCACCTCTTCGTGCGTCATTCCCAGGCACAAATCGGCTCCCTTGCGATCCTTCAGGCGAAACATGTTCTCGCCCATCACTTCCCAGCGTCCGCTCGCTTCCCACACCTCGCGCGGATTCAGCGCCGGCAGGTAGAACTCCTGCCCGATCTTGTCCATCTCTTCGCGAACGATGTTGGTGATCCTCAGAATCGCGCGCTGCCCCAGAAACAGGTAGCTGTAGATACCGGCTGCAAGCTGACGAATGTAGCCTGCGCGCACAAGATACTTGTGACTTGCGACCTCTGCGTCGGCAGGCGCCTCCCGCAGCGTCGGAATGAATAATTGCGACCAACGATACATGTAGAAATTCCTCTTGATTCAGAATCCTTTATTGTACCGTGTGGTGCATTGCTGATTCGGCGTCGCAATCGCCGGGGAGCAGCAATCTAGCTCGGGCCCGGCAAAGCTGTCTGTCAGATGGCTCCATTCAACGGGAGGGATTTCTTCTCTGGGCGCAGGGGAAGTCATGGTAAGCGCAGCGAATCAATGAGCCGGAAATGATCAGAATCGCGTGAATCCAATTGCATGAATGTGTCCGCCCTTTTGCGGAAGCGCTTCTGGAGGCGGCTCGGCTGCAAGATTTTTGGGCGGCAACTAAAGATTTTGATAGTTTGCCTCCCCAGCTTTCATCGATACGCTTTCTCCGCCTATATCCCAATGTTTTTCGAGGAAATGGGAATGCACGGAGCCAGGCCTGTGAAGCTACTTGCGTTTATTGCGGTTGCAGCTTGGCTCATTGTGATTTCCAGCTTAGCGGCCGCCCAATCCACACCGCAAACAAGCGAATCGTCATCACGAGGCAAGCAAGCTGCTACGGATCAGAGTACGCCCGACCAGAGTGCCTCCGAAGAAGACCAGGCGAAAGCGCTTGCGAAGGCCGTTCAGAATCCAGTCGCGAGCCTCATCAGTGTGCCCCTTCAAAACAACACGAACTTCGACATCGGTCCCAACGATCGCTCTCAGAATATTCTCAACATACAGCCCGTAATACCGGTACGCGTGAGCAAGAACTGGAATCTGATCATGCGCATCGTCACTCCCGTCATCTACCAGCCAAGTATCGCTTCGCTCGTTATCCCGGCTAGCACTCCTTTGAATCATCTGGGGACGCTCGGGCTGGGCGACATGAATCCCACTTTTTTCCTCTCACCGGCAAAACCTAAGAAATTGATCTGGGGTGTCGGCCCTGCATTTCTTCTCCCAACCGCAACCGACAATGTTCTGGGGCAAGGTAAATGGAGCATCGGGCCGTCAGTGGTCGGGTTGGTTCAGCCGGGTCACTGGACCATAGGGATTTTGATCAACAACGTCTGGTCATTCGCAGGAAGCGGTCGCACGCTTCCGTTTTCCACGCAACTCTTGCCATGCGGCGCTTGCACAGGACCCATTGGCCAGAGCAACTCGAAAGACGTGAACCAGATGCTGTTGCAGTACTTCATCAACTACAACCTGAAGAAGGGCTGGTATCTCGCATGGCAGCCGATCATCACCGCCAATTGGGAAGCGAAGAGTGGAAATGTTTGGACTGTGCCCTTGGGTGGCGGGATTGGACGAATCATGAAATTCGGGAACCAACCGGTGAATCTCCAGGCACAGTTTTTCGGGAACGCAACCCATCCCCAGTTCGGCTCGCCTTGGACTATGCGTCTACAGCTCGCCTTCCTCTTTCCCAAGCTAACGAAAGCTGAGGAAAAAAAGATCCTCGAGAAAAAGTTGAAGCAGTTGGATCAGGAACAACAATCACCAAAGAAGTAAGTGATTGCGTCTGAGTGCGACAAGCGCCCGGAGTAGAAAATATGAGCCGCAAACCACGAATCGTAAATAGCGTTCGTCATCGGTTGCTCATCAGCGGAAGCCTTGTCTGTGCCCTCCTCGTAGCCACGTCTTCAGTCACCGCAGCGCAGAGGATCGAAGGACAAGTAACAGGCGCTGGCGCACCGATTTCCAGATCAGCGGTCACGCTCTGGTCAGCGAGTCCCAGTGCTCCAAAGCAGCTCGCGCAGGCTCAAAGCGGTGACGACGGTCGATTTACTTTGAGCGCCGCAGGTGCGGGTCCAGACGACATCTTGTATATCGTCGCGAAAGGCGGACAGCCAACCGCACACAAAGGGAGCGGCGACAATCCGGCGATCGTGCTGCTTTCGGTTCTCGGTAATAAGCCTCCGGCACATGCGACGGTCAACGAGTTCACCACGATTGCGTCGGTGTGGACGACCAATCAATTCATCAACGGCACTGTGATTCAGGGCTATCCGCTTGGTCTTAAGATCGCCGCTGGCAATGTACCGAACTTCGTCGATCTTCAATCCGGCGGCTGGGGCGAGACCATTCAGGATCCACTGAATAGTGGACAAACGCCGACCATGGCGAACTTCGCAACGCTCGCCGATGTTCTGTCCGCTTGCGTCACACAGGTGAGATCAGATTCGTGCAGCAAACTTTTCACCGCTGCAACTCCACCGAAAGGAGGCGCACCGTCTGACACGCTGGCGGCCGCCGAATCTGTCATACGGTATCCGTGGTATCAACCGGAACGCCTTATTAGGTTTCTCGAGGAAACCTACACCGTGCCTGAGGGAAAGACCATGCGTGCGGTCCCCTTCATGCCATACCTCACCTTTGCACCAAGCGCCTGGGTATTTCCGCTCAAGTTTGATGGCGGCGGGTATCGTGCGGGCGGGAAAGCGATGTTCGATAGCGAGGGTAACCTGTGGGTTGGCGACAACTTCACGATTGGCTGGCAAGGACAAGATTCCTTGTGGCAGGGGAACGCAACTAAATTTGCACCAAATGGAAAGCCACTCTCGCCGATAACCACCGGCTTCGCGGGCGGTGGTATGCAAGGCGGCACCTTCGGCGCAGCTGTGGATTCTCACGACAACGCCTGGCTGGCCGGATATGGCGGCAAGAACATCGCTGTCTTCGACAAGAACGGCAAGCCGCTCACGCCACCCGAGGGCATCACCTTCGACGGAAGGCTCGGGTTGATGCAAGGGATCATTGTCACCCCCAGCGGCGATGTGTGGGCACTGGGTCTCTCAAAAAATCAACTCCTTTATTTCCCGAGGGGTGATTGGACCAAGGGAGAAATCGTTTGCGAAGGACGCGATGTCGAACCGTGCAAGTCCCTAATAGGCCCGTTCCATCTTGGAATCGATCAGCAGGATCGGATCTGGGTGACGAATGCAATGGGCGGCCATGTCACTCGGTTCCCAGCTTCTGATCCGAGCAAAGCTGAGAAATTCAATACCGGTTGGAGTGGCAGCGGATTGGGCATCGATAGTCAAGGCAACGTGTGGGTTACGAATCGACTGGGCAACTCGACGCGAGGCGAATATGTGTTAGCGCACACGATCCTGGACTTGAAAACTGGCCGAAACGGAGATGAAGTCCTAACGCGCGCGATGTCGAAACAAACCGGACGCGATGGCGGCAGCGTGACTCTACTACGCCCCGATGGTAGCCAGTATCCGGGCTCGCCTTTCACCGGTGGTGGCCTTCCTGGTCCCTGGGCCGCCACCGTGGACGGCAACGACAACGTTTGGATCTCGAACTTCGCAGCTCCGAACAGTCCGATCACGGAGCTATGCGGTGCGCGCACCGAGAATTGTCCTCCAGGCATGAAGACAGGCGATCAAATCTCCCCACCCGGCGGATACGTCGGAGGCGGTCTGCAGATGCAGACGGATCTCGCGATCGGACCGGCAGGCGACGTCTGGGTAATGAACAATTGGGAAGACATCGATAGCTGTTTCGGCGTGCCGCCCGAAGAACTATCGACCCGCTGCGGCGGACAAGGGGTGACTGTCTTCTTCGGCATGGCAAAACCAGTGAAGGCGCCGCAAATAGGTCCGGCACAACAGCCGTAGGCACTGCGGAGCGGAAGACTACTTTCTGATGGAGATTACCACCATTATCCGAACGCAGGGCCGGGAAGCAGCCACAGACAATCTGCACAGCCGGCGGAATCACCCCCTGACTTCCGAAGAGAGATCGCCGATCCTGAAGACGAAACGATGAAACCAGTGGAACCTGCGCACAGAAAGTACGGGGTGAAACAGGAGAGGTCTGGTAAGCGCAGCGAATCCATCGGCATTGACGAGTATGTGTCAGACGGCTTTCAGACTGCGCCTCATAAGCCAACCTATCAATGGCTGTCCGGCGAAGGCACGTGGCGTTTCTTGGGCGAGGGCTTTTCCGGGACATTGTCGTCAACAATAATTCTTTTCGGAGCTCGGCCAGCCGAAGACGATAGCCGCTGACTTTTACTTTCGATCGAAGCAGCAGTCTGCTGAATATTGAGGTACAAGTCTTCCCTCAGCCGATTCATGTCCGACAGATCGTTGCTCAAGGCTATCAACTCAGTTTTGGTTTCGTGCGAACCGGGCGGGAGCAGCGAATCCAGGGACTCGCAGAGCACAGTTAGATCCCTATAGAGCTTAAAAGTCGTCGAGATGCTTCCACCAGAGGCTTGGGCATCGTGGATCAAATTCGGCACGGCAAACTGTAGGTTGCGGCGCAACGCTTCCGCCGTCTCGGCAGTATGGGCTTTGTCTCCGCGCCAGAATGTGACCCGGTGGAGTCTCGCGCCGTGTTGCTGCTGCAGGATGCCCAGGTCCTGGTTGGTTGCAGGGGCCACGCGCATCAACTCAGCCAATGTTGAATTCAGGTCGCGTGCAACCGAAGGAGCCGAAGTCCGGGCTGCAATCGGTTTGGACTGTGCGAATGTCCCAACGCTGAAAACGAGGACGAAGACCGTAGTTAAAAAATCCCGGTACGCCCGACGAGTAATGGCGATTGCCATAAAGCAGCCTCCTTCGTCCAACCGCCCAAGCATAGCCTGATTCTCCGGGAAGTAAGCGTTACCGACGTCTAGTTGCCCAATGTCAACGGGTATTGTCCAAATGGACGGAACGGTCGTGAACGAGCGTCACCACCAGGTATCGGGAAAACGAAATTGTCAGCGGTCGGACACAAGGAAAACGGGATCCCACCGCATCTGTGGGGCAGGCGCGGATGCCCGCGAAAAATCCTGTCAAGACCCCAGAATCTCCGAAATCTCGCTAAACGACTCATTTCATTCCAGAAATAAACTTCGCGAAAGTGTCCAGTAAGTCCCCTCGAATTTGTCACAATAGAAATAGCGGTGTGTTTCAATCCGAGCGTCAGCGAGGATCTGTCATACCGAGCGTCAGCGAGGTATCCCTATTCCCTCCACCGAATGCTCGGGGTTGGGAGACTACCGAACTAACCACTGAACAACTAGCAACTGACAACTGTTCTTCCTATCCGAGCGTCAGCGAGGATCTGTCATACCGAGCGTCAGCGAGGTATCCCTATTCCCTCCACCGAACGCTCGGGGTTGGGAGACTACCGAACTGACGTACTGAAATACTGAGAAACTGGTCTTCCGCCGATCTAACTCCTTTGTTATGCGGGACGATGGGACTAAGTCCTTTGTTTGCCGGGACGCGCCTCATCCCATGCCTCTAAGTCCTTTAGAATGCGGGACGAGGGGGAGGGGACCCCCATGGGACCTCCCATTTCGGACCAAAAGCGCAGGGTGCCCCACACATCCTTCCTTTGGATGTGTGGGATCGTGGCAAAACAAAGAAACGGTTCCGTTTGCCCACAATCAGCGCGCTACTGTAAACGTGAATTCACATTTACATTTGGCCAAGCTAGAATATCCGCAGGTCCAGTCCGAACGAATGGCTCCTACCACTTCTGCCGACATCCATGCGCCCAAGCAAGCGCGCAGCCAGCAATCGATGCGCCGGCTCATCGATGCCGCACGCGAAATCTTGAACGAAGACGGACTGGAAGCCGCTACCATCCCTCGCATTGCCGAGCGCGCCGGGCTTTCCGTTGGAAGCGTCTATCGACGCTTCTCCGACAAAGACGCTCTGCTCCGCGACATTTGCCTCCAGTACTTTCTCGACAAGCACGAATTCTTGAGCCACATGGCCGACCAGATTCCGCCAGACGCTTCCCTCGCCGACATCGTGAATGGAATGGCGCACGGCATGATGGGCTCCTTTATGCAGGACGCGGGATTGATGCGCGCAACCTTCTTTTACACTCGCGAGCAAGCCGACCCCAAAGTTCGACAAAGAATCGAACGCGCCGGCCGCCGTACTTTCGAACTTGTCGTTGGAATTCTGCTTTCACGCCGCGATCAGATCGGACATTCGGACCCCGAAACGGCAGCCCAGCTCACCATCACCATGATGCTCGCAACCATTCGTGAAATGGTGCTCTTTGCTTGTCCGAAGATGACGAACGCCGACTCCACCCGGGTCGCTTCCGAATTGGCGCTCGCCGCCTGCCGCTACCTGGGTGTAAAGACGAAGCTGTAAGCACCCCATTTCGCGAAACGTGAAACATGAAACGCGAAACGCTTTTGCAATCACGCAGCGCGCATGAGACGCTAGAAGAAACAGGAGCTGAACATGTATCACTACGATCCGACGACTGCGCTCGAAGAAATGCGCGAAGAAGCTGTGCTTCCGAATCCGGTGCATGTACGCGACATGCTGCTGCGCGCACACCTAAAGCCCGAAGAATCTCTCGAACTGAATCGACTTTTTATTGATTATCAGACGCACTTCGGCGAAGTTCAAAAACTGGGAAAACAGATCCTGGAGCAGCTAGCACAGCGGGCAGCATGAAAGCGTGCTTATTGCTAGACAAGAGCTATCAGCTCAGCTACTGACACACTAGCACTTGTTCAAAACAATTCCGTTTCCCACAAATCGTGCAGGTGCACGATTCCGGCGATGCGATCCTCGCCATCAAGAACAACCAGCGACGTAATTCGCTTCTGCTCCATGATGTTCAGAGCGGCCGTTGCGAATTCGCCGGTACGAATCGTCTTTGGCTGACGGGTCATGCATTCGCCGGCAGTCAAGTCCATCACTTCTTTGCCGCGGCGTTCGAGCAAGCGCCGCAAATCGCCGTCGCTGATGATGCCGAGCAGCTTGTCTCCTTCGACAACGGCCGTAACACCGAGCCCTTTGCGCGACATCTCGTAGATCACATCGTTCATGTGCGTGTTCGCCGCCACGCGCGGAACGGCGTCGCCTGAATGCATCAGCGATTCGACGCGCGCCAGCTTCTTGCCGAGCTTTCCGCCAGGATGAAGATTGGCAAAGTCTTCTTCCTTGAAGCCGCGCCGTTCGGCCAGCGCCATCGCCAGCGCATCGCCGAGCGCCAGCATCGTCGTCGTGGACGCAGTCGGCGCGAGCCCGAGCGTGCAAGCTTCTTTCGCCACCGAGCAGTCGAGCACGACATCAGCAGCTTGCGCGAGCGTAGAAAGCTTGCGGCCATTGCCGGAAAACACCGGATCGCCTGTCATCGCGATCTGCTTCACTTCCAGCCGCTTGATCGTCGGCAACAGCGTAAGCAGCTCTTCGGTCTCGCCGCTGTAAGAAAGTGCGATCACCACATCGCCGCGCGCGATCATGCCGAGATCGCCGTGAATAGCTTCCGCCGGATGTAGAAAGAGCGACGGCGTTCCCGTCGAACTGAGCGTAGCTGCAATCTTGCGCGCGACCAGACCGCTTTTGCCCATTCCGGTGACGACGACGCGAGCGCCACAACAGAAGAGAAGTTCGACGGCTTGCGAAAAGGCCTGCGCCATCGGACCGGCAATGCGGTCGGCCAGCTCACGGAGAGCCTCCGCCTCAACTCGAACAACATTAGCGCCTGTGCGGTTCACGAAGTCACGATGCTATCAAATGTGCACGTTCCAGCGTTAGTACGACTGAGATTCACAGGTGAAGACCCACGGCAATTTGCCGATAAGCCAGATGTGCTGATTCGCGGAGTTCTCCCATGAAGTTGCGCCTCACCCTCATCGCAATCCTGGCTCTGTCGGCGTTGCCGGCTTCGGCCATCACCGATCAATACCGGACAGGAATCCTCGTTCACGCCCGGCCTTCGCAAGCGGAAGGCAAGAATTGCGTGACGCTGACTGTGCTGGTGGAAAACCTGGTCTTCGTCGCTCAACAATGCGCGACGCTGCCATGGAATCAGTTCGTTCCGGCGGAATTCACCGAGCAGGGCGATGTCGAAGTCCGAGTGGAAGAAGACAAGTTGCTGTTACGCCGTCCGAGCGGGAAAGACCTTGCGAGCAAGAATCCTCAAGAGGGCTCTGCTACGAACTCGCGTCGACCTGGAAGAATTCTGGCGACGAAACAGCGCCGATCGCGAAGAAGGAGCGCCGCTCATGATGCCGCCAGAGACGAATATGCCAACGTCCGGATCGATTCACAACTAAGTCGGCGCTACAGCTTCCACTTGTTCAGGAACGCGATCAGATCGTCGGGATCCATCGAGCGTGCGGCCTCGAATTCACCGTTCTTCTGCGAATAGAGCAGCTTCCCGTCGCTGTCCAATACTGCCAACGCTGGAACGCCCTTATCGAGCGGAACCTTGTATTCGCTGGCCAGATCGGCGTTCAGCTTCCCTTCGCCAATATCGACGTGAACAACGATGAAGTTCTTCTCCGCCACCGGCGCTGCATCGGAGTTATGCAGGGCAAAATCGAGAACGTGGCAGTCGTAACACCAGTTTGCGCCGAATACCAAAATCACTCGCTTGTGTTCGCGGCTGGCGCGCTCGACCGCATCTTTGATCTCTTCCTTCGCGTTGGCGCCTTTGGGATACAGATTCGGATTGAGCGTAGATGGCTGCGGCATTTTCAGGACATCCGTGTGCATCGCCGCAACGATGCGCCA
The DNA here is from genome assembly GCA_963724985.1 of Terriglobia bacterium. Lineage (GTDB taxonomy): Bacteria > Acidobacteriota > Terriglobia > Terriglobales > Acidobacteriaceae > JAJPJE01. The sequence continues at coordinate 161,001 of CAVRWV010000018.1, read as the reverse complement.
ATCATTTCCCTGCTGCTGCCATGCCTGCTGCACCAGAACGTAGCGAGTGCGCTGGCCATCAGGCGTACTAGTTTTGAAAGAGATAGTCAGGTTCGCTGCTTCGAGGCCGTTCTGCTCCTTCGTACCACGTACCACCACCTGCACGTCCTGATGTTTTTTGGCGAGGAATTCCTGCCAAAACTGCGTCTCCGCGCTGATGTCCTGCGGTTGGCCGTTCTGTCCGATTGACCGAGCACCGGCTGCGTACAGCTGTTGGAGCGATGCAAAGTCAGCAGAAGTGACTGCGGCCTTCCATTTCGCCAAGCCTCCAAACTCGGCAGGAGCGGCGGTCTGGGCAAGAGCAGATTGCAGGGTGAGCAGAACAAAGAATGCAAGAATAGCTGAAAGCTGACGTCGGCTCATGGCCAGACTAGCTTAGCTTAGTTGACCGTTTGTTGTGGCGTGGGCTGTTCGCGCACCGCTTTATCAACGGCCAACAACTGCTGCAGAACGCCGCGGAGCAGTTTCAGATCAAGCGCGTTCGCACCATCGGACTTGGCCTGCGCGGGATTGTCGTGCACTTCCATGAACACGCCGTCGACGCCCGCCGCAACTGCCGACCGCGAGAGCATGGGAATGAATTGCGGCTGTCCCCCTGAGACGGCAACTCCGTCCGCGCCCGCCGCCGAAGGCATCTGCACCGAATGAGTCGCGTCGAAGACCACCGGCGCGAATTCGCGCATGATGGGCAACGAGCGCATGTCGACCACGAGATTGTTGTACCCGAACGAAGCTCCGCGCTCCGTGAGGAAGACCTTGTCGTTGCCCGCCTCGCGAACCTTGGCGACCGCGTGACGCATGTCCCACGGCGAAACGAACTGGCCCTTCTTGATGTTCACCGCGCGCCCGGACTTTCCAGCGGCGATGAGCAGATCCGTCTGGCGGCAAAGGAACGCGGGAATCTGCAGGACGTCAGCGACTTCCGCAACGCGCTGCACATCGACGGCCTCATGCACGTCTGTCAGCACCGGAACATGAACTGTATCCGCGACCTTGCGCAGGATGCGCAATCCCTCGCTGATCCCAGGGCCGCGAAAACTTTGGATCGACGTGCGGTTCGCCTTATCGTACGAAGCCTTGAAGATGTACGGAACTTTCAGCGCGCGCGCAACGCCATTGATGCACTCCGCCATCTTGAGCGCGTGCTCTTCGCTCTCAATGACACACGGACCGGCGATCAGGAATAACTGACCGCCGCCGATCTCAACGTTGCCGACTTGGAAGCTAAGTTTCACGCTTCGAGCTTCTCGTTTCGCGTTGGATGTCCGTTCCACATTCGTGAAACGTGAAACATGAAACGCGAAACGTCTTTACGCCTTACCCACCTTCTCCGACCGCAGGAACATCTCGACTTCTTCCTTCTCGTGTTCCGTCTGGCGCTTCAGGCGATTCTGGTAGCTCGCCTTGATGAACGCTGTGAACAGCGGATGCGGCTCGAGTGGCTTCGACTTGAACTCCGGATGGAACTGGCATCCCAGGAAGTATGGATGACCGGGAATCTCCACGATCTCGACATACGTTCCATCGGGAGAAGAACCGGTAATGCGCAGTCCAGCGGCGGTCAGCGTTTCTTCGTATTCGCGATTGAACTCATAACGATGACGGTGACGCTCGCTGATCTCGACCGAGCCATAAGCCTTCGCGGCCAGCGTATTGGGTTCGATCTTGCAGGGCCACGCGCCCAATCGCATCGTGCCGCCAAGTTCTTCCACGCCGCGCAGTTCGCGCAATTTGTAGATCACGCGATGCGGCGTTGCCGGGTCGAACTCGCTCGAATTGGCGTCGTCCAGTCCGCATACGTTGCGAGCGTACTCGATACACGCCGTCTGCATTCCCAGGCAAATTCCGAAGTACGGAACGCCACGTTCACGCGCGTAACGAATGCCGTTCAACATGCCGGCGATGCCGCGCTTGCCGAATCCGCCGGGAACGAGAATGCCGTCATAGCCTTCTAGTTGCGCTTCGTAGGACTTGTCGTCTTTGCTCTTCGTCTCCAGCCCCTCGGCTTCGATCCATTGCAGATTGAGCTTCAGATTCTGTGAAAGCGCGCCGTGTACCAGCGCCTCTTTCAGCGACTTGTACGAATCCTCATACTCCACGTACTTGCCGACAATGCCGATCACAACCTCGTCTTTCGGATTGTAAACACGATGGACCAGGTCTTCCCAGTTCTGCACATTGCGATCTTTGGCCTGAAGATGCAGGTACTTCATTACCAGGTCGTCGACGCCTTCGTTGGCGAACATCAGCGGACATTCGTAGATCGATCCCACATCCTTCGCAGTAATCACCGCCTCTTCTTCCACGTTGCAGAAGAGCGCGATCTTCGACTTCAGATCTTTCGCCAGGAAACGATCGGTGCGGCAAAGCAGGATGTCAGGCTGAATTCCTACGCTCAGCAGCTCTTTCACCGAGTGCTGTGTCGGCTTCGTTTTCAGCTCACCGGCGGCGGCGATAAACGGCACCAGCGTTACATGCACGAACAGCGTGTTCTCGCGGCCAAGTTCCTGGCGCATCTGGCGGATCGCCTCGATAAACGGCAGCGACTCGATATCGCCGACGGTGCCGCCGATCTCGACCAGCACCACGTCGACCTCGGTCGATATCTTCTTCATGGCGGCCTTGATCTCGTTGGTCACATGCGGGATCACCTGCACGGTCTTGCCGAGATAGTCGCCGCGGCGCTCCTTGGTGATGATCTGCTCGTATATGCGGCCGGTGGTCCAGTTATTGTCGCGAGTCAGCTTGGCGTGGGTGAAAGCGCTCGTAATGGCCCAGGTCGAGGTCGGTTTCAGCGCCGTCGTCGGTAACAAAGACTTCGCCGTGCTGAAACGGGGACATGGTACCCGGATCGACGTTCAGATACGGGTCGAACTTCTGCATGTTGACCTTCAGGCCACGGCTTTCCAGCAGGCAGCCAATCGAAGCCGCCGCCAGACCTTTACCCAGAGAAGACACAACACCACCGGTCACGAAGATGAACTTTGCCGACATCTTGCCCTCAGCTCTTTTATTTTTTTGGGATCGTGCAGGTAGTAGGGGTGCACGATCAATTATGCCCTAGAGAGCGGTCGGCTGACTAGCGGTTCTTTGAATGGAACTAATCTCAAGGCAGTTTGTCCCAACCCCTTTGCTCAACATGCCCTGTTGCCGCTACACTTCCAGCTTCGTTCCGGAGACTTACTGATGCGCAAGCTACTGATCGTGGTATTCGCCGCCTGTCTTTCTGCCGCAGCTCAAACTGCACCTGCCAAGTCTGCTCCTGCCGCCGCGCCGGACAAGCCACTGCAGGCACTGCCTTATTCCCCCAGCCTCGACTTGAACGACATGGATAAGTCGGTCGATCCCTGCGTGGACTTCTACACCTATTCCTGTGGTGGCTGGCAGAAGAAAAATCCCATTCCCGCGGATCAGTCGTCGTGGAGCGTCTACGGCAAGTTGTACGACGACAACCAGCAGTTCCTCTGGGGCATTCTCGACGACCTATCGAAGCAGACCACCGGGCGCACTCCGACTCAGCAAAAAATAGGCGACTACTTTGCCGCCTGCATGGACGAAGCCGCAGTCGAGAAGCTTGGCGCCTCGCCGCTGAAGCCGCAGCTCGACGCAATTGCCGCGATGAAATCGAAGAAAGACCTGGCGCCGCTGCTCGCCAAGCAGCAACTTGAAAATCGGACCGAGGGCTTGCTGTTCAACTTTGGCTCGAATCAGGATTTCGAGAACTCCAACGACATCATTGCTTTCGCCGACTCGGGCGGTCTCGGCCTTCCCGATCGCGACTACTATCTGAAGACAGATCCGAAGTCGGTTGAGCAGCGCGACAAATACGTCGCACACGTCACCAACATGTTCGAGCTTCTGGGCGACTCGCCTGCGACTGCCAAGGCTGAAGCGGCGAAGGTGCTGGCCATCGAAACCGATCTGGCGAAAGCCACGCTCACACTCGTCGACAAGCGTGACCCCTACAAGCTCTTCCACAAGATGGATCGCGCCAAGCTGCAGGCCCTTACGCCCAGCTTCGACTGGAACACCTTCTTGACGGTGCAAGGCTTGCCCAACGTGCAGACCTTCAACGTCACGGAGCCTGACTTCTACAAGCAGGTTGAGAAGGAAATCAACACCGTCAGTCTCGATGACTGGAAGACCTACTTGCGCTGGCACATCGCGCACGCGAATGCTCCTTACCTGTCGTCGAAATTCGTGAACGAGAACTTTGCCTTTTATGGGAAGACGCTGCGCGGAGCTGAACAACTGCGTCCGCGCTGGAAGCGTTGTGTAAGCCTGGTCGACGAGCAACTGGGCGAGGCGCTCGGACAGGAATTCGTCCGTCGCGCCTTCACGCCTGAAATGAAAGCGTCTACCGTCCAGATGACGCAGTACATCGAAGACGCGATGAAGCAGGACATCGAGCAGCTCACCTGGATGTCGCCGGGAACGAAGAAGAACGCGCTCGAAAAGCTGCACACCATCGTGAACAAGGTGGGCTATCCGGACAAGTGGCGCGACTACAGCTCCGTCGAGATCAAGCGTGACGACTTCCTCGGCAACGAAACTCGCGCGACGGTGTTCGAGTCGGACCGCCAACTGGCGAAGATCGGCAAGCCGGTGGACCGCGCCGAATGGGGCATGACGCCGCCCACCGTGAACGCCTACTACAACCCGCAGATGAACGACATCAACTTCCCCGCAGGCGTACTACAACCACCGCTCTACGATCCGAAAATGGATGACGCGCCCAACTACGGCAATACCGGCTCGACGATTGGTCACGAACTCACGCACGGCTTCGACGACCAGGGACGCCAGTTCGACGCGCAAGGCAATCTGAAAGATTGGTGGACCAAGCAGGATGCGGACGAGTTCACCAAGCGCGCGCAGTGCGTGGTGGATCAGTATGGGCAATATACGGTAGTGGACGATCTGAAGATCAACAGCAAGCTGACCCAGGGCGAAGACATTGCTGATCTCGGCGGCACCATCCTCGCGTACGTTGCGTGGAAGGCTGCGACGAAGACGCAGCAGCTACATGACATCGAGGGATTCAATCCTGATCAGCGCTTCTTCATCGGACTGGCGCAGTGGGCTTGCGAGAATCAGCGTCCAGAGAGTGAGCGTCTGCACACGCTCACCGATCCGCATTCGCCCGGGAAGTATCGGATCAACGGCGTGGTGGTGAACATGCCGGAGTTCCAGAAGGCGTTCTCGTGCAAGGCGGGACAGCCGATGGTGAGCGTGAAAGCCTGCCGGGTTTGGTGAGTTGAGATAAGTGGCGCGGGCGCCCTCGCCCGCGCACCGCTCATAGTGAAAACTCGACGGCACGAATTGCGTCTATCTCAGGTCGCGGTGCTTGTGTCAGCCCACCACGCATCTGCCTCTTGCAGATAAGTCACCGCAAGTTCGGCAACCTCCTCGCAGGTGAGCCCGGAATCAAAACGAAACCAGTGGCCATCAACACCCCGCGCCGGTGAGCCGAGTCGGTGGCGCTTGTCGGGGTGAAGGTCCCACGCTCTCACTTTCTTAGCTGGAATGTGTTCTCCCCAGTGGGTGGTGACTCCATCAACTCCACACCTGGACACCTCAATGATGAAGCCGCCTCCGTGACGATCAAATTGAATAGTCAGCAGATCGACACGATCGGCCTCTAATCTCCGGAAGTGTGGAAAGGATCCTTGAAACGACCTGGCTCTCAGGGCTGGCACAAATAGCTCCTTCAGGGCGCCAACCATCTTCGTCTTGTCCATACTCTGGCCGAGATTATCGCAGCACTCTGCTAATTCCTAGCTCCGAACTTCCTCACTGCAATCGCAATCGGCAATCCTACGCAGAAGATATGTGTCACGATCGCCAGCAGCGTCAGGTTCCACGAAAACGGTCCACGTCGTACCGCCGACAGCGGCATCACCACCCAATACATGAAGGTGTAAACCGCCACCCCGTAGAGAACACCAGCAACGAGGAAGTGCTCGGTCATAAACCTCAACTTCCGACTCGCCAGATAGAAGACGGTCGCTGCGCTAAATGCGATGAGGAAATGGATTGCGAATCCCAGGAGCGCCGTTCCATACCCGCCTTGAAAAGACTTCGGTCCTAGCAGTCCGCTCGCGATTGCCTGCCCGATCCGAGCCGGCGTCACGCGCGCACGCAGCCACCAGGTAACGCAAGCTGCTGTGTAGTCCATGATTCCGCAAGCAAGCCCGGCGGCAACGATCGCCTTCGTTGCGCTGGAACGCGATTGAATCCGAGTTACGGCTGCTGTACCCATGTTCACCCCTAAGTTAGTGGAGCAGCATCCTCTCACAAATAACCGATTCTTCGAAACGCTTCCCGACTGCTTCCTGTTGGACGCCCAATTTCCCGCGAGGTCATTTTCCCGAATTCCTGGAAATAGCGCATAATATTTGCGGTCAGCCCATGTCTTCGGTCCCCCTTCGCGTTCTTCGGTCCCTCGCGCTGTTCGCGCTATTGCTAGCCTTCGCACTTCCTTCTGTCGCGCAAAACGACCCTTCTGCCGCGCAAAACGATCCGACAAAGCGCCTGGTTCTGAAAGATGGCTCCTATCAGTCCGTGGTGAAGTGGGAGGTCAAGGGCGACCGCGTGCGTTATTTGAGCGCCGAGCGCTTCGAGTGGGAGGAAGTTCCCGGCTCGCTGGTCGATTGGGACGCAACCAACAAGTACGCCGAGGATTTGAAAAAAGGCGTCTCGCACAGTGCGGCGGACGTGGACAAAGAAGTAGAGGCCGAGCGTAAAGAAATGGACGCAAGATCTCCGGAGGTAGCGCCTGGCCTGCGCCTGCCGGACACCGGCGGCGTATTTCTTTTCGAGACGTTTGCACAGCTTCCGCAGCTGGTGGAACTCGCGCAGAACGGCAGCGATATCAACCGAAACACTGGCACAAACATTTTGCGCGCGACAGTGAATCCACTGGCCAGCGCCAAGCAGACGATTGAGTTGCCAGGCCTGCATGCGGCCGTGCAGGCGCACGGCGGGCGACCCGCAATCTATGTCAGCGCAGCTGACGAGGCGAAGGCTCCTGCGTCGTCGACAGACAAAAGCGCCGGAAGCGCTCCCGTCGACAAGAATGACGCGGACAAGAAGAGCGAGCCCGCCGCCCAGCGTTTCCAGATCGTCCGACTGCAGCCGAAGAAGAGCACGCGCGTGGTTGGAAATTTGAAAATCGCAGTGTACGGGAAGGTGAGCCAGGACGAATCGTTCGTGCCGTCTTCCATGGAATCGATCTCGGGAAGTTGGTTCAAACTCACGCCGAATCAGGACCTGGCGCCCGGAGAATATGCAGTCGTGGAAATGCTGAACAGCAAGGATATGAATCTTTACATCTGGGACTTTGGAGTGAATCCGGCTGCGCCCGCAAATCAGACTGCATGGAAACCGATCCAGACGAATGTCCAGACGGGAGGCGACGAGCCTCCAACGCTGCAGAAGAAACCCAACTGATCGTTAGTCGGCCGCAGGCTCCGATCGCGCGACCTTTCCCATCACCAGCAACACTTCTTGAGCCGCGCGATAACCGCTCTCCAGCGCACCATGTACGGTTCCGTTGTGGCCGTTGCTGTCCGTTGCTTCACCGGCGAAGAACAACGTGAAGTCCAGCGGACGCGCCAGTTCCGCAGCGGCACCCACTCCACCAACTTTGGCCCAACTGTAAGCACCGCGGGAAAACGGATCAGCTTGCCAGTCGTGCAGGTAGTGAGCTTCGAGAAGCCGGTCCAGCTCCGCGCGATCCATGTGCATCAATCGCGACAGCGTATCCAGCGCGCGAGAGACGATGGTGGCTTGATCCTGAAATGCGAGCGTCGAGCAGTGCGGCCCGGCTGACCAAGCCGTGAGGATCGGCGTCTTCCTCGGCATCGTGGTCCACCATGTGGGGAAGACGGGATCGTCGGAATGGAGAAAGCTCATCTCGGAAAGCGACCTTTTCCCGCTCTTCGAGTCGGCTTCGATTCGTTTTCCCAGAAACGCTCGCGAAAACGCAACACCACGCGAATCACCGGCCCCATCTCCAATTGCTCTAACGCATCTTGTTTGGACTTGAGTTCAGGAACAAAGGCCACTGCGCCCGTCTCGCCTGGCTTGGCCTGCAGCACTGCAAGCGGCAAAGTCACGATTGCCTTTCGCGCGTACACGTGATGTTCGCCCGAAGCATCTTGCGCCGTGATGTCTACGCTGTCGCGGCTCCACTTGACCTGACGGACGACGGTATTCAAACGTATCGGGAAGTCGGCGCTCTTCTCCGGGGCAAGCGAACTCAAAAGGGCGCGGTATCCATTCGGAATGCGAAATGACCTATATCCTTCGATCTCTTCAGAAGCTTGATTTTCGCGCGCGAGAGCCTGCGCGCTGATGCGGTCGGGATAGGCAGCCTCGAATCCCTCGATGTAAGCGCACACGTGTTTGCGCGTTTCTGCGCTGATTCCAGGAAGTGACTTCAGGAAATCGGCAAACGATTGATCAGCGCCGGACCCCGCTTGGGGCAGTTTGCCGAGCACCTGATCGAATTCGTCGTCGAGGTATTCGCACGCATGGAGTCGCCCGTCATCGAAGCACCAGCGCTCCCCCTGCACGGGCTCGACGGAAAGCCCGGATTGACGCACCAGGTTCAATGTCTCGGGCGGACGGCCGTGAACAAACTCGGCCCCAAGCTCGATAGGAATGTCGGTGGCAGGATCGTGATGGGTGTGGATGCGCCCGCCGATGCGGTCGCGTGCTTCCAGCACGCAAATGTCGAGTCCGGCCGAAGAAAGCGTTTTGGCAGCGGCGAGTCCAGCGGCGCCGGCTCCAATGATCACGACATCGTGCTTTTCCAGATCAGGCATTTCGGTTCCCAGAATGGCTTTTCGGAAGCCTCGATTTCCACAGAAAACAATTAGCTAATAGGTCGCAATCCGCTGAAATACCGGTATTTACCGGGGAACTTACCTACGTGCGCAGTCCTCATTCCGGAATTCGAGATCGTTATCCGATTTCCTTGTAGATGCTTTTTCCAAGTCGTATGATCTCCGGTCATGATCCAGAGTAGATGGTTCGGTTCAGCAATTTTCCCGCTCATTTTGTGTCTCGCCGTTCCTGCATTCTCGCAGCGCGGTGCCATCACTGCTCCCGTCAGCCTTGACCAGATGAGCCGTCGCGCGGATCGCATCGTCCACGGATCGGTCATAAGCGCTCGCGTGGAACCGCATCCGCAGCTGACGAACCTCTCCACCATCGTCATTACGATGCAGGTACAGGACACGCTGAAGGGCAAGGCCTGCTACCACCCTCACTTTTCGGCAATTCATATGGGACCTGCGTGACAAGCAGGATGCGGCGCGATATCTCAAAGGACAAGAGCTGCTGTTATTCCTGAATCCCGTCTCGGAGTATGGGTTGACGAGTCCTGTCGGTCTTGAGCAGGGCCGCTTTCGCATCACTCGCGATCGAACCGGCAAGGCTTATGCGGCGAATGGCCGGGACAATGCCGGACTCTTCTCGGGAACACAACAACGCGCACGCGCTCAACACATGAAGCTCTCGACAAAAGCCACTACCGTGGTGCAACAAGCAAATCCAGGACCGATTCCTCTCGACGACATGAAACAGACCATACGTGAACTGGCGAGGATGCAATGATGACCGCGCGCCGGCTTTGTCAGACTTTACTCGCCATACTCGCTTTCGGTGCCTCTGCATTCGCTGGCGGTCCCTTGTATGTAGGCCAGGGCGGTTCCATCGACGGAAAACCGTATACCTGGGACCCCGCCGCAATGCCAGTCAAGTACACCGTCGATCCCGGCCCGATGAGTTCTTCCGGCGCAACGGTTGTTATCAATAACACCGCTGGACTTCAGCGCGTGGCACAGATGTTCCAGAGCTGGCAGAACGTGCCGACGGCAGCTCTGTCGTACTCCTATGCTGGAACCATTCTGGCCGCAGGCGCCTACATCAAGGGCGCCGATGTGACATCTGCGGCCCAGTTCAATGCCATCTCGGGCAGTTGCAAATCAGCACAACAGAATCCCGGTCGTCTTCGACGCCGATGGCAGCCTAATGACCGCTCTCGGAGTCGATTCCAACGTGATCGGCTTCACCAGCATCTGCGCGACCAACGCCACCACGGGGCACATCACCGGCGCGATGATCACCCTGAATGGCGCATGGCTGAACGGCACTCAAACCATTTTGACGGATTCTCAATTCGCCGACGCCATCACTCACGAGATGGGTCACTTCGCCGGCCTCGATCACTCGCAGATCAATGTCGACGTACTGCAAAACTTCAGTTGCGATCTCGACACCATGGCGGGCCTGCCCCTCATGTTTCCGATTCTCGTCTGCCCAGGACGCAGCGAAAGCGGACTCCCGGTGATTCCCACCGACGATGCTGCGTGGATCTCTCATTTCTATCCCGGCCCGACCTATGCGAGCACCTACGGGTTAATCACGGGCACGATCTACTTTTCTGACGCAGCGAGTGCTGCACAGGGTGTGAACGTGGTTGCGCGGCAAGTGGATGATCCCACCACGGCCGACGACGAATCGCGGCGCATGACTTTTTCCGCAGTGTCAGGGCTGTACTTCACCAGCAACCCGGGACAAACTGTCACCGACAATAAGGGGAGTGGCCTCGGGTCGAAATCAGGCGGACTGATCGGCTATTTCGAAATCCCCGTTCTTCCCGGTACGTACACGGTACAAGTCGAGTCGATCAACAACTCTTTCGTCGATGGATCCAGCGTGGGGCCACTGAATCCACCAGTACCGAATCCTGGGCAGGATGAGTACTGGAAACAGAATGAGTCGGCTTACGACATACCTCTGCAACGCGACACAATCACTGTCGGCGCAGGCGAAACGGTCCCCAACATCAACATCATCCTGAACGGAACGCAACGCCGCTTCGACACGTACGAGGACAGCGGTTCTCTTTTCGACTCCGCACCCGATTTGCACCTTGTTTCTTCGGCGGAGGAGGTGAGAGCATGACGAGACCGCTCTTTGCCATACTGTTTTTTGCTGTCCTCCTGACCGGATGTGGCGGTGGTGGAAGCTCCAATAGTTTCACCGGCGGTACTTCCGGCGGCGGCACGATCGCGCCGACTGGCATTTCAATAACCACCTCATCCATCCCCGATGGAGTCCAGGGCAGTGTCTACAGCTCCACTTTGAAGGCAAGCGGCGGTACAGCGCCATATCAATGGACCGTCACTCCCGACCTGCCAGTGGGACTTTCGCTCGATTCAAGCAGCGGCACAATCTCGGGAACGCCAACCAGCGCTAACTATTATTCTCTTACGTTCCAGGTTTCGGACTCTTCTTCTCCTTCGAAGTCTACAAACGCCACATTACCGTTCTTCATCGACCAGCCACTATCCATATTTCACGTTAGCAACCTGCAACTTCAAGAATGGGCTACGCCCGGATATCGGGTAACCACCAATGGTGGCTTTGGAACGGTTTCACTGCGATTAACCGGGGGAAGCCTGCCTCCAGGAGTTCGAATGGACTCGCAAGGTCTACTCACTGGAGCGCCGCAGAGCACTGGCACCTACACGTTCACAGTGACAGCCACCGACTCCTATTCACCTCCGGACACGGCATCGGATACCACCAATCTCGTTGTGTCCACTGCAGGCCTTTATCTTGGTAACTCTTTCCCTTCCACAATCCCCTTGAACCGGCCATTCAGCGGCACCGCCGTCGCAAACGGAGGGACTCCACCCTACGTTTTCTCCACCTCGGGCACTCTCCCTCCGGGCCTGAACGCAATCGATCCTTCCACTGGTCAGATCAGCGGTACGCCCACGACCTCCGGCAGCTATTCCTTTTCGGTTTCGGTGAGCGACTCAAGTTCGCCTCCAGTGAACGCTTCACAATTTTTTCAGATGACGGTAGCGCCGCCGCTGGGCCGGAACGATTCTCCTGCGACAGCGACCAGGGTTGGCAACGGGATGTTTCAGGCTTCCATCAGTCCATTCACTGATACGCCCAACGTCTCTACTCCTGACACCGACTACTACCGCATTCTCGTAGCAGCCGGTCACGCGGTCCACGTCGAAACTTTCGCGAAGCGATATTTTACCGGTAATCCTCTCGATACGGTTCTGGAGATCACCGATTCCAACGGAACTCAATTAACTACTGGGTGCAACCAGCCCGGTGGGAGCACGACCAATTTCAGCAGCTCGTGCTTGAATGACGACATCAGCGCGAGTCCTCACATCCAGGATTCCTCGCTGGACTACACCGCCCCGTCCTCGCCGGCTTCGCAAACCGTTCTCGTCCACGTCCTCGATTGGAGCGGAAATGCCAGGCCCGATATGCAGTACGCGCTGCAAATCTCCGGTGTGATCGACCCTCTTGTCTTCTCTGCTCCTGGGCCCATTAATTTCGCTTGCATCGTGAACACTTTTTGCAGCCTCAGTATCATGGCGAATGGCGGTGTGCCGCCGATTACGTACAGCGTTTCCACCGGAACATTACCACCTGGAATTGTCCCATCCGGCAATCTGCTTTCCGGCACGCCAACGTCGACCGGTACTTACAATTTCACGATCACCGCCGCCGACTCGGCCAATCAATCCGCCAGTCAGCAGGAAACCGTTACTGTGGTCGCACAATTGGTGCTGGTAACCTCTTCTCTACCGTCAACGACGGTGAATGTTGCAAAAACAGTGCCGCTTCAGGCGACCGGCGGCCAAGGTACTTATTACTGGGGCATAGCCGGAACATTGCCGGCGAATGTGTTGGCCTCCATAGACAGCGCAGGCAATCTGACATATGTTGCCACGCAAGCGGGAACCTACAATATCCCGGTCGCGGTTTCCGACAGCGGCACGTATCAGCATGCCTCAGCGAGTCTATCCGTGACCGTTACACCATAGGCGGTCCGGAACAGGCACCCTGCTTTTGCATAGCGAACAAAAAACGAAAATAACTCCGTCGCCTTCCAGCTTTTCCGTCTAAAATAGCGGTAATGTCTTCTGCCGTTCACAGTGCCCTGGGGTGGGCGCACCCGGTCGTGGCCGAGTGGTTTATGCGCCGCTTCGGCTCTCCCACCGAGCCCCAGGAAGCGGGCTGGCCTGAGATCCTCGCCGGACGCACCACTCTGATTGCGGCACCCACCGGCTCCGGCAAAACGCTCGCAGCATTTCTTGCCTGCATCGATCGCCTGGTACGCAAAGCCCTCGCCGGTCAACTTGAAGACCGCACCGAAGTGCTCTACATCTCTCCGCTGAAAGCACTCGGGAACGATATCCAGAAAAATCTCGAAGCGCCTCTGGGCGAAATCCTGCAACTCGCTTCCGAGCGCGGCCTGATGATGCCGGAGATCCGCACCGCGGTTCGCACCGGCGACACGCTCATGCACGAGCGCCAGAAGATGCTCAAGCGGCCGCCGCACATCCTAGTCACCACGCCAGAGTCGCTCTACATTCTGCTGACCGCAGAAAAGAGCCGGCGCATTCTGCGCGATGTAGAAACGGTGATCGTCGACGAAATCCACGCGGTTGCCGGCGACAAACGTGGCGCGCACTTGCTCCTCTCGCTCGAGCGCCTGGAAACACTAACGGCAAAGCCTCCAGTTCGGATCGGACTCTCGGCGACGCAGAAGCCGATTGAGCAGATCGCCGAATTCCTCAACGGCGCTGAGCGTCCCTCGCCGGTCATCGTCGATGTGGGCCACAAGCGCGAACTCGATCTTGCCATCGAAGTCCCGCCGATGGAACTTGGGACCATCGCCACCAACGAGATGTGGGACACGATCTACGACCGCATCGCGGAGCTTTCGCGGGAGCATCGATCGACGCTGGTCTTCGTCAACACGCGTCGGCAGGTCGAACGGGTTTCGCTGAATCTCGCCGAACGCATCGGCGAGGAATTCGTCGCCGCGCACCATGGAAGTCTCGCGCGCAAAATTCGACTGGAAGCCGAGCGCCGGTTGAAGAACGGCGAGATCAAAGTCCTGGTCGCCACCGCCTCTCTGCAACTCGGAATCGATATTGGCTTCGTCGACCTGGTCTGCCAGATCGAATCCCCTCGATCTATCGCAGTTGGATTGCAGCGTATCGGACGCGCAGGTCACTGGCGTGGAGCAATTCCCAAGGGACGCCTCTTCGCAACGACCCGCGAACAACTCACCGAGCTAGGCGCGTTGGTGCGCGGCATCAAGCATGGCGATCTCGACCGCATTCTGATCCCCAAGTGCCCACTGGATGTGCTCGCACAGCAGATCGTCGCCGAGTGCGCCGCTGTCGCAAAACGCGTACCCGCGGGTGGAATCGCGGCACAGAATGAAGCTGAAATCGATGAATCTGGTTGGGACGAAGATGAACTCTTCGCGCTGATCAAGCGCGCGTATCCGTATCGCGATCTCTCGCGCGAGGAATACAACTCTGTCCTGGAGATGCTCTCCGAGGGCATTGCTGCGCGTCGCGGGCGCTATGGAGCCTACCTCCATCGCGATCGTGTGAATAAGCGCCTGCGCGCACGACGCGGAGCGCGCATGACCGCAATCACCAGCGGCGGCGCCATTCCAGAAACTGCGCTCTACACGGTTGTCCTCATGCCTGAAGGCACCATGATCGGCACCGTCGACGAAGACTATGCAGTCGAGTCGCTCGCCGGCGACGTCATGTTGCTGGGCAACAACTCGTGGCGGATTGCGCGCATTGAAAGTAAGACAGGCCGCATCCTCGTGGAAGATGCGCACGGCCAGGCGCCCAATATTCCCTTCTGGCGCGGTGAGGCTCCGTCGCGCACCGCCGAACTTTCGTCGCTGGTCGCCGATCTTCGACAACAAGTCAGTGACATGCTGCCGAACGTATCGCCGGTCGGGTTGTCGCAGAACAATCCTGTGGTCGCGGAAACAGTTGCATGGCTGAAATCGGAATGCGGTCTCGATGACGCGGGCGCTGAGCAGATCATTCAGCACTTCCTGAATGGACGCGCCGTGCTGGGCTCCGTGCCCACACAGAAGACCGTCATCGCCGAGCGCTTCTTCGACGAAGGCGGGGGCATGCAACTGGTGATCCACGCTCCGTTCGGCGGGCGCATCAACAAAGCCTGGGGTCTGGCGCTCCGCAAACGTTTCTGCCGCAGCTTCAATTTCGAATTGCAGGCAGCGGCGACAGACGAGGGATTGAACATCTCTCTCGCCGAGCAGCACAGCTTCCCGCTGGAAGATGTGTTTCGCTTTCTGCAGCCGGAGACGGTGAAAGACGCTTTTGCAACAGGCAGCCCTCACGGGCTCGCCGATCTTCGCCACGCGCTGGCGTTGGGACGCGAACCGCGCTCTGGCCCTGTTGCGATTCCAGGGCGGCAAGAAGGTTCCACCAAATATTCAGCGCATGCGTGCTGACGATCTACTGGCGTCGGTCTTCCCGGATGTGGCGGCTTGCCAGGAGAACATCGAAGGCGACATACAGGTTCCCGACCATCCCCTGGTCAAGGAAGTAATGAAGGACGTCCTGCACGAAGCGATGGACGTGGACGGCCTGATTCAATTGCTGCGCGGCATTGAAGATGGTTCGATCCGATGCCTCGCGGTTGATACGCCGGTTCCGTCGGAGTTCTCGCACGAAATCCTCAACGCGAACCCCTATGCGTATCTCGACGATGCGCCGCTGGAAGAGCGGCGTGCCCGCGCCGTCAGCATGCGTCAGGTGTTGCCGGCGTCGGTGCTGGAGGAAGTCGGTAAGCTCGATCCTTCTGCTATCGCGCAGGTCCGCGAAGAGGCGTGGCCCGACGTTCGTGACGCCGACGAACTGCACGACGCCCTGTTTACGCTGGTCGCGCTGCCGGAACAATTTCCTTTCCCTGGCGATCTGAACGAAGCTGGTACGCGTGCCGTGCGCGACCTTTGGGGACGCTACTTCGATCAACTCGCGCTGCATCGACGCGCCGTAATCGCTGAACAGAACGGAATCCGTTTCTGGGTGGCGGCGGAGCGGTTGCAGGTCTTTCGGATCATTCATCCGGACGCAGTGGTCGAGAGTCCATCCGCGCCTCTCGACGGCATAGACATCTCGCGATCCGATGCGATTTATTCGGCGATCACGGGATGGATGTCGCACATCGGGCCAGTATTCGCCGGAGATCTCGCTCGCACGCTGGCGTTAACTGATTCAGATGTTGAACAAGCACTGCTGCGACTGGAATCTACGGGCGCGATTCTACGCGGAACGTTTATGGGCAGCCCCGGCCGCCAGCTACCGGCGCAACCACAGGTTCTGGAACGTGAAACGCGAAACGAAAAACGCGAAACACTGCCCGAATTCTGTGAACGCCGTCTTCTCGCCCGCATTCACCGCCTGACGCTCGGCATCTTGCGCCGCGAGATCGAGCCCGTAATGCCAGCACAATTTATGCGTTGGCAGCTTCGCTGGCAGCACGTTGCGCCTGGATCGCAACTCCGTGGCGAACGCGGTCTGCTCGAAGTGCTGCGCCAGTTGCAAGGATTCGAGATTCCTGCCAACGCGTGGGAACGACAAGTGCTCGCGCGCCGCGTCGAGGACTACGATTCTGCCGAACTCGATAAGCTGTGCCTGATGGGCGCAGTCGGATGGGGGCGCCTGTCGCCGCACCCGGCCACGATCGACAGCAGCTCCAACACCAACGGCGATGGCCAGCGTGTTCGACGCGTAATTCCCACGAGTGTGGCGCCGATCACTTTCTTCCTGCGCGACGAAGCAGATTGGATGCAGCCGCACCATACAGCTCACGACGGATCTGAACGTGCAGGTCTGAGCGAAGGAGCTAAACAGGTTTTTGAAT
Organism: Terriglobia bacterium; assembly: GCA_963724985.1. Classification (GTDB taxonomy): domain Bacteria; phylum Acidobacteriota; class Terriglobia; order Terriglobales; family Acidobacteriaceae; genus JAJPJE01. Next base: position 144,198 of record CAVRWV010000018.1, on the reverse strand, counting down.
TCCTGCGCCAGCGAGGCGCGTCCTTCTTCCCGGATATCGTTCGCGGTACCGGAAAGCTCAAGGCCGAAGTGGAAACCGGCTTGTGGGAACTGGTCGCTGCTGGTCTGGTCACCGCCGATGGCTTCGATAACCTTCGCTCATTGATCGATCCCAAGCGCCGGGCGGGCCAAGGCAGCGGACGCGCCGCTCGTCCCCGCCACAGTGCAGGACGATGGTCGCTGCTCTACCCTGTCTTCAGCGACGATCGCAACCGCACCATTGAAGCGACCTGCTGGATGCTGCTGCGCCGCTATGGAGTGGTTTTCCGCGAGTTGCTGGTGCGCGAGAACATGCTGCCGAAATGGCGCGAGCTGGTTATGGCGTTCCGCCGCCTGGAAGATCGTGGCGAAATCCGCGGTGGCCGCTTCGTACAGGGCTTCATCGGCGAACAGTTTGCGCTTCCGGTTGCAGTCGAATCACTGCGCGCGATTCGCAAGCTCGAGCCCTCCGGCGAGGCGGTCACGTTATCGGCGGCTGACCCCTTGAATTTGATTGGCATCGTGGTTCCGGGCGAGCGAATCCCCGCGATTTCCGGCCGGACCGTGACTTACAGTGATGGTGTGCCGGTTATCGAGCCGGTGCGAGTGATACCAAGCGCCGCGGCCGGGGATTAAGACATTCTGTGCTGTTAGTTAATGTGTTGTCGAGGTTTACAGGTGTTGGACGTTACATCTGACAGGTGTCTGGCAGATTGCATTCATCGTAAATTCGCAGAGCTGATATGTAGGTTCAACAAGTTAGCATTACGATCATAGGCGAGCAGCAAGGAAGTCGGGTGGAGAAATGCAGCCGTTTGGTGAAGTAGAAGTATTAGGAAATATCATATTCGTCTCTTACCGGGGCAAGATCGTATTCGGAGACGAACCCTGCATTCTTAGCAGAAATATTCGCGAGCGGTATCCAGAATTGAGGGATGTGATCGTCAATCTGCAGAAGATTGAATTGCGTCCCGGCGATATTCCTGGATTGCTGGTGCAATATCTAACCGCATATGCGGCAGGTTATCGGATTCGTCTCTGTTCGGCATCGCAAGCCGTGCGCGATGTGCTGGAGAGCACTCGCGTGATGGAGGTTTTCCAGTTGCCGTTAGACGAAAACCGGGAGGCGTCGGTAGCCGCATTCCAATGCAGCTATGCGACACCGCGCAATTCGCGCGCTCAGGCTGCGGCTTCGTAAACTCGTCGCGCAGGTCACTAGGGCTCCTAAGCTCATGACCCTCGCGCGATCAACGCAACCGGCGCTATCTGTCTGCCGAAGTCACATACAACGTTGAAGCTGAAAATTATTCAAATCGGCGATCCGGTCTTGCGGCAACACGCGCGAGATTTGACTGTCGACGAGCTCCGTAGCGCGCCAACTCAGGAACTCATCGCCCACATGAAAGAAACGATGCGCGATGCGCCTGGAGTCGGACTCGCAGCTCCCCAGGTAGGCATATCGATCCAGCTCGCTGTCATCGAAGATCGCGCGGAGTATTTGCAGGATGTTTCCCAAGAAGACCTGCGTGTGCGCGAGCGTCAGCCTGTCCCATTCCATGTCATTGCGAATCCTCGCATCATTAGCAGCGAAGGTCCCAGTCGCGAATTCTTCGAAGGCTGCCTGAGCCTGGCAGGATTCATGGCGCTAGTTCCGCGTGCCAACGCTGTCACAGTTGAATGTCTCGACGAGACGGGCAAGCAGAAGGTGATCACGGCCACGGGATGGTACGCGCGCATTCTGCAGCATGAGATCGACCACTTGAACGGCTCTGTTTATGTCGACCACATGTACACGCGCACATTGACCACGCTCGATAACTTCAATCGAAATTGGAAGCGCAGGACTCCGCAGGAAATCAAAGACCTGCTTGTGAATCAGCGACCCTGAGAGGGCCACTGCCGTTGGTGAGATTCGCGGGAGCACCTCAAGATCAATTCACGGTCCTCGCTGGAGAGGTCGGAGAATTCGATGCCGTACTGATCTCCATTGCGGTTCCGCACCGTTCCCTCGCAACGAATCTGCTGCTGGATCGCATCCAGCAGCACGACAACGATGAGCTTCTTCCCGATTCGCAGTTCGAGTGGCAGCTGAACCGCCATGCCACGTTCGCTTAAGTTTGTTCCCATTCCGTGGCAAATCGTAGTGACACCGCTCGGACTGGTTACGCTGACGCGAGTTCGAACATCGATACGTTCTCTTGGCGATCGCCGCCTCTCCGCACCCGGAGTTTGTAACAGCTCCGCCGGCTGTCTGAAGCCTGACATCGCAGGTACCTCATCATGTGGATCGGCAACGAATGCTAAGAACAGCAGACGGGATCAAAACGGAAGTAATCGCAAGAGCGGTGATCGCAGCGAAGGCGCGAACGAAGATCAGGCCACACGACTACGCTGCACGGAATTTTCACGAGGATGTTGCGTGGAGATCAGTGCAAATCGCACGTGCCGGCGCATGCACGTATAACACCGTACTGGGCGAAGCAATAACAGCGGGCAAACAAACCTCTCCCACCAGCCACGCCTGCGAGAACGATAAACATCGTGGCTATGGCAATACGGACAACGCTGAAATGCCAACTTCATAACTACAATCTCCGCTCGCCGGCGTTGCCGGTTCACTTTCAGGAGCGGGAGTCTACCCACAAAACTAAGGTTGCTCCCCCAAACAGGGTAGCCGAATTGTGCTTATTGTACTTCCAGTTGAGACGACCTGCGGAGATTTTCGATGAGCCGATGATCAATGGTCCGGTCGGGCAATCTACTTTGCTCGCGTTTCCACCGCTTCCAGCGCGCGCGCCACATTCAATTCCTGTGTGCGCAGTCGTTCCAGCGTGACCTCGAGAGCCCCGGCTTTTTCGGTCAAGCCGCGCTGTTTCGAAAGTCGGAGAAGTTCAGCTCCCTGCTCCTGCACCTTGGTAGCGCAGGCAAGCAGGTAAGTCATCGAGTCTGCATGCGCTTTCCAAAGATAGGCGGAATCACTGTGCGAATTGAACTCCTCGGTCTCCGCCAGCATTCTTGCGCAAAGCGCTACCGACTCCACCATTGCGGCGGCATACTCCCCACGAAAACTCTTCTCTTCCCGATACTCGGCACGGAACGCATCGACTTCGGCAGAGGTCAGCATCAAGCTCCCATTACGCATCGGGAAAGCGCAACCCGATGTGGCCTCGGCAGCAGCAATGAAGTTTTGTATGGAATTGACGGTCGAACGAACCTTGCTGTCTTCGTTCGATTTGTCCACACCCTTCGCTTCAGAAGCGCTGGGCATCGAAACGCGTCCCGCGGGCGGCCGCAGAGACGTAGCCGGCGACGGTCTCGCCGCCGTTCCTGTCGGTGTCGCGGACCCCGGAGTTGCTAATGATCGCGTTTTATTATCCACGACCTTCTGCAATTTCGAGACGGTTCGCAACTGATCGGCGGAGCGGGCATAGTCCGTGCTCATGATCGCCGTTGCCTCTACTTCCGCCATCTGCTTGATCGTGACGTCGCCCTCGATTCGCGACATGATGCTTCCGCCGGCCTTTTGAACTTTCGCGGCGAATTCCCTGATCTCATGCGCCGCCTGCTTGAAGAGCGAGTCAAACCGCTCTCCCATGTAGACGTTATATTCAGCCGCCGTCGCCAATACATGCGGATGGTAAAAAGATGAGCCCAGTCGTAGCTTGATATCGCGCGAGCGCTGCATCACTCCCGAATCCATCAATTGATTGAAATCGCGAATCTCCTCAAGCTCCTCGCGAATGAAGCGGAATTCCCGCGTCAATTGGCGATGCTCTTGTGGCAATGCCGGAAGTTCCTTCAGGCCAAGAATCGTCGTCAGGGCAGGCTCGAACGGCGTGGGTTCGTCGCCAGTGTACTCATCCAGAGTTCGCACTGGAATATTCCGCACACGGTGCAGAAACGTGGAAACAAAATCGGTCTTATCGCGGTCGATCTCTTTTGTCGGCTGCTTGAAAATGAAGTAGCGTAGCAGCGCTTCTGCGGTTTGCGAACTAGTCGACTCCCGCAGCCAGTCACGCACCATAAGGGGGTCACCGCCAGGTCCAGCAGCGATAGCCAGCGCGACATCACTTCGGCCGCGTTCTGCGCCGGAGGGTTCGCGTCGGCGGGAACTGGGATCGGATGCGCGAGTTCCTGCTCCAGCATCGAGATGTAGAACTTTTCTACCTCGAGCATGTCGGGCAGGTGCTGGGCCGGATTGAGCATTGCACGCCTCCTCGGCGCGATCCAAAACTTTATGGGGGAAGAATCGAAAGTGTAGTGCAGCTCTGCACTGGAAACAAGGCAGGTACACGTTACCAAGGGGTAACGCTTTTAGTTTGCAGGGGACGGCCCAAAACGGCAGAAATCGACTAGTTTACGAACTCGAGCCCCAGAACGTGCGCGTCGCGAAATCGCACGGCGACCCGAATCGTGTGGCGGATTTCCCCCGCCTCGAAAACGTCGACCAACAGTTGGGACCCGGCTGCGAGCGTGCATCCGGCAAGCTGGGTTGATAACCGGACCTGCATTCCGCCGCCGCTGATCTTCTCAATCCGGCCCAATTCCTGGCCACGATAATCAAATGCCATCAGCTCATCGGTGACTTCGTAGCGTGGATAACGGCGCTGCTCGGTGCTCAGTCCTGGGATCATATTCACTTTCCGCCTACCACCAGCTTGGCAATCGTCTGCAACTGCATGTTCGACGTGCCTTCGTAGATTTTCCCTATTTTCGCATCACGATAGAATTTTTCAACGGGGTAATCCTTTGTGAACCCATAGCCCCCATAGACTTCTACTGCTAAGGAAGTAACTCTTTCAGCAACTTGCGATGCGAACAATTTCGTCATTGCGGCTTCCTTCACGAAGTTCATTCCGGCATCTTTCATGCGGGCCGAGTTGTACACCATCATGCGCGCCGCCTCCAATTCCGTCGCCGATTGCGCCAGTTGGAACTGCACTCCCTGGTACTCCGAGATCGGCTTGCCGAACTGCTTGCGCTCCTGCGCGTACTTCGCCGCAAACTCCCAGGCGCCGCGCGCCAGTCCGATCATTTGGGCGCCGATACCGATGCGCCCTTCGTTCAGCGTCTCAATCGCGATCTTGTAGCCCTTTCCCACTTCGCCCAACACATTATCTTTCGACACGTGGCAATCTTCGAGAATCAGTTCGCACGTGCTCGAAGCGCGAATGCCCAGCTTGTCTTCTTTTTTGCCAACGCTGAAGCCTGGAAAGTCTTTCTCAACGACGAATGCGGTGATGCCCTTGTATCCGGCGCCCGGATCCACCGTCGCGAACAGCACGAAGATCCCCGCTTCTTTGCCATTCGTGATCCACAGTTTGCGGCCGTTAAGAACGTACTCGTTGCCCTTGAGCTCCGCGCGGGTCGTCAGCGCAAACGCGTCGGAGCCGGAACTGGCCTCGCTCAGCGCGTAGGCACCAACCGTATCCGTCGCCAGCATCTGCAGGTATTTTTTCTTCTGCGACTCGTTTCCCCAACGGATGAAGGCATTGTTCACCAGCGTATTCTGCACATCGACAATGACTCCCGCCGAGGCGTCGACCCGCGACAACTCTTCCACGGCGAGAATCGCTTCGAAGAACGTGCCACCGCCACCGCCGTATTGCTCGGGTGTCTCGATCCCCATCAATCCAAGCTGGAAGAACTGATCGATCAGGCTGCGCTCGAATACGCCTTTCTCGTCCATCTCTTTCACGTGCGGACGCAGGCTCTGTTCGGCAACCTGGCGGATGTTGTCACGAAAAAGAATTTCGTCTTCCGTGAGCGCAAGCAGTGGAGCGGGAGCAGCAGATTTCTGCAGAGTAGCTTCAGACATTTATGAGACCTCACCCATGAAGTCAGGCAAACGGGAGATTGTATATCAGGGGAAGGATGTGCGTTTGCGCGCGCGCCGCTACTGCAGTGCCACTTCAATCGTCTGATCGCCGCCCAAATGGAACTTCGCCGTCGAATACGACGGAGCTTTGATTAGCGCATGCGGGTTATTCGACATCGCCCACTGCTCTTTCGGCTTGCCCATCCAGTTGCGATCCATCTTGTGATTCTGGTTTACGTCGTGGAGGACCACGACCGCGTAGTCGCCAGCCGGAAGGTTGGGAATCGGCACGACGACAGTTCCCGGATGAGCAGGAACGATTATGTCCTTCAATGCCGCAGTGCGATCTTCGGGCCAGCCTTTATCGGAATTGAAAACGAGCACGCCGATGTTGCCGCCTTCCTGATTCACGTTGCTGACCGATACGGTAAGCGTGTGGCCACCTGTGGGCGCGGCAGCCTGTTGGCTCATCGCCATCGTTGCAGTCACAAGTACAACGCAAATCCAGAGAGATCGCATCCGCTGCCTCCTGAACACTGCGTAGATGGTAGCGGTTATTGACTGGGAATTCTCTATTTTTGAGTCGTATCATGGGCATCAAGGCGTATCCGTTTCCTGCGTTGGTCCTTCCAACCGTTTTACGGTGTTGAGCGGGTGTCCCACTCGCTCGCAGCGACGGGTGGGAAACGGGCCTATAGTCCGGCGCCGCGGAGAGCTCGCCTGTCTTCCCAAATTGGAATTCCTCTGTCAATAGCCTCTTTCGCATGGATTCCCTGCAACTCCATCATTCCACGATAGAAATAAATTCCTCGAATGTGTCTAGTCAGCTCTTGGAATTTGTCACAATAGAACTAGAGCATGTTTCAACGGACAGGACAGATCGACGAAGAACTGAATGACTGACAGGCTGACTGACTGATCGACCGATCGACTGCGTGACTGACAAACCAATCGATCCGACGGATTATCCGACGGACGAGCTCAATTTATCCGACGGATAAATCTCTCATCCGACGGATACATCCTTTGTTTTCAATGAAAGCTCATGGCACCCCTCCTCCCCGGCATCCGAGGGGCGCAGGGACGCACAGCTCTTAGACTTCGGCGCAGCTGGCTTCTGGCTTCTGACTTCTGACTTTACTGACTACTGACTTTGCTGACTACTGACTACTGGCTTTACTGACTACTGGCTACCCAAAACACAAAAAGGGCCACCCGCATAACGGGTAGCCCCTCGCGCTCAGCCGGGGAATGGTTCATCGGCGATCGCGATCACCTCGTTCGTTCCGATTCCGATCATGATCCCGGTCGTGATCACGAAACTTATTGCGATCACGATCCCGGTCGCGAACACGATCGCGGCCGTAGTTGTTGTTGTATGCGTAATTTGGGTAGACGTACGTACGGTAGTTGTCACGATGATCCACTTGGTATGCGTACGTGCCGTTATTTCTCCAGTCCTGATCGCGATGATCCCAATCCTGCGCCAGGGCCGCTCCGCTGATTCCCATCAACATCGCCAAAGTCCCTGCAACTGCTTTCCACTTTTTCATCGCTTCCCTCCCGTACCGCCTTACTTTCCGACTGTCACTTGATTAGACACAGCCCAACATCCAGTTCACGTAAAGAGGTAGTGAAGGGACGTAAAGATTTGTATTAGCGGGAATCACGCAGATATTGCGAGGCTTAGCGCTCTTCGCTCTCGTCGCCGGATGGAGGATCCGTGTCCGGTCCTTGATCTTCCTGGCGCGCGAAGATCCACGCAGCCGCCAGTCCACCCATGAGCATCCATGCCAGACTTACGCGCGCGCCTTGCTCATCTACGTGCCAGCTGCCCAGGGGCTTGAACAGCACCACTGCAAATACAAGGGCCGCGGCAATCAACCCAAGGTAAGCGGCCCTTTTTCCGATGAAGAAGGCGACCAGCGCCGCGAGAACGATGAAGAGGAGCGGTGCTGAAGTCTGATACGGAGTCTGCCTGGTTGCCACAGCCGCTGTGACGGAAAGAATGGTGAATAGAGCAAGCCCCAGAACACCTTCCAGCAGGGGATTGAGCTGCGCTCGCAAAAGGCCCATGCCATAAGTATTCAAGCGTGGCGCAAGAAATTCAACCATGCTTGGAGCAGCAGCTGGTAGGCCCGGCAGGAATCGAACCTGCAACCCTCGGATTAGAAATCCGATGCTCTATCCGATTGAGCTACGGGCCCTCGCGTCGATACGTTAGTCTCGCATGACTCGACGAATCGGACAATCTGGCGCTCTGACCAGCGTCCATCGTATCCATTAGCGTCCGCCAGGAAAGCGCAATGTCCACCGTGTGCCGATTCCAGCAACCGCACATTTGGATTCTGCTGAAGTTTTTCTCGCGTGGCGGGCAGCATGCGAATAAACGGATCGTCGAGCGCGTGAATCACTTGCGTGGGCACTGCGATGTGCTCAAGCACTGGACCGGCGCTGGCCCGCTTGTAGTAGTCTTCCGCGCCATCGAATCCGAAATAACGGGCAGTAATGCGATCGTCAAAATCGCGAATGCTGCGAATGGAAGCGAGCGGATACGCGCGAAATCGTTCCGGAAACAGTTCGGCCTTCCGCCGCATTCTTCCCGCCAATGCGATCAAGAACCACCACTCATACAGACGATTATCCCAACGATGCAATGCATCAGCCGAGGCCGAGAGATCAATCGCTGGCGATACTGCAACAACGGCCCGCACCTCTTTCGGAGCATCCGTTCCCCATTCCCCGGCAATCTTCAAAACAATATTTCCGCCCATGGAAAAGCCGGCTAGCGCGATCGACTCCAACTGCTCTTGCTCGATCAGCGCGCGCGCCACGGCTCCAGCGTCGGCCGAGAGGCCCGAATGATAAAGCGTGGCGGAAAGACTCTCCGTGCCTCCGCAATTCCGCATGTTCATGCGAACCACGTTCATCCCCGCAGCCCATGCCTTGTTGGCGGTGCCGATCACGTATTGCGAAGTGCTCGATCCCTCCAGCCCGTGCACGATCATCAGCGTCGTTCTGCTCTTCCGCTCAGTCTGCCAATGACAGTGGCACATCACCTGAACTTCGGGATCGACTGAAAACAGCCGTTCTTCCGCCCGAGGCAGGTGATCCGCACGGCTGGCAAAATAAGCCGCTAGGGTCTGCATGTGGCCGCCCCGCAACCCGCGTCGCGGGACAAATACTTCCTCTCGCAAACCTTCCTGATGGATTTTGACAGGCATTTTCTTCAGTGTAGCGAAGATGCTAGATTGATGTGGAAATCATTCGCGGTGGAGTTTTCATATGCCTATTTTTGAATACATCTGCAAGGGCTGTAACAAGCACTTCGAAGCTCTGGTTTATGGATCGCAAGAGGCCGTGTGTCCGGCGTGTCACGGCACCAACCTGGATCCGCAGATTTCTTCGTTTTCTGTGGGGCACAGCTCCAAGGCCGCACCCTCCTGCATGAGCGGGGGCTGCGAATCAGGCGCGTGCGGAATGCCTGGTGGTCCTGGAATGTGTTGCGAAAATTGATCTCGTTTGGGAGGTTTGAACGAGATTGCGCTTTACGACGCTACTCCTCGCTGCCTGACGAGGTTCAACACTAACACCAGCAAAGCGGCTGCCAGCAACAGGTGAATCATGCCGCCCGCAACCTGGAACCCGTAACCCAGCAGCCACAGCACGAATAGCAATGCAAATGTCAGCCAGAGCATGGCTCACCTCTGCTGCATTCGATTCCGCCATTCTTTCCCGAGTTGCTGTCCTGTTTTCTTCCGTTCTTTCGTCACATGTGGTTGTGACAAACCTTACAGCCGCGACACCGCCGCCGTCCTAGAGTGAACCTGCATTGCGGCGTGTTGTGCGTACCGCATGCATTGCAGCGTGCCTGCGTACACAAAGGAGGACCCATGCGCGTACGTCAGCTGTCGATTCTTCTTCCCGCAATTATGCTGTTTACTATCGCGTCGTTCGCGGCCGATACACCTTCCCCTTCATCCGGCAAGCAGCTTTACCAGTCTTACTGCGGTTCGTGCCACGGCACCGACGCCAAGGGTTCCGGACCGGTCGCTTCTTCGCTGAAAACATTGCCTACCGATTTGACTCTGCTCAGCAAGAACAACAATGGCAAGTTCCCGGAGATGCATGTGATCCATTCCATCGAAGGGGAAAGCCTGGTTGGAGCGCATGGCTCAAAAGCGATGCCGGTGTGGGGACAGCGCTTCCGCCGCACCACGGGAAGCCCTGCTGAAGCTCAGTTGCTGATTAAGAATCTCACTGATTATCTCGCGTCGATTCAGGCGAAGTAACACCTCGCGCGCCAGGAGAGCTCATCCTTCTGGCTCGATAGTTCAGCGACGGACGATGGTTTCGAACAGCAACCATGTGACCGCTACGAGTCCGAATGCGATGGCGGCAAGGGCTGCAACGAATGCCACCACAAATGGAATTTCCTTGTTCTCGGGCGGAGGAGTGATTCCCAGAACCACTCCGCAGAAGCCGCTCACAAAGTGGTGAATGGCATTGCGTAGCGTGCCTCGCTCGGCGTTGTGATCCGGCTGACTAGACACTTGTACGCATCCGATCCGTCGTGATCAATTGATTCCGCTCGAACTGCCTGCGGGCATTTTGAGTTTGGTTAGTTTCTGCTGCAGCCCATCAATCGAGCCCACCTGAAATTCCGGTTCAACCGTCTGCGCCAGGTGAAGCGCTTTCTCGTAGGCAGCACGCGCTTCCTCCGATCGGTGCAGTTCAGTCAGCACGTCACCGAGGACTGCGTTCGCCTCGGCATTGTCGGGAGCCAGTGCAACCGCCTGCTGCGCCTCTAAGAGCGCGGGATCGAATTGCTTAGCTTCCATCAGGCCGCGCGCCGTCTGTATGTGACTCTTCGCTGCCGCGAGTGGTATCTCGAAGTGACCATCAAATACGAACACGCCGTAATCGATGACCGCTGTGGGTTTGAGCGTCTGGAATTGAGCGTAAGGATTCAGCGCTCCCGGACCATATTCAAATCCGGAAAGATCACCCGCGCTGATCAGCACGGGACCGTCAATCGCGGGCGGAGCTTCGATCTTCTCGTTCACCCAAAGCGAGTCGGCCGTAGGCAGCGGCTTGCACGGGATTCCATAGTACTTTGTGTCGATAACTCCTTCGCCGAAGTAAATAAACCAGCAGTCCTTCACGCCGCGGGCATCGAGGTACTTCTTCACCGACTTCAGCTGCTGTCCCCAATCAGCGTTCGAATCGCTCAGATATTTGTAGGTCTGCGAAGGTCCGCCCCACAGTTCATTCGCGTACGCCATGTACGCTGGATAAGCGCGCGCGGAAGAGACCGCCTGGAACACGAGCAGCGCAACTACAGCGTAGGCCCACTTGCGATTCGTCCGTATCAGCGACACGGCACCGCCTGCCGCCAGCACCCATAGGAACGCGTACATCGGCAGAATGTGTCTCAGTCCGATATTCATTCGCGATGCCATGGCGATCAGCAGGTAAAAAGCAGGGGGAATCGTCAGAAAGAGGATTTCGCGCCAGCAGGTCAACTTTCGCGTAGCAATAGCCACGATCGCAGCCACAAACAGGATCAGCAACGTTAGCGTCGACTTGATCACAAAAGTCGCCGGGAAATAGGACCAGACTCCATGCGGATAGACCGTCCCCAACAGGTAGCTCTGGTAGAAGTCCGACATAATGCGAACATCTGTCAATCCGTAGATGTACGACTCCGGCAGCAGTTTCCAGTGCGCTACCAACTGCAGGCCCTTCACTTCGTGCGGACGCGACAGTCCATGCATGAACTCCGCTAACGGCGGATTGAGTTGCATCCCGGCCGGGCGCGCTTGGTAGCGGAACCCATAGAAGCCCCACAATATGGCAATCGCGATCACGCTGATCACGACAATCGCCCCTGCAAGTCGAAACGCGTATTTCTTTCTGCTCTCGCCGGAAGGGCTCGAGTTGCGCACGATCTCTACGACCGCCAGCATTATCAGCATCGGGTCCGATCAAAATTGCCGTATGCTTCGCCGCCAAGGCCAGTCCTGCAAACATCCCGACCAGCGCCATTCGCCAGGCTGACGGTGCCTTCACGTATCGATAGAAGGCATAGATGGAGCCGAACATAAAACAGCTGAGCCCCACGTCGGTTCCCAGGACAGCGCCATGCGCCAGCAAATTGGGATCGAATACTACAAGGCCCAACGCGATGAATCCTGCGGGGGTGCCAAACATCTCCTGTGCAGCGAGAAAGACGATCAGCGCCAGCAGCAGTGTGAGCGATGCCACCGCCATGTGAACGCGAAACAGCATTTTGTCGGCATCATTCTTGAACAAAAAATCTTTACCGTTGAGAAAGGCTTCGGTCTTGAAGAAACGGTCTTGGGGCTGAGGCATCGTCAGAGACATATGCAACAGCGGCAGCGTTCCGAGCAGTTTCACCAGCGGAGGGTGTTCGGGATTCAGGCCAAAGTCCGCGTGCTTCCAGGACATGTATCCGGCGTAGATATGGTCGTCTTCGTCCCACGTGATGGAATTGCGCCGGGTGGAAAAGGCGAGTTGCAGGAAAAGCGAGAGGAGAAGAATGGTGACTCCGCTTGGAACAAGCCAACGCCTGTTACGGGCGGGCTGCGCTATCGCCTGTTTTGGAGAATCCGCGTCTATTTGCACTATAGCTCCGGTACTTCGAAGGAATGATGTCTAAACGAAAGACTTGCCGCTTTCAAGAATAATCCGCACGCCCGAGGGTTTGCGCTTTTCTAAATGGGCTTCGCCAATCTGTTACCAGCGTAACCAGACATGTCCTGATGATCTTTGTACTGGCCCTGCGGGGTACCGTTAAATCGTATAGACCGCCATGAAACGCTACCTCGGCTGTTCCTTTTTTCTGTTGGCGCTGATCTCGTCCTGTCTCGCTCAGGATAAGGTTTTCGATTGGGTCCGCGCTAATGATGAAGTCGTGCAACTGGACCCGTCGGATTTCCGCGGAGGTCGCATCTATCATCCCGGGCCCAATGGCGGGAACATGCATGTCGATATCCAGGCCAATCATCCCGTGACCGTTGCGATGGTGGCAGAACAACAATGGGACGCAGTTGTTGGGCACGATTTGGGCGGCAGGCTTGATTATCGCTGCTTACGAGAGCATATCGTGAGCACCACCTACAGCTGTGAGCTTCCCCCTTCTCAGCCGATGGTACTGGTTATGCGTGACGAGCGTCAGCCGAGTGCCGTCGTTCGCGGAGTGGGAGCAATCCTGACTGGCGCCACCGGTAGAAAACAATTGCTTTCTCCCAATGATGTACTCATCACTTACTATCGCTGGGGTTGCGTCAGCAACTGCGAAGAGCCGCGCTTCCAATGGACGCGGCTGGTGAAGGAAAAGTACGAAATTACCGCGGCTCCCAAGATTTACTCTCTGCTGACCCCGGAGTGGGATGGGCAGCAGATCAGCGTGCAGATCAAATCGGGCCTTCCCCTTATGGTCGCATTGGTGCCCGCCACGTATGCAGACTCGGTCTATTCGGATCCTGGGTCCTTTCAGCAGACACTCGCCAACTCTGCATGCAAGCAGCGCGGAGTACAAAAGCTGACGTTTGAATGCACAGTGAATCTCGCTGATGGACAGCAATCGCTTGTGCTTATGCCTGAGCCGGGCGTGAATTCATCCGCCCACAAGAAAGCGGACATTGAGTTCGACGCCACCAGGTGCATCGCCAACTGCAACCTGCTGGTACCGAAACAGTAGATTACTCGGCGCGACTACCGGGCAATCTCCGTTGGCGCAAACTGGAGCCAATTTCTCGGATTCCTTCGTTCCTAGTATCCTCTTGTAAGTGTCTCGCTCCTCCAGGCATCTCGCATATCTGTTCGTCCTCGGCGGCTTCTGCGTTTCTCTGTTCGCGTCCGACGCAGGCAAGAGCACCGACAGCAAACGCTCAGCGGCCTCCCTTCCAGGTCTCATGGACGCCCGCGCGCATCACCAATGGCTCGCCCTGCCTGTTCAAGATCGTCACTACGAGTCCTTTGGAATCGTTGACTGGAACTTTTATCGGTCACGAAGTTCGATTCTTTCGCGGACAACAGAAGAACACGTGGTACGGATTCGCCGGAGTAGACGTGGAAACCGCGACCGGTTCGTACAAACTTGATCTTATCGGCACCGCCAGGAACGGGGAGAAACTGTGAGTTCCAGCATGTAGTCCTTGTGGGCAAGACAATCTATCCCAAGGTGACTCTTCACGTCCCCGAACAATTCGTCGCGCCGAGTCCCGAACAACTGCAGCAGATCGCCCGGGATAAGACTCTCAAGGCCGCAGCCTTTGCCGAAGGCGCTCCCTTGCCGCAATGGTCGGGCAATTTTTCGATGCCGGTTGAGGCCGAAGCCTCCGACTCGTTCGGAACTGCGCGCGTGTTCAACGGCAAAGTTGCCAGCGTGCATCGCGGAACCGACTTCCGCGTAATCTCGGGAACTCCGGTGCGAGCCGCGAATGACGGCCAAGTCGTGCTCGCGAGCCCTCTGTTCTTCGAGGGCAACTGCGTCGTCCTCGATCACGGCGAAGGGCTGAAGACGATCTACATGCATCTTTCGGAGATCCAGGTGAAAGATGGTGAGCGGGTCAAGAAAGGCCAAGTCATTGCGTTGAGCGGTGGGACGGGCCGCGCAACAGGTCCTCACCTGCACCTTGCGGTACGCTGGGAAGGCGCGTATCTCGATCCCACAAAATTACTGAAGATGCAGATGCCGAATTACTCCGGTTCAGGACGCAGCGAGCGAGCCACAGAGTAACTTCGGCGAAGGATTCATTGATCGGAAGCTAATTCTCGGTCGAGTTGCTCCAGTTCCCTCTTCAACAGCTCTGTGTAGCGCGGGTTCTGCGAGCGTTTGAGTTGCTCGAGCACACGCGCGCGATTGAGTTCCAGAGACTGCCGGTGCAGGATTCTCTTTTCATCATCCGGCGAGAGGAGACCTTTCTTCTCGCCGGAATTCTTGCCGAACTCGCTCTGCTGCTCTTCTACGGATTTGCTTTCCCATCCGCGCGCCATGAACTTATTTTACGCGCGAAAATAAGCACCCGACTCGCTCGAGTGCTACTTTGCGAGGTTGTGCTCGCTCAGGCAGGTCGATCCGTGCCCGTCGTCGGCAAAACGAATCTCACCGCTCTCGTCTGCGCAAAACGCTCGCAGACCTTCACGCGAATTCAACGGGACCGCTACGACTTTGAACGTTGAGGCGACTTCTCCGCGACAACCTGAAAGGCTGTAGCGATACTTGCCTTTAGAATCTCCGCCCCATGCAGCATCCGTCACCTGTGCTTGCGCGGCTGCACTGCTACCCAAATCGCTCAGCGAGCATGTGTATCCCACCTGAGGATTGCTCGCCTTGAATGTCTTCTCCGCCGTAACAACATTCTTCACCGCAGCGATTGCCGAATTCTCACTGACATTCGGAGAGCGAAACACTGCGGTCGCCTGGGTGGTCATCGTGATCCCACTGGCGGCTGAGAATGGGTCTTTTGCTGTAATCGAAGTCGACGCCTTCATCTGCGTTGCGGCGTTTTCCATCTGCTTCTGGATGCTATCGATCAGTGCAGCATCAAGCTTCACCGCGACCGAGAATCCTACCTCGCTGAGCTTCCATACGCTCTGCTCTGATTTCATCTGCACCAGCAGGTGAGGAATCACACTCATCTTGTCTTCGTGTCCGTCTTTGATCGCATGGAACGAAAGCTCCATCTCATTGTGATCGCCCTTGATCTCGTCGCGATCTACACGAACTTCCATGCGGCCGCCGCTCTTCGGAGTATCGAAGGCCACCAAACACTGGACCGGTAGCGTTCCACTTCAGGTTCGTCCCAGACTGAGCCTGGCTGCTCATCACCATCGCCGGAAAGGCGAACTGCTGCTGCGCACTCTGTCCCAGTGCTTTCAGCTTGGCACGGGTCTCATTCAACAAATGGGGCTCAAATGTACCCGGCGTTGGCGAAGCGACCATTTCGATCAACGCCTCGCGCGGAGTCTGCGGTTTCGCAGCCTGAGCCCATGCTGTCGCGGCTAACACCAGAGTCCCCAACAAACACATAGCTTGCTTCATCGTCGATTCCTCGCTGACGAGGGTACGACGAAAATCGCCCTGACTCCGTGTATCTCCGGTTCATGCCCCCTGACGAAAGTAACCGATGGGTTTTGCGCTGAATCTTCTGCTCCGGAGATGCGGTTTCCGCGGGCCGTTCTACTTAACCATCCGAACGTGACGCTTATCACAGACCTTCTGGTCATGACTGCAGAACATTGGCTGTAGAGGCGTCTTCCCCGGAGGTCCCATGTTCCGCATCCTGGAAACTCGCGAGCTCGGCCGTGGCGTGAAACAGTTCGTCATCGAGGCCGCTCGCATCGCACGCAAGCAAAAGCCTGGACAGTTCGTCATCGTTCGCCTGCACGAGCACGGCGAGCGGATTCCGCTCACCATCGCCGATTCCGATCCGCACGAAGGCACAATCACCCTGGTCGTTCAGGGAGTCGGCAAGACCACTTGCCTGCTGAATATGCTCGAGGGCGGCGATTCGATCCTCGATATCGCTGGACCGCTGGGAAAACCCTCTGACGTGCAGCATTACGGAACAGCTGTTGTGATCGGTGGAGGCGTTGGAACAGCCATTGCTCTGCCAACTGCGCGGGCGCTGCGTCAGGCCGGCAATTACGTCATCTCGATTCTGGGCTCGCGCTCTCGCGACCTGGTGATTCTTGAGGACGAAGTTCGCAAGGTGAGCAACGAAACGCACATATGCACCGACGATGGAACCTACGGACGCAAAGGCGTAGTGACGGACAAGCTCAAAGATCTGCTCGCCGGTCCTTATCCGATTGACTTCATTCTCGCCATCGGACCCGTTCCGATGATGCGCGCCGTCGCCAAAGAGACGAAGTTCACCGGCGTAAAGACCATCGTGAGCCTGAATTCCATCATGGTGGACGGAACGGGCATGTGCGGCGGCTGCCGCGTGCTGGTGAACAAGAAGAACCAGTTTGCCTGCGTCGATGGACCAGAGTTCGAGGCAGAGGCCGTGAACTTCGACGTGCTGATGGAACGCAACAGCGCGTATCGCGACAAAGAGCAGCGAGCCCTGAAAGAGCTGCTGGAGAATCCCGAGCACGAATTGGAAATGATCCGCCTGGAAATGAAGAAGCACTTCGTGGAGGAAATCACCGGCGAACCAGCAGCTGAGGTGAATGGTGTCTCTTAATCCACTTGCGAACAAAGAGCGCATGAAGATCCCGCGGCAGCATATGCCGGAACAGGATGCGCACGAGCGCGCTCACAACTTCAAGGAAGTTAACCTCGGTCTTCCTACAGAAAGAGCGAAGCAGGAAGCGTTGCGCTGCATTGCGTGCGCCAAGCCAACCTGCGTGATCGAGTGTCCGGTTGGCGTGAAGGTGCGCGAGTTCATCGACCTGGTGCTGGCCGAAGATTATCTGGGCGCGGCTGCGAAGATTCGCGAAGACAATGCGCTGCCCGCGATTACTGGGCGCGTTTGCCCGCAGGAAGATCAGTGCGAAGGCGCGTGCGTTTTGAATAAAAAAGGCGATTCGCTGGCCATCGGATACCTGGAGCGCTTCGTCGCCGATTATGAGCAGAAGAGCGGCAAACTCGGGCTTCCGCCAATCGCGAAAAGGACCGGAAAGAAAGTTGCGATCGTGGGAAGCGGCCCTGCGGGACTCTCGTGCGCCGGCGACCTCGTCCAAAAGGGACACGAGGTCCGCGTTTTCGAAGCGCTGCACGAGTTGGGCGGAGTGCTGGTGTATGGCATCCCCGAATTTCGCCTGCCGCGGGACATCGTGCGCCAGGAAATTCACAACCTTCGCCACATGGGCGTTGAGTTCGAAACCAACGTGATCGTCGGCAAGACCGTTACGATCGACGAACTCATGCAGAAAGAACATTACGACGCAGTGTTCGTCGCCACCGGGGCTGGCCTGCCGGTTTTCCTCAACATTCCGGGAGAGCATCTAGTCGGCGTGTTTTCCGCGAACGAATTCCTGACGCGCGTGAACCTGATGCGCGCGTACCGTTTCCCTGAATACGATGAACCTTTGTACGACTGCAAAGACAAAGACGTGGTCGTGATCGGTGGCGGCAATACCGCGATGGACGCCGTTAGAACCTCGCTGCGCCTGGGCGCCAAATCGGCTGCGCTGCTGTATCGCCGGAGTGAAGCCGAAATGCCCGCGCGCAAGGAAGAAGTCGAACATGCGAAGCAAGAAGGCGTCGAGTTTCAGACTCTTGTAAACCCGGTCGCGTTCCTCGGCGACGAGCACGGACGCCTTTGCACGGTTCGTTGCCAGCGCATGGAACTCGGTGAACCCGATGCTTCCGGACGACGTCGTCCGGTACCGATTGCGGGATCTGAATTTACGCGTCCAGCGGCGCTGGCCATCATTGCCGCAGGTACGACTGCGAATCCGATGATCCAATCCACGACACCTGATCTGAAGACGAACAAGTGGCGCTACATCGAGGCTGATCCTGAAACCCAAAGGACGTCGAAACCTGGCGTCTTCGCCGGCGGCGACATCGTAACTGGCGGCGCAACCGTGATCCTCGCGATGGGCGCAGGACGCAAGGCAGCCAAGTCGGTCCACGAATATCTCACCACCGGAAACTGGTAGAAAGCCGATTGGTCTTTCAGTGGATCAGTCTGTCAGTCGTTCAGTCTCTCAGCCTCTCAGTTTTTCAATTCTACGGTTTTCGATTACCTATTACCCGATTACCTATTACCAATTCTTAGTTCCCCTATTCGGTCGGCGATAATGGTGGTGTGACCGAGACCGCAACCTCAACTCTCGTCAAACAGGCTGCTCACGAGGCCGGATTCGATCTGGCGGGCATTGCACCTGTCCGCGAATTTCGAGAGCTTGAGTACTTTCCCGAATGGATCGCGAACGGCCATGCCGGCGAGATGCGCTATCTCGAATCGCGAGATGATCAAGGCCAGCTTAAGCGATCTTCGCTGAGCCGCGTGGCTCCGTGGGCGCGATCCGTCATCGTGTGCGCGCTCAACTACAACACCGCGCAACCATATTCGACTGAGCTGGCGAGTTCCGATCAGGGCTGGATTTCGCGCTACGCATGGTTCAAGGGCGACTATCACGATTTCGTGATGAAGCGTCTGCGGCACGTCGAAGCCAAGCTGCGCGAGTCTGCTGCAGAAATCGAAACGCGCTGCTACGTTGATACAGGGCCCATCGTAGAGCGCATTTATGCGAAGTACGCTGGCCTTGGGTGGATCGGTAAAAACACGTGCGTGATCAATCAGAAGATTGGATCGTGGCTCTTTCTCGGCGTCATCCTTACCTCGGTCGAGTTGATCCCCGATCTTCCCGCGGCCGACCGCTGCGGCACGTGCACGCGTTGTCTGGATGCTTGTCCGACGAACGCTTTCACCGCACCGCACCAGATGGATGCTTCGCGCTGCACTGCGTACCTGACAATCGAAAAACGCGGCGACGTTCCCATTGAATTTCGCGATCAGATGGGACGGCAAGTTTTCGGGTGCGACATTTGCCAGGACGTGTGTCCATGGAATCGCAAAGCTCCCGCCAGCAGCGCTCCAGAATTTCAGCCACGGGCGGAGCTGGTGAATCCGGCTCTCGACTGGCTCGCAACCATCACGGAAGAAAATTTTCGCAAGACATTTCGCGGGTCCCCGGTGAAGCGAACAAAGCGGCAAGGCGTGCGCCGGAATGCAGTGCTGGCGATGGCGAGTTCAGGCGATCGAGGTTTCGTGCCGGCACTCGAGAGACTAGCGAACGATGAAGATCCGCTTGTGGCCGAGCATGCGCGGTGGGCGCTGGAGCATTTGCGGAATACGGCCTCACACTAGTCGTTTCACGTTTCAGGTGCCCCACACATCCAAAAGCGGGATGTGTGGGGCACCCAGCACCCAGATCTCTCTTTGATTCCCGAAATGGGGGGTCCCAGGGGTACCCCTCCCCCCTCGTCCCGCATTCTAAAGGACTTAGAGGCATGGGATGAGGCTCGTCCCGGCAAATAAAGGACTTAGTCCCCATCGTCCCGCAAAACAAAGAACTTAGGTCGGCCGGTGGAGGGAATAGGGATACCTCGCTTGCGCTCGGTATGACAGATCCTCGCTGACGCTGGGATTGAAATACACCGCTATCTCTATCGTGACAAATTTGAGGGTACCTACTAGACACTTTCGCAAAACTTATATTTGCCGAGTTTTCATCGGGATACGAGGAATTCAGGCGAAAGATGGACTTGACATCTCCAAACGCGCTAAAGCCGTCAAACGAAGAAGCAGTCCTTGTGGCGATGGAATACAGCGGCTAGTCCGCCCACCAACAAAGACAACCCAGGTCGACCTCCCCACATCGACGTGGACCAATGTGTGATTCGAAGGAGTGACCCGATGAGAAAGATCTTGTTGTTTACGGCATTCGTGGCGGTATTTACCTGGATGGCCTGGGCCGCTGACGTCAATAAAGAGATGACTAATGCAGCGAACGTAATGAGAGACATGACATCCACCAAACAAGTTCCAAGTTCTTTGCTGGATAAGTCCAAGTGCATAGCTGTGATCCCGGACGTGACCAAGGCCGGCTTTGGAATCGGCGGCAAACATGGCAACGGCGTGGTGAGTTGCCGGACAAGCTCGGGCTGGAGTGCGCCGGCGTTTATCAGCCTCACTGGCGGAAGCGTGGGATTCCAGGCGGGAGTAGCGAAGCAGGACGTAATCCTGTTGATGAATGAGCAAGGTGCGCAGCAACTCCGAAGCGGCAAGTGGGACATGGGAGCGGAAGCTATCGCTGCTGGTCCGACCGGCGGCGCAGAGGCGACGGATAGTTGGAAGACGCCCGTCCTCTCCTACACACGGTCGAGCGGAGCGTATGCAGGCGCCAATCTGGCGGGATCGAAGCTAGGTGCGGACGAGGACGAAATCCATAACCAGTACGGTAAGGACACAACATTTGATTCGGTCCTCGATGGCAAAGTACAGCCGCCGTCATCGGCGCAGCCGTTTATGTCTGCGTTGGGCCAGGTAGCCGAGAAATAGCTGAAGCGGCCTTTCGTAAAATGGCGTGGCCGGCCATCGGCTTCGCTAACATTCCCTGACATCGGCGGGCGCGCTGGTAGTGTTGTCATGCGCGCCCTGACTTCTCCCCAAAACACATCAAGAAACGATAAAACGACGGATCTTTAATTCCTCGCTGGCAACCGATGCCGGCTGGGACAATGTGACCGGGCTTGGCACTCCGAATGGCCTGAAGTTCATTCAGGCAGTCGTGAACGCAGCACGCTGAGTAGACCTGGTTGAATGTGGGCGGCTCGCAGAGGGCCGCCCTTTTTTGGCATACGGCGGTTTCCAGCGACGGGCCAGCAACCCCGCTTCCTTCGTGCTAGCATCTCCTTATTGAGGCGCCGAGCGTCAGCCGCCTTTCGGCGCGCGCATACCATGGGTCGCAATCAGCAAGTTCGCCTCTTAGGAATCATTCTCTTACTCACATCCTGCCGATTTGCACTGGCTTCGTCATCCGAGCAGCAACACTGGATGGAAGTGCACTCGAATCACTTCGTCGTGCTGACTGATCTGGATACCAACCACGCCCGCGCCGTTGCGTATCGCTTCGAGCAGATGCGTTATGTGTTTGGAGCCGTAATGCAGAAGTCGACGGTGAACCTGCCGGTGCCATTACAGATCATCGGATTCCGCAGCCGTGCGGAGTTGCTGCAATATGCGCCGTTGTACCAGGGTAAGCCGGTCGATATGGCGGGATTCTTCGAGGCGTCCCCGGACCGCGACTTCATTGCGCTGGATCTTTCTACGGACGATTGGAGTACTGCGCTGCACGAGTACACGCATGCGCTGGTCCATGCCAATTTTCCTCCGGTTCCGGCATGGTTCGACGAAGGACTCGCCGAATACTTCGCAACCTTGAAGATCAGTAACACTGGGCTGGAGATCGGAAATATCTCGGACGCGAATCGCATGGCGCTAACCAACATGCCGTGGATGAACCTGGAAGAGTTGCTGCTGGTGCAGACGGATTCCGATTCGTATAACCAACGGCAGCGGCGCGCAATTTTCTACGCGCAATCGTGGTTGCTGGTGCACTACCTGATGTCGAAACAGAAACTTCCCGACCTGTTCAATTATCTGCAATTGACGCAAATCAAACAGACCCCTATCACGGAGGCGATTGAGCAGGCGTTCGGCATGTCCCCGGACGAGTTCGAGAAGAATTTGCACGACTACTTCAAGGGCGCCTTGAGCGTGCAGAAGATGCAACCGCTGGTGCTGGACTATTCCGGATTTCCTTTTAATAAGGTCGATATCGCGACCGCGAATGCCGAGGTTGCTGATCTGCACGCGCACTCGCGTGATTATCGCCAGCAAGCAATGGGAGAGCTGAAAGAGGTGCTGCGAACCGATCCGCAGAATCCCGATAGCGAACCGGGCTCTGGCGTATCTGTATATCGACAACAAAGATTACGAAAACGCTGTGCAGTGTATTCAACGCGCGATGTCGGCTGCGCCCAAAGATCCGGAACCGCATTACCTATGGGCGGTTTATGTAAGGGATAAAGCGCAGGCGGAAGGACAACAACCGGGCGGTGCGGTCTCCATGGAGCGCGAGCTGGAGCAGGCGGTTGCGCTTTATCCGCAATATGCGGATGCCTACGATCTGCTGGGTTACGCGTATGCGCTGGAGGAACGATATCCGCAGGCGATCGCCAGCACACAAAAAGCTGTGCAACTGCATCCGGGATATGAACCGTATGCGCTGGATTTAGCACAGTATTACGCAGATGCGGGACAGTTCGACAAAGCCACGGCCGTGCTGAATCGCGTGAAGAACAGCTCCGATCCGAAGATTGCGACTGCTGCCAACAATGGTCTGCAAGCGATGCAGGCGAAGCAATCGCAATATCTACAGGAAAAACATTTTCAAGGACTGACGTCGGAACGCAACAACAAGGACCTGACTTCCCCGCAATGGAAAGCGGAGCCAGGGGAAAAAGTAGCCAGTCTGGATGATTTGACGACTGCCGCGACCGCGCAATCGCAGACGCCATCGGTGCAGCCAACGAAATACGCTTATGCCGAACTCATGAGCGTCGACTGCTCAACGCCTCCGGCGGCCACACTGAATTTGAATGCGGACGGGAAACGGCTGCGTTTGAACGCGCCGGACGCAAAGCAGGTGATCGTGATCGGCAGCGATGAAAATTTTTCCTGTGGCTGGCGCAACCGGCGAGTGCTGGTGAATTACAAGGTGGGGGGCAGATCGGATGGGGAGCTGCTGACGGTAGAGTTGAAGTAAGTCCGTGATGACGCGGGCGAGAGCCACCCGCGTCATTTTTATGCTCTGAGCTGTTCAGGAATTACGCACGGCTAACGTTGGCTGCCTGGAATCCCTTGGGGCCCTTCAAGAGGTCGAACTCCACAGTCTCGCCCTCATTCAAAGAACGGTAACCATTCTCCTGGATGGCGGAATAGTGGACGAAAACATCTTCCCCGGTGGAACGTTGGATGAAGCCGTAGCCCTTGGCCCCATTGAACCACTTCACTGTACCCTTTTCTCTCACAACGTACTCCTTTCGCCTCTGCGCTGAGGTATGGTGCTCTCCTCGGGCCCCAATCGCGGCGAATTCTGGAAGAAGTCGCATCGCGAGACCGCGGAGATTCGGGTGCCATCACCGTCCTGTGCCCGGCTGGAGCAAAGAAAAAGCCCCCCTGCGCGCCCACGCTCAGTCGAGCGGCAGCAACAGGGGAGCCTGAACTTTTTCGCCAATCCTTACAGCAGATACCGGAAACATCCACCCATATCCACTGGCGTATTTACCGCCAGAGTTACCGGGCCAATCGCCCGGTAAGTTGTGGATCATATTCAGGAACTAACCTGGTTGGCAAGAAAATTTCGCTCTTCCATCGACTCGAGTGGACCAGCTTGAAACACATTAGCTGGCCTGTTTTGAACAAGATCAACAGTGAGACAGATAATAGAGGGCGATTGCAGCTGAGGAACTCGAGGTTTCGAATCCGCGACCGCGGATCAGTTGAGCGACCCTCAACCAGCTTTCTGGTCCGGGATTTGCTCACCAGATCGAAACAGCGCGATGTTGGCGACTTTGGCATCTTGCTCTGCGCGCCGGGTAATCTGCTCCAAGTCCTTGCGCGACCAGCCGACGGAAGAGATCTCGATGGCGCCGTCTTGCCCGATATAGAACAAGGTCGGGACGTTGGTGATTCCATAGCTGTTCGAGACGGGATATCCCCTGGGATCGTCGAGCAGCACCGGGAAACTGACGCCATACTGACGAAGGAACGCAGCGGTATCTTTCTGATTGTTCTGGGAGATACCCACGATCGCGGGCACGCTCTTCCCTTTTAAGCCCTGGTAGAGGCGTTCCAAGTAAGGGAGGGTAAATTGGCAGGTCGGGCAGGAAATCTTGAAGAAAACCAGCAATACGGGTCCATGCTTCAGGGCCTCTTCGAGCGAGAACGGGCCAGATTCCAGATCGTGCAGCTTGAACTTGGGTGCCGGAACACCGGCAATGAGTGCGGGCATTAAAGTCTCCTGAATTAATGATTCTAAAAGAGTGCTGCTCGTCGCAGGATCTTGCGTGCCAACCCCGTCAGCGGGATATCCGCGAGCTCACGCATTGACCACCAGCGTCCGCCCCGTGATTGGGGCGTCGAAAGCCGCCAGACACGGACGCGGTAGTCGGTATTCATGATTGAGTGTTTGAGGTTCAGGAGTGGGCTGGCCGGAGGTCCTGGAGCGACAGCCAGCGTGGGCAGCTCCCACATACCTGTCATGACCGTCTCCGATTTAGAACGACGCACCAGTTTCACGCGATCGCGATCTGTAAAAAGCGCCATGTCCAGCTCACAGACCTTTCGTTTGGCTTGCGCAACTTTGGAGCCGGCACCACGGGTTTCGCACCACTTGTGGACGGGACACAGCAGGCAGCGCGGCTCCGCCGGTAAACAGACGGTAGCACCCAGCTCCATCATTGCCTGATTAAAGTCACCGGGACGGTTGGGGCTCAATAGGTCTTCGGCAGATTTCCACAGTTCCGCGGTGGTCGCCGCATGTCCGGACACTCTCGCCAATACGCGCTCGACGTTTCCGTCCAAAACAGCGCAGTTCTCGTCGTAGGCAATGCTGGCGATGGCGGCAGAGGTGTAGCGTCCAATCCCCGGCAGCTGTCGTAATTCCGCGGATGTGCGAGGTATTCTGCCTCCCAATTCGGCGACTACCTTCTGTGCGGCGGCATGCAGGTTCCGGGCACGCGGGTAATATCCCAGTCCACTCCAGGCGGCAAGGACCGCATCCAACTTGGCCGACGCCAAGTCTTCGACAGTAGGGAAACGAGTGAGGAACTCGCGATAGTGCTCCAGGACGGCGGTCACGCGCGTTTGCTGCAGCATGATCTCGGAGAGCCAAATGCGGTACGGGTCTTTGTTCCTGCGCCACGGCAAGTCGCGTTTGCCGGCGTCGTACCAGCGTAGTAACGCCAGCCGGAACAAACGTTTATCGGTAGAGCTTCGGGAAAGGGCACAATCCATGAAGGATTTCAGCATTTTAAGTTGATGGCGGGAGTTGAGCAATTTCGGTCATGTCCATTAGGTACATGATCAATGGTTCAAGTTGCGCTAATGTGCAACTCGCAACAATAGGTCGCATCCGAAAAGACTCACAGGAGCGGAGCCGTGCTTCGACTAGTTTCTCTTATCTTAATTTCTGCAGTTCTAGTGGCGTGCGGCGGCGGTGCGACGTCTTCGTCAGGACGCGGGACTACTGCTACCGGCACAGGGGGCTCTGGAGGTGCGGTCGGAGGCGGTAGCGGGAGCGGCGGTGGAGGCGGAACTGGTGGAGGAGGAACCGGAGGTGGTGGAGGTAGCGGTGGAGGAGGCGGCGGTGGCAGTACGGCTCCTTCGACCCCGACAGTAGTTTCGGTTTCGGCTAACCAGACGACATCAGGAGTTGATATCGCCGTAGTAGCTCCGACGGGAACGAATCCCAACGCGATCGCCCTGGGAACAGTGGCAGCTGGCTCGAGCAGCGGTTCCGCTGCGAATACGGGAGGAAGCATCGCACAGGGTTCCACGATGACCGTCCTGATGTTCGGCGCAGGCCTCTCGGCTTCGATGACAATCAGTATCAGCGGCCCAAGCGATCTTACGGTCAGCAATCCGGTAACGATCCAGTCGACGGACAATCCGCCCATACCTGGTGTTGCGTTCACACTGGCAGCGACACCCAGCGCCTCGCTCGGAGCGCGCACGGTGATCCTGCAGGACACCAGTAATAACGTGACCACGTTCACGGGAGGGTTGCAGGTGATACCGTGAAACGCCTTTTCTTCGTTTTTGTTTTCGCGCTCGTCGTTCTAGTGATCACGCAAGGCCATGCGACCACGATCCGGCCGATGAGCGTGGAACAGATGACAAACGCTGCTTCCACAGTTGTGGAAGCCCACGCATTGAACTCATGGTCGGCGTGGAATGCGCAACACACCATGATCTACACGTACACGCGCCTGCAAGTGACGAATACGCTGAAGGGATCGCCCGAGTCCTACATTCTGGTGAAACAGATTGGCGGCGCTGCGGATGGATACGCGCAACACGTTGCCGGCGTCCGGCAATTGCAGCCCGGTGAAGACGCTGTGCTATTCCTCCACCAGAACAACGCTGAGCCGGGAACTCACGTTATTGTGGGCTTGATGCAGGGACAGTTCCGCGCGTCGCGAACGAAATCCGGACAAGTGCTGGTGAGCAACGGTGTTCCGGGCGCTGAGCAGCTTCAATACGGATCGAACCACGTGACTGTGTATCAGGGGTCGGCGATGACGCTGACCGAACTGGAGTCGCGGGTGCGGAGGACGTTGCAACAATGAAGATCATTCAGCATCGCCCTTGGCTCGTACTTGGAATTCTGGCCTCCCTGATCGTCGTAACGATCGTGCTCGCAGTCCCGGCGTTCTCCTACCTTCAGCAGTTGACAGTGGTCAATGGGCAGAATTCGCTGGTTACCAGCGGCCAGCCCGGATTTGTTTGCGCCACGGTCTATGGACAGAATTGCAATGTCTGGGACTTCAACGCATTCCCGGTGAAATGGAACCTGAATCCTACGACTGGCACGAACATCACCGGCAGCACTACGGTGCATGACATCATTGCGAACTCGTTCGCCACCTGGGCGAGCGCTCCGAATGCTGGACTCGCGGGAGCGGTGACGGAAGGGCCAACTTCATCGGTCAGCGATGCGACAGCTGTTCCGGTTGGCACAAATCTGATTTGCTTCATCTGCAATGGAAACGATCAGACGATCTTTTCTGATACATCGACACTTGCTGTAACGCTGACAACAACTGCGACCGTAGCGGGACAATCGAATCAGCACGGTGGCACTTCGACATTCGGCGGGCAAATTGTACAGGGGATCATTCTGTTCAATCCCGGCAATACATTTGTGACGAGTGGAACGCCCACTGGAACGCAAAGCGATCTGCAGACGATCGCCACGCATGAGATTGGTCACTTC
The DNA here is from genome assembly GCA_963724985.1 of Terriglobia bacterium. GTDB lineage: Bacteria > Acidobacteriota > Terriglobia > Terriglobales > Acidobacteriaceae > JAJPJE01. The sequence goes on along the minus strand of CAVRWV010000018.1, from coordinate 116,808 downwards.
TTCGGTCTCGATCACTCAGCGGTTATCGCAGCCATCATGTTCCCGTTCGCGCCGGTCACTCAAACTCAGCTTAGCTATGACGATGTGGCTGCCATTTCCCTGAGCTATCCTTCCGCATCGGGTCAGACGTTCCCTGCTGGATCGATCAGCGGGCACGTAACGTTGTCGAGCGCGCCTGTTTTCGGCGCTCATGTTTTTGCGGAATCGACGAGCAACCTGCAACTGTTTCAGCTTCCGTCCATCCGCAAAAGCGCGGTAGGTGCTCTGAGCAAGCCCGACGGCTCTTACACGATTACCGGCTTGCCGGCAGACAACTACGATGTGTATGCGGAGCCGCTGGATGGACCGGTTGAAAACGGCAACATTGCCGCGTTTGCGCCGGTCTACGGACAGACAAACGGAGTGCAGACGAACTTCACGACACGCTGGCATTAAATCAGTGGCTAGTGGTTAGTGGCTAGTAGTTGCTGCGGGGGTCGCTGGTAGCTAGTGGCTGGATCGACAATCGTGCGATCGCAACCGGGAGTCGTTCTGACTTCTGACTACTGACTTCCCACTTCTGACTACTGACTACTGACTACTTTCCTACATTTACCTGTGAGATCAAAATCCAGTGTCCCGCGACCTCCTGCCAGGTGCTGACCACACGCTGCGGATCCGACGGAAGGGTCTGGCCGTTCATGCTGCCGTCTGCACTGATCAGAAAAACGATGACCGCGTCGGCGCCTTGCGGGCGCACAGTGAGATCAGAGAGCGTGTAACCCTTGAGGTCAAGGCTGCGGATGCGCTCCATCGCAGCAGCACGATCAAAAACGCCGCCTGGAGTGACCAGCACGAAGTTGGCGGACAATCGTTGCTCGACTTCGGTCCAATGCTTGTTCTTGATCTCATCCAGAAACGCGCGCTGAAGTTGCTCGCCACCGGTGGCGCCAGAGAATCCAGGTGCCCGCTTACCCCAGAGAGTACAGCCAGTGGCGATCAGGCACAGGGCCAGGATTGAAACGAGAGCGTGCTTGCGCATGGCGAAGATTGTAGCAATGAGTACTTCAGTTCGTCAGTACTTTCAGTATGCAGTTCAAAGTCCGGAGCAAGCATGTGGGTGATCGGCATCTCAGATACTGAAATACTGATGTACCGAGATACCCGTCGCTTACGCGTTTTCCATGCCGCAGGAACCGCAACCTGCCTTTGAATCGCAGCCGTTAGAGTTCGACTTGGCCTTCTCGTCGTAGCTCTCGAGTGACACCGAATACTGTCGCTCGATCTTGTCGCGGAAGACCGGGCCGGAGTTGTAGGAGCAGAACGGATAGAGCAATCCGTTGGGGGCGGCGTAGTGGATAACGCAGCGTTTCACGCGCTCTACGTCGTAGTTGTAGGAATCCATGAAGTGCATGCCCGCGACCATCAGTGTGCGATAGGTGAACTTGCCATCCATGCCATCGCGGCCAAGCTTCTTGTCGGTGAATCCCTGCAGAGTTTGCAGGAACTTGTTAAAGGTGAGTCCCGGCGGCGCGAATTCGGGCTTGAAGTGCTTGCGTAGCGAGTTCCACGCGCTGACGCCGGTGAATACCTTGAATACCGATTTCTTCGTCTTGCGCGAAATTTCATCCATATCCTGCAACAACGCGGGAATGTCGATAAAACGTGTTACCGGAATTGCCGTCTTCGTCTCGTCGTCGACGAACAGATACGTTCCCATGGAGCAGTGTGGATGGCAGCTGAGGGTGACGTTCTCTTCGCCCTTGAGAGCGCTGATCAGCTTGGAGAACGGCGTAACGCAGGAGAGCGGGAACCAGTCCGCATAAACGTCGCAGATACCGGTCTGATCGGCGACCGAATGTGCCAGATCGGCGAGCGTGAAGCGCTTGGCTTCCAGTTCGCGGCGATTGATGCGTCCGGTAAACGCCACCGGTTGATAGCTGATGCCGGAGACGACGTCGATGTTCTCGATGGCGAGACGAAGGATGTCGCCGACCTGATGGTCGTTGAGTCCCTTCACGATCGTGGGCACGAAGATGATTTTCATGCCGGCTTTGCGGATGTTATCGATCGCCAGCAGCTTGGTTTCGTAGAGTGACTGACCGCGGGTGCGCTTGTAGACGTCGTCGCAGACACCGTCGAACTGGAGATAGATGGTCTGCAGCCCGGCTTCTTTCGACTGGCGCGCAAATTCCAGGTCGGCGAACTTGATTCCGTTCGAGGCGGCCTGGATATGTGAGAAGCCCATTTCCTTCGCAAGGCGAAGTGCATCGAGCCAGCGCGGATGAATGGTCGGTTCGCCGCCGGAGAACTGCACTACGCGTCCGGGTACCGGTTGTTCGCCACGCAGCGCGGCCAGCATCTTGCGGATGTGCTCGAGATCAGGCTCATAGACGTAACCGGCAACATTTGCGTTCGCAAAGCAGACCGGACAGGTCAGATTGCAGCGGTTAGTGAGATCGACATTCGCGAGCCCGGTGTGCGAGGTGTGCATCGAGCACAGGCCACAATCGTCGGGGCAATGGGTAGCGTTCGGGACGGACGGATTTGTCAGTCCGCGATTGTCGCCGAAGACCCACTCCTCCATCTTCAAATAGAGCTTCACGTCGGAGTAGACGATGTCGCGAAATTCGCCGTGCTCGGCGCAGCGCTTTTCCATTACGACCTTGCCGTTGTCTTCGCGAATGACGGCATCGATCACCTTCGTGCATTCGGGGCACAGGGACTGCGTGGTCTTGGGCAGACCTTTCTGCAGCGGAGTGATCGGCGATCCCGTGTAGGTGGTCTCGGGCTGAATCACTTTAAAGTCGGGGCGGAGGCCTTTAGTCACTCCGGCGCTGCTGGCTCCGCGTTCGTTCGCGGGCGGATACACTGCTTCTGGCGCAATGGTTTGTGTGCTCACTTCGTTGCTCCCTTGAATTCAGATGGCGAGACGAATCTGGCGCGAATCGTCCTAATACTTTGAGTCCATGCTATTTAAGCAACTAAGTGGGACAAACCCCAAAAGCCGTTCCGTGTGGGGAGAGGCCGTTCAGTGGGCTGGGGACGCGCTTCACGCGAGATTCCGGCCCAATCGGCGAAGTTGTCACCGTTCAACGTGAGATAGCTCACAAAGGGACCACGTTGGTACCGAGAGGCTGGTCGAAGAGCGGCGGAGCGGCGGGCGGAAATTATTTGTGTTGACAATAGTCGTTATAACGATTATTGTGGCTCGTGAACGATGAAACAGAAGACTCAATCCGAGACGAAGCGCCGCGTCGGGTCGGCCGAAGAGGCTGCGTTCCTGGAGTTAATGCGTACGACCGACATGCTATCGCGAGGCTTTGCGCCGTTGCTGAAAGCGGAAGAGCTCTCTTCGACACAATATAACGTGTTGCGCATCCTGCGCGGGGCGCCCGAAGGGCTTCCCTGCGGCGAGATTGGGACCCGCATGATCACGCGGGATCCTGACATTACGCGGCTGCTGGATCGCCTGGAGAAACGAGGCCTGGTCTCGCGCTGCCGGGAGACGAAGGACCGGCGCATGGTGCTGACTCGAATTACGGACGCAGGACTCGAGCTGCTGGCGCGCCTCGATGAGCCGGTACAGGAGGTTCACCGCGCGCAGATGGGTCATCTGGGCCGGGAACGTCTGCAAGAGTTGGTCGAACTGGTGCGGGCCGCCCGGAGCGCAGTGAGCTAAATTTTTTGCCGAAATATTTGTTGTCACGACTATCGTGCAAACACATCCAATCTACGAAACCGAAAGGAAAACATTATGAGCACCGTTGCTACACCTCAAGCCGCAATCACTACCTGGAATGTCGATCCGATTCACTCGGCAGCCGAGTTCAAGGTGAAACACATGATGATCTCGAATGTGAAGGGCCAGTTCACCGGAGTCTCCGGCGTGTTGTCGCTCGATGAAGCAAACCTGACCAAATCGCACGTCGAAGCCACCATCGACGCCGCATCCATCAACACTCGCGATGCGCAGCGCGATGGACATCTGAAGAGCGCGGACTTTTTTGACGTGGAGAAATTCCCTACCCTGTCGTTCAAATCCACGCGTGTGGAGAATGCCGGCGGCGGAGAATTGGCGGTCGCGGGAGACCTGACCATTCATGGCGTGACTCGCAATGTGGTGTTTACGGTCGAAGGACCTACGCCAGCCACGAAAGACCCATGGGGCAATACGCGCGTGGGATTGTCGGCGACGGCAAAGATCAACCGCAAAGATTTTGGTTTGACCTGGAACGCCGCGCTTGAAACCGGTGGGATACTCGTCGGCGAGGAAGTGACCCTTACGCTCGATGTAGAGTTCGTGAAGGCGTAACCGCCTTTTGCCGGACGGCAGAGAATCCTCGCTACAGGGCGAGGATTCTCGACCTCGTCAACGCTAGACGTGTTGCGAGACGGACAAGCACATTCCCGTCCGGGTCTTTGAACCAGGCGACCTTAGCGCCGCCCGGGGCGCTCCAGATTCCTAACTCGTCCTGCTGCGCCCATGGGTAGCGTTCGAACTGCACGCCGCGGGATTGCAATTCGGAGACGGCCTGCTGTGCGTCCGGAAACCTCCCAACCCAGGATCGTGAACTGTGCGGGCGTAAACTCCTTGAGTTTCACCACTCGCAGCATATTTTGGTTGGCTTCGAAGACCAGCGCGAAGCCGTCATCGCTCACAAACTTCAGTCCAAGCTTCTGCTCGTAGAATTCGCGGGCGAGTTGGGCATTGGTAGTGGGAACAAAAGCGATAATGTTGTGCGCATTAAGCATGTGTAGTCCCTCATGAGATTTGAATCACGGCAACAAGATCGATGAATCATATATCTTAGTTCTGGCCGGAGTGCGGCAGCGTTCGAGAGGAATATGAAAGCCATTCAAGTTCAGAAAACCGGTGGTCCGGAAGTTCTTACGCTCGTAGACATCGCAGTTCCCAAGCCGAAGCCGAACGAAGCACTGGTGAAGATCGCGGCCAGCGGCGTCAACTTCATCGACACCTATCTGCGCGAAGGACGATATCCCGCACCCCTGCCGTTCGTGGATGGGCAGGAGGCGGCTGGAACCGTCGCCGAAGTTGGCAGTGAGGTAAAGAACGTCAAGGTCGGCGATCGTGTTGCGTACACCAACGTGCTCGGCGCGTATGCCGAATACGCCGTGGTTCCAGCAGACCGGTTGGTGCACATCCCAGGCAAGCTGGACTTTACTGAAGCCGCGGCGGCAATGCTGCAGGGGATGACGGCGCACTATCTGGTGTATGGCAGCTATCCACTGAAGAGAGGCGAGACCGCGCTGATTCACGCGGCCGCCGGCGGCGTTGGGCTGCTGCTGGTGCAGATGGCGAAGGCGATAGGGGCGCACGTGATCGGGACCGCGGGTTCAGATGAAAAGTGCCGGCTTGCGAAGCAAAATGGCGCTGACCATGTGATCAACTACTCCACGGCTGATTTTGAGGCTGAGACGAAACGCCTGACGGACGGCAAAGGCGTTCACGTCGTATATGACGGCGTGGGAAAAGCGACGTTCGACAAAGATCTGAATGTGCTGCGCCCGCGTGGCTATCTGGTCCTGTTTGGAGGCGCCAGCGGAGCCGTGCCGCCGTTCGATCCCATCAAGCTTTCGCAAAAAGGGTCCCTGTTTCTTACCAGGCCGACTCTGATCAACTACGTCGCAACACGAGAAGAGTTAGAACAGTCGCGCCGATGATGTATTGGGTTGGGTCAGCGATGGCAAACTCAAGCTGCGCATCGAGCACATATACAAGCTTGAGAACGCAGCGCAAGCGCACCGCGAATTGGAAGCGCGCAAGACGACCGGAAAGCTGCTGCTGATTCCGTAGCTTTAATCGCCGATTCGCGAGCTTGCCTGGTCCTGGTCAAGGAGCTCACGGATTTTCGCCAGCAGCGTGTCGGGGCGAATGGGTTTTTCAACGGTGATGGAGTTGTGGGAGGCTTCTTCTCCGCTCAAAGCCTGATTGCTGTAGCCGGTGATGTAAATTGCTTTGACTCCGGCGCGCCGCGTACGGATCTGGCGAACGGCTTCGGGACCATTCAGCTTGGGCATCACGACATCGGTCACGATCAAGTCGATAGGTGCGAAATGGGATGCGGCAATCGCAACTGCATCCGCTCCGTCGCGCGCCTGAAGTACGTTGTACCCCTTGGAGCGCAGCATGGTTGCGATCATTTCGCGCAACTCGGTGAGGTCCTCGATCAAGAGAATGGTTTCGGATCCTGCAGCGGACGCGCTCACGGCTGGGCCGGCGGTCTGTCCGACAATCGTGAGCGCACGGGCCTTCGGAAAATAAATCGTGAAGGAAGTGCCCTCGCCGAGCTTGCTCTCCAAATCGATTTGTCCTCCGCTCTGCTTCACGATTCCATAAACTGTCGCGAGGCCGAGGCCTGTGCCTCCACTCTCCTGTTTGGTGGTAAAGAACGGTTCGAAGATTCGCAAGCGAACCGAGTCATCGATCCCGATCCCGGTGTCGGTGACGCGAATCGCTTCGTACTCTCCTTCCAGCTCGGGGCGCTTGTCTTGCGGGAAACTTGCGCTGAAGGTGTCAATGGTGAGCATGCCGCCTTGAGGCATGGCATCGCGGGCGTTCACCACCAGGTTGAGGATGACCTGCTCGATCTGCGAGCGATCCGCTTCAATATTCCCCACTTTTGGTCCGAGCCGCAGTTCGAGTTTGACGCGCTCGTCGAGCACACGCATGAGCATCCCACTTAGCTCTGAGATGAGTTCGTTTACATTCAACAGCTCGGGATTCAGGATCTGCTTGCGGCTGAAAGCCAGCAACTTGCGGATTAGTTTCTTTGCCGAATCGGCTGCTCTCAGCACCTGGGTCGTGTTCTCGCGGACAGAGCTTGCCCCACCGAGTTTCGATTCCGTCAGGCTGGTATATCCGATGATGATGCTGAGCAGGTTATTGAAGTCGTGCGCGATGCCGCCGGCGAGCTGACCCAGGGCATTCAGCTTTTCGGACTGCAACAACTGCTGCTGAAGCTGCGACTGTCTTTCTTCGAGTTGCTTCATTTCGGAGACGTCAAGCGCGTAGCCGATACGGCGGTTGGCAGCGCCTTCGACGCGTGCGCGACCGACGAGTACGGAAAGGCGGGTTCCGTCTTTGCGTAACACTTGCTTTTGATAGAGCGCGCACCTCCCGGTCGACGCAACCTGCTGATCAGCCAAGTCGTCAGCAGGCCAGAATTCCGGAGGGGTTACCGCCTCTCGAGGCAGTTTTCCGGAGAGGAGTTCCTCGCGCGTGTAGCCGAGCGCTTCCAGCAGGGTACTGTTGGCATCGGTGACCCTGCCATTCTCCCATTCGTAAATACCAATCAGACCGGAGTGACGGAGGCTTCTCAACATCGATTCGGTCTGGATTCGTTCCCGCTTGTACTTCGAATCCCGCTCGCGAACCGCCATGAACAGGATGACGCCGCTCACGAGGACGTAGACGAGGCCCTTATACGACTCGATTCTCCAAACGGTGTTAGGGCCGTGCATCGCAACATGCATCACGTAATCCGACCCGACTACCCATAAAGCGGACCAGAGGATGTAGATGGAGGCGAATTTCTTCGCCGTGACGAGGTCGGTACGGTTCAGCCCATTAGGCCAATCAGACATTCCCATGCAAACTCTCCGAGTGAGAGTGACGAGGCTTGGGAGGCCATATCTAGTATGCACCCCATTGCGAGAGGGCCCGATGAATTTTGCGAGTTGTTACGGAAGGTGGCAGAGGGGGACGCCACTGACCGTTGTTTGTCGACGTTGCGTGGCTTTCAGCTTTATGGCGCGACTGGTAATTAGCCTTCCACTACTCCGTTTGAGCTAGTTGAAGATGCATTTGACCAGCTCCCACTTCGGCAAAGCAGGGCGAGATAAACCGACGCGCGAGCCACCTGCCGATCGGATTCCGAGGGAGAGGGGGAGGGGTCAAGGAGCTTTCGTTGAAAACAAAGATGTATCCGACGGACGAGAAATTTATCCGACGGACAGTCATCGGACGATCCGTCGGATCGGCGGTTCCGACGGATCAGTGCGAGTTGTTTTCGGTTCTGTCGATCAGGCAGTCTCTCAATCCGGCTTCGGTTCTTCTTTCCAATCTCTCTATTTTCAGAATAGCAATTTCGACCCAACCTACTGGACACTTCGGCGAAGTTTATTTCTATCGTGGAATGATGGAGTTGCGGAGAAAATGGACTTTGGGGCTATTGACAACAGATTCCGGGAATGGGAAGGGGGGCAGGTGTGGTTCCCCGCCCGTCCGCAAAAGAGGCAAATAGGATGCCGCAGCCGGCGGTCAGCGGGCCAGAGTTCCCTTTCGGAAAGGTTCGGCGACAATCTGCCATTCGTCTTCGTATACGAGGTAACCAGGACGATCAGTTCTTATCTTCTTTACGAAAACTCCGTTGCGCTCGAGAATTCGGACCATTCCCCAGATGCGAGAGATCTGCTCGTCCGCACCGGACTTAAACCAGCAAATCCCACGGCGCTGTGAGTCTCTTCCAAAGGCATGAGGCTTTGCCAAGTTTTCACTAAACCAGGCTCGGACTTCATTTAGTTCATCGGCATCCACGCCGGTCACTGTCCCACGTTCAATTGCCAACGCCGCCGCTTGAAAGATTCCTAGACCAACGTTGCTGTCGTCGTCTTTCAGATCAATCGCGAACCGAATGTACTCCCGCTTTTTTAGTGGATCGTTTCGTTCGAGGATGTAACGCTCATCTTCCGTTTCGACGAAGGCGAGGCATCCGGGGATACAAGATAGGACTGTGCCCATTCCGCCCCCAACAACTCGGTGTAGTGTCTCAAGAAGAGGAAGTTCCTTCTGGTCGAGAGCTGGGTCTTCAGAAATGACGAATATCGAAGAAGGCGACTTACGCTTCAACAGCTCTCGCGCAATCCAATCGGCGAATAGCTTTTTGCCGTCTAGTGGAAGTCTGTACTTGGGATCGAAGTCAGTGAAGTGCGCGAGCTTGCTAGTAAATTTCCGGCGAAGCTTGGGATTGGACAGGATTTCCCGATAGCGATCGCGTTTTGCTCGCTTCACGAATGCCGCGATGAGTGCCTGATCGTGGTACACGGGAGGAGTTTAACGCACCGACTTTAGAGAGTCACCAAAGTGACCGAAAACAAGTTGTTCGGTTTGTATCGCCATGGCTAGAGCCATGCCAAGCGACACCAGCGCACCTGTAGAAATGCAGATCCCTCCGCCTCGCTGCGCGAAGGCGTCGTGATGACAAGTGGACATTCTCCATGTCCTCTTGTTTCGGCGTGGCTGGATGCCGCACCCCTTTAAAGCAGAACGCGGGCGAGGGCTCCGCGCGCCACTTTCACAGCAATGCAGATCCCTCCGCCTCGCAGCGCGAGGCGTCGTGATGACAAACCAAAATCTTCTCGGTGCGCTCTGTGCCTCTGTGGTGCAATGAAAAGGGCCGCTTGCGCGGCCCAATCTTCATTCTGAAATCTTGCTTCTGAAATTGCCTAGTCGCCTGCGACGCCGGCAACTTCGTCTTCGTGCACCGGCTTGGAACCATTTCCATTGCCGTTGCCGTTTGTCGGAGCGCCCAGCGTGGTCAGTGGAACGAACCCTTCCGGAGTCTTCTCGCCCAGAACCACTTCGCGATAGAGCTTCATCATCTCGCGATTCTTGGCTTCTTCTGCCGGAGTGAGTTTCTGCTTGGCGTCGCGTGCACGGAGCTTTTCTTCGCGCGCATTCTTCGCGATGCCCAGCTTGTTGAGATCCTGCTGCTCGGTTTCGGTGACCAACTCGTCTTTCAACTGGAGCAGTTCCAGGTGGCGCTCGTTGCCGGACGCCATCGAAACGCGCTTGCCGCCTGCGAAGATCTCATGGCGTCCATGCTCTTCGTACCACTTGGTGAGCGTGGCGGTCATGTGCATCTTCTCGACGATATTGCGCCAGCCCACGCCCGTGTTGTACGCGCAGAAGCTGATTTCGCCTTCCTGCGTGGCGTAAGGGATGATGCACTGCTCGGTGCGGCGGAAGTCGTAGTTCCACAGATCCTGGAACCACATCCCGGCAACCATCAGCACATTCCAGCGATCCTTGCGGCGCTTCTCGATATCCTCGAGCGTGCGATCGCCGCCGACTTTGCCGTAGGCGCCCGACTTCGCCTTCTTGGTAACGCCGAAGGTTTTGTCGAGCTTCTTCAACATGTCGAACATGGTGAAGTGCGTGGTGGTCTGGAACGGATCGTAGTTGCGCAGGAACGCCAGCGCCATGCCGAATGCCGACCATTTCTGGCCGCGGCCTGCGTCGACGATCATAGCGGTGTCGCGCGCCATCTGGTGCGCGTCGAGGAACTGCGTGATTGGCGCAGCTTCCTTGGTTTCCTTGTCGACCATGACGGCCATGCCCACGCCGCAGTTCGGGTGGCAGCCGCAGCTCAGTTGTCCCCAATCGTGCCCGGGACCGTGTGCCAGGTCAGACCAGTCGGAGAACGTCGACATGAACGAGATGGGGAACCAGTCGCGCGTAGGCTCGCCGATTCCAACCTGCGTCTTCACGTCGTGCGCCAGGTGCGACAGCGTGTAGCGCTGCGCCATGCGACGCTCGTCGGTGATCTCTTCGTCGCGTCCGGTGAACGAAACCGGCTGGAACGAGACGAACGGGATGATCTTCGGATTGTCGAGCGCGAACTTGACGATGTTGCCGACCTGCTCGTTGTTGATGCCGTTGACGATGGTGACCACGGGAACGATATCGACACCTGACTTGTACAGGTTCTCGATCGCGCGCAGTTTCACGTCGAACAGGTTGCCGATCTTGCGATGGGCGTTGGCAGCGTTGCCGATTCCGTCGAACTGGAGATAAACGTAACGCAAGCCGGCTTCCGCGGCCTGCTGGCAGAACTCGATGGACTTGGCGAACTCGATGCCGTTGGTTGCGGCCTGCACCGACGTGTAGCCGACGTGGCGGGCGTAGCGAACCGCGTCCAGGAAGTACGGGCTCAGCGTGGGCTCGCCGCCGGAGAACTGTACGGACATCTGACGCTTCGGCTTGATGGTGACGGCGTTATCGAGCAGCTGCTTGATTTCGTCCCAGGTCAATTCGTGGACGAAACCGACCTGGTTCGCGTCCATGAAGCAGGGATCGCACATCATGTTGCAGCGGTTGGTCAGATCGACGGTGAGCACCGATCCGCGGCCGTGCTTCACGGTCGAAGTGCCGTGGTTGTGCAGCTTCTCGTCGGCGTGGGCGCGAATGTCGCGGCCCGGGAAAACGTCTTCCAGGTGCTTGGAGAATGCCGGATCGACGGACATGACGTCTTCGAAGTGCCCGTGCTTGGGGCAATCCTTGATCATCATGATCTTGCCGTCTTTTTCGACGATGGTGGCCTTGATTTCGCCGACCTTGGCGTTGCGCAGGATTTCCTGCGGAAGCTTGCCGTCGAGGATCTGCTTGCGGATATCAGGCACGCACTTCGGGCAAAGCGAGTCGGTGGCGCGGGGCCAGCCGAGCGGTGGCTTGGTCTTTTCGTAGGACTTCAGGAGCGGCTTTTCGCTCCATGCGGGGGTGAACGAAGGCGTCTGCTTGCGCATGCTGATGGCCGCGTACGGCACCCATGCGGCCTTCGCTGCGATTGTCACCACCTTCTCTACATACTTGATCGGTTTTGGCATCGTCAGGTATCTCCGGCAAAACAAAAAACTAATAGCGGGATGGATAGGCAGAAACCTGCCGGGGAACACCCCTGCTAAGTGCAACAAGTAAAAAGACTATTCCCCCACACTTGTCATGTTAGCTGGCATGGGGCGGATTCGGAAACGATCTAAGCTTAAAACGCTTGTTTTCACTGCCAAGTGGTCAACTGCTGCATTGAACGGCAGCAGCTAAGTGCTTGAAAAACAAGAGAAAGCACTGATCTATCGCGGATTGTTGACATGCTGGGTGCGGGCATGACTGAGCGCGGCGTCTGGCGCGATCTGCCTTGGGTCTTCACCGAGACGCTCGCGGGTGGAATGCTAGAATGCGATTTCAATCTTCCAGTCTTCATTCTGGACTTCAGATTCTGGACTTCGCCATGCAACATGGGCGCACTGCCTTACAAAAAATCATGGGAGAGTTGCTGGACGGAGCTCCGGCGAATGAAGCGCCGTTTCTGGCGTGGCCGCTGGTTTGCGGTCCGGGCGTAGCCAAGCGTACCCGGGTACTCGGCTTTCGAGCCGGCGTTCTGCGAGTGGAAGTGCCCGATGTGGCGTGGCGCAATCAATTGACCAGTCTGGCTCCCAAATACCTGGACGCGCTGAACCAGACGATCGACGCGCAGGTGAAGCACATCCTGTTCCTGCTTCCGGGCGAGACCTACGGATTCGATCAGAAATGAAAGTCACCGAAAAAGACGTGCAGTATGTCGCCGACCTGGCGAACCTGGAACTAACGCCCGAGGAACAATCGAGGATGGTGAAAGACCTGAACTCGATTCTCGAGCACATCGACCGGCTGAACCAGCTCGATACGAAAGACGTCCCGCCCATGGCGCAGACATCGGATCGCTTCGGGATAGATCCGTCGAAGCAAGGATCCGAGCGATTTGGTTACGTCATGCGCGAGGATGAAGTGCGTCCGTGCCTGCCGCGCGAGGTGGTAATGGAGAATGCGCCGGATTCGGATGGAGCGTTCTTCAAAGTGCCGAAGGTGATTGAGAGATAGGTAAGTGTAATAGGTAATTGCGTAATCCTCGGAAGGCCTGAAGAAATTGTCTCGCAGCTTTCGGTTTTTCAGCTTCACAGTCACACGGTGTGATTCAGTTACTTCGTGCGTGGGTTGTGAGCAACGGTCTGCAATCGCAGCTTCCGACCTTGGATCGTCGTAGGCGCACTCTTACCTGGGATGCTTATCGCAGCGTCGCTATCATATGGTGACGCATTCATGCGCTGGTGCTTTACAGAATGACGCCGTATCAACGTGAGGTATTCACTCAATTACCTATCGCTGATTTGCGGGCGTTTCACTCAGGCTGAATAGCACCGACAGACTCATGGACTTAAACACACTTACTGTTGAATCGACCCGAACTGCCATCGCCGAGCGCGTGCTCAATCCTGTTGAGCTCGTGGAAGAGTTCTACAAGAAAATCGAAGCCGACGATTCGCAGATTGGCGCTTATCTGACGCTCGCGAAAGATCGCGCGCTGACGAAGGCATCGGCCGTGCAGGCGCTCGCGGACAAGGGCGATGCGCTGCCTCCGCTGGCGGGCGTTCCGGTCGCGATTAAAGACGTGATGACGGTCAAGGGCGTCCAGGCCACTGCGGGGTCGAAGATCCTGAAGGGCTGGATTGCACCCTATACCGCAACGGCTGTGCAGCGGCTGGAAGATGCTGGCGCCATCATCCTCGGCAAGACGAATTGCGACGAGTTTGCCATGGGCTCGTCGAACGAGAACTCGGGCTACTTCCCTGTTCATAATCCGCGCGATCTTTCACGCGTGCCGGGCGGATCGTCGGGTGGAAGCGCAGCGGCGGTGGCCGCAAACCTGACAGTCGCGGCACTGGGATCGGATACCGGCGGATCGATTCGTCAGCCAGCGGCTTTTTGTGGAGTGGTGGGATTGCTGCCCACGTACGGGCGCGTTTCGCGCTACGGACTGATCGCGTTTGCGTCGTCGCTCGATCACATTGGTCCGCTGACGAAGACGGTGAAAGACGCGGCTATCCTGCTGCGCTATATCGCCGGACGCGATGAACTCGACTCGACTTCCGCCGAAGTTCCCGTCGCCGATTACGAAGCTGAGATCGGGAAGCCGGCGAAAGGGTCTGAGGCTCGGCGTTCCGAAAGAATATTTTGGCGAGGGACTCGATCCGGAAGTTCGCGCCGCCGTGGAAGCGGCAATCCAGAAACTGGCGGAAGCGGGATGCGAGATCGTGCCGATATCGCTGCCGCATACGGAATACGCGATCCCGACGTATTACATCATCGCGACTGCCGAAGCGTCGGCGAACCTCGCGCGCTTCGACGGTGTACGGTACGGGCATCGATCTCCGCGAGCGCACACGCTCTCAGAAATGTACCGGCGCTAGCGCGATGAAGGTTTTGGCGCGGAAGTGAAACGGCGCATCATGCTGGGGACGTATGCGCTGAGCGCCGGATATTACGACGCGTATTACCTGAAAGCGCAGCAGGTGCGTACGCTGCTCACGCGCGATTTCGAAAACGCATTCCAGCAGGTGGACGCGATTGTCACTCCGACGACGCCAACACCAGCGTTCAAACTCGGCGAGAAAGTCGACGATCCGGTTTCGATGTACCTTGCCGACATCTACACCGTCACGGCCGATCTGGTCGGAGTTCCGGGAATTTCGGTTCCGTGCGGGACTTCGAAAGAAGGATTGCCGATCGGACTACAGATCCTGGGGCGGCACTTCGATGAAGCGACTCTGCTGCGAATCGCGCATGTGTATGAGCATGAGGCGGCGAGTGGTCGTTAGTCGTGGTCGGTGGTCGTGTGGCTAAATGCAGATGCCTCGCTACGCTCGTCATGACAAACAAAAGCGGGCAGTCGAGGGCTAACGACTACTCACCGACGACTGTGTAGTAGCTTTCTCCCGCGCACCCTCGGCAGAGCACGCGGCCGTCGCGCCGAACTTCGCGCTTGAAGTTGATTCCTTCACCGCAGTGTTCGCAGACAATGCGCTCGCCTTTGAATCCTGGAAATTCTTCTGCAGGAAGATCGACTTTCACCCACTGCACGTCGAATAGGTCGGCGTCGGCCATCTCGCGATAGGCCGCCATCTGCTGCTGGTTCTTGCTCTCCATCTCGGGATGCATGCTGCGGGCGAGCGCCTTCGAGGATTCTTTCGCCGCGATGCGGACGGCGCGCCCGTTGTTTACATCGACAAACGTAGCCGCCATCTTGCCCCAGTCGCGGAATTTCAGAGCGCGTTTGCCGAGACGGCACCCGGTAACGACACCGACCGCATCCGTCGCACAACGATCTATTTCCACGAACGTTACAAGGCGCTTGCGGTCGGCGCCATGCGGATCTTCAATGCCGAGCTTTTCCAGTCCGAGCATCGCCATACGCACGCCCAGCACCTGTCCGGCACAGAGATGTCCATGGGCCTGGGCCGCGTCTTGCAACAATTCGTCGAGCGATTTCATATTGTCTTTCGATCGCAGGGAAGGTAGGGCACTCGCGCTCAATTCTCCTACTTTCGCGTCTTCCTCCGCATCCGTATCGTCCTTAGTGGCCATTTCGGTGGCATGCGCGTGGATGGTGAACACGGTTTTCTGCCCGCCCGAAGGTTGGAAGACAATCCGCGTTGGTTCGCGCTGCCACTCGGGAGTGGCGCACTCGGAATCGGGCATCTCCCCATTTTTGGCTTTGCCAAGTTCCTGCTTCACCACCGGCTTCTTTCGTCCCAATTGCGAAACTATGGCGAAAATACGTTCGCCATTATCGGAGATGCCGCAGTAGCCGGCAAAGTCGCGAAACCAAACTGCCTCAGAGTAGAAGGGATCGAACAAGGGCAGGGTTATGGGAGAAATTTTCCCGGTGGTGCGATCCACCACCAGCCACCCGCCACGCTGCCATTTCCAGCGATGTGTTTTGTTCGCTTGATCTTCCGGCAACCAGTCATTCAATCGATAGGCTTTGCGGATGACGAAGAGACGGTCGGTAACGTCGTGAGGTTCGCCCATGGTGAATTCCTTGACCCGGGTATCCACCAGGAGCGGGCGAATTTGGATTTCTACTTTCTGTTTTTCTTCGGGACCCACAAATAACGGGACTGTGGTCGATTTACCGAAAGTAATGACATGCGGTTTCGACGCGGCCGAGGCCGCGACCGGCAACACGCAGGATATGAAAAACAAGAATGCGGTTAGTTTGCGTGTCATAGGCAAAGCGTACGCCAGTCGGCCTGATCCCTCAATTGCGTAATGCAACCAATCGGTCCCGTTCATCCTCCCACGAGCAATGGACCTGGTTGGCCCTTTTCATAGGCGTGTGCCAAGAATACTGATCGTAGACGATAATCGTGATAATGCTTTTCTTCTGAAGGAGTTGCTTTCTCGATACGACTACGAGATTGCGACCTCGAACAATGCCGAAGAAGCATCGCGCGAAATCCGCGCCAACCCTCCCGATCTGATATTGCTTGACGTGGTCATGCCCGGACGCTCGGGCTATGAACTTTGCCAGGAGTTGAAATCGGCGCCGGAGACGCGACTGATTCCGATTGTCCTCATCACCGGCCTTACCGACCGCGAAGACAAAATCCACGGAATCGAAGTTGGCGCGGACGATTTCCTTAACAAGCCGATCTTCCCCGAAGAACTGTTTGCGCGCGTGAAGTCCCTGTTGAAACTGAAGGAATTTACCGACGAATTGGAGAATGTGGAAGACGTACTCGAGACGCTCGCTTTGAGTGTGGAGGCCCGTGATCCCTACACTGCAGGGCATTGTGAAAGATTGGCCAGTTACGCCGTGCAACTCGGAACAGCCCTGACTCTGGGACAAGAAGACCTGAGGGCGCTGCGCCGCGGGGGCTATCTGCATGACATCGGAAAGATTACGGTTCCCGACGAGATCCTGAAGAAAGGATCGAACCTCTCCCCTGCCGAATGGCAAATCATGCGTCAACACCCGATTGCCGGGGAAAACATTTGCCGGCCGCTGAAGTCGCTGCGTCCGATTCTGCCGATCATTCGTCAGCACCACGAACATTGGGACGGAAGCGGATACCCCGACCGCCTGGTTGGGCATGAGATCCCTTTGCTCGCAAGGGTTCTGCAGGTGGTCGATGTCTACGATGCTTTGCGCACCGCCCGTCCGTATAAACCTGCCCTTTCCCACGATCAAGCGGTCCAAACCATGCAGGACGAGTCCCACCGGGGATTGTGGGATCCTGAACTGGTTGACACTTTCTTGCACATAGTCGGCCAGCAAAAGGCCGCTTGACCGCGCCCCAATGAGAACTGCGACGCTGGAAGGTATTTATTTGCCTCTAAACAGTTGCGCAGATAACAAGTAGAATCGACCTTGCGTCTAAGTACCTGATGAAATCGCCCAGCTATACCATCGTCATTCCGGCCTACAACGAAAGCACAAGGATCTCGGCTTCCCTGGATCACATTCTCGCCTTTGGCGCAGAACAACAATGGGCAATGGAAATCATCGTGATTAACGATGGTTCACGCGACAACACTGCCGAGATCGTGCGGAACTACGCTCGTAAAAACCCCTGCGTGCAACTGCTTGAAAACCCGGGGAATCGAGGCAAAGGATATAGCGTACGAAATGGCGTGCTGGCGGCTCGCGGCGACGTGATTCTGTTCACCGACGCTGACTTGTCTTCGCCGATCGAGGAAGCGCCTAAGCTTTTTGCCGCTTTGCATGAAGGGGCGGACATGGCGATCGGATCACGGTGGCTCCAGGTGGAATTGCAGAATAAGCGTCAGCCGCTTTACCGGCAGGTCTTCGGACGCGTTTTCAACCTGCTGCTGCGTGTGACCCTTGGACTGCCTTACAAAGACACACAATGCGGCTTCAAGGCGTTCTCCCGTCCAGTCGGAGAGGCAGTCTTTTCGCGGCAGATGATCGACCGTTGGGGATTTGATCCGGAGATCCTGTTTCTAGCCAGAAAGATGGGCTACAAAATCACCGAGGTTCCGGTGGAGTGGGCGCACGATACCCGCTCGAAAATCAACCCGGTTACCGATGGCTTCAGGATGTTCCTGGAGATGCTCTGGATTCGATGGGCGAGTGCGTCGGGACGGTACGACAAGACGAAGGTCGAACCCAGCCTGGTTACTTCGAAATCCGCTTAGTTTTTCAAACTACGCTGTTGCATGACGCACGACCGCGCCCGCAAGAGGCGCGATGATCACTCCACGCTCTTCATCGACTTTCACAATAAGCCTGGTGGCGCAGGACGAGCACAGCCAGAAATATTCGACCTTGCGATGCGGCTTTCGCTGGGCGTTGGCCGGATCGCTATTGGGCTTGGAGGTAACTTCGATCTCAAATAATCGGCCCTCTCGGAAATAGCGAAAGGAAGCTGAGCATCCCGGATTGGCGCATTTTGAAACCATCAGAGCCCTCCCGGCTCATGTACTAAGCAAAATGTTTGATAAGAGCAGGGTTTCCCTGATCTCCAACTGCACTAACCACATTTTAAATCGGTTTACCGGGGTCGCCAGTGCTGTGGAAATCAAAAACGCATGAATTTTTATGATTAGGAGGATTCGAGGAAATGTCACAATCCCTAACAGGAAATTGAACTCGCAGATTCCGCACGAGCGGCAACAAGCGAACGGGCAAAATCTTCCAGGCGTAATTCAAGTCCGCCGAACTCGGGATGATCATTGTGCTCGAGCGTGAATGCAATATCGATCGAATCGCCCACGAGAAGACCTTCCTGCAAACAACGCTCGGCCATTCGCCAGGCTAAGGCGTCCCACTTTCGACTTGGGTTTCCGTTCGCGTGAGTAAGTCGAAACTTCACGTGCTTGTCTTTGATCGTCTTCGGCGGCAGTAGTATCCGGGCATTCCGAGTGACAAGGACCGGCTCTGGATTGCCCATTCCAAAAGGCTCGAGCTGAGAGATGCCATGAAACAGCTTCGGTCCGATCTCGTGCCATTCGACCTCGGCATCGACCTTCAGAATTGGAACGAAGTCAGCTTCCGTGAGCCGCTCACGAGCATAAGCATCGAGGCGTGACCGCAATTGTTCGATGCGCTCGCATGGGAGCGCCAATCCAACTGCATGGGCGTGGCCACCAAAGCGATTGAACAGTTCGCGGCACGATTCCAGCGCTTCCAGAAGATGGAAGTTGTGGATGGATCGTCCGGAGCCATGCGCCTCTTCTCCGTCGCGCGAGAGCACCAGCGCCGGCCTGCCATAGCGTTCGACAACGCGAGTGGCAGCAATTCCGATTACTCCGCGATGCCAGTTGTCCCCGTCGATGACCAGGCAGTAGGCTTCGCGTAATTCGGGCGCAGCCGCGACCCGCTCCTCAATCTCCTTGAGGATCTGCGCTTCTTCCTGTTGGCGCTCGCCATTCAGCAGCGTGAGCCGTTCCGCGATCTCCCGGGCACGCTTCGGATCTTTTTCGCTGAACAACTCGATGACCGTCTGGGCCACGTCCATGCGTCCGGCGGCGTTCAGCCGCGGAGCCACGCGAAAAGCGATGTCTCCGGTCGTAATGGGACGCGTGCCGTCGAGCGATGAGACTTCAAGGATCGCGCGCAATCCGGCGTTCACGGGCTGGCGCAAGCCCTCCAGTCCCAACTTGGTGAAGATGCGGTTCTCGCCGATTAGAGGGACAGAATCAGCAACCGTGGCAATTGCGACAATCTTTATGAACGAAGGAAGAAGGCGGGAGCGGCCGGTTTCTTCGAGCAGGGCCTGCGCGACTTTGAATGCTACTCCTGCGCCACAAAGCGCCTTGCATGGATACTCGCAGCCGGATTGATTCGGATTCAGCACGGCCAGCGCCTGTGGCACACCTTGGTCGGTTTCGGGGAGATGATGATCGGTCACGATCAGGTCGACTCCCACACGCTTTGCAGCGTCTGCGGCCGTGAAGGCGCGAATGCCAGTGTCGACGCTGATGATCAGACGCACACCTGCGGCGGCCGCGCGCTCGATCACGTCGTCCTTCATGCCGTAGCCTTCTTTGATCCGGTGGGGGACATGAAACTGAACGACGCCTCCGCAGATCTCGATGGCCGTTTTCAGAATGACGATCGCGGTTGTGCCGTCGACGTCGTAGTCACCGTAAATCAGGATGGTTTCTTTGCGCTCGATCGCAGCGCGGATTCGTTCGACTGCCGGACGCATGCCGAGCATGGAATAAGGCGAATGAAGATCTGCCAGAGCAGGATGCAGAAAGCCTTGCGCATCTTCTGGGCTGACGATGCCGCGATTGACGAGGAGGCGGGCGACCGCGGGGGAGAGCTTCAGAGCCTCTTGAAGTTCAGCAACTCGGTTCGGATCGGCCTCTCGAAAAATCCAGCGCACAGTTCAAGCTTCTCAGGATTGGTAGATCTCAGGTTACACCAGGAGGACGGGGTTGCTCTGAGGATTGTGAGTCAAGTGCAAGCAGTGAATGATCTTGGATCTTGCTACGACCTCATTCGATCGGACTTGGGACTATCGTTCGTCGTCCTGATCGGTCTCGAACGGAATGCCGCCGAGGTCTTCGGCCATATCGAGCAGGCGCTGATAGCGCTCGTACCACTCGGTCGAAATTTCGCAGACGAAAATCGAACCCTGGTGCGGGAATCCCAGTTGCACGAAGCCAGTTTTGCCGACGTAGGTGCGCAGCCAACGCGCTTCTTCTACATCTTCCTCACTGGCGTAAGCGGCGTTGCGCAGGCGTTCTACCAGGAAGTCGACTTCCTCGCGGTCGAGGAGCAGATTGTTCATAGTGAGGAATGTGGCCCCGCTGTGCTTTGCGAGCTCAACAAAGTCTTTCCACGTTTCAAGGTTCGAGTTCAGGTCCCACATCACCGTCTGGACTTCTTCGCCGACGTAACCTGGGAACCTGCGCATGCCATGGCCTTCAATAAAGGCAATCATGTCATCCTTGATGGTGGTCAGATCTTCCTGCATGAGAAGCATATTCTCCCGTCCCTTCCGCGCTCAGGAGGCGGGCCTCCATGAGACATGATACTCCCGGGCAGCAAGAGTTGAGGCAGAAAGGAGCGGCAACACTACGCGTGATTTGCACGGTTTGCCTGCCACCAACGGATGAGATTTACGGTATGTTAAACTTGTTTGTTTCCCTATACTTGTCGACCCAAACATGCTCTATTCCAAGGAATACGTCGGCTATTTAGCCAAGCGACTGACGAAAAAGTTGAACGAAGGCGAGTTCATCGAAGCTGCTGAACTAGGCCCGGTAACGGAACGCGTCCATGCAGCGTTGCTGGACGAACTGACGCTGGAAGACCGAATCAACGACGAGGTCCGCGCCATCCTCGAAGCCTACTCTGACGAAATGCGTAAAAGCGGAGCCAACTACCAGGAAATGTTCAAGAAAGTGAAGAACGAACTGGTGCGCAAGTACAAGGCGGTCCTGTGAGAATCAGCCGCGACAAAGTCAACCGACTCGCTCATTCGGTCACCGACGCACTGGCCGACATGGAAAAAGTGGATTTCATCGAGGATCGGAACACGATTCGCCTCGAAGTCCGTCGCATCCTCGAGGAACTATTCAACGAGGAAGCCAAGATCGACCAGGCGGCGCGCCACAAGATCGAGAACCAGAAGAAGACCATTCTCGAAGGAAGCCAGGAATGGGACATCCTCTACCGCAAGTATTACAACGAGGAAGTCAAGAAACTGGGCATTTAGTGAAGCTCCGCGTAAGTTCTAGTACGCATGATTCGTGACCGGTTACCAGAGTAACCCGCCTGGTAATTGCCCCATCGGTCACCCCCTCCTATATTCAAAGAAGCCCAGGAATAGAGGCAGGAATCGTGCATTACTTGGGATTGTTTGCGGGGGGCACACTTTTATCTGCTCTCCTCACGCGATACGTACGAAATAGAGCTCGTAAGAATGGCTGGGGATGCTGCCCGGTACGCGATCGCGATGTGCATACATCGCTGATGCCGCGCGTTGGCGGAATCGCGGTTTACCTCGCTGTTCTAATCACGATCTCCGCGTCATTGCTGATCAGCAGCCTGTCAGGTAATAAGCCAAATTTTTCCCAGTTCCAACTGTTCTGGATTCTTGGTTGCGGCACTCTGGTCTTTTTACTCGGATTGCTCGACGATCTTCGCGGTCTGAATCCGTATGCGAAATTCAGCGTTCAGGTATTAGCCGGCACGCTGCTCTATTGCGGCGGGTTGCGCATTTCGGTAATCCCGATCCTGTTCGGGCCAAAGGTACTGGGGATTTTCATTTCCCTGCCGCTGACAATTCTTTGGGTCCTGTTGATTTCGAATGCCTTCAACCTGATCGATGGTCTGGACGGTCTCTCGGCTGGATCAGCCCTGTTCTCGACTGTGGTGGTCTTTGTAGTCTCGCTGTTTAGCGGCAACGTTCTGGTTTCAGTGCTGGCGACAATACTGGCTGGCGCACTCATCGGATTCCTTCGCTATAACTTCAACCCGGCAACAATTTTTCTGGGTGACTGCGGAAGCTTGTTCGTGGGATTCATGCTCAGCGCGCTGTCGATTGCAGGAGCGCAAAAAGACACGACGCTGGTTGCAGTCACGATTCCGCTGGTGTCGTTCGGCTTACCGTTGATTGACACAGCGTTGGCCGTGATTCGGCGATTCCTCAGTGGCAGGCCGCTGTTCTCTGCCGACCGAAATCACATTCATCATCGGCTCCTCGAAATGGGTTTCAGTCACCGCCAGGTTGTCATCATTCTCTATGGTGTTTCGGCAGCACTCGGACTGCTGAGCCTTTTGATGCTAGATGAAGGCGGAAGTTCAGTAGGAGTGGTTCTCATTATCGTTGGATGCGGCATCATTTTTGGCGTGCAACATCTTGGCTATCACGAGTTCGCCGAATTGCGGCGCGCAGCCGAGCGTACGATCGCGCAGAAAGACATGATCGGCAATAACCTGATTCTGCGTCGAGCCTCAGAGGATCTCGAGGCGGCAGAGAATCTTTCCCAAGTGTGCTCAATCCTGACGAACGCCTTTAACGCGAATGAGTTCGATGAACTCGACCTGAAGCTTCTTGGTGCGCTTTCCCAACACGCTACGGAACCGTTTGAAGAGGATTTCGATGGGACGTGGCACTTTCGCTGGTCGCGGGAAATTGCCGGGGCACATCGTTTTCGCGGCTCGGCGGCATGGACGATTTCGATCGAGATGGCTCATTCAACCTTGTCTCTGACGAGAAGTAATAATCTCGATCCCATCCAGGTGGATATCGGCCTGCTGACGTCCGAATTCCAACTTGCGCTCTCCAATGCACTCGACCGATCGGTGTTGATCCAACCGCTGCGCCCGGCGCTGGTGCGACAAGTTGCACCAAGAGCAGCCGAAGCTTACCAATAGGGTCGTGTAGCCCAAGCGACCTGATTTATACTTCGCTTTACCTGTGAAACCTTGCGCCGATCAGCTCCATTCAAGGAGAAGGTCGGGTTGCATGCGAATGGAATTCGTCAGGGAGCGGTCGCGTGTCCATCGGCGTTGGCAAACCTGAAGCACTATCGGGAACTTCACCGCTGGAGAACGCCGGCGGAAGAGGATTCCGGCTTACCGTGCTGGTGCCGGTTTATAACGAACGACACGTTGCCGAAGCCGCCATACGGCGAGTGCTCAGCCTCTCCGATCCGCTGATCCGTGATCTGCAAGTGATTGTCGTCGACGATTGCAGCACCGACGGTACCAGTGAAGTCCTCACCAAGCTGGCGGCGGAAGAGCCGCGGATCCAGCTTATTCGTCACGAGAAGAACAAGGGCAAGGGCGCTGCAGTGCGCACGGCAATCGCGGCGGCGACAGGCGACATCTGCCTGATCCAGGATGCCGACTTTGAGTACAATCCCGCCGACATTCCCTCGCTGCTCGTTCCCTTCGCCGAGGAAGGTGCGGACGCCGTCTTCGGATCGCGGTATATGTCAGCACAGTATCGCCGTGCACTGATGTACCGGCACACGCTGATGAACAAAGGCCTCACGGCGATGAGCAACTGGTTCACCGATCTTCATCTCACCGACATGGAGACCGGGTACAAGGCCATCAACACGGTGCTGCTGAAATCGATACCAATCCGCAGTAACGACTTTCGCTTCGAAGTGGAGATTACATTCAAGCTCGCGAAACGCGGCGCGCGTATTTTCGAGGTTCCGATTCGATATCTGCCGCGAACCAAGGCGGAGGGTAAGAAGATCGGCGCGAAGGATGGGTTCCGCGCTTTGTTTGCCATGTTTCACTGGGCACTGATCGACGATTTGTTCCAGAAGGATGACTACGGCACTCGCCTGGTCTCCGAGTTGGAAAAGGCCCGCCGCTTCACGCTGTGGCTGGGAGACACGATTCGTCCTCACGTCGGCGACTCCGTGCTGGAGGTCGGAGCGGGCGTTGCCAGTATTACGAATCAGTTCATCCCCAGAGATCTTTATGTCGCTGCAGAATCGAATCCGCACTATTTGCGATTTCTCCAGTCCTACGCGATGGGCAAACCGTATGTTCGAGTGGCCGAGTTTGATCCCGCGCGTGAGGAGAGTTATCGCGCCATGGGAGCGCGATTCGATACCGTCCTGATGCTGAACGTTTTGGACACCTTGCCCGATCCCGAGGCTGCCTTGGTTTGGGTGTGGAACTGTCTCAAGCCCGGGGGGCGCATCATCGTTCAAGTTCCGCAGGGGCAAAGCCGGTTTGGCACTCTCGATGAGGAACGCGGAAGAAAGAAGAGGTTTGCAGCCGACGAACTCACTTTCATGTTATCGCGCAGTGGATTTCGCAGCCCGACGATCTTCGACTTCAACCGGCTCTCCGTACCGGGATGGCAATTGAACAACAAGGTGCTGAAACGCAGACGATTTTCGCGAATTCAGCTGAAGTTCATGGACACCATCCTGCCGCTGTTCCGGCATCTCGAATGGATCTGGCCGTGGCGTGGGTTGAGCCTGATTGGGATTGCGATCAAGGATAATTAGCGCCGTCGGCGCGCTGATCAGCCAGCCGGTTCGGAATGACCAACCGCCGTGGGCAACTCGGACTCCAATCAAGCGGCATTTAAAGCGTTTCCGATTACAATTCGGTAAGCGGCATGGAGGCCTGAGTTTGCAGATCGCAGTGGTAGGTTCGGGATACGTAGGACTAGTTGCTGCGGCATGTTTTGCTGAGATCGGACACGACGTCATTTCCATCGATAATGACGCGGAGAAGATTTCCCGGCTGCAACAGGGCGAAGTTCCCATCCATGAAGAGCATCTTCCGGAGCTGCTGGAACGGCATCGCGGCAAGCGATTGCAGTTCTCGACTGACATGGCAGGAGCTGTGCAGCAGAGTGCAGCGATCTTCATCGCCGTCGGAACTCCGTCGACGGAAGAAGGGGATGCGGATCTTTCGTACGTGGAATCCGTATCGCGTGCCGTGGCTGCCGCCATCAACTCTTACAAGGTTGTAGTCGAGAAGAGCACCGTCCCGGTGTTCACCAGCAACTGGATCCGCAAGGTAATGTTGCTCGACGGCGCTCCGGCCGAGTTGTTCGACGTCGCGTCCAATCCTGAATTCCTGCGCGAAGGCACGGCAGTCGTTGATTTCCTGTACCCAGATCGCATTGTTACCGGCGCGGACACCGTCCGCTGCTCCGAGGTGCTGCGCGAGATCTATCGTCCGCTGACGGACGGTTCGTATTACCTGCGCTCTGATCGTGCGGCGGTGCCAGCCCCCGCAAAATGGTCGAGTCCGGCCCGCCTGATCGCCACCAGCACCAAAAGCGCCGAGATCATCAAGCACGCATCGAATGCCTTTCTGGCTACAAAGATCTCATTCATCAATGCCGTGGCCAACATCTGTGAGTCGGTGGGAGCGGACGTGAAAGAAGTCTGCGAAGGGATTGGCTCCGACTCGCGGATTGGGAACCGGTTTCTGAATCCGGGCGTGGGTTATGGCGGCTCGTGCTTTCCCAAGGACCTGAAGGCTTTTCGCCACGTCGCGCGTGAGAATGGCTACGACTTCAGCCTGCTCTCCGCTGTTATCGCGATCAACGATGAGCAGCGTGCACGCTTTCTACGGAAAGTTCGAACGGCACTCTGGACACTCAAAGGGAAGAAACTCGCCGTCCTCGGCCTTGCCTTCAAAGGTGGCACCGATGACATCCGCGAATCTCCGGCAATTGAGATCGTGAAGAGCCTGCTGAAGGAAGGCTGCGAGATCCGCGCGTACGATCCAGCGGCAAGTGAGCGAGCGCGCGAAGTACTGCCCGGTTCATCGGTCAGCTATCACGACTCTGCTTACGCCGCGGCGCAGGGTGCCGATGCCTTGCTGATTCTCACTGACTGGTCGGGTTTCGCGGATCTCGACCTCGAAAAATTGCGCTCCATGCTCGCATATCCGATCGTTGTCGATGGGCGCAATCTATACGATCCGGCAACGATGTCCGCGCACGGATTCCTGTACTACAGCATTGGGCGACCCGATTCGCAGCCGACGCGCCAGGGAGAAAAATCAGAAAAGATGGTCACCGCTAGTTCCGGGAAGGTGGATTAACCGATGCGCATTCTAGTGACGGGAGGCGCCGGATTTCTTGGCTCGCACCTTTGTGATGCTCTGCTCGGCGAAGGGCACAAGGTAATTGCGCTCGACAATCTGCTGACCGGAAGGCGCGAGAACATTAAACACCTTACGAACGAGTCGCGCTTCGAGTTCTTCGAAACAGATGTTTGCCGCAAGTTTGATTGTGGACCCGTTGGATATGTCTTTCACCTTGCTTCGCCGGCAAGTCCTGTCGATTACATGATCCACGGCGTTGAGACGCTGCAGGTGGGAAGCATTGGCACATTCAACGCGCTCGAGTACGCACGACAACACCGGGCAAAGTTCTTTCTCGCCTCCACCTCTGAGTGTTATGGCGATCCCGCAGTTCATCCGCAAAAGGAAAGCTACTGGGGAAACGTGAACCCTATCGGGCCACGATCCGTTTACGACGAGGCTAAGCGCTTTTCCGAAGCTGCCACGATGGCTTATCTGCGCTATCACAGAGTGGATACGCACATTATCCGCATCTTCAATACCTACGGTCCGAAGATGCAGATCAACGATGGCCGGGTGATTCCGAACTTCATGAAGCAGGCGCTCACCGGCGAAGATCTGACGGTGTTCGGTGATGGCAAACAGACGCGCAGCTTCTGTTATGTGTCGGATGAGATTGACGGCATCGTTCGTCTCGCAAACTCTGACGAACACGAGCCTACCAACATCGGCAATCCGAATGAGTTCACTATGTTGCAGTGTGCGGAGAAAGTTCTGGAAGTAACCGGAGCCAAGAGCAAGATTCGATTTGAGCCGTTGCCGCAGGACGATCCCAAGCAGCGCCGTCCCGACATCACCAAAGCTCGCACGCTTCTCGGGTGGGAGCCGAAAATCGATCTCACGACGGGACTGAAGCTCTCGTTCGACTACTTCAAATCCGCTGTGGCGAAGAGCACGGCAACAGCGAAATAGGCGATTACCGATTCCAGCAATGGATAAGCTGTTCGCTTCCGCTGCCGGGAATACCTGCAACGGTCATGCCGTCCAGATTGCAATCGCTCACCGGTTTTGGAGCCACGCGAGCCGACCGCACCTCTGGACTTCCTAGAACCGCTACTCCCAACAGAAGCAGTAAAACGACGTTCCTGCTCGATTTCATGTACGCCCCCGTGCACGCTCTGCTTCTTGGACGAGCTACTTACAGAAATGTTAACTGGTTGGTCACAGCGGAAGGGCGGCTGGTCCCTATTATTTGTACCTGGACAATTTGGCCGCTACTGGCCCTTCTTCTCTTTTTCCTTGGGGGACGGGGTCGCAGAGGCTACGGGCGTTCGCCGGATCGGAACGATGGCGCCCTCTGCCGGGCTGACGTGCGAGAAGCGCCCAAGCATCTCTTTCTGGATGTACTGCACAAATTCGCCCATCTCTTTCTGCATTTGCTCCATGCGCTCACGCATTTGCAGAATGATGGCGATTCCCGAGATGTTTACGCCCAGGTCGCGGGCCAGGGTAAGGATGAACTCCAGCCGCTCCAGGTCTTCATCGGTGTAGAGGCGGGTGTTGCCCTCGGTGCGCGAGGGCTTCAGCAGCCCTTCGCGCTCGTAGAGTCTTAGTGTCTGCGGATGGATCTCATACATCTCCGCGACCGCGGAGATCATGTATGCGCCCTTACCACGTTTCTTAGCCATGAGGTGCGAGCATCAATGGGATTTGTAACTGTTCACTCTACATCAGATGCGGTGAGAATTGCTCAGTTACCTACGCCAGCCGCTCGGCTTCGACCACGGCTGCGTCTGCCTGCGATCGTTGATCGCGGCGAACGAGCGACTGAATCGCGTAAAACACGAATCCTGCTCCGATCACGATCAGTCCGAAGGTGAAGGCGCTCATTCCCAGGATCTGCTCGTGGTCACCGCTGTAAACGGAATACCCGAGCATTGCCATGGGAACCACGCCGACCATCACCGCGCCGAACAATCCGCCGGGAACACGGAAGGTACGCGGCAGATTCGGTTCGCGAATCCGCAGGAAGACCAGTGCCATGAATTCCAGAAGCAGGCTGCAGCCGTAGATCAGCACATCGATGGTGACCAGACGCTCGAAGCCCAGTCCCAGGCAGAGTGCCCAACCGGTCGCCAGCACGAGGATCGAAACCCAAGGCACGCGCGTCTTCGAATGCACTTTGCCGAATATCTTCGGCAGCATGCCGTCCTGCGCCATCGCCAGGGGAAGGCGTGAGTAACTCATCACCAGCGAATTGAACATGCCGAAGGCGCTCATCATGCCACCGAGCACGAGGGCCACGCGCAGCAGCGGACCTCCGACCAATCCGGCGAGGTCGGCCCATGAACCGGTCTCCCACTGGCTGGGATGAATGCCGGTCATCCACATCGCTGCCACCGGTAGGATGTAGCTGAGCGCAACAACGATTACGGCTGCAATCATGGCGCGAGGGTACGTCTTCTGCGGACGCTCGACTTCCTGCGCGATGGTGGAGGCGTTGTCCCAGCCCATATAGTTCCACATCGCGATCAGCAAACCGCCCATGATGCCGACGTGCGAAGTTACAGGCGTGGTGGAAGCGCTGGCGAGCGCACCGAACTTGAACGGCGCGAGCAGCACGATCAGCGCAAACGGTGCCGAGAGAAGAGCGAACAGCCACAGAGAAGTCGTCGCCACCACGCGCACGCCGGCGATATTCAGCAGGGCGCACACGATCACCACTGCCAGACCAACCATCACCCCGCGATGTCCGACGGCGAACCACGGCACCAGTCGCGTCAGGTACGCGACAAAGAGCGTGGGATAAATCGCCATGTCGAAGATGCTCGCCACCAGCGACAGCCAGGCTTCCTGGAATCCCCACAAGTTCCCCATCGCTCGACGCACCCACGCGTAGTAGCCGCCCTCGGCGGGAATTGCCGACGAGAGTTCGCCGATCATGAAAGCCGTAGGCAGACTCCAGATCACCGGTGTCAGCAGCAGAATGAGGATTCCGCGCAGGTAGCCGGCACCGTGAACGATGTCCTCGGTGCCATACGTGCCACCCGAAACCATGAAAAACGTGGCGGCGACGAGAGGCCACAGAGTGAGCTTGCCGGATTTTCGACGGGATGTGGAGGGCGCGAGTACTTCGGGACGAGTGAGGTTAGTGGCGGTCGACAATTCCTATGGCTGCCTCCTTGGCTTTTCTGAGACTTAGGTTGTGGAAATCCCCGAATCGCAGAATAGGGTCATTTGTCTTTTGCGTAAACAAAAAAATGAAGGCATAGATGCAAGAACTGCCTCGGAGAAACCAGAGTCACAGCTGCTGACTGCTTTGTGAAGTTCGATGAGAGAATTCGTCCCGACTTATTACGTATACAAAGTGACGAATTCCCTTCCACTCGATTTCGCGATCGATGCGCAGGCCATTCTTTTCTGCGACGCGGCGCGAGGGCAGATTCTCGGGACGTATGAGCGAGATGAGATGGTCCACTGCGAAATTCTCGAACGCGTACGTCATGGATGCTTTGGCGGCTTCGGTCGCATAACCACGTCCCCAGCAGTCGCGGCGGATGTGATAGCCGATCTCGAGCTCGCGACCCGCGTCCGTCTGCTGCCAGGCAGGGCCGCAATCGCCGATCACCTGGTTATTCGACTTCAGGACGACCGCGTGCAGACTCGTTCCGTCTTCTTTGTAGCGGCGCAGGTTGCGCTCGATCCAGTCGAGTGTGCCTTGTTTGTCGTAAGGAGATGGGTAGAACTGCATCGTAACGGGATCGCCGATCACCTCGAAAAGCGCTTCGAAGTCAGCGGGAGTAAGAGGGCGAAGGAGAAGGCGTGGGGTTTCGAGAAGCATAGCTCTTAGCCGTTAGCTTTTAGCTCTTAGCATTTAGCGTGTGAACTCAAAGGGGCACAAGACCGAACTACAAAAGCTAAGGGCCAAAAGCTGAGAGCTAAGAGCCGATTTCTTTCCACAACTCCGTGCGCGGGTCTTCGGAATTCAACTTGGCTAATTCGCGTAGCAACTCTTTGGAGCGCTCGTCCTGAACATGAGGAACGACGACTTTGATTTCGACGATCTCATCTCCCCGCGTGCCCTCTTTCGTTGCCGAAGGAACGCCCTTCTCGCGTAGACGGAGTTTTTGTCCAGACTGTGTGCCCGGTGGAATTCTCAACAGCGCGCGGCCATCAATGGTCGGCACTTCCACCTTCGCGCCCAGCGCCGCTTCTGTAACTGTCACCGGAACGCTGAGGTGAATGTCATCACCTTCACGATGAAACACCGGATTATCACCCGTGCGGATAATGATGTAGAGATCGCCAGCGGGGCCACCATGTACTCCGGCGTTACCTTTTCCAGCCAGTCGGATGCGCTGTCCGTCGCGTGTGCCTGGCTTGATGCGCACTTCTAACGGTTCGGTGCGATTGACTACTCCTTGTCCACCGCAAACTCCGCAGACCGTGCGCGCCTTACCGGTTCCACCGCACCTGGGGCAGGCGACGTTGAACTTCATGCGTCCGCCGGTTTGCTGAATCGTTCCCTTGCCGCCGCACTCCGGGCACGCTCCGGGCGCCTCGAGGTATCCATGGCCGTGGCAGTTTGCGCACGTATCCTGGCGCGTGATGTTCAGGCGCATCACGGTTCCACGGATCGCCTGCCAGAATCCAACGTGGACCTGATACTCCAGATCCGTTCCGGGCTCAGGCCCTTCGGGCGCGGTGCGAACTCCGGCGCCGCGTCCACCTCCGGTGAACATCCCGGAGAAGATGTCGCGAAAGCTGCCACGATGGCTTTGTTGTTGCTGCTGGGCTTCGGCGCCGCTAAACAGATCCGAAAAATCGAAGCCGCTGAAGTCGAAGGGCACTTCCTGGGCACCGCTGCGTGCATTGCCGCCACCCGGATATCCTCCGGGTGGAAATCCACCAACTCCACCGCCGCTTTGCGCTGCGCGCGCGTACGCTTCAGCCGCAGCCGGATCGATATTGTCCGAGTAGTATCCGAGCTGATCGTAGATCTTGCGCTTTTTCGGATCGCTGAGAACGTCGTTGGCTTCGGAGATGGTTTTGAATCTCTCCTCCGCCGCCTTATCCCCTGGATTCACATCCGGATGGTACTTGCGCGCAAGTTTGCGGAAAGCTTTGCGGATATCTTCGGTCGAGGCGCTCTTCTTGATGCCGAGTGCCTCGTAATAATCCTTCTTGGTAGCAGTTGCCATGGTCAGTCGTTAGTTATTAGTCGTTGGTCGTTAGCCAACCTGTCCCAAAACTCTCACAAAAGGAGAGTACAGCCTTGCAGCGTCTTAGTTGATGATTTCTTCTTCGTCCTCGCTCGGCTCCATCACAATACGGAACGGACGGTAATCTGCCGCATCTTCCACGACGGGAATTTCAAGCAATCCCGTAACTGAGGGAGCGATCACATGCCACTGTCCATCATCGGACTCGAAATTTACAAAATACGTCTGGCCGTTTACTTCTAATTGCACTTTCTTCTCCTGGAGAAAACTATCCCCTATGTATGGACCCATCGGCACAAATCAAGTTGTGCCTCAATACGAAGAAGCCACGGAGGCTGGAAACTGCGGACTGGTTGGCCCGTGTTGATCCTCGCCTTCCGTGGCAAATTCTTTTGAATCCCCACTCAAGCCAAGGAAGGCTTGAATGGGCCACCCGATGTCTTGGATGGGACACACGAGTTCGTCGTGTTACTTCTTGTCTTCGACGTCGACGTACTCGGCGTCGATTACGCCTTCCTGTTTCGGTTGCGAAGACGACGCGCCATCGGCTTCCGCCTGCGGGCCAGGCCCAGCTTGTGGACCGGGCTGCGCCCCGCCTGCACCCTGCGTCGCCGTGGCCTTGTACATCTGCTCGGCCAACTTGTGCGACGCCGCGGTCAGCTTCTCGCGCGCGGTGTTCATCGCGTCTTTGTCGCTGCCTTCGAGCGCTTTCTTGGCGTCGGCCAGCGCGTTCTCCACGTCCTGGCGTTCGCCGCCGGAGATCTTGTCGCCATGCTCGCGGAACATTTTCTCGATCGAGTAGACCATTCCATCAAGCTGGTTGCGCGCTTCGATCTCTTCCTTTTTCGCCTTGTCTTCGGAGGAGTGCGCATCGGCTTCCTTCGCCATGCGATCCACTTCTTCCTTGCTCAGACCGGAAGACGACGTGATCGTAATCTTCTGATCCTTGCCCGTGGCGTTGTCCTTCGCCGTCACGTTGAGAATGCCGTTCGCATCGATGTCGAACGTGACCTCGATCTGCGGCACGCCTCGCGGAGCCGGCGGAATTCCCGTCAGGTGGAATTTGCCGAGTGTGCGGTTCTGTCCCGCCATCGGACGTTCGCCCTGCAGCACGTGGACTTCAACCGAAGTCTGGCTGTCGGCCGCCGTCGAGAACGTTTCCGTCTTGCGCGTCGGAATCGTCGTGTTACGCGGGATCATCGGCGTTGCCACGCCGCCCAGCGTTTCAATCGCCAGCGTCAGCGGAGTCACGTCGAGTAGCAACAGATCTTTCACCTCGCCACCCAGCACGCCACCCTGGATCGCCGCGCCGATTGCCACTACTTCATCCGGATTCACGCCCTTGTGCGGCTCTTTGCCGAACAGCGTTTGCACCAGCTTTTGGATCGCCGGCATGCGCGTCTGTCCACCGACCAGAACGACTTCGTCGATCTTGTCGGGCGTGACGCCTGCATCCTGCATCGCCTGCTTGCACGGCTGGATGGAGCGGTCGATGATGTCGCGCACCATCTCTTCCAGCTTCGAGCGCGTGAGGCGCTTCACCAGGTGCTTCGGGCCGCTCGCGTCCGCCGTAATGAACGGCAGATTGATTTCCGTCTCCATGGTTGTGGAGAGTTCGATCTTGGCGCGCTCGGCCGCGTCGCGCAGGCGCTGCAACGCCATTTCGTTGCCCTTGGCGCGCAGGTCGAGACCTTCGTCTTTCTTAAACTCGTCGATCAACCAGTCGACAATGCGCTGGTCGATGTTGTCGCCGCCCAAGTGCGTGTCGCCATTGGTCGACTTCACTTCAATGACACCTTCGCCAACTTCCAGCACCGAAATATCGAAGGTGCCGCCGCCGAAGTCGTAGACAGCGATCGTCTCATCCTTCTTTTTGTCGAGACCGTAGGCAAGTGCTGCCGCCGTTGGCTCGTTGATGATGCGCTTTACCGTAAGACCGGCGATCTGGCCGGCGTCCTTGGTAGCCTGGCGTTGCGCGTCATTGAAATAGGCCGGAACCGTGATTACGGCTTCCGTGACCGTCTCGCCCAGGTAGTCTTCCGCAGCCTTCTTCAGCTTCTGAAGAATCATGGCGGAGACCTGTGGCGGGGTGTATTCCTTGCCCTGCGCCACAATGGCCACGTGGTCGCCCGACTGAACTACCTTGTAGGGCACCATCTTCATTTCTTCATTTACTTCGTCGAAACGGCGGCCCATGAACCGCTTGATCGAATAAACCGTGTTCTGGGGGTTGGTGATTGCCTGGCGCTTCGCCACCTGCCCTACCAACCGCTCGCCGTTTTGGGTGAAGGCCACCACAGAAGGGGTCGTGCGACCACCCTCTTCGTTGGGGATCACTTTAGGCTCACCGCCTTCCATGACGGCCACTACGGAGTTTGTGGTACCGAGGTCGATACCGATAATCTTTGCCATTGGGGATTGCCTCCTACAAACTCAGCCCCAGCTAAGTCGTTGAAAATTTTGGGAATTCCGTCCTAAGCTGCCTTTATAACAGGACCATCGTAGAACTTGAGTCAATTACTGTCAATGTTATAGATGACGTTGTTAGTCTTGGAGTTGCAGAGTTTTCGGGAGCCGCGAAACGTCCGATTCTGACCCAAAAAATCGAGCGCGACTCTCCATTCGCTTAGTCTCCACCTAGCCACTCGGGCGATGTGCGCCATCCGGATTTCGTCCGAAACTGACCTTGCCGAAACAACGGCAGGAGGTTTCTTTGAGCAGCACATTAATAGATTTCTCGAACAGCCTGGCGGATGCCGTCGAACGAGCAGGCAAGAGCGTAGTCGCCATCGTCGAAGGCGGACAAACCGGAGTAAGCGGCACGATCTGGGGCGAAGGTGTAGCCGTAACGGCCGCACATACCTTGCGCGGTCGAGACGAGGTCACACTCGTTCTGCCCTCCGGCGATACCACGACGGCCAAAGTTGCCGGGCGTGATCCCGGAACCGACATCGCTGCGCTGAGGTTTTCGGCGTCGGGCGCCGGCAAAGCGCAACTCGCGCCTTTGCAGGATCTGAAAGTTGGCCATGTGGTACTCGCGATTGGACGACGGCCGAAATCGGGAGTGACTGCCAGCTACGGAATCATCAGCGCGATCGGTGAGGGCTTCCGGACTTGGAGCGGAGGGCGTATCGACATCGGACTACGTCTCGACCTGTCTCCGTATCGCGGATTTTCTGGTGGCGCGCTCATCGATGTTCAGGGTCGAGTGATTGGGATCAATACCTCGGGTCCGCACCGCGGCGTGTTGACGATTCCCAATACGACTGTCGATCGGGTGGTGACGCAGCTTCTAGAGAAGGGGCACATCGCGCGCGGCTACATCGGAGTCGGCGTTCAACCGGTAGAGATAGGCGAAGCCATGCAGCGTTCAGCCGGAGTCAAGCAGGATGCTGGCCTTCTGTTGCTGATGGTCTCGCCAGCAGGCCCCGCGGAAAAGGCAGGCCTCCTGGTCGGCGACATTCTGCTGACGGTTAATGGCACAGCGGTTTCGGATCCGCGCGAATTGCAGGCCGCGCTCGACTCCGAAAGCGTCGGCAAACAACTGAAAGTCACCATTCTTCGCGGCGGGAAACCAAGTGAAGTGACGCTCACCGTCGCTGAGCGCGGGAGGTAACCATGGCAGCCACTGTGAATCGAATTCCGCAGTCAGCATCAGTGTGGGATCAGGACGTCTCGGCTCTAGCAGAACGTTTGCGTGAGAGCGTGGTGCGTATTGGTGGCGCGGGTCCGGGCGGCGGGTCGGGGGTGATCTGGAGTGCCGCTGGACTCATCGTCACGAATGCGCATGTTACCAGCAGCGAGCAGCTGCATGTGGAACTTGCCGATGGACGCCGGCTAGAGGCGCGGTTGATAGCGCGTGATTCGCGACGCGACCTTGCGCTGCTGAAAGTGAACGCGGCTGGGTTGATTGCGCTGGAGCGGTGCGACTTGTCCAGCCTGCGTGCCGGAGAGGCAGTGCTCGCGCTCGGGTATCCGATGGGAGGTGACGCTGTGACTGTTGGCATTCTGCAGGCAGCACCGCGAGAGGGACATTGGTTAACCGCTGACATTCGCGTTGCGCCGGGCAATTCCGGTGGGCCGTTGTGCGATGTGCATGGGCGTCTGGTCGGCATTAACACCATGGTTGTCGACGGCCTGACGCTGGCGATCTCCGTGGGCGCGATCGAGAGATTTGTGGGGCGGCACCTCGACCGGGAAGTCACAAGCCGCTGCTGTATGACGCAACCATGAACGGTTATCTGAAAGAGCTGAAGAACTGACAGACTGATTGACTGGTCGTGAACCCAACTCGAGTCCTCGTAATCGCTGCTTCTGCCATGGTCCGCGCCGGACTGGAAGCGCTCGTTCGCGAGGACTCACGCTTTCAACTGGTCTCTTCCAGTTCGAATAACACTCGGGTGCCCCACTCGCGCGAAGCGACGAGTGGGAACACCGCGGACGTCGTGCTCGCGGAATCTGATCTCGAATCCGTGGCGCGCGTGATCACCACTGCTGCGGGAGCGCCGATCATACTCATCACCGACGAAGTCAGCCGTGCTGATCTCAGGCGGCTGCTGCACTCGGGCGTTCGCGCTGTGCTCGGCCATGAAGCTGCACAGCATGAAATCCTCGCCGCAATCGAAGCGGTCTCTGCCGGGCTCACGGCGCTCGCTCCCGAACAGATGGACCTGCTGCTTCCCTCCACTGCCGACAACGATGAATCCGAACCGTGGTTGCACGAGGCGCTCACCGCGCGCGAATCGGAAGTGCTCACCATGCTTGCCGAAGGCACAAGTAACAAAGAAATCGCCGCTCGCCTCAAGATCTCTGAGCACACTGCGAAATTCCACGTCAGCTCCATTCTGGCAAAGCTTGGCGCCACCACGCGCACTGAAGCCGTGTCCCGCGGCGTGCGCCAGGGACTGATCGTCATCTGACGCGCAGTTGCATCAGGAACTACAAGTAGCTGAGCCACCATTGACGATGCGTGCGTTTGTACTCGGCGTACCAGCGGCATGGGAAGTACAGCGCTACGTTCAGCAAGAGCCAGATCAGGTAGATGAATGGCAGATGATGGCCGTATCCAGGCTCGGGAGGACTGACGAAATAGCTGCCGTCGAGGAGCCTCTTCGTAGGCTGATGAAACCCGAGCGCAACTACAATTGCGATCAGGTGCGCCGCGTAGATGTGGATCACGTAGTAGAAGAGTGGAACTCGCCCGAAAACAATCAACACGCGAGCAATGGCATTCCGTGCTGATTGAATCCCATCAAATGCTGCGAGGGCCAGAATGCCAGGCCCCAAAGTCATCAGAAGAAATTGCAAGGACGGCGGATACTTTTCCACGTTAAGAAAAGCAACCAGGCTCATCGCTGCCGAGTGCTGCGCCACGAAGGGTCCGCCGCCGGGGAATGGCGTGTTCGTGGGATTGCCGTAGATATTCGTCGCTCGAAGCACGACAAAAAGCGCGATCGCCGCCAGACCAATCGCGGCTATGAGTCTTCGGCGCTTCTGTGCGGGCAACTGCAACAGCGCGCCAAAGGCAAAACCCGCGGCCATCACTCCGACCCAGGGGACGAGCACATACAGGACGATCAGAATGCCACGCTGCGGATCGATCGGGATAAATCCGGGCGAATGCAGGAACATCCATAACGGGCCGAGTTTGCCGAACGCTTTTGGCTGGATACGATCCAGCAAGTTATGCAGGAAAATCATCGCCACGCCGAAAGCCGCAACCCATCGCAGCGGCAGGCGTACGACCGCTGCCATCACGACCATCGAAAGGCCGAGTGCCCAGATCACGCTGGCGACTGCAAATGGTCGGAATGCCCATGCGAAATCGATGACAGTAATTTCCAGGACCATCAGCCACAGTCCACGCGTCACAAGAAGCGGCTGATGCGGGGTCCGTCGAATCCTCGCTTCTGTGCGAGATATGCGCCAGTTCCGGCGAGGAAGAAAAACAGCGGCGCGCAAAAATGTGTGATCCAGCGCGTAAAGAACAAGCCGGGCCAAGTCAGGCTCAGGTTTTCTGGCGGAAACGCGAGATATGTCAGGTACTCGCGAAGATGGTCCAGCGACATTATCACGATGATGATGCCGCGCAGCAGGTCTACCGACTCCAGACGCGGCGCGCTGACCGATCGCTGCGCGCCGGATCCTGCGGAAACTGGTGTGCTGAGGGTGGACATAGGCGTGTTGAACCGTTCTCATAACAGTATTCTTTTTTTTGATTGGACGTCGTCGCTGCTCCGACGACACCCCGCTTGGGCCGGGATTTTACACCAGCTCAGATGGATTTTGGCTTCCGTAATTAGTCGAAGCGCTCGAAGAGGATCGATTTGCGATCCCAGCCAATGCCCTTGAGCATGTCGCGGTTGGCTTGCACCATGTCGCGCAGGCCGCAGATGTAGGCATCCATGTCCGTGCGGGTGTCTACGATCTTAGCAACGTGCTCCTGGACGTAGCCGCGGCCGCCGGTCCAGCCTTCGTTGTCGCGGCTGAGCGTGGAGACGTAATGGAAGTTGGGATGCTTGCGCTCCATGTCGAGAAACTGATCGTTGTAGTAGAGGTCTTCGGCGTAACGAGTGCCGAAGACGAGCCAGAACTCGCGGCCTTCGTGACGCGTCGGCTCGGCGAAGAGCCAGTCCAACATCCCGCGCATGGGAGCGATCCCCGTGCCGGTGGCGATGAATACGGAGTCGCGCACCGGGTTTCGTAAAACGAAATATCCGTGGGGTCCATGGAAATCGACCAAAGCGCCAGTTTCGAGATCGCAGAGGTAGTTGGAGAAGAATCCGTTGGGAACGCGGTTGAGGCAGATGTCGAAGGTGCGCTGGTCGCGCGGCGCCGAGGCGATGGAATAGGCGCGCGTGATCTCGCGTCCATCGTGCAAGGCCTTCATGGAGACGAACTGTCCGGCGATAAAGTCGAAGGGCGCGGGCTCGACTTCAAATAGAAGATGCTTGGTCTGAGATGAGAGCGACACCGACTCCAGCAATCGAGCCTTCAACGTTGGATGTTGGGACATTCCCTGGTTTGCGGTCCTTTCGAGTCCTACCTACCCCACCGGATACTAACATTATAGAAAATGGGCATTCGAATTGCCGCCACAACCCAGACATGAAGCGCCGGCGACGTTTCGCGTTTCACGTTTCACGAATGAACTAACCCTCTTAAGCCGACGGAAGCCTTGGATGGGCCCCCGGCCTCGCCGACATCGTCGAAGATGGGCGCCGACTGGAAGCGCCTCACGATTTCTCGGGGGGACCCCTCCCCCATGCTTGGTTAACCTGATGAGATTCAGGTACTTGGCGTGAAGGTTCTGCCAGTTGCGGCATAACAAAGGACTTAGCAGTCAAAATCTTCAAAACAAAGAAGTTGTCAGTAGCTGGTTGTCAGTTGTCAGAAACGTGCCCGACTTCAATCATCTTCTTACTTCAAGCATAGCAATTTTGACGGGACCTACTAGACACTTCGCGGCACGATATTTTCGCGGTGTGCTGAAACGGGAGCGGCCTTTGAGTGCAGTGAGTTAGGAGATTCTTTCGTAGCTCAACAGGGTGGAGCGTTGAGGTTTTGGGGGATTGACAAGATCCGTTTCACGTTTCGGGTTTCACGTTTCACGAAGGAACGGCCCCACTCAATCCAAAGGAAGGTCCTTTGGCTTCGCTCAGGGTCTCGGCAGCAGGCTCAGACGCCCACTGAGCGCCTTGACTTGACAGGGCCAACCTGCGGTCAGCGAGATCGTGAAGAAGGAATTAGGAACAGGCTAGGTTAGCTAAGGGCGTGAACGGATTATGACTCTCTTGCCCTTGACTGCGCTCAGGAATACGAATTCGTTATCCGCGTAGCACGCGAATATCCCCCTCACATCGTCGCCGGGTCTGTAGAAGCGTAACGCACTCCCGTCCGTGGTCGCGTATACCCCATAGAGCAGTTCGACGCCGCCCATCTCCCTCTTTTGAAAATCGAACAGGATCTGTCCATTCGCAAGCGTCATGTAAATGGGCTCAAACTCTTTGGGAGCTATTATCTTGAGTACTCGCTGTAACTGTCCGGCCGGGGAAACAACGTAGACTAGTGGATTGCTAAATCTTCTCATGACGTACACATTGCCATCGTCCGCGCTAGCTGCGTTGCCGTTTAGGATCACCGGTAGTGTGTCTTCTGCCGAATCAGACTGAGGGTGGGTAACTGTTCTGTCGCGCTTGAAAGTGAGATCACTTACCATCCTGCCGCTCTGATCGAATATTGCAGTCAGCGGCTTCAGTTGGCCTTTTTCGGAGGGTGCCTCGCCTGCAATCAGGAAATTTCCGTTCGAAAATGCTACAAGCCCCACGGGCCTAAAATATTCTGGCGCCTCCAACTTCGTTAAAGATGTGTCACGATCATTGGATCGAAAGCCCACAATGTAGGAGTTCTTCTCCAAGGTGACCGAGGCGTATAGTTTGCCGTCGGGAGTCACGGCAAAATCAGCTATTTCCCCTCGCGTCGTGGAAATCTGTCTGAGCTTCGTGACCGCCTCGACATCGAAAGAGGTTATCCTTTGTCCATCTGATGACATCCGCAACAGCGATCCAGCTTCCGACAGCCAGTACATGTTTTGGTCGGCATCACAGCGAATGGGGCCAATGACGCCTCCCTCGGCGGGAAGCAGTGTCTCAACCCTCGAACTGGAGTGGAGTTCGATAGGCGACATGTATTGCCACTGCGGTCCGCGTGTCTGTTGTCCCGCGCTGGCACTAAAGCCATGCATAGGAGAAGTTAAGGCAAAGACAAGAGGCATACGCTTCATCATTCACTCGGCACCTTGTGGATCTTGCCGCACTCTTATTATGATCCAGCGGGAGTGTGTTCCAGCCGGTCGTGGTGGGACGTTTTTTGTCGAACAGTTGTTCTCTAGCCAAGTGTGGGGACTTCCCTTTGTCTTCCTCAAAGAACAGCCAAGAGAGGCGCAGCCGCCACCCTTACCTTCTCTGAGTGCTGGAGATATAGCAGTAGTGCGCGGGATTCAAGTCTTTCTCATGACGCCGGTGGCCCATTCAGTCCTTCTTTCGGCTTGAGTGGGTGCACTCCGCTCCACGACCTCTCGGTTGGGGGGTGGGGTGGCGAGTCTCTTCTATTCCACTGTCACTGATTTTGCCAGGTTGCGAGGCTGGTCGACGTCGCATCCGCGGCGGACCGCGATGTGATACGCCAGCAACTGCAGCGGAACGATCTCCAGGATCGGCGAGAGCAGTTCCGGCGCTGCCGGCACGAACAGCGTGTGATCGGCGGATTCGTGAATCTCGTCGTCGCCTTCGGTGGCAATGGCGATCACGCGGCCCGAGCGCGCTTTCACTTCTTTGAGGTTGGAAAGCGTCTTCTCGTAGCGCGTCATCGAGCCGGGATCGTTGACGTCGCGCGTCGCGATGATGACCACAGGCAGATCTTCGTCGATCAGCGCATTCGGTCCATGCTTCATCTCGCCCGCCGGATAGCCTTCGGCGTGGATGTAGGAGATTTCCTTCATCTTGAGCGCGCCTTCGAGAGCAATCGGATAGTGAATGCCGCGGCCGAGGAAGAGGAAGTCGGTGACGCGCTGGTATTCCTTCGCCAGATTCTCGGTCTCTTCTTCGCGAGCGAGCAATGTCTCGAGTTTCGCGGGCATGCGGCTGAGTTCGCTGATGTAGCTCTTAGCCTGCTCCGGGGTGATCGCGCCACGAATCTCGGCGAGGAACAGCGAGAAGACGAACATCGCCGTAAGCTGCGCCGTGAACGCCTTGGTGGAAGCAACGCCGATTTCCGGTCCGGCGTGCGTGTAGACGGTGCCGTTCGATTCGCGCGTGACCATCGATCCGACGACGTTGCAGATGCCGATGGTCTTCGAGCCCTTTGACTTGGCCTCGCGCAGGGCGGCGATCGTATCGGCGGTCTCGCCAGACTGCGTGATCAGCATGGTGAGCGCGTCTGAACTCACCAGCGGATCGCGATAACGAAATTCGCTGGCGTAGTCGACTTCGACCGGGATGCGCGCCAGGCGCTCGAGCATGAACTTGCCGGCCAATCCTGCATGCCAACTGGTGCCGCAGGCGGCGATGTTCACCTTCTTCAGCGCCTTGAATTCGGCTTCGGAGATGTCCATGTCGTCGAGGAAGATCTTGCCCGAGTCGAGCGAAACGCGGCCGATGGTGGTATCGCGAACGGCGCGGGGCTGCTCGAAAATTTCCTTGAGCATGAAGTGCTTGAAGCCGCCCTTTTCCGCCATGATCGGGTCCCAGGTAATGTGCTGCACCTGGCGCTGGACGGGACTGCCTTCGAAGTCGGTGAGCTTCACGCCCTCGGGCGTGATGACGGCAAGATCGCCATCGCCGAGGAAGAACAGGTCGCGCGTGTGATAGAGAATCGCAGGAATGTCGGAGGCGACGAAGAATTCATCTTTGCCCAAGCCGATGACGGCGGGCGGTCCATTGCGGGCGGCGACGATCTTGTTGGGCTCATCGGCGGAGATGACCGCGATAGCGAAGACGCCGTTGATCAGTTTCACCGTCTTGCGAACGGCGTCTTCCAAGGCGATCGGAGTGGCCGTTGTCTTTGCCGGCCGCCATGAACTTTTCAACCAGGTGAGCAAGGATCTCGGTATCGGTTTCGGTGACGAACTTGTGGCCTTCTTCGCGCAGCTGCTTTTTCAGTGCGAGATAGTTCTCGATGATGCCGTTGTGGACGACGACAATCTTGCCGGTGCAATCGCGATGCGGATGGGCGTTTTCTTCGGTTGGACGTCCGTGAGTGGCCCAGCGCGTGTGGCCGATGCCATAAGTCCCGTCGAGCGGCTTCAGGCGGATGACTTCCTCAAGGTTGCGCAACTTGCCCTCGGCGCGGCGCAATTGCAGTCCTTCGCCATTTCCGGCCACGGCGATACCTGCGGAATCGTAGCCGCGGTACTCGAGGCGCCGCAGGCCATCGATAATCACCGGGACAACTTGCTTCTTACCGACGTATCCAACTATTCCACACATGGAGTTTTTCCTCCGCCGCTGCAGTATACAAACAGGCTGGTTCGCCCGTTCTGCATAGCAGCCGCTTCCAGATCCTTCCGACAGAAACACAATCTTGCTGGCTCTTACTCAGGGGAGGAGCTTGTTGTGACCATTATGAATGCAATATGTAACGATTCCCGACGACAAACCCGCGATTCAGCCCACGACTGCTTGTCTACTCAAAGGAGTAGTGAAATTCTTCGATCACAGGATTGGTCAGAACTTCCCGGGCAATGCGTTCCACCTGCGCCTTTGCCTCGGATTGTTCCAGCCCATTTTCCAGCTGAATTTCGAAATACTTGCCCTGGCGAACATCGGAAACGGTTTTGTATCCCATTTTCTTCAGCGCGCCCTGGATCGTCTTTCCCTGTGGATCAAGCACGCTCTTCTTGAGCGACACGTATACGTAGGCCTTCATTTTAAGAAGATTATACCTGCGCAACCGGCGGACGGGAGCAGAAGAAAGGGCTTACCCACGTAACTTGCCCAGTTACGGAAGTGATTTTTTGGATGTGCCGTATAAACGCGGTTATGCGAGTTGAGGATAAAGGGGAATTGGCAAGCGGCGATTGGCAGCGGCCTGGAATCTCATCAGGCAGGAGACCCATCGGTTAGTCAGCAATGAGGGCGCCTAAGCCTCTACAGCTTGAACAACTCCCGCAGCCGCTTGGTCTGGGCGCGGCTCACCGGAATCTCGGTCTGCTTCTTGTCGTCCATGCGGAGCATGTAGGAACTCTTGAACCATGGCACGACTTCGCGGATCCGATTGATGTTCACGAGGTAAGAACGGTGCGCGCGCCAGAATAGTTTGTTGTCGAGCTGCGCCAGCAGTTCTTCCAAAGTGCGGCAGTTCGACTGGCCTTCGATCTGCGAAGTGCTGACGGTAATGACCCCGTCCTCGATGGACGCGTGGCAGATCTCTTTCTGATCGACCAGGAAAAGCCTGCCGACGGACTTGATCAGGATTTTTTGCGGCTGGCTCTGCTGCTGTTCCTTCTGCTCCAGCATGCGCATTAAAACGTCGAGCTTGTCGCCTGATCCGGAGGTGGACTCGAGCTTCTTGCGGGCGCGCTGGATCGACTCAGCCACGCGCTTCTTGTCGAAGGGCTTCAGCAGATAGTCGACGGCATTCACTTCGAACGCTTTCACCGCATACTGGTCGAATGCGGTGGAGAAGACCACCTGGGGCATGCGGACTTTCTTGTCCAGCAGCTTCTTGATGACGCCAAAGCCGTCGAGCCCGGGCATTTGGACATCGAGGAAAACGAGATCAGGGTTATGTTCCTTGATGAGATTCACGGCCTCAACGCCGTTTCTCCCTTGCGCAACCACGTCGACCTCGCCTACTGCTTTCAGCAG
Source organism: Terriglobia bacterium (assembly GCA_963724985.1). Lineage (GTDB taxonomy): Bacteria > Acidobacteriota > Terriglobia > Terriglobales > Acidobacteriaceae > JAJPJE01. Next base: position 73,125 of record CAVRWV010000018.1, on the reverse strand, counting down.
GAAAGCCAGCTCGTCGCGCGCGAGTTGCTCGTCATCCACAATCACTGCCGATAAAGACATCATTACCCCACAAGGAGATGCGAACGGCCTGTACGAGGCACATTCCTTCCTGAAGTATAGCGACGGCGTTTTTGCGCGGTCAAACGGGCAAAAGGAAACCCCACCGCGGATAACAGCTCAGCGCGAGTGGGGCATGAATTATCAGGTCGTCCCGGGTTAGCCTTTTTTCATCATCCAGGTCCAGGCCGGGGTGCCGTCTTTGTCGCGGATTACCAGCGTATTATCGCCTTTTACGATTTCCCGGGCGAGGATCACGTCGGTATCATCCATCTTCGCTTTCGATCCGGTAATCTCCAGCTTGTCGCCTTTGGCGAAGTCAAAATCCATGGCTTTAAGGAACTCGGCCGGGCACAGACAGATCTCATAAAGCTGATCGCCGACTTTCACGATCAGGTGCGTGTTGTCTCCCGATTCGGTGTGATGGGTCTTAAGCTCCTGGACTTCACCCTTGATCTTGACCTCGGCTGCGGGATCGTACTTGGGATATCCCTTCTGCGCCAAAGCTACGGTAGAAATCAGCAGCATCATCAGCAGGCCGCAGAGCACGCGGAAACTATTTTTGGTTAGCATAGCCGCTCCCCTCTCGCGCGGAGAAACCGCGCTCATCCTCGGCCTGTTCCGACTCGCCGGAGAGGCTAGGATCAACTCTTCATGCTTAACGGTAGCCCTGTACTGTTGCGGAAGAAGTGAACATCGTCACAATGGCCTGTGACGCGTGCATCGGAATGAAACCGGAAGCCAGAAGCGGAAATCGTGGTTCTTATTACCGATGCCGAAACAGGAATGCGAAATCACACGCCATCTCCTCCGACTCGGGCTACAATGAACGCAAGCATGTAAGGCCATGACGCCTGACTGCGGGGTCAACGCACGCTCCCGTCCTTCAAGAAATCAGCCAACCTGATGCTCTACGCGAGGGTCGACATGCTGTCACAGTGTGCAAATCCGAGTTGCACGAATCGTTTCCGATTCCTGCATGATGGAAAGATTTTTGTACTGGATTGCGGTCCGAGCACGGCTTCCGAAAAAGCCGATGAGGGATGGAACACCGCGAGTCGTCGCGTCGAGACTTTCTGGCTGTGCGCCGAATGCGCGCAAAGCTGGACGGTAAAGTTCGATGGGAGACGGGCTGTCACACTTCCAGTGTCCGAGTCATCCAACAGCCTGGGCCACTCGTCACAGAAAGTGGCGTGAAGAACGGTTGAAATAGCCGGGTAATGACGTTTCCTGAAAGATATTGAAATTGAAATTCAATATTGATAATCATTCTGCAGATCGTTCGATGAAGCGTCCTTTTGAATCCCTGACCGCCCAGGAAGCACTTCACGTCGCCATCTTCGTCGAAGAGCGGAATGCGCAGATCTACCAGCAATTCTCGGAATTGTTTGCGGAGTTTCGCGATCCCGATTCGCTGCAGATCGCCCAGGTCTTCTGGGAGATGGGCGAAGAAGAACGCCGCCATGGGACGATGCTGCAGGAACGCTATTTCGATCGTTATGGCACGCAGAGCTGTGCGGTGACCGAAGAAGACATCCGCGAGATGATCGAAGTTCCGAAGATTGATAACGGAGAGCTCTTTGCGATTACGCGCGCGCGCATCTCAGCGCGTCCTGCGGACAAAGCATTGCAAATTGCGCTGGACGCGGAACTGGCAGCGCAGCGCTTCTACCGGCGGGTGAAGGAACAAACATCGGACCCTGACTTGAAGAGACTCTATTCGGAGCTCGCCGACTTCGAAGACAATCACACCGAATTTCTGCAGAGGAAACTGGCCGAAGCTCCCGCCCCGCCATCCTCTTCGGACCAGTCGTAGCGGCTCTAAAACTCTCCTGCTCTATCCTGCGGTGGTCTTACCTCCGAGCAGGGTCAGAACCTCTCCGGTGATATAGCTGGAATCGCCTTCGGAAGCAAAGAAGACATAGGCCGGGGCGACTTCCTCGGGCTGTCCCGCGCGCTTCATGGGAGTGCTGGTTCCGTGCTGCGCGGTTTTCTCAGGCTCGAAATCAGAGGCAACGAGCGGAGTCCAGATCGGCCCCGGCGCCACGCAATTGACGCGAATCTGACGGGAAACCAAGTTCTGCGCCAGCGATTTCGTAAACGCGTGGATTGCGCCTTTGGTTGCGGAATAGTCGAGCAATTCTTTGTGACCCTGGAGCCCGGTGATCGATCCAGTGTTGACGATCGCGCTGCCCGGCTTCAGATGCGGAATGGCGGCCTTCGCCATGTGGAAGTAGCCATAGATATTGGTGCGGAAGGTGTGGTCCCACTGCTGTTCGCTGATCTCTTCGATATCGTCCTGGCTGTTCTGGAAGGCAGCATTGTTCACGAGAATGTCGAGGCGGCCGAACTCATCCAGAGTTTCCTCGACGGCACGCGCGCAGAAGTCAGGGTCGGTGACATCGCCGGGAATGAGAAGGCACTCCCTCCCATATTCCTGAACGGCATCGCGCGTTTGTTCCGCATCGCTCTGCTCTTCCGGTAGATAAATGATGGCGACGTCTGCCTTCTCGCGCGCATAAAGGACCGCGACAGCGCGACCGATGCCAGAGTCGCCGCCGGTGATGAGAGCGACTTTTCCTTCCAGCTTGCCGGCGGGTCTATAGCGAGAGCCTTCGTAACGGGGCTGCGGGTGCATCTGGCTCTGCAATCCGGGCTTCTGCAACTTGGCTTTCATATAGGGCGGACGCGGCTCCTGCGCGGGACCCTTGGTCGCTGCGCGCGATGGAAATTCGTGGATTTGCGCTCGCTTCTTCGTGCCATTGTTTTCGCCCGAGCCTCCGCCCTTGGAGGACGGTTTCGCTGAATTCTTACGTGGCATGATGCAGTCCTGAAACTAGGATTTGATCTCTGAAGTTCGGATGCCGTCATCGGTTTCTGTGCGGTCCGGAGAGACCCTAGTCTTGATCAACTCGGCTGCATGTTCCCGCGCCGCTGAGCTGCCCCTTCAGCTTCAGGGACACGCGCGCGCTTTGAATATGCAACCTGTCCTCCCGCTGGCCATCTCCAACCTGTGAGAAACCACGGAGGAACTGATGCGCAGAAGAAGAAAAGCGAGGAGAGCTTTCCGTTTCGGCATCGCGGCCGGCATTGGAGTTGGCGCGGTCGTGTGGCTGATTCCAGAACTGATTGGACGCGCGCGTCGCAGCCATATCGTTCGTCTGCAGAAGAGTATTCAGATCGGCGCACCGGTGAAGGAAGTTTTTGATAGCTGGTTGAACGTGCAGAATTTGCCACGAGTATCCAGTGACGTGCGCGAGGTTCAACACCAAGGCGCCATGACGCACTGGAGAGTCGGGCTGGGACCAGCGAATCTGGAATGGGATGCCCGGATCGAGCAGCTGATCCCGAATGAGGCAATCGGGTGGAAATCAGTCAACGGGCCAAAGCACACCGGAAGAATTACATTCGCTCCGATAGGAAACGACACACTGGTGCAGCTAACGATGAATTATGCTCCGCCATTGCGCCTGTTTCTGCCATTCGTGGCGCCCATGACGGGACGCATTGAGGGAGTAATCGAACGCGTGCTGCGCGACTTCAAGGCTTCAGCCGAAGGCCGCGGCTCTGCTCGGCAACGTATGCCGTCACAGAAAGTGGGTCCCGGGACTTCGATGTCCCAAAGCAATATCGCACGCGCGACCGGAACAAACGATGCTACGTCGGAGAAAGTAGATCGGTTTGGAAACCGCGTGAATCCGGTGGAATACACGCGACCACCCGACGCGAAATACTAGTTACGGCGTCGTCATATCGTGCGGGAAGGATTTGAAGGTCACCTCCGTCGATTTCGCGGAGGTCTTCTTGTTGCTGTCTTCGGTGTACTGAGTCAGGGTGCCGTGGATCACGGCATACCCTTCGGCGCCCGGCTGCCTGGTCTTGTCCGTTGAAACCTTGCCTTTGAACTCGAACCAGACTCCGTGCACGGAATTCGTCGTGAAGCTCAACTGATCGCCGGCGTGCTCGCCTTTGGTAAATGTGTGATCGAGGAATGCGCCCCGATCGCTATCGAGATCGCCGAAGCGCGAAATAAATCCGGTGAGCCGGTTCCCTTCCTCGAAGTCAACTTCGACGAACTCACCTTCGCGAAGAAAGCTGTACATCCCAGAGAGCGGGTCGGGGTGATAGGTAGAATCACCGCTCGTTTTCGGCGGGGCCTGGGCAATCAGCATCGAGGCGATCAGGAGGCAAGGGATCAAGTAAGACAGACGGCGCATAGGGGATTCCAGCTCACATTAAAACATGGATTCTGCCGGTCGCACTTAATTGCTCGAACTCGAGGATTCATCCGCCGGAGGCGGAAACTTGAAAACGTGAACGCCGGGCTGCACTTCGGGGACGCTGCCATCATTCACCGTAACTTGCTGAGGCTTTCCCTGCACGGCAACGCGTATCGTTTCTTTTTGCTTGGGACCGACTTGCAGGCGCGCCGAGCTTTCTCCATTTTCGCCACGTACGATGACCGGGACATTTGCCGTAGCAGTGCCCTGGTTCGCGACCGTAATCGCGACGATGAACGATCCATTCAATGTTTCGCGAGGCGTAGCCGCTTCAATACTCAGATCGGGCAAGCCGCGGTCGCGATACACCCAGTCGTCGAAGAACCACTCCAGGTTCTGCTTCGTCTGTGCCTGCAGCAGGCGTTGCATGTACGACTGCTCTTTATCTTTTTCAGGGCGGTAGCTCTGGATCGCAGCCTGTAGCGCGTGATCGCCCAGCAAGTCGCGCAACATCCACCAGACGTACATACCTTTGTTGCGATAGATATTGTCGTCGACGGTGTTGGCCAGCGCGGTGGCAGCTGCATTTGAGCCGTGATCATCGCTCGGATTAACAAGCAGCGCAGGCAATCGAGCCTGCAAGTAAGCAATCGCCGCTTTCCGTCCGTCCTGCCGTTCGCGTTGAAGAGCTTGCGCAAAATGCGCGAGGCCTTCGTCGATCCATGGACGCGGGGATGTGAACGAAGCGTGCACCCAGCTGTGCGCCATAGTCAGTTCAGTCACGCGGGGATCCATCTTGAAGGGCGCGATGAGCGTGGTTCCGCTCTCGAAGGGATTGCCGTTGGGCACAGGTAGATCAATGATCTGCAGTGTGGACTTCGGCTCGCCAAACCACTCGGTGATCAGCGGACGAACTTTCTCTGCTGCCAATGCGAAGTCTTCGGCGTCGCTCTTGGTGTCGCCGAGGTAATAAAGGTTCATCTGCGGGCGTTGCAGGACCTGGAATTCGCCGAGAGCGAACATCGGAACGGTATTGCCGAGCGGCGCAAAACGAAAGTTGGAGCAGCCGGTATTCGCGTCTTGCTGCTCGGTGTTGGCGCCGATGCCTTCGAACTGTCCGTTGCTAAGCACAGTGAGGCGATGGTCTTCCGGAGCAATCCAGCAGGCTTTGAGGTGCATCTCCGAGTGCTGTTGACGCGCTTGCCACTGACCAATCGCAGAGGAGAGTTCTCCCGCGGACAAGTTCACCGCGGGCATGGTCACCGGATACCAGAGCACATAGCCAACACCGCGCACCGCGGTGAAGGGCTGACCAATCTGATCCCATTCGCTGGCGTCAGCGGCCGATTGCGGCGTTTCCAGCCGCTTGAGCCGATCGGTGCTCACTTCAATATTGCCGCTGTATCCGACTTCGAGTTCGATGCTCTGCTTCGGAGCAATCGCGACAGGGAGCTTGACGTTCGCTTCGTTGGCAGCGCCAGTGTGGTCGATGTCCGTGTTATACGGCTGCGCAATGTACTCCAGCTGCTCGCCGTTCAGCTCAATCATTCGCCAGTCGAGCGTAGACGAAATCTGCAGAGCAACGTTCTTCTGCGGCTCCGTTGAATCGTTGCGAAGAGTGATCTTGCCGCGAGCGGCGATCTGGTGACTTTCTGGATCGAGGCGAACCTCGAGATCGTACTTTGTGTACGTGAAGGCGTTACGGTCGAGAGCCGATGCTGAGATAGCACCGCAGAGGACACAGAGAACACAGAGGAATCTAAAAATACGAAGCGAGAAGGTTGAGAACAACTTAGATAAATCCATGAATGAAAAACTGGGTGAGGCTAATCTTTCCTTTTATCAGGCCGCTTGTCGGCCTTTTTACTGGGCTGAGTGCGACGCTGGCGCGCAACCTCGTACATTACAACCGCAGCGGCGACGGATACGTTCAGCGAAGGCACCTGGCCGAGCATCGGAATCGAGACCAGGAAATCGCACTTTTTGCGAACCTGCTCGTGCAGGCCTTTGCCTTCTGCGCCCAGCACGAGCGCGCAAGACATCCGGTAGTCGACTTTGTCGTAAGCTTGCGAGCCGCGTTCGTCGAGGCCGACCGTCCAGATATTCTTTTCCTTCAACTCTTCGAGCGTGCGACCCACATTGGTGACGCGCGCAATCGGCAGATGCTCGCTGGCCCCCGCCGAGGCTTTCGTCACGGTGCCAGTCACACCCACGGCACGGCGTTCGGGGATGATGACCCCGTCGGCACCCGCGCCATCGGCCGTACGTATGATCGCGCCGAGATTGTGCGGATCTTCCACGCCATCGAGCAGCAGAACGAACGGCCATTCGCCACGCTGGTTGGCGAGGACTTCGTCCACGTCTGCGTATTGTTTGGCCGATGCGACGGCGATCACACCCTGATGCGCCGACCCGGGCGCAAGTCGATTGAGTTGCTCGCGCGGAAGCTGGCGGACGGGAACGCCCAGTTCGCGACACGAGGTCACGATCTTATGCACGCGCAAGTCATGGCGCTCGGGCGAAACGGCAATGTAGTCGAACGAGCGACCGCGGGCCTTCAAGGCCTCGGCCACCGCGTTGATTCCGAAGATCACGCTCACTCTCTAAGTGTACGCGAACCGCTGAAAATGCGCCTTCTGCTAGACTGAATTCAACCACTGTCCTCTCGAGGTGAGCGTGCGGGACGTCTTTATCCTCTCTGCGGTTCGAACCCCAATCGGCAAATTTGGCGGATCCCTGGCGTCTCTCACGGCGGCGGATATGGGAGTTGTGGCTGCTAAGGCCGCGATGGAACGCGCCGGAATACAGCCGGATCAAGTGGAAGAAACTATCTTTGGCAATGCGCGGCAGGCTGGCGGAGGACCGAACCCTGCGCGGCAGATTTCAATTCGCAGCGGCGTCCCAGAATCAGTTCCGGCGTTTACGGTGAATATGGCTTGCGCCTCGGGCATGAAGAGCCTGGCACTTGCGGCGCGCGAGATAGCGGACGGCAACCTCGATTGTGTGCTTGCTGGGGGAAGCGAGTCGATGTCGCGGCTTCCTTATTATGTGGAAGCGCGCTGGGGATTCAGGCTGGGGAACCAGGAACTAGTGGATGGCATGTATCGCGACGGATTCTTCTGCCCGATGGCAAAGATGGTGATGGGCGAGACCGCAGAGCTACTTGCCGAGCAATACAAGATCTCGCGCGAGGAGCAGGATGAATTCGCACTGTGCTCGCAGAAACGGGCAGAGCAGGCACTGAAGACGAATCGGTTCGAGAGCGAGATTGTGCCGGTCACGATAGAAAGCAAAAAAGGCGCGCAGATGTTCGCCGTCGATGAGCACCCGTTCCTCGGCGCGACTCTCGAGAAGATGGCGAAACTCGCGCCCGTGTTTGCGAAGGACGGCACGATCACTGCGGGCAATTCTTCGGGAATCACTGACGGCGCGGCTGCGATGGTTCTCGCTGGCGAAGAATTCATTTCCAAAAACAAGCTGAAGCCGCTCGCGCGCATTGTGGGATCGACTTCGGCGGGAGTTGATCCGCGAACGATGGGAATCGGGCCTGTGCCCGCGATGCGCAAACTCGAAAAACTCACGGGGCTGAAGCTGGCGGATTTCGATCTTGTGGAGTTGAACGAAGCGTTCGCGGCCCAGGTGCTTGCGTGCGATCGCGAACTCCATTTTGAGCGCGACCGCCTGAATGTAAACGGCGGAGCCATCGCGCTTGGTCATCCCATTGGATGTACCGGAACGCGCATCACCGTGACCCTATTGCACGAGATGATGCGGCGACAAGTCGAAACTTGGAGTCGCGACCCTGTGTGTGAGCGGTGGGATGGGGATGGCAATGGCAGTAGAGAATTGCACGTGAGCTCCAATACGAGAACGGAATCGCGCGGCGATATGACTATCGGAGAAGCAGTTGATCAGATTGTCAGAAGGGGAACCCGGAATTGGATTCGTCCTTCTTGGTGGAGTTTACTGATTGTCCTACCATGGTTCTTCGGACTACTCTTTGCGATTCACGAGTGGAGAACGGACGCCCAGATCGCAGCGCGGCAACAATCGACTTCTGGGATGATCACCACCCATGAGCCTGCCAATCACGATAGCTACGGATACGTGTTCACTGTGGACAACAATTCCTACACCGGATCGCAGAGTCCTAAAGCGAATGAACTAGCGATTGGTAAAAAAATCACCGTGTACTATGACCCACAAAATCCTCGGAAAAACGCACTCACCGACTTCCGTGACTTAAGTGCAGATGATTTGGGGCCTGTTCCACTGTTATTGCTCGGAATCGGGGCAGTGGCCCTGTTCATCCGGCACAGGCGGCGCAAGACTATGGCGGCGCGCAAATATTGAATCGCCCTAGACCTATTAATCAAGCTATAGGGCTCCAGGATGGCAATGGCAATGGCAGTAGAGAATGTATCTCGCTGAACGCGATCCCGCATCGCGGCTGGACCAGTTGCTCGACCCTCCCCTAAAAAGAAAATCGCCACCCGGTTAGGTGGCGAGTTCCTTATTTGACCATCTTCCGTTCTTTTGGCGGCTGGTCAACCTACCACGTTTCCGGTCCTGTTTGACCGGTTTGCCTGGCAGGCGGAGGCTGGATTTTCCAGAGGAGCGTTTTCAGCTCAAATCCAAAATCACCTGCGGCATTGTGAGTCGCAACGACGGCGTTTACCGTCTCGCACTCGCGTGCGTATGTTGCCTATGACTTATGCACGCCGTGAGCCAAAGCTCCCGCTTCTCACGAAGCTCGATTCCACGAATTTTCAGTGATTTAAGTGGTGTCCCGGATTGGGCTTCGGGGAGAGTGTGCAAGTTGATGCACATTCTGGGAGTGTTCGGTCCCGGAAATAGGCCTAGGCGCGGCGGAAGGCGTATTGCGCGGCGACTTGGCCAACCCGGGCCAGACGGACAAGTCTATAAAGAGGAGTGACAAATTTCGGCAGTTGGACGGCATCCCAATCGCCTACGCCGGGGGTCAGTAGAAAGCGGGAAACGTGCCGTATGCGGTCAATTCGGCGCTCGCGCGCGACGAGCATGTAGCGGTGCCATCCGGTGTAGGTGGGCTGAGTGAGATCCTGCATATAGCCGATCGACTCGTCGGCAAGACTGGTGATGTGCGGCGCACTTAGCGCGCGATCCGCGATCTCGTTGGACAGCGTCACGCCAGATAACTTCTGCGCGAGGACAGCGCCCAGAAGCAAAATGCCCTCCGTGCCTGACGCTCTCGCACGTGCAGTCAGCGCCGTGCAGTCGAGCGCGGTTGACTTGCGCATCAGACGTGCGACATCCGCGATCCATAGCAGGCGGTTCCACGAGTGCTTCCAGCCATGAATACAGAGGATGAGCATCAGATCTTCTGGCGCGAAAGCCAGGGTCGGCTGCCCGCCGAATTGCGGAGCGCTGTGCACGTTGCCAGCACGCCTCGAATGCCAGATCGACCGAGAAGCAATTCGGCGCGATTCCCCACTGCAGCTCCAGGGGAGGCATTCCCGGCTTTTTCAGTTGTAACTCCACTGCGCGCGGAAGCAAGCTCTTCCAATCAGACTCGGGCGTGTAACCGCAACTGCGTAAAACTTCAACCGCCTGCCCAACCTGCGCGGGCCGAACCAGCAGATCGATGTCCATCGACTGGCGCAGTGTGAAGTTTCCCCATAACTCCGCAGCCAGTGCTGGTCCCTTGAACGGGATGCATTCCACATGCGCAGCATTCAGGTTTCGCAGAACTCGCACCAGCTCACCGGAGAGTGCCAGCGTTCCTTCGAGCGCGCGCCGACTCGCCTGCTGAAGTTCGAAGCGAACCCGCTCCGGCACACTGGTGACTTGTCGCAGCAATTTCGGCGCCAATACTGGAATCAGCCCATGGAATTTCGCGGCCTGAGCAAGTAGTCCCAGTCCAGCGCGGGATCGGAAAGCAGGTCGCTGATATTTGCTTTTTCGTCGTAAGCAACTTCGGCCAGCAGACGGAACTCTCGACGCAAGCCGTTTTCTCGCGGGCGGAGCAGGCGGGCGGGAGGTCGTGGAAGCGCCGTTGTCGTCATTCAGGAGATCCCGAATTGCGAAACTGCCTTTCGGGTGCGACTTTCGCGGCAGATGCAGTTACCGCGATTGCGGCCATCACCAGGAAGAGCGCGGCGTTCGCAGGAATGTGGAAGTTGAAATCAACAAGGCTGTGGGCAAGAAGTCCGGTGATTCCCGCCAGCACGGCGATGAGCACCGAATCGGAAGTCTTCGCTCCCGGCCGGAGCTGCTTGCTCGCATTACGATATACGAGCACAAGGAACCATGCGATCAGTCCGGCGCCGATCAGTCCGGTCTCGCTCAGCAGCTCCAGGTAGTCGTTATGCGCATGATTGATGACGGAATCCACTACGAAGCTCTGAAACGTGGGATAAACGAGGTCGAATGTGCCTGAACCGTATCCGAGCACAGGCCGCGACCACCACATGTGGAGTGTGTCCTTAAAGATAGACACGCGGTTGGCATCTTTCATGTCGGTCAGTCGATGCACCACCGGGTCGGACCCTACCCACACGATCAGCACGGCGAGAACCGCTGCGATTACCCCAATCGCGGCAAACGATTTGGCGCGATGCCGGATGCGGCTGAGAAACACCGCGATGAACACCAGTTCCGCGCCTACCGCGACCATGCCACCGCGTGAGCGGGAGAGAAAAACACTGAGCACCATGAGCACGCCGGCGCCAAGAAGAGGAAGACGGCGTTCCGGTCGTTGCGAGAGGCAGAGCAGGAATGGAAGCGGCGCGAGCAGTTCCATCAGGCCGGCGTAGTGATTCCGATTCACGAACGGGCCGTAGATTTGTGCTGCAACGTCAGAGGGCTGGAACATCCAGTAGATTGCCTTGGTCCCACTGACGTCCTGGATCATGGCAAAAATTGCCAGCAACGCGCCGAAAACAGCAAGCGCGGTCAAGAAGCGGCGAAGCCGTTCGGGATTTGCCGCAATCGTAGCGGCCGCACACATCATGAAGAGGTAGGCAAGGTAGGTAAGCCAGTTCTGTTGTGTCTGGTAACGATAGACTGTAATTCCGAATGCCCACTGCGCCGCGACCCATGCTCCGAAGATCACGAGCGGCAGAAATGCAGACGGGATCTCAAGTTCCCCAGAGATGATTTGCCGGGCTGCCCACAGCACAAAGAGAAGCACGGCTCCGACGCAAAGGCTAAAGATTCCCCATGGCCGGACTGCACCAAAAGATAAGACCGCGATCACCACCAGCGCCAGCAAGCCGATTTCGAGAGCCGTATCCAGCAATTTCAAACGTGCCAGTTGTCTCCGGCTTGCGCGCTCTTCGGGCGATTGAATTTCAATCAGAACTGGCGTGGGCTGCACATGCGTGGACGTCACGGGTTGCGCACCAATTCCAGATCGTCGATCCAGATCTTTCCTTGGATTCTTCCATTCGCCGGATTTCTGACGATACTCAATTCCAGAAGATTCGTGCCTGGCCCCGTATTGAATTCACCACTTACCGATCTCCAGGGGAATGAGCCCAGCGCGTCTTCGGTGTTGAATACGATCTGATGAGTTCTAGTATCAGAAAACGCGAATCGTGGACCGCTTGCAGTTTCAATGCTGTCGGCGCGAATCCATGCCGTAAATGTGTAGTGGGAACCAGGCTCGACGGGAACGAATTGCTTCAGGCCGGTAACGCCCAGATTATCGGTGTCGAAACTAACGGCGAGAGAACGACTACCGGAGTGGAACTCGGCGGTGTCTACCGAGACGTCCACTCCTTCCATTGGCTTATAGATCCAATCGAAGCCACCATTGAGAATGCTGCGCTCGAAACCTGCGTTGGAGATCAGATTTCCTCTCGCCCTTCGTTGAGCCAAATCTGCGTCGCGCGCGGCCAGCTGCTGCCATGCTTGACCAGCGGCTTCAAGGTTGTTTTGGGCCAACAGCGAATCGACGAAGAAGAGAGCATCTTTCGACTCGAGCGGCTCCCTGCTTTGAATGATCCTTTGCCAGACCAGGGCCGCTTGCGTCGACTCGTTCTTTGCGACCAGCAACTTCAGGAGAGCCAGGCGTGGCGGCGTGGATGGCGGCAGAGCCTTCGCCATCACTTCTTCGGCATTCGGATCGTGAAACCAGATGTTAGGAAGTAGCTGTGCCGCCCAGTCAGGACGTTTCTGAAGAGCTAATCGATAAAGCGGCAAAGCGCGCTCGACCTCATTGCTGCTTACGTAGATCGTCGCAGTGTTCAGGGCAATATGAGCGTCATTCGGGTCGGCGCGAAGGGCGGCCTCTAGAGTGCGCCGCTCGTTTGTGGGATCTGCGGCCTGGGCATACGAATCTCCGAGGGCCGTCCAGCAAACGGCGTCGTGCGGATTCAGTCGTACTCCGGTTTCAAGAAACGGAATTGCAGCGCGTGGATTGTTCTGCAGGATCGTGTAAGAGGCGCCAAGGTTGCATGGCCAGTTGGCATTCCCGGGCTCGAGCTTTGCCGCGCGTGCCCAGTCCCCGTTTTGCGCGGCGGTCCAGGCCACAACAGTTCGGGTGGCAAAAACGATGGTGCACGTTCCTACTATCATGGCAGCCGCGGCAACTGCGCTTTTGCGAAACGCGGAATTGAGCTTCAGGCGCATCTTCGCAAGTACCCGCGCGCGAGCCGTTGCGCAAACAATCAAGCCCGGCGGGGACGATCTTCCTCGCTATAGCGGCCGTAGCCACCGTACTTGGAGCCGTAGTAATAGCAGTTATCGAAATCGGCCGCGTTTACATCCACTCCGTTCATCACGAAGCCCATCACCTGAGCGTTGACCTGACCCAGCAGATCGCATGCGCGTTGTAGTGCCGCCTTGCGCGTGGAAGCAGCGCGAATCACGAGCACAACACTATCGGCCTGAACGGAAAGCAAAACGGAGTCCGTCACGGATAAGGCGGGCGGGCTGTCAATGACGATGTGATCGTATTGATCCCGCCATTGCGCCAGCAATCGTTTCATCGTCTCCGAATGCAGCAACTCTGCGGGCTGTGGCGGAGGCGGGCCAGCCGGCAGCACCGTCAAATTCGGTACGTCAGAAGACGTCAGCGTCGAATCTTCGAAGCTGCTGCTTCCGGCAAGAAGCGTGCTCAAACCTACTCTGCTGTTGATTCCGAAGACGCGATGCACACTCGGCCGCCGCATGTCGGCATCGACGAGCAGTACGCGCGATCCGTTCTGCGAGAGGACAATAGCCGTGTTAATGCTGGTCGTCGTCTTACCTTCCTGGGGAAGAGCGCTGGTGATAAGAATTACTTTCGGCGGCGCGCCGCTCGAAGACAGCAGGATCGACGTCCGCAATGCGCGATACGACTCCGCCATGTCTGAGCGAGGCCTCTTGTGGGACGCAAGTTCTACCTCGCTGCGATCTTCGTCTTTACCGTTGGGGATTGGTTCGCGCGATGGCAACGCAGTTCGCGCCATTGGCGCCAGGCGGCGAATCGCGGATTCCGGATTGCTCCCCGGAATGATGCCGAGCGACGGTATGCCGCACAGCAATTGAGCCTGTTCAGGCGTACGCACGGTGTTGTCCAGCGACTCCAGGACGAACGCGAGCACGACTCCGCCAACCAATCCCATGGCGAGCGCCAGCATCACGTTGCGGCGCCGATCGGGACGCGCCGGACGCAAAGGCACACGCGCCGGATCTACGATGCGAATATTGCTCGAACGCAGTCCCGCGGAAACGCTGGCTTCTTTCAGCCGCTGCAACAAACCTTCATAGAGCTGCCGGTTGGAATCCACATCCCGACGCAGCAACGTGTATTCAATTGCACTTTCGTTGAGCGTGTTCGCCTGCTGTTTCTGCTGATCCATGGCAGCCCGCAACATGCTTTCGCGCTGAGCGGCCGTCAGATATTCGCCCTTGATTCGTCCGGCAAGCTTGTCGACTTCTACCTGTGACGCCTTCTGCACCTGCTTGAGCTGATTATTCAGTTCGAGAATATGCGGATGCGCCGACCCGAGATGAACTTCTGCCTGCGCGATCTGCGTCTTCAGATCCACTTCCTGCGCATGCAGCTTCGAAAGCAGGCTGGTTGAATCCAGGTTTGAGAGCATCTCCGCATTGCCGTTCGCAATCAGGCGGTAACGGGCTTCCTTCTGTATGCGGTCTGCTTCCGCTTCAGTGAGTTCGCGATTCAGCTCATCGAGCTTCTGAGTGACGATGTTCTGCTTTTCGTCGATGCCGAGAATGCCATGCTCGCGCTGGTATCGAACCAGCTTCTCCTGCGACGCCTCGACCTTTAATTGCAAATCCGAAAGCTGCTTCGAAAGCCAATCGGAAGTCTGCATGGCCGATTCGAAGCGCGTCTTAAAATTCTGCTCGATATAGACGTTTACCAGCGTGTTGACGACGCGTGCCGCTAATTGCGGATCGGAATTCGTGAACCGGATTTCGAGGATGCGCGTCTTGGGAACCTGAGTGATCTGCAATCCACCGTGAATGAAGCCAATCAGCGCGGCTTCCTGACGCGGGTCCGCAGTTGGTGCGGCTAGCACTTCTGCCGGTTTTTCCTTCGCCGACATGAAGGCGGGATCCTTATCTAACTCGAGCGCCTTCGCCGTCGCGAGTGTGATCGCATCGCTCTCCAGGATTCTGGTCTGCGTGTCGAGCGTCAATTGGTAGTCGATATCGTCGTCGGTTAACGCTTCGACGCCGTTCTTGAAACCAAGTGCATCCGCGTTTTCGCGATTGATCGCAATCCTGCCCAGCGCGTCATACTCAGGCCGGGTGCGCAAAGAAACGATGATGGCAACAATTACGGTAAGCGCGACGGTCGCGAGGATGGTCCAGCGATGCTTGCGCAGAATCGGAACATACTGCAAGAGTCCCTTATCGTCCTGCTTCGGAAAATTCCCGTAGGCGATCTGCGGATACGCGGGCCACTGCCCGGGAGGTTCCGTGTACGACGATACGTCGGCCCGAAACGGCGGACTCAGACTGTTATGCGTTTTCATCCACCCACACCATCGCGCCCTAGCCGGACAAAACACGACTGTCCCAGATTTTCAACACTGGGGAGCGGCTGGATTCTAGCATTCGACGGAACCCGTTTTACATGGAGGAAGCGGACTAGTAACCCATCTGCGCGCTACGAATCAGTCGCATCGCACCTATACTCGACTCGGAAATCCACGCTCTTGATGGCACTTCGTAAAAATGCGCGCATCTGCTTTGTGAGCACGTTGGGCGAACTGGGCGGAGCCGAAGTTTGTCTGCTCGATACCATCGAAGTGCTGAAGAAGCGCCATCCGGAATGGCGAGCGGCTTTGATCGTTCCCAGCGATGGCTCTCTCGCTTTGCGCGCGCGTGAACTCGACATCCAAGTAGAAATCGTTCCCTATCCTGCATCGATCGCTCGCCTAGGCGATTCGCAGTTTCAACGCAGCGCTCAGTCTGCCAATTCGTCGGCGCTAGCGATGAATTTGATCTCAGCTGTGCCAGCGTTCATGAGTTACCGGAGTAGCCTCGGTCGGACACTGCGGTCTTTCGCACCTGAAGTGATCTACGCCAATGGCTTCAAAGCACAGATTTTTTCTGCCATGGTGAAACCGCGTTCGAGTCGATTGGTATGGCACACGCACGATTACGTTTCGTCGCGTCCGATTGTTGCCAGGTTGTACCGCAGGTACGCACGACGCGCTAACCGGCTGATCGCAAATTCGAAAAGCGTTGCCGAAGATATTCGCTCAGTGCTTGGCTCAAATTCGGTGCAGCCTGTAGACGTGGTTTACAACGCAGTGGATCTGAATCATTTTTCGCCCCGAGGTGAGCGTCTTGATCTAGATCGCCTGAGCGGATTAGATCCGGCTCCCTTTGGAAGTGTCCGCGTCGCCCTGATTGCGACGATGGCCTGGTGGAAAGGGCACCGAACCTATCTCGAAGCGATTTCTCGTCTGCGTGGCCTGCCGGTTCGCGGGTATCTGATTGGAGGACCCATCTACCGTACGGGCGGGAGCGAGAACTCACTCGCCGGTCTACGCGAAGAGGCACAGAAACTCGGCATCAACGATCGTATGGGGTTCACGGGATTCCTTCCGGACATTGCCTCTGCACTGCGCTCGGTGGACATCGTCATTCACGCCAGCACTCGGCCGGAGCCGTTCGGGCGCGCGGTAATCGAAGCGATGGCCTGCGGCAAACCAGTCATCACAACCGGCATGGGCGGATCCGCAGAAATCGTTTCGGCGGGACCGGGGACTGTAAAGTTTTGGCCGGGAGAAGCGGACGACCTTGCGAAAGCAATCTCGACGCTTGTTCGGAATCCTTCGCTTCGCAAAAGTATGGGTGAATCCGCGCGGAAAACTGTGGTTCAGCACTTCGGAAGAGAACAGCTCGGGGAGAACCTGGATCGCGTATTGCAGTCCCTGTCTTCTGAAGTCCGGCCAGCCGCGATTGAGCCCTCTCTCCCTCTCGAGGAGAAGGCACTGGCCTCGGGAATCTAGATCTGATGTCGCTCGCGCTCTGCATCGTCGCTGCTTTTGTCACTTACTACCTGGGACGCAGATCACTGGTCGCGGGACTGCTGAGCCTTTTCGCAATCGGCTACGCTTACGGGATTCTGCGCGCCAACCTGCAATCGACAGCAATTTATTTTCTCTTTGACTCCGCTGTCGTTGGCCTATACGCGGCACAACTCAGTGGCATGAAACAGCGGTTCCTTTCGCCCGATGGACAACGCCTGAAACATTGGGTCTTGCTGCTCACATTATGGCCGCTGATTCTATTCTTTGTTCCACTGCAGGATCCGTTGATCCAGGTGGTTGGGCTGCGCGGCAACATCTTCTTCCTTCCCATGATCCTGCTCGGCGCGCGGCTTACCCGCGAAAAGTTGTATCCACTCGCGCTGGGAGTTGCGGTCCTGAATATCCCTGTCTTCATTTTGGCGATTGCCGAATACACACTCGGCATTGAACGCTTTTTCCCGAGGAACGTTCTCACTGATCTGATCTACAGCAGCAACGACGTAGGAGCCCTCGGCGCCTATCGCATTCCTTCGAGTTTCCCCAATGCGCACGCCTATGCGGGCACGATGGTAATGACGCTGCCCCTGCTGTTGGGCGCGTGGGTGCAACATCATCGCCGGCGGTCGCACCAGTTCCTGCTCATGGCGGGAATTATTTCCGCCGTGCTCGGCGTGTTTTTCAGTGCTGTGCGCAGTCACTTCATTGTGATGACCGTGGTGCTGGGCGTCTTCATTCTGTCTGCGCGGGTTCGCCCTGGACTGAAGCTTGTATTTACGATGGGGTTGATTGCCGTTGGAGTACTGGTTGCGCAGCAGGATCGATTACAGCGCTTCGCCACATTGCGCGACACGCATTATGTCGAACGACGGGTACATGGCAGCGTCAATTCGAGTTTTCTCGACGCGCTGCAGCAGTTTCCATTCGGCAACGGATTAGGCGGTGGTGGCACCAGTATTCCCGCATTCCTGCAGGGGCGTCTGCATGCGCCGCTGCTGATCGAAAGTGAATACGGGCGTGCCCTTCTAGAGACCGGAATCATCGGCCTGGCACTATGGATCGCTTTTCTGTTGTGGTTCATCACGCGACACAATCACATCGGAGCCCGCGAACCATGGGCGGTCGGACGCCGGATTGGCTGGGTTGCATGCGTCTGCTGTTTTGCGAGCGGATTCCTGGGAGTAGGAATGCTGCTGTCGATCCCACAATCCACAATGTTTTTGATGTGCTTAGGATGGGTAGCCATTCCGCAGAATGATGAGCCTGCTTTCCAACCAATGCCTCTCCAGCGCGCCAGGTTTATCGCGCCTAGAGTTAAGGAATTCGCCTGAGCTGTTGCTGCTCGGATTGGAATTTCCACGTTGCGTGAATCTCTTCAGTAAACCGCGCGTACCCATGCGACCTTGGGATTCGCCAAGGAGTGTGCAATTCTCAAGTACAGCCCCGAAATGAGAAGCTCGCGCTGGCGAAGCCTTACGACTGCGGGGCCAAAACGCAATGTCCGCGACCGACAAAGCAATTCCGTTGAATCCAGAGTGCTGTCGTCCGGAAATTGGCGATCCGGTCTTCGATAAGCCTTACCTGACGATTCTGCCTTCCTCCGGGCGCGCAAGTCTCGAACTGAAGGAAGTCTGGCAATATCGCGAGCTCCTGTATTTTTTAATCTGGCGCGACATCAAGTTGCGCTACAAGCAAACTGCGCTGGGCGCGATCTGGGCAATCATTCAGCCACTGCTGCCCATGCTGATCTTCACACTGTTTTTTGGGCGGCTCGCGCATCTGCCTTCAAACGGAATCGCCTATTCGCTTTTCGCTTACGCCGGCTTGCTTCCGTGGACATATTTTTCCAACGCCGTATCCAACAGTTCGTCGAGCGTGGTGGCAAATGCAAACCTGGTGACCAAGGTTTATTTTCCGCGGATGCTGATTCCATTGTCCGGAGTTTTGGCGGCATTGGTTGACTTCTTCATCGCCAGCGTCATTCTGGTCGCAATGATGATTTGGTATCGGGTTCCGTTGTGCGTTTCACAACTCTGGGTTCCGCTAATTCTTCTGGCGATCACTTTGCTCGCGGCGGGAACTGGGATGCTATTTGCAGCACTCAATGTGCGCTTCCGCGATATACGTTTCGCGCTGCCTTTTCTTGTTCAGTTCTGGATGTTCGCGACTCCCGTGATTTATCCCGCCAGCCTCGTACCTGCAAAATGGCGATGGCTGCTGGCGCTCAATCCCATGGCTGGATTGGTGGAGGGATTTCGCGCGGCATTGTTCGGCACCGCACTGGAATGGCAGATGCTCGCGATCTCTACGCTGGCGGCGACACTACTGTTGATTTATTCCGTTTACTTCTTCCGGCGCGCCGAAAGAACGTTCGCCGATGTGATCTGATTTATGCGTCCAGCAATAAGAGTTGAACAACTCGGGAAGCAGTACCAGATCGGCGATCGTGAGATTTACGAGACTCTCCGCGACGCGATCATGCAAAAGTTCCGCTATCGCAGAGGACAAACGCGCAAGCCTGTTACAAAATTTTGGGCTCTGAGTGATGTCTCATTCAACGTGGGACAGGGTGAGGTGGTTGGCATCATCGGGCGCAACGGCGCGGGTAAATCCACTCTGCTCAAAATCCTGTCGCGCATTACGGAACCGACCACTGGACGGATCGATCTGTACGGTCGAGTCGGCAGTCTTCTGGAAGTGGGAACCGGCTTCCACCAGGAGCTTACCGGACGAGAAAATGTGTTTCTGAACGGAGCCATTCTCGGCATGCAGCGCGCGGAAATCGCCGCGAAGTTCGACGAAATCGTTGCCTTCGCGGAGGTGGAACGTTTCATCGATATGCCGGTGAAACGGTATTCGAGCGGAATGTATCTTCGCCTGGCTTTTTCTGTGGCCGCTTTTCTCGAGTCGGAGATCCTGCTCGTCGATGAAGTGCTGGCCGTGGGCGATGCGACCTTTCAGAAACGCTGCCTGGGGAAAATGCGCGACATCAGCGCGGGTGGCAGGACCGTCATTTTTGTCAGCCACAATATGGCAGCCATTGAATCGCTTTGCACGCGCTGTCTGATGATCGCGCAGGGGAACCTGCTCGCGGATGGAACTCCGCACGAGGTCATATCGCAATACATGGCCGCTGATCTGGCCAATCAAGCGACATCTTCCGACCTGCGAGGGCACTCAAATCGCCGCGGCGGGATGAAACCGGTCATGCAACGCGTGACCCTGCTCTCGGAGACGGGACTTGCCGCATCTTCCGTCCGCATGGGAGGCTCGCTGTCGGTCCAGGTCGACTTCTGCTGCCCGGGATATCCAGTGCGGCCAAATCTCGAAGTGTCGATCAAGAACAGCTTCGGCGTGACTGTATTCAATGCAAGCAACCGCGTGATCACGCAATATCAATTCAAGGATTCGATGCAGAGCGGTTCCATTACCTGCAATCTTCCCCAACTTCCACTGGTGGCTGGGCTTTACACCATGGATCTTTTTTTTGGCGAGGAATATCAGAATCACGACGCGATTTACGATGCCATTTCTTTCGAGGTAACTCCCGCGGACGTATTCGGCAGCGGTCAGATTCCCACTGCGAATGAGGGCGCGATATTCTGGCCTGCAACCTGGAGCGTTAAGGCAGATGATGTTGTCCAGCAGCCTAGCCCAAGCGCCTGAGATTTTTTCGACGACAGCAAGTAGTCCGCAACGGCCGATACATGCGTGAGTGGCATATCATCACGTGCGAATACCCTCCACAAGTTGGCGGCGTTAGCGATTACACCGCTCTCCTGTCACAAGCGTTGCGCGACGAGGGGCAACCGATTCACGTCTGGGCGCCGGGATCAGAAAAAACTTCATCCGCGGAATCGCGCGTCCATCGCGTTCTTGGAAATTTCGACTCCGCTTCTCTCGCGCGCGCCGACGAACTGCTCGACCAGTATCCTTCTCCGCGCACACTATTGGTGCAGTGGGTTCCACATGGCTATGGCCGCCGATCGATGAACATCGGCTTCTGTCGCTGGCTGGCAAAGCGCGTTCGGCACCACGGTGACTTGCTGCAGTTGATGGTGCATGAGCCTTTTCTGGCATTCCGTGGCATTCGCCAGAGTGCAGCCGCCGGCGTCCATCGCTGGATGGTCTGGACTTTGCTTCACGCCGCCGAGCGGGTATGGCTCTCAATTCCCGCGTGGGAATCGAAGTTGCGCATGTACGCACCATCGAACTTGCGCATGGACTGGCTCCCCATTCCGAGTTCCATTCCTCGCACTGTGACGCCGGAGTCCGCCCGCGCGGTGCGCGAAAAGGTGGGGAATCCGTCGCTATTACTTGGACATCTCGGAACCTATTCACCGGTGATTCGCGAAATGCTGGAGCCAGCGGTCATCGAGCTTCTGCGATCGCATCCCGAGTTGAGCTTTGTCATGCTTGGCTCGGGAGGCAGCGAAGTTCGTTCGGCTCTGCTAACAAAATCACCGGATCTATCGAGGCGACTGCTTGCCACCGGATTCTTGTCGAGCGGAGAATTGTCTGCACATCTTTCTGCGTGCGACTTGCTGATCCAGCCCTATCCAGACGGTGCTAGTTCGCGGCGTTCGAGCTTGATGGCGGGAATTTCCCATGGAGTGCCAGTCGTCACAACTTCCGGTCATTTGTCAGAATTATTGTGGAGTGAATCCGGTGCAGTCGCGATCGCTCCTGCGGGCGACCGAAGTGCTTTCGTGAATGCTGCGCAAAGATTGATTAAGTCTCCGGAAGAACGCGCTCGCCTGAGCGCCGCGGGCTCACGGCTTTACCAGCAGAAGTTCGATTGGCCGCTAGTGGTGGCCGCTCTCGCCGATGCGGCGAAACCCGAACCAGCCCGTCACATCTAGTCGCGGGCACCAGCCTCGATAATCCTTCAACAGTGATGCGCAAGCTAAAATCGCCACAATCACTGGCAAGAATTTCGGTCGTGTATCGATGCGCGTTGCTGTTGTCACTCACGCTGCACGGAGAATTGGCGGCGCTGAAACATACATTGAGGCGCTGCTTCCTGCGCTGGGGAATGCCGGCCACCATACGGCGGCGATCTTCGAGTCCGATGGGGACCTGACCCGTCCACCGATCCGAGTTCCTTCACAGATGCAATGCTGGTCGGTCCAGGACCACGGGGCCGACGTCGCGCTCCTGCGACTGGTGTCATGGGCTCCGGACGTCCTTTATGTGCACGGCCTTGGAAGCGCCGATCTGGAAGCTCGGATTCAGCGCATCGCGCCTTCAGTTTTTTACGCCCACAATTTCTACGGTCAATGTATCAGCGGGGCGAAATGTTACCGGAATCCCACGAGAACCACTTGCACTCGCACCTTTGGACCGTCCTGCCTGGCGCACTATTTTCCGCGCGGCTGTGGCGGTCGCAACCCGGTGCAGATGCTGAAGGACTATCAGCTGCAAATGGCTCGGTTGCGTCTGCTCCAGCAGTACACGCGGGTGCTGACAAACTCTAATTACATTGTCGGTGAGCTTTCGCGGTATGCCATTCAGGCTGAACGCGTCCCGTTGTTCCCGTCCAAGCTGCCCTTGGAGCCACCGGCAATCGGCGAATTTGCACTTCCGGCGGGGAGTGATCCATGGCGCCTGCTATTTCTGGGGCGAGCGGAGTCGCTAAAAGGTGGCGATCTCCTGCTGAAGGCATTGCCCCTGGTCGCGCAAAACATCGATCGGCCACTCTCGCTGACAATTGCCGGAGATGGCCCTGCTCTCCCTGAGTGGAAACGGATCGCCGATAGCATTCGGAACGATCGCATCGAGATTGAGTTCGTGGGATGGAACACGCGACCGGAAGAACTTTTCGCGAAATCCCATCTGCTGGTGGTGCCGAGCATCTGCCCAGAAAGTTTTGCGCTATCTGGAATCGAAGCTGGATCGTATGCCGTTCCGGCAGTGGCGTACGCGATTGGCGGAATCCCGGAATGGCTGCACGAAGCGGAGAACGGACATCTGGCTCCTACCGATCCGCCGACGGCTGAAAATCTTGCGACTGCAATCACGAGTGCACTGTCGGACCGAAACCACTACTTGCGCCTGCGGGCGAATGCGTTGGTGCGCGCCCGCGAATTCAGTTTGTCGCGCCACATGGATTCGCTGCTGACAATTTTCCAGAAACTGGTTCGCCCGGCCTATGCGTCGCAGGCTGCGAAGGTGGCTGCCAGGTGAAGGCGCTCTTTGTGATCCACACGCCGAAAGATCCTCAGACGGCGGTATTCAGGGTGGTTGCAGAGCAGGCCGAGGCTTTACGTGCGCGCGGTCACAGCGTAGACATACTCGCGCCCGAGGATTTTCCAATCACGCGCACGGCTGGATCGCGATTCAATCCCTTGCTGCTTCCAGTGCTTGTCGCAATTCGACTGCTTCGACAGGGTCGCGACCTCGACCTGATCAAGTTCCATAGTTACTGCGGATGGCTCTTTGCGCTGCTGCGGCCGCTTCGCCGTGAGTGGCGAAAGATAAAGATCGTGACGGAATTTCACGGTCTGGAGCCCATCTTCTTTGCGGCTCTTCAGGAAGAAGCGCACCGCGCGCACCGGCGATTGAGTTGGCGCTATCGACTGATCAACGGCTGGTTTATGGACCGGATCATTCGCATCGCGTGCCGCCGCTCGAATCGGGTGTTGTGCCTGAACGCCAGTGAACTCAACGTCCTTGCGGATCGCCAGTGGGGGGACGCCTCTAACCTCGCGGTGTTCAAGAATGGCGTTCCGGGCGAGTTCTTTGAAGTTGAAAGAGACGACGCGCGCCACGCGGCGACACTGCTGTTCGTCGGCCAATGGAACGAGAGAAAAGGCATTCGCTACCTGGTTGAAGCCTTCGCGAAAATCGCGACAGAGAGACCCAATGTGCTTCTGATCTGCGCCGGAACATTGTGCGCGGCGCATAGTGTCCTTCAGGATTTTCCTGCTGAAATTCGCGGCTGCGTAACCGTATATCCCCGAGTCACCCGTGAAGAACTGCTTCAGCTGCACTCGAAGGCAAATATTTTCGTCTTTCCAACGCTGTTCGAAGGCTCCAGCCTCGCTTTGCTGGAAGCGATGGCAAGCGCTCTGCCCATCGTGACGACTCCCGTTGGAGCTGCGCCTGACATTTTGCAGGATCAGACGAGCGCACTGTTAGTTCCCCCGCGTGACAGCGCGTTACTCGCGGCTGCCGTGCGGAAGCTTATCGAGAATCCAGCAATGCGAGGAATGCTAGGGGCGAAGGCGCGTGCTGCGGCAGAGGCGTACCGTTCGGCTTCAGCCCTCACGCAGAACGCGACACAACTTGAAGAGCTTGTGCTCGACCCTCGCGAGCAAGTGTTTGCGCCAGATCAAATTTCAACCGCAGCGGTGAGGAACTGAATGGCAGCGCCTGCGCTCAATGCTGAAATTGTTCCTCCGAACCGGGAAGCCTATGACAAGTGGCACGAGGTCTTCTCAACCGATCCTGATGCCAACACTCCCTGGTATCGTCTGATCAAAACTCACTTGCGCAGAGGTGATCTCGAAGGCCGCCGCATTCTCGAAATTGGCTGTGGGCGTGGCGACTTTACCTGCTGGCTGGCTCGAGAATTCGGGAACACTGCGGAAATCTGCGGAGCTGATTTCTCTGCCACCGCCGTTCGCAAAGCTCAGGCATTCGCAAAGTCGCGACATCTGAGGGCGCGCTGGTTGGTCACCGACATCCAAAGCATTGCGGCACCGTCCAGCAATTTCGACATAGTCTTCTGCTGTGAAACGCTTGAGCACGTTCCTGATCCGCGCAAGGCAGTGGCGGAACTCGTGCGGGTCTTAAAACCTGGCGGCCGTTTATTCGTCAGCACTCCGAATTACGCGGGATTGATGGGTTTGTACCGCGGCTATCTCCGCCTCGTCGGTCGTCCCTACACAGAAGTTGGGCAGCCGATTAATCACTTCACAACACTGCCCAGAACCATTGGCTGGATTCGTTCCGCTGGTCTGCGAATCACCGACGTTGACGCAATCGGACACTACTTGCCTTTTCCCGGCAGACCACCGATCGAGATGAGTCTTTTAGACAATCTTCGGTCGCTCATGCGCTGGACTGGACTTCACTCTCTGGTGATGGCGCAAAAATGACGATAGCGATGCTGCAACCACAGGTCTTCGCGAATCGATTCGACAGCGCCCGCTCGTTGCGCCCGATTCGCGTCGCCCTTCTCTGCGACTATCGCGAAGAGAACTGGTGCAGCATGGATCTGGTCGGTGAGATGTTGACCGACCACCTCGCTCGTGAGCACGAGGATCGCGTTGATGCGCAGCAGATCGTCCCGCGCATGCCGCAACCGTTCGGCAGCAGACGGGAGGGGCTTCTAAGGAACGCTCATCGAGCGCTGGGTCGATACGTGGCGTATCCACGAGAGGTTCGACGGTTGCGCGACAGCTTCGACCTGTTTCATGTCGTCGACCACAGCTACGCACATCTCGCGCTGGAACTTCCGCCGGAACGCGTGATTGTCACATGTCATGACCTGGATGCTTTTTCGCCTTTGCTCCCGGGATCTCCGGCACTCTCTCCGCTCCGGGCGAGACTCGCTCGACCGATACTCGCTGGCTTGCAGCGCGCTGCGTGGGTCGTGTGCGCGAGCGATGCGACGCGACAGCAATTGCTGCGGCAGCGACTGGTACAAGCCGAACGCACTTCTGTAATCCACAATGGAGTGCATCCAGCGTTCAATGCGAGCGCAAATCCGCATGCTGACCGTGCAATCGCGCGATTGTTAAATTCAGGAGAATCCCCCGAGGTACTTCACGTAGGCAGCACAATTAGGAGAAAACGTATACAGGACGTCCTGGGAATCTTTGCGAAATTGCGTGCCAGGCTTCCCAAACTACGCTTGCTCAGGGTGGGTGGCGTGTTCACAAGCGAACAGCAGCGGCTCGTCCGTGAGCTGGGCCTTCAAAATTCTATCGACGTGTTCCCTCACATCGACGCGGCTCAGCTCGCCTCAGTGTACAGGCGTGCTCGCGTCCTCATTCAGCCTTCTGAATCCGAAGGGTTCGGCCTACCTGTTGCCGAAGCGATGGCGTGTGGCACCCCGGTAATCGCCAGCGATATTCCAGCACTGCGCGAAGTAGGTGGCGGCGCCGCAGAGTACTGTCCGGTCGGCGACATCGACACATGGTCATCGCGAACGCTCGAACTTCTCAGCGAAGACTCAGACCGCCGCGAGGTGCGCAGCCGTGCCTGCATCGAGCAAGCCTCACAGTTCAGTTGGAGTAAGTACGCGTCACGCATGGCAGACCTTTATCGCGAGGTGCTCGCTTGGTAACCCAAGCATCGGTTCGGCCACTGTTTGGAGCTGCTGCAGCACTTGAGGAATACGTTGCAGTTCGGCGTCCCCACATTTTGCAGGTCGGAAAATTCTGGCCACCGCATTATGGCGGAATCGAGACTCATCTACGGGAACTCTGCACCGGACTGGCTTCTGTAGTTGACGTCGACGTCGTGGTATCGAATGTTGGTCGCGAGTACGTGCAGGAGCGTGACGGAGATATGCGCGTCACGCGGATTCCCACTTTCGCGCGCGTCGCCTCTGCACCGTTATCCCCCAGAATGCTGGGATTCCTGCGCGAGAGTCCCGCTGATCTCGTTCACCTCCATTTGCCAAATCCACCAGCGGTGATTGCCTACCTGATGAGCGGACATCGCGGGAAACTGGTAGTTACCGTTCACAGCGATATCGTTCGGCAACGAATGATGGCCAAGCTGCTCAGTCCGACGCTGACGGCCCTGCTACGCCGTGCCGACGCGATCGTCAGTTTCTCGCCAAATCGTCTGGAGCACTCTCCGGTGCTGCAGGGTTTCAGAGACAAGTGCCATGTGATTCCGCACGGAATTCCTTTCGAACAGTATGACGAAGTCGATCGCGCGCGAATCGATGAGATCCGCAATCGTTATCGAAAACCGATCGTGCTCGCGGTCGGGCGGCTCGTGTACTACAAGGGATTCGAGTACCTGATCCGAGCCATGCGCCAGATAGACGCACAACTGCTGCTCATCGGCGAAGGTCCGCTCCATCAGCAATTACAGGAGCAAGTGACGGCTTCCGGCGTGCAGGACAAAGTTTCGTTTCTCGGAAACGTGAGCGATTTGCGCCCCTACTATCACGCATGCGATGTTTTCGCGCTTCCTTCGATCGCGGTAAGTGAAGCATTCGGAATTGTTCAATTGGAAGCGATGGCGTGCGGCAAGCCCGTGGTGAACACGCAGTTGCCCTCAGGCGTACCGTGGGTTTCGCAAAACGGAATTACCGGCATCACCGTCCCTCCGTGTGATGTCGATGCGCTGGCGGAAGCCGTTTCTGTGTTGCTCTCGCAACCTGAACTCGCAGCGCGGTACGGACGCGCGGCACGTCGTCGAGTGGAACAGGAATTCGCAACCGAGAGGATGCTCGCGCGCACGCTCGGCTTGTACTCAAGAGTTTTGGGGATCAGCTAGAACTTCCACCGCGATTAGTGAACTCCGTAGATCGCCAGGCCAGTCGCCACCTGCATCACAGATTCCACGCTGCGCTTCACTACATTCTTCGCTGCGCTGCCGGGAATAAAGAGGATGTCTTCGGGCTGCAACTCCATGTCGCTGGTCTTGGCAGCCATCATCTGCTTCAGCGGAACCTGAACCTCGGAGGGCCCCTGCGGCGTGCGCCGGATAATCCGCGCTGAGCCCATTGCCGCCGAACGATTCACTCCCTGCGCCAGCGCCAGCACTTGCAACACGGTGATGCGTTCGTTGTTGTCCATGATGAATCCACCAGGCCGCCCCACGTCTCCGACCACGTAGACCAGTCCGGCTTTCGACACCATGATGGTGTCGCCCGGCTCAACTTCCACATTGCTGCTGACCGACTTTGCCGGATCTGCATCAATGCTGACCATCACCGGTTTCTGTGGCTCATCGCGATGCGTAATCGTGACGGCCTTGCCGGCCCTGGCTGAAAACCCACCCGCCGCTGAGATCACATCATAGAGTCGCCGCACTCCCAACGATGGATACACACCCGGGTGCGCGACCTCACCCAGCACCGAAATTCCGATCGACGCATACTCTTTCACGAACACCGAGACGTGCGGATCGCGGAAGTAATTTCCGTCGGACATCTTCCTGGCGATCTCGTCCTGTGCTTGTTCTACCGTTCTCCCGCCGACAGCCACTTCTCCGATCAGCGGCAACGAAATCACTCCTTCTTCGCTGACTCGCGCTTCCGGTTTGTAATCCGATACGCCGTCTACGCTAACGATCACTAAATCACCAGGACTGAGTTTGATCGATACGTGCTGCACTGGAGTCGTAGGCGCAGACACATTCATCAGGGGAGTAGCAGGTTGTTTCACTTCGGCAGTTTCCGCCGCTGGCTCAATGCGCAGGTCCGCAGCCGTCTGCGCGCACGCGGAAGGTCCGCGAACACCTAGGCAGGATCCAACGATCAGCGTTGAAAGAAAAACGCGGCGTGCAAGCATTGCCATCGGAAACTGAGCTAATCTAACGCAATTTCCTTGCCTGCGCGCCGCCTTCTGGATGCGGTAACCATGGTTAGCACTAGGTCAGTCTTCAGTACTCAGCAATCAGCATTCAGTCCTTGAATTGCTCTCTGGCGTCTGGCGTCGCTCTGGCGTCTGCGTTACTTCCAATTACCGAATGCTAACGGCCGAGTGCTAACCGCTCTATTGCGCCACCAGCACCGTGTATGTCTCCGAGGCCGTCGGTGTGATCGACGAACCCGTGTGATTGCAGAAGTTGATTGTTGCCGTATTGGAGCCGGTCACATGTCCGTGGTCCACGTTCAGCCCAGCCTGCTCGGTCGGCTTCTGCACTGCGACGAACATGTCCCCGGCTGCTACGCCGGTCACAGTAAACGACTGTGCTGCGCAAGTGTTCGCCGCCACCGCCGTGGGTGAAAGCGTGGCCGTATACTTCGCCATTTTCGTCAGCGCTGTGCCATTGGTTCCGATCTGCACTCCACCGTTGAATGTGCCCTTTCCGCTGGCGTTGACCGTCGCCACTGCACTGCCTGCACCATTACCGAAGCGAATGCCGCCGGTGCTCGTGCCGCTGGTTACGTTGAAGTCGATGGTCTGCGTCGACTCGCTGTTCATCTGCGTGCTGCCCGAATTGGAGAGCGCCAAGCGATAGGGCGCGAACCCCGCGTGCGAGATGGCAAAGTCATTGATGCTTGTCTTCGGATAGATCGTCCACTTCGGCGAGCTGCCCTTATCATTGAACGTCCACTGAATATTCTGATCGGCGGTGTTGCCTGCATACCAATTCCAGATCATCGGATTATCGGTCTGGTCATAGACACTTAAATTTCCTGTCCGCTTGAACATCCATACTTGAGTCGAGATAACCGAGTTTCTTCCATCGCTATCGGTCACGGTCGGCAACGTCACGCTCTGAATGTTGTTGTAGGCCGCTCCGCTGATAAACGAGAAATCGGTCGTGTTGCCTTCCGTCCTCGCCTCGCTCAGGATGTTCTGCATTGCGCTGGCTCCAAATGAATATCCAACCAATGCGGATTCGACATCGAAACCAAGGAAGTCGATGTTGCTTGCGTATTCGAGTAAGACCCCAGTTCCGTCGATTGTATTGTTGGTGCGCGCCGTTCCGCCGATTATCTGGAACGCGGAATTACCTTGCCCCGATGCGCCAGTAAGATGCAGCGTATTGTGCCCGCCGCCGAGATAGAGGTTATTCAGCACCACGTAGGCATTCATGCCGCCCGTTCCGTCCAGCCGCAAGGCTTCTTGAGTGGTCCCTGTCGAAGTTGAAACCAGTAGCTTCAGATTGCTGAGTGTGGCGCCAATCGTGTTGTCGATCTCCATGGCTCGAGCCGCGCTCCCGCCGCTGGATGCGTCCACCTGGAAATCTTCCAGCCGAATAAAGTTGGTCGAACCGGTCGAAGCTCCAATTTTGAAAGCAGACCCGTTGCCGCTGTACTGCAACGTCGTGCCGCCGGCTGTATAGGACTGATCCGGGCCCCACCCAGCGCTATAGCCGGTAAACGCAAACTGATTCGATCCGGGCTGTACCACGATGCGGTTGCTCCCCATCGCCAGCGTCGTTTGCCCCACCAGAACCGTGATCGATTTATTGGAAATCACCAGGTCTGAGCTCAAGCTCTGAGAACCAGTAAGCGCGCGAGCATCGACGATTCCACCGCCCGCAGGCAGATCGGCCATCGCTGCGGCAACCTTCGCTCCCCAATCAGCTCCGGGATATGTATCCGCGCAGCGTGTGCCCGCAAAGCTTTGGCACTTCAGCGCGGTAAACGTTCCCGCTCCCGGAGTTGTGCTCCCAATGTTGCCGGGTGCGCTCCAGTTGATCTGTGTTTGCGGCACCAGTCCGTTGCTGTCCAACGAAGCGTACCCATTCGCCACACCCTTGCTCGCCGCCGGATCGTTGCCCATCAACACTGCGACGGCGGCCGTGTTGTCCGCCCAGGGAATATTCATCGACTGTTGCATTGGCGCAATCAGTTGCACCTTGTTCGTCGTCGGCGTGTACACGCGAAACACGCTGGCGGGTGCGGCGCCCATCAAGGAATAATTCCCTGCCGTGTAAACGATGCTTGTCCCGCCATGCACCGCGACGTGTGGGGCTCCGTTCGAAGTCTCAATCACGCCACCGTTCACCACCACATTGCCCATGTTCACGAATGCAAGGGCATGGCGGTTCGTCGCTGGATTAGTTTCCGCACTGAAAACCGGATGATTGAGTACGAGCGAAGAATTTACCTGACCTTTGAACACAGCGCCGATTTCCGTACCGGTGCTTTGTTCTACCCACATGCCGTTGATCACCGCGCTGCCCGTGTCCTGGAAGAATGGATAATGACCGGCCGATAGAGAAATGTCGTTCATCGTCAGCACACCGCCGGCGGGTCCGATTCCCAGATCAAATAGCGTGCTGCTTGCGCCGAGCACCTTCACGCTCGTCAGGCGATTCAGATAATCGTTATTGAGCAGCTGTATGCCGCGCCAGTAAGTTGTGCTGGTCAGATTCTCGAAATGGCTGTTGACCATGTAGATGGCGTACGGCCCAGTTCCAATCAGGCTCAGATCGCGCAACTGAAGATCCGCAACCTGACCATAGCCGCCGCCGATTCGCCGCAGGAACAAATATGCAGGACCATCCGAAGTGGTTGCGGTGGTGAACTGATCGAAGTTGTTATCGAAGTTCAGCAGCAACATCGTGTTGCTATCGAAAGCAGCTTTTATCGTGGGTGCTGTGAAATTAGTGGTGTAGCGCGCTGTCGACGAAATTCGGATCGAATCGATCCATCCATTCGTCATTGCATTGTTGAACGTCGCTTCCATCCACCCATTGGCCAGGGGACCGATCAGAAAGTCTTCGCACGCGAGCTGCTTGATGGCTCCGCTCGCAGAGGCACTCGCCTGCAACGTTCCGTTGATGAAGAGGCGAATCTTGCTCCCGTCATACGTCAGCGCGATGTGATACGTACTGCCTTTCTGAACCGCATTGTTTGGCGTAGTGATCGTGTTCAGCGTGCCGCCAACATTGAGTGTCGCTGCAATGCGATCGCTCGAAATATGCTGGATCGATAACGAAGTGTTCGCGTCCACCGGCGTTGCCGATCCTGAGCTGGACAAGATGTTGTAACTCGTGTCGGTCGGCCCGTAAGTGGCATTCGGCTTATAGAAGAGCTCTATCGTAAGGTTGGATCGGCCATTCAACTCCGCTGTGCTGGTGTCTCGTAGATTCAGCAGATAACCCATGCTGCCATCGAGATACATCGAGTTTCCGGCGCCAGTCGCCAAGGCCGGCCCAGTTGGAACGCCTGCATATCCCAGCGAGATTGACGGAGAGATTACAAACACCGGCCCCTGATCGCTGGTTCCCGCCGTGATGGTGGTCCCGTTTTCACCCGCGCCGTAGAACTTAATTCCGCGGCTGATGTGCAATGGCTTCAGGACACGATAGATTCCCTTGGGCACATACACTGACCCGCCCAGCGACACGTCCGTACTAGCAGCATTGATCGCAGCCTGAATCGCTGCCCAATCATCGGTCGTGCCATCGCCGCGCGCTCCAAAATCTTTGACGTTGAAGAGGCCACGCGTACCGGAAGCGCCGCCTCGCAAATCAATAATCGGTATATTTTGCGGATTGTTAAATCCATCGATCCCCGCATAGTCGCTGGAAATCACCACTGCGCCAGTGCTTCCCGCGTCCGTGATCGCTGCTTGTATTGACGAAAACTGCGACGCGTAACGTACGCCTGCCATGGTGATTGGTGTATCGCCTTGCCTTCCGATTTTCTGCGCGAGACCCATATTCACGTTCGCGGTTTGCGAATCCACATAATGACGAGTCGCGGCCTGGCCAGAGGTTGTCGGATCACCTGCAAGCGTCAACGGCCCGGTCATGCTGTCACCGTTCTTGTTGACGAAGCTGCTGGTGGAAACGCTGGAGACGGCGGTATCGACATACGCCTTATTTACCGCGGCTGCACTGATCGTCGGAGTCGGAACGAGGGGAGAGGCCGCGAACGTCTTCACGCCGGTAACGGACTCATCCCCCGAGTTATGAATCACCACGGCGTCGTTTGCCTTCGTCGTAAGACTGGAATCAAGGTATTGTCGCGACACCATCTGCGCCGCAACCGATGCGGGCACGATGCTCGAACGAATGGCCGCGATGGTCGTCGGCGAGGATGAAGGCACGTTCCAGTACTCCGTGGTGGTAGTACCGTCGTCCAACTTCAACACAACTTTGTAGTAAGTCCCACTGGGAGTGGCTCCCTGGTTCGGCACCAGGTTCAGGTTGACCCATCCGCCATTGGCGATGGTCACACTCATGGTGCCCGCGGCCACTGGTTTCTGGTCGGCGCTGGTAAAGGCGGGCCATGAAATCAGAAGCGTGCCGCCTGAGGGAGTTCCGTCGGCCCGGTAAACGATATCGTGGACGAGCGTGGTCGCCGGCGTCTGTGCCTGCGTATAGGAAACGCTCAACAGTACGAGGCAAATTGATACCAGAAAATAGAAAAGCCGCCAGCATTGGCGGCCATAAAGCCATGAGATAGTCATCGTCTGCTCTCGAATCAGGATCGCTAATTCCAGAGTACCAATTCACCGGGTACCTACTAGACACAAACCCGAAAACTATTTTTCCTTATTTTTCATCCGGTTACAGTGATTTTGGACGATTCGGGGGCTTGACAAGAATTTCCCGTTTCGAGAACGGCCGACCCGGCTGGCGCTCTGCCCTGCTTCTTGAATCGCCAAGCAGCCATTAACATCAGATAGTTAGGAAGAATTTGATATGAACACACTCAAGACAGCGCTCCTTCTTACCTCGCTGACCCTCCTCCTCCTCTTTATAGGGGAATACTTCGGAGGTCAGAACGGTCTGATCCTGGCGTTTCTCTTCGCGGGTGTGATGAACTTTGTCTCCTACTTCTTCTCCGACAAGATTGCGCTCGCCATGTACCGGGCTCAACCGGTAACCCGTGAACAGGCGCCTCGGATTTATCAGATCGTGGAGCGCCTTACCGGCAAGGCCGGTCTCCCGATGCCTAAGATCTTCGTGATTCCAACAGATTCACCGAACGCCTTTGCAACTGGCCGCAACCCTAATCACGCCTCGGTTGCAGTGACCCAAGGCATTCTGGGATTGCTGAATGATGACGAAATGGAAGGCGTTCTTGCCCACGAACTGGGCCACGTGCGTAACCGGGACATCCTGATCAGCTCGGTGGCTGCCACCATCGCCGGAGCCATTACGTTTCTCGCGCGCATGGGCGCCTGGGGGGCAATGTTCGGAGGCTATGGCGGACGAGATGACCGCGATCGTGGTGGTGGACTAGGCGCGCTGCTGATGCTGATCCTGGCGCCGATCGCCGCCATGTTGATCCAGTTGGCGGTGTCACGCTCGCGGGAGTATCAGGCAGACGCAACGGGAGCGCACATTACCGGCAATCCATATGCGCTGGCCAGTGCGTTACAGAAACTCGACGCGTACTCGCGCCGCGTTCCTATGCAGGCCACGCCTTCGACGGCGCATCTGTTCATCATTCAGCCGTTGCTGGGAATGAATCTCGCGGGCCTGTTCTCGACACACCCGCCGACCGCCAAGCGTATCGAGCGCCTCACCGGACGTCCGGCTGAGTTTACGCAGTAAGACCGTCGGATAAGTGGAGCCCGCTCGCCCTCGAGCGGGAGCTTTTTTGCAATAATACCTTGACCCTTCCGCAGCGTCAGACCTCAGAATCCTCCACGAGGCAGTTCATGAAAACGAGCACTACGCCTGAGTCCCACGCCGCGTTCTACCAAGCCCACGAATTCGCCGAGTTGGCTGGAGTGACCGTCCGCGCGCTTCATCATTACGATCGCCTCGGACTGCTCAAGCCTGCTCATCGCAGCGAAGCGGGATACCGGCTCTACAGTCGCAAGGATCTGGCGCGGCTCGAACAGATCGTGGTGCTCAAGTTCCTTGGACTGTCTTTGCGGGAAATCGGTGAAGTACTTCGGCAGGAAACGGCAGCGTTGCCGCAAACGCTCCGTCGCCAGCAACAAGTACTCACCGAGAAGCGCCGACAGTTAGATAAAGCAATTACCGTGATCGCCAAGGCCAGCGAATGCATTGGTCAGGGTGATGAATCCGATTGGCGCCTTCTCGCAAACATCACCAAGGAGATCAGCATGCAAAGAGACAAAGGCTGGATGGGTCAGTACTTCAGCGAAACGGCTAGAGCGAAAATCGAGGAACGCAAATCTCTGTGGACGCCGGAACTGCAGGAGCAAACAGACAAGAAATGGAAGCAGCTCTTCGCTGACGTGGAAGCATCGCTCCATGAGGATCCGGCAAGCGAGAAGGCACAGTCGCTGGCAAGCCGGTGGCAAGGACTCGTCAACGAATTCACTGGGGGCGATCCCGAGATCCAACAAGGACTGAACGCCCTCTATTCGGATCGTGGCAACTGGCCGAGTGACTGGAAAGCTCCCAGCTCGTCAGAGGTGCACACCTTCATCATGAAAGCCATGCAGGCCCGCAAGAACTGAGTGACGGCGACCAGCTATTCCGCGTCTCCGCGTGGGACAGGCAATTCGTGCCTGTCCTTTTTTTATTTACTGGCAGCGGGGCCACTCTCTGGAACCGGCTTCTGCTCTTGCTTCAGCATTCGATCGAAGAAATCCGCCGTCGCTCCATAAGTTCGCAACCAGCTTCGATATAGCAGGAATCCGTGAATCTCGTCGGGCAATACGATCTGCTCGAATGGCGCGCCCTGCGCTCTCAGCCGCTGTACCAGGTCGACTGTCTGCGAGAACGGTACGTCGCGATCGTCATCGCCTTGAATCAGCAGCACCGGCGAACGCCACGTAACGATCGAAGAGTTTGGCGACGATTCGAACGCCAACTTCTTCGCCGCTTGCATGTCTGGAGGCGTCCCTGAATTCGGCCCGGCGTAGTCGTCTAGGAATACCGACCAATCGTGCACTCCGTGAAAATCGACTCCAGCCGCAAACAGGTCGGAGTTTCGCGCCAATCCCATCGCCGTCAGATATCCGCCATAGGATCCACCCCAAAGTCCGATCTTGTGCGCATCGACAACCGGTAACGACCGCAAGTATTTTGCAGCGGCGACGATGTCCTTGTACTCCGCGGCGCCGCGCCAACCGCCATCTTTCACCTCGCGGAACGCTCGCCCATACATGACGCCCGTGCGATAGTTCACCGAGAGCACCACGTAACCCAGGCTCGCCAGGTATTGATTCTCCGCATAGGCGTTGTGGTAGTAGTTCATGTAATGGAAGCCCAGGACCATCTGCCGCATCGAGCCACCATGAATGAAGATCAGCGCCGGCGCTTTGGCTTTGAGGCCGGCCGGCATGAATAGTTGTCCGTGAATCTGCCAGCCGTCTTCCGACTTGAAAATCACCTGCTTCGGCGTGACTAACTGCGCGGATGGGAAATCCGCCGGCAACGTGGAAGCCGCGATCATCTCCCTGCCGGTCGCCGTCAAGCGATAAGGCATGGCCGGTGTGGTTGCGCTCGAACCCAGACACACTACCGTCTGTCCATCGGCCAGTTCAACTGGCGACCACTCAATAGTCTCGCCACGACTCAGCGCCTGCGGAGTGCCACCAGAGACCGGCACGCGCCAGATGTGCCTGCGATCGATATCATCCTGATTCGAGGAGTACACCACCATCTTTCGGTCGGGTGTCAGTTGAACGTCTTCCACCTCGAATTTCCCAGGAGTGAGCAGCGTCGCTGCGCCGCCATCGGCAGGCACGGAGTAAAGATGGTTATATCCATCGTGCTCCGATGCAAAAACAATGCGATTACCGGCAGCGAAGTTAAGCGAATCATCCTCTGTCAGTTCCGGATAGCTGTCGTTCAACTCTTTTCCGCTACTCCACGCCACATGCGCATCCCCTGTGGCGGGATCGGCCACCATGATCGACCAGTGCAGCGCTAAAAGCGGAATCAGCGGCTCATCTCTTTGAATACCCGGGCGCCGGACGAAAGCTACGAGTTTGCCATCCGGTGACCAGCGCGGGCTGCCATCGCGATCGACACTTGGCGCGAGATAGCGGACGGTGTCGCTGCCGAAGTCGTACACGGCGATGTAGCTGTGATCTCCGCGGTCGCTGACGAATGCGATCCGCTTCGAGTCTGGCGACCAGCGTGGAGCGGAATTATCTCCACGGATGTAAAGAAGCTGTCGAGCCTTTTCCGCCCCCGACACCGGCGCGATCCACAGATTCTTGCGCGCTGACCAGACCGCCCATTTGCCATCTGGCGATATCTCGACATCCGCGCAACCTTCTTCCGAGCACTCCACCAATCCCAGATCGCGCGGACTGCCGCCATCCACCGCGACGGCCCAAACCTCCTGATGCGGCTGATGCACCTCGCTGGCGGGATTCGCCACATCCCCCGCCTTGTTCGTCTCGGTCCCGCGGACGTAGACCACAGTTTTGCCGTCCGGCGTGAGGCGGACTGACGAGATCGCCTGGCCATCGTCGGCGCCGTAGTTGGTCACCTGGCGTGGGACGAACGCCGGCGCATCGGCAATCCAGATGTTTCGCACGCCCTTCTGATTGACTGCCCAAACGATCCGGTTCGCATTCGCCGCCGACCGTAGCTGGCTGGGAAACGGGGAGCTCAGAACTTGTTCCAAGGTGAATCGGGCATGCGCGAAGCTGGGAAAAATGAGGACGGCGGCAAGAGCGACGAAGAGATTGCGGCGTCGTGTCATCGGCATTGCCGAAAACCTTACGACACCCCAGCGCAAGGCACAAGGTTTCTATAAAAACGCTTAAAACGGGACGTTATGAGTTTTCAATGCCGCGAACAGTATGGAAACTGGGATGAATTACATTTGTGAATTCCAATACTTGTAGGAGGAACTCACATTGACGTTCCTCCCGAATAATTCCACTTGCATTGCATGCGGGCATGTCAATCATACAAAAGTATATTGTTAGCGCCTTTAATCAAAGGCTATGTCTACACTTTCTGCGTTTTGATTTAACCACCATAGATTCGCCGAAATCACGTTTCTCGATTTGGTCGCTTACGTGCCAAGGCAGCTACAAAGGTTCGCCTTCTCTCATTCTTCCGCGGCGAACCTAGAGTCGGGCTAAGCCAAAACAAAATGAATAGAAGGAACAGGAGTCTCCTATGACCGTACGTCTGAGTCGTCGGTTCCAGGTGTTGGTTCTGTTCGGATTCGTATTAACCGGTTTGCTATTGTCCGCGCAAACTTTGTCAACTGGTTCACTGCAGGGGACCATCACCGACCCGTCGGGCGCACTTGTCCCCGGAGCAAAAATCACAATCACCAACGCAGCCACGGGACGCTCCCTCAATGTCATCGGAAACTCCAGTGGCTCTTACAATTCGGGTCCCCTGACCCCAGGGAATTACAAACTCCATGTGGAAGCACAAGGGTTTCGTTCAGCGGAAACAACCGCAAACGTCCAAGTCGGCGTGGTCACCTCCGGTAATTTGAAGATGCAGGTCGGCCAGACGAGCGAGGTAGTGGAAGTGCAAGGCTCGGACGTCCAGGTGAACACTGAGCAAGCCCAGGTTGCAGGGGTATTGACTGGCGCACAGATGGAAGCCTTACCCGTCAACGGTCGCAACTTCCTCGATTTTGCCCAACTCGAACCCGGCGTGCAGATTCAAGATGGAACGAACTTTGATCCGACGAAAGTTGGATACTCCTCCATCTCCTTCGGCGGACGTTTCGGACGCACTGCACGCATCGCAGTAGACGGCGTCGACGTCAGCGACGAGACTGTGGGCACCACGACTACCGATATTCCCGCCAGCGCGATCCAGGAATTTCAGTTGGCACAGTCGGACTTGGACCTCTCCAATGATTTGACGTCCTCCGGCGCAGTGAACGTCACCACGAGGTCTGGAACAAACCAGCTCCACGGGGAGGCTTTCGATTACTTCCGCGACAGCACAATCGCGGCGAAACTGCCGGCACCTCAGGGTTTGACCGCACCGTTCCAACGTTCGCAATTCGGCGGACGTCTTGGCGGACCAATGATTAAGGACAAGCTGTTCTGGTTTGTGGACGGAGAACGAACTCTGCAGAATCTACAGGCGCCGGTTTCGCTGCCGGATCCGTTTGCATCCTTGTCGGGCAGCTGGAACTCGCCATATCGTGAGACCAACGTTCTGGCCAAGGCCGATTACCAGCTGACCAAGAGTGCGCACGCTTTTTATCGATTCAGCTACTTCGATAACTCCGCTTTCGCCACATTCTTTGGTTCGAGCTTCCAAGTCTATGACAACAAGGATGTCACCAGAAATCATGTGGTAGGTTTGGATTTCCTGACTGGAAGCTTCACGCACAGTATCCGTTTCAGCTACCTGAAATTCCAAAATCAGATTGCTGACGGTTCGGCCGGACAGCCGGGTAACACCGGTTTGACTTTATTTGTTGGACCGCTGGCAACGGGACCTAATTACCTCGCGCCGCAATCTACGCCGCAAAGCGATCACCAAATCAAGTATGACGGAAGCAAGACGTTCGGCACGCACATCTTGCGGTACGGGATGGACTATAACCACCTCCAGGGTGGCGGCTTTGCGTCGTTCTTTAAGCTTGCACCGGTGGTTACGTCGAGCGTAGGGGACTATTGCACGACCTGCGCTGGGGGCGCATCGAATCCGCTGAACTACTACGTGGAAAGCATCACCATGGGCAACGGGCAAGGGTTTTCGACTTCCCAGCCCGCTTTTGGGTTCCCAGCCGGCGGCCTCGGTCCTGACAACCGCATTGGTTTCTACGTAGGAGATGTCTGGAAGGTCCACCCGAACTTCACGGTCTCGGCGGGCCTGCGGTACGATCACGACACGGGGCGGACCGACTCCGATCTCCCGGGAATTCCTGAACTCAACAATCTCGTCTCGACCTATCCGAACCTGGGTGCACCAGTACGCAACCCCAATCTGAATTTTGCGCCGCAATTGGGCGTTACTTGGGACCCATGGTCGAACGGCAAAACTGTGTTTCGAGCCGGCATCGGTCTCTTCTACGAAAACACCATCTGGAACAATGTGTTGTTTGACCGTCCCACCCGCGTGCCTGAAGGCGCGTTCCTCCAGACCGGCGGTCCTTGCGTCGGCCCAGGAGCCGCTGGTCCGCCGATCCCAATTCCTGGCGGCTCTTTACCAGTCCCGGATGGTGTCTGCGGCACCGGAGGCAACCCGATCACAATCGGCGCCGCAGCAGCGAATATCATCGCCTTCCAGAATGCATATCAAGCGGCTTCGCCGTTCACTGTCGGACCAAATCCCGGCTACATTCCGAGTCTGCTGGCGCAAGGCCTCGGGGTGGGTAGCAATACTGCTCCCGGAACCTTTGCGCCGAATTTCCAGACTCCTCGCTCCGTGCAAATGAACATCGGCGTGCAGCGCGAAATCAAACCGGGAATGGTGTTCTCGGCGGACTTCGTGCGCAACGTGACAACGCACACCTTACTTGGACAGGATCTGAACCACGTCGGGGACACACGTTACTTCAACCAAACGGGAGCCCTGCAGGCCATTCAGGCAACTGTCGGAGCAGGCTGCATTCCCTCCGGCGGCCTCACCCAAGGCAATGCTTCCCAGGCCGTGCAGTGTTACATGAACACCACTCCCACGGCGAGCATGGCAGACTTCGCCGGCAACGGCCTGACCGCCACAACTGATCTCGGCGTGACCGGATGTCCTGCTGCAGGTTGTGCGTTCGGTGGCATCAATCCCGCGGTCAGCAACCTCAACTTCCTTCTGCCGATTGGGCGCTCGGTTTACAACGGCTTGCAGATGAAGTTGAGCAACAATGCCAACTTCTCTAACAAAATCGTGAAGGGAGCAAATTACCAGATTGCCTACAGCCTATCTCGCTTCTTTAACCCTGGAGGAGCGAATACTGTCAGTCCGCCGTCCAACCCGACTTCGGCGAGTGATCAGGATTTCGTTATCGGCGCCGCCGACAACGCCAATCCTCTGCGCTACATGGGACCCTCGCTCCTGGATCGCACCCACCAACTCTCGTTTGGTGGCACGATAACAGTTCCCCACGGTTTCCAGCTGGGCGTGATCTCCCACTTCTACAGCCCATTGGCATTGCCGCTCGTGGTTCCCAACTCAGGCGCTGGTCTGGGTGAAATCTTCCACACCGACTTTACTGGTGACGGGACGACCCAGGATTACCTG
This sequence comes from Terriglobia bacterium, assembly GCA_963724985.1. Taxonomy (GTDB): domain Bacteria; phylum Acidobacteriota; class Terriglobia; order Terriglobales; family Acidobacteriaceae; genus JAJPJE01. The sequence goes on along the minus strand of CAVRWV010000018.1, from coordinate 32,660 downwards.
CCGGGAACCAAGAACGGCTCCTTTATGCGTGATATCGGGCCGGGCGGGCTGAATGCCGCGATCTCGCAATACAATGCGACATACGCCAATCAGCCAACTCCGGCCGGTCTGACCTTGGTCAATAATGGACTGTTTACGGTCGCGCAGTTGCAAGCACTCGGTGCCGTCGCTCCTAGCCTCAGTCCCGCTCCGCAAGGGCAGGTCGGCTTGGGATGGGTGAAGGCGTTCGACTTCAGCCTGCGTTGGGATTACAAAATCCGCGAACGTTTCGAGATCCAGCCCGGCGTTTCTATATTTAACCTGTTCAATTTCGCAAACTTCAGCTTGCCGCCAAACACGCTGAGCCCGTACCTGACTAACACGCCGGGCTCGGTGAACGGCACAACTTATAACGATCAAGCCAACGTCCGCGTCGGTGTCGGAACCGGTGTCTATGGTCTCGGCTCTCCGCGTACCGTCGAATTTGGGTTAAAACTGACATTCTGAACCGGGAATGTAACCTCGGGGGCCGGATTCTTCGGCCCCCATTCACTTTGTCCCACGTTTATCGTTCCTTCGGCTCCCATTAAGCAAAACGCTTTGCTAGTCACATCTCCTTGAACACTGTTATGAGATTTGGTACGCGCAAGCTGCGCATTTTCCAAATTGCGTAAAAGAACCGTAAGAATTCGAGATAAGTACTTGTACAGCAATAACTTTGGTTTGGTATTTGATTTGCCTAAGTATCCTCGGGCTGATGCCAGGGCAGTAAATGCCGGAAGAGCAAAATCAGCCGAAGATTCTCGCTTTGCCTGATCCTGCAACTGGGCGCTTTCGCAGTGTACGGAAGGGTTCCAAAGGGTCAGGCCGCAAAAAAGTTCTTAGTTGCTCGGAGCCGCACCGGGAGCGGTAAAGAGCTTTAACTAGCGGGCCGTAATCGGTCCGCTTTTTTTTTGCTCTGAGATAGCTCAGTTTAGAACCGCAAGGTCTTCCGCCGGAGAATTGATCAGTCTTGTTACGTGGCCTCGTACCGGCGAGTCAGGAATGCATCCGGGTGTTTTCTGCGATCAGCGCCTCGATCTTGGGACGTTCCGTTTCCGAGACAGGCTCACAAATCAGCATTTCGTTCCCAACGTGCAGTTCAAACGGACTCCGCACCACCAATATGTGAAGCCGGTGGTCCGGGCAGCCAAGGGCATACGCTTCCAGTGAATTGCGCACATCGCTGCGATCGTGGAGCTCCTCCAGAACCTCCCAGTGGTGGCCCTTTACGGCGCGAAAGACCTCTTCGGTCGCCTTCAGTTGATTGACTCCCAGCAGCCGGCTGGCAATCAGCGCGACGCGATGTTTCGTCCATGGCTTGTGACAGGCTGGGCAGCGCTGCACAATCGCGCTTAGCTTAGCTGCGTGAGCATGAAGGCCGGCACCCGCGGGCGCGGGTTCAACGTGAACAGTTCCCTTCATTTTCGTAGGCCTCTGACCCCAAAAATCGAGAGCAGTATGAATGTCGCATATGCGGCCGTGGGAAGAAGTGGAACGGATCACATGATGTTGTGACGCCGGAACAGCTCCAGGATTGTTTTCCAGGCTCGCGAGGAAACCCTCAAGCGGTCCTGACGACCTATTTCTCTTCTATCTCGCGGTTAGCAAGCAGCTTCGTCTGTCTCAGCGGCTTCCATAGAACCCTTTGCGGTGATACGCGGCTACTTCGCCCGAACCACGACCTTCGCCGATCCCATATTGTCGAACCGGTCATACACACGCACAATCACAACGTGCTCCTGGGGAGCCAGCGTTGGCTCTGCGGGCATGGACTCTGGCACTTTCTTGATTGCCTTCACAACGATTTGCGGCCGCACAGAAGGCTTCGCAGCGACCACATCGCCATCCGGCTTCGACGTCTCCGACAGTCCAAGCGCTACGTCGTAGCTCTCCACCCGGTTATCCGAAATCTGCCCAACCGGCTCGATCACCTGCCAGACACCAGCATCCACCGAATACTCCGCGCGCTGGATTGGCGAAAATCCATCGATCGCCCGGAACGTCAGGTGAATCGCTCCCTGCTCGTATGCGCCATTCAGGTTCACAACTTCAGGTGGAGTATTGTCGATCTCAAAATAGGAGCTTAGCTTTGAACTCGTCAGAGCTTCTTCGGGCGAATGCGATGGCGCATCCGACGCCACCACCTTCAGCGTGTAGCCTCCATCCGGCAGCACGTTGGAGTCGAACGAGTAATACTTGTCGGTCAACTCGCCCTTGAGCAGCTTCCACGCGGTTTCACCCTCGCCTCGATAGTAGACGGCGTACACGAGAGAGTCGTCATTGTCATCGCGCGCACTCCATCGCACCGCGATCGAGTCGCGATCGCGCACCGCCACCGCGGGAACTTCAAAGCGTCCTTGCGTGCCCCCAGTCGCTGGGCCGACGGTCACTGGGACATTCTCGGCGTTCTTGAGCGCAACCGGGAACCGCGCACCCGGCTGCACATAAACTTCGCTGATTTCTGGAGCTACATTCTTCGACAGATAGTTCACCAGCACGCTATCGACGTTCGGCGCTGGATTCGACGGATGCAGCACTACCTTCCACTGCAGAAATCGCGCAGGCGGGACAGCTACAGGAGCGTCTTTGGCGACGTCGACCTTGCTCCAGGTGCTCCAATTGCGATCAGGATTGTCGACGTTCCCGCTTCGCGCGTAGACATCGAAGGCTCCAGTTCCGCGGATCGCAGTCCGTCCCCAATGCGAGAAGATCTTCGCATCGAAGACGTCGCTCTCGTAATTCCCATCATTTGCGGGAGTGCCACCCAGCTCAAAGATTTTCCCCAGGTTGCTTGTCCCGAGATAGAGCCCGCCCGCCGGCGCCTGCGTCATGCACGTGACCTGAGTTGCACTAACCTTGCCGATATCGATAAAGCTGTCGTCGTCCAGTACCGTGAAGATCCGTCCGGTGTTTCCCGTGCCCGCCAGCAGGTGATGCTGCCGGTCAAATCCCAGCGCGTACACCACGTCGTCTCGTGAACTCCATATCCGTTTTGGCGATCCATCTGGCGCAATGCGGTAGATCTCCGATCCGCCCGTGATCCCAACCGGCAACGCTGGCGCTCGCGTCGCCCCTAAAGCACTGGCATTCGGGACCGCCGTGGGCGTTGCCCCGCCTGCCGCAGCCGCAGCGGGTAGCGGCGTGACCATTGGTGTTGTCGTCATCCGCTTGTCGCCTACGCCGGCAGCGTAGATGTTTCCATCTGGGTCGACCACCAGCGCCGTGATCTCTTTCTTGTTAGCGCTGTAGAGCACGAAAGCATCTCCCGTGGGAGATATGCGGTAAATCAGCCCGCTTCCGTCCGATCCCGCAATCAAGTTGTCTTTGCGATCTACCGTGAGCGCGCGTATATGCGCTTCATCGCTCTTGAAGAAAAGCGCTCCAGTGCCATTCTTCTCAATCCGGAAAATCTCTCCTGTATCCCCGGTGGCCACGTAGATCCGCCCCTGCGAATCTTCCGCCAGATCCCATATGTATTTGGTCTTAGGCTCGAACAGAACTGTTGCCGTGTATGCGCTATCGACGGGAACATTCTTCGGGATCTCTGCCTCGGTCGAAACATCTTTTTTCGCTGGGGGCGTGGGATTTGGAAACGATACGCCAGGCTTGCGCACTATCCTGTAGACCTTCCCATCGGGAGAGGTAGCCGCATACAACGTGCCGTCCTTGTCAACCAGCAGGGACTGCACCTGTAGTTCCTGGGGCTCGAAAATGATCGAGACTTGGCCTTGTGGGGTAATTCGGTAAACGCGCGCCGGTGATCCGGCGGCGGCATAAATGTCGCCCGTTGAATCGGCTGCTAGTGCCCACAGGAATGTGGAAGGCGTCGTGGAAATCGCCTTCAGCGGCGGCGCCAATTCCAGATGGCCATTGCTGTGGATGGCGACCCCTTTGGATGTGCCTTTTTCAAACTCATCGTAGCTCGATTGTTCCCAGCTTTGGGTGCCTTCGGCGAACAACAGGCTTGAGATCAAGAGGACGGGGACGAAGTAGAACAACTTGCGCATAGTTCCTGAATTCAACGAGCTCTGGAGGATGAAAACAGCGTACCACGAACAGGATAGCGGGCGATTGTTCCGGTGCCGCCATAAGGTTGCAAACCCGCCAAATGTAGGTAAGGGCCCGTAGATCCGACGCTGAAGGAAGGAGTTGGCGTAAGATGAGCGTAACTGAAGTTCGGAAGTCTCCAGACCCCGATTCCTGTTCCGGCTCTGAATCACAAGCGTGGGTGCTTATGGCAGAACGGCAAGCCTTCACGGGGGCAAACCACTCGTCAGCGGATAGACCCATTGGCTCGCGTGTTGGACGCTACACCATTCGCGAATGCCTGGGCGTCGGTGGCATGGGCGAGGTTTATCGTGCGGACGATTCCGTTCTGAAGCGTTCCGTCGCACTCAAGCGCATTACTCCCCAAGCTAGTGGCGATCCCACGTACCGCGAGCGTTTGCTCCGCGAGGCTGAGCGCGCTTCCAGCATTTCCAATCAGCACATGGCCGCCGTGTACGACGTTCTGGAAGAAGAGAGCGAACTCTACCTTGTCATGGAATTTGTCGAGGGAGAAACTCTTCGCCGGAGCGTAAAGCAGCCTATCGGTGCGGCTCAGTTTTTTTCTTTCGCCCGGCAATGCGCTGAAGCTCTTGCTGCAGCTCATGCTCGTGGAATTCTCCACTGCGATCTCAAGCCGGAAAACATCATCATTACCCCGGCAAACGAGGTTAAGATCCTTGACTTCGGATTAGCCAAGACCCTGCCTCATAGCGACCTCACAGGCGACTCGAGTCCCACCACCAGCAAGAGTACGAGCATCAGCGGGACTCCGGCATACATGTCGCCCGAGATCCTCATGGAGCAGGTTCCCGATCAACGCTCCGACATCTTCTCTATGGGAGTGGTGTTCTACGAGGTGCTCACCGGGATAAATCCATTCCGTGCCGAGACCTTCGTCGGCACTACAGATCGCATCTTGCGCGAGACTCCTGCCGCAATCCGTAATAACAATCCCACCATCCCGCCGGCGCTTGAGCAACTCGTCTTCAAGATGATTGCCAAGCAACCCGACCAGAGATATGCGTCCGCGCGAGAACTGCTGCACGACCTGAATACCATTGAGCAGGGTGGACGCGGACCGCAGCTAGCTACTACTCGAAAATGGTATCGGTCACGTGTCGCTTTCATCCTCATGTTGATCGTTCTGGCGCTCGCAATTGGATTCGGCGTATGGAGAACTCGATCACATCAGGTGAATGCCATTGGTCAAACTCGTCATGTTGCAGTGTTGCCTTTCCGCGCCCTCGATAGCGATCCCAATACCCAGGCTTTCAGCAGCGGCTTAACCGAAACGCTCACGACCAAGCTGGGTTCTCTGCCACGAAGTTACGCATTGCAGGTTGTTCCTCCGGCTGAGATTCGCACCCAGCGCATCGCCTCTGCGCAACAGGCACGCGGAACCTTGGGCGTGAACATGGTCATCGAAGGCAGCCTGCAGCAATCCGGCAACATGATGCGTATCAATTACAACCTTGTGGACGCGCAAACCTTGCGCCAGTTGCGCGCTGGCACCATCACCGCGTCGGCAAGCGATGCATTCTCCGTGGAAGATCAGGTCGTCGACAGTGTGCTCAATGCGCTCGATCTCGAGCTGCACTCCACCGAGAAGACCGCCCTCGCGAATCATGGCACCACTGAACCCGCTGCCTATGACTTCTACTTGCGAGGCCGCGGCTATCTTCAGGATTACGAGAGGCCGGAAAATGTGGATAGTGCAATCGAGGTTTTCCAGCACGCACTCGAACGGGATCCCAAGTACGCCCTGGCATATGCCGGACTCGGACAGAGTTATCAGCACAAGTTCGAAATCACCCACGACGCGAACTGGATATATCGAGCCGAGCAGGCATGCCAGAGATCCGTCTCGCTGGCCGCGAACTCACCCGCTGGTTACGCGTGCCTGGGAGCCGTCTACAACCAGACCGGACAATACGAACGTGCGGTCGAACAGGCGCAGCACGCCCTCAGCCTTGATCCGAATGACGACGACACCTATCGTGCGCTCGCGCTTGCCTATGAAAAACTCAAACGCTTCGACGACGCAGAGGCAACGTATCGCGAGTCCATTGCCATGCGCCCGCAATATGCCGCAGCCTACAATTGGTTAGGCAGTTTTCTCTACACACGCGGCCGCTACACCGAAGCGGTACAGTCTTTCCGTCAATCGACCGAACTCGCGCCCGACAACTACCGCAGTTACTACAACCTCGGCGGTGCCCTGACCTCTGCTGGACGCTACGAAGAAGCGGTCCCTGCCCTCGAGAGATCCATTGCAATTCGTCCGAATGCGGCTGCTTTTGCGAATCTCGGAACCGTGTATTTCTATCTTGGAAAATTCCCTCAGGCAGCTCAAGCCTACGAAAGAGCTGTCGAACTAGATCGGCAGGATTCATCGATGCTCGGCAATCTGGCGGAAGCGTATTACTGGATTCCAGGCAAGCGGCAGCAGGCGCAAGCTACTTATCGCGCGGCCATAGCTCAAGCCGAAAGGGCGCTGAAGGTGAACTCTCGCGATGCTGAACGCGTCAGCGAGATCGGAATTTTCCATGCGATGCTCGGAGAAACCGCAGAAGCGAAGAATTGGACCGAACGCGCAATCGAGATGGATTCCAGCGATCCATACGTTTTGCTGAACGCTTCGCTTGTCGCCGCGCACTTCGGACAAGATCAATCTGCAATCGATTATTTGAGAAAAGCGGTAGGCGCGGGGGTAGCGCCAGACACAGCCTTACACTCTCCGACTTTTAACCAGCTTCGCTCGAACCCGGAATTCCAATCAGCCCTACACGCGGCAGCAAAGCCGAACTAGCTGCCACCGGCTCCAGGCCCCAGCCAAATTCAACTAGAGGAGGTCGAAATGGCAGCACAACCTTTTGTAATGACGGGTTCCGCACCGTCTCGAACGCCGAAAGCTATACCGATCGAGAATGATAAGGGACGAGTTCCACCGCCTTTTGACTACCAGCACATCAACGCCGACAAAGAAGAAGCAGTCTGGATATCTCTAAACGGAAAACCTTTTACGGTTCAATTCGAAAACGGCTCTCCGTTCAATGACTACATATTTCCAGTGCCCGCAGGAGGAACTGTACATTCCGGACCCGTCGTAAGGGGCAACGATGGCGATGAGTTTAAGTACAGTGTGACATACGGCGGGAATATGTCCGATCCCAAGATCATCATTGATCGATAGCTCGAAAACGCACGAGGGCCCGCTTACCGGCGGGACCTCGTCTTACTTGATGGTGATGGTAATCACCTGTGCGCCGGAGACGACATAATCCACGGGCGTCGATTCTTCTCCCACCGACGACTCTCCCAGCACCACCATGTCTTGTGTGCCACGCATGCCTTCCATCACGTTCATCACCGAGAGCGGCAGCGTTGGCATGATTTTGTCCTGCACCATCGCCTCCGGATTCTGCTCCAGCAGCGAAACATAGAGTCGGTCGTTGATGCGCTCTTTGTTCAGCATCGCGATCGTCGAAGCCAGATCAAGCCGCTGTGCAAAGGGACGCGCCGACTTGCGCATCTTATCCAGCGTATCGGCGTCGCTGACCAGAATGCGCAAAGTGCCTTTCGGCGTTGAGGTCGGAATCTGTATCGGAAGCTGGCGCACGATCCGTTCTCCGCGATACGGCCGCAGTGCAGCTTCAATCGTGATCTGATCGCCCGGCCTCGCTTCCGTCACATCCGTACGCGCGCTCTCCAGCCGCGCCCAGCGCCGCTCATTCAGGATGTCGAAATCGAGCTCGACGCCAGTAATATTCGGCTTCACGAACTGATTGTCATAGATGCGTCCGAATCGATCTCCGAGCGACATCGCCAGCGCTGCCGCCGTGGGTACGTTACCGTCGGACGACGGCGCAAACATATCCTGCAGCTTGACCTCAGGATATCCGTGCACATCGATCTGCCCATTCAGCCGGTACGTTACATCTTCGCCGTACTCGTTGATTCCCTGAAGCACGCTGTACGCCGTCGACATGATCGCCACGGGCGTCAGCTTCGGATTGTTCAGCACTTCGTAGTGAAATGTCTTCGGATTGGAAACGCCGTGAATGCGCAACGTCACCGGGATCATGTCCGGTGTCTGATCGAAGCGGCCAAGAATACCCGTGTGCCGGTCCTGCACGAACGCGCCCACAGCCTCGGTCGTATTGATGATCTTGAAAGCATTCTCCGGTGAAGGCAGCGTTGCAACCACCTGTGCCTTGTTCATCGGAATATCGACATTGCCGAACTGCAGCAATGGATGTCCGCAAGCGAGCAGCCGCTCCGGATCGACGTAGGTCACCGTGCACGTTGCCGCGATACTCAAATCGCCGCGCACCAGTACGGCACTCACCGCCGAACCCGGCACCAGCGGTTCCGGCTGTTTCTCGTCGCTTACTGAACCGGCTCCCATCACCGGCGTGATCCCTGCCGCCGTAAATTGCGGAGCGAACCGGCGCACCGCCTCTTCCGTGAATCCGTTGAACACCAGTGGCGTATCCATCGGCTTCATCAGGTTCGCGAAATTCTGTACGTCAGGCCCGCTACTCACCGGCCCCGGAGCGCCCACCGGCGTAAGTGCGGTCGCTGGCCGCTTCGCCGAAGTCTCCTCGAGCGTATTGATTTCCAGCATCTGCTCAATCGGCGTTACCCCGGCAATCGGCTCTTTCGAAAATTGTCCGATCCGGAATGCCAACGCGCCCACCAGTTTTCCGTCTATATACACTGGGCTTCCGCTCATGCCGGCAACTACCCCTGTGTATTCGGGCTTGGTTCCCTGCAGGCGAATCAGGATCACGTCGGAGTCCGGCCCATTCATGTTCTTCAGGACTCCGAGCACTTCCAGGTTCATCGGCTCTGGCCGGGTGCCCTGGAAAACCGTGTAGGCCACGCCCTTCATGCCGGCATGGACCTCGGACAGGTGCATGATCGGCACATTGGGCTTAAATGCAGGCGGAGCGGACCAGCAATTCTGAATGGAGAAGACTAGGGCGACGAAGCAAGCAAGTTTTTTCATACTACCGGCGTGAACCTCAAGTCCCAGGGGGTGGGACCCATAGCGCGATCGGTCTTGTTTCTTAACCTGATACGATCCACCAGTCGACCAGATCAGCGGAAATTGCCAAAAAATGATCGCCTTAGCATCGAGTCAAAATGGTGGATTTGAGGTTCTATACTAGCATAGACATTCTGGTGCGGGACCCTGCCTTGCTCCCTTTCGGAGCAATCGCAATGGGTCAAAAGAACCCAATCCGGAGCGGTGGAGTTCCCATGGGGATCGGTTCAACAGATTTGAAACTTACAGGCTCAGCAGCGCGAAAACAGGCCTCTTCGTCGTCACGCACATGGCTGGCGATTCTTCTCTTTTTAGTCTTCGCCATTTCGACGCTGGCGCCAACCCTGTCTCGCGCTCAGTCGCAATCTCCGAATAGCGGCGACCAAGCGCCGCCCCCGAGCGATCAGACGCCCGAAGCCGGCGGGCCCTCAGGAGACACCGGCCCGATGGCTATCCCCAAAAAGAAGGACGAGGCGCCGCCGGAACGTGAGCGTACTCCTTCTGCGCCCAAGAACCCCGAGGGCATGCCGGACTTCTCGATCCGCGTGGACGTCCCGGAGGTGCAAGTTCCGGTGAGCGTCGTGACCAAAGACGGCCAGTTTATTCCGGGGTTGAAGAAAGACAACTTCAAGATCTTCGAAGACGGAGTTCCGCAGCAGGTCGCGCAATTCAGCCAGACCCAGGCGCCCATCACCTGTGTCCTGCTCGTCGAGTTCGCCTACACGAACTACTACTTCATGTACGACGCGATCAATGCCTCCTACCAGTTCGCCAATACGTTACGCCCTCAGGACTGGGTAGCTGTCGTCTCCTACGACATGAAGACCCACATGCTGACCGATTTCACCCAGGACAAGCGCGAGATCTTCGGTGCCATCAGCACTCTGCAGATTCCCGGGTTCAGTGAGACAAACCTCTTCGACGCCTTGTACGACACTTTGGACCGCGTGGACCGCCTGGAAGGGCGCAAGTACATTGTCTTGATCTCCAGCGGCGTCGACACTTTCAGTAAGCTTACCCTCGACAAGATCCTGAAGAAGGTGAAGGGCACTCCCAACGTGACGATCTTCACCATCAGTACTGGCGAACTGTGGCGTACTTTGGCCGAGAGTCGCGGCGGCGGCATGGGCGCTTCCATCCGGAACCTCGACTTCCTTCAGGGTGACAATGAGATGCAAACCTTTGCCAAAATGACGGGTGGCCGCTGGTACCATCCGCGCTTCCAGGGTGAACTCCCGGAAATGTTCCGCGACATTGCTGGTGACATCCGCAATCAGTACGTCATCACGTACCACCCAACGAATGCGGCCTTGGACGGAACCTATCGCAAGCTGAAGGTAGAAGTGGTTGCCCCCAACGGTGGTCCGCTGGAGATTCACGATCAAAAAGGAAAGAACCTGAAATACCAGGTAGTTGCGCGCGAAGGCTACACCGCCAAACACCAGGTGGAATAAAGCAGCAGTCGGTTAACGGTTACCGCCGCTAGCAAGCTATTTGGAGTCCGGCCGCGAAGTTTTCAGTCCGAGCGTCAGCGAGGACTGTCATGCCGAGCGCAGCGAGGTATCCCTATCCGATCCGCAAATCTACAGCCGCTAGCTACCAACTACCCCACCAACTACAGCTTCGGCAGCAACTCCCGCAATGCCCACTGAATCCGATTCACGCTGCTTTTGATCGCCCCGAGTTTCTCCTGGTCCGACGTGGAATACGAGTTGAACTCAATCACCTGAAGCGCGTTCCGCACATGATGGTTCATGTTGGCAATCACTTCCACTCGCTGACGCAGCATCGCCCGTTGCTTGCGGTATAGCCGCAGAAAAAGTAAGAAGACAAACCCGCAAATAAGGGCAGACACGGCGTCGGAGAATTCGATCGTTTGCCGGATCGAGTCATCCTTATACAACATCATCCAGTCGAGGCCGAATCCCAGTACAAACACGAACACAGCAAACAGCAAAGACAGGAGCGCAATGCCCCAGTAAGACCGAAACAACTTGCCTTCCCGCGGCGGGGCGAGCTGTTCTGCGATCTCCGCGTCTACTTGTCGTTGGTTGCTGTCCACAGCCGGATGAGGAGTACTCATAAAGAATGTTAGACGTATTTTACGGCTGGCAGAAGACGTTGAAAGGTTAATGAATGTGAAAAAAGGCGTCGAGAAAAAACATCAAGCCAACGCCGATAAACACAAGCAGGGCCATTGCGATGCCAGGCTCGCGGTTGACCTCTGGAATCAAGTCTGAAGCCGCTACATAGATCGTCACCCCCGCCGAAATAGGTAATCCCACCCCGACTGCCTGCTTGGTGACTGCCATCGTCATCACTCCAAGCAGAGTCGCTGCTCCGAGGAGAATCGAAGATCCCCACGCGAACGCCTTGCTTCTCCCGCCCGCGAGCATTACCGATGCTACCGTGAAACCTTCGGGCACCTTGTGCAGAAAGACTGCAATGAAGATGATCCACCCGAGCCAGTTGGAAACGATAAACCCCGACGCGATAGCGACCCCGTCGAAGAATGTATGGATCAACAGACCCGCGAGCACGGAATTAGTTTTGTGGTGGTGAAGAAATTCTTCTTCGTGTGTCTCTTCGCCAAAATGAAAGTGCGGACTGACCGTGTGCTCGAAAAAGTGAACGATCAGGTATCCGATCAAAATGAGAAAGCCGGCTCGCCCGCCGCGCAATTCGATGCTCTGGGGCACCATCTCTGACAGCGAGGTTGCCAACATGAAGCCCGCACCCAGAGCCATGAAGTAGCGCAGAAAGCGCCGATCCCAGCTGCGCTGCACGATGACCGCACCGCCAAAAATATTGGCGGCGGCAGCCGTAACTCCAAGAATCAGGCTAAGCGCGATCGGATGCATGGAATCAGCAGAGTACCAGCTTGTTTGTGGAAAACAAAAACGGGCGCAGTAAGGTGGCCCATTCAGTTCGGCCGGGCGGCCCATTCAAGCCTTCTTTTTGGCTTGAGTGGGGCAGTTCTCTGCTGTCCCTGCTTTAGGATACGTAGGCGGCAAATCTCTCAACCGCTATGCCGAATGTGCATCACGTCGCCGTCCTGCACGATGTATTCCTTGCCTTCCAGGCGAAGCGTACCCTGCGAACGCGCCACGGCTTCCGATCCCGCCTCCAGCAGTTTGTCCCAATGGATCGTTTCCGCGCGAATGAAATGCTTTTCCAGATCGCTATGAATCGCCCCTGCTGCTTCCACTGCGCGCATTCCACGATTAATCGTCCACGCGCGACACTCGTCTTCGCCAACGGTCAGGAACGAGATCAGCCCCAGCAATTCGTACGTTTTGCGAATCAGTCGCGACAGTCCGCTCTCCGTCAGGTTGTAGCTCGACAGAAACTCCGCCGCATCTTCGTCGCTCATATCCGCAAGTTCCGCTTCCACCTTGCCGCACACTGCGGTCGCTCCTGTGTTCGGCTTTGCGGCAATCTCTGTCAGCCCAAACTTCGTCACTGCCCCTTCCAGATCTTTGCCCAGATCCGTGCTCTCGCTGATATTCAGCACATACAGAATCGGTTTCTCGCTCAGGAACATGAAGCCCCTCAGCAGCTTCTTGTCCTCTTTCGTCATCTCCATCTCGCGTAGTGGCTTCTCCGTTTCCAGGAAAGCTTTCGCGCGCTTCAGCAGGTCGTTTTCTTTTTCGAGATCTGCCGAACGCATCTTCTTCAGATCTTTTTCCAGCCGCTCCAGGCGCTTTTCGATCTGCCCCAGATCGCTCACCATCAGGTCAAACTCAACATTCTTGATATCGCGAATCGGATCGATATCTCCCGCCGCATGTGGGATCGACGGATCGTCGAAAGTCCGCACCACGTGTGTCAGTGAATCGACCTGTCGCAGATTGCCCAGGTAATCCGCCGCTTTCAGCGCTTCCTGCCCGATCGCCGCCACGTCCACATACTGGATCGTCGCATGTATCGTCTTCTTCGGGTTGTAGAGCGCGGCCAGCCGATCGAGTCGATCGTCCGGGACAGTCGCCACCCCGAGATGCGCTTCGCGCGGATTCGCCCGCTCCGACACTTGCGCCTTCGTCAGAATCTTGAATAAAGATGACTTGCCTACCTGTGGCAGGCCAATAATTCCGCTCTTCATAATTTGCTTTCAGCCTTCAGCGCTCAACAAAAGCAGAACCGCACAGACGGTCCCGGTGCGCTGCGGGCAAACTTCTCCATGTATCAGAATAAAAGAAGGATCAACAGAAGCCAAATTTCTGGGAGGAATCTGCTGCCGTTGTCGTGGGTGGCTAGTAGTCAGCAGCTAGTATCGTATGAATGTGCACGAACGAACTCAACACTTCTTCCATGCGACTAGCTACAAGCTACCCAACGCGAGATCAACTTGCTTTCGCAAACGTCACTTCAACTGCCGCGCAGTTAAATACAGCACCACCAACCCAATCAAATACACCGATCCCTCGATCCTCGTCGACCACTGATGCAACCGATTGAATTCCACGCGTCGCGGATCATCCTGCGGGACGTCATCAATGACGCCCATCTCCGCGCGTAGCACCATCATGCGCGACGAAACGACGAACATCGACACCAGCGTCAACACCAGCATCACCACGACCAGAATATGGCGCGGCGCGAGCGCCTGTGCCGATCCAGTTGTCATCGCAGCGTAACTCATCGACGTCGCCAGGAACACGAGCCCCGACGCCAGTCCCATCCAGTGCAGTACCGGAAGCGTGCGGTTCACCACCGTTCCAGCCAGCTCCCGCGTCGGCAAAACTGCAAACACTGTCGGCGCAAGCACAAACGCGAAGAACGTGATCCCGCCCAGCCACACGACAAGCGACAACAGCATTAAGAAACGAAGGAAGGCCATGGTTCCTGATTATTTCACGGGCGCTCAGGTCAGCGTTACGCCACGGCGGACTGAGAAGACTCGGTTCCAAGAACGTCTTTCATAACCACAGCAAGATCGCGAAGTGCGCCCGAGCAATTGCCATTGAAGCTTGACCCATGCATCACTGCCAGAGTTGCGGGCCCAAGATCTGAAAGCGAGTGAAGAATTCCCTCGCTCCGATGATTCCATGGAACATAGTTGGCCAACGGACCTTGCTGATAAGCGGTCAAGGTCGCTCGGACCCGCCCCAGAATGTCCGATGTCGTGAGCGGTTCAACTGCACCATCTTGGTGAAACAGATCGGAAACGAAGAGTGTGCGCTGCTCCTCTTCAAAAAGCACTCCTGCATCCCACCCGTGAGGCAGGTGCGGTGTAGGGCAAAAACGATACCGGTGATTCCCTGTCGTGAGAGTCTCGCCCGGCATGAGGCAATGCGGAGCGCGAATGGCATAGTCGGCAAGATTCACATTCGCACCGACAAAACCAGAAACGGCCTGCGCACGCGGCGCCAGTTGCAGCCACTCGTTCAGCGACCCGCACTCATCCGACTCAAAGTGGCTGAAGCTGATCCAGCGCAAACGTTCTGGAGGAAGAATCTTTCCTACCGCTTCAACAATTTCCGGAAAGAACCTCTTTAGCCCCGTGTGAAACAGAAGGGGTTCCTCATCCTTCACGAGAAAATGGTTAAATTGAAGGTTGAATTCAGGAAACCAGCACGATATGCGGTATACATCAGCAGCGATTTCAGTGACCAGCGCCATAATCACCCCAAGTGTGGGCGATCATAACGCACACATTTGTTGATTCCAAGTAGCGCTGGCTTTACACCGGCACTGCCACAGTCTCAATAATCTCGCGCAATATCTGTTCCGCCTGTTCCGACTTCTTCAGCGTCGACGAATACCTTCCGCCCACCACCACTCGATGCGCGAATACCGGAATCGCCAGCGTCTTGAAATCTTCCGGCGTAGCAAAATCGCGCCCGTCGACATACGCCAGCGCCTGCGCTGCCCGATACAGCATCAGCGTCCCTCGCGGAGAAACGCCCAGCGACAGGTACGCCGATTCCCGCGTCTTGCCCACAATCGCCAGCGCATACTCGATGAGCGAATCGTCCACACGCACCCGCTTGACGTCATTCTGGATCGCCACCACATCCGCGCCGCCGAGCACCGGACGAATGTCATCCAGCCTCGCTGCTCCCGCCTCCGCCCGCAGAATCTCTTTCTCACTTTGGGCCGAAGGATAGGTCATGGGCAATCGCATGAGGAATCGGTCCATCTGCGACTCCGGCAGTGGATAGGTTCCATGATGCTCCACCGGATTTTGCGTCGCGATCACCAGGAAGGGTTCCGGCAATGTATACGAGTGGCTGTCGACCGTTACCTGCGCCTCGTTCATCGCTTCCAGCAGTGCCGATTGCGTCTTCGGCGTCGTGCGATTGATCTCATCCGCCAATAACACGTTGGTGAACACCGGGCCGCGTTTGAACTCGAATTTTTGTTCTGACGCCGAGTAAATCGAAATGCCCAGCACATCGCTCGGCAACATATCACTGGTGAACTGCAATCGCTGGAACTCGCAATCCAATCCACGTGCAAGTGCATGAGCCAGGGTAGTCTTGCCGACCCCGGGAACGCCCTCAATCAGCAGGTGACCGCGCGCAAACAGGCAAACCAAGGCTAGTCGGACTACCTGATCTTGACCTCGAATCACAGACCTTAACGTGGATTCCAGCTGAATTACGCGCTCCGGCGCGACCTGAACGGTAGAGGCCATTAACGCGATTGTAAACGATCTATGAAGCTGGAAGGCAAAACCAGGGTAGCTGTCCGAAAGTGATTCCCAAATCAAAAAACTGAGCCTACTCGCCCTCGAGCCAGTAAAAAAAGGCACGACCTTCGCCGTGCCCCGCCGATGAGAACTCTTCAGATGTTGTGGCGCGGGCGCCCTCGCCCGCGAAGTGAAACGTGAAACTCGAAACGTGAAACGACTTTACCGGTTTGCCGCCTGCGATCCAAACAAGTGCCTTACATCCGCACCGCGCACCCAGAAGATCACATCTTCCGCAATGTTCGTGGCGTGATCCCCCACGCGCTCCAGGTTTCGCGAGATCAACAAGGTATTCAGCGCCTGGCTCGTCAACGATGGATTCTCGTGCATCGTCTTCAGCATCGCGTGGTAGACCTCGGCGTTCAGCTGATCCAACTGGCTGTCGGTTTTCAACACCTGCTCCGCCACATCCGCTCGCGCATAGATGAATGATTCCAGCGCCGTGCGCACCATATTCGAGGCGACTGTTCCCACGTGCGGGATGTCGGCGCTTAGCTCCGCCTCTTGCAGCTTGATCAGTTCCATCACACGCTGCACTACGTTCACCGCCTGGTCGCCTACGCGCTCCAGGTCGGCGTTGATCTTCACGATCGCGATGATGAACCGGAGATCAACCGCCATAGGCTGTTGCATGGCCAGCAGATCGAGCGCCAGTTCATCGATTTCGCGCTCCATGGTGTTGATGGCGCGCTCGCCATCAAGCACCTGCTGGCACAACGCAGCATCCCGCAGCCGGTACGCCTCAATGGCGCGATCGACTGCTTGTTCTGCCAAGCCGCCCATCCGCAGGAGCTTCTCTTTTAAGTCGTCGAGTGACTGATGAAACCGAGTGCGCATTATCCAAACCTGCCCGTTATGTAGTCTTCCGTCCGCTTGTCGCTCGGATTCGTAAATATCTTTTCCGTCTTATCGAACTCCACCATCGTTCCCAGCAGGAAGAATCCCGTGAATCCGGCTACGCGCGCCGCCTGCTGCATGTTGTGCGTCACAATCACGATGGTGTAATTCACCTTGAGTTCGTCTATCAATTCTTCGATCTTGCCCGTCGATATCGGATCCAGCGCCGACGCCGGCTCGTCCATCAACAGTACCTCCGGCTCAACCGCCAACGCGCGGGCGATGCACAATCTCTGTTGCTGACCACCCGAAAGGCTCGCTCCCGATTTCTTCTTCAGCGAGTCCTTCACTTCTTCCCATAGCGCCGCCTGCTTCAGAGACTTCTCTACGATTTCGTCCAGCCGGTGACGATTGCGGAATCCGTTCAGCTTCAATCCAGCAGCAACATTGTCGTAGATGGACATCGTCGGGAATGGATTCGGTTTTTGAAACACCATACCCACTCGCCGCCGCACTTCCACCGCCGGGGTCCCATTGGCATAGATGTCAGTTTGGCCAATCATGACCGTGCCATCTACCTTCGTTCCCGGAATCGTCTCGTGCATGCGATTCAGGCAGCGCACGAACGTCGACTTGCCGCAGCCCGAAGGCCCAATTAATGCTGTCGCCTGGTTCGCAGCGATCGACATGTTCACGCTGTGCAGCGCTTCGCTGCTTCCGTACCAGGCTTTCAGGTTTCGGACTTCGATCCCGACACCCATCGCCTATGATGCTCCCTTCATCATGCCGCGGCTGGTCACAACTCGGACCGCCGTCACCGCCGCTACAATCAGCAGGATCAAGACCAGCGCACCCGCCCATGCCTGCTTGTGCCATTCATCGAATGGCGAAATCGCGTACGCGAAAATCTGAATGGGCAGCGCCGCCGTGGGCTGATTGATATTGAAGCTCCAGAACTGATTTCCAAATGCCGTAAACAAGAGTGGCGCCGTTTCACCGGCCGCGCGCGCAAACGCCAGCATCACGCCTGTAATCACTCCGGCGGAGGCCGTCTTTAGTGTCACCGATAGCGTTGCCCGCCACTGTGAAACGCCCAGTCCCCAGGCCGCCTCGCGTATCGTCCGTGGCACTAGCAGCAGCATCTCCTCGGTAGCGCGCGAGACTGTGGGAATCATCATGATCCCCAGTGCAACACCGCCGGCCACTGCCGAAAAATGCTTCTGCGTGATTACCACCAGCCCGTACACCGAAATGCCAACCACGATGGAAGGAATTCCATTCAACACGTCAGCGGTAAACCGAACCGCATTCCCCAGCCAATTGTGGCCGTACTCAGACAGATAGATTCCAGCGCCAATGCCAAGCGGGATGCCAATCAACGATGCCAGGGCCAGAATTAGGCCCGACCCGACAATCGCATTCCCCATTCCTCCGCCCGGTTCTCCAACCGGTTTCGGAGCCTGCGTCAGAAAAGCCCAGTTGATCGAGCCGACGCCTTTCATCACCAGGTACGCAAAAATGGCGAACAACGGAACGATCACCAGGATCGACGACCCAACGGCAAATAAGCGTCAGCAGATTGTTGGACAGTTTGCGGGTCCAACTGATCGGCTCCAGTATTCGAGGTGCTACCGCATTGCTAGCCATTGGCCCTCGCTGGCATTCCCGCGCGTCGTCATCCATACCATCGCCTGCGCGAGTGCATTCACAATCAACGTCACAAGGAACAGCGCTAATCCGACCTCAATGATGGCGCTCAGGTACAGATTGTCGCTGGCCTCGCTGAACTCGTTGGCGATCACGCTCGCCATCGTGTATCCCGGCGCAAACAGCGACTTCGCAATCTCCGGACGATTGCCGATCACCATCGTTACCGCCATGGTCTCGCCGAGCGCCCGGCCCAGGCCCAGGATCACCGCGCCGATGATTCCGGTGCGCGCATTGCGCAGCACGCCCACGCGGATCATCTCCCACCGGGTCGCGCCCAGCGCCAGCACGCCCTCACGCTGCACTTGTGGAACCGCACTCATCACATCGCGTGTAATCGACGCCACGATCGGCACAATCATAATTGCCAGGATCATGCCCGCCGCGAGCATGCCGATCCCATAGGCCGGACCGCCGAACAGTCCCGTCCATCCCAGGTACTTCGCCGAGAACCGGCTCAACGTACTCGCGCAAAATCGGCGCAAGAACAAATATTGCCCACAATCCGTAAATCACACTTGGAATCGCCGCCAGCAATTCCATCAGGAATGAGATCGGCGTTTTTATCCAACGCGGCGCCATTTCCGTAATGAAGATCGCCGCGCCAATCGAAAGCGGCACTGCCAACAACAATGCCAGGAAAGAAGAAACCAGCGTGCCGAAAATAAACGGCAGTGCGCCGAACTCACCTGAAACCGGATCCCAATCCGATCCAAAGAAGAAGTGCCAGCCAAACTGCTTCAGCGACAACTGCGAATTGATGATCAATTCGTAGACGAACAGCGCCACGATCGCCAGCACCGATAGCGCGCATACGGTAATCACCCACTTGAATCCCCGATCCGCGAACCGGTCGGTGAAAGAGGGTCTGGTGGCGATCGGCTTTTCGATCACCGCGTGAATCACGCCTTCGGCTTGGTTTCCATTGGGCACAGGATCAGGGTTGGAAAACACATTCTGGGGTGCCACCACCGGATGTCACCTCTACTCACGAAACTATCAGTGGTCTGTTACAGAATGATGAACAGGCGCCTTGCTGAATGAGAAACGGCGGCCCGACATCCCATCGCGACCGCCGCTCAGATTTACCATGAACTACCGTATCTGCTTGATTACCGCGCGCTCTTTCTCGGCAACTTCCTTCGGCAGCGGAGCGTAATCCAATTGCTCCACCATTCCCTGCCCGCTATCCAGCATCCACGTAAGGAAGTCCGTAAACATCTTCGACTTGTCCTCCGTCCTTCCACTGCGCTGGTACCAGTAACCAGGTGAAGCTCGCAATCGGATACGCATCTTTCCCGGGTGCATTCGTAATCGAGACCCGGAAATCCGCCGGCATGGTCTTCATCGAAGCGGCCGCCGCCGTCGTTGATGCCAGGCTCGCCTTCACGAAAGTTGCCGGAAGCATTCTGCACACTTCCATACGCGATGTTGTTCTGCAAAGCGTAGATCAGTTCCACGTACCCAAGCGCGCCCTGCATCTGGCGGATCATGCCGGCCACGCCCTCATTGCCCTTCGCGCCAAGTCCAACCGGCCACTTCACCGAAGTTCGCCTTCCCGGGGCCACTCGCCCACTCCGGAACTCACCTTCGACAGATAATCGGTAAAGATGTAGCTGGTGCCGCTGCCGTCCGAACGGTGCACGATCACGATCGCCCGATCGGGAAATTGACTCCAGGATTCAGCTTGGCAATGGCCTTGTCGTTCCAGTTCGTGATCTTGCCCATGAAAATGTCTGCGAGCACTGGTCCGGAGAACTTGACCTCGCCGCTCACGCCGGGAACGTTGTACGCAGGAACCACTGCGCCCAATACCGTCGGCAAGTGGTAAATCTTCTGCTTTGCATCTGCAAGCTGCTGATCCGTCATCGGACCATCGCTCGCACCGAAATCAACCGTCCCTGCGGATAGCTGGCGAATGCCGCCGCCGCTGCCGATCGACTGATAATTGATCTGCAAATCCGGGTGTGCATTGTGATATTCGCTAAACCACTTCTGATAAATCGGATTGGGAAACGTAGCCCCAGCACCATTCAACGTCGTCTGCGCTGCCGCCGCCCCAGCCAGTAAAGAAAGACCAAACAGCACGAAAGTGACGCGTTTCAGCATCATCCCTCCTATAGTGTGTGAAATTGATTTCTAGTCGTTTTTTGTTAACAGGGGGTTACAGCGGCTTGAATATTGCATGAATGGGTTTTAGAAGTTGGTTAGCAGCCGCATAAAGCCACCATTCGAGAGGCGATTGGAAGTGGCGAAAGGATTTGGCAGGGCCGAGGGTATTTGAAAATGCCACACGCACTAAATGCTACTTACCAATTACTGACGACTGAATGCTGATTGCTGACTGCTTGCTCACTTCCTCGCCGCTTCCTGCCTTCTCATCCAGTCCAGGAACATCTCTTCGAATGGCTTATCGCTGGCGCGAATCAAGTGCCGAATGCTCTGACCGCTCACCAGGTGGCAAACTTCCTCGGCCAGATTCTTTACATGATCTCCCGCGCGCTCCATCGTCTGCGTCATGATCACGATGTGGAAGCTTTCCTGTCGCGGCTGATTATCGGGATTCTCCACGTGCCGGAGAAAAATCATGTTGCGCATGCGGTCCAGCTCAGAATCTGCTCGCATCACCTTGAGGCAAGCCTTCAGATCGCGATTCGCAAACGCCTGGTGCGCGTCGGCCAGCATCCGCTCAACGATGGACGCCATCAGCGTCAAATCTTTCACATCCTGCTGATCTATGCGCTTCAGTACCGCGCCTGCACGATTCACAAAGTTCAAAAGCAGGTCGCCGATTCTTTCCAGCTCCAAGATGAATTTCAGACAAGCCAACATCTCGCGCGCCTGCGCCTCCGAAACCTTTGAAATAGCGCTCGTGACCGACTGGTTAATCTCGCGATCGAGGTTGTCGAGTTCTTCTTCGTAGTCGCGCATTACCCGCAGATGCGAAGTAGACGCAGTGGCAATTCCCTCAGCAATGGCCGCAGCTGCCGCCTGCGCTACGTCCACCGCATGGAGCGTCTGGTGCATGATTTGTTCGCATCCGAAGTCTGGCTGGGTTTTCAATATCGCAGTGCTCATCGCGGCTCCTTCCCCGACAGCCTCTGCATCATTCTGGCCGATGGCATGGACTGCCTCTAGAATAGCGCCATTTTGTGAATATGCAGTGAAGAACCCTGAAAAATCGCGGCTGCCGTAATTACAAGATGGGAAACTCGCAGATCACGTGGGGCGGCCGACCTCGGCTGCCGTAATACAAGATGGGGCAGTTCCGGAAGAAATCGATAACTTTCTATCCCCGCGCATTCTGGGTCTCCACCACCGCCGCTCCATGCGCCGCCGCAGGCAGCCTGAACGAAAACTCCGATCCGTATCCCAACTGGCTTTCCGCCCGCACGCTTCCGCCGTGCACGCGAATAATGTGCTTCACAATCGCCAATCCCAACCCGGTTCCACCGGATTCCCTCGAGCGCGCCTTGTCCACGCGATAGAACCTCTCGAACAATCGCGGCAAATGCTCCGAGGGGATTCCCTGCCCGGTATCGCGCACGAAAAACTCGAGCGTGGAATCCACCTTCCGCACTCCCAGGAAAACCTGTGCTCCTGCCGACGAATACTTGATCGCATTGTCGATCAGGTTCGCGAACACCTGCTGGATCGCGTCTTCATCAGCCTGCACCAGTTCTTCCGTGTTGCTCTCGATGGTCAGCTCAACATCACGCGAACGCGCTACTTCTACGAACGTCTCATAAGCATTCTGCAAGAGCGTTTTCGCCGGCACCGGATGGAACCGGAAATTCTGCTCGCCTGATTCCACTCTCGCCAGCGTCAGCAAATCTTCTGTCAGCCGCGCCATTCGAGCCGCATTCTTCCGGATGATCTCCAGAAACTCATGCGTCATTGACGCGTCGCCCGGAGGCGCATCCAGCAGCGTCTCCGTATATCCCTGGATCGATGTCAGCGGCGTTCGCAGTTCGTGCGACACGTTCGCGATGAAGTCCCGCCGTGTTTTTTCCAGCCGCTCCACTTCCGACAAATCGAACAGCACCGCCACCGCTCCGCCATTCGGCATCGGCGCCGCCGTAACACTGAAAGCCCGCCTCGCCGCGATCCAGTTCACGCGTGTGGTCTGCACTTCCTTTTCCTGCGCAGCATGCTCAATTGCTCGCAGAAAATCCGGATCGCGGACCGTCTCCACCACCGGCGCATTCAGGCGCACGCCCGGCGGAGCCAGTTCATTCATCTTGCGATTCGCCCAAAGTGCACGGCCATCGGCCGACACCGCAATCACCGCCTCCTGCATGCTGTTCAGCACTGCTTCCAACTCTTCGTGACTTGTCTCCAGCGCCTCGAAACTTTCCTGTAATCGCCTTGCGGTTTTATCCAGAGCCGTTGCCACCGCCGCAATTTCGTCAGAAGACTTACGCTCGTCAATGCGTGCGGTCAGGTCTCCTTCGGCAACGTGGTGCGCGAAACTCACAATCGCCTTCAGTCGCCGGCTGATTCCCTGCGCTGCAATTCCCGCCAGGATCATCGCAATCACGATCCCCAGCAGGCTTCCCCACAGCAGCTTCATCCAAACTTGTTTTCGCACTGCCTCAACCGAAGCCAGTGGATACGCCAACCGCACCGCGCCGTTCGGTATCGGAGCCGCCACATATAGAAACTCGCACGCCGACCGTGTGACTCGACCGCGAGTCCTCGCCAATCTCTCCGTTCAGCGCGCGCGCAAATTCCGGGCGCGTCGCATGATTTTCCATCTCCGCAGGATTCGCCTGCGAATCAGCCAGCACGTGCCCCTGGCGATCGATGATCGTTGCTCGCGCGTTCGACGCTTGTGCCGCCTCATTCGCGATCGTCACGTAATCCGGGTGAGCGTCTCCCTTCACGCGGTTCGCCAGCATCACCGTCTCGCGCCGCAGGGAATCTTCGGTGCTTTGGAAAAGAGATCGTTGCCAGGCCTGGCGGACTGCCAGGTCCAGCGTCAGCGTGGCCGCCGCAATCACAATCAGAAAAAAGACGAACAGCTTGAAGAAGATTTGCGTCTTCACCGCGGAACCTCGAACCGGTACCCTGCGCCCCGAACCGTCTTCAGCATGCGCGGAGTTTCCGGTTCGCGTTCAATTTTCTCGCGAATTCGGCGAACATACACGTCGACCGACCGTGGCGTCACAAACTGCGTGTCGCGCCACACCGCATCGAGCAACTGGTCACGCGTGAACACCCGCCCGGGATGCCGCGCCAGGTAATCCAGCAGGCGAAACTCAGTCGCCGTAGTCGGCACTTTTCTCCCGCGTACCGTCAGCGTCATCGCCCCGGTATCCACTTCGATGTCGCCCGCCTTCAGCAGCGACGGAACCAGCGGCCGCTCGAACCGGCGCAGAACCGCTTTCACTCGCGCCACCAATTCCCGCGGGCTAAATGGCTTGCTGATGTAATCGTCGGCTCCCAACTCCAGGCCAACGACGCGATCCGCTTCCGACGTGCGTGCAGTCAGGAAAATCACCGGCACCACGGCCAGCGCCTGATTCTGACGGATGCGCCGGCACAACTCCAGGCCGTCTCCTCCGGGAATCATGATGTCGAGCAGGAAAAGTGTCGGGGGCTGCTTTTCCGCCTCGCTGATTACTCCCGTTCCGCTGGCGAAAGAGCGGACGCTGAAGCCGCCGCTTTCCAGGTGATGGCGCACCAGGCGCGCAATGTCCAGGTCATCTTCGACTAGATAGATCATTTACCCGGAAAGATTACAGCACGAGATCACAAATCCGCTATGACTTCGCGTGATTCCGAAACTCGTCATTCGGCCAATTTTGACTGAAACCCCCGCCAATACAGGGGATTGCGTAAACCACTGCTCGCGATTACCCTGATTCGCGGTTCTTGGTTTTCACATTCTATTCATCGCGCATTAACACGTTGTTCATAATGCCCTCGTGGAGTTAGCTGATGCGACTATATCGTTTAGCGATATCTATTCTGTGCGTGTCTGTGTTTCTCGGCGCGGCCTCGGGACCGGATTCACGTCAACCCACGGATCCGAAATCCGTCGCCGCTCCGGCCAATCCTGCCGCTCAGCCCATCTCCATCGCAGATCTTTTCTACAGCCGCCAGATTGTTCCTGGCTCCTGGTCGCCCGACGGCCGCGAGATCGTGTTCAGTACCAATATCACGGGACGTTTGAATCTCTGGAAGGTGAACTCAGCGGGAGGATGGCCGATCCAGCTCAGCCAGTCTGACGATCGTCAGGATCGCGCCTCGTTCTCGCCCGACGGCAAGTGGATCGTCTACCAGCAAGACGCTGGCGGCGGAGAGATTTACGACATTTACAAGATTCCCAGCGATGGCGGACCGGCCATCAATCTCACGAAAACACCTGAGATTTCCGAGGACAATCCCACCTTCTCGCCCAAGGGAGATCTCCTTGGGCTGGAGCTAAAACCGAAGACCTCTTCCGCTTCCGATGTCGCCGTTCTCGACTGGAACACCGGGTCGGTCCGCAATCTCACCAACGAAAAATCGAAAGATCACCTCTGGTTCCTGCGCACGTGGAGTCCCGGACGGCCGCTACATCTTTGCCGACCGTTTCCTCGCCGCCTTCACCGACGCAGATATCTATCGCATCGACGTCCAGACTGGCGCTCTCGAAAACCTTACGCCGCACCAGGGTCAGATGATCTACTCCGCCGCCTCCGTTTCACCCGATGGCCGCACGCTGCTGATCTCCGACAACGCAAAAGGCGGCTTCAAGAACGTCGCCCTGCTCGACATCGCTTCGAAGAAAATTACGCCAGTCACCGACACGCAATGGGAAGCGAGAGCCGAAGACTTCTCTCCCGATGGGAAATCGTTCACGTATAGCCTGAATGAAGATGGCCGCACTGCAACCTACCTCGGCGACACCGCCACCCTCCAATCAAGAAGATTGAACATGCCTGAAGGCATCACCGAGCCTGTCGGCCATCCCACCGGATACTCTCCCGACGGCCATTCGCTGCTCATCGCGCATCAGAGCTCGCAGCGCGTCAACGACATCTGGGTCTACGATCTCAATTCCAGTCAGCCGCGACAGCTCACCTACTCCGCCATCGCCAGCCTGAGCCCGCGGGATCTGCCGCCTTCGCAGCTCATCCATTACAAGAGCTTCGACGGAAAAATCATCAGCGCCTTCCTCTGGGTTCCCTACAATCTCAAGCGCGACGGATCCAATCCCGCTGTCGTGATTCCTCACGGCGGGCCGACAGGGCAGACCGCCGACTCCTTTAATCGCACTGTCGCCGCCCTCGCCAGCCGAGGCTACGTCTGCATCGCTCCCAATGTTCGCGGATCCACCGGTTACGGCATCGCCTTCCAGAAAGCGAATTTCCAGGATCTTGGTGGCGGCGATCTTCAGGACGAAGTCTATGCCGCGCACTTTCTCGTCGACACTGGCTTCGTCAACGCAAAGAAGATTGGTATTACCGGCGGCTCGTACGGTGGATACATGACCCTCATGGCAATCGGCAAAACCCCCGACGTCTGGGCTGCCGCAGTCGAACAATACGGGATCATTAACTGGTTGACCATGCTCCAACACGAAGACCCACTACTTCAGGAATACGAGAAGTCGCTCCTCGGTGATCCGGAGAAGGACCGCAACATCTACGAGAACGCCTCGCCCATCAAGTACCTGCGCGATGCCAAGGCGCCTTTGCTGGTGCTCCAGGGTGATAACGACATTCGCGTTCCCAAAGAGGAAGCCGAACAGGTTGTCAAAATCCTCCAGGATGCAGGTAAGACCGTCGAATTCCACTACTATGCGGCGGAAGGCCATGGCTTTGCCAAGCGCGAAAACCAGATCGACTCTATCCAGCGCATGGTCACCTTTTTCGACAAATACCTGAAGGGCTCTGCCGGAGGTCCCAAGTAGCTGCTGACTACCGATTGCTGACTAACGGCTACTGTCTTGCAGCTTCTCTGTTCTTCACTTTTACCTGCAAACACCCCGCCCTGTTCAGTCATCCAACTTAGAGTGAAAGAGGTTCCCATGTCTGAACCGGCCAGGCACGACGACGCGTGGGACCAAGTTCCGCGCTCAGAGAAAGAAAACCGCAGAAAAGAACAGGCCGGGGAACTCGGATCCCGAGTGCCGGCTCCTCTCGCGCGCGTTTACCCGGAGCGAGAACTGCCCGAGCGAGCTACTCCCGGGGAACTTGGCGAGTGGCCAATTCGCACCACCAGACCTGGTGTGCATCCGCCTGCTGACCGCGCTGGGTATGCCTTGGGATCAGCCGTCGGCCGTAGCCTGCAGATGCGCCTGCACCTGCAGGATCAGGTCCACGACCGCATTGACGATCTGCGCTCTCGATTCGAAGTAATTCGCGGACGCGCTTCCGAAAACCTGCACGAGACCGCAGATGACCTCAGGCATGACGCTCGCCGCAACCTGCGCGAAATGCGTTCGCGGGCCCAACACCTCGCTCATGACTACCCGATTCATTTTGTTCTCGGTGCCGCCGGTAGCGCCTTTGCAATCGGATTCCTGCTCGGATGGTGGAGGCAAAGTGAATAATCCGCGTGTCACCTTTATCGACAACCGCGGGCATGTGGAGACGGAACGGCCGCTTGGCTCCGTAGTGAACGAAGCCAAGGACGAATTCAAAGCCTTCGCTCAAACTCGCGTCGCCATGCTCATCTCGGAAATGCGCGAGAACCTGCAGACAATTAAGAGCGCTGCTCCCATGATGGCGGTTGGAATTTTCCTGGCGTTGACCGCCTGGTTGGTGCTTACGGGAGCACTTGTCGCCCTCGTCTGGGTGGCCTTCGCGCCCAGTGTCTACGCGCCCTTCCTCGCATTCCTCATCGTGGGTGGCGCCTATCTCATCATTGGCGGCATCTTGGCATTGCTCGGGTATTCTTCAATGCAAGACAAGAGCCTCGTTCCCAAACGCACCATTCAGGTACTGAAGGACGACCGCACCTGGTTCCAGAGCGAAGCAAGGACAAAACTGTGAATCTGCACAACGTGACCAGCAAAATTGATATCGATTCCCGAAAGATCTCCCCGGATATGCCCGCAGATATCCTGGAACTTCAAGCCACCGAACAGCGCCAGCGCCTGCACGAGACCATTTCCGAACTACGCTCCGGCGTCCGTCACAAGCTTGACGTCAAATCTCAGGCTCGCGAATACGTTTGGCAAGCTTCCACGGTAGCCACGCTCCTCAGCCTCGCTTTCGGATATACGGCCGGCAGTCTGTTCCACCGCAGCCTTCGTTAAGCGTTTTTTATAACCGGTCCGGCCCCCCGCCTTCCCGGACCCGCTTAGGCATTGATCAACCTTGGTACCTCCTGTTCTTTCCTTATATCTATCTCCGTTTTGCCGTGGTATAAACCCCAGCGTAGAAACTCCCTAAATGCTTTAGCTTTTATAGGAGGAGATTTCGTGTCCGAAGCGCGAACTGGGAAGCGGTTTGATATGAAGCTTCCTATTGTCATAAAGGAGTCTGATTCGGCAGACCTGCTTCAAGGAACCACCGATAATCTCAGTGTTGCTGGTGTTTATCTCCGGGCAGGCGCGGAGTTTCACGTCGGCTCGAAAGTGACTTTTGAAATCACGCTGCCCGCCGAAGTTACCGGCGGCAAAAACGACGTTAAGCTCCAATGCCGTGGAACCGTAGTACGTGTCGATGAACCGGACAATGGCGAAAATCGCAATGGCGTCGCCTGTGTCATCGATGGTTATGAATTTGTTCGCAGTTAATTTCTAACTACCATGCTCAAACTGGTCGTAGCTGATAAACAACCCGTGTTCCGGGCCGGTATCGCGAAAGTGCTCGCCGTAGAAGATGAGATGCGCATTGTTGCGCAGGTCCAATCTCCCGAGCAGATGCCCATGGCGCTGGAACGTTTCCGCCCTTCCGTCGTCGTCTGCTCCGCCAACTTTTATCCCGACATTCACGGTCTGGCCCAGTCGGCAGCAAAGGTCAAAAGCCGGCTCATCGTGATTGCGGAAGCGGGCGAAAATCCGTCCAGCTATCTCAGCTCCGGTGCTCACGGTGTTGTCTTCCGCAACGTGACCGGACCGAACCTGCTCGATTGCGTGCGCGCCGTTTCCCGCGGTGACGCCTGGGTCCAGGACAATGCCGTTCCCGTCGAAGTCAGCGAGAACGACATGGTCGGTGCCCGTGTCGTCGACCGCCTCACGCAAAAGGAACTACGTATCGTTGCCTTGATCGTGCAGGGTTATAAGAACAAGGAAATCGCCACCGAACTCGGCACCACCGAGCAGGTGATCAAGAACTATCTGCGCAATGTCTACGACAAGATCGGTGTCTCCGATCGTCTTGAGCTTGCGCTGTTCACCATTCACCACCGCATCCTGGCGGAAGCTGCTGCTGCCAGTGCTGCCGGTAGCGGCATGCCTGCCGCAGCCCCCACCGAAGCGCGGTAGTTTCGACCTCAACCACAAAAGGCTCCCCGCGGGGAGCCTTTTTATTTCGATATCGCAAACCGAGGCGGCGCGGGCGCCGCTACTCACTAGCTATGCGCTTCTTCGCTCCGCCTCCACACTGGGCAAGTAGATATCGAACTGCGTCCCCTGGCCCGACTCACTTCGGAATTGGATATCTCCGCCAAGCGCCAGAACGATTTTCTGCGCTCCCGAAAGTCCCAGTCCCGTGCCTCCATGCTTGGTCGTGTAGTACGGCAGAAACACTTTTCGCCGATCTTCTTCCGCAATGCCCGCGCCGGTGTCGCGAATCCACATATGCACGCGCTGTCCCTCACTCTTTGTTCCGACGATCAGTTGGCCGCCATCGGGCATAGCTTGCAGCGCATTGATGATCAAGTTCGTGAATACGCGCCGCAGGTCAGCCGCATTCGCACGCACCTTCGGCACTTCTTTCAGCTCGCGAACCAGTTGCACGCGATTGCGACGGTGGCGCAGGTGGTCTGTCCATTCCAGCGCGTCTTCCAGTAGTGCGCGCACGCTAACCGAGCTTAGTTCGCCCGTACCGCTGCGCGCGTAATCCCGTATGCGCGCGATGATTTCGGTCCCATGCTCGACCGCGCTCTGTATCAGCCGGAGCAGTGTGTGCCTCTCCTCGACCACTGGTTCTGGAGAAGACTGCAGCAATACCACTGCGTGAGAGATCGTTTCCAGGGTGTTGTTGAAGTCGTGCGCGATACCTGCAGCGACTTGTCCGATTGCCAGGTGCCGTTCCATGTCCGAGAAGCGGCTCTGCAACTGGATCAGCTCGGTGACATCACGCGCGATCACCAGTGCGCCTACCGCTTTCCCTGACGGATCGCAGATCGGGTTCGCCGAGATCATCAGCTCGATATCCTTGCCTGTCTTAGGATCGCGAATGACTCGCCGTTCCTCGCGTACCTGTTCGCCCTTGAGCGCCCGTTCCAGCAGGTTTCTACGGAAGCGAAGCACGTTTCCGGCAGAGCCCTCGTTCATCAGTTTCGAGCCGGCTTCCGACAGATCGCAGTCACGAAACTGTTCCCGCGTGCCGCCGAGGATCTTCGCCGCAGCCTGATTGAGATCGACGATGCGGTAGTTGGCGTCAAGAATGACAATTGCGTCCGGCATGCTCTCCAACAGAGTACCGATCTCCACTTGCCGGGTTGGAGTCAGCTGCTCTTGTCGGCCGCGTCGTTCTACGAGATACACGTTCGCTCCTGCCATGGATGCACTGCCAGCAGTCAATCCCAGCAATCGGAGTAACAATGTAAGCTGATGAAATATCACTCGTTACCAGCCGCAGTCCCGTGTATTCACGAGGCCCGATTGACCTTGCTAATGTGCAGTTGCTGAGATGTAGGATGAGTTCTCTTCGCGAACGGGATGCCGGGGGAACTATTCTGAACCGACGCGGGCTGTGCTCTTCAGGAGCTCGTTGACGATTGTCACCAATTCTTCCGGATTCACTGGCTTTTCCAGGTAGAGATCGGCAAGCGGCTCGGCTGCCTGAAATGCCTCCGCGACATAGCCGGATACAACCACAACCGGCAGCGTGGCATGATTTTTCGCTGCCTGCACCACGGCGCGACCTACGTTGTCACCAAGCCGCCAATCCGTGACAACTGCGTCGTAGTTGTCATGTTCCAGTTTCTGAATCGCGTCCTGGGCAGATGTGGAAGCGGTCACATTGTGACCAGCCGCCTCTAGAATCCGGCATTTCAGCGTGACGACATTGGGTTCATCATCCACGCAAAGAATTCGTGCCATACGCGATCCTCGCGGCCGACCATTCGGCCTGATTCCGGCTAAAGCCGCCAAAATCAACGAGCCATTCTCAATTGATGAGAAAACTCTGTCAACCCAGCCCTAAAGCGATCACGCATTTAGATGCCAAGAAACAGGCCGAGGAAGACGCTGAACCGACATTTTTGTGACTTTCAGCCGGTTCTGGGGTCCTACGAAATCTTCTTTCCCACCGATTTTGCCTGTGTAAACAACAACAGGTAATCCGGCCCACCCGCCTTTGAGTCGGTTCCGGACATATTGAACCCGCCAAACGGATGCGCGCCCACGATCGCCCCAGTGCACTTGCGATTCAGATACAAGTTGCCGACATGGAACTCACGGGTGGCCCGTTCCAGTTTCTTCTCGTCTCGGCTGTAAACCGCGCCGGTCAGGCCAAATTCTGTGTCGTTGGCGATTTCCAGGGCATGATCGTAGTCACGGGCCTTGATCACGGCCAGTACCGGCCCGAAGATCTCTTCCTGCTCCAGCTTCGATTTCGGCTGGATGTCGGCAATCACGGTGGGCTGGACAAAATAGCCGTCTTTGCCCGCTACGCGCTGCCCGCCGGTGATCAGCCGCCCGTCTTTCTTGCCATGCTCGATGTAGCCCAAAATCGACTTCATTGAGCCCTCATTCACCACTGGACCCATGTTCGGGTTCTCCGTGGGATCGCCCAGCGTGATCTTCTCCACTCGAGCCTTCAGCTTGTCCAGGAACGTGTCGTAGATCTTCTCGTTCAGGATCAGGCGAGAACATGCCGAGCACTTCTGACCGGAGAATCCGAAAGCCGCAGCTGCCGCGCCTTCGACGGCCGCATCGATGTCCGCGTCGGCTTCCACGATGATCGCGTCCTTGCCGCCCATTTCCAGGATTGTCCGCTTGATCCATATCTGGCCGGGCGCCTGATCGGCTGCCACTTTGTTGATGTGCAGCCCGACTTCGCGCGATCCGGTGAACGCGATGTAACGCGTCTTCGGATGCGATACCAGCGCATCGCCAAAGCTTCCACCCGCGCCGGGGCAGAAGTTCACCACGCCCGCAGGCAGTCCACATTCTTCGAGGATCGAGAAGAAGAAGCGCGCAATCGCCGGAGCATCGCTCGACGGCTTGAGGATGACAGTGTTGCCCGACACGATCGAGGCCAGCGTCATACCCGCCATAATCGCGCCCGGGAAATTCCACGGCGGAATCACAATGCCCACGCCGAGCGGAATGTAGAAGAGAGAATCGCGCTCGCCCGGCAACTGCACGTCGGTCTCGGCCTTCGCAAGCTTCAAAGCGTGATGCGCGTAGTACTCCGCGAAGTCGATGGTTTCGGCGGTGTCGGCGTCGGCCTCGGCCCAGTTCTTGCCGACTTCGTACGTCATCCATGCGCTGAATTCAAACTTGCGATCGCGGATGGTCTTCGCCACCTTGAACACAAACTCGGCGCGCTCTTCCCAACTGGTGCGGCTCCAAGTCTGGAACGCCTTTTGTGCCGCTTCCATTGCCGGCTCGACGTGCTCTTTACCGGCTTTCTGGAAGACGCCAACAACCTGGCTGGGATTCGCCGGATTGAGCGATTTGATCTTGTCGGCCGTCTTGATGCGCTTGCCGCCGATGACGAGTTCGTACTCGCGTCCGAGCTCTGCGCGGACTTTTTCCAGCGCAGCTTTCATCTTCTGCGCGTTCTCCGGCCGGCTGAAATCGACCATCGGCTCGTTTTTAAAGGATGTTGTGTGCTGTGTGCTGATTTGGGGAGGGGCTTCTACAGTTGCCATTTATTAGACCTCGGGCCTCAGGCGCTCCGGTGCCCAGGGCCAAACACTCAATTTTACACGGTGAATGCGGCTCAAGCGGGAACCTGCCTTGACGTGATTTGATTCACGGTGAGTGTCGTTAGCTCCGAAGATTTCGCTTCGGTTCATGCGGGGATTACCAATTAATTACCCCACCCCCTCCCCCTCCCTTCCGGCAAACAAAGGACTTACGAGGTAGTGCGCCTCTACATAGGGCATAACAAAGGACTTAAGGCCTCCCTACCGCATAACAAAGGACTTAGGTAGCCTTATTCCCAAAACGATACGTCGCGCTGA
>CAVRWV010000017.1:0-59717 GCA_963724985.1 Terriglobia bacterium | reverse complement strand
CAGTCGCCGCGTGAGCTGTCGGAAGTTGTCGCTTGCTTCCCGGTCAGCCTGCGATAGCTTGGCTCTAACTGGCAGGTCATCAGGAGGGGAAGCTCCTTGTAACGCCTGCGTCGGCTCGGTCAGGGGATCCCAATGATGCGGAGACCTGGGTACAGGTGTCGCCAAGCTCCGGAATCAAGTGTCTACAAGTTGATTAGTGTCAGTGTGCCCAAATTCCTCCTGTGCTGCACTCTTATCGTCGGTTTAACGCCGCTTTCCGCCTTCGCTCGTCTTTTCGGTAACTCCGACACCACCGTTGTAAGTAATCAATTCCAGATCATCTGCGCCCGAAGCCGATGTTCTGGAAGCGGTGAGGCACGTGAGTCAGGACGAGATCGTGCACGGAACCTATGTGTACGAGAAAGAGAAGACGCTGAGAGGGGCGCAGACGGCGAAATCGTCCAATGCTTTCCGAGACGAAAAGCCGGCCGGCGAGGTCTTCTATAAGGTCGCCAAAGACGTGCTCGACCCCCGTCATTTCAAGGGCAGCAACGGCGTGGGAACGCTTACCGTGCGCTATGTTGTGAACGCGCGAGGTGCGGACGAGACAAGTCTCCGCATCGATGCAGTCTTTGTCGAAGAGGAGCGGCGTCGTGCTGACAAGTCGGATGGAACCGTCGAGTCTGCCGAATACGATGCGGTTCGATCCCAGGTCGAATCGATTCAGCAGGCGCGACTGAGCCCCGCCGTTGAGACCCCGCATGCCGGAGATCGGCCTGTCGCCCCTACGCCAGTGGCGTCTGCGCTTCCGCAGCCCAACACCATTCAACCGGCGACTGCCAGCACGTTCCCGCCGCCTACGGCGAGTGCCGGACCACAACCATCGACAATTTTGTCTCCGGAAGCGTTCAAAGATCTACAGCAGCGCGTCGCGGAACTGCGATCCCAGGTCGAGGGGCAGATTAAGAGCAACGGAACAGCGCTCCGGCAGGCTCCCATCTCGCGATCCACGACCGTGGACACCCTTCCCGCTGCCAGCGCAGTCGTTATTCTTGTCATCACGCCCAAGTGGTATGGCGTCGAAACCGCGGACGGACATCGCGGATGGATACGACGCGCTGAACTGGAGCCGCAACAGTGATCAGTATTCGTTCTGGATCGAAGATGCTTCGGATCTTGCTGCTCGGGATTCTCGGCGTTTCCGTCTGCGTTTGCGGACTCTGGGCGGAAACGGGCAAGCCGACTCAGCGAACATTTGTATCCCCCAAACCGCAAGTCGAACGCGCCCTGCGGCAGTTGGCAGGAAGTTCAGGAGGTAAGCTCCCTATTCTCGTTGGATTTGCCGTCCCCGGCGGGCACTCGCTCGAACGATTTCGGCAGGGATATTACGAGTATGAAATCGCTGTGACCGCCATCAACGCGCGAGAAACCGCAGTCGTGGTCACTGCCAAGATCACCGCGTGGTATGCCGGAGAGAAACCGGAAGAATCCAATTACGAACTACTGAGCTCGAACGGCCGGCTGGAATCCGATCTTCTGGATCGCCTTGCAGACGCGTTAAAGAGTGGCGAGTCGCCAGCCCAACCTCCGCTCGCACCAGTCGGTACTGACGCGCGCCGTGCCCCAGACCCGCGTCCCGACGCGCCTTCCACGGCAAAGGTCAATTACATGACTCAGCTCTTGCGATCTGCTGCTCCGACTTCGCAAGCACCCGAGGCGCGGCAAGCTTCATTACCGGCGGAAACTCCGACTGATCAGCAAATCACGAAATTGACGCGGGAAGAAACCGCCCTCGCGCAGATCAAGAGCAGCCAGGCTCGGCCTGTCGACCTTGCAGTCGTAAAAGCATCCAAGACTCCAGTCCTCTCGCGTCCGTCGAAGGACGCCCAAGTGGTGCTGGTCGCCGAGGCGGATGACGAACTTCAGGTCCTCGACGTAAACAATGACTGGGTCCACGTACATCTCATGGGCCTTTCGCGCGGTTGGGTTCGCCGCTCGCAACTCGATTTATCGAATGTTTCACTCCCCGCTACCGCAACCAAGCAGGCCGCGACCACTTCGCAAGATCAGCCTTTCCAGAAGACTCGCGAAGAGACCGGACCGTTTCCCGGCGAATGGAAGCCACTGCAGGGGAAAAAAGTAGATATCGTGTGGGTGCAGGAACGCGACGAAGCGTCGCCGCCATCCGAATCCGGAGAAATGCGCTATTTCGAGTCGTTAATGCGCAAGCAGTACGCGGCACTTACTGCCGAACACAATGAAGTAGAGGGTGTTGTCCTTGTTCTCGATTCCGCTAACGGCGGAATGATCGCCAGCACCAATTCCGCGCTGCAACGCTGGACCGCCGGCAGCCTCTCGAATGATTCTTTCTGGCGGGAATGCTGGTTTGATCCGCCCGATATCTTCCAGAGCCTGCGGCAAGGCAAGTAAGCGCTGCCTTTACCAATCTCTGTCGCGATCGCCAAGCAGATCAGGATCGTGGAATTCATCTTTCTTCCGATAGCACACTCGAACCATCGCCAGCGTTAGCAACGTGGGTGGAACAATCAGGACCAGGATCCCGCTCTTGAGCGCCTGGATCATCCGGCCGCCCGATTGTGCGGCCTGGGTGTAACAGAGGGAGCATCCCTGCGCGAACACTGGCTGGCAAAGCGCCAGCATCGCGAGAATCAAAATCACAAGGCCAATCCACCGCGGCCCGACAACGTCCTTGTACTTCATGGCGTAGCACTCGGCGGCGTTGTACTCGTGGTGACTGGGTGTCCCCCGGGAACTCCGTAGCGGATACGGAAGCTATCTGTCCAGGAATTCTGCATGGTAAGCAAGACGAAACACGTAATCAGCACGATGAAGAGGAGAAAGCCGCGCTTTTCCGCCCAGAGGTGCATGAAAAACATAATAGCCAGGCCGGCTTCGGCAATGGCGATGAGCAACATCCGTCGCACCATACCTGCCGTGCTGATGTGCTGGCGGGCGATCAGGAATTGCAACCCTGCCAGCAGCAAGATACAGATGTAAATCAGGACATATTTGGTGACGCTGTCAGTGTATTTCGCTTCAGATGAGTGCTTTTCTATATCTGGCGCATCGAACATCCCAATCCTCCCCCATCAGCGAGCCACGTTCAACAGATAAACGAGCGGAACGACAAACATCCAGACTAGATCCACAAAGTGCCAATAGAGCCCGGCTACCTCTACGTCATCTCCGTTGAACCGGCCTTTGTTGTAGCGATAGGTGACCCACAGAAGCGCGAGAACTCCACCGACAACGTGCAGCAGGTGCAGGCCCGTGATGCTGTAGAAAGTTGCTCCGAACTGCGGATCGCCCCATGGATTCTGAAACAGCGTCACGCCTTCGCGGATCATGCCGAGCCATTCGCGGATGTGCAACAAGGCGAAGAGAATGCCCAACACGACTGTGACTAGTGTCCAGCGGATCGCCGCGGACTTGTGACTTGCCTTCGCCGCTCTCACGCCCAGAAGCATCGTAAGACTGCTGGTGACCAGAACAAACGTCATCACCATGGCGTTGATAACGGAGGGCGTTTCAAACGGAGTCGGCCACTTCTGTGCAGCATTGCGCAGGAATCCGTATACCAGCAGGCAGCCTGCAAAAGTGGCGGCGTCTGCGATGATAAACAGCCAGATCGCCAGCTTCTTCGCCGGGACAGAGAACATCGGTTCGCTTACAACGATGCTCCCGGGAGAACCCATAGAAATATTAGCCTCGCTCAAGCTTTTCACTCCTGCATCGACCAGTTAGATAGTGAACCAGAGCAAACACAACAGATAGATCCACAGGGCATCCATGAAATGCCAATATCGCGAAACTGCATTCAACGTGCTCTTCTGTAAGGTGAGGCGGTGCAGCCTGGTGATGATGAGCACCAGCCCTCCAAGTCCACCCAGCACGTGCAGGGCATGCGTGACCGTAAGCACGTAGAAGAAAGAACCGCTCGGGTTCGTCGCCAGATAAACGCCTTCGCGGCGAAGTTGCAGCCATGCAACGTATTGACCGGCGACAAACACTAATCCCAAGCCAAGAGTCAGGTAAAACCAGAAGGTTGGCTTCGCGTGCTGGCGCTCTGGAGCCGTCATGAACTTTCCAACCGCACGCCGCCCAACTTCCAGCACAAACCCACTGGCTAGCAACACCAGCGTATTCACGTAGAGAATCGAAGGAAGCGTGAAACTCTTCCAATCCGTGGACCCACCTTTACGCACTATCAAGGCGCTGGTAAGTGCCGCAAAGATCATGCCGATTCCGGCCAATGCAACATAGACCGCTGTGGAACTGGGATGGGGTGAACGCCGATCCAGCACCAGGTGCAGATTGCCGTCTTCGGTGAAAAATCCGCCTCGGCCCGATCCGCCGCCTGCCGCCGGCGTTCGTTCATCGATTTTGTTTGGTCTCTCTACTGTTGTTGCCATACCTGTGGCCCCATATTTCCCGTGCACTAATTCCGATCACTCGGTCGTTTGAGTAATCTTTTCTGGAGAGTTCTGCATGACGTAATCGCCAGTCGAGCCTTCAATTCCGTACTGGAATGGATCGTGATAAACCACCGGGAGCGTTCCTCCGAAGTTGTCGAACGGCGGAGGCGAGCTTGTGATCCATTCCAGCGACGTGCCTTCCCAGGGATTGTCTGGCGCGGGCTCACCCCAGAACCGGCTGTAGATCAAATTGAACAAGAAAATCAGCTGCGCTGCTCCCGTGAGGAGAGCGGCAATCGTGATGAACCGGTGCACCGGAATCAAAGGCTCCATGTATCCCGAGAAGGATTGGTAGCGCCGAATGTTGGCTGCCAGTCCGAGATAATGGAACGGCATAAAGATGCAGTACGCGCCGATGAAGGTAAGCAGGAAGTGAACTTTCCCGAGCTTCTCGTTCATCATGTGGCCGAACATCTTCGGGAACCAGAAGTACGTCCCGCAGAAGATGCCGAAGATGGCAGCCACCGCCATAACCAGGTGAAAGTGCCCGACCACGAAATACGTACCATGCAGCATGATGTCGAGACTGGGCTGCGCCAGGAAGAATCCAGACACTCCGCCAGCGACAAACATGGAAATAAAGCCTAGCGCGAACAGCGAGGCGGTGTTGATCCGCAGATGCGAGCCATAAAGGCTGCCAATCCAGATAAGTACGATGATCGTTGCTGGAATCGTAATGATCAACGTTGGGAACGAAAACACCAGCGACGAGAACGGGTTCATCCCGCTCACGAACATGTGGTGCCCGTACACCATGTAGCTGAGTACGGCAATCGCCAGCATGCAGCCGATGATCACCCGGTAGCTCAGTAGTGCTCTCCGCATGCTGGTGACGAGAACGTGCGAAACGATTCCCATCGCCGGCACGATCGCGATGTATACCTCTGGATGTCCGAAGAACCAGAAGAGGTGCTGCCACAACAACGTGGATCCGCCTGAGTGTGGCTGTACCTGATCATTTACCACCAGGCCACCAGGGATGAAGAAGCTGGTTCCAGCGACGTGATCGAGGATGAGCAGAATGCACGCAGGCATCAGGACCGCAAAAGCGGCCAAGCCCATCAGCGAGGTGATAAACCACGCCCATACCGTGAACGGCATGCGGGAGAGCGTCATTCCCTTGGTGCGCATATCGAGAGTGGTAGGAATGAAGTTCAGGGATCCAAGCAACTGGCCAATGCAGAAGATCGCGATCGACGCAGCCCAGAGGACTTGTCCTGTCCCTTGTCCCGGTCCGGCTACTTCCCCTAAAGCGCTGAGGGGTGCGTAGGCCGTCCATCCGGATAGCGGAGGTCCACTCCCGACAAAAAATGATGCGACCAATACAAGGAAACCGACCAGCGTCACCCAGAACGACATCATGTTGATATGCGGGAACGGCATGTCTTCCGCCCCCACCTGGATAGGCAGGAAGAAGTTACCGAACGCCGCAAAGGGTGCAACCGTCAGGACAAAGAAGACCATGATGGTCGCGTGCATGGTCATCAACTGCAGGTAGTACTCCGGCGTCATGATGTTGCCGGGTGCGCCGTTTTGCGAAAGCAGGTGCAATCCGGGGATTGGCCAGTTTCCCCAGGCGAGGTGAATTCGCATCAACCATGACAAGACCGTGCCCACAAGCACAGCCACCAGGCCAAGGCCGAAGTACTGCTTCCCGATCACTTTGTGATCGACGCTGAAAACGTATTTCTTGATGAAACTCGTCGGGGGCGCGTGATGATGAACCCCGTGTGTTGAAGCCTCGTGCATTTTGTTCACCCCTTGGCCGTTCGGGTTACTGCAAGGCTGCTTGCTTCTTCAGCCAGTCGTCGTAGTCTGCCTGTGATAGAACGCTGAGAACGGCGCGCATGTTGTAATGCCCCAACCCACACAACTGCGTGCAGACGATTTCGTACTTCCCGATTTTTGTCGCGGTGAAATGAACCGATAAGTCGACACCGGGAACGAAGTCTTGCTGGATCCGCAGCTCGGGTACAAAGAACGAGTGGCCCACATCTTTGGATCGCATGAAGAGGTGGATTTCCCGGTTAACGGGAATCGCCATCTCTGCCGTTACGATGTCGTCCTTCGATGCTTGATCGTGGGTCTGATCCAGGCCGAAAAAATTCTGGTTTGCCTCGTTGATCATCTCCGGGTGAATCGGGCCGAAGGTGTTATCCGGCCCGGGATAGCGGAAATAGAAGGCGAACTGCCCAGCTTGCACCTGCATAGGAAGAGCATTCGCGGAAGCTGGGGAGAGAAAGACATTCGCCCAGGCTTTCGCTCCGAACGCACCCAGCGCCAGGACTTCCGTTCCCACCAGGATGAAGCCGGCAATCACCATCGCCGCGGCTCCGCCGGGAAAATTCCTGATCTTCGTCCCCGCCTTCGGATTCGAAAACTTCCAGATGAACGCAGCGAGAATAATCTGCGCTGCCAGAAAGGCGAGGCCCGCTTCAGCCATCGTCTCCGACATTTGCTCGTCTATCTGCTGCCCGTGGGTAGAAATATCCTCGGGCTGATGCCAGGTGTGCCGGACGATTGGAATCGCCGACAGGATCGCAATCACTACGATGGTAATTGCAAACAGTTTAGCCATGGGTCACTTCGCTGTGTAGGTAAAGTTCGCCGAGGCTGGTTTGCCCGCGGCAACAGTGACCTTCTGTGTTTGCGTGCCGAGCGTTTCGTGCCATGAAGTCACGGTGTAATTACCGGGTGGCAGACCCTTGATGGTGAAATTGCCGCTGCCATCGGTCATCGCATAGGGCCCTTTTACGACCACGAAGTAACCGTGCATCCATGGATGAATATTGCACTTCACCGGAATCGCAACCTCCTCAGCCTTCCAGGCTGCTTCAATCGGAGGCGCCCCCGGAGGCTGAGACTTGTTCCACGGAATGTTGCCGGTAGTTGCATCCGGTAGCGGGTGAATATTGTGCGTAGTCTGATCGCTGGTCTTTACCTGGAACTTCTGGTTCACGTCCATCGCCAGTACGTGGGGAGTGTACATACAGCCCTTTTGATCAAACACCGGGACTTCTGATGGCGCCGAGCTGGCTAGATTTGCTGGAAGGCCCTCGGAGATATACAGAACAACGTTCTCCAACCCGCCACCCGAGCCCACCACCACAGTCTCCATCGATACAGGGGCGTTTGTGTGTTGCTGAACGCAATAGGGGTCTTTGGACATGTCGATGCCGCGCATATGCGGCGGGGTGCCATTCAACTTAACCGTGCCCGTGATTGATCCCTGGGCGGCGGCATTGACCGAGAGAAGCGCCAGGCAGAGGATTAATGACAAGGTCGATGCAATCGCCGAAAATTTGTAGCCCGCTTTCATTGTGTTCTCCTTGGCTGCCTTCACTTTTGAGGCGTAGCAGCCGGTGTTGTGGTGGAAGTCGTCGAGTTCAGGCCAATTTGCTTCGCGATTTCTTTTTCTTTGGAGTGAATCGGCTGTAGAGTCCGCAGGTACAGCACCAGTGCCCATGCCTCGTCCGGCTTAATGTTGTCGGACCACGAAGGCATCGGCGTCCCATCAAGTCCAGTCATGAAGATCCGATAAAGATCTTCGTCGCTGGATCCGCACTTGAACCGTGTCTCCTCGTGGAAGTTGTAGGGCTTGATAGGAACGCCCTGATCGTCCGTCAGCGTTGAGGCCGATGGTCCATCACCTCGCCCAGTCCTGCCGTGACACTTCCAGCACTGCACCCTGTCGTAGACCTCCTTGCCTTGCTTCAGCTCGGCTGCGGTCACTTGGGGCTCCGGGGGAATTTGAATTGGCGTGCCGGGTTTTTCTGTCGCGAAACGAGGGGAGAAGCTTTTGACCTTAGCGACCAGATTAGCTCGCTCCTGATCTGTCAGAGGAATCCACTGCGGCATATTTGACGTGACTAACCCACGGCCAATCGTGTCGTAGAGGTCTGAATCTGTAGGCAGCGTGCCAGTCGGGGTCGATCGGCACTTGAAGATTCCGAGCGTGAAGTTACGCGGTTTGGGATCCAGCCATTGGGCATTCTCGCCTTCACCGTTTCCAATCTCGCCGTGACACCCAACGCAGTACCTGCGATATTGCATATCCGCGTCTTGGGCATGCCCGGTGAGCTTGCCGATGTGGCTTTCCATGTTTGCTTCTTTGCTAGCTTGCGACTGAGCTGCCGGAGTCGAAAGCAGACCCACTACCGCGCCAGCCAAAAGAATAAGAAGGAAGTTTGTCGTATTTGTTCTGCGCATCACTGGCTCCTAGAAGTCGAAGTCTGTTCCAAAGAACAAGGTGTTGCTGGTGACGTCAGTGCCAGTAACTGGCGCAGTCTTACGCTGTTTCAGCCAGGAATACTCGCCGTGGAGGGCGAACCCTGCCCTGCTTGTCATGATCGGATACCACCGGACTCCGAACGTATAGACATTCAAATTTCCAAGATCCGAAGGGTTCGAAGCTAAAGCCTGCTGGGACATTCGAACAAACTCGTCGCGCTGGAAGAACAGAAGCTGTGGATTGAAAATGAAACGAGGCTCCACGAAGAATCCATTCCAGGTCGGATCCTGCGCGCCCACCGGCAGGACGCCGTTGGCTGGGGTCGCTGTTCCAAAGTACTTGCTGTCCGACCCATGTTGGTAGTACACGGGAATCTCGAACCGGCTAATGTAGAAGTCACCGAAAAATCCCGCTCGGTAGAAGCCTTCGGTGCCTAGACTCGAGCCTGCTACGGGTGCAGCGTTGTCAGTGAGCGAGTATGTAGGCGCCGATCCTGTAAAGTAATATCCACCTACGCGCTGCAGGCCCAAACCGCCCAAGTCAAATCCCTGGCTTGCCGAGAAATACCCGCTATAACTATTCGCGTTCACCAGGTCCGGA
This sequence comes from Terriglobia bacterium, assembly GCA_963724985.1. Lineage (GTDB taxonomy): Bacteria > Acidobacteriota > Terriglobia > Terriglobales > Acidobacteriaceae > JAJPJE01. Next base: position 50,411 of record CAVRWV010000017.1, on the reverse strand, counting down.
TTCCCGTCGTTCGAGCTCATCAAAGTTGCCGATACTCGGGTGTGGTCGTTGGCGGAGTGGCCCATCCATTCGATTCCCAGCTGGTTATCTCCAAGTTGCGCGGCAAAGTTGTTATCGCCGACCGGCTCGAAGTGATAGTTCTGATAAAACCCGCCGATTGCCGACAGCCCGGGAATTCTTTTCTCGGAGATCCAGTTATCCAGTTCGAATTTACCGAACTTGATATTCACCCAAGGCGTATGAAACAGATTGTCCACTCGTGCCCAAACGGATTCAAAGTGGAAAGCACCAGTTTCGTCGGCGGAAGGGACAAGCAAGAAAGAGATGTTCTTGTCGAGGGTTCCACCTGCCAGGATGTCCAGACCCGAGTTGTCGAAGCCGTTCGACGTGATTTGCGCTTCACCGGTCGCCGGACCCGCAGCCGTGTCCACCTCGACCTTGTCTGTGCTGTCTCGGTGCCAGTTCGGCGTCATCCGGAAACTGACTGGCCAATAGGACGGATTCTGCCAGATCGGAGCATCGCGGTCGTTCATCAGCTGGTATCCGTTGTCTTTGAAACGCCAGCCGAAATCGTTCAGGATCGGCCAGGCTACATGGCAAGCGGAGCAGCGCAATCCATACTTACGCGCAAAAGCCGGAAACGCATGGGCGTCCGTCGCAACAAAAAGAAACGACGAAATCAGCACCAGAACAGTACAAAGCCTCGGGCGCAAATTCATTGACCCTCCTAACGCAAGCTGGCGCGGAGAGACACAATTCCCAGCGATTTCGTACTGAGTTCGATGGAATCCCCACACCATATGAGAGGTCACGCGTGCGGGCCACGGCGTTCCTCTCACCCGGCCAACTAACTTAGTCCTGGCACATAAGAGTGCAACCGACAACTTCCGACATGATTGTTTACGGGTTGGAAGGGGCTCTTCCGACAATTGACTCGCTCGACTCCGAGCCTCTTCCCATGAAATATTCCTAGCCTATCTCCCAGGAATCACGACTCGACAGGCACGCCATCCCGGGATCCCAACTGCTCCGAGATGCCAACCATATCCAGGATTGTTTGGGGGATTCCCTTGGCTTTGTGAGACAGCATTAGAACCGGCACTTCCGGTCGATGCTTGTGAAAGACTCTTGCGGCTCCCTCTCCATCCGTATCTGCCACTGCATAATCCAGGACAATGACGTAGACGTGATTGGTCTCGAGCAGCCTAAGCCCGCGCCGCACATCGCATGCCGTGAGCACGCGATAGCCTCCAAATTCCAGCAACTTCTTACGCGTCGCAAGCCGCTCCGGATGAGAATCAATACAAAGCACCGTAAGCGCGGCGCCAGTCGACTGGCTGGAAGAAGCGACTGTCACCGGACTGGAAGTCATCGCGCTTACACCTCGGGCTGAGGTTCGTACACTCCACGCCTCGATCTCCGAAGCCAATGCAATCACGGCAGAGCGTTCTCGCCCCGCAGGCCGATGCACTGGAAGGCCATAGAGCTTTTCCCAGCGTTGGACCGTGCGCTCCGTCCGGCCCACAAATTCGGCGATTTCCTTCCATGAATTTAGAAGCAATTTCCCTGACATGGACTCAGTCTCCTACCCGCATTGCACTCGCGGGATTGTGTGCAATAAGCGTCCACCCCTTTGGTCCTGGGCCGTATCAAATGCGATCGGCTCAACACCCGCGCCGAATCTGCCGAACGAAGTCACTGGCCCGAGTCGTACCATTCTGGCCAGTTCCGTCCAACGATTCCCGGTAGTCGACCTCACATCAGCAGCGAAGGATGGCTGATGAGACCCCACTCCCACTACAAGGCTCACTGAGGCTCGAGTCGACTGAGACAAAAAGGCGGGATAGAGAACCCAAACTGATTAGTAATGCCGAGACCGATAAGAAGGCGAAAGAGCACCGGGAGCGAATGAACGACCGAATGGAATGGAACACCGTCACCAGTCCAGAACTCGAGCCATACCGGCCGTGGGTCGATGGCGCTCGATAGTGAGCGGCGGGGATCAGGAACAGAGTCACAAAGAAGAGGATCCCCACTACTACCAACGCGTGTTTGATGAGGCTCGAAGTCATTGGAGTCAGCGACTCCTCAACGTCTACCTGGGCCCAACGCTTAGATTCGTGAGGGTACCCTTTTGGTTGACAAATTCAAGACATATTCTTGACAAATTCATGACATTTTCGTCACCTGCCCCGATCCGTTGCCAATGGAGATTCCACAAAATCAACTAATTTAAACGATTTTGTAATCCTGCGGTTGCTTTTGGTCGAAAATGCTTCCTTCTAACCGCCCTGCTGCGCAAAAGGAGTCAGGTTGCGATGTCTGTCAGGCGGAGTGTCGGGGTTTTGGTGGCCTTGACAGGCCGCAACAGCACACGCACAGAACTCCGAAAAGGTGACAGGCTACTCCGTGGGGCGACTATGACTGCATCTTAGTCGTCAAAGGAGTGGACGTATGAAAGCCGCCGCTTTCAGTGTTGTTCTTATCGTGATGTCCGCAGTCATTGCTGGGCAGACCAGTAGTTCCGGCAGTTCGAGTGCGCAAACTTCCGACAGCTCGAACTCAGCAAAACTGCAGACGGTCCGCGGATGCTTATCGAAGACCGGGGACACCCATGTGATTCTTGGAGGCACTCCCGTCCGGCAATACCGGATTGTGGGCGGTGATACCGAAGCGCTCAAACACAAGCTTGGCCACACAGTTGAAGTCACAGGGCCGGTTGGACAGAAAGAATCAGGTGCGACTACGAACGGCTTGTACAACTCCGGCTCGACGACAGGCGTTGGGTACGACACGATTACAGCGCAGAGCGTAAAAGAAGTCTTTGCAAACTGCAGTTAAGTAGCGGGTTCTTCCGCCAACGTTGGAGCACTATGTTGCTCACGGAAGGTCGGGGATGTGACTAAGCACATTGCGGCGGTTCATTCGCTCGCATGGCTTCTAGCGGTGTCAATTTTTCGATATTAATCCCGCGAGTCCGCAACCCCTACGAATAGATCCCGGGCGCCTCATGTCCAAGCTTCTGCACGTACTCGACGTAGGACCCAGGGTAAACCGTGGGATGGCAGTCTGTGCCGCTCTCACCGCCCAGTTCCAGAACACGTGAACCGAGACCACGAAGAAACATGCGGTCATGCGACACAAAGATCATGGTGCCTTCAAACTCTTTCAGAGCGTCCACGAGCATCTCTTTGGTCGCAAGATCCAGGTGATTGGTAGGCTCGTCGAGCACCAGGAAGTTCGGCGGGTTGTAGAGCATGCGTGCTATTGCCAGCCGCGACTTTTCTCCGCCGGAGAGCGCGCGGATCTTCTTGTCCACGTCTTCGCCGGAGAACTGAAACGCGCCCGCCAGATTCCGCAATGACCCGAGACCGTCCTGGGGAAAATCCTGTTGTAACTGTTCGATAACGGTGAGATCGGGCTTCAGCACGTCCAGCGATTGTTGCGCGAAGTAGCCCATATCCAGACTGGCACCGAGCCGCACGCTTCCGACATCTGGAGCACTGGCTCCCGCAATCATCTTGAGAAGCGTGGTCTTGCCCGCTCCATTTCTTCCCATCACGGCCCAGCGCTCTCCGCGGCGGATGGTCAGGTTGAATCCTTCATAGATCACACGCGGACCGTAACTCTTGTGCAGATTCTCTAGCACAGCCACCTGTTCGCCGGATCGCGGGGGGAGACGAAACTCGAACTTCACTACCGATCGTTTCTTTGGCAACTCGATCTTTTCGATCTTGTCCAGCGCCTTAATCCGGCTCTGAACCTGGGCCGCTTTGGCCGCGTGTGTCCTGAACCGATCGATGAAACGTTGTTCTTTAGCAAGCATGGACTGCTGCCGGGCGAACGCTGCCTGCTGGTTGGTCTCTCGGACCGCCCGCTCGCGCTCGTAGAAGTCGTAGTCGCCGGAGTAGGTGATGATCTCGCCGCCATCGATCTCCGCGATCTTTGAGACCAGGCGGTTCATGAACTCGCGGTCGTGTGATGTCATGAGCAGCGCGCCGGGAAATGACTTAAGAAACTTCTCCAGCCAGATGATGGACTCGATGTCGAGATGGTTCGTCGGCTCGTCCATCAGCAATACATCCGGCATTCCGAGGAGGACCCGTGCCAGTGCAACCCGCATTTTCCACCCGCCGGAGAGAGCCCCCACGTCGCCGTCAATCTGATCGTCCTTGAATCCCAGACCGTGGAGCACTTCACGGGCTTGCGACTCGAGTGCGTAGCCGCCTAGATGCTCGTACTCCTCCTGAACATGACCGAAGCGATCAAGAATGCGGTCCATGTCATCGGCCTTGTCAGGATCGGACAAGTCCCGCTGCAAAGCTTCGAGCTCGTGGTGTAGATCGCCGACGCGGCCGCTACCTGCGATCGCTTCATCCACCACCGAACGGCCCTGCATTTCCTCGACGTCCTGGCGAAAATAGCCAATCGTCAACTTTTTGGGGACTGAGACCGCGCCCTCGTCTGGAGTTTCCTCGCCGACCACCATCCGGAATAGCGTTGTCTTGCCCGCCCCATTGGGACCGACTAGTCCGACTTTTTCGCCGGGATTCAACTGAAACGAAGCATCCACGAAGAGCAATTGCTTGCCGTACTGTTTATTGATGTTTGATAAAGAGATCATTTTGGAGAAACAACTCGCGGCACGCTGCCTCTTCCAGTGTAGCCCGGCTAGCACATTGCCAGCCAACACAACGCATCAAGGTGGGATAACGAAGTCGGCCTCGTAAGCGGTCGCGTACGCCTGAATAGGTGGTTCGGCTCTGCCCTACACCTGAGGTCTTTCCCCGCACCTGGGCGCATCACCGAACAATGCTTTGAGAATGTTGCTGAGCTCCGTTCACTTCTGGCAGCGGGAGCTTGCGGTCGGAATCGACGAATAACCAAGCCATGGCTCCAACGCCACTCAAGATGGCTGCGGCCAAAAAGGAAGAAGTCCAGCCGTAGCGTTGGGCTATCACTGGCGTCAGCGATGCTGTCAGCGCTCCGCCGAGTTGGCCTCCCATGTTCATAAAGCCTGAAACAAGACCCGCACTCTTGCCGCCGATGTCCGCACTAATGGACCAATAGGAGCTTTGCGAAAAGTAGAGCGCTCCCACTCCTGCAGACAGCACAATGCTGGCGAGAGCGGCATCGGCAACGCGCGATCCGACCACAAGAATGATTGCGGCCAGGATTAGAGCCACACAGGCCAGCCCGCAGCGTCCGACTCGTTTTCCGTAACGTCGCGTCAGTGCGTCGCTGAGCGCGCCCCCGCACAAGCTGCCAGCCACGATTGCGATCGGCGGCAGCGTGCTGTAAAAGGCGCTTGTCTTTAGATCCAGGCCCCGCACTTTTGCCAGATATATGTAGAACCAGCTGAAGAAAATCCACGCCACATACCCAAAGCAGAAATAGCTGGCAGTAACCGAGAGAACGCTTCTGTTCGAGACGATCTGTATCCAGGGAGACTTGTGGGCAGCGGAAGAAAGGACGGGAGCTGAATCCGTCGCAGACCGAGCAGTACGGTTCTGCCGAATGTAGGAAAGCTCTGCTCGAGAAACCAGCGGGTGCTTTTCTGGAACATCTCGTGCAACTAAATACCACACTGCGCCTACGAGCAATCCCAGGACCGTGCTTACCCAAAAAGGCCATCGCCAGCCGTAGTGGAGCATGAGGTAAGTCACCAAAACTGGAGCAACGGCAGTGCCGGCGCCGACCCCGGCGAAGATCAAACCGTTAGCGAAGCCACGCTCCTGCGAAGGGATCCATTGCGCAATGAACTGGTTGGAGGCCGGGTAAATGATGGCTTCTCCCGCACCGAGCAGAAAACGAATCAGAACAAGAGCGGAAAAAGCCCCGGCAATAGTAGGCGACACCGACGCCGTTAGTGCGGTAAAGATTCCCCACCATACAACTCCGATCGTGAGCACATATCGTGAACCGAGTTTGTCGGCCAGCCATCCGCCGGGCGTCTGGAAGAAAGCATAGCCAAGCAGGAACGCGCTAAAGATCGAGCCCAATTGAACCTGGGTGAGGTGATATTCCGCAACTATCGCTGTTCCAGCGATGGAGATGTTCACCCGGTCGAGGTAGGACACCGCGCCCAGCACGAACAGCCAGATAACGAGGAACCAACGTACTCTGCCGGTGGGCCGATTATCCACGAGCAACTTCCGCAAAATGGATTTCGATCCTGACGCAGATTGGTTTCAGGTTCAACTTTGCGCCTCCATATTGCTTATTTGCGAACGACAGCTGCTGTGCAGTTGATTTCTACAAGTGAATTTCCGGGAAGTGCCGCGACGGCAACCGTAGTTCGAGTGGGGCCTCCATTGGGAAAGTAGGTTTTGTAGACCTCATTCATGCCGGCGTAGTCGCTGATGCTGGCGAGATAAACGTTGAGCTGCAGAATGCTCTCCATGGTTCCACCGCCTGCCTCGACCAGGGTCTTTACGTTATCCATGACTTTCCTGGTGTGACTGCCAATTTCCGCAGGGATGCTTGCGTTCGGTTCGCGTGAGTGCGCTCCCTGTCCGGAGATGTAAAGAACTCCGTTGTGAACGATGACGGGAGTGAAGAGTGCGGTGGCGGCGGCAGGCTTTCCTTCGTAATCAAGCTTCTGGACAGCCCCCGATTTCGTGGCGGCACTCGCGGAATCGCCGATGAGACTAGCGGCGCCTATAGCGGTGAACAGGCATGCAATACGGGATGCAAAGGTTCTGCGGGTAGTGGATGACATGCTCGCGATTCTCCTTAATGACGAAATGGATGCTATTGATTGTGATCTTCAAAGACGCCCGACTTGCTTCACGGCTTCGACGATGGATTTTGCCTTCTCGATGATGGCGTACATGGAGTGCTCCTTGTAATCCATCTCCTGCGCTACAGATAAAACCTTCTCTGACACACCCTGAGGGACGACGGCAACGCCATCTGCATCGGCAACAACAATGTCTCCCGGATTCACTGCTACGCCATCGCACACGACGGGAATGTTGGATCCGGCAAAGCGGTAATGGTGAACGGAAGTGGAAGGTACTATGCCGAGCGCAAAGACGGGGAAGCCGATCTTTTGCAGGTAAGCGACATCACGTACGCCTCCATCAATGACTGCACCGGCGTAGTTTCGGGCCATCATGGCTGTGCCCATTAGTCCTCCCATGCCGGCAATATCAACGCCGTCATCGACGACCATGACGTACACAGAATTCTTCTGGCCCATATCAATGGCGGAAAGCATGCCGTTCAAGGCAGTCGGATCGTCGTTTTCCTCTTTCTTCAATCGCACGGTTAACGCAACGCCCTGCGAACTTGCTGGGGAAAATTGGCCGCATACGATGTGACATGTACATCTTTTTGCCGGTTACCTGCTCCAGCGCGTCGGAAACAGAAGCGACTTCGACATGCCGGAAAGCATCCACCAACGATGCTTCATCTTTAGGTGCGCTAGCCGCTTGTGCGGGAACTGTGGGGAACTTCCATATCAAGCACAGCGAGGCTACCAGGAAAACTGCTAGCCATATCAACTTCGCCTTCCGCCGTGATCATTTCCGGACCGCGATTGAATATGCGCACCGTTCTCCCTCCTTGGTTGCAAGACAGTGTCACGAGCTACAGCACGAAAATCTATTTCGCCAGATACGGCACGAAACCGGTTGTACTCGTTTTGAGTTTGTACAGCGACGTTGTGGCCGTGATGTACAGCGTCTTCCGGTCGCTATCACCCCAAGCCAGGTTCGCAGGTTGTTCTGGCAGAAGGATGGTACCAAGGTGATGTCCCTCGGAATCCCAAATCCAAATTCCTCCAGGCCCTGTGACAAAAAGATTGCCCGCGCGGTCCACTCTCATTCCATCCGGAACGCCTTCACTGTCTGCTCCCGTCTCCTCGCCAAAGATTCGTCCGTTCGCCAGTGTCCCGTCAGGACGGAAGTCATAAACTCGAATGTTCCTCTGCGAGCTGTCATCCACGTATAACTTCTTCCCATCAGGAGAGAAGGAGAGCCCATTGGGTTCGGTCAGCTCCTTTGTGAGTAACCGGACTTCCCCCTTCGCATCCAGGCGAAATACGCCCTTGAAATCGAGTTCCTGCTTTTGATCTTTCGGCAAGTCGGATGTCGGATCGGTGAAATAGATTGCTCCACCCGGTCCGGTCACCACGTCGTTGGGGCTGTTGAATCGCTTGCCTTGATAGTGGTCTGCCAGCACGGTGTATGTGCCGTCAGGCTTGATTCGAATTATGGCGCGGAGGACGCTCGCGCAATCAATCAAGCGGTGCTCGCCGTCATAAGTGTTTCCGTCAGGATCGCCGAGAGAGATCAGTTCTTCTTTGCGGCCGTCGGGGTAAATGCGAAGAATCTTGTTGTAGACTTCATCGCTCACGTAAACGAAACCGGATGGGTCCCACACGGGTCCTTCGGTAAAACCCATCCCTCCTGCAATCTTTTCGAGCCTGGCACCCTTGGGAACCAGTTTCCAGAATTTCTTTGAGTTGGATTTCAGTTCGAAATGCCGTTGTGGTTCCTGCGCAAGCGCACAGCCAACACAAAGCAACGCCAACAGGAAGGCGAGCCTCTGCTTCATCACTATTTTCTACCTCCAACGCTTAAGAGGTAAGCCACTAACTGGTCCAGTTCGGAGCTATTTAGCTTTGTGCCATAGTCGCCGGGCATCAGTGGCGCTGAATCCAACGTTAGCTGCGAGAGGGCCGATTTTTCCAGCATGTGGAAGGTTCCATCCGGCGCCTGCAATTGCACGGAAAAATTATCTTCATTCCTGACCAACCCTGAGATTCGCCGCCCATCGTTGGTGGTGGCGTGTGCAAGTCCTCTGCGGGCGCCTGGTCTTGCGTCTGCACTCAGAATGGCATTGCGGATCTCCTTGGCGGAATGAGTTGCTCCGTAGCTGGAGAGATCGGGCCCTAGAAATCCTCCGGCGCCGAGGATCATGTGGCATTCCGCGCAGCCGCCCTTCCCAGCGAAGAGATTCTTGCCATTTGCAGCGTCGGCCGAAGTGATCGGAGTATCTTGTTTGCCTTGGAGCACCCGAAGATAACCTAGAATCTCTGCCAGCCGTTTTTCCCCCAGTCCAGCAAAGGGAGGCATTCCTGCCTCCGGTTTTCCATCCTGCAGGATTTTCAGCAGCTCGTTATCTGACAATTTCACAATTCCAGGTTGCGTGGTGATGTTTGGGGCGTGCTCGCCACCTCTTCCGTTGAGTCCATGGCAAGAGGCACAGGTTGTGTCGAACGCGCGCTGGCCAGGTGCGAGATTGTCCTCCGGATGTTTTTGGCTGCTGGGATTGCTGGACTGTCCATAAATGGCAAGAGTGCACATGAGAACAGCGCCCATCCGGATACTTTGCCGGAGGAGCCGTCCATTTGAAAGAGACTTCGTCATGCGGCTAAGCGTTTTCATTCGCCTCTGTTCGAGCTCGCGCCTTCTCAGTGCGTGGACCTGCGGATGGCAATCAGCGAAACCTGCTCCAAGTCCGGATAGCTCCCCTCTTTATTGGCACTTCGGTCTGCAACGGGCGCAACCTGTTGGACTGTAGTACTCGCCGGCATCACCGGGCCGAAATACTCGCCATAAACTCCGTTAAACGCGTTCGCATCAGCGAGATTGTCCAGATAAACGTTGGTCGAAACCACCTCGCTGAAGTCCATTTCAGCTTCTTCAAGATTGTCGAGAAGATTGCGCATGGTCTGCCGCACCTGGTGAGGTGTAGTCGAAGCGTAAACGCCTTCATGGGGTCCCGGAATGAATCCGCTCTTGGCTGAGCAGTAGAGGATGTCGCCGGCGAAAACACAGGGACTGGCGGTCGGACTGGGAGGCATATTCTTGGGCCGCACCGCTTTGCGCTGCTGAAGATCGCGAACAGCTATGCCTGTGTATTCGATGTGAGCTCCTTCCGGCAAGCTCGACACCTCTATCGTGGCACGAGCTGGTGTATTGCCAAACTCAAAACGCTTGGCGTAGCGCTGATTCATCACGCGGCCCGGAATGGCCGCAGTCAGGTATGGATTCACGAATACAACATGACTCATTTCCAGCCCCGCCGCCTTCACCACAGCGGTCATCCGGTCCAGTGCGAGATCAACCTGCGCGGCGGGATCATCTGGAACTTTACCGGTTGCCGGATCGATGCCGGCCATGCTCGAGATGAAAAGCTGGTCGTGCGTGAGAATACCGGGGGAGGCCACATCATCCTTAGCGAAACCAGTCGGATAGACTGCTTTCTTCTCGTCCACATTGCGGACGGCGATCGCATTGACTACCACGGAAGCATTTGGCAATGCATAAACTCCGACCACCGCCCGCGCAGGGGGTGTCTTCGGAAAATACTCGCGGAATACCCTATTCATTTCCCCGTAGGAATTCATGTCTGTCATGTACACGTGCATGTACACGACGTTGTCCAAGGTAAGCCCAGCGGAACTCAGCACTGTCTTTAGATTCTGAAGGCACTGGCGGAATTGTGCACCGAATCCAGACGGCATGGTTCCGTCTGCGCCGTGGGTCCCTTGTCCGGAAACGTAAACATAATCGCCTGCTTCCACTGCGGCGGAAGCAAAATGATCGGCCGAAGAACCGACGGTGCGTATTTGCTGTTGTGCCGTAAGGGACGAAGTCGTCAGCAAGGTCGCAAGCAGCAGGATACTCATGCGCCGAGCGATGGTAGTCACGTGTACGCGTCTCCTCGTTTTCTTTTAAGCAACCTTCTTCTGCGCTGCGCTCAGAACTGCGCGCAGCTTTCGGCCAACTATGATTTCCTCGCCGGGCTGGATTGTCATGGAGACCAACTCGATGTGGTCGGGGATGTTCAGCTCTTTCCTGTTGGGATTACCTTCGTGCACTGCTTTCACGAGACTGGGATTGTCGGCGCCCAGAACTTCAATCACAGGATTGCCGGCGCGAAGTTCATTCGCGCAATCAGAAATGGAATAGCCCCATGCCTTCTGATCCCACTTCACGCGTAGCGTTGGATACCGGTTTCCATCATCCGGGGTGTAGGTACTGGTCGTGACTCCGGGAACGGTTTCCACCAGCTTCCGGATGCGGTCAATGCGACCATTCCATTCCGCATAAAGCTTTTTTTCGTCGATATTGAACCAGGTTTCAAGGGACGTCAGGCAGCCGATAATTTCTTCCTTGCCAACCTTCATCGGACGGCAAACAGCACCCTCCCATGGATTGCAGTTCTTCAATGCGGCGGCGATCAGGTCCTTGCGTCCCAGAAGCAATCCGCTGCACTGCGGACCACAGAGGCCCTTGCCACCGGAGAAGCAGTACAAATCAATTCCCATCTGAGCGTATAGTTTTGCGTTGCTGACGGGAGGAATTCCGGCGGCATCATCCAGGAGCAATGGGATCTTGTGATCTTTGGCGATCTTCAGCTCCTGCTCTAGGCGTTCGCCCAACTGGGTGGTATAGATCATTGCAGTCTTGTCAGTTATCGCGCTGGCTATTTCCTCCGGTGAATAAGCGAGAACGAGCTTGCCGCCGGCGAGGCGAATTGCGCTATCAAAGGCGCTGCGCCCTCCACTCATTACGACTTCATGTTTCAAGCCAGTGGTATCGGGAAGTTGCCAGATCAATTTCTCATCGCTGCCGGCAATGCACGCCGCCGTGGCCGCAGCCATGGCGCCCGCAGATCCGGTTGTCACAATTCCTGACTCTGCACCTGTCAGCTCGGACAGACGTTTTCCTACGGCTTGTTGAAGTTCAATGACATTTACAAAATATTTGGCCGCTTCCAGTTGTGCCTGGCGAACTTCGGGGAATTCCAGCGAGCCACTTAGGTAGGTCCAGGTTCCACGGCAATTGATGACGGTTTTGACTCCCAGCCGGGCGTACACGTCTCGCTTATCGCGGCCCACTGTTTTCACTGCCTGAGCGTAAAGATCGCGCGCGGCAATCTGGCTTAACAATGGAGCTGCAGCCATAAATTTGATGAAAGAACGACGGCTGGAATTGTTCACAGTCATGCAGATCCTTTGAACTCGTGCGTTTGTTTATCCCCGAAATCGAGTTCTAAGGGTTTAACACAGAAAGTTCTTGACGCCAATCGTTTTATTTCGTTTTATATTGAAATCTTTCGTTCTGACATGACAGCCGGAAGTTTGTAAAACAAGACTCAGTGTTGGGCGCGACTCTCTCCTGCCACCAATGGCGGAAAAAGAAAACCGTATGAGAACCGTTCAAGAAACTGTCCGCGCAGGTCTCATTGTTTCAATTCTGCTGCTAAGCGGAAAACTTCCAGTGGCCGCCTCACAGGCCGCGCCGCCGGACTCGGGTAAAAACTCAGCATGCCGCATGGAGTCCATTGATTACAAGGGGTGGAAGGCGCAGCGGATTTCCAACGCCTGGCTGCAACTCGTTTTCGTACCGCAAAACGGTGGACGCTTGATGCAGGTAAGCTTCGATGGTCACGATTATCTCTTCGTCAATCCAGAATTTGCCGGAAAGTACATATCTCCCAACCAAGATCAGTGGTTCAATTACGGAGGCGACAAGCTTTGGCTCTTGCCGGAGGGCGACAACGACGAACAGCACTGGCGCGGCAATTCCGATTTGCTGGATGATGGGCATTTCGACTTTCGAATGCTTACGGATAAAAATCGGTGCGGAATTGTCTTGATGGGCCCGCCCGATCCTCACACCGGCATACAGTTTTCCCGCACAATTCAGTTGGACTCGGATTCTCCTCACGTCGCTTTTCGCGCATCCATGAAAAACATCAGCGGCCATACCGTCGAGTGGGCTATGCAGTCGGTCTCGCAATATGACACCGGGAACCGCGCCGATCCCGCCCGCGGCAATCGTGAGATTTGGGGATTCACGGCAGCCAATCCATCCAGTGCGTACTTGAATCGTTACCACGTCCGCACGGGACCTGTGGAGAATCCTTCAGCGACGATCAGGGAAGATGGTCTTTTTGCGCTGCATTATTCGCACCTCGCCGCCGAGTTCTGGGTGGATTCGACGGCAGGTTGGCTGGCGGTGGTGAATGGAAGCAGCCGTTACGCCATGGTGGAGCGCTTTCAATATCAGGAGAACAAATCGTATCCCGGTAAGGCTTCCGTGATTTTTTGGACGAATGGACCGCAGCTGCGTTTCGACGATGACGGCCGGGCTTCGATCAGCGAAAACGCGGACGGCTCTCCGTTCTATATGGAAGCGGAAATCAATAGCCCGATGTGCCGCTTGCGCCCGGGAGAGTCTTGTCAGTTAGAGACAGACTGGTATCCGACGCGCGCGGGTAATCAGTTCCACGGTGTCACCGATGCCGGCATCATCACCAGTCCCCTTCAGGCCACTTTGGAAGGCGGCAAGGTGAAGCTCTCCGGTTCATTCGGCGTGTTTTTTCCTGGCAAACTAGTGGCCCACTTCTACAACAAAAATGGCTCGATGGTCGCAACTGTTCCGGTCGCCGACGTCAACCCGAAGGAATTGGTTGTGCTCAGGTTGGATACCTCGCCTCACGAGAATCCGACTCGCGTTTCTTTGCATTTGGAAGACGAGAGCGGACTTGATCGAGGCGCCCTCCAGGAAGTTCCAATTCAGGCAGGGGATGCCCGCTGAAATGAGTCGGCACGGGAAGTTGCTCGCGACTATCGTCGTGGTTCTAGTAGGAATCGCTACCGGGCAAGAACAGCCAGTCAGCGCTCCCATAACCGTGGGCACTTCCGATTTGTTCACGAGTCCCCCTGGCGCGAACTGGACTTCCTACAACGGAGACTATACCGGTCGCCGCTATAGCTCCCTGCGGGAAATAAATACCGGTAACGTCCAACAACTTAGGGCCGCGTGGGTATTCCATCCTGGAAATTCGCAAAACCTCGAGACCACTCCGGTCGTCGTCCGAGGCGTGATGTACGTTACTGCGGCCAATGATGTGATCGCACTCGATGCGCGCACCGGACGGCAGTTGTGGCGCTACAGCCGGCCGCTTAGTTCCGGCCTGCTGGACGATGCTGCTTCCCACAAAAATCGTGGCGTCGGGGTCTGGCAGAATTCGGTCTTCATTCAAACCGATGACGCACACCTGCTCGCACTGGATGCGCGATCGGGGGGCTTGCTCTGGGACGTGCAATATGCCGACAAGAAGAAACACTACGGATCAACCGGCGCGCCCCTTGTCGTGAAAAACGAAGTCGTCGTAGGGACCTCAGGCGGAGATTCCGGCGTAAGGGGTTTTCTCGCAGCATTCGATGCTGCAACAGGAAAGAAGAAGTGGCAACGCTGGACAATTCCGGCGCCAGGCGAATTCGGTTCCTCCAGTTGGCTCGGTGACGCCTACCTGCATGGCGGGGGAAGCACCTGGATGACGGGAACCTACGATCCGGAACTCAATACTCTGTATTGGACTACGAGCAATGCAGCGCCTGATTTTGTTGACGATTCGCGCCCCGGCGACGATCTCTACACTGCTTGCGTGCTGGCCATTGACGCCGACACAGGGGAAATTAAGTGGTATTTTCAATTCACGCCGCACGACCTATTTGACTTCGATGCCAATGAAACGCCTGTTCTTGCTGATGTCGTGGAGAATGGAGTAAAGAAACGTCTGCTGTTCCAGGCGAACCGCAACGGATTCTTTTATGTCCTGGATCGCACCAACGGAAAATTCCTCCGCGCGGCACCGTTTGTGAAAAAAATGAATTGGGCCAAGGGCGTGGATGCGACCGGGCGTCCAATTCTCACGGGGCGAGTGCCCACGCCGAACGGTACCTCCATCTGTCCGGGAATTGACGGAGCCACGAACTGGTTCTCACCCTCCTACGATCCCGAGACCGGACTCTTTTATGTTGTAGCACTGGAAAGCTGCAATATCTTCTTCGGAAAGCCCCGCAAGTTTGTTCCCGGAGAGACGTACTACAACACGGGAACAATCGATGTTCCTACCGAGAAAGCTGAGAAGGTTCTCCTGGCGCTCTCTCCCGCCAATGGAAATGTGGTTTGGCGTTATCCGCAGGTTGGTTCCGGAAGGTCCTTTGGAGGAACACTGACTACAGCAGGCGGCCTGCTTTTTTTCGGAGATGACAGCGAAGCCTTCGAGGCTGTGGATGCCAGCACGGGACGCTCCCTGTGGCACTTCAACACAGGTCAGGTCATGCGCGCCTCACCGATGACTTACGCCGTTGATGGAACGCAGTATGTGGCCATATCTGTGGGAAGTGATGTGTTCAGTTTTTCCCTGATGCATTGACAAATTTCCTTCACAGGAATGCATGAATGGGGCCGCATCCCGGAAACTACAAGATGTGCGGCCCCAAGTTTATTTTCCTCGAACGCAGTAAAACTCCAAAACCTACTAGCGTTCAATGCCTGCTGCGAACCAGGGATTAGCTCCGCCCGTTGTTCGTATGAGCAGAACAGGAGTGTCGCAGGGCGCTGGCGGCGTGGGCGCCAAGACATCGTCGATGGTGAAGTCCCCTTCGGGATCGAGGGCGACGCCCGCGATGTTTGAACTCGAAGCGGTTGCGGTGGCGGCAGGTCCACAGAACAGTGTCGCGAAGACTTTCTGGTTCCCATTCGTGCCGATCCCGTTGCCGCCGGCCAGAAGCAGTCCACGCCCACGAACGCGAATACGCCCGTCCGTGCTCACATTGGCATCGAGATCGGCCATCCGCCAAATTTGTCCCGGGGGAGAAACGCCACGAACCACATTTGCGCTGACGGCGGTGGTGGTACCGCTGACGACGACGTTGGAAACAGGATCTACACCAATACCACCATCAAATTTGACCGACGAGTTGTCGTGCCGGCCGGAGCCAAAAGCTGAAAAGGCAACGACAGCAGAAAGCAGCAAGCCGAAACCTAATATTTTCTTCATCACGCATCTCCTTTAAGTGTTCGCGAGGTAAGGTGACTGCAGCGAACTTCAGTGAAGATCGCTGAGAGGAGTCCGCGCAGGAGTGCAGACCGAACGATGACGACTAAGGGGCGATCGCAACAGCTATCTGGGAGGCTGAAGGAACGCCGGTTGGGTGAGGAATGTAACGTTGAACGGGGCTCGAGATCAAACAAAAAACGAGAGCGGCATAATTCGTTACAAGACAGAGACAAATGTGGGTGCAGAATCCTGCGATAAACCTCGACCTCGAACTACAGTTGAAAGCGAAGTCGGCGAGAGCTGCGTAAAATGTTGAAGAGGCAAAGACAATTATTGGTCGGGACTGGAGGACGATCTTAGAACTTTGCTGAATGTTCGTCAGAATTTTGAACTAACGTTTTCAGCAAGATGAGATCGATTTTGAAACATTGGTCGGGGAGAGAGGATTTGAACCTCCGACCCCCTGGTCCCGAACCAGGTGCTCTACCAGGCTGAGCCACTCCCCGACACTGCGGCCGCGCTAGATCGCGCAGACAGGAACATCATTGCCGCGCATTGATTATAGCAAACGCAATGACCCATTCCTCTCGGGTCAAATACCTTCCTCGTACACGAAGACAATCACCACGTTCTTGAGAGCCGCAATGCCAGTGCACCTTTCAACTTCTTTCGTGCAAATGCTCTTTCATGTTCAGATAGTCGATGATCATGTGCATCCATGTTCAGAAACGCTTGCGCGCCTTTTCACTCTTGCGCAGAATAGTCGTCATTTCCCCGGGACTTCGAATCCGTACTGCTTCAGCAAGCTGATCGTCTCCGGTCGCTTCATATACGAAACGAAAGCCCTGGCGGCGTCTTTGTGCTGCGAGGAACGAATCACAACCGCACCTTGCCGAATGGGGGGATAGGTTGACGGTGGTACCACAAAAAATCTACCGGTTTCCTTAACTTTCGGCGCCATCGCCAGCGACAGCGCCACAATGCCCACGTCGGCATTCCCGCTGTGCACCAGTTCGAATGTCTGAGAAATGTTTTCCCCGAGCACAAGCTTGTCTTTGACTCGCTCATAGAGTTGCTCATGCTGAAGCGCTGCCACGGCCGCTTTTCCGTAGGGGGCGTGCACCGGATTCGCAATCGCAATCTTTCGCACTTGCGGATCGAGCAGAGCCGACATCCCCCGGCCTACGTCGAGACCGGACCCGTTCGGCACCCAGAGAGCAATCTTTCCCACCGCGTACTCGTATAGCGATTCCGGTTCTGTCAGACCTGCTGCTTCCAGTCGTTTGGGAAAATCGATATCTGCGGAAAAGAAAACGTCGAAGGGCGCACCATTCTGAATCTGAGCGAAAAAATTTCCCGAAGAACCGAACGAGAGCTTTACCCGATTCCCCGATTCCCTCTCGAATCGTTCGGCGATCACCGGTAGCACCTGGTTCAGGTCTGCGGCAGCGGCAACCACGATCTCCTCCGCCCAGCCACAGCTAGCGAGCAACAGCACAACCAGCAGCACAACGATCGCTTTCATGCGACTGACACTAACCGACACGCGCTCTCGGTTCAAGCTAGACTCGGTTTCTATCTGACTCGGCGAGATCACCGTTTTGTTCAAAAGTCACAACCAGCGGGATTTTTCATCACAGTAGCCGGCTGAAACCGGAACTACATTCATTTCAAGAACTCAGTTCAGCAATGGAGCAGGTTCAATGGCACGCGTGATTATTTTTTACGTCCCAGCAAATTTCAGACGGAAACCGCGCCAAAAGGGCCCCTCCAAAGTGGTCGCATTTGATAGCACCAGGGTAAAAACATCGAAGAGCACTGGCTTTTGGGTGGCACTGGAGAAGATGTTTCCTGAACGGCATCCGCAAACCCAGGGCTGACACCTCTTTTCGCCGAGGGCAGCTGGATTTCAGGCTGGCGACGCTTTCGCTGCCGCATTCGTCAGTAGCCGTTCCACCTCTTTGCTGAATTCCGGCATTCCGAGCGGCTTTTCCAGCAGAAGATTTGCTCCTGCATCGAGGGCGACCCGCAATGCCTCGGAGCTCACGTTTCCGGTGAACAGAATTACGGGCGCCTTGCTGTATTTCTGGCGAAATCTGATTATTACTTCCCGGCTGGCGAAATTGGGCAGAGAATCCACCACCAGCAAATCGAACTCATATTCGTCGATCAACTGGATCGCCGTGGCGGCGTCCAGCGAGCAAGAGGTAAGGTACCCAACCGAAGCAAGGTAGCGGGATAGAAGCTCCGTCACTCGGGCGTCGTCGTCAACGATCAACAACCGCCTGCCCACGTCTTGCCTCCTGCCGGTACTTTGAACTCTAGACCTATTCGACGTTTTGGCGAGACTTTCGTTACGCAGGTGAGGTTACTTTCCAGCTTCGCCCACCGCCTTGGTTATCCCGTTTCCTTCCGCCATGCGGTCTAAAACTTGCTACGACCAGCTTAGAATTTGCATCAGTATAGTGACGAGTTCATCCTGTTCTGTGAGTCCTCGAACGCATTCATGACATTGCCTGCGAGCTCCACCTGGTACAAAGACGCCATCATCTACGAAGTCCACGTGCGCGCTTTTTTTGACAGCGTGACCGACGGAATCGGCGACTTCGGAGGCCTTACCCAGAAACTTCCCTACCTGGAAGATCTGGGCGTGACCGCCATCTGGCTCCTGCCATTTTGCCCCTCTCCTCTCAAAGACGATGGCTACGACATTTCTGATTACACCAACGTCCATCCTTCTTATGGAACGCTGAAGGATTTCCAGAAATTTCTGCGGGAAGCCCATGCGCGCGGAATTCGCGTGATCACCGAGCTCGTGCTGAACCACACGTCCGACCAGCACGCTTGGTTTCAGCGTTCGCGGCATGCTCCGCCAGGTAGTCCGTGGCGCAACTTCTATGTCTGGAGTGACACGCCTGACAAGTATTGCGACGCGCGCATCATCTTTAAGGACTTCGAAACCTCGAACTGGACCTGGGATAAGGTTGCCAAGGCTTACTATTGGCACCGGTTTTATTCGCACCAGCCCGATTTGAACTGGGGTAACCCTGAAGTTCGCAAAGCTATGTTCGCCGCTGTCGATTTCTGGTTCGACATGGGAGTGGACGGCCTCCGTCTAGACGCGGTTCCTTATTTGTTCGAACGCGAAGGAACCACCTCCGAAAACTTGCCGGAAACTCACGCCGCCCTCCGCGATCTTCGCAAGCACATGGACGAAAAATATCGGGATCGGATGTTGCTCGCCGAAGCGAACCAGTGGCCCGACGATGCGGTCGCATATTTCGGCGAGGGCGACGAATGCCATATGGCGTTTCATTTCCCCATCATGCCGCGCCTCTTTATGGCGCTGCGAATGGAGGACCGCGCTCCCATCACGGAAATCCTGCGCTTGACGCCGCCGATTCCCGACAGCTGCCAGTGGGCAATGTTCTTGCGGAATCACGATGAACTCACACTGGAAATGGTCACCGACGAAGAGCGCGACTACATGTACCGCTCTTATGCGCATGATCGCGAGATGCGTATCAATCTCGGTATCCGCCGGCGCCTTGCTCCGTTGCTGGAAAACGATCGCCGCCGTATTGAACTGATGAACGCACTGCTGCTCTCCCTTCCCGGAACTCCGGTGGTTTATTACGGCGACGAAATCGGCATGGGCGATAACATCTATTTAGGCGATCGCAACGGCGTTCGTACTCCCATGCAGTGGAGCCCCGACCGCAATGCCGGCTTTTCGCGGGCCAATCCGCAGAAGCTTTATCTACCGGTCAACATCGATCCCGAGTATCACTACGAAGCGATCAATGTCGAGACGCAGCAGAACAACTCACATTCGCTCCTCTGGTACATGAAGCGAATGATCGCGCAGCGCAAGCAGCACCCGTCTTTTGGGCGAGGCACTTTCGAACTCCTCTTTCCGAACAATCGCAAAGTTTTGGCGTTCGTGCGCCAGTTTGACGATGAAAAGATACTCGTAGTCGCCAATCTTTCTCGATTTACCCAATTTGCAGAGCTCGATTTAGCCAAGCACGCCGGCTCTATCCCCACAGAGATTTTCGGACGTACCCGTTTCCCTTCCATCGGCGATGAGCCTTACACGCTTTCCCTTGGACCGCACGCGTTCCAGTGGTTCCATTTGCAGCCTCAGCAGCCAAGCGAGGAATCGCTGGCAGTGCCTGGCACCGACCATTTGCCCGTGATCACCGTTGAGCCCGCTAACTTCTTCTCCATAGAAACGCGCCGCGCACTCTCGCGCGTTATCGCCCGCGTCTTGCGCACCCGCACCTGGTTCCCGAAGAAACGCACGGTAAGACAGGTGACCGTCGATGAGGTAATCCCGCTACCGAACACAACTTCGAACATCCTCCTGATCCATGTAGATTTCAGCGACGGCGATCCGGAAAGCTATGTCGCGCCTTTGTCGCTGAAAACTGGAGAAGATGCCGAAGTCGTGCTTCATGACCGTCCCCAAAATGTCCTTTGCCGAATTGAGGGACTGCCTGAAACCCCCGCCATTCTTTATGGTGCCATCTTTGAACGAGATTTCAGCGATGCCCTGCTCAAGTCCATCGTTCGACGCCGGCGCATCAAGGGAGAACACGGAGAACTACTCGGCAGCCACACGCGCGCGTTCCGCAAAGCATGGAGCGCCGTCCGAGCGCCTCTCGAACCGCAGGCGAATACCATCGGACGCGACACGTTTATCAAGCTCGGCGAAGACTTCACCCTTAAGCTCTATCGCAAGGTTGAACCGGGCATCAATCCCGATCGCGAGATTGGCGAGTTTCTCGTCAACAACACTAATTTTCAGAATGCCCTGCTCGCGCTGGGAGCCATCGAATATCGCCGCGTCATCGACGAAATCCCTGAAGTCACAACCCTGGCGATGCTGAACAACTATGTGCCCAACGCTGCTAATGCCTGGAGCTACACTCTCGACCACCTGGGCCTGTACTTCGAACGCGCACTCGCAATTGGCGACGATGATCCGCGGCTGAAGGCTTTGGTGACGGGTACCCCGCTGAGCTTGTTGCACACTCCCATCCCTCCGGTAATGGCCGAGTTGCTTGGAGGACATGGCGAGAGCCCTGAGTTGCTGGGCCAGCGCACTGCGGAATTGCATCTCGCACTGAGCAGCCGCCCCGATATCCCGGATTTCGCACCGGAGCCATTCACCGAGTTTTATCGGCTCGGCATCTTCCATGGGATGATTGCGCAGATGAGCCGCGCTCTCGACGCCTTACGCGCTGATGTGAGCGCTCTTCCCGCAATTGCTCAGCCGGACGCCCGTGCAGTGCTCGAGCGCGAATCTGTACTCCGCTCCCGTATGCTGGTCCTCCGCGACACGCGCATTTCCTGTACTCGCATTCGTCATCATGGCGACTATCACCTCGGCAATGTGCTCTATACCGGCAGAGATTTTCTTATTCAGAATTTCGAAGGCGATGCCAGCAAGCCGATGAGTGAGCGCCGTATAAAGCGTTCCGCTTTTCGCGACGTGGCCTGCATGATTCGCTCCTTCCACTATGTCTCTCATGCGGTACTTTTCAACCATGTTCCCGGAATCGTCTCCGGACGCGAAAGCCATCCACAGCTGGAACGATGGGCAAAAGCGTGGTACCAGTGGATCAGCGCTCTCTTCTTGCGTGGATATCTCAGGGCCGCAGGCAAAGCCAGCTTTATCCCTGCAACTCATCAGGAAATCGCCGCGCTGTTGCAAGCCTATACGTTGGAGAAAGCGCTTATTGAAGTTGATTACGAACTGGCAAACCGTCCCGATTGGATTCGCATTCCTTTGAATGGAATCCTCGACGAACTGCAGTAAGGGAAGTAAAGAGAGTGCGAGTGCGCCACCCCCGCCCTCTTTTGGCTCGATGTGGAAGCGCAGATTGCGGGTGCCACCCTTTAGCCGATGTTGGTAGTTAGTGTTTTGTCATGACGAGCGCAGCGAGGCATCTGCAGTTCTGCGCCGCAGTCGTTAATGCGATTTCCGAATCTCGTGCTCCATTTCAGACGCCACCCGCGCGGGCGGCTTCTTCAATGAGATTGAATGGCTCGCGACCTCTGCATGACAGCTTCGGCACAGCACCATCTCGCACTCCGAGCAATACTCGCCCGGATCGTTGCACAGGACTGCGGACTCGCCCGTGGGGTCGTAGCCGAGGATCTTCGTATTCTCGCAATTCTCTTTGGCGATCATGAGTTTTCACTCGCCGTTTTCCGCGAACGCTTCCCATTACCGCTCGCGGCCTTCTTCGCAGGAGCAGCTGTGGCTTCCTCGGTCACCGATTGCGCCGGCTTCTTCTTCATCTGATCCAGGCTTTGCTTCAGCGCGTCCATAATATTAATGACGGGCGCACGATGCTCGACGGTCGTAGGCTGCACCACCTGTTTGCCTCGAACCTTGGCTTCGATCAGCGACTTGATATTGTCCCGATACGTATCGTGATACTTGGCCGGCTCGAACGGCGCGGCCAGCGAGTTGATCAACATCGTCGCCAGTTCCAGCTCTTTGTCTTTGATCAGGCTGGTATCCGTGCGGAATTCATCGACCGCGCGCACTTCATCCGTGTAGTACATCGTGTGCAGGAAAATTCCTTTTGAGCCCGGCCGCAAAACGACCACGTGCTCGCGATTGTGCATGGAGACTTTTGCGATCGCCGCATAGCCCGACTTGCGGAGCGCTTCGAACATTAGCGCGTACGGAGTCTCGCCACCTTCATCCGGCGCAACATAATAAGAGGCGTCCAGATAGACCGGATCGACCTCCTGCATCTTCACGAATTCCAGGATCTGCATGGTGCGCGAAGTCTCTGGCGCAACCGCCTTGATCTCTTCTTCGTCGACCACGACGTACTTGCCCTTCTCGTACTCGTAGCCCTTCACCAGCTCTTCGCGAGGCACAGGCTTATCCTCGAGTTGGCAGAAGAGCACCTGCTTCACGCGCGAGTTGTCGCTCTTGTGCAGCTGGTTGAAACTGATGCTTTCACCGCGCGCCGCACTGAACAGACGCACCGGCAACGAAACCAGGCCAAACGTAAGATGGCCCTTCCAGACAGTACTCGCCATGAGCAATCACCCCAAAAGACTGCGGAGGCCCGTAGAATAGCCAGCAATTCCGCAGGTTTCAACTTCCAGCAGCTCTGAGGATTGTAGGTTTTGACAGATTCTCATGCGGCACCACAATTAGTAGGACCGGCACGGAGTCGCACCCTTTATCTTGAATGCTTTGTGTGAGGTGGGTTTGAGGGTGCCCCCATCTCGGCCATTTTTTGGCAGAGGTGGGAAAGACAAAAGTCGCTCACTACGCCGCCGGCTTTTTCTCCTCCGGCTTCTCCACATCTTTCCCGTTCACCGAAACAATCGGACGCGGAATCTTTGTGTCGCGCTCATCGAGAGGTTGTTCGGGTGGCGCAGGATCATCTTCATCTCCAGCCACAACGATCGGCGTTTCAGATTGCGGATCCGGCGACTCCGATCCTTTCGGCCCCGCAATCGACTCCAGAAATTCTTGCTTGCGTTCCTCGTCTGCCGAACCTGCCGCGGAACTGCTCTGCCGTTCTCGATCGTTCGCGAGTTGTGTGTGCCAGCTCTGAGTCACCATCTTTGCCCTCGCAAAATTAGATGCTGCCTTCCCCGCCTCATGCCGTTTCGTATGAAGAGCAATCTGCGAATTCCCTTCCGCAATACTGACCGTGGACGTAATCTCTTCTATTCGCTGCCCACATCTGCCCGCTTTTGGCAGATTCGGTTCCATGGCTCGGTCGTCCATGCTGCCCTTCAAACTGGTTTACAGCGACCGCTACATCCTTCCCATCGGCGAGCATGTCTTTCCCGCCGAGAAATACCGCCACATTCATGACCGGCTGCTGATGTCCCACGTTGCCGAACCGGCCGACTTCCTTGAACCCAAGCCCGCCGAAGATCGCGACATTCTCCGCGTGCACACCAGCGAATACGTCTACAAATTGCAGAACGGCACGCTCTCAGCCAAAGAAGAATTGCTGATGGAGATTCCCTACTCCTACGAACTGGTCGACGCGTTCTGGCTGGCTGCTGGTGGTTCTATCCTCGCTGCGGACTACGCTCTGCGCGACGGAATCGCATTCAACATCGGTGGTGGCTTTCATCACGCTTTCCCGAACCACGGCGAAGGTTTCTGCATGATTCACGACGTTGCCGTCGCTATTCGTAGCATGCAGAAGGACAAAAGAATCCAGCGCGCCATGACCATCGATTGCGATGTTCACCAGGGCAACGGCACCGCCTACATCTTTGCGCCGCAACGCAGCGAGCCCGGGCAGATCGCTTCCCGCACCCAGGTGAGTATCGCGTCCCTCGGCACTCTAACCACTAGCGAAGTTCCCGCCGACGACGTCTTTACCATCTCTCTTCATCAGGAAAACAACTATCCGCATTGGAAGCCGCCTTCTTCGATCGACGTGAACCTGCCCGATCATTGCAAGGACGAAGACTACCTCTCCTGGCTCGACCGGGCGCTCACCTCCGGACTCAATCAGTTCCAGCCCGATCTGCTCTGCTACGTCGCTGGCGCCGACCCCTATCGCGAAGATCAGCTTGGCGGTCTTGATCTGACCATCCCCGGCTTGAAGCGGCGCGACGAGTTCGTCTTCCGTACTGCGCGTGAAAGAAAAATCCCGGTGATGGTGACCTACGCCGGCGGCTACGCCCGCAATGTCGAAGACACCGTAACCATTCACTCCAACACCGTTGTGGCGGCCAAAGAAATCTACTTGAGTTGACAACTCACGTCGGGTAACCGGCCCGTATTGGCGCAGACTGCTCACTTTCTTTGTTGTGGTTTTTTTGGCTTGTCATCACGAGCGCAGCGAGGGATCTGCAGTTCTCTTGCCGCGCTGGCAACGACGTCGGCTTCCTGAGCCGTCCGCTGCTCTCGATTTCGCGTTTATCCAACTTTCATTTACCCTATTTCACCTATGAGCACGAATCCCACACCGCTAGTTGGCATCCTCATGGGCAGCAAGAATGATCTGGAGATCATGTCTGCTGCTTGCGAGGTCTTCAAAGAACTTGGCATTTCTTACGAAGTGCGTGCGCTCTCCGCGCATCGCACTCCTGATCAGACTCTGGAATACGCCGCTACTGCCGAGAGCCGTGGCATCGAAGTCCTGATCGCTGGCGCTGGTGGCGCCGCGCACCTTCCCGGTGTACTCGCCGCAAAAACCGCACTCCCAGTCCTCGGCGTTCCGATTCCCTCAAGCAGCCTCGGAGGACTCGACGCGCTGCTCGCCATCGTGCAGATGCCCAAAGGCGTCCCTGTCGGCACTCTCGCGATCGGCAAAGCCGGAGCCGCGAACGCTGCTCTCTTCGCCGCCTCGATCATTGCCAAGAAGAAGCCGGAAATTGGCCAGAAGCTGAAGGAATGGCGCGCCGCCCGCGCCGCGGAAGTCCTGAAAAACAGCGTACTGGACGCCTGATATCCATGTGGCGCGGACATTCCTGTCCGCCGGGTGCCCCATCCTAGCCCTCTTTTGGCTAGGGTGGGATTCCACAAAAGCGCGGACTCAGATCCTGGAACACCCATCTCTGGAAGAATTCCCTCCGTGGCTCCGTGGTGAAAACGAACGCCCTCCGCGCCCTCTGTGGCGCACCCAACCTTTATAATGTCCCTGATGTTTGAGAATCTAAGCGAAAAACTAAATCGCGCATTCAAGAACCTGCGCGGACAGGGCAAGATCACCGAAGAAAACATCGGCGAAGCCCTGCGGGAAATCCGCCTCGCCCTGCTCGAGGCCGACGTCAACGTCAAGGTCGTCAAAGACCTCATCGACCACATTCGCGAAAAGGCTCTCGGCGCCGAGGTGATGACCGCCCTCACTCCCGCCGAGCAGATTGTGAAAATTGTTCGCGACGAACTCGTCGGGCTTCTCGGCAAGGACACGGCCAAGTTCAAGTTCGCCTCGCAGCCGCCCACCGTCGTTCTCATGGCCGGCCTGCAGGGTTCCGGCAAAACTACCACCTCCGGCAAACTCGCGAACTGGCTGAAGAAGGGCGGACACCGCCCCATGCTCGTCTCCGTCGACGTCTATCGCCCCGCCGCGCGCGATCAGCTCAAAGTTGTCGCCGATGCGGTGAAGGCGCCGATCTATGTCGGCAATCTGGAGAAGGCAGACACCGAGAACGTTCTTCGACTCGCGAAGGAAGCGCGCCGCGAAGCGGTCATCAGCGGGTGCGACATCCTCATCGTCGACACCGCCGGCCGTCTCCACATCGACGATCAGCTGATGGAAGAAATGCAGGGGCTCAAGTCGCTGCTGAATCCGCAGGAGATCATGTTCGTCGCCGACTCCATGACCGGTCAGGATGCGGTCAAGTCCGCCGACGAGTTCCACAAAAAGCTCTCGCTCACCGGCGTCGTCCTCACCAAGATGGACGGCGATGCTCGTGGTGGTGCGGCGCTCTCCATTCGTCACGTCACCGGCCAGCCCATCAAGTTCATCGGCATCGGCGAAAAGTACGACGCCATCGAACCTTTTCATCCCGACCGCATCGTCTCCCGCATCCTCGGCATGGGCGACATCCTCTCGCTCATCGAAAAGGCCGAGGCAACGGTCGACAAGAAGAAAGCCGAAGAGTTCACCAAGAAAGCGCTCGCCGGCGATGGTTTCAGCCTCGAAGACTTTCGCGATCAGCTGCGCCAGGTCAAGAAGATGGGATCGTTCCAGAGCATACTCGGCATGCTGCCGCGCATCGGGCCGTTCGCCAACATGCAGAAGATGGCCGATCACGTCGACGAAAAGCAGATCAACCGTGTCGAGGCGATCATCAACTCCATGACGTCGCACGAGCGCGATCATCATGAGGTGATCAACGGCAGCCGCCGCAAACGCATCGCCCGCGGCTCGGGAACCAGCGTTCAGGAAGTAAACAATCTGCTACGCCAGTACGCGCAGATGAAAAAGATGTTCAAGGACATGGGCAAGGCCAGCTTCGCCCGCAAACTCGCCGGGATGAAAATGCCAGGAATGTAACGTGGTTTGATCGTGTGCCGCGGTTATTAGCGCGGCGGCTGTTGTGTGTTGCGGTTGTTGGATTGTGTGGCGCGGACATTCCTGTCCGCGCTTTGCTTTTTTTGTCACCACCAGCGCGCTTTGTCTTTGTCATCACGAGCCGCGCAGCGGCGAGGG
The DNA here is from genome assembly GCA_963724985.1 of Terriglobia bacterium. GTDB lineage: Bacteria > Acidobacteriota > Terriglobia > Terriglobales > Acidobacteriaceae > JAJPJE01. The sequence continues at coordinate 23,427 of CAVRWV010000017.1, read as the reverse complement.
ATCTGCATTGGCGGCCGTGTTGTCGCTACTTCGCCGGTTCACCATCGCTCTGCATCATCGTCATCATGATCATCCCTTCCTTGTTCGCGGTCATGCTGAAGTCTAGTGCGGGACTCGTGCCCCCAAGCAAGCGCTGAGCCAACGAGATTTGCGCAAACGCTCTCACCTCGTCGTCTGGAGCTTCCTTGAGCAATGTCACGGCGTTTCCTGGATCTAGTTTGTAGCCGTCATCAACAAGATTTCTCCACGCATTCGTTGCCACCCAATACGCCTTCGGAGCCAGATTAGGATCAGCCGCATCCGACTCCTGCTTGAATACCTCTGAAGCGGTTTTGGTGCCTAGCTCAATTGTCTTCTCCGCATTTTCTTTGTCGCCTAGTTGCTCGTAAATATTAGCTACGTCCGTAATAACCGGCATCTGCTCCCGAAGGGGAATCTTCGGCAACAATTCCAGCGCTTTCGCCAATGCGATGCCTGCCACCGTGCTGTTCTTTTTTGCATTCGCGCGTGCAATTTCCATGTATGCCATAACCGCCATGGGCGGGCGAAAGCCTGCGGCATTGGCCAGCGCATCGTTCGGATGATCGCTCGCATCTTTCATGAGCGCATCCATCTTTTGCTCCTCGAGAACTTGCGCCGGCGGCGCATCGCCACCTCCACGACTCCCGATCCGAACTCCCGTCGAGTTCAGGCCGTCCATTCTTGCTCAGAGAATTCATCCCGCCCGGATATTTCGACGCGAACGTGTTTACATCTTCGTTCTCTTTCAGCAGGCGCTTCGCTTTTTCCGGATCTACCTGCTCCAGCGTGGGCAGCACCGCAAACAATTGCATGTCATAGCTCGATTTGAATTGCACAGCCCCTTTTTCAAATCCCAGACTGATGCTTACATCCGAATTTTTCTCATCCGCTTTCTTCGCCTGTGACAGTACCTCGTCGATGGCCGTCGCTACACTCTCGTTTGGTACCTTGCCGTACGCCTTCGCGATCAAACTCGCGAAATCCGTTGAACCCGACAAGTCCGTGTGCTCGTGGTTCTGGTAGCTGGTCAGGGAAGCCAAGAATAGCTCTCGAATCTGATCAGGGTTCGCTGAGCCGAGCTTATCCATCACGTCGTCTACGATCCCGTATGGCATCTCGGCCTCGACGGCAAGTTGCATGAGAATCGCGACAGGACGATCAAGATTTTTTTGCTTTTCGTAGTACGGTAGCAAAAGCTGCAATGCGGCGGTGCGCATGGTCGGATCCATTTGGTCGACTAATCCATCCACATGCTCTGGCGCAAGCGAAATAAACTGGTTCAGCACCTGCTCCTGTAATCGTTGCGTCACCGTTTCATTCAGGCGTTTATTCGGCGAGTCCAGTTGCAGCGTTCGCAAACTCTCGTATGCCTGCTGCAACAAATCCACAGCCTTCTTTTTATTATTCGTCTGATACACGCGCGCGATCTGCGTATACGCCACAATTCGCGATGGCGCCTCGAAACCACCCGCCGCTCCTTCGGCCGATTCCAGCAGGCTCAGCCCGCGCTTCTGCTGTTCCGTGAGTTTCGGTTTTGTGGCTGGAGCCGTTACGTTGGGTTTTGGAGTTCCCGCGGTTTTCGCAGTCTGAACATTTGTTTCCTGTCCGACCAGCAACATCGAGGTTACCAACAGGATCACAGCGAAGAGAGCTCGGCGCATTTGGCCTCCACACGCGAAGCAATGGGTCCCCGGAATTGTACCTGCACACGCTCGTTGAACGAGAGAAATCCTCATGCTTGCAAATGATTTGGAAACGACACCAACTGTGGCCACATTTTGCGGAACAGCACTAGGACAACTGCGCCCGCCACCATTGACCACATCTTTACTTGTCACGGGATTTTTACATTCCGACACCAAAGATGCACCGCTGGTAATCTAGGCGGCCGCCTTACATCGCCGCTAAAATCCACACACTCCTGCCAGAATTTTCGATGGAGATGAGGAAATGCAAGTACGAATCGCTTTAACCTGCGTGCTCGCGGTGGCCACTTTGGCGGCTGCCAATGCGCCCAAAACCTATACCGGACAAATCAGCGACAGCCAGTGCGCCATGAACGTGCACTCCAAGACGCACTCGCACAGTGAGATGCTGCAGGGCGGTCACATGGGCAAGGATCCGTCCGAATGCGCCAAGATGTGCGTGCACGATATGGGCGGCGCGTACGTGCTGCTCACTAAATCCACGATCTACAAATTGGATAATCAGAAAGCCGCCGACGCCTTCGTTGGACAAAGTGTTCAGATCGAAGCCACGCTTGACCAGGCCGATAACACGCTGCACGTGATCAGCATTAAAGCCACGCAGTAGGAAAAAGTTGCTGCCATTCTGAGCATAGTGGCCGCGTTGTTTTTTCGATCCGGCGTTTGCGGATCGGCGGCCACAAGTCGAAGAACCCCGCGTTATCGTTCCCCTACGAGAACATCAACTCTTTCGCCCTCTGCGTCGCCTTCACTACCGCTTTGATCAGCGTCACACGCAGTTTGCCTTCTTCCAACTCCATGATGCCGTCGATCGTGCACCCAGCCGGCGTGGTCACGGCGTCTTTCAGCAGCGCAGGATGATCTCCAGTCTCGAGCACCATGCGCGCCGCACCCAGCGTCGTTTGCGCCGCCAGCAACGTAGCCAGATCGCGCGGCAACCCGACCTTCACTCCCGCTTCCGCCAGCGATTCCAGAATGATGTAGATATACGCCGGTCCACTCGCTGACAGCGCGGTCACGGCATCCATATGTTTCTCGTCGACTACAATCGTCTTCCCTACCGTCTCGAACAGCCGCCGCGCCACTTCCATCTGTGCCGGCTTCACCGATTGCCCGGCGGCCAGACCTGTAATTCCCGCGCCCAGAATCGATGGTGTGTTCGGCATCGCGCGAATCACCGGCACACGTGCACCAAGTCGCGCCTCGATAAAGGATGTCGGAACCGATGCAGCGATCGAGATCACGACCTTATCCGGCGTGACCTGCTCCTTGATCTCATCCAGAACATCGCCCACCGTCTGCGGCTTCACGCACACCAGTATCACGTCGGCGTGCTTCACGGCATCGCGATTATCGGTTCCGATCCGCACGCCTAAGTCTGCACTCCGCTTAGCTATCTTTTCTTTATGCGACAGCGTCGCCCAGATCGCACTCGGGCTGGCGAGTTTGTGCTTCAAGAATCCTTGCACCAGGATTCCGCCCATCTTGCCCGCCCCCAACACGGCCAGCTTATGTTTTGCAGGTTTATCCGCCACGGAGTTTTCTCCCGTCTGCTTTGCTTGTCAGAGTAGTTCCCAGTCTACATTGTGAGATCGCTTCGATCGAATCAGTTCTGTTGAGCGAGAGGTAGAGCTGAACTACTCAGGTGAGACGATTTGTTTGATCAAATCAATCAAGCTGCCTTCGATCGGGATCGGAGTGAAGGTCAGCAAGAATAGCACCAGCGCAAGCACTGCAACCCACTTTCGGCCTCTGCTCAGTCCAGGCCACATCGGCACTTGCGGATGTCGAAATCCGGTAAGGAGACCGAGAAGCACCGCCCACAGCAGCCATCCTACCCACAAGCGTACTGCCAGCGGAATCAGGATCCCAATCGTCAGCCACGACACATACTTGTGCGCCTTGGGAGAAATGGAATACACGATATGGCCGCCGTCGAGTTGGCCGCCTGGAAGCAGGTTCAGTGCTGTCGCGAACATTCCCACCCATGCCGCAATCGCCATCGGATGCATATGCACCGCGTCGAGCGGCACGCGCGTCGACGATCCGAAATTCATCACATAGTGAACTACGTGAAAGATCAGCGGATATCCGAACACAATGTCATTCGGACGCGAAGTCGCGGCGGTCGCGGGCGAAATCAGCAGCGCCGCAAACAGCACGATCACCGCAACTACAAATCCGGCGATCGGACCAGCAACTCCAATATCGAAGAGCGCCTCTCGTGAGCGAATCGGCGATCGTATTCGTATGAACGCTCCCAACGTTCCGATCAGCGTCGGCGCTGGGATGAAATACGGCAGGGTGGCCTGCACCCCGTAGCGCACACAATAGAGGTAGTGTCCCAACTCGTGCGCCACCAGGATCAGCATCAGCGTCGCAGCGAAGGGCACTCCCAGCAGAATCCGCGAGGGATGTTCGCCAATCCACTTCACCGGAAACATCGCCGACCATGTCGCGTCTTCCGGCAACGAAAACGCCGGACGATCCTCCAGGAAATTGTTCTGCAGCCGCGCACCCACCACCAGAGTTGTGAAAATGGTCAGCACCAGGAGCACGATGTGCAGCCAATACCGCCGGCGCACTTGTGACACTACGAACACGTCGACAGGGATCGGCCGTTCGTAGTAGCTGGGCACAGATGGGGTGGAATCAGACATCCCGATTCTTTTGATGCAACTGCGGACAATTTCTAGATGCTATGGGGCCGGATCGCGATAGGTGTGCAGTGGATTGGGAGTGGTTCCGAACAGCGCCATCGCAGCCCAAGTGGCGGCGCCGGAACCAGCCTGCACAAAATTAGTCGATAGACTGCAGCTCTTTTCCGGGCTTGAAGCGAACGGCCTTCCCCGGCGGAATGCTGACTTCAGCCCCGGTTCGCGGATTCCGCCCGATACCTGTCTTGCGTGGGCGTACGTTGAACACGCCAAATCCGCGCAATTCAATGCGGTCGCCGTTGGCCAGTGCTTTCTTCATGCTTTCGAAGACGGTTTCCACCGCCATCTCCGCCTTGGTTTTGGTGATCCCGGTTTTCGTCACCACTTCGTTGATGATATCCAGCTTGATCACAAGCGTCTCCAGCCGAACAGTTTGGCCGCTTCTGCGAGTCTAAAATTCCCTGCTCATCGTCGGCCCACTCGGGCCAGTTTTTCACAGGGTACGCAGCTATACTGTAAGCTGCTGATAATAAAGGTCGCAAGTGGCATTGTCAATGCGGGCTTTACTCCGTAAGATGACTCTCGACTCGCACTGCAACATCCCGCACCAATGCTCCAGCCGCAATAAGGTGCTTCAGAGGCAGATCAGGGCCTCAATCGGTGAGTTCTGCCGTCTTCATTCCGGCAGTCAAAAGGAGAGCTATGGCTATTAAGAGTGACCGCTGGATCCGCAAAATGGCGCTCGAGCACGACATGATTAACCCCTTCTCCGAGAAGCAGGTACGGCAACATGTGGTCTCCTACGGCCTGTCTTCCTACGGATATGATTTGCGGGTTGCAGACGAGTTCAAAATCTTCACGAACGTCAATAGCACCATCGTTGACCCCAAAAAATTCGACGAGCGCTCCTTTGTGACCCTCACCGCCGATTGCGCCATCGTCCCGCCGAACTCCTTCGCCCTGGCCCGCTCGGTCGAGTACTTCAAGATTCCGCGCGACGTCCTCACGCTGTGCGTCGGTAAATCGACGTACGCCCGTTGCGGAATCATCGTGAACGTCACCCCGTTCGAACCGGAATGGGAGGGCTTCGTCACTCTCGAGATCTCGAACACCACGCCCCTTCCAGCAAAGATTTACGCCAATGAAGGACTCTGCCAGATCCTGTTCTTCCAGTCCGACGAAGTCTGCGAAGTCAGCTACAAAGACCGTGCCGGAAAATACCAATCACAAACCGGCATTGTGTTGCCTAAGGTGTAGTGTTGGTGGCGCGGGCGCCCTCGCCCGCGATTGCAATCCGCACTAGGAATGGTTTACGGGTGCCCCATCCAGGCCTTCTTTTGGCTTGTGTGGGATCAAAAAAGAATTTAGGCGGAAAGCTAACGACAAACGACTGTCGACCAACGACTAGCTACCAGCTACCCAACTAAGCAACACAGTCTATAGCACCATCTGCGGGTGCCCCATCCAGGCCCTCTTTTGGCTTGGGTGGGAGTTGTGCCCTGCGACCGCCCGTCAGCGGAACTCTTCACGGCTGTCATCCCGAGCGAGGGCGCATGCCCGAGTCGAGGGAGCCCTATCAGGTCGCAACGCTCGAAAGCACATCAAGACACTTCATCCACCGATCCTGGGATCAAAAAAGAATTTGCGCAGAAGCTAACGACTAACGACTACCGACCAACGACTAACTACCAGCTACCCAACTAAGCAACACAGTCGATAGCACCATCTGATACTGTCCTCTCAATGACTCACGCACAACTAGTCCAGGTCGCCACCGCATGGCTGCGCCGCTACGGATGCGGCATCGTGCTCAGCGAGCAGGCCTGCTGCACCGGAGAAATGCCCGACGCCATCGGCTGGAAAAAGCGCTGCCGCTCTGTCGTCGTCGAATGCAAAATCTCCCGCTCCGATTTCCACGCCGACAAGCACAAGCTCTGGCGCTCCGATCCCAAAATCGCCTTAGGATGCGAGCGTTTCTATCTCGCGCCCCGCGGCGTTCTCGAAGCCGCCGACCTGCCTCAGCATTGGGGATTGCTCGAGTATCACGCACGCAAAGTTGAGCTGCTGGTCACTCCCAATAAGCGCAGCCAGCGCACTCCTGAGGGTCTGATGAACGAAATGAACCTGCTGCTCTCCAGCCTGCGCCGCGTAGAAGTGCGCATCGAGCCACAGTCCATCACCGATTTTCTGAAATGGAAGAACCGCCTCATCGAGTACAACGGCGGCATCCCGCCCGAACAACTCACCACGCCAGACGCAGAGATCAATCACTACCTTGCGGATGCAGCATCGAGCGATCTCGGATAGTCCAGTCCTTCGTGTCCAGGAATGGTTTACGGGTGCCCCATCCAAGCCCTCTTTTGGCTTGGGTGGGATTGCGAGCGGCAATATCGCGAGCATCCTAATTGGAGCCCGCACAAACACAAAAGGCGAACGCTTTTCGCGTCCGCCTCTTCAGACTTTTTCTAACCACTAGCCACTAATCACTAGCCACTGAATTACTTCTCTTCCGATTCCTTGTACATGTACTTGATTGCCTTCTTGTAGATCAGAAGATTCGACGACCCACTGCGATTCAGCTTCAAGCAGATTCGGTCGTACCACTCAATCGTTCCATGCACTTCTTCGCCATCGCGCAGCACCACCACCATCGGCGTTTGCGATTGGATCTGCTTCTGATAGTAAAAATTTTCTGCGTGTGTCTGTTCCGGAGGCGCGGTCCGTTTCCCGTTGCTCGGCCGCTCACGACGTTCTGGAGGAGCGCCTTCCGAACGCGCTTCGCTGCGTCCCAAGGATGGTCTGATCAATTTCCGACTGGTGAACGGTTCGGGTTCTGGTGCCCGTCCCACTGCTGTTGTATCGAGTCCGTCTTTCATGCTGAGTGCCTGTGCCCCCCGCGGGAAATTTGACTGCGCGGAAGCATCCACAAGACCTGACTGCGGGATTATCGCGCGAGCGTTGTGGCTACCGTATCACAGCTATTCGGTCGTCGCAATGCCACGCGACACAATGGAAGGAATCAGGAAATCATAGGACTGGAAGGGCAATTGCTGGTCACGCAGGCTGCCTTTCCATGGCCGCAGCGAACGCGTCCAGTGACAGCGACCGCAGCACATTTCGCCTCATTCCCGACTCCACCTCGCCCAGCCGCATCGACGCCGCCGCGATCCACTCGAAATCCACGGCAGCAGCCAGCTTCACAATCTCTCCGCCGATATCGCTGTTGCGCACAAGCGCTGGCGTATCGGATTTCACATACAACATGTCTTCCAGCAGCGAATACATCGCCCGCAACAACTGATCGGTTTTCGCTTTTCCTTCTGCTCCGGCGCGATATCCCTCCGTCGTACGAAACAGTTCGCTATGATCTTGTGCATTCAACGCGGAATTCAGCAGAACCAAAGCATCTTTGCGTGCAGCCGTGTACGTTTCCAGATCGAAAGATAGCGCCTTCCCTACCGCCCCGCCGGACAGTCTCGCTACCAGCGCTCTCGTCGGCGCAGGCCAGTCGGAGCGCCGTTTCGCCAGCAATGACTCAAGCTCCTGCGGTTGCAACGGAGCAAGCTGCAGCGTGATGCACCGCGAGCGAATCGTAGGCAAAAATTCCCCGGGATTCGTCGTCAGCAGAAACAGCGTGGCATACTCCGGAGGCTCTTCCAGCACTTTCAGCAGCGAGTTCGCCGCTTCTTTCATCATCGCCGACGTCGTAAAGATAAAGATCGAGTGCTTTCCCATCCGCGGCCGCTTGTAGATGTTCGCGATCACGTGCCGCACCTGGTCCACCTTGATCATCATCTGCGGAGGATCCGGCGGAATCACCAGCACGTCCGGATGCGTCTGCAGGAAAATCCGTGTCTCTTTTTTGTCAGCCTCGCGCAATCCCTCGCGCGCTTCCACCGCTTCTTCGAACTTGGTTGCGAAATCGTCTGCCGCGGCAATCTCCTGACAATTGCTGCATTCACCACAGAAATCCGGGAGCGGTCCCGGTGGGGGATTCAGGCAATTCATCGCCTTGGCAATCATCTGCGCCAGCAGATACTTTCCCGAACCTTCCGGCCCGGAAAGAATCACGCCGTGCGGAAAGCGATCGCGCGCCAGCATCTCGCGCACCCGCTCGATCGTCTCCTGATTACCAATGAAATCGCTGAATGGCATTGCTTCTGACTTCTAGCTACTTGCTACCCCTCGCCGCCGCCGATTGCGCCAGCTTATTCCTGACGTGTTCCACGATCTCCCGGTGCACCGTATCTCCATCTCGCCGCGCATCGACCATGAACACGCGACTCGGTTCGCGTCGCGCAATCGCCAGATAGGACTGGTGCACTCGCTCGAAAAACGCCGTGTTCTCGCGCTCGAAACGATTCTCATCATCCGACCCGCCGCCGTTCGCAGCTAGCAAGTTTCGTTTCCGCGCCCTGGCTACGCTGGCCTTGACCTCGGAATCCATCAGGATCGTTATCTCTGGATTCAATCCGCCGCAAACAATCTGGTGTAGATCGAGCACCGCTTCGCTACCCAATTGCCGCCCGCCGCCCTGGTACGCCTCAGACGAATCCGTGTACCGGTCGCACAGCACGATTTTTCCGTCCTTCACGGCTGGAAGAATCACGTCGCGAATCAACTGCGCGCGCGATGCAAACATCAGCGCCAGTTCCGCCATCGGCGCCAGTCCCTGCGTTCGCGAATTGAGCAGCAGACCTCGTATCTGCTCGCCGATCTGCGTGCCACCGGGCTCACGTGTCACCACAACTTGATGCCCGTCAGCACGCAAAACCGCAGCCAGACGCTCGGTCTGCGTGCTCTTGCCGCAGCCATCCAGGCCTTCGAAAGTGATGAACATGCCTCGCATGCGTTCGAACCAGCAAAAATCATATCACCCAGATCGCGGTCTCCTGCTAAACCCGTTCGGCGATTTCAGTCGATATAAAGACAAGCTCTGCTAACAAGGTGCACAAAGATGCCACTTCTGTCGTGGAAAAATTCCTACAGCGTGAACGTTCGACAATTCGATGACCAGCATAAGGTCCTGTTCGATTTGTTGAACGAGCTATACGAAGCGATGCAGCTAGGGAAAGGTCGAGAGAGAGTTCGCGACGTGATTTCGAACCTGGTCCGGTACACCCGCGAGCATTTCAGCGCAGAAGAGAATGCAATGCGCTATGCCGGCTATCCCGAATATCCTCTCCATAAACAGGAACACGATGCGTTTACCAGCAAAGTGCTCGCTTTTGAAGCTGATTTCGAGGCCGGAAAGGTTCTACTCTCCGTTGATCTGATGAACTTCCTGCGCGACTGGCTAACCAGTCACATTCTTAAAAGCGACAAGCGGTACGCTCCGTTTATGAAAGCCTGATCTCAGGGATCTTCACTAAAGCCAGACGTGCTTTCGCCGATGAAAAATGTGCTGCTGTAATCAAGGTGACGACAATGCCTCTATTTACCTGGAACGATTCTTACAGTGTCAGTGTTCAACAGTTCGATGATCAGCATAAAGTGCTCTTCGATCTGATCAACGATCTTCATGAAGCCATGTCTCAGGGCAAAGGGCTCCAGAAAATGAGCACCATAACCACCAACCTGCTCCAGTACACAAAAAACCACTTCAGTGTCGAAGAAGCTGCGCTGCGCAAAGTTAACTATCCACAATTTGCCGACCACAAGAAAAGGCATGACGCATTCACTGCCAAGGTACTTGAGTTCGATCAGCAATGCCGCTCTGGACAAGCAAATCTGTCCCTGAATGTCATGGTTTTCCTGCGCGACTGGCTTTCCGATCACATTCTCAAAAACGACAAACAGTATGTCCCCTATATGAAGCACTAACCCCTCTTTTTACGAACCTCTTCTCAAGCTGCGGCGGCCCTCCTTGGATACCCCCCGCAGCTTTATTAATACGATTCAATCCAGCAGTTTCTCGCCTTTTCCCCACAGTATCTTTTAATATGGCTGGAAGCTCGTGAGGACACCCACAACCAGATGAGATCGTTTGCCCTTCGCTCTTTCTGTTTTGCCATCTTTCTTACAGCCGCACTCTTCGCGCAGAACGCTCCTGCATCACGTTTTCCCGGCGAGATCACCGTCGCGGTCGACGCCAGCGAAGCGCCCGGACGGCTGTTTCATTCGCGCCTGACTATCCCCGTACAGCCCGGCCCGCTCACCCTGTTTTATCCGGAATGGATGCCCGGTGAGCATGGACCCACTGGGCCCATCGTCGATCTCACCGGTTTGAAATTTGTCGCCAATGGCCAGCCGCTTCAGTGGCGCCGCGATGACGTCAATATGTACGCCATCCATGTTGATGTCCCTGCGGGAGTGACCATACTCGAAGCCACACTCGACTACACATCGCCGATCGAGCAGGAGACCGGATTCAGCGCGGGTTCCACCGCCAGCGCACAACTTGCACTCGTCAGTTGGAACTGGACGTTGCTTTACCCCGCCGGCTATCCCGCCGATCAGATCACCTACCGCGCGAGACTGAAGTTGCCCGCCGGATGGAAATACGGAACGGCGTTGCCCATCGCTCTCGAGTCTGGTGACACGATCCAATTCAAGCCAGCGTCGCTCTACACGCTCATCGACTCTCCCGTGATCAGTGGGCGTTACTTCCGCCTGGTGCGTCTCACTCCGCCGGCCTCGACTCCGACCGCCGAAATGGACATTGCTGCCGACAGCGCAGCAGCCATCGAGATGCCGCCGAACCTCGAGACCTCATACAAGAATCTGGTCGCCGAAGCCACCACACTCTTCGGTGCCACTCACTATCGCGACTACCACTTCCTTTACTCCCTCAGCGATCATGTTGCGCACTTCGGACTCGAGCATCACGAGTCCGACGACAGCCGCACCTACGAGCGTACCCTGATCAACTACGACCAGGAGCGTCTGGAAGCGGGTCTGCTTCCGCATGAATACGTGCACTCCTGGAATGGAAAATATCGTCGTCCCGCCGGACTCACTACGCCCGCCTATGACACTCCCATGAAGGGCGAGTTGCTCTGGATCTATGAAGGCCTTACCAACTACCTCGGAGAAGTGCTCACGGCTCGCAGCGGTCTGCTCAATCCGGAACAGTGGCGCGAAGATCTCGCCAACTCCTCCGCCGAACTCGACGTCGCATCCGGCCGCACCTGGCGCCCGCTCATCGACACTGCAGTAGCCGCGCAGATTCTTTACGACGCGCCAACCTCATGGTCGAACTGGCGCCGCGGCGTCGACTATTACGACGAAGGCACCATGCTCTGGCTCTGGGTCGACGTTGTCATTCGTCAGCAAACGCATGGCGCGAAATCCATCGACGACTTCTGCAAGGCCTTCTACGGTCCGCCCAGTCTGCCCCTCAACCAGGTACCCGGCCCGAATCCCTACACCTTCGATGATGTCGTGAATGCGTTGAACCAGGTCACACCTTACGACTGGCGAAAATTCTTCAACGACATCCTCTGGACCACCGCGCCACACGCGCCCATGGGTGGAATTGAAGGAAGCGGCTGGCATATCGTCTACACTGACGTGAAGCCCGACGGCATTCGTGCTCACGAAGAAGTACATCGCGAGATCGATGCCCAGTTCTCACTCGGCCTTCTACTCAACGAGGCCGGCGTCGTACAGGACGCCAACCTGTTAATGCCCGCCGCTAAAGCGGGCGTCCTGCCTGGAATGCAAATCATCGCCATCAACGGTCGCGCGTTCACCGGCGACGCACTTCATGACGCTCTGGGCGCGGGAAAAACCAGCAAGGAACCGCTTGAGTTGATTGTGAAGAACGCTGATTACTTCAAGACTGTCCGCGTCGACTATCACGGCGGAGAGCGCTATCCACATCTCGAACGCAACTCGCAGCCTGATCTGCTGAGCGACATCTTGAAACCTCACGCAACGCACTAGGCTGCGCATGATCTGGTGGTGCGGGCTCCTCGCCCGCCCCCTTCAAACTCTAGGCTGGCCAGCCGGCCTTCCACCCCAATCCCGCATTTCTTAAGCCGCAAGTACAGCTCTGGAAAAGGCCGGGGAAAAGGTTGATAATCTCTGCCACTTTTTCGAGCGTGTCCACAGCAGCGCTCGGTCGGAACCGGAGTGACAAGGAGATGACTGCCGTGAACTACGTGGATTCTCAAGCCGCAAAGCTGCTTTCGATGTGTTGCGCCTTCGTGTTTGTTGGACTGCTTTGCCTGAGCCTTTGCGGCTGCACTTCTCGCCGCTCTGCGAAAAACGATGCAGAATCGGCGGAGAAAAAAGACACCAAGGCCGCTGCTGCGTCAGCCGGCCATGGCATCGATCTCAATTGCGTAATGGATCACATCCAGAATCCGCCGGGAAGTTTCCACTACTCTTATAAAAAAGATTCGTCGAATCCCGTTCACGAGGAAGCGGACATCACGCCCCAGACGATCGATGGATCGTTTACGAATGGCAGCGGCTCGCACCCCTTCCACGGTGTGAAATCGGACGCCCAAAGCTGGCAAGGCGCATGGACCGGACTGATGGGCATCTCCGGAATGTCGAGTGCGGTAGCACTGGTGAAAAGCGGGTCAGTGATCCAGAGCGAAGGCGCGGAGAAGGTAAACGGCTACGACACCACGAAATACTCCGTTGACACCTCTCGTGCCGATACAGCGGAACAAGGTCTCTACCGTGCGACGTTGGGCTCGGGCGGATTCGAAAAGGGCACGTGGTGGGTGACCGCAGACGGCTGCCCAGTGAAATTGAGTCTGGATTCAGAGTTGCACTCCAACAATGGCAGCGTGGAAAAGCTGCATTACGAAGAGGCGATGGTGCAACAGTAAGAAGGCATTCGCAACAGCCAAAGAGGGCTTGCAGGCGGCACGCGCAACCCGCTTCACGTTTCACGATAGGCGCGGACAGGAATGTCGGCGCCACGCGAGCTTAGTTTTCAGCGCGCAGCGCTTCGATCGGCTCCAGCCTTGATGCTTTGAACGCGGGCCAGAATCCGCTGATGATCCCCACGAGCGCAAGAATCACAAACGACGTCGTCATCACATTCATCGACGCGCGCAGGAAGATGTCGCCGTCGTGGTTCATGGTCTTGTAGAACTCGCTATATAAAGGTAGCGGCGGAATAACCACAGTAAGCAGCCACGAGCCGACCATGCCGGCAACGCCACCGATGAACGTCAGCACCAGGGCTTCCACGAGGAACTGACTCAGGATATTGCGCTGTCGCGCGCCCAAAGCCTTGAGTAGCCCGATCTCACGCGTGCGCTCGCTGACGCTGACCAGCATGATGTTCATCACGCCGACCCCACCGACTCCGAGTGTAAGCGCGCCGATGATTCCCATCATTACCTGAAGCCCGATGGAGAACGCGCGCAACATTTTGCCGGTGTCGACAGTGTCCCACTCGGGCGTAGCTTTCTCATCGCGAGCCTCAAAATGGTGTCGGCGTGCGATGACGCGGCGCGCCGCGGCAAGCGCTTCGGTGTGCAACTCCTGCGTGATCGGCTGGATGATGATCATGTTGGGATCACGCTCGTTCTTCAGTTCGTTGTAAACCTGGAACGGAATAAAGGCCTGCTCGTTGTCCGGGCCTTGATACATCGAGTCCTGAATCTTGATGTTGAGCACGCCGATCACTTCGAAGCTCTGGCCTTGCACAAGAACGGATTGTCCGACCGCGGGTGCGCCCTGGAAGAGGCGCTTGGCAGCGGCGTTCCCCAGGACGACGACACGTCGGCGATTCGTGAAGTCGGCGTCTTCGAAGTAGTGGCCATCTTCGAAATTCATGAGCCTGCGCATCTCGCCGTAGGGAGGCTCGACACCGCGCGTGGTCAGCGAGACGACGCGCGTGCCCGTCTTATAACCAAAGTCGCTGCACGACTCGGCGCTCACGGCGCGAATGATGGGCACCTCGGCGCGGATGGCTTCCACATCTTCATATTCGAAGTGAACGGGACGACCGGCGCGCTGCCCTCCCGCTTGCATGCTGGTCTGTCCGGGCCAGATCACAATGACGTTGTTGCCGATATTACCGACGGCGTTCACTACGCCATTGCCAAGTCCCTGTCCAAACGCGAGCAGAAGCACAACCGAAACCACGCCCCAGGAGATGCCAAGCATCGTGAGGGCCGAGCGCATGCGATTGCGATGCAGCGCCGTCCAACTCTGCAGGATTAGTTCTCTTAAGCGCATCGTGCTCCTCGACTTACTCGTAATGCAGACACTGGATCGGTTCCAGTTCGGCGGCGCGGCGCGCGGGATACATTCCAGCGCTGATGGTGATCAGAGAGAGCGTCAACAGCGACCCGACAATAGCGACGGGGGAAATCACCGGCTTCGGAACAACGTCAGGTAGCGGCGCGGCATTCATCAGTACGCAAATGCCTACGCCAAGGCAGTAACCGATGAGTCCGCTGAGCGCGGTGATCACGATGGATTCGGCGAAAAACTGGTTCAGGATGTCGACCTTGGTGGCTCCGATGGCTTTCATGATTCCAATCTCACGCGTACGCTCCGTCACCGCGACCAGCATGATGTTCATCACGCCAATGCCCCCGAGCGCGAGCGTGGTAATGGCAACGCAACCGAAGAAAATAGTGATCACGCTGAAGATGCGCGCCAGGACTTTGGAAAATTCCATCGTGTCCCATATGAAGAGCGCATCCTTATCGTCGGGCTCGAAGTGATGCAGGCGTCCGAGCACGCGGCGAACCTGCCCGACTGCTTCGTCATGCGTTTCGGGATCGCCAACTTCCATCACAAGATCGGAGATGTAGCCCTTGGTAATGATTTCGCCCTTGGCAGGCGGGGGAGGAAAGTCGCGCGCCATCGCCGAATACGGCACATAAAGCATGTCGTTGTCAGGGCCGCTGTAGTTGGAGTTCTGTTTCTTTTCGGCGAGCACGCCGATCACGGTGTAGGGATAGCGCGCGATGATCAGCGTGGCCCCGACGGCGGCCTGTCCGGGATAAAGCTGACGAGCGGCATTCCAGCCCAGAAGGACCACGCGATTCGAATCGCGCTCATCATCGTCAGTCATCAGGCGGCCTTCGGAGAGGATGAGCGAGCGGAAGTCCTGAAAGGAAGGCCATACTCCGGAAATCTGGCGTGCAGCGGAATTGTACTGGCTGACTTCAGGCACGCTGCGCTGCAATTCCGGACTCACGGTCTTCACCAGGTAGCACTCGCTTTTGATCAGGCGCGCGTCGTCAATGGTCAGCGTGATGCGGCGCCCGGCGGCGAGACCTCCGGCCTGCGCGCTGGTACGACCTCCCCATATGATAACGAGGTCTTTGCCGAGCGTCTCCATGCGCTTTTTCTGGTCTTTGCTGAAGCCCATGCCGAGGCCAACCAGGATAATCACGGACGCGATTCCCCAGACAATTCCGAACATAGTGAGGAACGAGCGCATCTTGTGGGCTCGAAGGGTGGCGAGCGTTTGCTTCGCAATTTCGCGCAGGTTCATAAAGGCGTTCTTAGCCGAGTGTTAGACGTATGTCTCAGTGAAAGGTACGTCGGAAGTGAGAAGAAGGTTCCACTTGGTGGGCTGGAGGTGGGACGAAATTGGGCCCTGATGGGTAGAAAGATCGATTGGGAACCTGAGACTTGGGCGCAAAGAGGCGTGGAAAGGTCCGAAGGCGATTTCAGATCCGGAATCGGAACTAAGGGGCTGTTTCAGAAATTCGAAAAGATGGGAACTGTGTCGGCGCACGAGGGTTGTGAGGGGTAGGATTATTGCCGCTCTCAAGGGGTGTTGGGAGTCCGTAACCAATCAGGACATATGTTGGAGGTTCTATGGTCCGGTGTCTGAGGCTGTTTCTAGTGGTTGCTGCTATTGGACTGCTGCCTAAGTGTTTCGCGGATACACTGACCTATTCCCGACTCCAACGAAGTGTGGTGGAGGCTCGCCTGGACGCGCCGTCTGTAAATGCACGCTTACAAGCGCTAAAGGAGCAGTTTCTGAAGGCAGGTTGCGCGCAGGAGCAACTCAAAGAACAGGCGCTGTCCGGGGAAGCCACGCCGAACGTGGTCTGCACGCTACCTGGGCTGGAGAGCGGTGCGATCGTGATTGCGGCGAGGTGGGGCACGCAAGAACTGAGCGACAACGGAAGAGCACAGTGGGCGACCGTAAACATGTTGCCACTACTGGCGGAGTCGTTGCTAAGATCGCCGCACCGGCATTCACTCATCTTTATCGCTCTCGGCGGCAATGACGAGAAGGCCGCCGCTTCGCATTATCTGCAGCAGTTGAGTGAGACGGAGCGGAAGCAGATCAGGGCGATGATTAACCTTGAGGAGATTGGGCGAGGCCCGTTGGAGTACACGTTCCCTCCACTCAAGACGGCACAAAGCCGTCAATCGGTGTTGAGTCTGTCGGGAGATATTCCGACCGTTCATCACGAGAATATATTAGGCAGACTTTTAGGGGCTTCAACCAACGCACTGAAACAGACAGCGCCTGGGGAACTAAATACAGAGCAGACGAATGCGACGCAACCGTTTGATGACGCCTATATCCTCGCACTTACATTGAGCTCTGCGACCAACCCGCGGAACCAGGCCGATGCCGGCGCCTACTATGACACCTACAACCTGCTCTGCCTGTATGCGCTGGTCCTGGATTTGGGACTGAGCCCGCCCGAGGCTCCGAAGACGACTACGACTTTGGTGGCACAGACGAGAATCCCCGAGAAAAGGGTGATCGAAAGCGAGATGGTGGCGTCCGTGCGTGTGGCTTCCCCGAGCGCAAACAGCTTCGATACCTACCAGCCAATTACGGAGACGACCGGGACCGCCTCGCTGGAAACATCCTCGCCGACGACGACAAATCCAGCTGCTCCGGACTATAAGCCTGCTGGACCCGTCTTCCGGGCGACCACCCGTCTGGTGCAGGTGGATGTGGTAGTCACGAACGCCAAGGGCAAATCGATTGAGGGATTGAAACAGGTAGACTTTACGGTCATGCAAGATGGAAAGGCTCAGCACGTAAAGGTGTTTGAGGCTCATAAGCCCGCGGTTTCCGCAGGCGCACCGGCACTGAAGGCAGTCGCAGCACCGACCGATACTTTTACGAATTTCCCAGGGACGCCCGAGGGAAACAGCTGGAATATCGTGATGTTCGATCTGCTGAACACGGACACCAAGGATCAGCAGATCGCACGCCAGCAATTGATTCAGCTCCTGCATGACTTGCCTCGAGACGTTCCGGTCGCACTGTTCACGCTCAACGGGAATCAATTAGAGATGGTGCACGCGTTCACAACGAACGGCGGAAGTCTGGTGAAGGCAGCAAGCGCGATCCGGCCTGTCCGGTCGCCATTGTTGCAGACAGAAGCGCAGCGTCAGCAGGAGATCGGGCAAGAAGAGAGTGAGATCAGATTACATGTTCCAGAGGGCATGGTCATAGGCAGGGCGGAAGGCCAGGTAAGTACGCCTAGCCAGTCAGGAGTGTCGGTGACCCCGTCGGCCATGGACGCAATTCGAGAAGGACAAATGCGTCGGCAGCAACAGGCAATGCGAGACATCGCAAGCTTTCAGGCAGAACAGCGATCGCGCTTCACACTGGACGCATTTCGCGCGATTGCGCGAACTGTATCCGGATACCCAGGACGCAAGAACTTGATCTGGCTGTCGGGAAGCTTCCCGATACAGATGGAAGCCGATACGAATTTCAAAGAAAGAACGTGGTGGAACACGGCCGACTACCAGGAGCGAATCAGGCAGGTTGGTGCTCTGATCGCGGCATCACGCCTCGCCGTTTATCCGGTGGATGTGCGCGGGCTGAATGGTCGCGGGATTGATATCTCCACGACAGCCAAAGCGTCGGAAAGCTACCTGATGCCGGACTACGCGGTTGCTCTCAAAGATTCCGCCTCACCTGATTTTCAGGGAGCTCTGCTGGATACTCAGGCTGGGAACACGATGAACGAGTTGGCATCGATGCGCGCGATCGCCGATCAGACCGGCGGACACGCATTCGTAAATGGCAATGATATAGAACGTGCGATTGCGCGCAGCATCGAGAACGGCGGCACGTATTACACGTTGGCGTACACACCGGAGAACAATGAGAACGTGCAGAGCGTCTATCACCGGCTGCAGGTGAAGCTTGATCAGCCTGGGGTTTCGCTTTCGTACCGGCGCGGCTACTATTCCGACCCGCCTACGGGAAATAGGGCGCAAGGAACAGCGGCTCTGCAGGCCGCAGTTGCTCCGGGCATGCCGCAGTCGACGATGGTGTATCTGAGCGTAGTGTTGCGGGCTCCGGACGAAATGCACAAAACGGTGCGTCTGGCGTATCGGGTGAACTCAAACGGGGTGACGTTCGCGGAAACGCCAAATGGCAAGAAGCACGTGCAAGTCGAGTGCATCGCGGTGGCGTATGACACCAAGGGTCATGAGGCGAAGCGTATCTTCAACGTGCTCGACAGCGATGTGGATGCTGCGCAACTCGAAGACTTGATGAGTCAGGGAGTACCGGTTGAACAGGAGATGGAATTGCCGTCTGGACAATACAACGTGCGGGTGGGAGTGATGGACCGGGCTACTCAGAAAATTGGGACGGTGGATGTGCCGCTGGTGGTGGCGACGAAATAGTGCAGTGCTGCCTGACGAGCCTGCGGAGCTCTTCACAGCTATACTGAAGGAGCATGGTTTCCTCTTCACTGATCAATGGCTTGGGCTTTGCTGCGGCGGCCCTGACCACGTTTTCGTTTGTTCCCCAGGTGCTGAAGGTCCGCCGCCAGGGCGGCAACGATCTCTCGTATCCGATGCTGGTGGTCTTCTGGACCGGAGTGATGTTGTGGCTGGTGTACGGCTTACTGGTGAAGTCTCCGGCGATCATTGCCGCGAATCTTGCAACTGGATTTCTCGTTTTGCTAGCCATTTTCCTGAAGGCCGCAGTGAAGACCCCAACTGTGCCTGCGAAGCGCGGCCAGAGATCGCGGCTGCGAATTGCCATCGATATGGACGAAGTAATGGCCGACAGCCTGTCGCGCCATCTAAAGCTCTATAACGATGAGTTCGGAACCGCTATTTGCAAACAGGATCTACAAGGACGTCCGCTGCACCTGGCCGTACCCGACGCACATCGCCGCAGAATCGACGAAATTGCGCTCTCCGATGGCTTCTTCTGGGATCTGGATGTGATGCCCGGGTGCCAGGAGGTGATCCGCGAACTCATGAATCGCTATGACATCTTCATCGTGACGGCGGCAATGGAGTTCCCCAACTCGTTCTTGCCGAAACATGCGTGGCTTCAGGAACACTTTCCCTTCCTCGACATAAGAAACGTGGTGTACTGCGGCGATAAGAGCATCGTGGATGCCGACATCATGATCGACGACCGCATACGCAACCTGGAGCAGTTCGCAGGAATGCAGATCCTGTTTACCGCGCCACACAATATGAATGAGAAGCGCTTCCTTCGCGTGAACAACTGGGAAGATGTTCGAGCCGTCCTGCGCGGCGATGCGTCCCGCACGGGTGAACCGATCAGCTCTTCCGAGTTGGCCGGAGCATCCACGGCTTCGGTGTAGAATTTCGCTATCGCAGTGCCTTCTAAGATCAAATCCGAAAACGAAAAGCCACTCTCAAAATCCGCGCTGAAGCTGCGCCTGTTGAAGCGACTGAAATGCACGACCCGCTTCGAGCGTGAGCTTTGGGCAAGCGGAGCTCAGCTAGTGGCCGGCGTGGATGAGGTCGGCCGCGGTGCGTTGTTCGGCCCGGTCGTCGCCGGAGCGGTGATTCTCGATCCCAACTACCGCATCAAGGGACTGCGCGATTCGAAGCTGCTGCCGGTGAACCGCCGCGAGATCCTCGCGGAGCGCATCAAGCAGCACTGCATTGCGTGGTCGGTAGCAGCTGTGGACGTGGCGCGTATTGACCAGCTCAACATCTATCATGCGACGCGGCTGGCGATGACGGAGGCGGTGCAGGCGCTTCTTCCCGCGCCGGATTGCCTCCTGATCGATGCAATGAAGCTGGCGCTCGCGTGTCAGCAGAAATCGATCATCCACGGAGATGCACTCTCCGCGTCAATTGCCGCAGCTTCGATTGTTGCGAAGGTGGAACGCGATCGCATGATCACCACGTGGGATCCGGTCTTCCCGGCATACAAGCTCGCCTCTAATAAAGGATATCGTTCGCCCGCGCACATTGCGGCCTTGCGCGAGTTTGGCCCATCGCCGCTGCATCGGCAGTCGTTCGCTCCCGTGTGGAATTCGGCGCATCCGCAGGAAGTCCTGGAATTCATGCTGGAAGAGACTGCGGTGGCTGAAGCCCCGATCACAGAGGAGTTCTGACTCGAGCCAGGGTGCCCGCTCCGCCTCGCTAGAACAAATCCACGTGGAATTTGGAGAGCCGCTCGCCTGTCGGTGAGAAGACTTCGAGAACGATGCGGTCGTCTATCGGAATACGACCGAGATTGAAACGGATGCGATAAATGCGCTCGTCGTAGGAGACCTCCGCGGGCATTCCGATCGCTTCCACCGAAGCCGGACGCACGATTCGCCAATCTACACCGCGGAATACCTTCAGCCGGAAACGTAGATGCAACAGGTAGTCGTTCATCGGGATCGCGCTAGCGATGGTGAAGGGTTGATTCTCCAGCAGTTTTTCGCGCGCACTGGCCGTGATACGAAACTGGATTTCCTCCGGATAAACACGCACCGGTTGTCCACTCGCGTCGTAGAGTTGGCTGCGATCTTTGACCGTAACCTTTTGCCATCCGTCGAACTTTGGACTTTCCACGGTTCCGAGCAGGTAGAAGCAAATCCCTGAGGAACGTACTTTGAAACTCTCCCATCCCAACGGCACACGCGCCTGATAGCGAATCACACCGTCCGAGCGCGTCGTTAGACCGCGATTGTCGGCGGAATGCAGCGCGATGCCGCTGAAGGCGACGACGAACGCCAGCACAGGCAGCGCAAAGCGCATTACGTTTCGGAAGAGAGCGAACATGACGTGTCTAGCTCGAAATCGGCGGGAGGAGCGTGCTTTCTATAAGACGCGCGTCGAAAACTGCGAGTTGGCATCGAACTCGCGAAGGGAGACGATTTCATCTCCCAAGGTAAACTGGATTGGACAGGAGAGACATGTTCCGATTCCTTTGTGTTACCGCGCATCCGGATGACGAAGTGGGAGGTTTCGGAGGATCGCTGCGACTCTACGCCTCGCGCGGGGTAGAGGTCAGCGTGATTTGCCTGACAGCAGGAACTGCGGCCAGCAATCGTGGAGGCGCAGCTTCCGATGCGGAACTCGCGGCCATGCGTCGCAAGGAATTTGCTACCGCGTGCGAGATGCTGAAGGTGAGTCATGGGGAAGTTTGGGATCTTCCCGACGGAGCTCTCGACCGCGTGAACTTTTACGACGCAGTGGGACGGGTCACGCGCCGCGTACGCGAATTGAAACCTCACGTAATCCTGACGCTCGGGACGGAAGGAGCAGTGACGGCGCATCCGGATCACTCGATGGCCTCTCTCTTCGCCACCATGGCCTTTCACTGGGCGGGCAGAACCAATCGTTTCCTGGAGCATGCCGCAGAAGGGTTCGCTCCGCATCGCACGCAAAAGCTCTACTACGCAACGGCCAATTTCACGTTGCCAGACCGGCAGGCGGTCGCGATGCCGTCAACCACTACCATCATCGACATAGGCGATTGCCTCGAAGTCAAGATTGCCGCGTTTCGCGCCCATACCAGCCAGAATCCGTTACTACCGCGTTTCGAAAAAGCGATGCGCGAGCGCGCATGGCAGGAACGATTTCACTTGGCCGCGTGCTCGGAGTTCCGCGATATCGACCGCATCGAGACGGATCTGCTTGACGGGGTAGTGGAGTAACGCGATCACCAGGGTTGAACCATCGTGCAGGCTTGAGCCATCGTGACGAGCTCTATTACCATAGATATTGCTATGGCCTTTCCCATCAAAGTCTGCGCAATCTGTTCAGAGGAGTTCGAGCTCAAGCCCGATAAACCCGGTTTTGCCAACCACTGTCCGGAGTGCACCGCAGCCCAGGCAGAGGACGCGACGAACAAGCGCCCCAACGCCGCCGATCCGCTCAAGGGCGACAAGAGCGCGAACGCGGCTCGCCGGGAAGCGATGCGCAACCTCCTCTACCGCAAAGATAGCTGACGTCTGTGTGGGCGGACATTCCCTTCGGCTCCGCTCAGGGCAGGCCTGTCCGCGCGGTTTTGCAGAACGACAGACTGATTGACTGAGAGACTGACGGACTGCCGCTCACTTCACGCCTTTACTCGCATCCCACGAGCCCTGCTCTTTGCGGACGAAGACAATCTCCCCGATGTGATACGCGTTATGCGCCCCAATGTGCGCAATCGTAGACGCATTCTTCTTCAGCTTCTCTTCGTCCGCGGATTGCACCGCTTTCTCCCATTCAGTCAGCACTTCGTCCAACTCTTTTACCGTCGCGGCCCACTGCTTCGGATCGAAATCGGTGAAAGTTGTGTCGTTGTTGCCATCGAACTTGTCGACCTTTTCACCTTTGAACTGCGCCAACGCCCGTCGATTCCAGAACAATAGGTGATAGGTCAACTGACCGACCGAATGATTTCCTTTGCTGTCGGTCCAGGCGGCCTGTTCCGCCGTCAATCCATCAACGGCGACATTCACCGGCACAAACCAGTCTTTCTTGTTATGCGTCGTTTGCAGTTGTTCCAGCAAAACCGATCGTAGATCGGTGGGCTTCGGCGCCTGCGCAACAGCACTCGCCGCGAAAAAAAGCAGAAACAGCGTCGTGATTAATTTCATAATCTAGTTGGACGCTGCGGCAGCAGCTTGGTCATTCGCCCGCCTATCATTTTGAGGAACCGCGCAATACACGGGCGCCGTGAGTCGAGAGACCTCGCGTCATCTACAGTGCCACCGAAACATCCCTCGACCTCGAAGTCATTGGCGCAATCCATCTATGTATTTGACGGCTGTCATTACGAGTGCAGCCGGATCCATCTATGCTTGACGCTTGTCATCACGACGGAAGCCGCTCCATCTACGAATTTGACGCTTGTCATCACGAGCAACCGCAGGTCGCGAGGGATCCGCATTTGTTTCTGTGGGCGAGCATTCCTG
>CAVRWV010000016.1:0-218090 GCA_963724985.1 Terriglobia bacterium | reverse complement strand
AGACGACAAATGCGCCCGTAGGGACATGATTTCCCGTGGGCGCCATTCGCGGCACTCGAACGTTTCTAAATTTGTTTTTCAGCGTCAGTGTAGAAGGTCTGTTCTGGCCCCCTGCCGCCTTTCCTGCATACCTCAGGCACCGCCGTTACCTGAGACCCCGCGGGAAAAACGGTTGGAACCGCCGCCGTGAATCTGCTATCTCCGGGGCGAGAGTAACTGTGATTACTTAGATGCCTGGGTTCTCGCTCCGATTCACAACTTGCGAATTCCAGGATTGGCCTCCAAGCGGGAAAACCAATCCTGGAACGATTCTACGCCCGGGACTAGCCCGGTGGCCAACTACTTAATTTCTACAGTTGCGCCAGCGTCCGCGAACTTCTTCTTGATGGTCTCGGCTTCTTCCTTCGAGACGCCTTCCTTCACGGCCTTCGGAGCTCCGTCGACCAGGTCCTTGGCTTCTTTCAAGCCCAGGCTGGTGACTTCGCGTACGGCCTTGATCACATTGATCTTATTGCCGCCGACTTCCTTCAAAATGACCGTGAATTCGGTCTTCTCTTCGGCCGGAGCCGCTGCCGCTGCACCCGCGCCGCCAGCCATCATGACCGGAGCCGCTGCCGCTGCGGAAACGCCCAAACGCGATTCCAATTTCTTTACCAGCTCTGCCGCTTCGAGCAGCGACAGGCCGACAATCTGTTCCTCAATTGCTTGCAAGTCAGCCATCTGTTTCTCCACCTTTTCGTTATCAGTTTTTAGTTAGTCGTTATCCGTTGCCAAGGTTTCCAGTGCGCCAAGCAATTTCAGATCGCGTCCAGACAAACGCAAACCCCTCGCCGTCGCAACACCTGACTCCTGATAAACGAACTTATTGTGAGATCTTGCGATCCCACGAACTCTATTGAGCAGCCGCTGCTTCTTCGCCGCTCTGGGCAACTGGTGCTGGTGCTTCTGCGCCGCCCTTGAACTTGTTTTCCTTTACGCCCTGGTTTACGACGATAGCCAGATCGCGGCCCGTCGCGCCAATTACCGTCGCCAAACGCTGCGCCGGAGAATTGATCAGGAAGAGCAGCTTCGAGTAGATCTCTTCCTTCGACGGCATGTTCGCCAGTGTCTCGATCTCCTTGATCGAGATCACGCGGCCTTCGACCACGCCAGCCTTGAACGTGTACTCCGGATTATCTTTCGCGTACTTGGAGAGCGCCTTCGCCAGTGCAACCGGATCGGCCTTGGTGTAGGCGATTGAGGTCACCCCCGCCAGGTTCTTCAGCGCCTCTTCGATCTTCGTGCCCTTGGTGGCCCGCTCCGCCAGAGTGTTCTTCACTACCTGGTACTTGCCACCGGCGCCGCGGACCGCTTTGCGCAGTTCAAAATCCTGCGTAACCGTCAGCTTGCTGAACGTGCCGACGATCACATTACCCACCTCGTTCAGTTCCCCGGTGAGCTTCTCAACTTGTTCAACCTTCTTTGCTCTTGTGACAGCCATTTCAGAATCCTCGTAGTTCGCTCTTTACGCCTTGGCGGCGGTTTCAACGGCAGTGGTATCGATCAGAATGCCAGGACCCATCGTCGAGCTCAGGGTTACGCCTTTCAGGTATTTCCCCTTGGCGACGGCCGGCTTGGCCTTGATCACGCTGGTGAGCACCACGGTTGCGTTCTCCACCAGCTTTTCCGGAGCGAACGAAATCTTGCCCACAGGCACATGGACCAGTGCGGTCTTATCCGTACGGAACTCGACCTTACCGGCCTTTACTTCCTGAACAGCTTTGCCCACGTCGAAAGTTACGGTTCCGGTCTTCGGATTCGGCATCAGTCCGCGCGGACCAAGTACCTTACCCAAGCGGCCTACCGACTTCATCATGTCGGGCGTGGAGATCACGGCATCGTAGTCGGTCCAGTTTTCTTTCTGGATCTTCTCGACCATGTCTTCACCGCCGACGAAATCAGCTCCGGCAGCTTCCGCTTCGCGCTGCTTCTCGCCAGTAGCGATGACCAGCACCTTTTTCGACTTGCCCAAACCATGCGGCAGAACGACGGTGCCGCGAACCATCTGATCGGCGTGCTTGGGATCGACTCCCAAACGCATCGTCAGTTCCACGGTTTCGTCGAACTTGGTGAACTTAACTTTTTGCAGGAGGGGAACCGCGTCGTTCAAAACGTATGGACGCTTTTCCACCGCCTCCCGCGCCTTCACAACATTCTTTCCAGGCTTTACGACTCATTGCTTTTCCTCGTCTCCCACCGCCTGCTTAATTTTGCAGGCCGTGGTCATTTCGACTTACTTCTAAACTTGCTTGCTATCCAGCGATCTCAATTCCCATCGACCGCGCTGTACCTTTCACGCTCTTGATCGCCGACTCCAGCGAGGCCGCATTCAGATCCGGCATCTTCTGCTTCGCGATCTCTTCCACCTGCTTCTCGGTCACCTTGCCGACTTTGTCTTTATTCGGCGCGCCCGATCCCTTGGCGATGCCCGCAGCGCGCTTCAACAAAATCGAAGCCGGAGGCGTCTTGGTAACGAACGTGAACGAGCGGTCGTTATAAACGGTGATGACGACCGGGATGATCAGGCCTTCCAGCTCTTTCTGGCTGGTACGCGCGTTGAATTGCTTACAAAACTCCATGATGTTGACCTGCGCCTGACCGAGCGCTGGTCCGACTGGCGGGGCTGGCGTTGCCTTGCCCGCGGCGATCTGGAGCTTCACAAATCCTGTTGCTTTCTTTGCCATTACTCTCTGACTCGCTTTCGGCTAACAGCCTTTAGCTCTGTGGCCATTAGCACAGCATTAAACCCATGGTGGCCCAGGTTCGCCCTTCCTTTGGGCTAACCTGGGATCTGAAACCTATGTCACTACCTTTTCGACTTGCGCAAATCCCAATTCGACCGGAGTCGAGCGCCCGAAGATCGTGACCATGACTTTCAGCGTTTCGCGATCTTCGTTTACTTCGTCCACGATGCCGGTGAAGCTGGCGAACGGTCCTTCGGAGATGCGTACCGACTCGTTCTTCTCGAACTTGACCTTGAGCTTCGGCTTTTCCTTGCCCTCGGCCACGCGGTAGACAATCTGATTGACCTCATCCTGCGATAGCGGAGTCGGATCGTTGGCCGTGCCAACGAAGCCAGTTACGCGCGGCGTCGATTTCACGACATGCCACACATGGTCGCCTTCGCCGCCGGTGCGGAATCCAGTCAGATCCATTTCCACCAGGACGTATCCGGGATAGAACATGCGCTCGGAGGTGTACTTCTTGCCGCCGCGAACCTCGGTCACCGCTTCGGTGGGGATCAGCACGCGGCCGATCTTTCCTTGCAACCCGAATGCAGCAACGCGCGATTCCAGCGATTCTTTGACCTTGCGTTCGAATCCCGAATAGCTGTGGATGATGTACCACTTCATATTCGGATTCGACGATGCGCCCTGGCCACTCTCAGCGCCTTCTGGGGGCGTTGTGCCTTCTCCGCCGTTCTGCGGGATCGCGCTCTCTTCGTGTTTGTTTTGATCTTCCTGCATTTGCTCTTTCATCCGGCGCTATTTCACAAAGTAATGAATTAGCGAGTTCACGCCGGTCTGAATAATTTTGTCGATAACAAAGAAGTACACGGCAAACAAGAACACCGCGATGATCACAACCACCGTGGTCGACTGAACTTCCTTGCGGGAAGGCGTCGTCACCTTCTTCATTTCGGTGCGCACGTCGCCGTAGAACGACTTCACGCGCTGTGGCCAGGACTTTACCTGTCCAACAAAACCGCCTTCACTCGGAACCTGTATTGCAGCTGTCTTTGCCATGTCCTGTACTACCTTCTTTACTTTTCCGGCGCCGTCTTCGTCGCCAAAATCAAACTGGCAGGGGCGGAGGGATTCGAACCCCCAAGTCCGGTTTTGGAGACCGGCAGTTTAGCCGTTGAGCTTACGCCCCTTTATTTCTAAGGCTCCGCAATTCGCTGCTTCGCCCTCTCGCCATCGCGCATGACAGCGCGTTCCTTCGCGATTCACCCTATCTCCGAAGTGTTACTTCACTTCTTTGTGGTCGGTGTGTTTGCGGCAGCGCTTGCAGAACTTGCTGAACTCCAACCGCTCCGTCGTCGTCTTACGATTCTTCGTCGTCGAATAGTTCCGCTCTTTGCAGACCGGACACTGTAACGTCACAATTTCACGAGGCATTTCAAACTCCCGTTTCTGTTTGTGTGGCGCGGACATTCCTGTCCGCGCAGTGCGAACTTAAAGCCCGCACCACACAGTCAACTCTTAGTCCAAGATCTCCGAGATCGTGCCAGCGCCCACCGTACGGCCGCCTTCACGAATCGCGAACCGGAGTCCCTTTTCCATCGCCACCGGCGTGATCAGCTCAATCACCAAGCTCACGTTATCGCCCGGCATCACCATCTCCGTGCCCGCCGGCAACTCCGCCACTCCCGTCACATCCGTCGTGCGGAAGTAGAACTGCGGACGGTAGCCCTTGAAGAACGGCGTATGACGCCCGCCTTCTTCCTTGCTCAACACGTAAACTTCGCCCTTGAACTTCTTGTGCGGCGTGATCGATCCCGGCTTCGCCAGCACCATCCCGCGCTCCACGTCTTCCTTCGCCGTGCCGCGCAGCAGCAGACCGGCGTTGTCGCCCGCCATGCCTTCGTCCAGCTGCTTCTTGAACATCTCGACGCCCGTGACTACCGTCTTGCGCGTCTCGCGGAAGCCCACAATCTCGGCTTCTTCGCCAACCTTCACCTTGCCACGCTCGATACGGCCGGTAACCACCGTTCCGCGTCCGGAGATCGAGAAGATGTCTTCGATCGGCA
The DNA here is from genome assembly GCA_963724985.1 of Terriglobia bacterium. Taxonomy (GTDB): domain Bacteria; phylum Acidobacteriota; class Terriglobia; order Terriglobales; family Acidobacteriaceae; genus JAJPJE01. The sequence goes on along the minus strand of CAVRWV010000016.1, from coordinate 213,298 downwards.
TCAGGAACGGCTTGTCGATATCACGCGCCGGCAGCGGCACATACTTGTCGACCGCATCCATCAGCGCATCAACCTGCTTTTCCCACTTCTCTTCGCCGTTCAACGCACCCAGCGCGGAGAGCCGAACTACCGGCAGATCGTCGCCCGGGAACTGATAGGTCTTCAGCAGTTCGCGTACTTCGAGCTCCACCAGGTCAAGCAGCTCGGCATCATCCACCGCATCGCACTTGTTCAGCGCAACCACGATGTACGGCACACCTACCTGACGGGCGAGCAGCACGTGCTCACGCGTCTGCGGCATCGGACCATCCGTCGCCGCGACCACCAGAATCGCGCCATCCATCTGCGCCGCGCCGGTGATCATGTTCTTGATGTAGTCGGCGTGACCCGGGCAGTCGACGTGCGCGTAGTGCCGATTGGCCGTCTCGTACTCGACGTGTGCGGTCGCGATCGTGATACCGCGCTCGCGCTCTTCCGGAGCGTTATCAATCGAATCGAAAGACCGGAACTGGATCTTCGGGTTGTGCTTCGACAATACCTTCGTGATCGCCGCCGTCAGCGTCGTCTTCCCGTGATCAATGTGTCCTATCGTCCCCACATTCACGTGCGGCTTACTACGATCAAATTTCTCTTTCGCCATGATTGCCGTGCCTTTCTCCCCGTCGCGCCTACACGCGATTCGCGGGGGCGCGTTTAGTAATAGCGGTAAATTTTCTGGAAGCGCGCCCGAACATCGGGATTCACTTCCTCAATTTTGGTCAGATAAAACTCTCGCATCTGCGCCTTGTCGGTCATCGTCAACGCGTCATACAACGCCTGCGCCGACTGGCCCGACTTCGCCAGATTTTCATCCGCCTGTTCCATCAGGCGTTTCGACAACACCGCTTCGAACTCGCGAATGCGGATATCGTTCTTCTGAATCTTCTTGAAGAATTTCTCGATCAGCGCCGCCGACAACAGCCGCTCAATGGATTGCTTCAGCGCCGCAAACTCGGCCTGCTTCTCGATCTTGATTCCCGCTTGTTCGAAACCAGTCGTCATAAATTTTTTCTGGCGCGCTTCAAACTCTGGAGCCGATGTCGAGGCGCCTTGCGGGTGTCTGAGCCCGCAGCCGAGATCCTGAGCCTGCCTCAGCAGGCGAAGGAACCAATCACCTCAACGTCAGCCCAATCTCTGGAGCCGATGACCAGGATTGAACTGGTGACCTCTCCCTTACCAAGGGAGTGCTCTACCAACTGAGCTACATCGGCCAATGCTCTGGAGCGGGAGACGGGAATCGAACCCGCGACCAACAGCTTGGAAGGCTGTGACTCTACCACTGAGTTACTCCCGCCCTTGCCTTCACTCCAACTGCTATTTCTCGTCGCTGCTGTCCAAGCTCCGCAGCGTCTCGCGCCGGTGATACACCCAAGTCCGCAGCGCAAACATTCCAATCACCGCCATCGCGATCAGCCGGATTTTCCTGTCCGACAACGTTTGCCATGCCAGCAGTTCGAGAACTGCGAAGATCACCATGGCTATTCCAAATCGCGACACAGTCAACATCCCGATCTGTGATTCTCACGAATCACCAGATCCAATCCTGGTGCACAGGGGAGGATTCGAACCTCCGTAGCTCCTGGGAGCGGCAGATTTACAGTCTGCTGCCATTAACCACTCGGCCACCTGTGCAAACCTAACGCCGAGTCACCATCCCGACAGGCAGCGACGTGCAGTATGAGGGCACTTCATTACCAGCAAATCGCTCGCAAAAAATATGACTGCTGCCATCAGCGACGGGGACATGCGAAACCGCGCGAACAAGCTTCCGCTTTCCGATCTCCTGTTTACGGAAGCGTCCTTTGGAGGTTTATCTCTGAGGAGCTGCGCGCTACGCCGAGTGAGTGCGCGCACAACCACTGCGCGCTGATTCATCTTTTGGAGCTGGCGAAGGGATTTGAACCCCCGACCCTCTGATTACAAATCAGATGCTCTACCAGCTGAGCTACGCCAGCACCGGTTGCCGGTCCTCAAATCTGAAGACAGACATCCAGAAACTTCCCGCCGCACGGGACAAAGTTCAGAGATTATCACAGCGGAACTTGACGTGCAAGCGCCTGCCGGACAGAGATTTCCAACGCTTTCGCACAGTCTCCAGACGGCCCGCATTACGGTCCATTCCGGCCCACGTGCGCAAGCAAACTAGTCTCGCTACTCTTAAATTCTACCCAAAACCCGCCGCCTCCGCTACTCTTGACGAGAATCTGTTGGCTTTCGCAGGTTTTTTTTCGCAAACCTGGCGCGGTTAGCGCCCAAATCTCCCGCGATGCGACGACGAAAACTTGTCCTGATCCCGCTGTTGGTGGTTCTTGCCGTGGCGGTAGCAATCGCCGCAGCCGTCTTCCTCCGAAAGGCAGCTCCTCCTGAACCTGCCCGTCTGCTGCCCACCGCCGAAGGGTACGTCTATCTCGACTTGTCGCCGTTGCGCAAGGCTGGGCTGCTGGATAAACTTCCGCCAATCGTGCCGGAAGGCGATTATCAGGAATTCATCCGACAGACGGGATTTCAGTTCGAGCACGATCTGCAGGAAGCCGCCTTCGCGATCCACGTGGATGGCGGCAAGGACCTGACCGGTAGACCGGAGAACCGATATTCGGAAGTATTTGTCGCCAACTTCGATTCGCAACGCGTAGCCGCCTACCTGCGCAAACTGTCTTCCTCGGTCGATAGTTATCGGAATCGAGAGATCTTTAACGTTCCGCGCGAGAATCGCATCGTGCGTGTCTGTTTGCTCGGGCCCGATCTCGCCGCAATCTCGAACCTGGACGATCCTTACGTGATTCGCGGCATCATCGACCGCTACGGCAAGCTGGCTTCACCCTTTGGAGGGCCGCGCCTGCTGCGGCGATACTATCGGCGCGTTCCACTCGCCAGTCTTGCGTGGGCTGTGCTGAACGTGGCGCCCAACTCCGAGAAGAACTCTCCGTACGTTCTGCCCGGAGGCTTCGATCTGTTCTTCCCGCCCGATACCGTCAGCGTGATTTCTGTTCGCTACCTCGGATCGATCGACCTCAAGGCGCAGGCGTTCACGAATTCGGATGAGAACGCCGCGCACGTTGCTGAACAGTTGAATTCTTTCCTGAACATCTTTCGCTCGCTCGAAGCCAATGCGAGCGGAGGCGATCCGGATGTGAAAACTTTCTTCGACAGCATCGAGGTAAAGGCCAATCACAATGAGGCTGTCCTCAACGCCGAGCTTCCCAAAGGATTTCTAAAGAAGATTCTGGCGGAACCGCCGGCGACGCCGATCACGCCGGAAGCAGCCGCTCCACCTCCAGCCGCTCCGCAGAAGAAGCCGGCTAAATCAAAGCGTCACTAACATTGGGTGGATTGCGGTAAGAGCTTACGACTGAATGCTGAGAACTGAGTGCTGCTTCACTTTCCAGCAGCAGCGACCGTCTCGATGTGCGTCATGCGCAGGAATTTGTGAGGATTTACCGGAGTGTTGTGGACCCAGACTTCGTAGTGCAGATGAGGACCAGTGCTGCGACCGCTCGTGCCCACGTATCCGATCACCTGTCCGCGCTGCACGTGTTCGCCTTCATTGACTGACCAGCTCATCAGGTGTCCGTAACGAGTGAGAATATCGTGCCCGTGATCGATCTCGATCATGCGTCCGTAACCTGCAGCCAGCGCTGCGAAAATTACGATGCCATCGGCCGGAGCCACAATGCGTGTTCCCATCGGACTGGAAATATCAATGCCGCGGTGGAATGCGCCTTCCCCGTTGAATGGATCGATGCGCTCACCGAAATTGCCGGTAATCGGACCTTCCACTGGCCAGAGCGTAGGAGCGGCAGCCATGCGCTGCCAGTCGGCAAGTGTCGCCTGCTTCATACCCATGCCCACTCCGATGTTGGCGACGCCCGTTAGTGCCGAGTGGCGCAGGGTGCTCAGCTGATCGAGCGAAGTCTGCACCTGCTCCTCATCGTCGCTGTCGGAACTTGCAACCAGGAGCGGCTCAGCCTTCAGTCCATAGATCGCCGAAACTTCACTGGCAATCGATCCGAGCGAAGCCACCTGGATGTCTTTCTCTTTCGAGGCTTCTTCCAGCTCGGTGTAGCGCGACTTCAGAGCTTCTTTTTCGGACCGCAGCTGATTGAACCGGGTCACCTTGGTCAGCATGCGGACGTAAGAGCCTGCCATGCCGGTGATGGTCAACATGCCGAGCAAAGCGCCCGCCATGAAAACGTACACATGGTGAAGAGGAATGGGGATTTTGCGTAGCTCACCTTCCGGGTCGCGTGCCACGAAAAGGATGTAAAAGCGCTTACGCAATATCTGTTCTCCTCAGAATTTCTAGCCTGGGACGCTGTCAGCATCCCGGTGCGCGCCGGCTGGTTGGCCTGTTGCGGATTTCGCGCGCGATCGGCCCGAAGAATCGAACCGAACATCGTGAGCTCGGGGTTCAGCTCAGGACGGGATGAACTTACCAGACGGATTTTAGCCGTGTCAACTCTGGTTCTATCTAGGACAAAAACTTTAGGCCCTGTACTTACATCGCTTTAGGGCAGCCGAGGATTGTACTGAGAGGCTCTTACGTGGTCATCGAGCGTATATTGTTGCTGCCTTGCCTCGAGCCGAACGACAACTGATCTCCGCAATTCGCCGTCAGGCAGCACGCTTCCGGCACAGCGGGGAACTTACCCTTGGGATAGGAGATGATACGGCGATTATCCGTGTTGCTCCTGGTTCTGAGCTGCTGGTAACCACTGATTTCAGCCTGGAAGGGGTGCATTTTCGTCGCGACTGGCACCCGCCGGAGAGTGTTGGCCATCGCTGCCTGGCTCGCGGCCTAAGTGATATCGCTGCCATGGGCGGAAAGCCCGTCGCAGCCTTCCTTTCTCTGGCTCTTCCCGCGAAACTTCCGCAGCAGTGGGTCGATCGCTTCATGAAAGGCTTTCTCGCGCTGGCGAAGAGTTCTCCGTTCCGCTCGCGGGCGGCGATACCGCGCAGAGTCCGTCGGGTGTGCTGGCTGATATCGTCGTGATCGGCTCGGTTCCTAAGGGGAAAGCGATCCTGCGCTCTGGAGCGAAGCCGGGTGATCGCATTTATGTCACCGGCACGCTGGGCGGATCAGTCGCCGCCCTCAATCGCTTGCGACGTGGAGAACGACTTCGACCGAAAGATTTTCCTGAGCACTTCTCTCCCACGCCACGCATCGCCATCGGACAGTACCTGCGCGAACATCGCCTGGCGTCCGCGATGATCGACCTCAGCGACGGCCTCTCTACCGACCTCTCGCACCTGTGCGAAGAGAGCCGCGTCGGCGCGGTGGTGCATGCCGACTCGCTGCCCACTATCGACAGACTCGCCCGAAAGTCTCGCGTACGCGCTCCATGGCGGCGAAGATTACGAACTGCTCTTCACGGCGCCGCGCAATCGTCGCGTGCCGAAGAAAATCGCGGGCGTGCCGGTTACCGAGATTGGCGAAATCCTCCCTTCGCGCCGCTCGCAGATGTGGCTGGAAAGCGAAGGGCTGCGTGTGCCGTTAAAGGCCAAGGGCTGGGAACACTTCAACAAATAGCCGTCTGGATCGGGCTCCATTCTGCTGAGTGGACTGGACTTTTCGCGTTTCCGAATCGACAATGCAACTTACGTAATCAAAGCTGCTCAGCTCGACTAACAGCTGCTTCATCGTTTAAGCCTATAATCAGATATGGCGACGCTTCGCCAACAGATCGCGACCAACATGTTGCGGGTCACGCGCTTCCGTGACCTCACCAAGGCGGTCAGTACCTACCGTCCTAACGACGATCTGGAAATCATTCGCCGCGCCTACGACTTCTCCCTGCAAAATCACACCGGCCAATCGCGCGCTTCCGGCGAGCCTTATGTAGTCCATCCGCTCGAAGTCGCCATGATCCTTGCGGACATGAAGATGGACGCCAACGCCATCGCCGCCGGCCTGCTGCACGATTGCGTGGAAGACACCACGGTGACGATCGTCGACGTGCGCAAAGAATTCGGCGAGCAGGTCGCGCACCTGGTCGAAGGCGTCACCAAGATCAGCAAAATCGATTTCGCCACCCGCGAAGAGCGCCAGGCCGAGAATCTGCGCAAGATGATGCTCGCCATGGTCGACGACGTCCGCGTCGTGCTCATCAAACTCGCCGACCGCCTGCACAACATGCGCACGCTCGATGCGCTTCCGCCCGATCGCCGCGAGAAGATCGCCCGCGAGACGCTGGAGATCTACGGTCCGATTGCGCACCGGCTCGGCATGGGCAAAATCCGCGGCGAACTCGAAGACCTCGCGTTCCGCTACGTCGATCCCATCGCCTACCAGCAGGTTCACGACGAAGTCGAGCAGCGCCGCAAGAAGGGCGAAGAATTCCTTCAGCAGATTGTCGGCCTCATCCGCGACAAGCTGAAAGAGAACGGCATCGAAGCCCGCGTCGAAAGCCGCATCAAGCGCCTCTTCAGCATCTGGCAAAAGCTGCAGCGGCAGCGCATTTCCGTCGACCAGACTTACGACCTCTTTGCCATCCGCATCATCACCTCGAGCGTCAACGATTGCTACGCCGTGCTCGGCATGATCCACAACCAGTGGCGGCCTGTCCCAGGTCGAATCAAAGACTTCATCGCCATGCCCCGGCCGAACCTGTACCAGTCGCTGCACACCACGGTGATCGCCGAAAACGGCAATGCCTTCGAAGTGCAGATCCGCACCGAAGACATGCACCGCATGGCGGAAGAAGGCATCGCCGCGCACTGGAAGTACAAAGACGGCCCGATCTCAGCCAAGGACGAACAGCGCCTCTCCTGGCTGCGCCAACTGGTCGAGTGGCAGCGCGACATATCGGATCCCGATGAATTCCTCACCACGCTGAAAGTCGATCTCTATCCCGAAGAGGTCTACACCTTCACCCCCAAGGGCAAAGTCGTCAGCCTGCCGCGCGATTCCACTCCCATCGATTTCGCTTACGCCGTGCACACCGAAGTCGGACACGCTTGCGTCGGCGCGCGCGTCAACGGGCGCATGGTGCCCATCCGCCACAAGCTGCGCAGCGGCGACATCGTCGAAATCGTCACGCAGACCGGACACAAGCCGAGCCGCGACTGGCTCTCGCTGGTCAAGTCAACGCGTGCTCGCCAGAAAATTCGCCACTGGCTCAATATTCACCAGCGCGAGCGTGCCATTGAAATCGGCGAGAAGCTGATCGAGAAAGAAGCGCGCAAATACCGCGTTACGCTCAAGGACATCAAGACCGCCGACTACCAGCGCGTCGCCTCCGATATGGGCCTGGGCAAGCCCGACGACCTGATGGCCGCCATCGGTTACGGCAAGTACTCCGCGCGTCAGATTCTCGCGCGCCTCGCTCCAGCCAGCAGCCAGAACAGCGCTCATCCCGAAGAGGACACCAGCGGCATCTCCAGCGTGGTGCGTCGCGTCTTCGGCGGCGACACGTCCGCAATCCTGGTGAAGGGTCACGACGATCTGCTCGTCTATCGCGCGCGTTGTTGTAACCCCATCAAGGGCGAAGATGTGGTTGGCTACATCACCCGCGGCAAAGGCGTCGCGGTCCATTCCAAAAATTGTCCCAATGTTCTGAACCTGATGTACGAACCGGAACGCCGCATCGATGTGGATTGGGCGCGCAAGGAAGCCGCCGCCGGCTCCTATCCAGTGAAACTCACGCTCTTCACCGACGACCGCCCGGGCATGATGAAGCAGATCACCGCCATCATCAGCGACGAGAACACCAACATCCAGAATATGAGCGCCCGCACCGGCGACCGCCAGGCGAACATCGATGTCACCATCGACATCGAGGACCTGAAGCATCTCGAGCGCATCCTCGCGGGCCTTCGCAAAATCCCAGGCGTGCACGACGTCCAGCGCGTGCAGAAAAGCAATTAGCTGCAAAGCAGCACTCAGCTATCAGTTCTCAGCATTCAGTCTTCAGCTATGAGTAATTAGTTCTTGGTAATTGGTAATTGTAGTAATTAGCATCTATTCGTTCGCTGTCGTCATGTAGCCCATCACATCACTTTCTGACTGAATGCTGACTACTGAGTGCTGAAGACTAATTACCAATTACTATCTACTATTCACCCTCGCCGCGAATTCTACACTTTTGCCGGAGAAACACATGCGAGACGTGGTCATCACCGAGCATGCGCCCCAGGCCATCGGACCCTATTCGCAAGCGATCAAAGCCGGTGGATTTGTTTTCGTCTCCGGCCAGATCCCCATTGACCCCACGACCGGACTGATCGCGCAGTCGGAAGTCGCCGCGCAGACCGACCGCGTATTGCAGAACCTGAAGGCCATCCTCACCGCCGCCGGCACGTCGCTGGAAAATGTTGTGAAGACCACGGTGTTTCTGAAGAGCATGGGCGACTTCGCTGCGATGAACGAAGTCTATGCGCGCTTCTGGAAGAAGGCTCCTCCCGCGCGTTCGACAGTGGAAGTCTCGCGGCTACCCAAAGACGTGCTCGTCGAGATCGACGTCATCGCACTCGTGTAGAATGTGTTGGGCGCGGACATTCCTCGAGCCTTCTGTCGGGTCGCTAGACTTCAGCTAATCTCGCCACCAACTTACAGCTCCGCTTCGTGTCCTTTGCTTTTTGCCACCAGGTACACCAGCGAATAGATCGTGCCGCCGCCATCGCGATCGACGCTCACCAGATGCTGCACCTCTTTTGTGCCCGCCTTGAAGAGCATTCCGCCCGCGTCGGCTTTGTCGTCATCGCAGCTCAGCGCATTGGGAGTATGTTTTTCGTCGGCCTGGCTTGGAGGATTCGTGCAGTCGAGCACCGTCCCGTACTTCGCGAGCGCCTTGCGGTAGTAAGCGGCGACCTTCTCTGGCGAGTCCGGTGTCTGCATCTTCACCACAACCAGCTGAAATCCGGTACCGCCGAGCCACAGGCCCATGTTCGCGGACTGCGAATCAGACTTCTTGTCTTCAGATTCTATCTTCAGACTTCTTGTCGAGGGCAGGCTTCGACCCCGGATACAGCGGCAGTCCGACATCCTTCGCCGATGCATCCTGGCTGATAAAGGCGCCTGCGCTCTGCGCGTGCAATTTCGATGGGTGGTACGAGAGAACAACCAGGCACGCAACTGCCGCCAGCAGGATCGCGACGATCCGCTGCAAAAGGCTAGAGCTCTTCATGGAAACCCCCACACTTGCCATACGCGAGCACCCGGCCAAAAGTTCGCGGCGGCGAAAGATTCATGTGGGACGAATTGCTTCGTGTTTATGGAGCCCGCTCGCCCTCGAGCGGGGGAACCGGGAACTAGAAGTCTGCACACAACAAAGCCTCCTTCGAGCAGGAGGCTTCGAGAAATCGGGACTTACGCCTTGACGATTTTGCCGCTGCGCAGGCAATCGGTGCAGACGCGTACGCGCTTGGTATTGCCACCCGACGCCTTGGCGCGGACCGGCCGCAAGTTGATGTTCCAGCGGCGCTTAGTCACATTGTGCGCGTGGCTGACGTTATTTCCGGTGCGCGGCTTCTTGCCGCAAACTTCACATACTTGTGCCATAACGACCTCAGATAAGCTTAAGCTTGATGACGCAAAACATTGATTTTAGCAGAGCGGACTAGATTTGACCAAATGCGTGGAGCCAGCATGTGGACAGTCGACGCCGAGCAGCGTATTATCAATGGCTATCCATGCCGTTTGACGATCCTCATTGGGCAACTCTAGAGTGCTATCAGCTCCGTTGATCACTGCTCACTCGATCCGTCAAACGAATCGGTCACGCATGAAGCAGCCTGCGACATGAATTGTGGCGATATCTTTCTACCAGCAGGGATTGATTGCGGGACGTTGACGTCCGATGCGGGCATACCGATCTCTCGAGTCAGCGAAACCGTCGAAGTCGACTGGCACGATATGCGCTAGTACACTGAGGAGCTTATCGAACTGACCCGTAATCCGAATTGCCGACCTGGCTGAGCAGGACTACATCGCTGAATCGCTGGGATAGCTAATCGCGGACTGACGGACCATGTCACGGAGACAGCTAAGATCCGTGCGGCATCTTGGATTGTTGCCACTCTGGAAGGGATGCGTGTATACGCACGACTGTTGCTAGACTACTCTGAAGAGGCAAGTATCGGGCTGCCATGACATATTGGGTAGTCGTTGGAGGATTCCGGCCCTTTCCAAGAAGCGAAGGACCGCGCACCCAATCGCTAACGACCACCGACTACAGCCCACCGCCTACCGAAACAACTGCGGCGCCAGCTCAATCAGATTCCGTCTCCACACCATCCACGTGTGCATTCCCGGAGTCTCCCGTCCGTGAACTTCACGTCCTTCGTCTTCAGCCATGCTTTGAACTTGCGATTCAGTTCGATCAGGTGATCTTCCGTTCCGCAGGCGACATACAACAGCTTGATCTGCGAGTTCGCACTCGCATTCAGATTCGGGAAGTCCTTGTCGAAATCCGGGGATATCCCGCCCGAGCTGAACGCACCGATGTAAGCGAACTTATCCAGATTGTTGAGTCCAGTCAGCAGCGTTTCCGATCCGCCCATCGAGAGACCGGCGATCGCATGGTCCTTGCGATTGGTCGAAATGCGATATTCTTTTTCTACCCGCGGCATCAGCTCCGTGACAAGCATCTCGCGGAACTTGTCGAAATTCTTCTGCGTGATCTCCGGATGCCCCCATGTCTTCCAGCCATTCGCCAGGATCTCGGGCGCGCCGTAGCCCAGCGGCATCACCACGATCATCGGTTTCGCCTTGCCCTGCGCAATCAGCGAGTCGAGGATGTAATTCGCTTTCCCTACCGTTGTCCATCCATCTGCGCCGTCGCTATAGCCATGCAGCAGGTACAGCACCGGATACTTCACTTTCGCCTTGGGATCGTAATTCGGCGGCGTGTACACGTAGTAGTCGCGATTGTCACCAACGATGCCCGATTTATAAAAGTGGTGATGAACCTCGCCGTGCGGAATGTCCTGCACCTCCCACGGTTGCGGCGACGCACCGGACACCAGCACCATGTTCTCCAGGTTCAACAGGTTCGTCTTCATCAGCGTGTTGTTCGGATCGACAAGCTCCACTCCGTCGGCATCGAAGTCATACCCGTAGAGATCCGGCTCGACGGCGCTTGTTGTCGCCGACCACACGCCCTGCGCGTCCTTTGTCATCTCCAGCGGCTTAGCGCCTTCGACGTTTACGGTCACCTTCTGCGCACCTGGATCGACGAAACGGAAGGTCACTGTGCGATCCGCATTCACCTGCGGCGACTTGATTTCTGGCGGCGTCTGTTGAGCAAACATAGGAAGGAAACTGGTGAAAATACAAAAGGCTGCGAGACAGCGGTTCCACTTCAGTGCTGGTTTCATGAGCGTCCAGCAGTGTACAAGGTCCGAGCACAACTTCTCCAGTAATCCAACATTTCTCGTTTGCGTCCAACCATCAATCGGCTTGCGATTCCACGAGCACATGCAGTTCGCAACCTGCATCCAAGAAGAAAACGAAAGTACCGGGCCCGAGGTACATAGCAACTTACCTATGCATCCGGTGTTTCAAAGTTCAGAATCACACGATCTGTTTGTTTCAACCGAACCCAGCAGCAGTGCTGGGAGAAATTGGAAACGGAACTCATGAGATCCATCGCAATTCAGTGGTCCCATCGGGGATTGCTGCTCTCACCCCTGTTATTGATCGCGTTTGCTTTGCCGGTTTTCGCAACTCTCGGAGCCGACGTTTCCTCTGTGCAATCCGACCAGGCTCACATGAAAGCCGCGGTGAACGTATCCCGCGCCACCAACTACACCGTGCACGAGATGAAAGCCGCGGACGGCACTGCCGTTCGGGAATTTGTTTCTCCCTCGGGTCAGGTGTTCGGTGTGGCATGGAGCGGCCCTTTCCGTCCGGATCTCAAGCAGGTTCTGGGCAGCTATTACGATCAGGTACTGGCAGTTGCGAAAAACAGGCGCGCTGGTCACAACACACCTTTAACGATTCACGAGCCCGGACTCGTAGTTGAAATGAGCGGCCATATGCGTTATTACACGGGCCGCGCATACGTTCCCAGCATGCTCCCGCAGGGAGTACAAACCACCCAGATTAAGTAAGGAGACTCCTGTGCGTAGAGCGCTCGTTTTGATTTCCAGCTGTGCCCTGACTGTGTTGGTTGCTTGCGGCGGCGGTAACAATAGCTCGTCGCCAGGTGGAAACCCGATTACTCCTCCCTCCTCGGGAACCAATGTTGCGGCCATCGTCGTTGACCCCGGTCCATCAGCCATCCAGGCAACTGCTCCAGCCACGAATGGGTTGTTCGTAACGGTAACTGTGTGTGTGCCCGGCACGACCACCTGCCAGTCCATCGATCACGTGCTGGTCGATACAGGATCGGAGGGGCTGCGCGTGCTTGCATCCGTAATGACGCTACCTCTCACCACGCAAACTAACGGGAGCGGATTGTCTGTCGCTGAGTGCGTTCCTTTTCTCGACGGCACTTTCGTTTGGGGACCAGTGCAGACAGCCGACATTCAGATCGCCGGAGAAAAAGCCAGCTCGGCTCCGATTCAGGTCATCGGGGAAACCCAGTTCTCGGTTCCGAGCGGATGCACGGGAACGGACGATGATACGGTGCAGGCTCTGGCAGCGAACGGCATCCTCGGTATCGGTCCTTTCCTTCAGGACTGCGGATCGCTCTGCGTGACCGGAATTCCCAGCACTGCGCTGTACTACGCGTGTTCTTCCGCATCCGCCTGCTTGCCAACCACTCAGCCGCTCACCGCCCAGGTGCAAAATCCGGTCTCAATGTTTGCGACGGATAACAATGGCACCATCATCGAGCTTCCTGCGATATCCAATACGGGGGCAACGACCGCTACAGGGTCACTGGTATTTGGAATCGGTACCCAGTCGAATAATGGCCTTAAAGGCGCAGTTCCTTTGGCAGCGGATGCCAATGGAAACTTCGGCACCCAATTCAACGGCACGCAATACACCGCCTTCATCGATAGCGGCACCAACATCCTGGGCATTTTGGACGCCGGCACTCTAGGCGTTACCACCTGCGCGAGCCCGAACGATTCGTTCTACTGCCCGGGCGCGCCCAACAACAACGCGCTCAACCTGAGGAACCTCACAGCGATAAACTTCGATAGTCTTGGTGACCAGAGCACCGTCAATTTCGGTATCGCCAACGCTGAGTTCCTGTTCAGTTCGAACGGTGGCGCGAATTTCGCCTTCAATAATCTTGGTGGCCCAAACGCGGGCACCTTCGATTGGGGACTTGCCGTTCTTCTTCGGACGGAACGTCTTCACCGCGATTGAGAACCAGAACACGCCAGTCGGCGCGGGACCGTTCTTCGCCTACTAAGGCATTGGGCCATTGTGCGATTGTGTTATTGAGTCATTTGCAGAGACGTGCAATAACTCAAGCAATCACGCAATGGCCCAAGCACTCTAATGACTCAATCGATTTAGAGTTTTTGCAGTTTAAGCCACTCCCGTAGCGGCCCGCCCAGATCGCTGCGCTTCAACGCAAACTCCACTGTCGCCTTCAGGAATCCTAGTTTGTCGCCTGTATCGTGGCGCTTCCCTTCAAAGCGAAAGCCGTAAATCTTTTCATGCTTCAGCAGTTCGCGCATGCCGTCAGTGAGCTGAATTTCTCCGCCAGTTCCGCGTTGCGTCGCGGAGAGCATCTCGAAGATTCGCGGCGTCAGAATGTAGCGGCCGATAATCGCGAGGTTCGACGGAGCTTCCGATGCTTTCGGCTTTTCCACCAGGTCGGTGATCTCGAACAGCCGTCCGCCAAATTTTCCCGGCACCTCATGCCCTGCGATCACGCCGTACGACGAAATTGCCGGACCCTCGACCGCCTGCGTGGCGATCACCGAACACTGCGTTTCCTCGAACACCTGCATCATCTGCTTCAGGCAAGGGACGTCGGCATCAATCACGTCATCCGCCAACAGCACCGCGAACGGCTCGTTGCCCACCAGTTCGCGCGACATCAGCACGGCATGTCCCAGTCCCAACGCTTCTTTCTGGCGAACATAGGCTACATGGATCATGTCCGAAATCTGGCGCACGATGCTGAGGAGTTCGTACTTCTTTTTTTCCTCCAGCATCTTTTCCAGTTCGTAGCTGACATCGAAGTGATCCTCAATCGCGCTCTTGCCGCGGCCGGTCACGATGATGATCTGGTCGCAGCCGGCCGCCATCGCTTCTTCCACGCCATATTGAATGATCGGCTTATCGACCAGTGGCAGCATCTCTTTCGGTTGTGCTTTGGTTGCGGGCAAAAATCGCGTGCCCAGGCCGGCAGCAGGAAAAACTGCTTTACGAACTTTCATCTTCATGATGGCTTCCCAATATTTATTACCACTATCACGTTAGAGCGAAATTACTACGATGCAAGAACTGACATCCAGGAATTCTGGCCCGTTCAACAAACGTAACCGAATATGCTCTGCTTGCTCACCTCGGGGACGAGCGTTAGACTCTCCGCGGGTGGGGTATGAAACTTCGCATTGTACTGCTCGCGGCAGTGGTCTTTCTGTATTGTTCCGTCCTGTTCGGTGACCAAGGTCATTCGCACACTTACAATCCTAATGAAAAGCTGGGCACAGTCTCCTTCCCAACCTCATGCGCACCAGCGGTTCAAAAGTCATTCGAGCGCGGCGTAGCGCTCATGCACTCATTCTGGTATGAGGAAGCTGAAAAACAGTTCGCAGAGGTAGCCGCGAAAGACCCGACGTGTGCCATCGCATATTGGGGAGAATCGCTCAGCCTATGGCATCAGCTTTGGGAGCGTCCTACTGACGACACGATGAAGCGCGGCCTTGCACTGGTTCAGCAAGCCCAGGCGGCCAAAGCCAAAACTCAGCGCGAGCAGGATTATGTTGCGGCAGCAGCTGCTTTTTACGTTCCGGACGCCAAAACTGATTTCGATCAACGAACCGCTGCCTACTCGAACGCGATGGAGAAGGTCTATCGAGCCTACCCGAAGGATCACGAAGCCACGGCCTTTTACGCGCTCTCGCTATTGGCTTCGGCTCCCCCACGCGATCCGACTTTCGCCAACCAGAAGAAAGCCATCGCGCTGCTGCAACCGCTGGTCGATGCGCAACCTGATCATCCGGGAGCAGCGCACTACCTGATTCACGCCAGCGATTCGCCACAACTTGCGCCTCTCGGACTCGCAGCTGCTCGTCGTTATGCTCAGATTGCGCCGGCTTCGCCTCACGCTGTCCACATGCCCTCGCACATCTTCGCGCGCCTTGGCCTGTGGCAGGAAGATATCCAATCGAACCTCGCGTCGGTGGCTGCCACGCAAAAAGCTACCGAGATGCACATGGGCGGCGCCGCCCACGCTCTGCACGCAATGGACTTTCTTGAGTACGCGTATCTGCAGATTGGTGATGACGCGAAAGCCAAAGCGATCATCGCTCAGATGGACACGATGCACGAGATGGACATGGGCGACGGCATGTACGGGTATCTCGACATGGCTCGCGCTGCGTTCCCCGCTACCTATGCGATCGAAACTCGCAACTGGAAAGATGCGGCTGCATTGAAAACGATCCCGAGCGCGAAACCCTACAACGCCGCTATCGTCTACTGGGCACAGGCAGTCGGATACGGCCATCTTCGCGACGCTGCGAACGCGCACAAAGCCGTCGCGCAGTACGACGCAATGGTCGAAGCGACAAAGAAAAGCACCGAATCCTACTACGCCGAGTACATGGACACAGACGGCGATGAAGCGCGCGCCTGGGCCGCTTTTGCCGATGGCAATAACGACGAAGCCCTGCGCCTGATGCGCGGCGTGGCCGACAAACAGGATTCCTTGGGAAAGGGTGAGACCGCCCTACCCGCGCGCGAGATGCTCGCCGACATGCTCATGGAGATGAAGCGCCCTGCCGACGCGCTTGCTGAATATGAGAAGTCGATGAAGGTTGATCCCAATCGCTTCAACGGACTCTATGGCGCCGCCCAGGCCGCGGCCGCCTTGAATCAACCGGAGAAAGCAAAGGCTTACTACGCGCAGCTTTTGAAGAATTGCTCCGGCTCGACTTCCAATCGCCCCGAACTCGCGCAAGCCAAAACGCTGCTGGCGATGAAGTAAGTGTCAGTTGCTGGTTGTCAGAGTTCTTGGGGTAGCTGGCAGCACGTAGCTTTTGAATCTTCTGAGCCACTAGCTACCGGCCACCCCAACTGAACCAACCACTAGCCACTAGCCACTCCTTTCACAGCACTGGACTGTCGTTCCCCAGCATCGTCTGCCGGATCAGCTTAATCGGCGGGAATCCCTGCTTCAGAAACGTATCGTGGAACTGCTGCAGGCTGAAGTTCGCGCCTTCTCTGCGTTGATAGTCCGCGCGCAGCTTCATGATCTCCAGTTTGCCGAGCGTATAAACCAGATAGGTCGGATCGCTCGTCCCGCGCTTCGTCTCGACCTCGGCGACTGACTTCGGCTGATAGCCTTCCTTCTGGAAGAACTCAATCGCCTGGTCCATCGTCATCTTTCCGGTGTGCATCGAGATGCCCACGATGAAGCGCGCATTGCGCAGCAATGCGTCTTGCAACTGGCCGAGCCGCAGCTTCGGGTCGCCATTCCCGTACCCCTGGTCCAGCATCATCTGCTCGCTGTAATGCGCCCAGCCCTCGGCATTCGATCCGCACCCCAGCAGCTTGCGAATCTTCGACGGCGCCGATGGCACCCACAGGAACTGCACATAGTGTCCCGGGTAGACTTCGTGGATCGCCACCGCAATCATCGTGAAACGATTGTCCCCACCGAGGTACGATTCGATGCGCTCGCGCGGCCACCTTGAATCCGGAAGCGTCACGTTGAAGAACGCTTCCTTCGCGACCTTCTCGTAGGGACCAGGCGTATCCATTGAGGCAAACGTCAGTGCGCGCATGAATGGCGGCGTCTCTTCCACGATCGGCGGCACCGGCGACGGAATCGTCACAATTTTCTTGTCGACGATGTATTGCCGAATTCCGCTGAGATCGTCCCGATAGGCCTGCAACAACTGATCCACGCCCGGATGGTTCTTCTGCATCTCCTCCAGAAGTTGCTGCGGCGTCTTGTGCGGATTGATCTGCTTCGCCGTCCGCTTGAACCACTCCTGATTGCGATGCAAGTCGTCGTAGCCGATCTGCAGCAAGCGGTCGAGCGGGATATCGACCATCTCGTCATACGCCAGCTTCTTCTGATAGGTCTCGGCGCCAATGCGGAAGTCGCCCTTGGAAATGGGCAGCAGGTCGCTCTTCAGGAAATCCTGATATTTCTCGAGTGCTGCAATCACGCCATCGTTGCTTTGCTTGAACTCCGCGAGCAGTTGCGGATCCTTCACCTCGGTGAACGCAGCGGGCACATCTTTCTGGAAAAAGCTGACGATTCCCGGTATCTGCTCGATGGCAACTTCTGTGTAGACCCGCGGCGGATTGCTTAGGTTCGCGCGCGCCGCGTCGAACACTGCCGGCATCAATTTCTCGCGTGCGATCAGCGAACGCAGACGCTCGTCCGCCGGCGCGAAACTTCGCGACATGATCACATACGCGCTGTTGGTGATCCCACTCGAATAGCGGTCGGGATTCTTCTCCCACTCGCGGATCGTCTCCAGGTCCAGCAGATTCCCATTCAGCGTGGCCATCAGTAGGTCGTAATCCTGCTGCGCCTCAAACGGCAGACGCTTGGAATCGAAGGTCTGCAATCGCGTACGGAAAAATTTGTAGAACGCGATCTCGTCGTCGTAGGCGGACTTCGTCCGCGGTTCCAGTTGCGAGTCGTACTGATGGAATCCGGCCTGCGTGCCGTCCGTGGGACGATATTTGAAGAACCCATCAAAGTAATCGTCGACGAGCTTATTCCAGTCGGACATGACGGCGCTGTTATCGACCGTGGCGGGTGCCTGGGAACGCATGGTGGATGTCAGGGGAAACATCACGAGCAGGGCAAGTAGAAAAGCGCAGTGTTTCTTCACACGAAGAAATTAGCACAGCTGAGGAGCTGGATGAAAATGGCATGGGATGAAATGTAGGACAGGCAGGATTGCCTGTCCTACATAATGACTACAAACTGGCAGCCTTGGTGTCGATCAGCCGTTTCACCTTGCCACGAACTCCGCCGTCGCCACCGTCTTCCGTCTTCTCTTTACCGCGGGTGCGGACGTTCACCTGGTTGGCCTCGGCTTCTTTGTCGCCGACCACCAGCATGAACGGCACCTTCTGCATCGCGTGTTCGCGGATCTTCGCATTCATCTTTTCGTTGCGCGCATCCACTTCCACGCGCACGCCCTGCGCTTTCAGCTGATCCGCCACTTTGTTCGCATACTCCACATGCCGCTCGGCAATCGGCACCATCACTACCTGCATCGGCGACAACCACACCGGAAACGCGCCTGCGTAGTGCTCGATCAGCACGCCGAAGAAACGTTCGATGGAGCCATAGAGCGCGCGATGCACCATCACCGGCTCGTGACGCTGACCGTCTTCGCCGACGTATTCCAATCCGAAGCGCGTCGGCAGGTTGAAGTCGAACTGCACGGTTGAAAGCTGCCACAGACGTCCAATCGCATCCACCAGCTTCACGTCGATCTTCGGGCCGTAGAACGCTGCCTCGCCGGGGATCGTCTTGTACGGAATGCCGCGCCCATTCAGGACCTTTTCGAGCGAGTGTTGTGCCATCTCCCACTGTTCGGCCTTGCCGGTGTAGTGCTTCTGGTCATTCGGATCCCAGGTCGAAAGCTCTACCTGGAACTTCTCGAAGCCGTAGGCATTCAGCGTCGCGATCGCGAAATCGATGCAGCCGCCGATCTCGTCTTCCACCTGGTCGTGGGTGCAGAAGATGTGCGCATCGTCCTGCGTGAAGCCGCGCACACGCAACAGACCGTGCATTACGCCCGAACGCTCGTAGCGATAGACGGTGCCCAGTTCGCCCAGCCGGACCGGTAGATCGCGATACGACTTAAGCGAGTCCTTGTAGATCAAGATATGGAACGGGCAGTTCATCGGCTTCATGCGGTATTCCGCATCGTCCAGCTCCATGGTGTCGAACATGTTCTCGGCGTAGAAGCCCTCGTGGCCGCTGGTCTGCCACAACTGGCGCCGCGCTACGTGCGGGGTGTACACGAGCGAGTAGCCGCGCTTCAGATACTCGTCGCGCATCCAGTCTTCCATCAGCTTGCGCATGATGCCGCCTTTGGGGTGCCAGAAGATCAGTCCCGGCCCTGCCAATTCCTGGATGGAGAACAAATCCAGCTGCTGTCCGAGCACGCGATGGTCGCGCTTCTTCGCTTCTTCGATCTGGTGCAGGTACTCGTCGAGCTCTTTCTTCGAGTAGAACGAAGTTCCGTAAATCCGCTGCAGCTGCGGATTTTTCTCATCCCCCAGCCAGTAGGCGCCGGCGATGTTCAGCAGCTTGAACGCCTTGATCCTTCCGGTCGAAGGAATATGCGGCCCGCGGCAGAAGTCGATGAACTTGCCGGTCTTGTACAGCGACACCGGCTCGCCCTGCCCGGTGAACTGCTCGATGAAGTGACACTTCATGAAGTCGCCCTCGGCCTTGAAGCGGTCGAGTGCCTGGTCGCGCGGAATGTACTCGCGCGCGTACGACTCATCTTTTTGGACGAGCTCCTGCATCTTCTTTTCGATCTTCTCCAGGTCCTCGGGCGTGAAGGGCGTCGGACGATAGAAGTCGTAAAAGAATCCGCTCTCGGTCGCCGGACCGTGTCCCAGCTTCGTCTCCGGGAACAGCTCCAGAACCGCTGCTGCCATCAAGTGCGCCGACGAGTGCCGGAACACTTGCAGCGCCTCCGGATCTTTTTCCGTCAGGATACGGAGATCCGCATCCTGCTCGAGCGGACGGGTCAGGTCGACCAGCTTGCTTTCATCTTTTTCCGGCGAAGCATGATCGCCATTGCTGGGCGTGACCTTTGCCACCAGCGCAGCTTGCGCCAGTCGCGGCGAAATGCCTTTCGCGATGTCCAGCGGAGTCGTTCCTTTAGGAACTTCCTGAACACTATTGTCGGGGAGCTTTATACGAATTACGTCAGCCATAAGTGCACCTGTAGGATTTCCGAATCTTTGAGTTTAGCGTAAACGCTGCCGCAGATTAACGGTGATGTGCGCCGATCTCTGTTGTGGGGGTGAAAATGAATCGGCTAATCCACAATGAAAATCAGCGTCTATCAGCGGCTAAGTTTTTTTAGAAACAAGAGAGGAGCTGCGCCTACGAGTGCGAGTCGAGGCGCAGCTGGCGTGTTCGACGGATTTCCGTCGTCAGCATGGCAACAAAGCTGATCACCAGCACCATCGCGGCAAGCGGAACCGCAGCGAAGCGGTAAGCCATGGTCATATCCGCATGCGCGCCGCGCACCGCCGCATAGAGAATGCTGGCAATGATCCCGCACAGCAATCCCACGGCAAACGCCACCAGCGTGAACAGCACAGTAACGACCACTACGCGCAGTGCGATTTCAACCGCAATCCGGAATTTGGATTTCTTTCTTTCCACGCTAATTCTTCACCACGGCCGCAACCGGCTGCTGATCGGGACTATCGTCGCGCCTCAAGTACCGCATAGCGAGCACGAAAAACATGACGTACAGCACGCCACTTACGGGCAGGCCAACCACTCGCAGCACGTGCTCCGGATTTACCACCGCCGATTGCGTGAAATTCGTGCCACGCCGCGCCAGCACCGACAGGATCGGAATCGTCAGCATCATTACGAAGAAGAAAAACGTTGCCGTCCCGACCAGTGCCAGAAACGCGCTCTTTAATAAGTCCTTCAGCATAGCTGCAACCTCTATTGTAGCGCTCGCTTAGCCTCAGCACTAATTGCGGCAGCCCCGTTCCCGATAGCCTTTATTACAAATGTGGCTCGCTCCTCCACCGAACCCCGCGGCAACTCGACGAGCCTGTAGCCTTTGTCGATGTAGGTGCTCACCATTGTCTTGTATGTCCGCACCGCCTCGGTGAAGTCCTGTTTGCGCTCACGATCCTGCTCGAAGATTTCTTCCCACGGCGGCGCGATAAATACCTTGCGGTTGTAGCGGAACAGCTCAACCGCCTTCTCCACGTGCTTCGGAACCGACAATCCAAGCAGCCGGAGGTATCCAGCGACGTCGACCACGCTGCGGTCGAAAAACACAGGGCCAGTGAACTGCTCGGCATCGTGGTATGACCGCACATCCCAGCTCAGCATTATCTCGGCGAATAGAAGTGGCTCTCTCCACGGTAGCGCCCGCCCGTCAATTGCCAACTGATCCCGGATGATCCCTCGTCCCCCTTCCGGCATTCCCGCATAGCCGGCACTGCGAAGAGCTTCTATCAGGGTACTTTTGCCTGATCCCGGCCCTCCGGTCAGGACGAAAAAACGATCGCTTTGCTCGCTCACCTCGAATTCCCTTCGTTGAACACGATTTTCGCCTCAATCGCCCAATTCCCCCGCCTGCGCTAAAATGTTCGGAATGTCAGGAGTAGCTCAGGTCGTGACTCTCTCTCCATCCGAAGTAGTCCGGCAGGCTCCCGTATCTCAATCCACTAATGGGATTTGTTACGCCGTCTCCGGCGAGACCAACATCCCCGCAGCCGATCTGGAACGCATGGTCGCTACTGTACCGCGCCCGGTTGCTGCCGCGCTCACGCGCAAGGCTTACTATTTCGTCCCGCTGACCGTGGGACAGGGCGACGACACCGTTATCGCCGATCGCTACGACGTGGCGCTAAGCGACAGTGCGGTCTGCCATCGCAATCTCAATCTTGGCGACTCCCAGTGCGTGTTTATCTCCACCCGCCTGATGGACGACAAGTTCTCGCTGGCTTTCGAATTTTTCATCAACGTTGCGCATGCCTTCGTTGAACAGGCCGGAGTCCCCGCCGAGTTTTCTGATCTCGCCTGGAAGCAGGTTCAGGATCGCCAGCGCGGCGAGACCGGACTCGATGCCTGGGAGTTCCGCAAAGCCGCCGGCAATGGCTTCGGCGACGTGGAGAAAGCAAAGAACGAATATTTCGCGGCTGCGTTCTCTGACGCCATCGCCATCTACATGCTCTCTACTTTCACAGATGTGGATTACTACGACCTGCGGGAGCGCGAATATCCTTTACTCGCGCCGAATGCATTGGCGGAACGCCTGCGGAAGATTGCCGAGCTGCTCCCTGTGAATCAGGGATTCGAATTCAACATTTATTACCGGCGCCGTCCGAATTAAGAGGTTGGGTGCCCCACACATTCTGTTTTTGACGGGTGGCCCATTCAAGCCCTCTTTTGGCTTGAGTGGGGAGAAAGTTAATCCGCACTCTTCGGCAACTGGAAGTCCACTCCGCGCTGATCATTCACCTGTGCCGTCTTCTCCAGATCCAGGTCAGTCAGCTTGATCTTCTTCGCCGTCGAACCACCGATGTCATACAGCGTGTCGCCCACAATCGCGTAATTCCGCACTTCCTGCTGATGTCCATCGCGGAACACTAGTACTGTCGGATCCACCGGCGGCTGAGCTGCGGACGTAATCCCTGTCGGCGCTGATGCGGCGCTGCGCTGCGGCATCGGTCCCATGTACTGACCATTGTCGAACATCGTAGGCGCTACCCGGTTCGGATCCTCCGGTTGCTGCTCATCTACTGCCTGCTGCTGCTGGTTCGGATCGTAGCTCTGGTCGTATCCGTTGTCGTAACCGTAGTAAGGATACGCATACGGAACGTACACATAGGTCTTCCGTCGGCGTGATCCACGGGTATCGAACTGTTGTCCAAATTGAACCTGCCCCGTGTGGAAGTTCACCGTCGGCGTGAACGCCGGATTCGTGCATCCCAGCGCCGAAGGCACCAGCCCCGAATTCGTGCACGTATTCGAGAAGCCATTCGGTCCTAGCGACGTCACACTCGGTCGCACCGGAGTTACACGTCCACCTTGGATCCCACGTCCCACGGACGTCACGCTCGCCGGAACACCCGGCGCAGGACCGCGTCCCGCCCCATGCGACGTAACCGACGCGGGAACTCCATGTATCTGGGCCAACAGAGGCAGTGCCGCTAAGAGCAGTCCGACCGCGAATTTTGAAATGAGTTTCACGACCCAGTACCCCCGAAGGCAGAACCCAACGCATCTTACGCCCGCCCTCATCTATTTAGACACATTTACCTGCCCCAAGTTGCAACTCTGCAGGGCAGCGAAGGTAACGTTACCTTTGTAGAACGATGCAGCCGCGCCGGCTTGCATTGAGCGCGGTTATGTGGCGCGGGCGCCGCCTACCCCGCCACCGCATTCCATGCGTCCTCACCTCACATAACCCCATCCAATTCACTGTTACACTGAGAACCGGATGATCCTGCCGTTTGTCCGCGATCTTTTTGCGGACGTGGAACGTATCCCTGCTTTTTCGCGTGTTGCCACCCACCTGAAGTCGGCCACGGGGCGTGTACGTGTATCCGGACTCACTCCCACGGCCAAGGCTCTTCTCGCCAGCATGCTGCAGAAAGCGGCCGCGCGCCCGCTCATCCTGATCGTCGAGAACAACCGCGCTGCCGAGGCAATTCTCCCCGTGATCCAGGGTTTTGCCGAGATCACCGGCGACCTCGCGCCCGACTCCATCGTGCATCTTCCCGCTTACGACGTGCTGCCCTTCGAGAATCTCTCGCCGCACGCGGAAATTCAGGAAGACCGTGCTCGCGCGCTGTGGCGCATCACCACCGGCGAGGCGCGCCTGTTAGTCACGCCGATCAACGCGGCGCTTATGCGCTTGCAACCGGCCGAGTTCTATTTCGACCTCGCCCAGGTTTTCCGTCGTGGTGAAACTGTCGACACCGAAAAACTCACCGCGCACCTGAACACCGTCGGCTACACCAAGACTGACGTGGTCGAAATGCCCGGCGAGTACGCACTCCGCGGCGGCATCCTCGACGTTTATCCCGCCGACTCCGATCGCCCGCTCCGCGTTGAGCTATTTGGCGACGAAGTCGATTCCATCCGCAAGTTCGATCCCGGTACGCAGCGTTCCTCCGGTGCCGTGGATGAATGCGTGCTCCTTCCGCTTACCGATACGCCGGTGCGCGAAGAGCTGCTCGCGGTCATTCATACGCGTCTCTCCGGACACCGCGTCACCGGAGATGAAGACGCCATCGAGGACGCGATCCGCTCCGGCGGCATCACCGTCTTCCCCGGTTGGGAGAGCTATGCGCCCGTTGCCAGCCGTGGCGACAATCTCTTTACCCTTATGCCGAACGCGGCCGTGCTCCTCGACGAGCCCAGCATCACCCGCAACGAAGCCGACCAGTGGTGGGAGAAGGTTAACGTCTCGCACGAGCGCAGTGGCGTCGGCAATCTCGTGCGTCCTGAAGATCTCTACTCGCCACCGGATGAGGGTTTCCCAGCGATCAACAGAATGCTCGGCGCTGATCTCGAGCACCTCGGCATCGGCACCGACGACGAGCAGATCGTGTTCCCCACGCAACCGACCATGCGTTTTCATGGATCGATTCCCGCCGTCGCCGACGAAGTGAAGAAGCTCACCGCCGAAAATCAGCGTGTACTCTTCGCCTGCGGTACCACCGGAGAAGTCGAGCGCCTGGCCGAAGTTTTCACCGAGTATGGCGTTTCGTTTCGCCTCGGCAGCCGTACTCCGCGACCGGGCGAAACCTATATCGACGACGCGGCGTATCTTTCCGGCGAAGAAGTCAGCACGACGATCGTCAAGGCCTTCGTGCCCGAGGGCGTCGCCGTTCCCGATGCGCGGCTCACCATCTTTGGCGCGCGCGATCTCTTCGACGAATCCGAGATCTATGCGCCGCGCCCCGCCCGCGCCAAATCGAAGACCTCCGCCTTCATCTCCGACTTCCGCGATCTCGCGGTTAACGACTACGTGGTCCACGTCGAACACGGCATAGGCCAGTACCAGGGACTGAAAGAGATCCCGCAGTCCGACGGTACCAACGCCGAGTTCATGATCCTCGAGTACGCCGAAGCCGCGCGCCTCTACGTGCCGCTCACGCGTCTCGATCTGGTGCAGAAATATCGCTCTGCTGAAGGCGCAGCGCCGCAACTCAGCCGTCTCGGAACCACAGCTTGGGTGAAGACGAAAGCTAAGGTCAAGAAGGCCATGCGCGACATGGCCGAAGAACTCGTCAAGCTTTACGCGCAGCGCAAAATGGCGGGCGGTCACGTCTACCCGCCCGACAGCGAGTGGCAGCGCGAGTTCGAGGACTCATTCGAGTTCACCGAAACCGACGATCAGCTCCAGGCCATCTCCGACATCAAGAAGGACATGGAGAACGGCACGCCCATGGACCGCCTGCTCTGCGGCGACGTCGGGTACGGGAAGACCGAAGTCTCCATGCGCGCGGCATTCAAGGCCGTCAACGACAACAAGCAGGTTGCGGTACTCGCGCCCACCACCGTGCTGGCGTTCCAGCACTTCGAAACGTTCAAGCGACGCTTCGCTGCATTTCCGATCCGAATAGAAATGATCAGCCGCTTCCGCACCGCCAAACAGCAGAAGGAAATTGCTGAGAAGGTCGCGAACGGCCAGGTCGATATCATTATCGGAACGCACCGCCTGCTCTCGAAAGACATCAAGTTCACCGATCTCGGACTCGTCATTGTCGACGAAGAGCAGCGCTTCGGGGTGCGCCACAAAGAGCGTCTGAAGCAGCTCCGCAAGGAAGTGGACGTGCTCACAATGTCGGCGACGCCAATCCCGCGCACGCTCCACATGTCGCTTGTCGGACTGCGCGACATGAGCGTGATTGAGACGCCGCCCAAAGATCGCATGGCGATCCAGACCGTGGTCGCTGCCTGGGACGAGAAGCTCATCAAGTCAGCGATCGAGCACGAACTGGAGCGCGGCGGGCAGATCTACTTTGTCCACAATCGCGTCGAAAGCATCTACGAAATCTCCGAGAAGATTCGCGAGCTGGTGCCGAAAGCCCGCATTGTCGTCGGCCACGGCCAGATGTCGGAAGGCGAGCTAGAAAAAGTGATGCTGGCGTTCATGCGCCACGAGTACGACATCCTCGTCGCCACCACCATCATCGAGAACGGGCTCGACATCCCGCTCTGCAATACGATGATCATCAATCGCGCCGATCGGCACGGCCTGTCGGAGCTCTACCAGCTTCGCGGTCGCGTCGGCCGCTCGAATCGCCGGGCGTATGCGTACTTGCTCATTCCGCAGGATCGCGAGCTCACGCCGCTGGCGCGCAGACGACTCGCGGCGTTGAAAGAATTCTCGGACCTGGGCGCGGGCTTCAAGATCGCCGCTCTCGATCTCGAACTTCGCGGCGCCGGAAACTTGTTAGGCGGCGAGCAGAGCGGGCACATCGATGCTGTCGGCTTTGAGATGTACACGTCGATGCTCGAGCGCACGGTGCGCGAGCTCAAGGGCGAGATCGAACCAGAAGAAGCCGAAACCCAGCTCAACCTTGGCCTGAACATTCGTATCCCACCCGACTACATTCCGGAAGAGAATCAGCGCCTGCGCATGTACAAGCGGGTCGCCGGAGTTGAGAACGAGAAGGCGCTGGCCGACGTCTCCGCCGAACTGACCGACCGCTACGGACCGCCTCCGAATGCCGTGCGTCACCTGCTGGAGTACGCGAATCTGCGCCTGATGTGCCAGAGCCTGGGCGTGGTCGCCATCGATCGCCATCGCGATTCGGTCAGCATCAAGTTCGGCGAGAAGGCGGGCATCAATCCCGAAAAGCTGATGAAGTTCGTGGCGAAAAATAAGGGCACGCAATTCACGCCCGCGGGAGTGCTGAAGTTCACGGTGACTGCGACCGCTCCGGATCAGGTGCTGGGCCGCCTCCGCAATCTGCTGAACGAACTCTCTGCCCACCAGATCGCGCCGTACGAGGTCAGCCCTGCGGGCCCGCCAGCAAGAACGTCGACACGCTAGGTCCAACACTGACATCCAAGTCACGGAGATAGGTGTGACGCTGCGGGGGTATGTCGGAGGTAATGTTCCCAAGAGGCAAGGTTGAGCGATACTTAAATGGGCGGGCGGTCCACTTCGGTCCGGAAAATTGTACGAAGATGAAAACGTAACGCCGAAAATATGAACGTACCACCCTAATACGATGTATAGTGCGGTTCCTGAGTGAGAAAGCGACTTTACAATCCGCTGGATCTTCCCAATTACGATTTGGGAAGTGCATCGCGGTATCTGCACATTCCTTCGTCAACGCTTCACTTTTGGACGAGCGGGTCGCATCCGATTGTGGAATTGCAGAAGTACGGCCGTTTCCCTCTCCTGTCTTTCAAAAACTTAGTCGAGTGCTACGTCATCCAAGGGATCCGTACAATCCACGGGGTACACGTTGCAAGGATCAGAGCAGCATCGGTGTGGATGAGGAAACATTTGGCTTCGACGCATCCACTTGCCGATTATGACGTCTCAACTGATGGCATGCATTTGTACTTGGACATCGACGGGTCGCTTGTAAATCTGTCGATGCGAGGCAAACAAGGTCAGCAGGAGAGCGAAGAGCTATTTCAGGCTCACTTGGAGCGCGTCGAACGCGACGAAATGGGAGTCGCAATGCGTTTAGTTCCATACAGACGCAAAGCGGACATGCTCGCGCCGGCTATCGCCAAGCGTACGATTCTGATCGATCCTTTCGTGTCCTTTGGAAAGCCTATTTTGAAAAATAGCGGCATTCCTACTTCGGTACTCGCAGGGAGATTTAGAGCTGGCGATAGCATTCCCATCCTAGCCCGCAGCTATGGCCGCGAGGAGAGCGAAATCCGAGAAGCGATCGAGTGGGAAATCGGCAAAGCGGCCTAAGAAGTTTACGGCTTACCTCGACATGTCTCTGTGTTGCGCGGAAGTTATGTCAGCGTTTGACCGAGACAAGATCAAATACAAGAAGCACATCGATTACGCGCACCCGAACACTCATGACGATACCTGGCTTCCAAGAGTTGGAAAGAAAGGCTGGGTTCTGCTCACCACAGACGACAGCATGCAGTATCGAGGACCCGAGGCTCAGGCAATCAAAACATTCAAGGTGCGTTCTTTCGTCATCAAACAGCAAATGCGGGGCGACGATATAGCAGCTTTTCTGGTCAAGAACATGGCACGAATGCGGCGATTCTGCGGTCGTCACGAAGCGCCGTTTATAGGTTTTCTGCAGTCGTCCGGAGAAATCAAGCTCGTTCTGGACAAGAATGGCCTCGTTGGCCCACTTGGGCGTCTGATATAAGGTTCGTCATCACACCCCTCTGTTCACAATGTCACACACCATGTCTCGGCCCAATTCTTGTCAAGCCCACTTTTGTCGTAACTCGATACAAACACACGACTTCCTCGTGTCCTGTTTCCCTTCTAAATCTGCTATGCTGGGTATAGAAGCTCGGAACTGATCTGAACACGATCTCTTTCGGGCTTTTGCTATTTCCGGCGGCCGGCAACTCCTTTATTTGCCGCTATGTCGCCGTAACTCTTTTCGTTGGCGCTATGTAGCGGAATCGACGCCGTAACTCGTTTGTTTGCCGCTATGAGGGGGGAGGGGGAGGGTACACGCAGTTTCATTTCGGGCGGCGAAGGGGCAGCGCAGCCCGGGTAAAGCGCAAGGTCTCTCGACTCGGAGCGCGTCTGTATCGCGCCCCTCGCTCGAAATGACAGGTAGGGCAGAAGTCATGGTGAGCGCAGCGAATCCATCTATGTATTTGGCTGTTCAACGAAAAATTCAAGAATGCTTCCGCTTCCGCTTCGCATCAGCATGACAGGTGGTGTGGGATGTTTTCGTGAAGCTGCATGCAGTCGTTTCGATTGCTACTGCCTTCCACAGAGGCGTCAGGAAAACCCAAGGTCATGGTGACGCTGACCCTGAGCTTGGCGAAGGGGAAGCGGAATCCATCTATGTATTCGTTCAAGAAATCCATAGATGCTTCCGCTCCGCGTCAGCATGACAGGTGGCGTGGGACGTTTTCAGTGTAACTGCAGGCCGTTATGTGAAGGCACAGCGCAAGGTCTCTCGACTCGGAGCGCGTCTGTATCGCGCTCCTCGCTCGAAATGACAGGTGATGGCAGCCTATCTGAGGTGAAACTAAAGTCCCAGGTTGGCGAGCTTTTCCGCCGGGCGCGCCAGCACTGCTTTCTTGCCTTTCACGACGATCGGCCGCTGAATCAGTTCCGGATGCCTCACCATCAGGCGAATGAGTTCCTCTTCGCTCAAATTTTTGCCGGCGACTTTTTCTTTGTAAACGGCGTCGTTGGTGCGCAGCGCTTCGGAAGGCTTCAGTCCGGCGGCGCGCAATAGTTGCTTCAGCAGATCCGCCGTCATTGGCTGCTCGAAAAAATTGATCGCCTCGAATGCAACGCCCTTCTCGGTCAAGGCACGCTTGACCTCGCGGCACTTGGTTCACGTCGGCCGCTCATAAACTTTGATCTTCACGCTTTCTGGCATGAGCTTTGTCTCCTCGTACAAGTCCATCATTTATTCTGGAGCAGCACTCAGTAGTAAGCAATCAGCACTCAGTCATGCGGCTGAATGCTGAAAACTGAGTACTGAGTGCTCGGTCCAAGAATGCATTCTACTTCGCAGCAGGTTCCACTCATCGACTTCGCGCACGTCAACGTGCAGCGCGGAGAGCGCCTCATCCTGCGCGACTTCAACCTCACGATTCGCGCGGGCGAGAACGTTGCCATCGTTGGGCCGAATGGCTGCGGCAAATCGACGCTGCTGAAGACCATCACGCGCGAGATCTATCCGCTGGCGCTCGACGAAACGCGCGCGCAGATTCTCGGCCGCGACCGCTGGAACGTGATGGAACTACGCGAGCATCTAGGCATCGTGTCGAACGACCTGCTGGCGCATCCGACGCGCGATCTCACGGGACGCGATCTGGTCGTCTCCGGCTTCTTCAGCAGCATCGGCATTTGGCCGTATCAGACCGTGACTGACGAGATGCAGCGCAAATCCGACGCAGCCATCGAGCGTCTCGGCGTTGCGCACGTGGCCGATCAGCTGGTCGACACAATGTCGTCAGGCGAAGCGCGCCGCATCATGATTGCCCGCGCGCTGATTCACGATCCGCAGGCGCTGATCCTCGACGAGCCCAGCAACAGTCTCGACATTGGCGCCTTGCAGGAATTGCTCGCAACCATGCGAAGGCTGACGCAATCCGGCACGAACCTGATCCTGGTAACGCATCATCTGCCCGAGATCATCCCGGAAATCACGCGCGTGGTGCTGATGCGCGACGGCCAGATTTTCCGCGATGGTCCGAAGGAAGAAGTCCTGTCGGCGCGCACGTTGTCCGAGCTGTTCTGCACCGACGTTCACTTGCATCGCAATGATGGTTACTTCCATCTGTCCTGGTAAATGGTGACGAGCCGCAAACACATTCCGCGCCCGATCGCCGCATCGACCATTGTCCTCGCCGGCGTCATTTGGGGAGGCAGCTTCGCAGCCATGCAGCACGCCTTAAATGGCGGTTTATCCGTCGGCGCGCTGGTCAGCCTGCGCTTCCTGATTGCAGCCGTTGCACTCGCCGTTCTGGCAGGGTTTATGCGTCTGCCGTGGAATCGGCGCGCGGTTCTGGAAGGCGTTTGGCTTGGACTGCTCCTCACCGCAATCTTCTGGCTGCAAGTCGACGGACTGCGTTACACGACCACGGCGAAGTCAGCGTTCATCACCGGACTTTACGTGATGTTCACGCCGCTGATCGCTACGTTCTGGGGAGAACATGTGCGCTGGCAGCACGCCGCGGGCGCAGCGCTTGCGACGCTTGGTTTGTACGCGCTGGTCCATGTTCCCGGACAGCCTTGGGGCGGCTGGAATCGCGGCGACTTCGAAACGCTATTGTGCTCTGCGATCTGCGGAGTGCAGATCGTTCTGACCAGCCCGCTACAACCGCCGCTCGAATACGTGGATTCTGCTGACAGTGCAAGTGGCGGTCGTGGGGATAATCTCGGTGGTAATTACAGCAGTTCTGCCCGGAGCTTATGGTTTTCAAGGTGTGGCCGCAGCGTTGCGCAAGCCAGATGTACTCGCGTCCATTGCCTACATCACCGCGCTTGCTACTCTGTTCTGCTTCTGGGCGATGAACACGATGCAGGCGTATCTGACCTCGACGGAGGCGGCGGTGATGTTCACGTCAGAGCCAGTCGCTGCGGCCGTGATCTCCATCTTCTGGCTGCATGAAGCGATGCGTCCAACGCAATTGCTCGGCGGTGCCGTGATCGTGCTGGCGATGCTGTTTTCGGAGATTGTGCCGGCAATCCAACGGAGCGCGGCGGCGGTCGGCGAAGCCGCGGACTGAAAGCAAAATGCAGATCCCTCGTGGCCTAGCGGCGCCTCGTGATGACAAAGCTTCGCTTTCCAATCTGGGAATGCACGCCCGGAAAGAGCAAAGAAAGTTGATCGTTTCGAGACGAAACGGCCACATACTGTCCAGTAGTTTTTGGCAGCCTCCTGATGAGGTTCCCAATCGGCCGGACGTTCGCGGGGGAGTGAGCGTCCGGCTTTTTGTGTCTTCGTCTCACCGCAGAGGACGCAGAGATCGCAGTCAGGTTCTCGCCCTACTCTCCACTCACCTTCGACCGATGTACCATGGAACGGTGCTGGAGAGGCTGCTCCAATTCGCGGCAAAACAT
Organism: Terriglobia bacterium; assembly: GCA_963724985.1. Lineage (GTDB taxonomy): Bacteria > Acidobacteriota > Terriglobia > Terriglobales > Acidobacteriaceae > JAJPJE01. Next base: position 181,720 of record CAVRWV010000016.1, on the reverse strand, counting down.
CAACTGATTCGCGCTGGCGATCGCGTTGCGGTTGCCGTTTCAGGCGGCGCGGATTCGGTCGGGCTGCTTCGCTTGTTGCTCGATGCGCGAAGTGAGCTGGGCATTGTTCTTTCCGTCGCACACTTCAATCACAAGATTCGCGGTCCCGAGTCTGATGCAGATGAAGCCTTCGTATGCGCTCTCGCCGAGAAGCACGATCTGCCATTCCATGCAGGCAGCGCCGATACTCCGCAGTTCGCGCGCGAGCATCATTTGGGACTGGAAGCCGCAGCACGCCAGCTGCGTCACGAATTCTTCCGAGAGCTGATCCAGCGAGAACAAAGCAAACAAAGTCGCAACTGCGCACACGCTCGACGATCAGGCTGAAACCGTTCTGCTTCGACTGATGCGCGGCGCAGGAACCAAAGGTCTGGCCGGGATCTATCCTGAGATCAAGGTTGAAGGCGGCAGCATCGTGCGCCCGCTGCTGGGCAGTTCGCCGCGCTGAAGTGCGCGCCTGGCTTGAATCGCAAGGACAAGATTGGCGCGAAGACGCCACCAATGCTGATCTCTCATTCACGCGAAATCGCGTACGACACAAACTGCTGCCTGTCATCGAATCGGAATTTGGGGCGGCGTCGCTTGAACGGCTGGCGGAAACCGCGGAGATCGCGCACGCGGAGGAAGAATACTGGAGAGCGCAGTTAGAGCCGCTGCTGCGGGAACTGACGGCAGACGGTGAATACCGCTTGTCTGTCGACGCGCTAATCCAGCAGCCGCTTGCGATTCGGCGACGGCTGGTACGAGCGGCCGCGCAGAAGCTGAACGTGACCCTGGACTTTCATCACGTGGAACAGGTGCTGGCGTTGGCGCAATCAGGTGAGCGCAAAACCATCTCGCTTCCGGATGGCCTGCGCGCTTCTGCCGAGACGGGAAGCCTGCGTCTGCGAATCGAACACAGCAAAAGCAAAGGTCAGCCCTTTGCGTACAAACTGTCCGTACCAGGAGAAATCGAAATCGCCGACTTGCAGTGCCGGATCCGCTTCCGCCTGATCAGTGGAAGCCAGGCTGCATCTTGCGATCCCCGGCAGCTTCTCAGGCCCGAACTTGCCGGCAGCGAACTGATCATTCGTAACTGGCGTGCCGGCGATCGCTTCTGGCCCTTGCACAGCAAATCTGATAAGAAGATTAAGGAGCTGTTAAAGCCAGATCGCGTCCCTGCTGCCCTGCGAGCGCTTTGGCCCGTGGCGGAGCATCAGGGCGAGATTGTATGGGTTCGAGGGCTGCCTGTTTCCCGGAACTTCTGTCTGCGGGATGAGCAGTCGGCTGTCGTCGTGGAAGAGTTGCCGATCTTCAACGACTGATCTGCGAAAATCAGCGACAACGCCTTTTTGAGGGTCATCCTTGGATCAACCAGCAGGCGCACCACCAATTCAAAGAGTGGTCATCAGCGCCGATCAGATACAGAAGCGTGTGCGCGACATGGCCCGGCAGATTTCCAGCGACTACGCGGGCCGGAGCCTGTCTGCGGTTGGAATCCTGGAAGACAGCTTTGTTTTTATGTCTGACCTGGTGCGGCAAATCGATGTGCCGGTCACCTGCCAATTCGTAAAGCCCGAGATACGGGAGCTGAAACAGGGCGAACTAGTGACCCACGAGATCATGTTCACCCCGGAAGTCAACGTAAAGGGCATGGATGTTCTTCTAATTGAGACGCTTCTAGTGAGCGGGGTTACGGCTGAGTTCCTGGTAAGAACGATTGCGAGCCGCGGGGCGACGTCTGTAAAGACGGCAGCGCTGCTTGACCGCCAAACAGCACGGCGGGTTCCATTGCAGCCGGACTACTTTGGATTCCTGGTCGATGAGACATATATTTTCGGCTACGGACTCGGTACTCCCGAATTGGGAAGGAACTTACCCTTCGTAGCGACGAGTGCGGAGAAGCCCGCCCGGATCAGCTGATTTGGCCCGACGGCGGTGCAATTGCGGCCGGTGGCATCTTTGTCAGCGGGAAAGGGTTACAATCGTACGGGGCAGAATAACTGGAGTCTGAAAAGAACCAGGGGCATCTAAAGAACAGTGAAAAGTGCAGGTTCTTGGTGTCTTTATATCCAAGGGCAAGGTAGTTAGGAGCAATCAGTGAATTCAACTGTTAAGACAGTAGTCTTTTGGCTGGTAATCGTTTTGTCGGGCGTCCTGCTGTGGCAGGTGGTCAAGGCTGGCGGTTCGAGCTCGAAGGACAAAGAGATCAGTTTTTCCACGTTCTTGGCGGACGTGAACCGGGGCGCTGTTAAAGAGGTCGATATCACCGGAACGGAAGTTCGGGGCCACGATACCGACGGCGGTGGGTTCCATACGCAGGTTCCCGCGAACTACCCCGACATGTATAAGGCGCTCACGGATAAGAGCGTCAATATCAAAATTCATGATGCGCAGAGCGGCACGTGGCCGACATGGCTGCTGAACCTGGCGCCGCTGGTGCTGCTGGGAGCTCTCTGGTTCTTTATGATCCGCCAGATGCAAACCGGCGGAAATAAGGCACTCTCGTTTGGCAAGAGCCGGGCACGCCTGCTGTCGATGCAGCAGAAGAAGGTGACTTTTAAAGACGTCGCCGGCGTCGATGAAGCCAAGGAAGAGCTGAAAGAGATCATCGAATTCCTGCGCGAGGCGCAGAAGTTCCAGAAGCTGGGCGGCCGCATTCCGAAAGGCGTGCTGCTGGTTGGACCTCCGGGAACCGGCAAAACCCTTCTGGCGAGAGCCGTTGCAGGCGAGGCGAACGTTCCGTTCTTCTCGATCTCCGGTTCCGACTTCGTCGAGATGTTCGTGGGCGTAGGCGCAAGCCGCGTTCGCGACCTGTTCGAGCAGGGCAAGAAGAACGCCCCCTGCATCATTTTCATCGACGAAATCGACGCGGTCGGGCGTCACCGCGGAGCTGGTCTCGGCGGTGGACACGATGAACGCGAGCAGACCCTGAATCAGTTATTGGTCGAGATGGACGGCTTCGAATCGAACGAAGGCGTCATCCTGATCGCTGCGACCAACCGTCCTGATGTGCTTGATCCGGCGTTGCTGCGACCCGGCCGCTTTGACCGCCGCGTTGTAGTGCCTCGTCCGGATGTGCGTGGACGCGAAGAGATTCTGCGCGTACACAGCCGCAAGATTCCATTGGCTGATGACGTTGATCTCTCCGTACTCGCCCGCGGCACACCGGGCTTCTCCGGCGCTGACCTGGCGAACCTGATCAACGAAGCGGCGCTGAACGCTGCTCGTCAGAATCGCAAGACGGTGCTGATGTCCGACTGCGAACTGGCGAAGGACAAGGTACTGATGGGCGCCGAGCGGAAGTCGATGATTCTCTCCGACGAGGAGAAGAAGGTCACGGCGTTCCACGAGGCCGGTCACGCACTCGTGGCCGTACTGAGCGACCACTCGGACCCGCTGCATAAAGTAACGATCATCCCGCGCGGAATGGCGCTGGGTGTGACCATGCAGCTGCCCATCGACGACAAGCACACGTATACGCGGGATTATCTCAATACCCGGCTCGCCATCATGATGGGTGGCCGCCTGGCTGAGGAGCTTTTCCTGAATACGATGACGACCGGCGCCGGCAACGATATCGAGCAAGCCAGCGAACTCGCCCGCAAGATGGTATGCGAGTTTGGCATGAGCGAATTAGGGCCGATGACGTTTGGTAAGAAAGAAGAGCAAATCTTCCTGGGTCGCGAGATTTCACAGCATCGCGACTACTCGGAAGATACGGCGATCAAGATCGACATGGAAGTTCGCCGCCTGGTCGATACGGCCTACCAGAGCGCCAAAGGGATTCTCTCCGTCAACCGCGAGGTGCTGACGAAGATTGCCATGGCTCTGCTGGACCGAGAAGTCCTTGATGCGAACGAGATTCGCCTGCTCATCGACGGGAAGGAACTTCCCGCCAAGCCGCTGCCAGTCCCACACGACGACGGTGGCGTGCAGCAGGTTCTGAAACCGGCTCCGGATGGGCGCCCGGGAATACTCCCGGGAGAACGTCCGAGCCCGGCGTAAAGACAAGTGATTAGTGGCTAGTGATTAGCAAAGGCGGCCTTAAAAGGGCCGCCTTTTTCTTTGCCCAGGAGGAAGTCGTCAGTCGCTGGAACTGCCAGCGCAATGATTGTCATTGCCCAACTTCAGGCCCTTGCGCTGGCTATGGCGGTTCTTCTAACCACTAGCAACTGGCAACTAACAACTGTTTTTTATGACAAACGTCAACTGACAATGATCGTGAGCAGCGGTAGAATCTCGCAAATCCCAGAAAGCGTGTCATGGAGGACAGCATGGGCACTACACCTGCTCCAGCACCAAATGGTTCCGTCTCGGCAGTTCCGCCGGGCGAAGGACTCTCACAGACGTCGCGCATCATCGATACGTTCATCGCACCCAGTAAGACGTTCACCGATATCAATCGCAGCCCGAGCTGGTGGCTGCCGTGGCTGCTGATGTCGGTTATCTCGCTGGCTTTCGTCATGCGTGGCGGGCCAGAAGATCGGATTTCGAGAAGATTACGAATACGCAAATGCAATCGAACCCGAAGCAAGTGGAGCGAATGGAAAAGCTGCCACCGGATCAACGCGCACAGAACATGGCGCTTGCAGTGAAGATCACGCAGGGCATCACGTACTGTTCGCCGCTTTTCATCCTGTTATGTTGCAGTGATCATTGCCGCAGTGTTGTTGGGCACATTCAACTTCGGAGCGGGTACGCAGATGAAGTTCGGAGCAACGATGGCGGTCACGATGTATGCTTTCTTGCCGGGCGATCATCAGGACACTGCTGGCAATTGTGTCTTTACTCGCGGGGTCCGATCCCGATGCATTCCGCATCGACAATCCGATCGCGACCAATCCCGGCTTCTTCCTGAGTTCAACCGATCATCCGGCTCTTTACAAGCTGGCCTCCGTCGATTGATGTCTTCACGATCTGGACTCTTGCGCTGATGGCCATTGGGTTCACTTGCATCAGCAAGGCCAAAAAAGGAACGTCGGCCGCCATTGTGTTCGGCTGGTATATCGTCGTGACGCTGATCGGACGTTGGGTTCGCGGCGATGTAGCTTGTGATCTCGCATCAGGCGTATACGATGAACATAACGTCATCTGCAAGAAAGAGAGACGTCACCGTTCCAAGCTAGAGTCAATTGGTATTCCCTCCATTCCCTTATACCGGCAACTCTAGTTGCCGGTTTTTTCTTGGGCGCGATTTGTTCTTCTCTCCCCGGCGATTTATGCTTTTGCTCGAGGGGTGAGTCGATGAAAGTTGTCCTTGGTTGTGCGTGCCTGTTCCTTGCTGCCAGCTCTGCGCTGGCCCAACAGTCTTCGAATCCAGTTACTGATTCTGTAAAGCTGATCATGCAGCGGCAAGCGAAGAATCTTCCCGCCGCGGTCGACGAAATGCCCGCCGACAAGTTCTCGTTCAAGCCGACACCGCAGCAGGAGCCGTTCGCGCACATCGCGGTGCACGTAACGGAGTCGAACAACAATCTGTGCGCGCAGCTGGGTACGGTGCCAGCGCCAGCGAAAGAAGAGCTGAGCGACACCACGCCGAAGGACAAACTGGTCGCAGCGATGAACGCCTCGTTTGATTACTGCGGAAAAGCGCTGGCAGGATTCAGCGACGCGAAGCTCGGGGACGAGGCGACACTGTTCGGCGGGCGCAAGGCTACCAAGGCGACGGCCCTGTTCTTCATGGTGGGCGGATGGTCCGACCATTATGCGCAGGCGGCAATGTATCTGCGGCTAAGCGGGCTGCTGCCGCCAACGGCTAAGCCTGCGAAGTAATGGCGAGTGATTCCAAGACTCGCTTCTCGAATCGGGTAGAAGATTATGTTCGCTACCGCCCGTCGTATCCAGCTGAGGTGGTGACAACGCTTCAACGCGAGTGCGGATTGACGGCTGCTTCGATCATCGCCGATATCGGAGCTGGCACAGGCATTCTGAGCCAGCTCTTTTTGTCGAATGGGAACACCGTTTATGTGGTGGAACCGAACGAGCGTATGCGGTCTGCGGCGATCCAATGGCTGGGCGAGCAACCGAGATTCCATGCCGTAGCGGGGTCGGCGGAAGAAACAACGATGGCCGCGGCGTCTGTGGACTTTGTAACAGTTGGGCAGGCTTTTCATTGGTTCGATCGTGAACGCGCCAAGCAGGAGTTTACGCGAATTCTGCGGCCGAGCGGTTGGATCGTCCTGCTATGGAACGATCGTGATGAGACAAGCACGCCGTTCGCTCGCGAATACGAGCAGCTGATTGTTACCTACGGCAAAGATTATCTGCAGGTAAAGCATCGCAATATATCCGAGAGCGATATAGCGGAATTCTTCCAGCCAGCGCGAATGATGGTGCGGCGGTTCAGCAACTTCCAAGACTTCGATTTGGATGGGCTGCTGGGCAGGTTGCGATCGTCGTCGTATGTTCCGGCTGCAGGCGAACGCGATCACGAAGAGATCATGCGAGCCGCGGGGGATTTGTTCGCGCGATACCAGGTCGAGGGACAAGTGCGAATGGAGTACGAGACGGTGATGTACTTCGGGCGGGTGAAATAAGCACTGATAATTCCAATTACTCGGGATACAATCGGCAGCTCTGAATCGTCTATGGACGCTGCGAATCCGACTGCCACATCCAGTTGGCTCGCCGACGAAGTCGCATCACTCAAAGAAGTGGCACGAATCCATCACCAGCATTTTGCTTTTTTCCAAAAGTTGATCTGGCCGGCAGTTTTGTTTGGTGCAGTGATTCTGCAACTCTCGATGTGGCAGAGCACCGAGATTTGGCGAACCATTCCGAAAGGCTACGGTCACTCGCTGGAGATATTCGAGAGCACGGCCGTGCGCTTCTTTGGTTTTTTTGCAGACTTTCTTTTTTACTGCTTTGCTTTTGCAGGTACAAGCGTGGCTGTACAAGAAGTCCTTCGTGGAAACAGTCCAGACGTTGAAGAAAGTCTGAATGTCGCCAGATCAAACTTTAAACAGATTCTGGTAATGACCACTGCATTTTTCTTCCTGGTCCTCGTAGCGTTTGGTCTGGCGATCTTCATCGGATTCACAGCGCAGGACCTGATTCACGCGAGAGGCACTCGATCTGCAACACTCAATGCTGCCTATGTGGCAATGTATGTGACAGGCTTGCTGTCATTCACCGTGTTGTCGCGCTATGCCCTGGCGATCCCCGCCCTGGTGCTGGAGAACCTGCCGTTCTGGAGGAGCTTCAAGCGAAGCGATCGACTCACAGAAGGCCACATGTTGTACCTCGTCGCCCTGATCTGCGAATCGGTCGTCGGTGGCTATTTGACCTTCGTCGCTCCGTTCTGGATGTGGAACCACGTCTTCGCTTCGCGAGTTGTGCTGACGTGGACGATCTACTGGATCCTTCGGCTGATCGGATTGGCAGCTTCGGCTGCGGTTCAGCCAGTCATGTTTATTGGTTTCGCTTATCTATACATCACTGAAAGCACTCCAAAGAAAACAGAACCCACTCCAACGGGCATTGCGATTTGGAGCGCGAAGGCGTAGGGCTCTCCCCACCCTTACGCCAACAGAAGGCTAGAGGGTGGGGCACCCATCCAAATCCTAGCCGACTTAGTTCACCCGTCCTCTCAGCACCGTTACTGAAGCCTTCGGCAGCGTAAACACCGTGTCGGCACCTGCCTGCACGGTGCTCACCGCTGCTGGTCCAGCAGGATCGGCGTGACTATTTGGCCCATCGGAATGCCAGACATACTGCTCGCTGCCGAAGCTGACTATGCGCACTGGCCCGGCAAGAGACTTCTGCGTGCTGCCGTCGTCAATCACTACGCGAACAGCATGTGCATTCGACTGATCGCGGTTGACTGCCATGATTGACCACTCGCCATCCGGGCGTTGAACGGGATAGGCGGTGATCAGCGCATGGCCAGCATCGTCGGTCAGATCGACAATCGCGGGAAAGATCTTGTGCGCATCGGGGCCCTGCTTCACCCACTCCAGGTTGATCAGCTGGCTCGCGAAGTATTGCGACGTGTGATTACGTATGTGCAGGCTGGCGTCGGCGACGAAGTTGCCGTATGTGCCCCAGCCACGGCATCCGGCGCGCAGCGGCTCGGGCTGAATCGGCGAATGATAGAAGACATCGCCACCCGCGGTGAGAAATGCTCCGGCATTGTCGGCGAGCCAGAGGGCAGCAAAAACGTCAGTCATCGCCTGGTTCTGAGCGGCGGCGACGTTGCTCTCGGTGATCATCATAGGCACGTTCGCCGGCAGGCCATCGTCGCGCCAGACTTGCAGGATGTGGCTGACCAGTTGCGGCTCGCGATACAAATCCGACCATGTGGTCTCGCACGCGTCGAACGGGTAATGCTCGAATGACATGAACGCCAGGTCGCCGATCCGATCATGCGCCTTTAGATAATCGATGAAGCGCCCGAGCCAGGAACTGCGTCCCTGCGCGTCCGGCCAGACCTTGATGTCTTCGTTCACTCCCTCGAACACCGGGCCGCCAAGCTTCAGCGCCGGATCAACCTTGTGAATCGCCGTGGCGAATTGCAGATAGAGCGCGCCGTAATCCTCGGGCATCATGTTCTGGCCGTCGGGCTCCTCGCCCATCTCGATGTAAGAGATCGGATAGCCGCGCTGCTTGACGTAAGCGATCTCGGCTGCGGCGTCCTCGGGCGTGCCATAGAGCATCGACGACGGGAATCATCGCCGGAAGCTTGTTGGTGATGCCGCTGGTATAGAAGAGGTCGAGGCCGGTTTGATCGCCCTGATCTTCCGCGAGATCGGCCGCCGAGTGCCACGGATCGATCGAAGAGACGTAGGTCGCGGTCTGATTCTGATCCGGCCGATGCAGCACGAGATCGACGAAGTCTCCATTGCTCGCGTGACCGCCAGCATAGATTTCATTGATGGCAAACCCCACGCAATTTCGGGGATCGCTGCTCCCGTGTGTGTCGCAGGTATTCGACGACTCGGTCATCCATATCCGCAGGAATCGCGCGCGAACTGGAACTGAGGCCAGCTTCAGATCGGCGGTGCCGCCCTGCGAGCCGCTTATCTTTCCATTTGCGAATTCACTCCACGAACCGTCCAGCGGCTTCACGAACGGATCGGCAGCGCCCGTCCAATATTGAACTTCGTAACTGCGCGCGTAGGGATTCGCCCACGCGATCCGCATGGCGCTGACTTGCTCGACCGCGCCGAGATCGATCACTACCCATGTCGGATGTTGCGCGTCCGGCTCGCCGGTGAATTTCTGGCTGAGATACGGATTGCTTTTCCAGTAGGAGTTGGCGTCGCCGTCCGTCAGCCGCGAATAGTTGCGCTCGGTGCCTCCATTGCGCGTGTTCCCACGATGCGGCAGCGGATATCCATAGGAATGGCGGAGGAACTTCGACGGCGTCGCGCTCCCAGTGAAGTATCCGCCCTGATGCGCGGGATCGCTCCACGATCCATTCGGATTCCAGTGCCATGCGGCAATCTGCAATTCCGTGTTCTGGCGGTAGGTGATCGGACCCCATCCCGCGGAAAGCGATTCCTTCAGAATCTCCGGCGAGTAGACCTTATCGACCACACCTTTCGGAAGAATGTCGATAGACGTTCCCAATGCACGGTTGGGAACGAAGGTGTGAGCGTGCGCCGGATTGGCATCGACGTGGAGAGTGGCAGGTGTGTTTTGGGCAACGAGTAGTGGTTGAATGAGGGCGAGGAGGATCCCGACAAGAATTGGCTTCATGGATTTCGGCGACAGCGTATCTTCCAGCAGCTTCGCCTGTCCAATTTTTCCCACGACACGGAGACACGGAGAATCCGAGAATCAAGATTTCAGATTGCAGATTTCCCCTGAGCGTCATCCGAGCGGAGATTCGAGTTCTTGACCCTGTGGTCCTCCACGTCGTGCCTCAGTGGTGAATTAAGCTGTTGCAATGGCACGGCTTAGCTCGTTTCGGCCACCCTAAGGCCCCGTTCACCGCGTAATAACTGCCGTCCGCGCCTTCTCTGCATCTTTTTAGGTTAACAATCGGTAAACTCTTACCAGTCAGAATGATGGGGAACTCCAAGGGTCTAAGCCGAAAAGTAAAGGCAATGCATCGCCGCTCGCGCGAGTGGAAGATGATTGCCAAGGCACTGGTGTCGACGGATCATCCGATACTGGCGCACCTGATTCCGATGCGCCGCTGCAATCTCGATTGCGCCTATTGCAACGAGTACGACAAGACGTCGAATCCCGTGCCGCTCGAGACCATGTTCCCCCGCGTCGACAAGCTCGGGGAACTGGGCACGACGATCGTCACGATCAGCGGCGGCGAACCGCTGCTACATCCGCAGCTGGATGACATCATCCGGCGGGTGCGGTGGAACGGCATCATCTCGGGGATGATCACCAATGGCTACCTGCTCACCGCCGATCGCATACAGCGCCTGAACCGCGCCGGCCTCGAGCACATGCAGATTTCCATCGACAACGTGAAGCCCGACGACGTCTCCAAGAAGAGCCTGAAGACTCTCGACAAGAAGCTGCAACTGCTGGCCGAACACGCCGAGTTTCACGTAAACATCAATTCCGTTGTTGGCGGAGGCATTCACGATCCGCACGACGCGATGGTTGTAGGCAATCGCGCGGTGGAGCTGGGCTTCACTTCGACTGTCGGCATTATTCATAACGGCGACGGACAGCTGATGCCATTGGGCGAAGCCGAGCGCGAGGTTTACCACGCCATGAAGGCGATGGAAAAAGGCAGCTACGCGCGCATCAACGGATTCCAGGACAATATCGCCGCCGGCCGGCCGAATGAGTGGCGCTGCCGTGCGGGAGCGCGTTACCTATATATCTGCGAAGACGGGCTCGTACACTACTGCTCACAGCAGCGCGGATATCCTGCCAAGCCGCTGGAGCAATACACCGTCGAAGATATTCGGCGCGAGTATGTAACTGAGAAGAGCTGCGCTCCCCACTGCACCGTTTCGTGTGTGCACCAGGTATCGGTGCTCGATCGGTGGCGTGGTCCGCAGAAGAAAGCGGTCACGCCTTCTCCTGCGGAAGATGGAGAGCTGGTTCAAATTCAGTAGTCAGTTTCTCAGCAGTCAGTCTTCTTCTTCCCACGTAAAAGCTTTGGATCACGCCGAATTTTTTCTGACTACTAACTTCTAGCTACTGGCTACTGCCTTATCGCCAGTGTCCCTCTCTCCACATCCATCCACCGCGATGCTCAACCCAGTGTCCCGGCACCCAGCGCGCATGCGGATGCGGCGCAACACGTAGTGTCCGGGTACCCATGCGTAGGCACGCCCATCGTATTGATGGAATCCTGGCACCCATACGTAGCCAGGCCCAGGGGCAACGGGGACAAATTCGTGACGCGGCGGCGGGGGCGGTCCGATCCGCACCACAATCTGCGCGCTCGCGCTACCCACAAGAAGTGACATCCCAAACAATGCTGCTATGAGCTTGTTTTTCATTGAACTCCCTCCCGCTCAGTATGAACGTGAGTACGCGAATTTAGTCGCGCGAATTTGGAAATCCGTTGAATCGACAGGACATGTACGGCGTAGCAGTCAGCCGTCAGCAATCAGTAGTCAGTCAAAATTGTGACACGATTTGATACATGCAGAAGTGCGGGACAAGCTGACAAAATCTGAGGACAGAGGCGGCTTTCTCAAGGTCTGAGCCATGCACTCGCAGCTCCCACTGTGTAAATCGATCCGGTGATCACCAACAGGCCGTCGGGATTCTGCATGGCAACGTGGAAGCCCTTTTCCATCGCGCGAGCGAAATCTGCTTCGGCGATGATACTCGCTCCTGTACGTGCTCCGGCCGCGATGATCTCCTCGGGTGAGGCGGATCGTGGATTGTCGACGTGCGTCGCGACGACCGTATCGGCGATCGGGAACAGGATTTCGGCGATCTCGCCGACAGCTTTGTCGCGAAGCACTCCGAACAGAATCGTAATGCGATGTTCTTCGTAGCGTTCGGAGAGCGCCGAGCGCAGAGCCCATGCTCCGGCCGGATTATGCGCGACGTCCATCACGATCTCTGGCGAAGTCGCGGTCGCCGGAATCACCTGGAATCGGCCGGGCCATTCGGTTTCGCGAATACCGCGTTCGATATCGTTGGCAGAGATGCGAATCCCCGCACGATCTAATTGCTCGGCCGCGGCGATCGCCAGTGCGATGTTGCGCAGCTGATGGCGGCCAACCAGCGGCGAATCCACGACGATCTCATTGCCCATCACGGTCAGCGGATAGCGATTGCGTGCACCTGCTTGCGTCTCCCAAGCCGTGCCCTCGGTCCCCGGCGAAACCGGAGGCATGTACTGCACCGCGCTCACTGCCGTAGCATTGCGTTCCATCACCGCTTTGCCGATGACGTCGTTCGCCTGCGGATGCTGCGGAAGGGTAACCAGCAATCCGCCAGGGTGGATGATGCCAGCCTTCTCCTGCGCAATTTCGGCGATGGTATTGCCGAGAAATTTCTGGTGATCGAGCGAGATGTCGGTGATCACCGAAACCAGCGGCTCAACGACGTTCGTTGCATCCAGTCGTCCGCCCATGCCGACTTCGAGCACCGCGATCTCGAGCTGCTGTTCTGCGAAGTAGAGAAATGCCATAGCCGTCAGCATTTCGAAGAAACTGGGATGCCAGGGCAATGATCCAGCCGAAACCAGTTTTGCGGCAAGGGCTTCTACTCGCTCATGAGCTGCCGCGAAATCGCTTTCGCTGATCTGCTGCCCGCCGATCCGAATCCGCTCGCTGATACTGACCAGATGGGGCGACGTATAGAGTCCGGTCTTGTGTCCAGCAGCGCGCAGGATCGAGGCCAGGGTGGCGGCCGTCGACCCCTTGCCGTTGGTCCCGGCAATCAGGACGGAACGAAACTTGTGCTGCGGGTCACACAGTGCCCCGAGCAACACCCTCATGTGCGCCAGGTCGAATTTATGCGTGGGCGTTTGCGCCAGTTCGTGGCCCAGGTGATAGAGCTGCTCGACAGCCGTTTGGTAGGACATGCAGACGTTCAAAACGGATTATAAATGCTGGCTTTATGCGGATTAGACGAGCTTTTCTGGCACAACCGGCAAGTCCCGTGTAGGATGGAAGTATGGCGAAAGCACATTGCGAATGCGGGCACGAGAAGCGCGATCACCGTCCACCGCAGCTGGGTATGTTCGGCTACGGAGAATGCAAGATCTGCCTGTGCGAGTCGTATTCCAAAGTTGGGAAGACTGCGCCGGAACCCGTCCCCGCCAACCTCGTAGAAAACAACTAAGCTCGAAACCCACACTAGAGATTACGGTGGAGCAGAAGGTCGAACTTTGCCCACTCGAGGGCGAGTGGGCTCCATAAACCAGTCTGTAAGCTAGGCTGACTTCGCGCCGTTCGGCGACATGAATCCGATCGCGCGTGCGATGTAGGACTTCAAATCCCGCCGGTGTACGACCGCGTCGAGCATGCCGTGCTGCATCAGGAATTCACTGCGCTGGAAACCTTCGGGCAGCTTCTGACGAATCGTCTGCTCGATCACGCGCGGCCCGGCGAAACCAATCAGCGCACCCGGTTCGGCGATATTCAGATCTCCGAGCATGGCGAATGACGCCGTAACGCCGCCCGTGGTCGGATCCGTAAGCACCGAGATGTAAGGCACCTTTTCACTATCCATCCGAGCCAGAGCGGCTGAGATCTTTGCCAGCTGCATCAGGCTGATGACGCCTTCCATCATGCGCGCGCCGCCGGAAGCGGATACCACGATCAGCGGCAGGCGTTCGTCCGTAGCTTTTTCGATGGCGCGGGTGATGACCTCGCCCACTACCGTTCCCATGCTCCCGCCGATGAATGCATACTCCATGGCACTGATGATCGCCGTATGGCCTTCAATCTTTCCACGTGCATTGATGATTGCGTCGGAGAGCCCGGTATCTTTCTGCGCGCGCTTCAGGCGATCGGAATAGGCCTTCAGATCGACAAACTTCAGCGGATCGGTGGTGGTCAGATTATTGTCTGCTACTTCATAGTCGCCGCCGTCGAACAGTTGCGCCAGGCGGGTACGCGCGTCGATGCGGAAGTGACGGCCGCAATTCGGGCAGACGTTCAGATTCGCATCGAGGTCTTTCTTCCAAATGATTTTGTGGCAGTCGTCACACTTGACCCACAAGCCTTCGGTTCGGACTTTCTTCTCGCCCGAGGCATCAACCGTACTGGATTCGCGTTTAAACCAAGCCATAGAAAGTTGTCAGTTGCTAGTTGGCAGTTGCCAGATCAATACTCGATCCCTCGCTGCGCCATGATGCCCTTCTGGTACGCGTGTTTGACCTCGCGCATCTCGGTGACCGTGTCGGCAACCTCGACGATTGTCGGATGTGCATTGCGCCCGGTCAAGATCACGTGAACCATTTCCGGCTTTGCCTTTAGTACAGCAACAACTTTGGCCGGATCGAGCATGCCATAAGTGATGGCGTAATTGATCTCGTCCAGGATCACCAGATCCCATTCTCCGCCGGCAATTGCCTTTTCCGCTTCGGACCAGGCCTCTTCTACCATGCGAACGTCTTCAGGATCGGTTTCCGCGCCGCCAACTTTCACGAAGCCGCGGCCCATCTGCTTCATCACGAACTTGTCGCCGAAAGCCTTCACGGCGTCGAGTTCGCCGTAATGCCAGGATCCCTTCAGGAATTGCAGCATCAGGACCCGCAGGCCATTTCCCACCGCCCGCAGCCCGGTACCCATGGCCGCGGTCGTTTTGCCCTTCCCGGGACCCGTATTTACGATAATCAGACCGCGTCGGACGTCGTTCATACTGAAATGCGGGTCCGGCGTCCTACAGCAGCTCCGGCCTGCGCTAGACGAAAGTAGAAGTGTATCAGGAGGGCAGGGTGCGAGTCGCCCTAAGAGGAGGTTGCGGCCTGCAACTTCGGCGTGGGGCCGCTGGTGCAACGTCCACGCCGTGATAATCAGACCGCCGCTACATACGCGTCATGGTGAAGGTGCCGGATCCGGTGCATCCGGATTGCAGCCCGGCCAGTGTCCATGTGCCCGAGATGGTGTTGTTGTTCAACGTACCCTGCATGCTGAGAGTGTTATTGCCGGTGGCGCCGGTGGCGGGGCTCTGTATGTTCAGTGAGAAGCCGCCAGTCACGCTCCCGCTGAAGTTACCAGTCAGGGAGAATGCGCCAGTCTGCGTAGCTCCGTTGGCGAAGCAGCCGTTGTTGGTATTAAAAGTAAGATTGGTTCCCGTGACGCTGCCGTCGCTGTTGGTTGTGAGTGACGTGGTGAATGCGAATGCCTGGGTGCCGCTCAGGTCGGTTAAAGTTGCCGTCCAATTCCCGTTGACGTTGGTGTTGTTGTTGTTCGAACTGCCGCACGCCGTGAGCAGGATGGCGATGGACAAAAGAATAGTGGTCCCGAATACCTTCATCTGAGTTCCCTTCGGAAGTGGCTGATAGAGAGATGCGCCGCCATCGCAGGGAAGATGTAAGTGCGGGCGTGACACAAGTCTTCCGCTCGGAACTCTGGCCTTATCGTGTCCCTTAGCTAATCATTATCAGTGACTTGCGGCGCCACTGCTGGCTGCGCCATTGCCCTCACCCCAAAGAGTAAAGTGCGATCGGCGATTCTGTGCCCAGCAACTCTCGTCTGCTTCCGCGCACACTGGATACAATTTTCCCCATCCGGTGGCGAACACGATCTGCTTCTCGGGAACGCCCATGCGCATGAGTGCGTCGTGGGTTGCCTGCGCACGGATGTCTGAAAGAGCCAGGTTGTAGACGATGTCTCCGCGCTCGTCCGCGTGCCCTTCAATGGTGATGAAGGTATTCGGGTGCGACTGCAGCCACTGCGCATTGGACTGCAATGTGGGCTGATCTTCTGGCCGGATATTCGCCTGGTCGAAATCGAAGTGAATGTCCTGCACAGACTGATGAAAATCCTGACGCTGAGTGTCGGTGGGAACCGGAACCGCTGGCACCGGAACGTCGGGGATCGGCGCGGTTGCGGCTTGATCCTGGGCTGTCGCGGGCGCGGGTGCGGCTGCGTCTTGCGCAGAATTTCGGGCTAGCAGGTTCATGGTGAGCAACAGCGCGAAAGCGAGTAAGCAGCCGAGATTTCGCAGCATGGCAGTTTCCTCTCGAGTCGGTTGAATGGAATATGGCTGGGGCCGGCGATCACGCGTAGTGACCTGCTCGTAAGATGCGGCGCGAGAGAGCGCGGGATGGGCGCCCTTAAAGTGAGGCTGCAGCGCTGGCACCGCTGTAACCGACGGTTAACGTTCCAAGTCGCGGTAGCTACTTCAGCAGATACATGCCCCACGCGGCGATAGTGCAAATATCAGGGATACGGCCGTCGCGCAACATGGCCTCGAACTCCTTCACCGGCACACGATGCAATCGCAAATCGTGCTCTTCCGGATCGGGGTCGGTGTCGCCGGGCGTGAGTCCGGTCGCAAGGAAGATGTGCATCTTCTGGTTGGCGTATCCATAAGCGACGTAGGTGGTCCCGAGGAATTGCATCTTGTCGGCGATTAATCCGGTCTCTTCTTTCAGTTCGCCGCGCGCGAGTTCTTCAGGATTGATGTCCTTGGTTTCCCACCCGCCCTGGGGAAATTCGAGCAGACGTTGCTGGACCGTATAACGAAACTGCTCGACCAGATAAACATAATCGCCGTCGATTGGGATAACGATGGCGCAGTCTTCCTTGTCGACCACGCCATAGATTCCTTCAGCGCCGTTGCTGCGCTGAATGCGATCTTCCCGCACGCGCAGCCATTGGTTGCGATAAACCTCGCGGGAATCAAGGGTCTTGATACTCATTGGCCTCCGTTAGCCTTTCAGCAACTTCTCGAGCGCCGCTTCGTCAATCACGTTCACTCCTAGCTCGCGCGCTTTGTCGAGCTTGGATCCAGGGTCGGCACCTGCGACAACGTAATCCGTTTTCTTGCTGACTGATCCTGATACGCGCCCGCCTGCATCTTCGATCATCTTTTTGGCCTGGTCGCGACTGAGGTTCGGCAGGGTTCCTGTGAGCACAAACATCTTGCCCGCGAGTTGGGTGCCGCGTTCTTTTTTCTTGCCCTTGAACTGCAGCCCGGCCTCGCGCAAGCGCTTTACCAGGTCGCGATTTTTCGGCTCTTCAAAGAATTCGCGAATGCTGAAAGCAATACGCGGGCCGACTTCTTCCACTTCCTTCAGGGCGTCCATGGCGGCGGCCTCGTCTTTTAATGTAGCGGCTTCGATCAGCGCGTCCATCGATCCGAAATGTTCGGCGAGGAACTGCGCCGTGCGTTCACCGACGAAGCGCATACCCAGCCCATAGATCACACGCTCCAGCGGTAACTTCTTCGAACCTTCGACCTCGCGCAAAATGTTCTCCGCCGACTTCTTGCCCATGCGCTCCAGCGTCAGCAGCTTGGCTTCGTCGAGGTCATAGAGGTCAGCGACGTTGCGCAGCAGACCTTTGTCGACCAACTGATTCACCAGCGCGTCGCCCATGCCCTCGATGTTCATCACGCCGCGAGAGGCGAAGTGCAGGATGCTCTCGCGCAATTTCGCCGGGCAATTCGCGTTGATGCAACGCCAGTCGGCTTCGCCTTCTTCGCGCACGACATGGCTGTTGCACTCCGGACAGCGCTCCGGCATGTGGAACTGCTTGTGCCCGCGGGGATGCTCTTTGTCCTCGATGACCTTTACGACCTTCGGGATGACGTCGCCACCGCGCTCGACCATCACCCAGTCGCCGATCTTCACGCCGAGCCGCTGGATTTCGTCTTCGTTATGCAGGGTCGCGCGAGTGACGGTCGTTCCGCCGATGAACACCGGCTTGAGCCATGCCACCGGCGTCAGTTTGCCGGTGCGTCCCACCTGCACGCCGATGTTTTCTATCTGTGTAACGCCCGAACGCGCCGCCCACTTGTAGGCAATCGCCCAGCGCGGTGCTTTGCCGGTAAAGCCCAGTTCATTCTGCAGGCCGATGGAGTTCACCTTGATCACAACGCCGTCGATCTCATAGCCGAGCGCCTCGCGCTTGGTCTCCCATTCGTTGATGTAGGCGAGCACGCCCTCAATATTTTTCAGCGACCGCCAGTTGGGATTCACCTTGAATCCGGCCGCGGTCAGCGCCTTCAGCGATTCGGAATGCTGATCGAAGTACGGGCGCCCATTCACCAGCAGGAAGTAGGAATAAAACTCCAGGTTGCGCGACGCCGTGATACTGGGATCGAGCACGCGCACGGAGCCGGCTCCGGCATTGCGGGGATTAGCATACTTCGGGCGGCCCAGGCGTTCCTGCTCTTCGTTCATTCGATCGAACGATTTGCGCGGCATGATCACTTCGCCGCGAACTTCGAAATCCGCAGGCAGCTTCGCCTTCTTTGTGTTGACGGACAAAGGCACAGAGCGGATGGTCCGCACATTCGGCGTGACGTCCTCTCCCACCGATCCGTCGCCGCGCGTGATCGCGCGCTGATAATTCCCAGCCGTGTAGTGCAGCGCCATGGAAAGCCCGTCGAGCTTCAACTCGCAGACATATTCAACGTTCTTCTGTCCGGTCAGCTCGTGGACACGACGCTCCCAGTCGCGCAGCTCCTGCTCGTTGTAGGCGTTGTCGAGCGAAAGCATCGGCGACGAGTGTGGAACCTTGAGAAATCCTTCGCGCGGCTGGCCGCCGACACGCTGCGTAGGGGAATCAGGCGTGATCAGCTCGGGATTGGCGGCCTCGAGCTTCTTCAATTCCTGCATCAGGCGGTCGAATTCGGCGTCGCTGACCTCCGGATCGTCGAGAACGTAGTAGCGATTCTCGTGATAGCGAATCTCGTCGCGAAGCTTGTCGATTTGTCGCTGAACGTCGGCAGCCGTAGCCATTTTCCCGATTATAGCGGGACTCTGGAACCAGATGGCTTGCTTGGCTGATCGTTGCCTGCTGGCCGCGAACCCGTCTGAAGCGTTATCATCGCGCGTCAATATGTCAGAACGTCTGCGCGATTTTTTACGACTGCTCGGCGTCGGCTTCGTCCTCATGGGTATGTTCCTGTTGGGAGCCGCCGGGCTTCTTATCTACCGGCAAAAGGCGATCACCAAAGGCTGGTCGAGTACCAGCGGCGAAGTCGTCAGCGGATTCGTCTACAGCGTCGAAAGCAACCGCATTGGCCATCGCGGAACGCTGTATGGCGCGCGCTGGCTGGTGCGCTATCGGGTTGGCGACTCGCTCTTCGATTCCACCACCAATGCGGGTTTCGAAATGAAGGATCGCGATGCCATGCAGAAGCTGGTGGACGCGAAACCTGCAGGAACGAAAGTGGAACTTCTCTACAGTCCCGACAACAGCGGGCGTATTGTTCTCGCGCAGGGCATGCTGTCGAAGAATTCGCCGGTGCTGAAGATCATCGAGTCGGGAAGCATCTGCTTCGTCCTGGGTCTGTTGCTAATCCTCGTGGGCCCGCGAATCGGATCCGTCTGATTCGTTGCCACGCTATGCCGGGAGAGCTTTTATGCCAACCTCCGCTGCCAAAGTCGCATTCGACTCCGTACAGGCATTGCTGCATACCTTTGATACCAATCAGGCAATGAATGACATGCTCATCGACGGCATCGCCCGCGAAGCCTGGAGCGCAATTCCTCCGCAGCCTCCCGCGACTGCCGGTAAGAAGGCGCGGATCACCGGACGTCCCATCTCGGCGATTGTGGCGCACATGCACAACGTACGCGTGATGTGGTTGAAGGCTCTCGTTCGCAGCAAAGTACAGGTCAGTGTTCCGGAGCAACTCGATCGCGACACATTGACGCCTGCCGAGGCAAAGCGCGCACTGGCCGAAAGTCACAAAGCCCTTCGAGGCGTTCTGGAAAAATCGCTGACCACGGATGGCCGCATCCCGAATTTCAAGCCTGACGCCGCAAGCTTCGTCGGCTACCTGTTGGCGCACGACGCCCATCACCGCGGACAAATCTCGATGCTCGCGCGGCTCGGTGGGCACGAGATCCCCAAGCAGCTCATGTTTGCCCTTTGGGAATGGAATCGCTGATTCGAACAACCCGTCGAGTAAACTGTCGTCAGCTGAATTCTTCATGCGCAAGGCTCTCTTACTCCATAACCCGCAATCGGGGCGGCAGCGCCATCATCGTCGGCTCGCGACCATCGAAGCCGTACGCGATGTGTTTCAGCAAGGCGGAGTCGAAGTAGAGATTGCGACCCCCGATTCACCGCACGCTGCGGCTCCGCACGTCCGGTCCGCAATTTCTTACGGCATCGACACCGTCATCGCCTGCGGAGGCGACGGCACTGTCCATCAGGTATTGCAGGCGCTCGCCGGAACCGAAGCTGCTCTCGGCGTGATTCCCATGGGCACCGCCAACGCCCTCGCTAATGATCTGGGGCTCGGGCAGGATCCGCTTCGCGCCGCGCAACTGACACTGAACAGCCACGTGCGTCCGGTGCGACTGGGCAAGTTGAGCTTCCATTCGTCCGCCAACACCGAGGAGAGTCGCTACTTCATCCTCGCTGCTGGTGTCGGCCTGGATGCGGCGATGTTTTATCAGCTTGCGGCCGCTTCGAAGCAGCAGCTTGGCGTGATGGGCTATTACGTGGAAGCGCTGCGCCAATGGAGCCGGCAGAAGTATCCGTTCTTCGAAGTTGAGTTTCGCGACCTGGAGGGCGCAACGCGCAAAGAACGCGTCACCCAGGTGCTCGCTGTTCGGCTCAACAATTTCGGAGGCATCATCAAGCGATTGGCTCCGGGTGCGAGCCTCGATCGCTCCGACCTCCAGTTGATTCTCTTCAAGACGAAAAGCCGCTTCCGTTATTTGCGATTCATCGCCAGCCGTTTGTTTGAGCGCGAGTGGCACGACCAGTACATCGAACTGGTGCACAGCACCGCTGTCTGCTGCCGGACACTCGAAGACGCAAGCGGGGCGGCCTCGACACGAATTTATACGGAAGCGGATGGCGAGCTACTGGGCGGATTGCCCGTTGAAATCACGATCGTGCCGGAATCGGTGAACCTGCTTATGCCGCAGTCACGAAAGAACTGAAAGAGGCCACTAAGATTTGGAACCTATCACGCACTTTTTGACCGGCGCAGCACTGAGCCGCGCCGGTTTCAATCGCAAGACCGCCCTGGCAACGCTGACCATGACCCTCGCAGCCGAGGCGCCCGACATCGACATCGTCACTTACTTCAAGGGCTCGCTGTTCGAGTTCGCCCATCATCGCGGTATCACGCACACCTTCATTGGTGTCCCATTCGTGACGGCCGCAGTCCTTCTGTTTGTCTGGATCATCCATCGCGTACGCATGCGTTCCCCGCAACAGGTTTCGGAGCGAGTTGAGCGACTGCGGAAACATGGCTATCCAACGCAGCCTCGCTGGGGACTGCTTTATCTATTTGGGCCTGATCGCCGGATTCAGTCATCTTCTTCTCGATTACACGAACAATTACGGAATACGGCCGTTCGAACCGTTCTCCTACCACTGGTACGCGTGGGACATCGTCTTCATCTTTGAACCACTGCTCTACGTCGCCCTGATCGGCGGACTCGTGCTTCCCTCGCTGTTCCGGCTGATCAATGAAGAGATTGGAGCCAAAGTCCCGCGGACCTCGCGGACAAGTCGGAGCCATTCTTGCGCTGTTGGGAGTTCTTGCAGTCTGGGGCGTTCGCGATTACCAGCACCGCAAAGCTGTCGCCGCCATGCAGGCGCGCGTCTATCAGGGCGCAGAGCCCATTCGCGCGAGCGCCTTTCCATATCCCCTAAATCCGTTCACCTGGTACGGCGTGGTCGAGACGCACGACTTCTTCGTGCAAACGCAGGTCGATTCCCTAACGCCAGAAGTCGATCCGCACGACAATATGCAGATCCGCTACAAGCCCGAGGAGACGCCGGCAAGCCTGGCGGCCAAGTCCTCTTATCTTGGGCGCGTCTATCTTGATTGGGCGCGATATCCGCTGGTGGAGGTCGAACACCTGTCGCCCCCCGAGAGCGGCTATCGTGTACGTTTTCAGGACCTGCGGTTTCGTGTATCTGGACTCATCGCGTGGCCTACTGACCGGAACCGTGGAATTGGACGAGAACCTTCGCGTGATCTCGGAACGGTTTGGCTCGATGGCACATCCCCGGGCTCCGGTTGTCGATCCGCAACCGTGAGGCTGAGCGGCACTTGACGGGGTACGTCACTGGGCCGCAGAATCAATATCTGTCTTTGAGGTGATCATGCTGGCATATCTGTTCGTGTTGCTTGCCGTTGCTGTCCGTTTGTTTGGTGCGTTGACCCGTCAATACGCGTTGACCGCTGTAGGTGCATCGCTGCTGTACTTCGGCGCCAAGGGCCCGCGCAAGCAGTGGTGGATTGCGGTGGGCATTCTCGCCGCTACCGATCTGGCGCTCACGCTTTTCGTTTACCACTACGTCTTTACGGCGGATCACCTCATGAGCATCCTGTGGTACGCCGGAGCAATCTGGCTCGGCACACTGCTGCGCAATAAAGTCACCGTAGGACGGGTAATTGGAGCATCGCTGGTTCTCGCCGTTTCATTTTTCCTGGTGAGCAACTTCGCATCGTGGATGACATATCGCGATCTGTACCCGATGACCTGGGGTGGCTTGATGGCGTCGTATGTGGCCGGTATTCCGTTCTTCCGTCGCGATTTGATTGGCGATCTGTTCTTCTCCGGCGTGTTCTTCGGACTGCCCCTTGCCGCGCGCTCACTGAGCGCAGCGTTGCACAAGCGCGCCGACCACCAGACTGCTGCTTAGATTTTTAGATTTGTGGACAAGCGCCGGTTGCGACCGGCGCTTTTATTTTTCAACTGATTTCGTCGTTAACCGGGTCGTGAACAAAGAACGTGATCGCCGTAATTAGCAGCATAAGCTGCGCTATCGAAACCGCTATCAGACCCGCAGCTCGCGTTTCATTCAGAAAGCCCCGTAGCTGAGGTAATAGGAGAATCTGCAGCAACAGGCACACGGTGTGTATCAACCAAAAAGCCGGGTTCTTCCAGCCAAACTGGAATTTGAAGATGGTGTAAGCGAGCGGGCAGAAAGCAGCCAGAAACACTCTCTCCCACCCGGGGTACAGCTGATGAATGGCAATCATCCCTAGGCCACTCAGAATCCCGACGAATAGGCCTAGTCGGCTACCTGAACGTCTTCTGATCGTTTGAAAAAGCGGGACAGCCATATAACAAGTGGTACTCGTTCCAGCTTAGGATTGTAGAAGCCTCGTGAGAAAACTTCGCGCTCCTGTGTGGCGAAAGTTTACGAAACTTCCTTGGCTTCTGTTCCTTCCGGTTTCTCTGTCCGCTCGCGCCCATTTCGCCGGAGCATCATCATTACAAAGCCACGCCGATCGCCACTACAACGCCTATCGTCTCCCAGCGATGATGGTGGAAGAGATCGGTGATCACGCTCATGATTTGCGGCCCGAAGTAGAGGACCAGGAAGCTCAGAATCGAGAACCGCACGACGCGTCCCAGAAAGATGGCGAGCAGAAAGCGGCGAATGTTCATCTCGAACGCCGCGGCCGCAAGCACAAATAGTTTGAACGGCGATGGTGGAGGCAGAATCGCCGGCAACATCAGTGCCAGAAATTCATGATCGTCGAACTTCTGCTTGATGCGCGCGAAGCGCTCGGCCGACATGCGCTTGCGCAGCAGCGTCTCGCCACCCTCGTAGCCGATGCCGTAGATCACCAGGCTACCTAGCGCTGATCCGGCCGAAGCCATCAGTATGTAGAGCCACGTAAGATTGCGATGATAGAGGACATAGCCGGCAACAATCGCATCCACGGGCATGCCCACGAGAGAACCGTCGACGGCAGCAATGGCGAACACGCCCCACGGGCCAAGTGGCTGCAGGACGTGCCATATCCAACCGGAGAATCTAGCGAAAAATTCCTTAATCGCGTGCAAGGTTCAATTCTAAAGGATGCACTGCGTGAATCTGGTGATTGGGTATTTTGGTGATTGCGTAAGTCCAGAGAATTCAATTACGAGGTGCTTAGTGTGCCGTGTTTCCCTGCAATAGCTCGAGCGCGTGCGGAATCAGTTGCAGAATGAAAACCAGTGACTTCACGGCTCCGTTGGGATTGCCCGGCAGGTTCACAATCAGAGACTTTCCCCTTGTGCCGCATACTGCGCGGCTTAGAACTGCAAACGGCGTCTCGCGGGCGCTTTTATAGCGAATGTACTCCGGAATTCCATCGACCATCCGCTCGCATACCGCTCGAGTCGCCTCGGGCGTGACGTCACGCGGAGCAACTCCCGTCCCACCGGTCGTGATAACGAGTTGCGCTTTCTCGCATGCGCGGATCAGTGCCGCTTCGATGCGCGGCTGTTCGTCGGGAACAACCTCGGCGAGCACGACATCATATTTTTGGGTCGTAAGTAATGCGGCTAATCTCGGCCCGGTCAGATCCTGGCGTTTGCCTTCAAAGCTGGAATCGCTGATGGTTAGAACTGCAGCAGTGTAAGGCATCAGCAGAATTGTAATCTTTCGACGGCGTATGAAATCTCGCGCGACTCATTGGCCGGGCGGTCGTTTTACGAGCCCGACGACGCCGGTGTCGTCTTTGGCTGCCCAAACGGCTCCCAGGAGTTCACAAACGTACCGAGGCTATCATTCACCATCTTGCTGCGCTCGTCCGGCGCCCAAGAAGTGTTCCAGACAACATAGCCTCCTGGCAACGTCAGAGCTTTCTGCCGCGGGGTTGCGATCACACTGAAAATGACATTCTCCCACGCATGAAACTCAAACTCGCCGTCATTCGTCACTCCATGCTCGCGCAGATCTGCGATGTGTGTGCCGACATGGGTGATCGCTTTCGACAACGAATCTCCCCTGAGACGCTCCGTGTCGAAGGTGCAGGTGAACAGAAGACCGTCCGGCGATTCCGCGTTACCCTTGCCCTCATCACGTGCTCTGGCTTCATTAGCAACCCCGTAATTAAGGACGACGCCGTTGCGCTCGCCTGATTTGGGGAACGCGGCGGCAGCACGCTCGAGTTGCTCTGCGGCGGGCGAGCCGCTACCGAAAGCGCGCGCCGCAGTGTGAGCCGCAGTTTGAGCCGCCTCAACCGGATCCCCATTCTCTGGACCGGAATCGTCCTTGGCCGCCGGAGACTTGCTGTAGTCAATTTCTGCGCTGCTGACATCGGCTACCGACTGTAGAACCAATCTGGCAGGATACAGGCTCATATTTCCGAATCCATTGACTGCCGTGAACTTGCCTGTGCCCTCGCGCGTCGCTCCAGCCGTTTTTGAGCCGTCGATTCGCCCTGTGAGAGTGGCGGTTACGGTGTACTTCATGCACCCCAGGCATGTGACGCTCTTGTAAGGAGTGGCGAGAAGCGAATCAAATTGCTTGAAGTCTTTGTTCTTGTCGAGCGTCACCGCAACTCGATTGGGTACCGTCGCTGCGGCGCTGTTCTTATCGAGACGAAGCTGAACCATCGCCGCCGGCCCGGACTTGGCTTTCGTCCCTTCCGGATAAGAGAGCCAGATCCCGTTCACAGCCTGCCCACAAGTCGAATCCTTGATCGCGAACTCATCAAAGCCAGAGATGACTGTGCCTTTGAGGCGAACTATCTTGCCGTCGAAAGAAGCGGGATTCTTTAAAACTTCACAAACGGTCGTATCAACCGTCTGCGCGCGTGCGGCAACCATAGTGACAAGACACAGGAACAGAAGAAGAGCTCGTTTCATGATTCACCCTTGAAGAATGCTCAAGAATTTTAGACGAGTCACTGGATCAAGACAAATGGGAAAGGCGATGCTGAACTTCAGTCGCCGACTTCGCCGTCGCGGTTGGCTTCATCAAGCAGCCGCAGGCCTTCCATCAGCAGGCCCTGGGTGGACTTGGTGATGGTTTGCTCAGAGCTGTGCCCGTCGAAATCGATCTGGAAATTACCGACGGTCCATGTAAGGACCTTGTACACGGCATCGTCGCCGCGGAGATCGCCGTAAGCAGCGTGGTTGATCTGGCCTTCGGAGAAGAACAGCTCGCACTGATCGCCGTTGTTCGTGATGCTGAGCGCGCAGGTCTTGCGGCCCATCTCGAGCGACTGCAGCAGGTCGATGACGTTCATTTGCGCGAGGCTTCCGCGGAGAACGGTTTCGCCGGGAGCTTCACGCGCCATCTTTTCGAGCGCGATCTTATCGAGCACGCGCTTGATACGCGCAGTGGCGTCCTTCATGAAGAAGGGTTTTTCGACCAGGTCTTCAACCGAGCCCTGTATGCCACGCAGTTTCTCGCTGATGTCTGTGCGGGTCGCCATGAGAACAAACGGAATCGTCGAAGTCGTAGGACGCTGGCGAATGGTTTCCACCAGCTGGCGGCCGTCGAGCCCAGGCATCTGGAAGTCCGAGACGATCAGGTCCGGCATCTCGTTCACGGCTTTGAGAAGTGCGTCCGCACCATCCGAGGCTGTCGTAACCGGCGCCAATTCGGCCAGCTCGCGCCGAAGCATATTCAGCACCATCGGATTATCGTCAACGAGCAGAATCTTGAGATTGCCAGCCATACGGATCAGGAACGCTTGCGCGTGGTGCGGCGATAATCGCCGCTCTTGCCACCGGATTTCTTCTGCAATACCACCTCGCGAATCTGGATGCCTTTATCGAGCGCCTTGCACATATCGTAAACAGTAAGGGCAGCCACGCTCGCCGCGACCAGGGCTTCCATCTCGACACCAGTTTCAGCGGTTGTAGTTACTCGCGAGGTAATAGCGACGCCATTCTCGCACAGGCGAATATCCACATCAACGTGCGAGAGCGGTAGAGGGTGGCACATTGGGATTAGCTCCGAAGTGCGCTTCGCCGCCTGTATGCCCGCGATGCGCGCGACTTCGAGCGGATCACCCTTGGGATTCTGCGGCAACGCCTTCAAAACGGCCTTCGACATGATGACCTGAGCCGAGGCTTCGGCCTCACGCTTGGTCGCCTTCTTTTCGGAGACGTCGACCATGGAGGCGCGTCCGGAGGAGTCGTAGTGAGAGAGCTTCTTCTTAGCCATCAGCTGTTTGTAATGAGTACCGACACCATTTCGCCGGCAGCAAATTTTTCGCGATCCGGCGGAATCACCAGATAGCAGTTTGCTCGCGCGGTGGACACCATATCACCGGACCCCTGCCAGCGCACCAGCTCAACTTCGGTATCGGCGAATTCGCCGGAGAGCTGCGCAGGCAGGAACCGCGTGAGGCCGGTCTTGGTCTTCACATCTGACTTGAGGCGCGCCTGCAAAAAACGCAATGGATTCGGTGACGCGCCGGACAAAGCTTCGATCATCGGACGGGCAAACAGTTCGAAGCAAACCATGGTCGAGACCGGATTGCCTGGCAGTCCGAAGAAGTAGGTGGCCTTCTCCGTTTCCGAAGCAGATGCGCGGCCGAACACGATTGGCTTTCCCGGCTGAATCTGCGCTCCTGTGAAGAAGAACTCGGCGTCCAGCTCTGCAAAGATTCGTTCGACCAAGTCGTATTTCCCCATGGAGACGCCGCCGGAAAGAAGCAGTAGATCGGCCGCTAGTCCCTGCTCGATTAGTTCGCGGAGAGGCTCGGCACGATCGGGAGCAATTGGCAGCATCAGCGGCATCCCTCCGGCCGACTGCACCTGCGTGGCCAATGAATACGTATTCGAATTGCGAATCTGGTTGGGTCCAGGACTACTGGCGACGTCGATGATCTCGTCGCCGGTCGAGAGAATGGCAACCCGCGGACGTTTGTACACCGAGACTGTGGCGCTGCCCACCGACGCTGCCAGTCCGATGGCAGAAGGTGTCAGACGCGTGCCGCCGGACAACAGCATCTCGCCGCTCTTGCTTTCCGAGCCTCGCGGAACGACATTTTCGCCAGAGGCGACCGATCGTTGCACTTCGACGCGATCTCCATTGCGCTGAGTGTACTCGACCATCACCACCGCATCCGTACCCGTGGGCACGGGTGCTCCGGTCATGATCTCGACTGCCTGTTGCGGTCCGACCTGCAAGGCCGACTCTGCGGCAGAAGCCCCGGCGCGAATCTCGCCGATCACTTCGAGAACGATGGGGAGATGGGCGACATCGGCGGCGCGAACGGCAAACCCATCGCGCGTGGCTCGCGGAAAGGGCGGGAGATCGCGGTCGGCGCGTATTTCTTCAGCCAGCACTCGCCCTGCTGCCGCGAGCAGATCGACAGTCTCCGCAGCCCCAGCCGCTACCCGTGTGGCGTGCTGCTCCACGATGTGGCGGGCTTGTTCAAACGAGACAATCGCCTGCGCTGGAGTGGTGGCCATGCGAGCATTCTAGATTAGTCTTTAGTCGGGTGGTCGTTCGTCGTTCGCTAGTGCTGGGTAGCTTGTAGCTGGTCGCTTGTAAGATTAGAGAAGTAGCTAACACGTCGGCTGAACGCGCAGATCAAACCAACCGATTCGACAACATCTCGACGATGAGCAGTCCGCTGAAAGCGGATTCGGCTAACGACTACGACCACGGACCACCGACGGATTAAATTCCCACCGCGTAATCGTCCGATTCCTTCAGCGGTTCCTTGTCATAGAAACGGTACGGATTCCGGCGTCGACGACTCAAGCGCGCTTCGCGCAGTTTGACGCCACCGTAGAGTCCACCCGCGATGACGGCGCCAGCAAGCGCGACTCCCACCAGTGCCTTGCCAGGATTCAGGGCGATTGGCCCGGCAATGCGGCTGGCCGCGTCCGCCAGAACTCCTGTCTTCCCAAACTCATCGCGGAAGTCACGAATCGCCTTTTTGCCGCCACGTTCCAGCGCGCGATGGCTGTGCAGCATCGTGTAGGTCATGGAAGCACTTGTCTCTTCGCCGTCGCGAACAATGGCGCGATCCGTGTTCTGTTCTCGTTCAACCCGTAGCAGTTCCTCCAAGGCATCTTCTACAACCTTGGCGCGAGTCCAGAAAGAACGAAACGCTATGCGGCCGGATTTGTCGATCAGGTACGTAGGATTCGGCAGCTTTCCGTATTTCCGATGGATCTTGCCGTCGAGATCGTCCACCATAATCGGGATTTCAACTTTTTCCTCATCCTGAAATAGCCGCGCGGCGCGCGTCTTCTGCTTCATCGAACGATGTTCCCGCAACTTCTCGCCAGGATGCGCCTCGCGCACGTAGACAAACAAAAACGCCACATCCTCGCGGTCGGCATAGTCCGCGTAGAGGTCGTTCAAACCGCCGATGGAAGCTGCCGTGAACGGGCAGGTCGCAGAACCAAACGTCAGGACGACGTTGCTTTTACCCTTGTAGTCACTCAACCGAACAGTGTCTCCGCCCAGAGTTCGGCCTTTGAAATCGGGCGCTTGTTCGCCAGGCTCGGGACCGTTCCCGAAGCCGGTTTTGGCAGCATCGGAGAGCAACACGTTGTTAGTAAATGTTTTGTAGTTATAGCGATCTAGGCCAAACATTGCGGGACCTCCCGTACGCCCATCAACCGGTATCCGTTCACCATGAACCAGTATGAAATCCGGCGATCTGCGCTAGGAAGTGCGGCAGAGCACCTCCTGCTTCGATGCCGCGCATTCGGATCTACGTTTGCCTATTGTAGTCTTTTCTATTCAGCCGCGGAGTGAGCCACTACTTGCGCGGTGTTGGCTGGGCATCTAGTCTGGTGGCACGCGCGGAGGCGCGGGGATGATGGCTCTGTCAGTCTGTATTCCTGCACCGGATTTTTCTGTGCCGGGGGTTATCGGCGAGACCCGCACCACGGTTTCGCTCGCCGAACATAAAGGTAAGAAGAACGTCGTACTGGCTTTTTATCCTCTTAACTGGACCCCGGTTTGAAGTAAGCAAATGTCGGCGTACAACCAGAACCTGGACAAGTTCGCCGGCCTCGATGCCCAGGTCATGGGCATGAGTATCGATTCCATCTATAGCCATATTGCGTGGCAGAAACACGACATCGGCTGGCTGAAATTTCCGCTAGGTAGCGATTTCTATCCGCACGGCGAGGTCGCCAAGAAGTACGAAGTGTTTCGCTTCAATCCGCCAATAGCAGGAATCAACGAACGGGCGATTTTCATCATCGACAAGCAAGATGAGATCGTTTTTTCGAAGGTCTACGAACTCGGCGAGCAGCCGCCGATGGAAGAGCAACTGGAAGTGTTGGGAAAGCTGAAGTGAATCGGTAATTGCGGAATAGGTAATAGGTAATTGAAAGATGACTTGGTAGCACGACGTTCAATTACATATTACCTATTACAAGTTATCAGCTGCTCTACTTGATCTTCTCCATCGCGCCATCGATGGTCTGGAAGAGTGTGCCGGTGTCTGTAACTTCGGTGAAAGGCTGGGCCGGATTGGTCGTAACCACATACACCGTTGGTGTGTGATTGACCGCAACTAGGGCCGCCTTATCTTTATCTGCCTTTATTTCGGCAGCGAATTTTCCCGTCGGATCAATCGCGAAGGGCAGCGTCACTTTGTGCTGTTGTGCGAACTTTTCCGCATAGCCGCGCAGATTCTGCGCCGTGATCGCCGGCTGGTTCTGATAGATATAGTCGCGGAAAGCGGCTTCCAGATTGTTGGTCTTCGTCGACTTGCTGCGGAAATAGTGGGCCATCAGCGCCCCCTCATAGGACCACTGATGCTGTGGCAGCGGGAAGTCGTAGATGATCAC
Organism: Terriglobia bacterium; assembly: GCA_963724985.1. Taxonomy (GTDB): domain Bacteria; phylum Acidobacteriota; class Terriglobia; order Terriglobales; family Acidobacteriaceae; genus JAJPJE01. The sequence goes on along the minus strand of CAVRWV010000016.1, from coordinate 151,152 downwards.
CGGAATCTTGTATTCCTTCTTCGCCTCGTCCACGACCGGCTGCGTGCGCGAACACTGCGGGCACTCCAGGTCCTCGAACACAATGACGGCGATCTTGCTACCCGCGGGCGGGCGCAAAATGGACGCCTTCGTGTCCTGTCCAAATAGCGCGACGGTGCTTGCCATGGCAAGCAGGCATATGAAAAGGAAGTAGTGCAATCGAGAGAACTTGCTCATCGTGAACGTTCCAACCTCTAGTTCTGACCTGAGTTTCCCGTGCTCCAATAATATCGTGCGACCGCGATTGCTGTCCTATTCAGAAGTGAAAACGGTATCTCACCTGAAACGACACTTCGCGCGGATTCACATAGTGCGTCCCGCCGAAGGTGTTGCTGTTGTCGAGCAAAAAGCGCGCATCGCCGATGTTCAGAGCAGTGATCTTCGTGCTCCAGCTTTCGCCAAAATCCTTGCCTACGGACAAACCGACGGTCGTATGCGGCGGCAGGTGATCGGGGCCATCGCCATCCACAAAGCCCGACCCATAGTTCAGCGATGTCGACGCCCACGTGCGCCACGGCAACCTGATATTCACACCGGTACTAAGCGTGTCGCGCTGATCATGATCGAGGAAGAACCAACCTTCATCGGGCGGAGAGAAATCCGTCAGGCCTCCCGTGACTGCGCCGGCGCCCTCGGCGTACTGGTGTGAATACGCGAGATGCCATTGTGCAACGCCGCCTATTTGCGGCGAACGAACGGTGGCTTCCCATCCCCATATGCGGGCATTCGCAATCGTCAGCGGAAAGAAAATGTTCGAATTCCCCAGCACATCATGATCGAAGTAGTTCTCGGCAGTCGTGCGGAAGTGATCGCCTTCGAACGTCCAGCCGCGAAACGGAATCGCGATGCCGAAGTCGTGCTGCTCGTCGTGCTCTCCGCGCATCGGCAGGAAACCAAACCCTTGCTGTCCGGCGAACTCTAGCAGCGGCCCGGTGACAGTCTGCAATGGCGGCGGCTGATAGTAGCGACCCCACGAGGCGCGCAGTACCCAGCCGAGTTTCGGGATGCGCACCGCAGCGCCTACACGTGGAGTGCCAACCGCTTCGGAGATTCCGCCGGAGAAGTACGTCAGGCGCGCGCCTCCGGTGAAGGTGAGCCATGAGAACGCCTTGAACTGATCTTCCGCGTACACAGCTTGCACTTGTCCTAACTGAATTTGCCGCTGCGAAAGCGTCTGTCCTGCCGCGGGATCCGTCACGCCGAAGAATTGGTTGTCGTGCGCGGCGTAGCCCTCATATCCAACCCGCGCGTTATGGCGTCCGCGAACTGCGGAGAGATTTACTACTCCACCAGCGTAGGTCGATCCGCGATCGCTCTCCGGGCTGACAGGAGTATCGTCGGGGCCGCCGATATAGTGAGCGCGATTGTAGTGATAGAACGGCGAAATCGTGAGCAGCACGCCGTTTTTCCAGGAGTGCACCCAGGAGAAATTCACGAAGTTATCGCGCTCGTTCTCCACGTCGCTGATCCCGGCCTCCTGCTGGTCAGGCGTATTCGGAACCTGGTAATGATCTCCGCGTACCGAAGCCACGAGACGCAGCTGGTCATTCGGAGTCTTGTTGTAGATCAGGGAGCCAAATGCTCCGAGCCCACTGCTCATGTCGTGGAGAATGTCGGTGGAGGGCGTCTCCAGACCAAGGTCAGTACGATTTCCGGAGATGCTGCCGTAATACGCGAACTTTTCGGTATGGCTACCGATGTTGAACTGATCGTCGGTCTGGTTGTAGTTGCCGTAGCTGGTGATCAGCTCCGCCTCCTTGTTGCGCTCAAAACCAGAGCGCGTGACTACGTTGAAAACGCTATACGCGCGATCGCCATACTCGGCTGAATAACCGCCGCGCTGCGCTTCGAGATAGTCAATGTCTTTGGGATCGAATTGCGGTCCGACATTGCTAGCGATGTTGGTGTTGGGAACCGGTACGCCGTCGATCAGCCACTCCACCTGGTGTCCACCGCGCACATGCAGCAGATCGTGCACCACGTAGGCGCTGGGGACGAAGTCGGTGATCATGGCCAGGCTGTTCGTCTGATCAGCGCCCGGCGTTTGGTTGATCTGCTTGCGAGTAACGTTGTTTTGCGCGACAGCAGAATCGGTATTCACGTCAGCGGTTTCGGCTTGCACATTCACGGTTTCCGACTTGTGCGCGACCTGCAGCGGAAAATGCAACGTAGCGATGCCCTCCGATGTCACCGTCACATTCTGGATAGCCGAAGCGAACCCGGGCGCGGAAACAATAATGTGGTATTGCCCAACCGGAACCGCCATGAATTGAAAACTGCCGTTCTGGTCGGTGGCCAACTGAGTGGCCCAGTCCGAGTCAGCAGCCTTGATAGTCACCTCGGCAGACGCAATCGGGCGGTGCTGAGGATCGTGCACCAATCCTTGGACACGACCAAAAATGGTGGCGAAGGCCACGCAGCTCAACAACACAACACAAAGAAGCGCATTCCTGAATGCACGCATGAACACCTCAACAGGGCGAGCGCGGGATACCCGCGAAAAACAGGCCAATCATTCTGAAACGAAGTTGAGGAAGGTTGTTATGCGACTGGCGGCGCGCGGACCGGAAGCAGCCCTTGCACAGCAACAGGTGGCGCGCCGTACTGCGGGCGCAGCTCAACAGACTGCATTGCTACAGGCGCGCCAATCAGTTCACCCGGTTCAAACGCAACCCGGGCAACCGTGCGTACGCTGCGGCAACAATCGTGGTTCTGTAGGGATTCGAATTGCTTCTGGCTGGAATCGCTGGAGTGGTGCTTGCGAAAACAACAGGCATGCGGCGAGACACTGCTGCCCTGCGCAAGTGCCGGCCATAACATCGGCCAGCCGATTACGCACACCAGCGTAATGGCGTAAAGGCGCCTCATCCCCACGGGAAGGATTATAAGCCCGAGTACGCCAGAAAGGGGTAGCTGGTTGTTAATGGCTTGTTAGAAATTGTGCGCTGTCGTTAATCCGATTCGGGGAACTAAACAGGGCGCACCGGTAAGCACGCCCTGTCGTTAAAAAAAGAGGTGTTTATTCGGAGATAGGCTGTCCGGGAACGGCCTCGTAGGCATCCGCATGCGCGAGTATCTCAGGCACTTTGGCCTTTGTGCCGGGCATGATTTCAAAGCGCGGGTCGAAGTCGACCATAGTCGAAGCAAGCTGCTTCAGAACGTCGAGGTTGCCTTCGGCCTTCGCGGTTCCGTCCGCAAGCTGTGCCTTGAGAGTTTTCGCGCCCGTCATCGCTTGTTCCAGGTCCGAGCGATTGATTGTCAGAGTCAGGTCGGGCTTTTTGGCGAGAAAGCCCGGCAGATTCGTCAACGTCGAATTCTCCATCTCGATCAGGAATTTCTCGCCATTGTCCGGCGTGATCAGGTTGATCGTGAATCGCAAGCCCTCCGCCTTGCGGCCATCCATGCGAATTCCCAGGAAGTTCAGGAAGAGTTCCGTGTCCATCGCCCGGATGACGTCAGGATTTGTTGTGCTCGCCGTCTTTCCTTGCGGAATGCCCGACCTGAGCTCGTAGGCTCCGGCAAGATAACTGTTACGCAGTCCGGGATTCTCCTGTTGATATCCGATCTGTTCGAAAATGTCCGCCAGCAGATCCTTGGCGTCCTGGTTCTGAGGTTCGGCTTGCACCAACTTATTCACAATCTCCTGCGCCAGAAGGTATTTGCCTTGGTCGTGAAGTGCACGGCCACGAGCCAGTATCTTCTCGGAACCTCCCATCATCTCGACGTAGAGAGGCGCCGATTCAGTCGGCGAAAGAGGAATAAGTGTGGCCGGGTTGCAGTCCCAGAAACCAAGATAGAACTGTATGACGCCACGACTGTTGTGTTGCGGAGAACCGTGATAGCCACGGCAATGCCACTGGTTCTCTAGACTTTTCGGCAGCCGGTAGACATTGTGGATCTCATTGATCGTTACCCCCTCATTCGCGTGATGCAACACCTGGTTGTTCATGTGGGCGTAGAGATCACGCTGAGAGCGGAGCACCTCCTGGATCCTTGTATTGCCCCAGCGCGGCCAGTGGTGCGAGGCGAACATTACCTCGGCGTCTAAGCCGAAGCGGTAAAGCGCCTGAGCTATGTACTTCGACCAACGTAGCGAATCGCGGATGGCCGTGCCCCGCAACGTATAGATATTGTGCAGCGTCGAGGTGACGTTCTCTGCCATCCACAGCGCTTTCATATCTGGAAGGTAGGTATTCATTTCCGTGGGCGCTTCCGTGTTTGGCGTGTTCTGAAAAACCATTCTCACGCCGTCGACCTCGACCTCCTGAATGTCTTTCTCAATCGTCATGTTTGGCGCAATCAGGCCGACGGAACCCGCCGAGGGTGCCTGGCCCAAGCCCTGGCTGACATAACCATATGCATTGGCAGGGAGTAACAATCCGTACTGGTAGAACAGGCGCCGGTTCATCGCATTCCCGGCAAAGACATTTTCGGAGATGGTGTAGTCCATGAAGTTCGGGGGGGCGATGACGGTGATCTTCCCAGAGCGAACGTCATCTTCATTGACGATCCCGCGGAGGCCACCCCAATGGTCGACGTGGGAATGAGAGTAGATCACCGCAGTGATGGGAAGACCTTTGCCGACATGCTCCTGAAACAACTGCCACGCTGCGCGCGCCGTTTCGGCACTGACCAAAGTGTCAAAGACAATCCAGCCTTTTTTGCCGCGCACGAACGTGATATTGGAGAGATCGAAGCCTCGTACCTGATAGATCCCAGGTATGACTTCGTAGAGCCCGTAGTTATTGTTCAATTTCGCTTGGCGCAGAAGTGAGGGATGAATGCTGTCGAAGCTGTCCTGCCGATCGAGGAATTGGAACCGGGCCATATCCCAGGCGATGTTGCCGGCATCGGCCATGATTTGGAGTTTCTTCATCGGGGCGATCAGTCCCCTCTTCTGCTCCTCGATATCTCTCGTGTCGGCGAATGGCAGAGTTGTTCGCGCCTGCCGCAATACTTCTTGTGTGTATTTTGAAGGTGGCTTGCCCTTTGGGTGGAAGTGATCGTTTAGCGATGCTTTGTCTTTGAGTAGGACCTTTTGAGTGGACATCGGTTTCTCCCTCTTGCCATCGACCGTCAATCTCCGTCCCTTATCTACCCGGGGGCTTCGACGCGGCGATTTGTTACCTGTACCCAGCTAGATCACTGCGAGCGCGTGTTTTTTGGAACTGACACTTTTGCTAGTTACGCGAGTTGATTGCAGGCGCGTCTTTCAGGAAGTGTGCGGTCGATCAAAAAGGTGTGAGGAATTCTTGCCGGATAAGGTTGCAAGAGCAGGAGTTCGCAAACATGTCCGATGACGAAGCGAGCCTTACATAGTGTTTTCAGCGCTGAAACAGCCAAAACAGACCGAGCCCGGCGAGGCCCACAACGACAATTGCAATGGTAATGATGATCCGCAAATCGGGCCGGAAATCTCCACGGTCGATTTGCCGCTTCACGCGCCCGTAATTTAAAGCCGCCCAGATCACCACAGCTATCCCGAAAATGACCATGCCGATTCCGGCGTTTTCTACGTTTGCGAAGCTCCAGTAAATTCTCTCGTTTAGAGAAACAAGATGGGATTGGACCAGGAAGATGGTGAAGCGGTTGATAGTGATGCCCAAGGTGATCAGGGCAACTGCCGTGCGGATGTAAGCAAGATACGTTCGCTCGTTCGCGAGATGCTGGGCAGTGTTCTGCCTTATCGCGGGATCAGCTTTTCGCTCCGGCCGGTCGAGATTCTTGGCTGCCGTGGGCGGGGATTTCGCAGCCAACGATGGAGGGTCTGCTTGCGAGTCCCTAACTATTCTCGGATTTTTCGGGGTCATCTCCTGCGTCCCCGCATCCTCTCGGGTCAGGGAAGGAGCTTGGCCTTCTTCGCCGCGAACTCCTTTTCCGTCAGCACGCCGGCGTCGCGCAGTTCGGCGAGTTTCTTAAGTTGATCTACTACCTCGTCGGTGAGCATTCCGGGCGTGGCCCTGGTGCCGTGCGCGGCGGCCTTTTTTGACGCAGCGGAGTGTTGACGCGCCGCCACCCTTCCTGCCACGGTTTGGGCGGTTCCCGCCACCAGGGCGGTCTTGGCCACAGTTCGACCGATCCCTAATCGCCTTCCTCTTCGTATCATGACTAAGACTCCCTTTCGTCCTGCGCTCGTAAATGCAGCGTTTAGTTCACTGCGAATACGGCTTTCTTGGAACTGCCACTTTTGCTAGCTACGCGAGTTAATTGCGGGTGCCACGCGGGGAGGAGTGAGGAGACGAGGATCTTCGGATTCCTTTGCATCCGTAGCCTTTCGCTTGAATCAAAAATCGCTATGAACAAAGCGAATGCAGCAGCTGCCGGCACCGTTAACATCGGAAAAGACTTAACCGTAAACCGTCTTGGGTTCGGAGCCATGCGCCTCACTGGCGAGGGAATCTGGGGAGATCCCAAGGATCCAGCTGAATGCAGGCGCGTTCTCCAACGCCTTCCTGATCTCGGCGTGAACTTCATCGACACCGCCGACGCCTATGGTCCCGAGGTGAGCGAAAATCTGATCGCCGAAGCGCTGCACCCTTATCCGAAAGGATTGGTGATCGCCACCAAAGGCGGATTGACCCGCCAGGGGCCAAACCTGTGGGCTCCCGTCGGACGCGCCGAATATCTGCGACAACAACTGGAAATGAGCTTGCGCCGCCTGAAACTCGAACGAATTGACCTCTACCAGTTGCATCGATTCGACCCAAAGGTCCCGGTCGAAGAATCGCTCGGTGAACTGAAGAAGATGCAAGAGGAAGGAAAGATTCGTCACATCGGGATCTCTGAAACCAGCGTGGCGGACGTCCAGCAGGCCCAGAAAATCGTGAACGTCGTCAGCGTTCAAAACCAGTACAACATCTCCGATCGCCAACACGAAGACGTCGTCGCCTATTGCACGAAGAACAAGATTGTCTTCATTCCGTGGTTTCCGCTCGCCGCCGGTGAATTGACCAAATCCGGCAGCGTTCTGGATCGGCTTGCGACCGCGCACAAGGTGACGACATCGCAGATTGCCGTTGCCTGGTTATTGCGCCGCTCCCCAATGATGTTGCCAATTCCCGGCACCTCACAGGTTAGCCACGTAGAGCAGAATGTCGCTGCCGCGGATTTGAAACTCGACGAGTCGGAATGGCAGTCACTGGAACAAGCGGCGACGAAAGCCGCGTAGATGACGAGGTTAGTCCCTCATTTCAAACACTCGAGTACCCCACCCTTAACCTTCAATTTGGCGTAAGGGTGGGGAAACACAAAAATTCGGACATTACGGAATGTGTTTCCTAAGCAACTGAAGTACCAACCGCTAAGGTCTGCAAAATATTTCCAACCGCTGCGAATGCCCGGATGTCGATCTCCGCCTGCTTCGGACTGATCAGTTTTGCATTCAGTAGTCCCTCGCTCGGCAAGCCGCAGAGCTGAAAGTTGAGCTCTGCAAGGCACAGGCTCCAACCCTCCAGCCAAGCACGCAACGCGCCCTCCTGGTGCTCGTCTCCGTCAAAAACAACGATCAGATCGATATCACTCCCGGCGCCTGCGTTCCCAACCTCTGTGCTTCCGAATAAATAGACCGACTGGACTCCGAACCTGGCGGGATCGAGACTCGCAGCGATGCGCTCTGCGAAGCGCTGGCGCCATTTCCAGTGTTCCGGCGCCGCGCCTAACCGTTCGCCTCCAAGTTGACGCTGTTTCCACTCGAGGTATTCACCCAGGCGATGTGCGATGTTATCCAGAAGCTCCCGTTCCTCACGGAGGAAGGGACCTTCCCAGGCATCCGGCTTCAAATTCCGGTAGCAGACTTCGATCGCACCGACTGGTGTGCGCCATATGGATATCGGAGAACGCAAGCGGTACGGAGTCTCAACGAAATCTGGACGAGCGTGAGTGCGCCCGAAGTATTCGATTCGCGCCGTCGTATCTTCCGGAAACTGCCACGCCGGAGGGATCGCGTCCAGCACCCATCGGAAGATTTGTTGCGGCGGTTCTTCTCGGCGGGATAGCGCAGCAGCAACTTTATAAATGCACCGGAGTTCCTTCGCTCTTTCCCTCAAGGACCACAATTCTTCAGCTACGACGGACCGCTCCTGCCATTCCATAGCTACATGCTAGCTCACGATTGCGTGCACAGCCCAGCACACACATCACAGTCGAACGGTGCTCTCGGTATATGTCAAACTGCAACCATTCGCCATCCCGCCACTCTCCCTGTGACTCGTGCCATTGTTGAGGATTTCGGCCCTGTGCTAGCATCCTAGGGTTTCGTCGGCTGTCTCCGCCGCACGCATCCTGTCTTGATTCCAGCCAGGGTTCTGATCCCGCCGGTTCGGAGTAAGTCGGGGAAACCATTGCCCGAACGCACTCTCTGTGTGTTCCCGCACTCAAAATTCGCCTGGAGTCGAGGTGACCCGTGAAAGTCTACGAAGGTACAAACGTCCGGAATGTAGCCCTGGTGGGGCACGCGGACGCGGGCAAGACCTCGCTGTCGGCCGCTTTGCTCTTTACCGCTGGAGCGACCCCTCAGCTTGGCCGTGTTGATAATGGAACCGCCCCCACCGAATACGACGAAGAAGAAATTGCCCGCGCCATGTCCATCAGCAACTCGCTTGGGTTCGCTGAATGGAACAACAAAACGAAGATCAACCTGATCGATACGCCCGGCTTCAATATGTTCGTCCACGAAGCCAAGATGGCCATGCCGGCCGTGGAATCCGTGATCGTGGTGGTCGATGGCGTCCATGGCGTGGAAGTCTGCACGGAAAAGACATGGCAATACGCCGAAGAATTTGAGATGCCCCGCATGGTGGTTGCCGCCCGCATGGATCGTGAACGCGCGGACCCCGATCGCGTGCTGCAATCCGTTCACGAGTCCTTCGGGCGCGAAGTGATTCCGATACAGCTGCCGATCGGACGCGAGAAGAGTTTCAACGGCATCGTCGACGTGGTGCGCATGAAAGCCTACACGTATGACATCGGCGGAAGCGGTAAAGGCAGGGAGATTCCGATTCCCAACGATCTCGCTGAGCCTGCGCGCGCGGCGCACGAGGCCATGGTTGAGATCATTGCCGAAGGAAACGATGCGCTGATGGAAGAGTTCTTCGAGAAAGGCACGATCCCCGACGAGCATCTGCTGCCCGGCCTGCGCGAAGCCATTGTGCAACATCGAATTTTCCCGCTGCTCTATACATCGGGATTAGGAAACATCGGCACCGATCGCGTGCTCGAGTTCATCACTGAATTCATGCCCGCCGCGACGGAGCATCCTGAGGTCAAGGGACAGGGAGCGCCCAACAACGGCCAGCCGGCGGTGCATCACGTCGTCGACAATGAGCCGTCCTCCTTGATGGCCTTTAAAACCTTGAACGATCCCTTCACCGGGCGAATTTCGTTTTTCAAGGTCTACTCTGGCGTGACCAAGAATGACGCCACGTTGCAGAACTTCAATCGCAATACATCTGAAAAGTTCTCGCATCTTTCAGTTGCCCAGGGGAAGAACCTGGTTCCGGTGAACGAACTGCACGCCGGAGACATCGGCGCGATCGCGAAGCTGCGCGAGACCTTGACCGGCGACACGCTGGGCGATAAGGCCGCGCCCATCACTTACCCGTCAGTTACGCTGCCGGAGCCGGCAATTACCTTCGCTATCGAGCCGAAGACGCGCGCCGACGAAGACAAACTCAGCAACGGCATTCATAAGCTGATGGAAGAAGATCCCATGCTGCGCTTCTTCCGCGATGAGCAGACGAAAGAATTCCTGATCGCGGGCACCGGCCAGCAGCATATCGAGGTGATCGTCTCCAAGCTGAAGAAGCGCTATCACACCGAAGTGGTGCTGAAAGCGCCGAAGGTGCCGTATCGCGAAACCATTCGCGGTCGCGCCGATGTGCAGGGACGTCACAAGAAGCAATCGGGTGGTCACGGGCAGTACGGCGATTGCAAGATCAAGATGGAGCCGCTACCGCGCGGGGGCAACTTCGAATTCGTGAACGATATCTTCGGCGGATCCATTCCCAAGAACTTCATCCCTGCCGTGGAAAAAGGCATCGTCGAAGCCGCGCAACGTGGATACCTCGCCGGATTTCCGGTCGTCGATTTCAGGGTCACGCTCTACGACGGTTCGTATCATGATGTCGACTCGAACGAGTTGTCGTTCAAAACTGCCGGGCGCATCGCCTTCAAAAAAGCGATGGAGCAGGCCAAGCCTACGCTGCTGGAGCCGATCATGAAGGCCGAGATCACCGTGCCCGACGAATTTGCGGGCAGCATTATGGGCGATCTCAACAGCCGTCGCGGCCGCATTCAGGGCATGGACAACAAGGGCGGCAAGACCGTCGTAAAAGCCGAAGTACCCATGGCTGAAATGCTGACCTATGGGGTGGAGTTGACCTCCATGACGCAGGGCCGCGGCACCTTCAACATGGAAATGGACCACTACGACATCGTTCCTCAGCTGAATCAGGAAAAGATCGTTGCAGCAGCGAAAGCGGCGCGCGGCGAGCAGGTCGAGGAAGAAGAGTAGTTCTGCCTCGTTTCGTAATCTAGGGCGGCCTGCGGGTCGCCCTGTTTTATACGAGCGTGCTTGATTATGATTGGGCGAACGTCCTGACTAGGCATCAGCACCGGAGGCGCAACATTCGTAAGCCCAGGCCGTGAGGCCTAGGTAGTCCGGAGCATAGAAAGTGAGCCCCAGAGGGGCGGCACTCATCCGTAAACGTGTGCTGGATCAAACGAAACGCCGTACAGCTTCAACAGCGCAACAAACTCTTCCTCAAAATTCCTCTTTCTGTGATGTTCTGCCTGATTGGCGATGTACTTCTTAACAGTGGGCAGTTGCGATGAGCCCACGCTGAAGGCTCCGTACCCCTCCTGCCAGGCGAATCGAACGCCATGTTCACCAATCCACCGCGAAGAGTTGGATTTAATCTTGCTAATCGCTTGGGACAGCCGCATCGACGCGGGTAGCGCAACTAGGAGATGGACGTGATTGTTCGTACCACCGATCGCCAGTAATGGCACCTGCTCGTTTTCCGCGATCCCGCGAATGTGGGCCCACAACTTCTCTTGCACTTCGTTCGGAATAGAGTCGCATCGATCTTTCGTGCTGAACACACAATGCACAAAGTTTGTGCAATAAGAATGACCCATGTGCCGGCCCTCCGGGCCTCGGTTCGCACGGAATCTCAGTTCCCAGGCCTCACGGCCTGGGCTTACGAATTCCGCGCCTCCGGCGCTCTTGCAATTGTGCAATCTCGATCTGCGTCTGCCACGCGTGCGAAAGGGCTGATTCTGTTCAACAGATTCCGAATCTGAAACTCATAGCAATTCTGGGGCCTTGAAATGTCCCAGCCTTCTGTTGGTTTTCAGCAAATTCCATCCCCAAACCAACGTAACCCCAAAGTGCATCTAAATGCTGGAAACCGGACACTGGACACTAGACACTAGTCCGGTATGCTCTCATCCGAAATTAACCTCAAGCAGGGCCCTTACCAGGGACATGCTCTCCGAATGAAGGTGCCGCGCTTCGAACAGTTCGAGATCTGGCAGCTCAACGGCAAGGAGTGGGAGATGCTCGCCTACTTCCAGGATCTCGACGTCGCTTCCGCCATGGCGAAGCCGCGCTCCAACCCCATCCAACTGAAGCGCGTAAAGTACGACGAAGGAAAGCTCGTGGAGGAAGAGGTTCTGGCCGAGATGGGCGCGATGCGACCGGACGAATAGCTATTTGGTCCGGGGATTCGCGACGAATTTCTTGAACAGAAGTAGCGGTTGTGAGTTGTCCACCTTCTTCACCTCACCGGCGGCGTAATTGAAACTCCACGTTTCATCGCCCTCGGTGCAACGCTTTTCCGCTGGAATCTCAGTGAGTTCTGTTCCCTCATCTACGTACGTGAACCATTTCAGTCGGACGAGTATCACTACGTTGGGATCAGAACGGAATCCAGCATCCACGACTTCGTAGCCACATTGTTGTGGCTTGCGATCCTCGCGGAGCTTTTCCAGGTCGGTGTTATACACCAACCCTGTTCGAGCATCGACAGCCAGAATCTCCTCGCGCGCGCCGCCATCGGTTCCATACTGCCAATACTGAGCTTTCGCCAGGAGCATTCTTGAATTTGGCGCCCAACCTAAGATCTGCATTCCGTTGCCGTCTTCTTCGCGCGTGGGCGAGATCATAAGAAGGAGACCCCATGGCCGATTTTCTCGGGCTGCCCACAGACGCGTTGTATGCAGGCAGTGGTCCTGAACGGTTACTTCGATGTAAGCCTTCCATCCACCCGACTCCGTCACGGAGACGGGACTGAGGACTCGCTTCGCTAGCGTAGATTGCGAACACTCCACGAATAGCGTTTTGCCGGGCACGGTTTGTGCGGCCCCGATCGCTGTCATAACCAGCAGGAAAACTGTAAGTTTCCGAATCACGGCGCGGAGTTTAGCACGATAACGTCAGTAGAACGGTGATGGCGATTGGCTCATATTTCTCCCCGATTGCCTGCCGCCGCGATTCCCGCTACCATCCTCTGCAGTGGCTACGCCCAAGGACAATGTGAACGAGCGCATCGTTTCGGCCGCGCAGGTCGAGGACGACGCGTCTTTTGAACTCAAGCTTCGGCCACAACGGCTGCAGGAGTTTATCGGCCAGTCCAAGGTAAAAGAAAATCTGGCTGTCGCGATTGAAGCGGCGCGGTCCCGTGGTGAAGCACTCGATCACGTCCTGCTCTATGGGCCGCCGGGATTGGGCAAAACCACGCTCGCCACCATCATCGCCAACGAACTGGGCGTTCCCTTCCAACAGACTTCGGGTCCGGCCCTGCAGATTAAGGGCGATCTGACGGCGATCCTCACCAACGTCCGCAACAAGCAGGTGCTCTTCATCGACGAAGTCCATCGCATGCAGATGGCGCTCGAAGAGCTGCTCTACTCGGCGCTGGAAGATTACAAACTCGACATCATCATCGGACAAGGCCCGGCGGCGCGTACTCACACCATCGACGTCGCCCCATTCACCTTTATCGGAGCCACCACGCGCGCGGGATTGCTGTCGGCGCCGCTGCGCTCGCGCTTCGGCATCGTGCTGCGTCTTGAGTTTTACACGCACGAAGACTTGAAAATCATCGTTCAGCGCTCCGCGGAAATTTTGGGAGTCGCCGTCGATGATGCTGGCGCAATGGAAATTGCCTCGCGCGCCCGCGGCACGCCACGTATTGCCAATCGCCTGCTGCGGCGCGTACGCGACTATGCCCAGGTGCGCAGTGGCGGGAAGATCGATCTGCCCACAGCGCAGGCTGCACTCGCGATGCTCGAAGTCGACAAGCACGGCTTCGACGAAATTGATCGCAAGCTGCTGCTCACCATCATCCAGAAATACGAAGGCGGCCCGGTGGGACTTAACACGCTCGCCGCAGTGCTTGCCGAAGAGCCGGATGCAATCGAAGAAATCTACGAGCCATTTCTGATTCAGATCGGCTTTCTGAATCGCACGCCGCGCGGTCGCACCGTGACGCATTTGGCATACGAGCATTTCAATATCAAGCCGGGACAACCGCAGAATCGGCTGTTCTAGTCGCTCAAGTTTTCAGTCATTCAGTTTTTCAGTTCATCAGTAATACTCAGGCCTGCGCTGCACGGAGGAAACATTGGCGAAATTCGCAAAAATCTTAGCAATGATTGTGCGCGTACTCTTCGTAGTGGAACTTGTTCTGGGCGTGCTTCTGGCTGGCGCTCGCCTGCAATATCTAGAGGCGCACATAGGCTTGGGATTCGTGGTCGCCGTCTGCGTCGCATTGCTCGCCATCATGGCCTGCGTGAAACGCATGTTTGGGATTGGCATCGTCGGATTGTTCTTCGCGATCCTTCTGCCTATGACCGGAATCAAGCAATTCCCTCTCAAGTTCGGCGCTCAGATTGGGCTGATTCAGATTGTCCACGTCGTGGTCGCGCTGGCTGCCGTTGGTCTGGCAGAAGCGCTGCATGCGAGACTTCGCAAGACCGCTTGATCAACTGTGGCAGAACTTGAAAACTTTCGCCTGCGGGTTTTTCGCGCCGTCGCCGAGCACCTGAGCTTTCGCAAAGCAGCCGAGCATCTTCTGCTCACCCAGCCTGCGGTCACACTGCAAATCAAAGCGCTCGAAGATTCGCTCGGTGTCCGTCTCTTCGATCGATCCGCCCGCGGAATTTCGCTCACGGCACAAGGTAAATTGCTACTCCCCTATGCCGAGAAAATGGCGGGATTGGCCGCACAGGCCGAACGCGAGCTCGGAGCGGCGGAGGGAGCGGTTTCCGGCGATCTCTCTATCGGGGTTTCTACCACCATCGCGCAATACGTTCTTCCCTGGTTGCTGGGCGCATTCCTCGGAGAGAATGTCCGCGTTCAGATCGCTCTGCACAGCGGAAACACTCGCGACATCGTAGACATGGTGCTGGACGGAAAGGCTTCAGTTGGGCTGATCGAAGGCCCCGCGGGATCCCGTGCCGTGCGCAGCGAGCCTTTCATGGAAGATGAACTAGTCCCAATTATGCAGCCTCATTTTGCTGCTGGAGCGTCTTTCCCACGAGCAACTACTTGCGAGCACGCTCTTGATGCGCGAGCGTGGCTCTGGTTCACGCCAAGTGGTGGAGATGGCTCTTGCGAAAGCGGGCCTGCGCCTGAAAGCATTCCGCAACGTCATCGATCTCGATTCCACCGAGGCCATCAAATCCGGCGTGGAAGCGGGACTCGGCGTTGGATTCGTCCCGCGCCGCGCAATTTCGAAAGAGCTGGAGCTACATACGCTGAAAGTCGTAACCGTGGCTGGAGTAAAAGCTGAGCGCCAATTCACGCTGGTCTCGCGTACTGGTCCGGAGCCTCAGGGGGCCGCGGGAGCCTTCCGCCGGTTCGTCCTTGAGCGTGGCCGGATTCTCTCTCAGCCCTCGAAAGGCAAGTCCCATCACGGCATTTCGAGCCGATAAGCCCAGCTAATCGCTCATAGAAATTACTGCTTGGACGGCTACCGCTAGCGCCAGCCAGACTAGTTAAGTGAGCAAGAACATCTTTTTTGTCGCAATCATTATTGCGGCAAGCGGACTCATTTCTCCTCCTATCGCACTTCTGGGCGGCTTGATTTATGGGTTCACTCTCGAACATCCCTTTCATGTCGAAAGCAAACGGCTCTCGAAGTTTCTGCTGCAAGCATCGGTAGTCGCGCTCGGCTTCAGCATGAATCTGCACGAAGTAGTGCACGCGGGTCGTTCGGGATTTGTATACACCGCCGCCAGCATCACCCTGGCGATGCTGATCGGGCTCGGCCTCGGATACCTGATACATGTTGGCAAGAAGCCCGCATTCCTCATCAGCGCAGGTACGGCGATCTGTGGAGGCAGCGCGATTGCCGCCGTCGGTCCCATCGCCGCGGCGAATGAAGAAGAGATGGCGGTCTCGCTCGGCGCGGTATTCATCCTCAACTCCATCGCGCTGTTTCTCTTTCCGATGGTCGGATATGCCCTGCACCTGAGCCAGGCGCAGTTCGGGCTCTGGGCCGCGCTGGCGATTCACGACACAAGTTCGGTGGTCGGCGCAACCGCGCGCTATGGACCGACGGCGCTCGCCATTGGAACCACTATCAAACTCGCCCGCGCACTGTGGATCGTTCCGCTCTCCGCAGTAACGGCCGTTGCGCTCAAAAGCAAATCGAAGATCCAGTGGCCGTGGTTCATTCTTCTGTTTTGCCTGGCGGCCTTAGCGAATACGCTGCTCCCGAGCCTGAATTCTGAATTCGGCGCGCTCGGAAGATTAGGAAAGATCGGCCTGACGGTCACACTCTTCCTGATCGGCACTGGCTTGAATAAAGAGACTCTGAAGCGCGTGGGCGTTCGCCCGCTATTACAAGGCCTGACGCTATGGATCATCGTCGGCGCCACCACGCTCACGTTGATCGTTTTGAACTGGATTCACATCTGAGTATCACTTCTGTCATCTTGAGCGAGGGCGGCACTTCAGCCATGAATTGCTGCAGGGCGTTTGACCTCTCCTACCACCGCACCCGATACTTGTCCCACTCATGTCTCGCCGGAACAAGGTTCTTCTCGCGCTTGTCGGTATTGTTCTCGCCGCTCAGCTGATTCGTCCGGCAAAAACCAATCCGCCGGTCGATCTGCGGCGCGAGTTGGCCGCGCATTCGCAGTTACCACCGCAAGTCACCAACGCTCTCAATCGCAGTTGCAACGACTGCCATTCCTACCGAACCACCTGGCCCTGGTACAGCCAGATCGCGCCCTTCTCCTGGGTCATCACTGACGATGTGAATCAGGGGCGCCGGCATGTGAACTTCTCCGACTGGGCGCAGTACGATCCGAAGCGCGCCGACCACAAGCTGGATCAGATCTGCGAAGAAGTTCGCGGAAACTGGATGCCGTTGACGTCGTACAAGCTGATGCATCCCAGGTCGCGGCTTACCGAACACGAGCGCGCGGAGATTTGCGTTTGGGTAGGAGCTGAACGGGAGCGGTTGGCCAAAGCGGACGGAACAAAACAAATGCCGTGAAGGAAGGTGATCGTGGGAACCTCTTTTCGATTACCCGATTATCGATCACCCGATTCCCCAATGTCGTTCACTCCTTCATTGCCTCTTCCAGTCGCTCATGCAATCGCTCGCTATAACCGACCGGCAAGTTGAACGTGCGGTCATCGGCAACCAGCACCAGGATGTTGCGCGTGGAGTCGAGCACAGCGGAGCAATGGCGGCAATTGGCGAGATGGAGTTCGATCTCCTCGCGCAGCTCGGGCGAGACGGTTCCATCGATGTAGTCAGAAATCTGTTTCCAGACGTGCCTGCAATTTAGAGCCATGATCCACCCGCCTTGCGACTGAAGAACCCTAGAAATCCGGTACGTCGTGACTTCAATTGCGGCGCCAGAATTTTCTGCATCATCAACCGGGCGCGCATCAATCTTGTTTTCACCAGCTGTTCGTTGATGCCGAGAGCGGCCGCCGTCTCAGCAATATTCATTTCCTCAACATCCCGCAGGACGAACACCTCGCGGTAAGTTTCCGGCAAGCTCTCGACAGCCCGCGCGAGCAGCTCGCGAACTTCTTTCCTCTCGAGCGCCTCATGTGGAACTTCGCGCCAGTCCGAGATCACCGCCGGAGTGACGTCGCTGCCTTCCTCGATCGGCTCGTCGATGGATTCGAACTCGATTACCCGCGCATGCCGCAGACGCCCGCGTGCTTCGTTCAGAGCAATCGTGATCAGCCACGTGCTGAATTTGGCGTCCCCGCGAAAATTCGCCAGGTTCCGATACGCTTTTAGCACCGCTTCCTGTGCAACTTCTTCGGCGTCGGCCTCATTCTGCAGTAGAGAGTAGGCGGCCAGGTACACGCCTTTCTCATATGGCCGGATCAGCTCGTGGAACAGCTCACGTTCGCCTGCCAGCACCCGCGCGATGATCTGCGCATCCCGCTCGCGTATGGGATCGACTGGCTTCATCAATGCTGTTGGAGCCTTCTTTTGTAAGGGTTCCGCCATGTTACGCCGATTCCGGCAGTCTATCCCAATCCAATTCAGACTCGCGAAGCGTCCAAAAGTTACACAACTGCGCAGGCAAACGTCACGCCAGGTATTTTTGCGGAAAAAATGTAACTTCTCATGTCGCCGGCAGTCGTATGTCCCATGAGGATGGCACCCGGCAGCAAGTGCTGGCGCGGTCCGTTCCACGGAAACGATCCCAAACTTCAATTGAAAAGGAATCGGATATGACGAAGAAAACTGTGAAGTCTCTCCTGATGACGGCCGCTGTTTCGGGGCTGATGACTGGCGGCGCTATAACCCTCAACGCACAAACCGCGCCCAGTTCCAGCCAGACCTCGGTTAGCAGCTCCAGTATCGCCAGCCTCTTGCAGGCCGACGACAAGAGCAAGCACGCTTGTAAAGGCCAAAACGATTGCAAAGGCCAGGGCGGCTGCAAGGCCGGCGACAATGGCTGCAAGGGTAAGAACTCCTGCAAGGGCAAGGGCGGTTGCGCCACTGACGGCTCAGAAGATGCCAGAGTAGTTCGCGTCTCGTGGGGGCCGAGGCGCGTGCCCGGCCCTCAAGTTTCACCTTTGCAGAACAGCTGAGGTTTTATGCCCGCGAATCGCTTTAATGGATTTACTGAATACGGAGTAGGAATCGGCCTGCGGATCCCGCACTATCGGCACATTCTCACGGAGAAACCGGTGGTCGACTGGTTCGAGATCATCTCGGAGAATTACATGATCGATGGCGGCCGTCCGCTCGCCATTCTCGATCAGATCCTCGAGCAGTATCGCGTCGTCCAGCATGGCGTCTCCATGTACTTCGGATCGGCGCAGCCGCTGAACCGCGAGCATCTGCGGCGGCTGAAGAAGCTGGTCCAGCGCACCAATACTCCTTGGCTGACCGATCACCTGTGCTGGGGAAGCGTCGACGGCCGCTATACGCATGACCTGCTTCCGATTCCCTACACGTGGGAAGCCGTTGAGGCTACAGCAGCCAAGATTCGCGAGGTGCGGGATTTCGTCGAAGTCCCAATCGCGGTTGAGAACGTGAGCAGCTACGCCGAGTTTCACGACTCGGTAATGACCGAGTGGGAGTTCCTGAACGAAGTGGTCGAGCGCGCCGATTGCGGCATTCTGCTCGACGTCAACAACATCTATGTCAGCTCAATGAATCACGACTTCGATCCGCACGTTTACGTCGACTCGGTGCCCACTGAACGCGTAGCCCAAATCCACATAGCTGGCCATTCGCGTTACCAGAAGTTCGTGCTCGACACGCACGATCATCCGGTGATTGATCCGGTGTGGAGTCTCTATGAGCATGCGATCGAGCGCATCGGTCCTACGGCAACGCTGCTCGAATGGGACGACAAGATTCCCTCTTTCGAAGAGGTTCATCGCGAGGCACTGAAGGCGAACAAATATCTGGATAAGGTGCGAGCACGCAAGCCGCAGCCTGTAACTGCTTCGACGGAATTGGCGGAGGTGCGCGCATGACTCCATTACTCGACCTGCAACGACGCATGGCTTCCGCGGTGATGCAGCCCATCACGAAGACCGATCGCATGGCGAGACGCGATCCGCAGGGACGCTCCAATGCGAAAGAGGCCAAAGAGTTCATCAAGCCGAATAGCCGTCTCACCAGCTTCGAGCGCCTGGAGATCTACAATCGCCAATACTGGTTCCGCATTCTGGATTCATTCGGCGAAGACTTTCCTGGCCTGCGCGCAGTTGTCGGACGCAAGTGCTTCGACCAGATCGCGCGCGGCTATCTGACGGAGCATCCATCAACATCGTTCACGCTGCGCAACCTCGGATCGCGGCTGCCACAGTGGCTGAGCGATCATCGCGAGTTTGCTGGCGATCGTTACGCGCTCGCGGCTGACATGCTCAAGCTGGAATGGGCGCACATCGAGGCGTTCGACGCTGCCGATCTGCCGCCGCTGAGTGCGGAAGCGCTCGCTGGGCTTGGCGAAGACCCGCTGCTCGCGCTGCAACCGCATATCTCGGTGCTCGAAGTGCAATATCCGGTCGATGATCTGCTGCTCGCCGTTCGGGAGCACGATCGCGAAGAAGAGGAGTCGGGCGGAAATCGCGCTTATCCGATTCGCCATTGGGTGAAACCAAGTCGCGGTGTAGCGAAGAATGTCTCGCGGACCGTTCAGGAGACGATCTACATCGCCGTGCATCGCTCCGATTACTCGGTTTGCTACAAGCGGCTTGATCGCGAAGCTTATCTACTGCTCACCGCGCTCAAAGAGCGGAAGCCGTTGTCTGAGGCGCTTGAGATCGCGTTCGAATCAAGTTCGCTCTCTCCAGAAGAGCAGGCCGCGCGCGTTCAGGAATGGTTTGCGCACTGGATGGCGTTAGGCTGGTTTACTGAGTCGTATTCCGATATATCGACCACTGCGGGAGGATCCGCTGAATGAAAGGCATCACGCAACTGGCAGCCCGCGGTTACGCGCTTCTTACGACTGTCGGCAACTCGCTGCAATCGCCGTTTCTGCTTGCCGTCCGCCTCTACTGGGGATGGCAGTTCATGCAGACCGGATGGGGCAAGCTGCACAACATCCAGCATGTGATCGGCTTCTTCACCAGCCTGAATATTCCGGCGCCGGCGCTCAACGCATATTTCGTCTCCGGAATGGAATTCGTGGGCGGCATCCTGCTGATCGTGGGCCTGGGCTCGCGCCTGGTTGGGCTGATGCTCGGTTTTGACATGCTCGTCGCGTATCTGACGGCAGACCAGGAAGCGCTGCGCTCCATCTTCTCCAATCCGGGAAAGTTCTATAACGCCGATCCGTATACATTCCTGTTCGCGAGCTTGATGATCCTCGTCTTCGGCCCGGGCCGCTTCGCGCTGGACTACGTGCTGTCGCTGGATCGCAGTCCGGTGAAGAATTCAGCGGGAGTGCGAGTAACGGCGTGACACCGGCTCCAGTTTCATTTCGGGCCGAGAAGTTTACTCTTCGATAACCCCACCCCCTCCCCCTCCCTTGCGGCAAACAAAGGACTTACGGGGTAGTGCGGCTGTACATACGGGATAACAAAGGACTTAAGGCCTCTATACCGCATAACAAAGGACTTAGCGCTCTCAGTTCCCAAAACGATACGTCGCCCTAAGACACGAAAAGCTGGGGCGAGGACGATCGCCACAGCTTACGACAGCAGCTTAGTATTTTCTAAAAGATATGTCAATGTATATAATACTATTTCTTATAGATCCATAGGCATTACCTGCGGTCCGCGACCCATCATTCGGCATGCAGGAGATCTGAGATCGAGTGCGCGGCCCAATTCCAGAGATGACCACGATCCGGTCCTGAGCATGGGTCAGCGCCGGGGTCGTCACGAACCAGCCCTTCACCCGGCTTGATCTTGACTACAGTGAGGTCGAGCGTCGGCATCAATTTGCGCTTGCCCGTAAACGTCCACTCCAGGGTGGCAGGCGAAAAGTCCGAATTGCTGGTTACGACGCCTTTGGGGAGGTACTTGTTGGCTCCAGACGGGGCTTGCGTGAGGTCGTTCACTTCCCAGTACCACGAGCGCTGCAGGGAGCTTCTGAGTGTGCTCTGACCAAACAGATTGGTATAGCGGGAGAATGCATTGGCGGGAAGATTCGGCTCGGGCAGGGAAACCAACTGCTTCTGTTGTGACCATGCGCAGCTAAGGCAAGCAACAACAACCGTGATGACCCAGAACCGACCCATGCTGCCGTCCCCAACTGTTTACTTAGAAGCGCCGAACTCGGATTCTGGTTTTCCTGGCAGAAAATGCCCGGCTCGCAACACAGAGATTCGTGGAGATGGGCACTTAGCGCGGACAGGAATGTCCGCGCCACACGAACAAAACACACAAGCAAGAGCCACACAAACAAATGCCCCACTCAGGCCAACTCTGGCTTGAATGGGGCACAAGGTACAAAATCACCCAATTACACAGTCGCTCAATGACTAGGCTTTCTTGAGAGCCTGCTTGCGCGCGCGCTTTTCGGCGATCTGGCGCATCTCCGCTCCCATGCTGGTTCGGTTCATCACTACCTGCATGAGCATGGCGATGACGTTGCCGACCACCCAGTAGAGACACAGTCCCGAAGACAGGTTCCAGCTGATCACGCCGAGCATCACCGGCATCATCAGGTTCATCACTTTCTGCTGCTGCGGATCCATGCCGCCCGTGGGCGTCATCTTCTGCACCACGAACGTGCTGACGATGATGAGGACCGGCATGATGTGATAAGGATCGGGAGCCGATAGATCCTGCAGATAGAGGAACGACGCGTGCCGCAGCTCGATGGTGTTGCCGAGCAGACGGTAGAACGCGACGAGGAACGGGAACTGGATGAGTAACGGCAAGCAGCCGCCTGCGGGATTCACGCCCTCGGTCTTCATCAGCGCCGCGATTTCCTGGTTCATCTCCTGGCGGCGCGGATCGCGCATCGAGTACTTCTTGTATTTGTCCTTGATGGCGTTGATCTGCGGCTGAATCTTCTGCGTCTTCAGCGCCGACTTCATGCTGGTAATGCGCAACGGCAGCAGCAGGAGGTTGATGACGACCGTCAGGAGAATGATGGCCCATCCCCAGTTCGAGGTGACGTGGTGATGGGTCCAGCGCAGAGCTGCGAACAGCGGACGCGAAATGAAGCTGAACCAGCCGAAGTCGATGAGCGGGCGCAGGTCAGTCGTCTCGGTTTGGCCGGGCGCGAGGACAGGGTGAACGGAACCCAAAACATCGAGTGCCTTGGGGCCAACGAAAATCCGCTGGCGCGTATGGCCATCGAGATTGCCAACCGAGCCGCCGAGCACATCGACAGCGACCACGTCATTCGGATCGGGCTTGTCGGGGTTCTTCGGAATCCGTAGCTGATTGCGCTGCGTTACGAGCGCGGCATTCGACGGATTGTCGGGCAGGAAGATCGCAGCAAAGTACTGATCGACAGGTCCGGCCCAAGCCAGAGGTCCGGTGATGGTGGAGCCGGTGCTGACCTTCTTGATCGCGAGGCGCTCGATCTTGTTGCCGTTATCGAAATCGATGGTGCTGGCGGCAAAGCTGGCGGCACTGGCGGTATCGCCAAAGCCCGAGGGCCACGCCGGGAACGCCTGAACACCCGCGCCGTTCTGCACAACTTCGATGTCAGTCTTGACGACATAGGACTCGTCAAAGTGGAAGGTCTTGCGTACGGAAAGATTGCCCTCCGCATACTCGAAGGTGATGTCCGTCGGCGACTGCTGCGTTCCCTTCGCGCTGGTCACATAGAGCGCGGAATTCAGCTTGTCTTTCAGAGCCGAGTCGTAGCTGAAGAGCGACAGTGGATATCCATACTGGGCGGCGGCGGGAGCGTTCACCAGGTCGAGCGGCTGGCGCTTGTCGTCGTCAAACTTTTTCAGGATCCACGACTTCACCTGCGCGCCGCGGTTGGTGAAGGTGATGCGGTAAAGATCGTTCTCGATCACCGTCTCCGTTTCCGCGGAGGCCTGCCTGGTTCCGACGGCCACGGGGGCAGAAGAAACTGAAGCGGGCGCAGCTGCAGCCTGAGCATTTACGGGAGCCGCTGGGGCGACGGCCTGCTGCTGAGCAGGTTGCTGGGCGGGCTCGGGTTTCTTCGGACCGTACTTGCTGTAGATGAACTGGAAACCGATGAGGAAGATGAACGTGAACAGGATGACCAGCATCATGCGGTTGCTGGCGGGTTCTTGGTTAGGGCTGTGATATTCGGGCAAGTCGTACTTCCTTCTCAACAGCGCCGGCTAAGGCGCAGATTGCAATCAGTGACTGCAACAATCAAATTGGGTTGAGCCGCGGTGGGTTGCGACTCGGGATTTACGGATTCCAAAACTGCTTGAACGGGAACTCCCGGACGGCAATGTCCGGCGGCTTCGGCGGCAATCGCTGCCTCGGTCAAAATGGCCGGGACGACCGGATCGTATCCGCCATGCGCGAATGGATGGCAACGCAACAATCGCCACGCCGCTTTCAAGCTTCCGCGGATGGCGCCGTAGCGCTCGATGGCTTCGGCGGCGTACTCGGAACAGGTGGGCACGTAGCGACACGCAGGCAGGAACAGTGGCGAGATCAGCCACTTGTAGGCTCGCAATAGTAAGAGCAAGAACCTGCGCGTCATGAGTTACCCGCCGTCTTCGAATTGTTCGCCGACGACTCCATGTATTTGCGAATCACCTGGAAGGCCCGGGCTACTTCCTGTTCCACATCTACGAATTCGGCCTTAAGAACGTTCTTCTTGGGATTGATGACGACGTCCACCGGCAACGATAACTCCGCCAGATGCAGCCGAACAGCCTCGCGCAAGCGCCGCTTGATGCGATTGCGGTCGACCGCGCCGCCGAGCACACGTCCGACGGTGATCCCAATTCGCGGGCCGGCGCCTGGCTCTGACTTCGGCAAATAAAAAGCAGTCAACAGTCCTGAAAAATGGCGGCGTCCCGTCTTATAGACACGCTGGAAATCGCCATGCTTCAGCAATTTCGAGCTTCGCGGAAAAAGTAAGCGGCGGATCTGGGGTCCCCGGCGAGCCCGCCCTTGACTTGCTGGGGTGGGGGTCGGTGACTCGCTGGTGGAGTCGAGAGCCGTGATCACAGGCTTTTTCTTGCTTGCGGCTGAGTTCGGCGTTTCCAGAAGGATTCCAATCACGTAAGCGCCGTTTCAGGTCTGGCGGTCTACTCGCGGTATCCGGGCTTTACGGACACGCGTTTGCGGCCCTTGGCGCGACGGCGCGAAAGAACGGCCTGCCCGCTCTTGGTCTTCATACGACTGCGGAACCCGTGCGTCTTCGAACGACGGCGACGGTTCGGTTGAAACGTACGCTTCGGCATGAAAGCTAGCTGCTCCTGAATCGAAAATTAAGCCTGAGGCAAACCCAAAGTATATAGGAAGGAAGCGGTTAGCGGCAAACTGAAGCGCTAGCGATGCGGCTCGAGCCGGCAGGCGCCCGAAACACAATAACGGTTGCGCGCAAACCAACGGTAGGCGACGTGAAGCAGGCGGTTCAGTCCGGGCAGACTGAACAATGCCCAGAAGGGCGTCATCCACCAGATCCGTCGCGCCACGTGAAGATACACATTCGCGCCTGAGATGAGTTGACCCGGCGGTGTGATCAGGCGGATGTCAGCCAACAACGTTGGGGGATCGGTGCGCAGTTGCTCTGCGACCCACGGTTCTTGCAGCGCGGCGATTTGAAATCCATGGCGGCGTAGAGTGGGCGCCCAGAAGCTCACCCAGCGCGAGCAGAAGCCGCAGGCTCCGTCGTAGAGGATGGTGCCTTGCGGAATGTTCTCAGGGCCAGCCATAAGTATTCAGATCGTCAAGTTATTCAGTTCGCCAAGTATTCAGATCGGCGGAAGCCGCGCGAGGATTCAGCGGTCTTGCCGAAAATGATCCACTGGAGACGCGATCACCTCGAGCGCTCCGCCGATCTCGTCCAGATTATCGGTGCCCTTCACGAAGGAACGGATCCGGCGCTCGTCGCCATCGGGATAAAGCAGGTCGAGCATATCGATCTCGCGGACTTCGTACATGCGCTGTCCGTTGGGATAGCCGTACTCGTCGTAAACCATGCCGGTAACGAGCAGAGGGTGTCCCTTCCATAGCAGGATGAACGGGCGGCCCTGGCGGAGGCTGGAGATGATGTGTCCCATGTCGGTGGGCGCGCCGGTGGTGCGCAGCGCGGTGAGGTGAAACTTGCTGCCGTCTTCGAGTTGGTAGTCGCGTTCAATCAGCGAAGCGATGGATTCGAGATCAACCGGCGCATCGACGCAGACTTCGCCGAGGTTCGCCTGCGTGATCCAGTAGGTCTGGGGAAGATCGATCTTCTGCGCCTTGAGGATTGTCTCGACTTCCGCGGCCCAGAGCCAGTTTTCGCAGTTCTGCCTGGGGGTTGCAATGGCGAGTCCTTCGATCGTGACCGATCCTTGCGGCAATTGCTGGAGGATATTGCTGCCATTCTTCTTGGCGTGCAAGAAGGCCGTCGCGGCGAGGAGCGCGATCGTGACGGCGGTGATGGCCCAGCTTCGGCGCACGAAGGAAGGTTAGCGCAGGGCCACTCCGGGTGGAAGTGCACAAGTGTACTCAGGCGCAGTTACGTGAGTTCATGCAGCAACGATGCGTCAGTGAGGAGCGGTCGCTGCTGCCGGCGCCATGCCCTGGTCCATTCCCTGCGAAGGCGCGCTCGCCGGAACGTCGCAATCGCAATAGCGAAGCACCGTAACCGTGGTTCCGGACGGTGTCAGATGAAGGATCGTGAGCCGGTCAAATTCATTAGGGCCGACGCGCGGTATGGCTCCCCCGCCTAAGCGCTGCACGATGTCGGCGACCGTTTCCTGGTGCGCAACGATCAGCACGTCGCCGTTTTGCGCCGCCGCTTTCGCCTTCTCGACCAACTCGTCGGGATTGGTTTTCAGGACTGTCTGGATCGTCAGATGCCGCGCTTTTGCGAGCGGCGACGCCGTCTGATGAGTGCGCCGAATGTTCGACGTGAAGACCGTCTGGATGTTCGCGTCTCCCAACAGATGCGCGAGACAATTCGCGCGCCGGTGCCCAGCGGCATTGAGGAGCGCGTCGGGAGCGGTAGAAGCTTTCTCGGCGTGACGGATGATGAAGATCGTGCCTTGATCGGCCGCAAAACACGCGACCGTGAAAATCAGTAAAAAGATGCTGGTGAAGACAATGCGAAATTTCATCATGCGCTCCTCGATCAGAAAAGATACACGACCGCGCCGCCGGTAGCGATGACCCAAATGGCTCTTACCGTTTACGTTTGGGCTCTGTGCCTTTTGCGGGCCTTTCTTCTTTTGAGCCGTTAGGAAAACTTAAGCTACTGTTCCCTGCTGAGCAGCGGTATTCTCGCCTCGTAAGACAGCGCCTTTCGAGCATGGACGTCCCGAGGTGCGTCGCGACAACTCCTGAATCGGTGACGTCCTTCACGCCCCCGCGTCCAGAAGCTCTGCGCGACCCCGATCTCGAAATTGACGGAATCCGGTGAAATGAAAATAACTCCTTCGAAGAAGTCTGTGGCGTCAGTCGTCAACAGGCCGGCCTCGCCTCACTTGCGAACAAGTGCACTCATATTGGCGATACTTTTTTGTTTGTGCAGATGGACCTTCGCGTCAACTCCGGCCGCCTCCTGGGCAGGAGTTCTTCGTGACAACGCGGGCACCCCGGTGGTTGGAGCCACCGTTGTCCTCGCCGACGTTGCCGGTAAGCCCGCTTATACCGCGAAGACGAAGGTTCGCGGCGAGTTTGCGTTTGCAGCCATTACCCCCGCGAAATACGGCGTTTCGGTAGTCACCGAGGGGATCACGTACAAATCGGCGCAGCCCCTTGTCGTCGCCGAAGCCGTCACACTCACCACAACCTTGCAGCTACCGAAGTCCGACACCACTCTTTTCCTAGTGCAGGAGCAAAACGGTCCAGTCTCTGAAGGCAGCGGCGGGGAACACCTGTCGCGAAAAGAAGTGTCGAGCCTGCCGCTCAATTCCCGCGATTTCAGCAAACTACTCTTGCTGGCCGCCGGTACCATGACCGACGCCAACGGTGCCGCGAACTTCACGCAGCAGTTTGCCGTGAACGGTCAACGCGGGACCACCACCGTTTTTGCCATGGACGGAGCGGATACCACCGATCCTGAGATGGGCGGCGCCACATTCTCGAACTTCAACGTAGACGCGATCCAGGAAGTGCAATCGAATTCCGGCGTGATGCTGCCGGAGATCGGCCATGGAGCCGCCGGCTACACCAATGTTGTGACACGCTCGGGGACGAATTCGATTCACGGCAGCGCGTTCGAGTTCTTTCGCAATGCGACGCTCGATGCCCGCAATTATTTCGATCACATCGAACTAGGCGGCCGTCGCATACCGCCGTTCAACCGCAATGAATTCGGAGGGACGATTGGTGGTCCGGTTGTGCTTCCGGGCTATGACGGACGCGACCGCACTTATTTCTTCGGCGAATACCAGGGATTCCGGCAGATTCTTGGAACGACGCAAGTCTTCCCTGTGCCCACCGCCGCTGAACGCCAGGGAATCGACACGACTACTTTCGCAGGAGACACGCTCACGATCCCGGTGAATCCGGCGATCAAGCCGGTGCTTGACGCGTACCCGCTGCCCAATGATCCCGCCGGCCCGTACGGCGCGCGCACCTTTGCGACATCTTCCAAGGTTTCAACGGTCACCGATCAATTTTCGATTCGCGTCGATCATCGCATCTCGGACAAGTCACAACTGTTTGGAAGGTTCAGCCTGAACCAGGTCACCGGCCCAGTCACCAATCCTGATCAGACGGCACTCGATCCGAGCTTTGCCATACAGTTCTTCGATCACCAGCGCAGTGCGGGAGTGACTTATGCGCGCACAATCAGTCCGCACCTGTCGCTGCAAACGTCGCTGGGATATGTTCGCAGTACGCCCTTTTTTCCCGCTGCCAATCACACCCAACCGGCCATTCTCTTCGGCGACGGCCTCTTTGAGCCATATGGCGCCCCGGCGGGTTCGATCTATGGCTCGTATTCCAACCTCTATCAGTGGAAGCTCGATATGACCGGCGTGCGCGGGAATCACACGATGAAGTGGGGAACGGAAATTCGCGCGAATCGCGATTCGACGATCTTCGGCACGACTCCGAATGGCGCCTACTCGTTCGGCGGCGGAACCGCATATTCTCCGGTGGCGATCCAATCGGCCAGTGGCACGCATAACATCGCTGTTGGGGACCCGCTGCCCGACTCGCTAACCGGCCTGCTCACGGCCACGCCATACTCTTACAACATCATTCTTGCAGCCCAATTCACTCCCATTGGCAACAAGTTCAACGAAGCGGGGGTACGCCGCGAAGCGTACAACTTCTACTTTCAGGATGCATGGAAGGCCACGCATCGCCTCACCGTCTCCTACGGCTTGCGCTATGAAGTGAACAGTCGCATTCACGAGGAGACTCTGCGCACATCGTTGCCTGAATTCCTCGATGCCAACGGAAAGCCAACGTCCTATTCGAATCATCAGGCAAATATGGAATTTGTTGTGAACCCGCAACCGCCTTATGACAAGGACTGGAACGGCTGGGGCCCGCGCGTGGCGCTCGACTACGCGCTTTCCGACCACACCGTTTTGCATGCCGGAGGAGCGATCGCCACGCGCCTTCAGAATTTGTGGCAGGAGAACTTTCTGACTGCCTCCATCCCCTACGTGTTCAATCCGTTCTTCACGGCGCAGCAAGGCATTGCGGTTCCGTTCCAGAACCAAGTTGTTCTCCAACCACTGCCGGCGGCATACGACACTGCCGGTAACCTGATCTTTCCCAACGGGCGGAGCACGTCATGCCAAGCCAAACACGGTGATGGATCTCCAGCGGTATCAGAATGACGTCGCTGCGGCGACGCCAGGGCATCAGGCTCAATTGCCTGCTTTAAGTGCGATCGCGAGTAATTTCCGTAACGGAGATATCGCGAGCTGGACCCTTTCTGTCGATCATGATTTTGGGGATTTCAAGGCGAGTGCGGCCTATGTAGGGACCGCCGGAATCCATCTTCCGTACGTATTCTTCCCAAATAGTTACACCGGCGCCGATGCTGCCTTTGCGCCGTTCACGAAGTTCGACTCCGCCGGAAATCGCATTGGAGGCCCCAGCGCGATAAACGTCATTGCCAGCGAATCCCATTCGTCCTACAACGCATTGCAGACGAGCCTTGCCAAGAACTCCGCGCGTTGGGGCACTGGCATCCAGGCCAGCTACACCTATTCCAAAGCGCTCGATGACACCAGCTCGGTGATGGGCGGCTCGATTGCGGGCGCAGGTGTCGTGCTGCAAACTTCTTTCCAGGATCCGTGGAATCCGCGTGCAGAAAAAGGACCATCGACCTTCGACGTGACGCACGTTCTCACGGTCAGCTGGATCCAGATGCTGCCGCTCAGTCGAGTGAGTTTTCTGCGTCCGCTCGGACGAACCGCGACCTCGGGATGGCAGTTCCTGAATATCACGACTCTGATGACCGGCTCTCCGTTTACCGTATATTCCGGAGTCCAACAGACGGGAGCAGGTGCAAGCGGAGCCGATCGCCCGGATCTGGTTTCGACGCCGAATCTTTCGACCAGCGGCTCTGTGCAGGCCGACTATTTCGGCCGCGGCGCCGACAATGCTTCGTTCTTCAGTATTCCCATCAATGTGGCTGGAGGTACTGGACCTAACCAGGGTCGATTCGGCACGCTGGGTCGCGACACCTTCCGTGGACCGGGCTTTCATAATTTCGACGTGGCCATGATCAAGGACACGCCTTTCGGACGACGTGGCGGTAGCGAATTTGGAACCTTGGAGTTTCGCGCCGAGTTCTTTAACGTCTTCAACATTGTGAACTTCGGTCTGCCATCGAATGTCCTGCGCGGCAGCGGATTCGGGTACATCAGCAAGACGGCGGGCTCATCACGGCAGATTCAGTTTTCGCTGAAGGCGATTTTCTGAAGATGCGATCGAACCAACTGGCTGTGACAAATCGGAGTGTTGACGGGCCTACGAGTGATACTCACTTCGACAACGCCGTCAGCGCTTCGCGGAACAGCGCGTCGAACTCGCCCGCTGCTCCGCCATTCTTCCCTGCGATCGCTAGGGCGCGCTCCGCTGCTGGACGCTGATAGCCGAGGTTCATCAGCGCCGAAAGCACGTCTTCTTCCACCGGAGACGCGGGTGGCGTGCTTGGGGTGGCGCCGAAATTCTCCAGCTTGTCGCGCAGTTCGAGCACCATGCGCTCGGCGGTTTTCTTGCCGATGCCAGGAATCCGCGTGAGCTTGGCGACATCGTTTCCCTTGATTGCCGCCACCATATCGGGGGCAGCCATGCCGCTTAGAATGGTGATCGCCAGTTTCGGTCCGATGCCGCTTACGTTCAGCAGCTTCTCGAACAGCTGCTTTTCTTCGGGACGCACGAATCCGAACAACGCAATCTGATCTTCGCGCACGTGCGTGTGAATATGCAGCGCGACCTCGCCTCCGATGCCCGGCAGCTCGGAGAATGTCGGGACGCTGATGACAACGTCGTAGCCGACGCCGCCAGTCTCAACGATGGCCTGATTCGGATGCTTGGCGATGAGACGTCCGCGAAGATGAGCAATCATTGAAGGCGATTCTACTCGACTCGCAAAGCTCCCGAGCGAAATGTTCAGCCGCTTGAAAAGGAATCGGGGCCGGGTGTACATTGCGCGCAATCCTTGGGGTGGGGGTGTTATGGCAACTTTCCGCGCTTCTGTTCTTGCGTTCTCGTTGGCTTTTTCTCTGCTGGCAGCAGCCCAGTCACAGCCTGCAACTCCCGAAAAGCTCATGCCCGGATTCGGAGATCATCATCATCCGGTCGCGACCGCAAATCCGGAGGCGCAGAAGTTCTTCGATCAGGGCCTGGTGCTCAGCTATGGCTTCAATCACGACGAAGCCGAGCGCTCGTTTCGACGTGCTGCCGAGCTCGATCCGAAGATGGCGATGGCGTGGTGGGGCGTGGCGTATGTGATCGGTCCGAACTACAACATGCCGGTCGATCCCGAGCACGAACAGCATGCCTATGAAGCGATCCAGAAAGCCATCTCGCTTTCGACGAACGCATCTGAGATCGAGCGTGATTACATTCAGGCTCTCGCCAAACGCTACAGCAACCAGCCAAATCCCGATTACCAGAAGCTCGCAGTCGACTACAACAACGCAATGCGCGATCTGTCGCGCAAGTATCCGGACGATCTGGATGCGGCAACGATCTTCGCCGAGAGCGGCATGAATCTTCATCCTTGGAAGCTCTGGAACAAAGACGGTACCCCGGCGCCTGGAACCGAGGAAATCATCTCGACGCTGGAATCGGTGCTGCGGCGCGATCCTACACATCTTGGCGCGAACCACTTCTACATCCACGCGGTGGAAGCCTCGGCGCATCCCGAGCGCGCGCTGCCGAGTGCGGAGCGGCTTGCTGGTCTGGCGCCTGCCTCCGGTCACCTCGTCCATATGCCCGCTCATATCTACATCCGCACCGGCGATCACGCCGCGTCTGCAGCGACAAACGTTAAAGCTGCGTCGGCCGATGAAGCCTACATCAAGGCCACGGGTGTGCAGGGCGTTTATCCGATGATGTACTACTCGCATAACCTGCACTTCATCGCGGTGGAGAACGCGACGATGGGCGACTATGCCGCTGCGCTCGGAGCCGCACGCAAGCTCAGCGATCACGTGTCGCCGCAGGTCGATGAAATGCCGATGCTCGACTTCTTCGCATCGATGACTCCGCTGATCATGGTGCGCTTTCGCCAGTGGGACGAGATCCTGCAACAACCAACGGCGAATCCGAAGCATGTCGTGAGCGCCGGCATTTGGCATTACGCGCGCGGAATGGCGTATGCGAGCAAGAGCCAGGTCAAAGAAGCGCAAATGGAGATTGACGAGATCAAGCGACTCACACCTGAGATGAGCAAGATACCGACAAATACTGTGGGTACCGGAAACGCCGAACGTATTCCAGTCATGTCCGTATACATCATCGAAGCCAAGATTGCCCTTTCGCAAAAGAAGAATGCTGAGGCGATCGCTCATCTGAACCAGGCGTTGGAACTGGAGGACGCGATGGACTACAACGAACCTCCCGATTGGATCGCACCGGTGCGCGAGACCTTAGGCGGCATGCTGTTGCAGGCAGGCGACCCGGTTGCCGCTGAGAAGGTGTTTCGAGCTGACCTCGATCGTCATCCGCGCAATCCGCGTTCGCTCTTCGGATTGATGGAGAGCCTGAAGGCACAGGGCCGAACAGCCGATGCTCAGTGGGTTCAGCGGCAATTCGAGGCTGCGTGGACAAACTCTGATGCCAAGCTCCAAATAGAGGACCTCTAACTTCGTGGAGGTTTGCGATGAAACCTTACGGCCTCACGATTACAATCTTGCTGCTGTCCACGTGGGTGTTTTCGCAAGCGCAGCCGCCGGTCACAATCGGACACATCGCAATCGTCGACACACCTGGCATCAGCGAGCAGGAGTTGAATCAAATCGTCAAAGAAGTCGAAGGCAAGCCTTGTGTAACTACAAACGCAGCCGGCTGTATCGAGGAACGTGTTCGCGATCAATTCCAGCAGAGGGGCTATTTCAAAGCTGCGGTTCTGGAACCGAGAGTCAAGCCTTCCAAAAGCGCGGGCAAGGTAGATGCGAATGTTGTTGTCGAACCCGGCTTGCAGTATCGACTTGGCAACCTGGAATTGAAATTCACCGTCGTCCCCGGTCTTTCAAAAACGGACCTCGCACCGCTGATCATGGCGCAATCCGGAAAGATCCTCAACATACAGGAGCTACGACAAACGCTGTCGAACCTGCGGCAGTACTACCGATCACGCGGGTACCGGAACATCGGCATTGTCCCGATTACCCAAGTGAACGACGAAAAACAAGAGGTCTCTGTCACTCTCGACATTCAACCTGTGAGCTGAAGTAGCTGCGTCGTAAGCTGTTGCGCCTGAGCCATTTATGACCCCACGGAATCAGCGAAAGCAGCCGGTGGCATAGTCCAATTTTGCCGTCCCAAATGCTATAATTGTAGTTGCTCTTCCGGCGCATAAATTCCTGTAAATGCAAGCATTTACGACAATCTAACCGGCTCCTGAGAAAGCCACCCGGTTTACCCGAATTGTGCGCCGATCTAGAGCTGAATTACGGAGTAGCTGACAGCTAATCGCTGAAAGCCGAGAGCTTCTTTTCTATGGCAGACGAACCAAAAGATCCACAACTTCCATTGGGCGGCGACGGACAAGGTCCGGGCGCGGCGAACATCCAGCCGATCAACATTGAAGAGGAGATGCGCCGGTCGTATCTCGACTATTCGATGTCGGTCATCATCGGCCGCGCGCTGCCCGAAATTCGCGACGGGCTCAAGCCCGTGCATCGCCGCATTCTCTACGCCATGCAGGACATGGGCGTGCTCCACAACCGCAAGCACATGAAGTGCGCTGGTGTGGTCGGCGAGTGTTTGAAGAAGTATCACCCGCACGGGGACAGCGCCGTGTACGACGCGTTGGTGCGCCTGGCGCAGCCATGGAGCATGCGCTATCCGCTGATCGATGGGCAGGGCAACTTCGGCTCCGTCGATGGCGATCCGCCCGCAGCCTACCGGTACACCGAGTGCCGCCTGATGTCGATGGCCGAAGAGATGATGGCGGACATCGAGAAGGACACGGTCGATTTCGTCGAGAACTTCGACAACACCACGGCCGAGCCTGTCGTTCTGCCTACGCGTTACCCGAACCTGATCGTAAACGGCGCGAACGGAATCGCCGTGGGCATGGCGACCAACATCCCGCCGCACAATCTCACTGAGATCGTCGACGCCACCATTACCCTGGTGAACAATCCCAAGGCTGGCTTGGCGGAAGTGATGCAGTTCGTGCAAGGACCGGACTTCCCCACCGGCGGCTTCATTCACGGCAAGGGCGGCATCGTCGACGCCTACAAGACTGGGCGCGGCCGCTTCATGATGCGCGCGAAAGCTGCGATCGAAAACATCAGCGGCGGGCGGCAGGCCATCGTGGTCACCGAAATTCCCTACCAGGTGAACAAGGCGCGCATGGTCGAGCGTATCGCCGAACTCACCAACAACAAGGTCATCGACGACATCAGCGACATTCGCGATGAATCCGATCGCGACGGTATGCGCGTCGTCGTCGAACTGAAGCGCGGCGCGGAACCGCAGATCGTGCTCAACCAGCTCTACAAGCACACGCAGATGCAAGAGAGCTTCAGCATGATCTTCCTGGCCGTCGCCAATAACCAGCCGAAAGAAATGGGCCTGGTGCAGGCGATCCGCTACTTCATCGAACACCGCATCGACGTGGTGCGCCGCCGGACCGCATTCCTGTTGGCGAAAGCGAAAGACCGCGAACACATTTTGGAAGGCTACCGGCTGGCGCTCGATCACATCGATAACGTGATCGCGATTATCCGTGGCAGCGCCGATCGCGCGAACGCTCGCGAGAACTTGATCGCGTACTTCGCCGGCAAAAAGATCGACATCAACACCACGGGCCGCGCACCGAAGCTCGATCCGGAAAAGCCGTTCACCATCAAGCAGGCGGATGCGATCCTCGAATTGCAATTGCACCGATTGACGCGACTCTCGATCGACGAAATCGTGAAGGAGTTGGAATCGATCAAGGGAGAGATCGCCGAGTACGAATCGATCCTCGGTTCGGAGAAGAAGCTCCGCAACGTGATCGTGAAGGAACTCGAGGAGATCAAGAAGGAATACGGAGACGCGCGCCGCACGCAGATTGTCGACGAGACCACCGAAATTCAGCTCGAAGATTTGATTGTCGACGAGCAGGTGGCGGTTACGGTCAGCCACGCCGGCTATCTGAAGCGCACGCCGATTACGACCTACCGCTCGCAGCGTCGCGGAGGCACTGGACGTCGTGGCATGAGCACGCGCGAGGAAGATTTCGTCGAGCGTCTCTATATCGCGTCGACGCACGCGTATTTGTTGGTCTTCACCAACACAGGCCGCGTGTACTGGCTAAAGGTCTATGAGATTCCCGACGTGGGCGCTGCGGGCAAGGGCAAGCACGTGGGCAACCTGGTTGCATTGCAGCCGGGCGAAACCGTGCGCGCGATTCTGCCGGTCCGCGATCTCGAAGAAGAGAACAAGTACGTCTTCTTCGTTACGCGCCAGGGCACGGTAAAGAAAACGCCGCTGAAGGATTTCTGCAACGTCATGTCGCGCGGCATCATCGCCATCGGCATCGACAAGGAAGACGAGCTCGTAGGCGCGCAGATCACCGACGGCAACCAGATTCTTTTCCTCGCATCGCACGAGGGCATGGCAATCCGCTTCCACGAAGACGACGTCCGCTCCATGGGGCGTCCGGCGTTCGGTGTACGCGGCATGGACCTCGACAAGGGCGATTACATCGTGGGCATGGCCGTGACGGCGAAAGAGAAGCCCACGCGCAAGCAGGCCGAAAACGGAGGCGCTGTCGCCGACCGCATCCTCAGCGTCACCGAGAATGCTTACGGCAAGCGCACCGATGTCGACGAGTATCGTCTGCAGTCGCGCGGCGGCAAGGGCGTGATCAATGTGAAGACCACCTCGCGCAATGGCAAGGTCGTGTCGATCATGCTGGTAACCGAGGACAGCGAGGTGATGATCATCAGCCAGTACGGCAAGATCATCCGCACGGAGACGGAACAAATCCGCGCTGCTGGCCGCTCAACCCAGGGCGTACGTCTGCTGCATCTGGAAGAAGGCGACCGCGTCGCAGCGGCCGTCGTGATTCCGGCAGAAGAAGCGAATGGGAATGGGGAAACTCCGACGCTGATTCAGTAGGGGAAACATCAGCCACGGATCGTACGGATTTTCACGGATTCTTTCTAATAAAGATCTGTGATTGTCCGTGAGATCCGTGGCTTGTTTCTTGTTTCCCGCTTCCTCACCACGTCCCCATGTTCAGTACCAGGCCGGATGAGAACTGCAACGAATCACGATAGTTCACGCCATTGATCGCGTGATTCCACGTATGCGAGTAGTCCAATGACGAGCGAAACAGCAAGGCCTTGTTCAACTTGTAATCGAAACCTGCGCCGGTACTGACGGCGAACGCGTTGTTGTCATAGTCGTGAATATATTGGTCCGCGAGCGGGGGAAAATATTGTGCTGGTTCTTGTACTCCTGCTGAAGTTCGGCCTTGATATCCGGGAAGAGCTGCTCCTGGGTCACTTTATTTCCGCCGACCAGCACTCGCGTGTGCGTCACCCAACGGGACGAGAGACGGCCAGTCCATTGTGGCCCGATCGCATAGGTAAGTGAATCGCCACTGAAGTTCGGCGGCATTCCTGTCTGCTTACATCCGGTTACTTCGCCTACCACTTGCCAGTTATCTGCGACTCGAAAGCCAAGTTCAGCTCCGCCGCCGATACACGGGTCGGAAGCGTTCTTACCGAAATACGTTCGCTCTTCGAAGTGCATGGTGAACTGGAACGGAGCGACGCCCGGAGGAGGCGACACCTGTTTCTTTTCTATGGGACTGAAATAGACGAACGAGTTGTACTCTCTCGGCCCGGGCCGATTGGTACGCTCCCAAGGACGCCTGCGGCCCATGAGGTTTGCAAAGGATCGCGACGGATTCAGGAAGGTGCGCGCCAGTATTTTCACGTCCCTGTTATCGGTACTCTCTTCGATGTGCCGGACCAGCGAATTATCAATCTCATCTTCCAGTACCGACCACATCAGACCTACCGTGGGCGTAACCACATGATCGACAAAGCCATTCGCGGGGTGGTATCGCTGGATCTGGCCAAGCGAGGCTTCGCTCAGAGGGCCGAGTTCAAAGCTGACGCTGAGCACGTAAGCGTACGCGCCTGCTCTCAATTTTGATTTCACATAGCCGCTATTCCAGCCAATGTGCTCGTGCGCATATTCCCCGTCGCGGGCGGTCCAAATGAAAGTCGAGACGGAGCCTTGAATCGGGTGTCCGACATAGTTCACGTAAAACGGATCCCCATCATCCCAGCCGTGCATGTTGCTCACCGCTTTGAAATATCCAGAGAAGAACGGATTCTGCAACCCAGCGCGAGTACCTGGCTCGGTCGCAATGCGAAAGCCGTTCATGAGGACGAGGAATTGCAGGGAATCCTTACTAAGCCCTTTCCAATCCACCGACGGTCGCGGAGCAATCCGTTCGTTCTTTGTCGCGACGATAAAGCTTGGGTAGTTGTTGGCGGTTGATGAACGGTCCGCAATCAGGTCGGGAACACCGTCCAGCAGTAAAGGAATCTGCAACTGCGAGCTCTCGTCAGAACGGCGCGTTGCGAGATGCTGCTGACCCAGGCATGGCATAGTTATCGAGCAAAGCCCGGAGAAGAGAAAAACAATGCCCGCCAGCGACCGTAGGTCTCCAAACATCCATCACGAGATTTACTAGACTCATCCAGGGTTGGACACTGAGAGAACTTCTAGTCGGCAGGTGAATTTCCATTTGATCGGGAGCTCTCATCCAGTCCCGATGACGCGATCGATGAAAATTCGGAGTTGTGCTTGGGGATTTCGAGGCCTCGGTGTAACGAATATTTTCCGCGAGGCTGCGCGTCGAAAATCAGTCAACTCGTAACGAGCACCTGACGACTATTCCTACATTTCGTGATGAAACCACGGATGGGTGATCACTTCGGCGGCGATCAATAGCAGCGCCAGAATCGAAGTCACCAGCTGAATCATGCGGCGACGCTTCTGCTCCTTCGTGAGTGGACGGATTCTCCACGCGGCAGCAGGATTTTTGCGTAGACGATCTTCATTCCACAACAGCATGAGATTGACGGCGGCAAACACACCTCCCACAACCAGGAACGGTATGCGTAGCCCATTGCGGTGCCAGCCGTGTGCGGGACCTCCGGCGGTGGCAGCGATCAACGAGGACATGCCGAGCAGGACACGAAATCCACTGAGGCCAACCGCCGCGACAC
Organism: Terriglobia bacterium; assembly: GCA_963724985.1. GTDB lineage: Bacteria > Acidobacteriota > Terriglobia > Terriglobales > Acidobacteriaceae > JAJPJE01. Next base: position 113,169 of record CAVRWV010000016.1, on the reverse strand, counting down.
ACAGGCTCTCGGCGGCTGCCAGCACGAGCGATCCCCAACTGAGCAGCGTGCCGGCCACTTTGGAAGTCGAAGCGCGCTCCACTTCATCGTTGGCTCGAGCCGCCTCCACCGGTGACGGCCGTCGCAAAGCTGAATTTCCCACGCGTTCCCCCACATGCCAGAAACTAGTGCTATCAGATTATCTGATCTCAGAGTTCCCTGCACACGCAGAGGAATGCCAATGGGAAGGTCAGGCCCCATCAACATCCACAGATGGGGACGGGGCCCGGAAGTTCAAGTTCTACCAGCCCAGACGCTTCTTCCCGATACTGCGCACCGACAGAACTCCGGGTGGCGCTACGACGACCGTGTCAATCTCAAGGCCATTCAATGCAATCACGAAATTAGTTGTTACCGTGGGTCGGCCATCGGTGAAATCGATGGTGAACGTCCCCGTGCAGTTAGGATTGACCACGTAGCTGCCGGTCGCCAACGGGTGAGTAAAATCAGCAACCACTTGCCCGTTAACAGTGACCGTATCGATTTGCGTCAGCTTACCGTCGGCGCTGAAGGTTGTCATAGCAACACCTTTCATTGGACCGATTGGCGTTCCGGGCGGACCGGCGAGCTTCTCTCCTTCCACCGTAAAGCTGTATGTCCCTACAATCAGGTGATCGTTGCAGGCAGGCGAATTGGTTTGGGCATAGGCCGTGCCGGCCGCTAACCCACTCACAACAAGCAAAATGGTCGCTAGTTTTCTCATCGTATCCTCACCACGGCGTAGAAGATGCCGTCCTCCCGCCATGTTCGGGCAGCGGTTGCCGCGCGACAATGGAGCGCACCTGTAGAAATCCTTAATTCCGAATGAATTCGGACCGACTCGCCGATACAATAGGCGACCTTGATATGGCAGTACGGTTCGGCGACTTTGAACTCGATGTGCAGGCTTACGAATTGCTGAAGGGTGGGAATCTACTCAAGCTGGAGCGGATACCCATGGAATTGCTCTGTCTGCTGATTGACCGACACGGGCAACTGGTCACTCGCGAACAGATCATCAAGCATATCTGGGGAGTCGAAGTCTTCGTTGATACCGACAACAGCATCAATACTGCAATCCGCAAGCTTCGAAAAGCGCTGGGAGATGACTCCGCTACTCCAACTCTGATCCACACCGTGCCCGGCAAGGGATACCGCTTCGCCGCAGTGGTCGAGCAGGTAACTCCACCTCGTGAAAGGTTCACTGTAGGCCACGACAGGCTGCCGCTAATGCTAGCTGTGCTCCCATTCGAAAACCTGAGCCAGGATCCCGATCAGGAATATTTCAGCGACGGCCTCACAGAAGAGACGATTGCCAGCCTTGGAAAGGTTAGTCCAGATCGGATGGGTGTTATCGCGCGAACCTCGGCAATGACCTACAAGCATACTAAGAAGACCGTCAGCGAAATCGGCAAGGAGCTTGCGGTCGACTACGTACTCGAGGGAAGCGCGAGACGCGAGCGAGACAAAGTACGAATCACGGCACAATTAATACGTGTTTCTGACCAGATTCACATCTGGGCACAATCGTATGACCGACAACTGGATAGCGTTCTGGGAGTGCAAGCCGAGCTCGCGCTCGCAATCGCCGAACAGGTGCAGTTACGGCTGAAAACGGGAGCTGCGTCGGAAGTCGTTTTCCGTCGGGAGCAAAATGCTGACGCGCACGACGCCTATCTGCGTGGCCGTTATCACTGGGCACGACGAAAGCTCCCGGAAGTACAAAAGGCAATCCGGTATTTCGAAGAAGCTATTGAGATCAGTCCCGGGTACGCAGAGGCCTATGCGGGGCTCGCCGACTGCTACATTATTCTTCCAATCACCAGCGATATGCCGCCGAAGGCATGCTTCCCGAAGGCGAAGGCAGCCGCGAAGAAAGCGCTCGAACTAGATGACTCTCTGACGGAGGCACATACGTCGTTGGGGACGATTCGATTCTGGCATGAGTGGGATTGGCAGGGAGCCAAAGCAGCCTACGATCGCGCGCTTGAGCTGAATCCGAACTATTCTCACGCGCGACTATTCCGCGCGCACTGTCTTTCGAATTGGGGTAAACATGAGCTGGCTTTGGAAGAGATTCAACGGGCGTGCCGCCTCGATCCACTCTCCCCGATTCTGAGTACGCTGCATGCCGAGTTTCTCTATCATGCTCGACGAAATCAGGAATCGATCTCGCAATCTCTTAAGGCGCTCGACCTTGAACCTGATTTCTGGATCTCCCATCTGAACCTTGCGCGCGCTTACGAACAAATCGGAGATTATGGCCGCGCGATTATCGAATTGGAGAAAGCGGGAGCGTTGTCTTCGGGTAACTCGGAGCCCATCGGACTGCTTGGTTACGTGTTAGCTCGCTCTGGCAAGCAGAGCGCAAGCGAAGAAAAGCTTGAGGAGCTTATTCAGCTTGCGAAGAGCCGGTACGTACCTCCATTCAATCTGGCGCTGAATTACTGGGGGTTGGGGGACAAAGACACGATGTTCGAGTTTCTGGAAAAGGGATGCGAGGAACGAGACGTCCACATGACCTTCCTGCTCGATCCCAAATGGGATCCATTGCGCAGCGAATCGCGCTTCATTTTGATCCTGGAGGCTGTGGGACTTTCGGCACAAGCTGGCTAGAAAAGCACAGCGAGAACCGCCAGGCTATTGCTTCTCGATTGCCGCTTCCAGTTTCCGCGGATCGGCCACCCGCGAACGCGCGTAGTACATGTCTTCAATTTCTTTCTGCACGCGTTGACTGAGTTTATCCATGTCGCGTGGAGAGTAGTCAGCGGTCGGAATCGGTTTGCCAATCACCAGTTGCAGCCTGCCCGGTCGTATGTGAAACGTGTTCATGGGCAGGACCTCATACGTTCCCACGATCGCCATGGGGATCACCGGCACACCTGCTTTGATCGCCACGTAAAACGCGCCACTGAGGAATGGGCGAATCTGACCGGTCTGCGAACGGCCACCTTCGGGGAAGACCATGAGATCCATTCCGCTTTTCACCGTTTCCCCGGCGCGGGCAAGGCTGCGTAGATTGGAGCGCGCGTCCTTGTCGTCCACGGGAATTTGTCCGGAGCGGCTCAGATGCCATCCCATGAACGGATACCGGAACAATTCTTTCTTGGCGAGAATTCGAAACGGTACGGGCAGGCTCGCGTAGATCAGCGGGATGTCGAGCGCGGAAATGTGATTCGCGGCAAAGACCACCGGCTGTGAACGATCGATGTTCTCCAGCCCGATGACCTCGACTGGCGACAGAATTGTTTTCAGGATCAGCCAGGACCACAGCCGCGCGAATCCGTGCTGAATACGCCCGCCGCGATCGATGAATGAGGACAGCAGCGAAAGAATTCCCAGCACGACCGTATACAGATAGATCAGCGGATCGAGCAGGAAGATGGAGCGGATCCAACTGAGGCGATCGAGCGGTTTTGAAGAATTCGACACGGCTCCTGTACTCAGGTTCGTCATCGCCCGAACTGCAGGCGGCTGGCCAGGCGCTCGGGCAAATTGGCTTCTACGATTTTCTTCTGTGCACTCGCCAGATCATAAGGCACGCGGAAGAATGTAACTTTCTTCGCCTCGGAATCGTAGAGCGCGAACGCCGCCCGCCAATCGCCATCGCGAGGCTGGCCCACCGAGCCCGGATTAATCAGGTAGACGCCGCCATTCTCCAGTGCCAGCGGCCACTGTTCCGCCTTCTCCGGCGAAGTATATTTCGGATGCACCGTGATCTGCTGTTTTTCGGTGATGCGGAAACATCCCTGCATGTGCGTGTGTCCGAAGAATGTGATCGGGGCTCGCGCGAGCGCCGCCGAAGCAGCGGCATCGTCGGGCAGAAGCAGGTATTCATCTTCGTCGCGCGGCGAGCCGTGAACCATCTGCACATTCGGAAGATCGGGCAACGAGACTGGCCCGTGAGGCAGATTCTTCAGCCACTCCAGATTGTCGGGGGAGAGCTGGCGGTTGGTCCAGATGGCCGCTGCTGCGGCAATGTAGTTGAAGCCGCGCACGTCGGTGAGCCCGGCGCAGGCGCGGTCATGGTTGCCGCGCACGAACGTGTCGCCAAGCCCGCGGGCGCGCTCGATCACTTCGTTCGGGTTCGCTCCATAGCCAACCGTATCGCCGAGATTAACGACGACGTCGTGAGGCGGAGCCGCCGCCAGGCAGGCTTCCAATGCTTCCAGGTTTGCGTGAATATCGCTTAAGAATAGGACGCGCACTTTTCAGGCCAGAGGCAATAATAAACTGTCGCTCGTTTCGAGTGCGAGAATGGTGGCTAAGCGTTGATTTGCAAAGCCTCGCCGATCGGCAATTTGACGCCATTTTTCATCCACCAGCACGACGGACGTTTCAATTTGGCGCTCGGAAATTCTCCAGTATTTTCTGAGCAAGATCTCCTTCTCATCCGGGCTGACGACCTGAAATCCATGCTTTTCGTAAAAGCGTATCGCCCAGGTGGCATCCGCCCACGTGCCAATCAGGATGGGTCGCTCGGTCAGTGTTCGTAAGTGTGACAACAACTGGCCGCCGATCCCAAGCTTCTGGCTGGAGCCGCGAACGTAGGCGTGGCGAATGAGAGTTACATCGCCGACCTGCTGAAGTCCCATGACACCCAGTAGTCCTGCGGCTTCGGCTTGCTCATAGCAGCAGAACACTACGCCCGCATCGAGTTCGTGCTGAAGTTCCTCTCTCGACATGTAAGGCTCGACAAAGCAATCGGCAGGAATGACTCCTTTGTAAGCCTGAGCTCCATCGTTGACGATCGTCCAGATCTGCTCGAAGTCGTCGTGATCGCAGCGGCGAATCATTCTATGTAAGCCTCGTTTCGGATTACGCGTTATGTTCGGAGTGCTGCGCGGCCTTCACCGGGCAGCGCACCAGGTGTCCGGGCGCTACTTGTACGAGTTGCGGCAGCTCTTCCGCACAATTCGGTATAGCGAAATCGCAGCGCGGCTCGAACCCACAAGCACGGTGCAGCGCTGGAGAACCAACACTGGGAACACTGCCTTCAATTGTTCGCAAGGGCTGGTGCAGATTCGTGCGCAAGGTTGGGACGGAGTTCAGCAGCCCCTGCGTGTACGGGTGCAACGGCTGACGAAAGATGTCGCCGGAACCGCCGATCTCGACCAGTCTGCCCGCGTACATCACCGCAACCCGGTCGGCGACCTTCGAGACCACGGCAAGATCGTGCGAGATGAAGAGCATCGACAATCCAAATTTCTCGCGCAGTTCGGCCAGCAGTTCGAGGATTTGCGCCTGAATCGTAACGTCGAGAGCAGTGGTTGGTTCATCGGCGATCAGCAGTCGCGGACGATTCACGATGGCCATGGCGATCATCACGCGCTGGCGCATACCTCCGGAAAGCTGGTGCGGATAATCGCGCGAGCGTTTTTCCGGATCGCGAATGGAGACAGTGGTTAACGCATCGGTCGCGATTTTACCGGCTTCACGTTTCGATATCCGACGATGAGCGAGCACAGCCTCGGCGATCTGATCGCCGACACGCATCACCGGATTCAGCGCAGTCATCGGCTCCTGAAAGATCATTGCGATGGCCGAGCCGCGGAGTCCGCGCATGTCATCTTCGGAGGCCTGCAGAAGATCGTGTCCCTCGAAGCTAATGCTGCCCGTGATTCGCGCTTGCGGCGGCAGCAGGCGAAGGATCGCCAGCGAAGTTACGGATTTGCCGGAGCCCGACTCTCCCACCAATCCCAGCGACTCTCCGGCGCCGATTTCAAAGCTGAGGTCGCGCACGGCGGAGACGAAATCTGTCCGATCGCCGCTTCGAACTGGAAAAGCGACGTCCAGATTCTGGACCTGCAGCAGCGTGGGAGTCACAAAAGCATGGTAACAGCCCGCGGAGTCGCCTCTTGTTCATGAATTGAGACTTGCGGAAGTCCGCGCCATTGCTGAATTGTGCGCATTTTTTCACAATGTGTGAATTGCGGAAGCGAGCGCTGTTTAGCAAGCTGACCTGATCGGTGACAGCGAAAGCCGCGGATTCCGCGGGTTTCTGTATTGCGTCTGAAGATCTGGTTGCACCGAATCCGGTCATGGGGCTGTGGACGAGCTGCACTCGATTGAAAACACAAGAGATAAAGATGTACTGATTTTCTTGACTCTAAAAATAGTCGGCGTAAATACATACTCGTTCTTTGACAGTTCCTGAGTTTTTGCAGTTGGTGCCGAGTACCGGGGCTGAAGCCAAATCAGATTGAAGGACAACCCGCAAGGGATGAAATTCAAAAGGGTAAGGCGACGGTCTTTAGCGAAGCGCTGGTTGACGAGAACAGGGGACTTAAGCAAAGGCGAGATAGAGTCCCGAGGGGTTGGGCTGGTTTGTCCGGTTGGTGATGAGCCCGGAACCCGAGCTGAGTCGGCTGAATCATACTCGCAAGAGGGGTTCAGAAAAGGCAAGGCGAGGGTCTAAAGCGAATTGCTGGGCGAGACGAACGAGCTTAACCACAAAACCTCGGGACTCTGTGTGTTTCAAAGCAGCATTCAGCGGTCAGCACTCAGCATTCAGTGCCCACGTCCCGTGGCGTAGCTGGTAGCTGGTTATCAGTCACATTAGCCGGAGCTGTTCGATTCTGCTCTGAGCTGTTGTCTTCGAATCTGACTTTTAATCTTCACTCTGAAATCTTCAGTCTGCATTGTCTGTTCTCGCTCCCCTGATAAACTCGCCTCATGCCTTTCCGCAGTGCACGTCCGCAATCAGATTTGTTTGCTTCGTCGCCCCAGCCCCAGGCTCCCGCAAACTTGATCACCGCTTACACCGATGGCGGCGCGCGCGGTAATCCTGGACCCTCCGGTTATGGCGTTGTGATCAACGACAGCAGTGGACACAAAGTCGCGGGCCTCAGCAAATATCTCGGCAAGCAGACGAACAATTACGCCGAGTATTCTGGACTGCTCGCCGCGCTGGAGTATGCCGTCCAGCATGGCTACAAGGCGCTGAAGGTCATCAGCGACTCTGAGCTGATGGTGAAGCAGATCAAGGGCCAGTACAAAGTCAGCAATCTGCAACTGAAAGAGTTGCACACGCGCGCGAAAGAGTTGATCTCGAAGCTGGACTGGTTTCAGATCCAGCATGTTCTACGTGGTCACAATGCGGAGGCCGACCGCCTGGCAAACGAGGCTATGGATCAAGGAAGCGGTGGCTTTTCTCGCAGCAGCTCAACATCGCCAGCCGTACCGCCTCGCCCTGCTGAGCTCAAAGGCGTAGTGAAGAACGGCGCGGTTGAGTTGATCGATGGCGAGCTTCCCGAAGGCACTCGCGTCAAAGTGCGGCCGCTGGACTAGGTTTCGGTCTCGAATCGCGCCATGCCCCAGTGCCGTTGGAGATGCGGCCTCACCTTCCGCCTCGGAGTTGTCCCTTCGCGAAGCTAGAATTCCAGCGTCAGGAACCCTGGAATGCTACTGCAGGAAATCGCCGACAATTTGCGCCGCCGCCGCAGAAGTTCGGCCTTCACCTCGATTTACAAAAACCGTCTGTGGAGTGGATCCGAGAGTGCCTCGGGCGAAGGATCGGGTTTGCGATTCACGGAATCGATCCGCAGCACGCTGCCGAAGCTGCTCGCTGATCTCCAAGTCCAAACGCTGCTGGATGCGCCTTGCGGCGATTTCTGCTGGATGAAGGAAGTACCGCTCAAGCTGAAACAGTATTTCGGGATCGATATTGTTCGTCCGCTGATCGAGAGCAATGCGTCGTTGTATGGAAACAGTGAACGCCAGTTCCTGCTTTGTGATCTGGTGAACGACGAGTTGCCGCGCGCTGAACTTATTCTTTGCCGGCATCTGCTGATCCATTTGACGTTTGAGGAAGGAGTTCGCGTGCTCAGAAATTTCCAGCGCACGGGAGCGCGCTATCTTCTCATCAGCGATCAGCCGAAGGTGACGACCAACAACAAAATTCTACGTACAGGGAGTTTTCGTCCACTGAATCTCAGACTTCCGCCATTCTCACTGCCTGCTCCAACTGCGTCGCTGGACGACAGCTCAGATGGCGATGGCTCTGGAATCCTGGCGTTGTATAAGCTGCAAGAACTCACGTTAGATCTGCAAAGCTGAGCTACGCGCCGACTGCTTGCGATCCACCCAGCGGCAGAAAATATTGCGTTCCCCGCACCGGTTCGCTGACCTTTCGCAACAACTCCTGCAAATCTTCGTTGCGATCCACGAAATCGATTTCCGTAGTGTTCACGATTAGCAGGTCCGACTGCGTGTAGTGAAAGAAGAAATGCTCGTACGCCTTGATCACCTCTTCCAGATAGTCGTCGTTGATCGCGGTCTCGGCCGAAGCGCCCTTCTTCTTCAAGCGTTTTCGCAGAACTTCGGGCGTTGCTTGCAGGTAGATGACCAGGTCGGGCGTGGGTAGTTGATTGCGGAAGAAATTGTAGTAACGGTTGTAGATGTCCAGTTCGGGATCGGTGAGGTTCAGGTACGCGAAGAGCTTGTCTTTCTCGAAGATGTAATCGGAGACGACAACTTTTCGCGACGTCGGGCCCACGTCGAGCGCGCGCAACTGCTCGAAGCGCTTGATGAGGAACGTAAACTGCGCCTGGAAGGCTGCTCCCTTTTCTCCGTCGTAGAACGAAGGCAGAAACGCATTGTCTTCCGGCTCCCGGACCAATTGCGCGTGCAGCCGCTCGGCAATAATGCCGGAAAGTGTGCTCTTGCCGACACGAATCGGGCCTTCGACCGCAATATAGTGGGGCGCCTCAAAAAGTTTGGCCATCAGATGGGTCCCTGAAGTCTCAACTGGAAGTCGCGGTCAGAATAACGCGATGGGGACGGCGAGGCAATGATGAGATTTTGGCGAGGGCACAAAAGGCAGTTTGGCCACGCGTGTTGAAGATCGCCTATGACTAACCCTTTCACTTCTTCAATGCGATCGCCTTAGTTCCCATGCGCTGAGCGGGATATGCTCCCACGGTTCGCGCCTCTTCCTCGTTCCAGCCCAGAAGCTTGCTTACCGACGCCGGCATTACCTGCGTTCCGGGCACAAACGGAATCGGCTGAAGCAATTCGTACCGGCTGAGCTCGGGAGCTTTAAACACAGTGCCCAGCGTGCGGTCCATCTGCTGGCTGTTCGCCTCGAAACCCGGCACCTGCTTGCGAAAATCATCGAGCGAGTTGAATGTCGAAAGACAGTTGTCGGAATTCGCGGGACTCCACACGATAATCGGCATCGCTGCTCCCGCCGAGGCCCGCACGTAGACATTCCCGTCAACGTTGGTCGCCATCGGGCGCGGAAGTTTCTCGCAAAGCGATTTCGGCTCCTCAAATCGCAGCAGCGGCTTGGTGTAGGCATCGCTCGCCACCAGCAGATTGTTCATGAAGATGTGGCCCTCGCGCTGATCCACATCCGGGCCAGTCGAAGGATGCCATCCGAAGTGGTCGTTCGTCTTACTGCGCTCGTTCCGTTCGAATGATGCTGGCGTATCCACGAAGGTATTGTTGTATACGTGCACGTCCGCCGAGTTGAGCACGCGCACACCCTTATCGCAACGAACGAAGACATTGCCGGCGACCGTCGCTCCGCGCGAGATCTCGAAAAAGAAGCCGTCATTTGCGCCTTCGATCCAGTTGTTTACGATGACGCCATCGCGATTTCCGACGTCGTACCATACGCCATTCGAGTAGGGCTGATCGATGATCAGGTTGTCGCGGAAAGTGACACGGCGCGTCTGGTTGAAGATCTTGACCGCCGAGGGATAGTAGCCGGTGAGCTGCCGGATGTTGTTGCGCCGAATCAGATTGCGCTCCAGCAGCACATCCGACGATCCAATCACATAGATCCCTTCCGTTCCAGTGTCACTGATGAGCGTGTTGCGGATGATCAGGCCGTCGCCGCGAAAGTATCCGGCAACGCGCGAGCAATAGCTGATGGTCACATTCTCGAGTACGGTGCCGGTTACTTCTTTGCCGAATGTGGCAGGATCGGAGAGACCGACGGGCTCGTCCGTGGGCTCATCGTTCACCGTGAAGTGCTTCTTGCCCTCGACTTCGAGCGCGCGATAGGCATACTGCGTGAACGTAATGCCACGAATGACCGGGCCTTTGTGATCATTCGTTTTGCCATGAACTGCAGCGCTGGTTCGCACCAGGGCGCTATCGAATGCGGTGATCTCTACCTGCTTATTCGCTGGATCCACTCCGATGTAGACGCTGCCGGTTTTGTAGTCAATGTAATAGGAATGAGCATCGAGTTCTCCCTCCCACCCCACTGATTTCAGCAGTTCGCCATCTACGAACACCATGTCATTGTTGAATTTGTGCAGTGGGGTACGCATGCCTTCGCGATCGCGTTGCCACCATCCGAGTGGCGAAGCCGGGAACAAGTGTGCCCACGTAGTTTTCCAGATGTTGTTGCGGAGCGGCTTCCAATCCGTCGCGATCTGCGTGCCCTTCAGGATGGGCCTTTCGTCGGCATATGGCTGGATCGTAATGCCCTGGTTCAGGACAAGCCCACCAGTGCGATAAATGCCTCCACGCAGGATGATGGCGTCGCCAGTAACAACCCGTTCGATGGCTGACTCGAGCGTTGTTGGTTGTTCGAGTGCAGCGCCCGCGGCATCAGCTTTTCCGTCAGGCGCGACGTAGTAGACGTGTGCAGCCTTTGGGATTTCGTAGCGCTGATCGATCGGGCCGTACGGGCCGCCGGATGGTTGGGAGTAACTTATCGAGGCAACGAGCAGAAGGAACAGGAAGTAATTGCTGATATGTCGCATAGCGTCTCAGGAATTCTCAGACACTATACGTAAACGACGATCGAATGTCAGTGCCTGGCGATGTTTCGCGCGGCACTCGCTCGACAGAACACACCACAACTATAGAGATTGTGGCGACACAATTACGCGAGCGCTCCGGCCTCTTCTTTCAACTTTTCCGCCTGATAGTGCGTGGTCAGCGCGTCGACGAACGGCTGCAGCTTGCCGTCCATCACTTCCGTAAGCTGATGCAGTGTCAGTCCGATGCGGTGATCGCTCACTCGATTCTGCGGGAAGTTGTAGGTGCGAATCTTCTCGCTGCGATCGCCGGAGCCCACCATGGAGCGGCGCTCCTTCGAGAGGGCTTCCTGCTGCTTCTCGCGTTCGACTTCGTATAGACGCGCGCGCAGGACCTTGAACGCTTTCTCGCGATTCTTGATCTGCGACTTTTCGTCCTGGCAGCTGACTACCGTATTCGTCGGAAGATGCGTGAGCCGCACCGCGGAATACGTCGTATTCACCGACTGGCCTCCCGGTCCGGAGGAGCAGAACGTATCGATGCGCACATCCTTGGCTTCGATCTTGATGTCGACATCTTCCGCTTCGGGCATGACGGCGACCGTAACTGTCGACGTGTGTACGCGACCTTGCGTCTCCGTCGCCGGAACGCGCTGCACACGGTGCACGCCACCTTCATACTTCAAACGCGAATACGCACCATGGCCGATCACGGACGCGATCACTTCCTTTAATCCGCCAACGCCCGATTCCGACGTCGACAACACTTCCACCTTCCAGCGCTGCGTTTCCGCGTAGCGGGTGTACATCCGGAATAGCTCGGCCCCAAACAATGACGCTTCGTCGCCGCCGGTGCCGGCGCGGATTTCGAGGATGACGTTCTTATCGTCGTTCGGATCTTTGGGGATCAGCAGAACTTTCAGGTCTTCCTCGACCTTGAGCAGGCGCTCTTCGAGTTGCGCCAGTTCCTCTTCGGCGTAGGCCTTCATTTCCGCATCGGTTTCGCTGGCCAACATTTCTTTGCTTTCGGCGATGCCGCGACGCAGATCCTTGAATTCGCGATACTTCTCGACCACTGGCGCAACTTCGCTGTGTGCTTTTGCGGTCTTCTGGAATTTCGCCGAGTCGGAGACGATCTCCGGCGACGCCAGGGCGTCCGTCAGCTCCTGATACTTAGCTTCGATGTGATCTAGTTTCTCGAACATAGTCGTTAGTCTTTGGTCGTTAGTCGTTAGCTCTCTCGCCCCCCTTAGAAAGGGCGTTAATCAGCGCATTCAGCCCGCGAGCAACTTGTTCCAGATTCTCATTCAACGATGTCTTTCGCTCGCCAGAAAGATATCCCAACCGCGCCGCAAGGTTGATTTGCGTTTCCAATTCCAGTAATGAGCCTCGTGCGTGAAACAAGAAATGCACGAACTCGCGATCCGACCGGTGGCCCTTGCCTTCCGCGATGTTGCTAGGCACTGAAACCGCCGCCCGCCGGGACTGATTCGCCAAACTGTATAACTCATGCCGAGGAAATCCGGCGGTTGCTTCGTATACCAATTCCGCTAATTCCATCGACTGCTTCCAAACTCTAAGATCCTTGTACGATCCGCCCATACTCCCACCAGTCGCCAGTTTTGGCCAACGACGATCGACCAACGACCTTTACCTATTTTTCTGGAAAGCACAAGGATGTGAAACACAAGTCGGGGGGAGCCCCCTAGGCAAGCACGAGTTCGCCGCCACGCTTGGCTTCGAGTTCCATCGCCTGGTTCAGCGCAACGATCGCGCACTCAACCTGATCGTCGGTGGGATTCTTGGTGGTTATCCGCTGCAGCCACAGCCCAGGCGCGGTCATCAGCGCGAAGAGCGATCCGCGATGCTTGGCCGCGAAGCGAATGATCTCGTACGAAAGTCCAGCAATCACCGGCAGCAGCGCGATGCGCAGTCCGAAGCGAATCCAGAACAGGCGATCGAGAATGTGCAGCCCGTGTGCGCTGGCCGAGGAGGCCGCCGTAATCGGGATCACCGTGTACACCAGGATCGAGATCAGCATCACGGTCATCAGGAAGCTGGTGCCGCAACGCGGGTGGAACGTCGAATACTTCTGTACCGCGTCCGTCTGCATCGGGTCGTGCGATTCAAATGCGAAGACCGTTTTATGCTCGGCGCCGTGATACTGGTACACGCGGCGAATGTCCTTCCACAAAGACACGCCCCAAATGAAGAATAGGAAGAGCGCTATGCGGATGGCACCATCCACCAAGTTGAAAGCCACTTGGTGTCCGAAGACCGGCCACGCGTGCTTCAGTTCCGTTGCAGCCAGCAGCGGAACGAACTTGTACATAAAGATGAAGAAGCCTAGCGAGAAAAGTACGTTGACCGCGAGCACCCAGTTGCTGATCTGAACCGTCTTGCCTTCTTCGTTGATGGGAATCTCGTCGAGCGCGGCATTCGCCGAATAACGCAGCGCGCGGAAACCCAGTGCCATCGCCTGACCCAGCGTTGCGACTCCGCGAATGATCGGCCATGCCAGCCATTTGCGCGTATCCGAAGGACGCTCCAGCGGCTCGCAGTGAGAAATCACTTCGCCATTGCTCTTGCGCACCGCGATACCCCACGCGTGGGGCGAGCGCATCATTACTCCCTCAAGCACGGCCTGACCACCGACAAGAATGTCCTCGCCGCTCTCCAGTGCCGGGAGCAACTGCAACATCGCGGAAAAACGCAGAAATTGGCGCAACTTCTTCATGAACACCTATATAGATGACTTTCCGGGCTGGGAAGTCTCCTCATTAAGCGTACTGGTGCCGAGAACCAGTGTCAAACGTAAGCAGTTACGGGAGTTATAGGCCGATTTGGCCCTCGATTCCTGCTTGCCGCCGGGCTTTTCCGGAATGTATGCTCCCTTGCGAAGCTCCCGGACTCATTCCAAATCGTTTATCGAGGTGAATATGATTTCTCGCGTTCGGATCATCCTCGTTTTTGCGCTCGCACTTAGCCTCATTCCTAGCGTCTTTGTGTTTGCGCAATCAAAAGCCGCTACCGTTCAGCCGGAAGCAAAGCTGGTGAAACTACTTCCTGCCACCATCTTCCTGGATGGCGAAAATGTTCCTACGCAGAAGCGGAACTCGTCGCTAGTCGAGCTGCAAAATGGCAAGCTCCTGCTGACCACCCTGGTTGACACTGCCGGATACTCCTCTGCTTATCAGGAGAAGTACATCGGCTCCATCCAATCGCAGGGCGCATTCACGCTGGGCGGCAAAGACTTTGGCCCGGGCTCCTATGGATTCGGCCGGACCAAATCCACTGAGGGCGACAAGGAAGTTGTGAGCCTAACCGTATACGACATCGGCGGCAACAAGTTGGCAACAATCCCGATGGGTAAGAACGAGAGTCTGAAGCCCGTGAGACCTCTGCAGATCGCCGCAGACAAAGACGGGGTTCGCTTCTATCTGGGACCCTACTATCTGGACCTCGCTGGAAAGTAGCTTCCACACAGCCGCGTATTGATGTCGCAACAGTAGCTCGACATTTTTCGCGGCTGTATCTCTGCTTCGCCAATAGCGTTAACAAAAATGTCATGATGGAGTAGTACCCTTTGGCGGACGCGCATGCCTCAGTTCGATCAGAACCGAATTCTCGAAGCAGTGTCCCAGGAAAACTGGGAGCAAGCTGCCGCGGATCTGCAACAAGCAGATCCGGCTGAGGTCGCGGAGTTCCTACAGAAGCTTCCCTTCGAGCAACAACAAGCATTGTTTGGCCACTTGCCCGTCGACTTCGCCGCCAGGGTAGTCGGCGAATTTCCTTATTACCACCAGTACGTTTTGCTGCACTCGCGCGGGCCGGAAGCGATGCGTGCCATCGTCGACAAGCTCGATCCCGACGACCGCATGCGCTTCTTCGACGAGCTGCCGGAAGAAGCGTGGCAGCACCTGATGGACGAACTATCCGGCGCGGGATTACCACGCCCGGAGCACCTGCATCCCGCTCCGGTTGCGAAGCCGAAAGCCCCACGCCCCGCCGTCCCGGCCGAGCCGATTATTGAGGCGAAGCAAGTACAGAAGTTCTTCGAGCAGCCAGACGGCAATCGCATTGAGGTGATCGCGCCCACGGATCTGACGCTCGAGCCAGAGACCATCATCGCGCTGCTCGGACCTTCGGGCTCCGGCAAATCGACATTGCTCCGCATGCTGTCGGGACTCTCCACGCCTTCTTCAGGGCAGGTGCTCTGGCATGGGAAGCCGCTGGCCGAAGCGCGCGCGAATGTCGCGATCGTCTTTCAAAGCTTCGCGCTGTTTCCCTGGTTGACGGTGATCGAGAACGTGGAAGCTCCGCTCGCCGCGCGAGGCATGACGAAGGAAGATCGCGAGGGCCGCGCGTCTACGCGCGCTTGATTCCGTCGGCCTGAAAGGATTCGAGAACGCGTATCCCAAAGAACTTTCGGGTGGCATGAAGCAGCGCGTGGGATTCGCACGCGCCCTCGCCGTGGAGCCAGAAGTGTTGTTCATGGACGAGCCGTTCTCCGCGCTCGACGTTCTCACCGCTGAGAACCTCCGCAGTGAACTGATGGAGCTGTGGATGGCGAAGAAAATTCCGACGAAGAGCATTTTCCTCGTCACCCACAACATTGAAGAAGCCGTGCTGCTTGCCGACCGCGTCATTGTGCTCGGACGCAATCCCGCGCGAATCCGCGCGAACTTCCCGGTGAACATCCCGCAACCGCGCGAGCGCAGCGCCGCCGAGTTTACCGTGTATGTCGACTACATATATAAGGTCATGACGCAGCCGGAGGCGGAGATCGCATTCCCGACTACGCCCGGTAAGCCGACGAAGCCGAAGTTCCAGATGCTTGCCACATGCGCGTCCCGGTGGGATTGCCGGCTTGCTCGAACTGCTCAACGATCGCGGTGGTCGCGAAGACCTCTACCACCTCGCCGATGAGCTGCGCATGGAAGTCGACGACCTGTTGCCCACGGTTGATGCGGCGGTATTGCTCGGATTCGCAACTCTAGAAGAAGGCGACCTGGTGATCACGCCGGAAGGCAAGACGTTCGCCGAAGCCAGCATCTCTCGTGCAAAAGGTGCTCTTCCGCGAAGCCGTGTTGCAGCACGTGATCCTGCTGCAGCAGATGAAGCGCGCGCTCGACACCAAGTCCGACCACGCGATGCCGGTTGAATTTTTCCGCGACATCCTCGACGAACATTTCTCTGAAGACGAAGTGAATCAGCAGATCGATACCGCTCTCAACTGGGGACGCTACGCCGAAATCTTCACCTACGATTCGGAAGACGAGCGGCTGATCCTGCACGAAAACGGCGTGAGCGAACAGGCTTCCGGCGAGCGCAGCTGATGGCGGACCAGGCCAATACTCGCACCAGCACTCCCCCGTGGGGAATCACTCCCGCCGGATCTTCGTTCTTGCGCGATCTGCCCATCGTGCTGGCAGGGCTCGCAGTCTTCTACGGCATCGTTTCCTTCGCGCACTATGGAATCGGGCCGATGAACACCGAGGCGGAAATCAGCCTCGCTCCTGGCGCGCTTCCGAAATACGCGCTGTACTCGGTGATCCGCATCGCCGCTGCGTACGCACTCAGCCTGGTGTTCACGCTCGTCTATGGCTACATCGCCGCTTACAACAAGCGCGCCGAGCGGCTGATGATTCCCCTGCTCGACACGCTGCAGTCGATCCCGGTACTCAGTTTTCTTCCGGGCGTGATGGTTGCGATGGTTTCGCTCTTCCCCACGCGGCAGTTGGGCGTTGAGCTTGGTTCCATCCTGCTGATCTTCACCGGCCAGGTCTGGAACATGACGTTCAGCTTTTATTCGTCGCTGAAAAATATTCCGCGCGAGATGCGCGAAGCGGCGCGGGTTTACCACTTCAGCTGGTTCCAGCGTTTCGTGCAGATGGAGCTGCCCTACGCGTCGATTGGACTCATTTGGAATTCGATGATGTCGGTGGCCGGCGGCTGGTTCTTCCTGATGGCGTGCGAGATGTTCGTGCTCGGCGATCGCGACCTGCGGCTCCCGGGGCTTGGGTCGTATCTGCAGACAGCTGCCAACGACGGCAATACGCGCGCAATCCTGCTCGGCGTCGGGATGATGATCCTGGTCATCGTGCTGATGGATCAGCTGATCTGGCGGCCGGTGATCGCGTGGGCACAGAAATTCAAAGTCGAGCAGGTGGAAGCCGCCGAGACTCCGACGTCACCGATCCTCGAACTGTTGCGGCGTTCGCACCTGCTGTCACTGGCGTCGGAATGGACTACGGCTCCGGCTCGCGAGCGGCTGATGCGACGTTTTGCGAAAGCGCACACCGCCGAGCAGGAAACAAAGAAGCGCTCGGGTGTCAGTTGGTATCCGGTCGCGATCATCGCAATCGTCGCATTGCTCTATGGCATCGTGCGGATGTTCGGCATGATCGCCGGAGTCCAATGGCCGGAGTGGCGCAACATCCTGCTGGGCGCAGGCGCAACGTTTCTCCGCGTCGAACTGGTCTTGTTGCTCGCCGCGCTGTGGACCGTGCCTGTCGGCATCTATATCGGACTGCGACCTCGACTTGTCAGCCATCGCGCAACCTATCGCGCAGATCGCGGCTTCGGTACCAGCAACTGCGCTCTTCCCGATCGTGCTTCTGGTTTTGATTCGCCTCGGTGGCGGGCTGGGGATCGGCGCCATCGTTCTGCTTTTGCTGGGAACGCAGTGGTACATCCTCTTCAACGTGATTGCCGGAGCTTCGGCGATTCCTACCGATCTGAAAGAAGTTTGCTCGGTGTTCCGGCTCAGCAAGGCTGAACGCTGGCGCAGGCTTTTCCTGCCTGCCGTGTTCCCCTACCTCGTGACCGGATTCGTTACCGCATCGGGAGGAGCCTGGAATGCCAGCATCGTCGCCGAGTATTTCCACTTTCGAGGAGAGACGATCTCGACGGTTGGGCTCGGAGCAGTGATCAGTGATGCGACGAATCGCAGCAACTTCCACGTATTGCTGGCGGCGACTGTGGTAATGGCACTGATGGTGGTCGCCATCAATCGCCTGGTCTGGCGGCCTCTGTACACGCTGGCATCGACGAAATACAAACTGGAAGCGTGATCACAAAAGAAAAGGCGCAGCCAGGTTCGACTGCGCCAGTCAGGTCTGGCTGATTTACTTCGCTGCCGGCTCGGGCTGCGCCACGCGATGGCTTACCTTGAACTCCATCTGGCGTTTGCCCAGATCGGCGTCGACTACCACGTGATCGCCCTGCAGGATCTCGCCGTCGAGAATCCGCATGGCCAGCGGGTCCTGGATCATGCGCTGGATCGCGCGCTTCAACGGACGCGCGCCATACGCCGGATCGTAGCCTTCAGCAAAGATCAGTTCCTTCGCTTTGTCCGTCAGCTCGATGCTGATCTTGCGATCTGCCAGCAGACGCCGCAGGTCTTCGAGGCGCAGCTCGACGATTTTCGCCAACTGCTCCCTGCCGAGCGGGTTGAAGATGATGATGTCGTCCACGCGGTTGAGGAACTCTGGCTTGAAGTGCGCCTGTAGCGCCTCCATCACCTTCTTGCGCGCCTCGGCCTGGCGATTCGCCTCGTCCTTTTCTGCTGTCCACGTGCCGTTCAGATTAACTTCCGCCGGCGGCACCAGGTAAGACGACCCGATATTCGAGGTCATAATCAGCACTGTATTCTTGAAGCTCACAGTGCGGCCCTGCCCGTCAGTTAAGCGGCCATCGTCCATCACCTGCAACAGGATGTTGAATACATCCGGATGCGCCTTCTCGATCTCATCCAGCAGGATCACCGAGTATGGCCGGCGACGCACCGCCTCGGTGAGCTGTCCGCCCTCTTCGTAACCCACATATCCGGGAGGCGCGCCAATCAGGCGCGATACCGAATGCTTCTCCATGTACTCCGACATGTCGATGCGAATCAGGGCGTGATCGTCGTCGAACAGGAACCCGGCGAGCGCCCGTGCGGTTTCGGTTTTGCCGACACCCGTCGGCCCCAGGAAGATGAACGATCCAATCGGTCGATTCGGATCACTCAGTCCAGCGCGTGAACGTCTGACGGCATTTGCGACGCGCTCCAGAGCTTCATCTTGCCCAATCACACGATGGCGTAAACGGTCCTCCATCTCGATGAGCTTCTTGACCTCGCCCTCAAGCATCTTCGTGACAGGAATCCCGGTCCACTTGGAGACGATGCGCGCGATATCTTCGTCGTCGACTTCTTCCTTCAGCATTCGTGAGCCGCTCGCGCTGTTATCGATCTGATTGCTCAGCTTGTCCAACTCGGCCTGCGTGTTGGGCAGATCGCCATACTGGATTTGCGAAGCCCGCGTGTAGTCGCCCTTGCGGGTAGCGTTCTGCTGATCGAGCTTGAGCTGCTCGATCTTTTCCTTCAGCTCGCGTATGCGATTGATGCTCGACTTTTCCTGTTCCCACCGCGCACGCAGAGCATTGATCTCCTCGCGCAGCTCGGCCAGTTCTTTCTGAACCGTGGCCAGCCGTTCGCGGGAATTTGGATCGTTCTCGCGCTCCAGTGCCTGGCGCTCGATTTCAAGCTGAGTGGCATGCCGCTGCATCTGATCGATCTCGGCTGGAACCGAGCTGATCTGCATGCTCAGAGCTGCCGCAGCTTCGTCGACCAGGTCGATCGCCTTGTCGGGCAAGAAGCGATCGGTAATGTAGCGATTCGAAAGCGTCGCCGCCGCAACAATCGCCGAGTCCTTGATGCGAACGCCGTGGTGAACTTCGTAACGTTCTTTCAATCCGCGAAGGATCGCGATGGTGTCTTCAACCGTGGGCTCGCCTACATAGACAATCTGAAAACGGCGTTCGAGCGCTGCGTCTTTCTCGATGTACTTGCGATATTCGTTGAGCGTGGTCGCGCCAATGCAACGCAGTTCGCCGCGCGCGAGCGGCGGCTTCAGCATGTTCGAGGCGTCGATGGCGCCTTCCGCCGCGCCTGCGCCAACCAGAGTATGCAGTTCGTCGATGAACAGAACGATCTGTCCGTTGGACTCTTCGATCTCTTTCAGAACGGCCTTGAGACGGTCCTCGAATTCGCCGCGGTATTTCGCGCCCGCCAGCATCGATCCGAGGTCGAGCGCCACGATGCGCTTATTGCGAAGAACCTCCGGCACATCACCGGCGACGATGCGCTGCGCAAGACCTTCGACGATCGCCGTCTTGCCGACGCCAGGCTCGCCAATCAGCACTGGATTATTTTTCGTGCGTCGCGCCAGCACCTGCACCACGCGGCGTATCTCCTCGTCGCGACCAATCACGGGATCGAGTTTCCCCCGGCGCGCCTGTTCTGTCAGATCGCGGGCATAGCGCTCGAGCGCCTGGTACTTTGCTTCGGGATTCTGATCGGTCACACGCTGATTCCCGCGGACTGCTGTTAGCGCCTTGAGCACCGCGTCGTAGGTGGCGCCAGCATGGGCGAGAATCGTCTGCGCGACATTGCCCTTCTGTTTCGTCAACGCGAGCAACAGGTGCTCGGTCGAGACGTACTCATCCTTAAAATTGTCGGCTTCCTTGAAAGCCTGATCGAAGACGCTCTGTGCCGCGTTCGAGAGCGTCGGCTGTGCGGCCGAGCCAGAAACCTTCGGCAGGCGCTCGATCTCACGCGTGGCTTCCGCCAAAACCTGCTGCGGCTGCGCGCCAACGCGCTCAAGCACCGGCACGATGATGCCTTCCTGATCGCCAACGAGCGCCGCGAGCAGATGCACCGGCTGCAGCTCCGGATTGCCGTTCTGCGAGGCAAGCTCGATTGCGCGCTGGATCGCCTCTTGCGTCTTTACTGTGGTCTTATCCCAACGAATTGCCATATTGAACTCTCAGCCACCCTGACGGGGCGGCGACTAATGATTTGATTCCTTTTCCTGCTCTGCGTCCAAGAAATTGCGGGAGGCATTGAGCCTCCCGCCGTACTGACATCTCCGGCTTCCGGCCGGCCGGTTATGAAATTCTAGAAAGAGACTTACGCGGCCTTGCCGGTGCCCTTGGCCTCGATGGTCTTTTGCGGGCCACCGGTCACGTTCACCTGGATCTGCTTCGGCTTGGCTTCCGCCTTCTTCGCCAGCGTAATCTTCAGGACGCCGTTGTCGTAGTTGGCGTTCACCTTTTCAGCATCGAGGGTAGTCGGTAACTGGAAGTTGCGGACGAAGCTGCCATAGCGGCGTTCAATGCGGTGAAAGTTTTCCTGCTTCTCTTCCTTCTCCAATTTCCGCTCGCCACGAACCGTAAGGGTGTTGTTCTCGATCCGTATATCGAGGTCTTTCTGATCGACTCCCGGCACTTCCAGTTTCAAGGTGATGTTGTGCTCATCCTCGTAGACGTCTACGGGAGGGATAAACGATCCCTGCTCAAGCGCCTCTTCGCGGCCGCCGGAATATCCAACGTTATCGCGGAAAAGTCGGTCCATGCGCTCCTGCAACTGGGTTAGTTCGCGGAAGGGGTCCCAACGTGTGATTGACGACATAACTCAAATCCTCCTTTGAATCGCGCCACTGCCTCACCAGTGGCCGTGTTTATATTAGCCTATACACATCATAAAATCTTAGTGTGTTACTGTCAATGCACTTTGGATGCGTATTCATGGAAAGAGTTTCAGCTTTGTTGAAGAAATATAACTCTATTATTTACAGTTGTTTACAATCAGGATTGCGGCCGCACCAGAACTGGCGTCAGCAAGAAAGCCGCGTAGGACGTTAACCGATCAGGCTAGGCTTGCAGGATCAGGCACTTCAAATAGCTGGTCTCCGGAACCGTAAGAAGCACCGGATGATCCTGGGCCTGGCCGCGCTTTTCAAGGATGCGCAAGGTGCGCCGAGAGTCAGCCGCTGCCGAGCGCAGCATACTGACAAAATCGTCCTCACTCACGTGATGCGAGCAAGTACACGTTATTAGGATACCGCCAGGACGGAGCATGCGCATTGCGCGCAGATTAATTTCCTTGTATCCGCGCAGTGCGGCCGGAAGATCTTTTCGACCCTTCGCGAAGGCCGGCGGATCCAAAACGATGGTGTCATATTGTCGGCCCGATGCAGCATAGTCTTTGAGCAGTTCGAAGGCATTCGCCTCCATCCACTCGATCTCGGGCGCTCCCCGATTCAGCTTCTCGTTCGACTCCGCCGTTTCCAGTGCGGGACGCGAGCTGTCTACTGCGGTTATGCTGCTGCATGCTTTCGCGAGATGAAGCGCAAAGCCGCCTTGATAACTGAAAACGTCGAGCGCTTCGCCATGAGCATAGCGGGCTGCAGCCGCGTAGTTCTCGCGTTGATCGAGAAAGGCTCCGGTCTTCTGGCCTCCACCTGCGTCGTAATGGAAGTGGATGCCGTTCATGGTGAAGATCGTTGATGTCTTTTGGCCATAAAGCGGTTGATTTTCACGCGGCGGCAACTGCTCCAATTCGCGAATGCGCTCGTCGACGCGCTCCACGATCGACTCTGGCCTGATCTCGCCGACAAACGTATCGATGACGAGCTGCCGAACCTGTTCCTGATCGACGGCCTGTGTCAGGAACTGGACGGTCACCACGTCGTTGTAGCGATCTGCGATGATCCCCGGCATCTGGTCGGCTTCGCTGAACACGAGACGGTAGGCATCGCTGTCGCGAACCAGAGTCCGGCGCAAGTCGATTGCTTTCCTCAGGCGATCGCCAATTAGCGCTACCAGCTGGTCTGAATCAACAGGGCCGGAAGAGATCATGCGCAACGCGATCTGGGAGCTGGCGCTGTAGAAGGCCGTGCCTACCAAGTTTCCGCGCTGATCGGCCACACTCACCAGCGATCCGGGTTGCTCGGTCGCATTCTCGATCACGTCGCTGCGATAGATCCACACGTGTCCTTGCCGCAAGCGTGCGGCGGCGCGCTGGCTGATCACAACCAGGGCGTTACCGGTTTGGGCTTTTGCGACTGTGGTCAGTGCGATCCTGCCTGAAGTTGGGCTACCTGTTTTTGGACGGACGGGACGCGTGGGCTATTCGGGCTCTCTTTCAGAAACAGCTGATATTCCGCAATCGCATCCTGTTGCCGGCCCTTCATTTGATACACCTGCCCAGCCACCAGGTGAATGTCGGCGAACTGTTCATGGTTGGGCAATCGGTGCGTGCGCTGCGCATCCGTCAAAGCTTTATCGTACTCTTTGTTCATGAATTCGGTGCTCGCCAGCAGCGCGAGCGCATCCGGGATCGACGGATTCACCGACATCACCTTCTGCAGCAACTTCTCCGACTGCTCGTAATTGCGATCCTGAAACTCCATGCGAGCGAGGTCCACATATCCAGGCAGGAATCCTTCATCGACACTGATCGATTTAGAAAACATCTCGCGCGCCTTCGCCCGATCTCCCTGTTTGATCGCGATGACGCCCAGGTCCGTGTAAGCGCGCGCATATTGCGGATAGATTGCCGCCGCTTTTTCGTAGTGCTCTTGTGCCTTCTTCAGATCTCCCTTCAGGAACGCATCTGTGCCCTTCTGCAGTTCCTCGCGTGCTTTGGGAGGAGCATTCATCTCGGCTACCGATACGGTGGGAGCAGACCCGCTGGCCTCTTTGTTTTTCTCTGCCGTATCCGGCGTGTTCACGTTGATTATTTCGGAGTGCGAACGTTCCCAAGCGTAAACATAGATACTATCGGACGTGGTAGTTTCCACCCCGATGCCGGAGACTCTCACTTTGAAAGTGGCACCGGGCATCACCTGGAACTGGGCCGGAGTCTCGCCGTTGACATGCACGGCCATCATGGGTGTGCCTTGTGCCGACAGTAATTCAACTTGTACGGGAGTATCGAGGCTGCGGTCTTGCGAGTTGCGGACGCGCACGCTGAGGTCGCAGGTCGATTCAGACTGCCGTTGACGCTGGGCAAACGCGCCAGATACAAAGGTGAGCGATAAGGCGGCGATTATCAGGGAGCGAAGCATCGGTTTCTCCTGCAGACTGACGAACCTGCGTAACAGCGACTGAATGTGGGCCCACTAGTGCTGGGTATTTTTCATTTGCGCGAGGGTCTTCCGCACCGCAGGAACGCGCAGATCGTTCGGGCTCTCCTGCAGGAACGCAATGTACTGATCGATCGCCAGGTCGCGCTCGTTCTCCTCCATGAGGATTTGCGCCGCGAGCAGGTGAACTCCTGAAAAAGGCTCGTGCCCTGGCAGGGAATGGATGTGGCGCACATTGGCCAGGGCTTTGTCGTTCTCCTTATTCATGTACTCGGTAGTAGCCAGCATCGCCAGCGCATCGAGGTTATTGGGAGAAATTGCGAGCGCCTTATTCAGCATGTTCTCGGTCTCCGGGTAACTGTGAGCTGAGAACGAGAGTCGCGCCAGATTGACGTACCCGGGAACGAATTTGCTGTCGATGGCAACCGCCTTGGTGAAGGCCTCTTTCGCCTCAGCTTGCTGACCCAGCTTGATATAGAGCACGCCAAGGTTGCTGTATGCATTCGCGTAGTTTGGATACGCTTCGATCGCTTTGTTGAAGCTCTCCTCGGCTTTCTTGTTGTCTCCGGCGGCGAACGCATCGACGCCTTTGTCGAACTCTTTCTGAGCTTTTTCGGGGATCTTCAATTCCGTCGCGGAGACAGTCGCACCGTTTCCCGCGGGAGCGGTATTGTCACCAGCGTTCGCGTCCAATGCCGGCTTTGCCCGAACCGTCTCGGTGTGAGACCCCTCCATATCCATTATCTCGAACTCGGCCCCTTCGGTTTTTTCTATCCCGGTTCCCTGAACCTCAACTTGGTAATAACCGGCTGGCACCTGGTCGAATCGTGCACGACCGCGCTCATCAGTAAAGCTTTCGCCGAAAAGGATCCGTCCACGCTGATACACCCGCACTTCGATACTTTTGCCGAGCGCTCGCTCGTTGGTGAATTCGACATACACGGTCAGCGTAGCTCTTGTGGAGATGTTCGTGTCTCTTTGTGCAAGGCATTGGAAATTCAGGGAAAGGATAAGGAGAACGGCAAATACGACGCTACGCATATCGGCCTCCCGCAGAGTGCGATGCGCTACTGGGCGGCGGCGTCTGCCTCTGGGCGGGGGGCGACTTGCCGTGGCTGTTCATTCACCAGGTCAGGTTCAACTGTAGGAACGAAATACAAAATGCGGTTACAGGAATCGCACATGATGATGCGCTCATTCGTCATCACATCGCTATAGACCTGCGGCCGCAGCTTCACCTGACAGCCCGAACACATGTGGTCTCTAGCTTCCGCGATTGCGCTACCTCGAAATGTCAGAACTCTGTCATAGTGCCGTAAAATGTCTGCACCGACGCCTGAGCGGAATTGTGTGCGCTTGGCGTCCCACTCGGCGAGAACCTTCTCGTCTTCGGTGGTTACGGCCCGGGCTTCGGCCTTTTCTTTTTCAATTTCCGCTGTATTCGCCTTCAGTTCGCCTTCGGCCCGCTTCAGATCCCGATCACGGTCATCGGCGTCCAGCATGGTTTCCAGAATCTTGTCTTCGAACCCTGCAATGCCTTTTTCGGCGAACTCAACTTCGGTTCCCAAAGCCCGGTACTCCTGGTTGGTCTTGACCGCCAGCATCTGATCCCGGTACTTGGAAATTTTTTGCCGCAGGTTCTGGATTTCACCCTCATACTTGCGGCGGTTGGCTTCGTCGGTCTTCAGAGCCGTTTTCGCCGCTTCCAGCTGGCTTTTGGATCCGGCAAGCTTTTCTTCGATCACTGCAACCTTCTTAGGCAAAGCAGCTATTTCGGCTTTCAGACGGGTTATTTCAGCGTCGGCGTTTTGCAGTTCGATGAGATTTGCTAGGTCGGAGTTCATGAGGGAACTGACAATCAGTTAGCTGAATTTTAGCACGCGCGGCGAGGCCCGGCATTTTAGTTGCACCAGAAATGCTGCAGCCTCTAAGTGGTTTCGCTGATTGAGAGCACGAGTAAGGGTGGCTACGATGTCGGAAATGGTATTCGAAATAGCGCGCTTGATGCTTGGCCTGATGATGGCTTACTTCCATCAGCAGATTGCCGATTTCATTCTTGAACACGAGCGCGTGCTTATCATTGCATTCCGCGAGCGCGGCATTCCAGTGCCAGTTCTATCTCGCCAGGCCGCCTACAATATCTACTTCAGCCTGGGTATTTTTGTTGTGGCACTTGAACTGTTTCGCATCTGGATGATGCTGCACCGCTAACCGATTATCATCATCCAACCAGCACTGCGCCGCCATTCACATTAAAAACCTCGCCGCTGATGAAACCAGCGTGCTCCGTGCACAGGAACAGAATCGGTGCAGCAATTTCTTCCGGCTTGCCCACGCGACCCATGGGAATCGTTGCCCGGATTTGTGCTCCAGCCTCGGGCTTGGCGAGCGTTGCTGACGACATGTCCGTCTCCACCCAACCCGGTGCGACGCAATTCGTCCGGATGTTGTATTTCAGCAACTCCGACGAAAGCGACTTGGTCATGCTGATGATCGCGCCCTTCGACGCCGAATAATCGATGTGAAAAGCCTCGCCGCGCTGACCGGAAGTCGAGCTGACCAGGACAATATGACCGCCCTTCTTCTTTAACTCCGGCACGGAAAACTTCACCAATCCGAAGACAGCGTCCACATTGATCGCCAGTGTCTGGCGCCAATGCTCGGGAGTCATTTCGTCAACGGCAACGTCTTCTTCCGGCCAGATGCCGTGGTTCGCCACCAGTATGTCCAACTTGCCGAAGCGATCCACCGCAGCCTGAACCGGCTTGCTGGCTGACTCAACGCCGTTGAGATCGCACTGAACAGCGAAACAGCGATCTGCGCCGCAATCTTTCACCAGGCGTTCGGCCGCTGCTTGCGCCTTCTGGTAGGTGAATACCACCTTGGCCCCACCTGCCGCGAATAGCTTCACGGTAGCCGCTCCGATACCGCGCGAGCCGCCGGAAATCAGCGCAACTCGCCCTTCCACAGACATCAACACGCCCTTTTGCGAGCTCATAACAGCAGCACGCTATCAGAATGGTGGTTGTTTTGCCATTTGGAGCGAGCTCTTGAGCAATAGGGAAATGAATCTCGTCTAAAGGCAACTAGCAAAATTGCGAATAGATTACGTACCAGATCTGTCTTATGTTGAATACGTCGCGAATTAGGAGGGCCAAGGATGAAGACATTCCAGGCACTACTTACCATGTTCATATTGGCGTGTTTCGTTTCTGCCGTTCCCTCCGCTTCAGGGCAGAAGGTCAAAGTCACCTACGACAAGAACGAAGACTTCTCGAAATTCAAAACATACGCGTGGGTCGCAGGAACGCCAGTTGCGTCGCCGCAATGGAACACGCTGATCCGCGACAACATCGATTCTCACTTGAAGGAAGATGGTCTCGCGGAGATCGCCGATCCGAAGTCTGCCGACCTGCTGGTGAACTATCACGCCGCCAGTAATACCGATCTGCAACTAAACCAGGCTACCGATCCGACCTACGCGATGTACGGTGGCACGCCTTTGCCCGGAGACACGCCCTTCTCGAGCGGAACCATCGCTCCTCCCGTGGCTTTCACCGTGCAAAAGGGAACTCTGGCAGTCCATCTTTTTGATCGTCAGCAGCACAAAATTGTCTGGGTAGGAAAAGCCACGGGAGCCGTCGCCGATACGACAAATAAGAAGATGAAACAGGTCGACAAAATCATGACGGAGATGTTCAAGAAATATCCGGTAAAGCAGTAGGCATCAGATCCGCATTCTGCGCGACCAGCTAGGAAGCTGGTTCCGTCTGCAACCTGGTTTGCAGGTTCGCGAGCAACGTTGTTGCAGCCTCGCCCGCGTGCAAAGTGGAAAACTCATGGCCCAGTTCAATCACCACCATGCGCTCGCACGCTTCCTTGAGCGCCTGCCGAGTTGCGCTCGAGCCCTCGAGATTGGGACCGCGGAGCAAGACCGCGGGCCGCAACGCGCGCAGCAGGATCATCGCGTCGGGCAGACTGCTACTGGTTTGTACTTCATAGCCGCCGCGTTTCAGTAGCTCGCGCAGGTACGCCAGAACTTCGCTGCTCTGGTCGATACACAAAATCAGGGGACCGGAAACCACCGCGTCTTCGGGCCGTGCGGTGCGTTGGTAAAACGCCGAGATCGCACCCTCTTCCGTCTCGTGGATTTCGAAGAGTTTGTGCAGATTGGTTATCTCCAGCAGCTTCTGCATCGCTCCAGGGACACTGCACAACTTCAGATCGCCTTGCGCCTTTCGGGTAATCGTCAGCAGCCGCACCATCATGCCCAATCCACTGCTATCGATGAAGTGCACTTCGCCAAGGTGCAGCACGAAACGTGTCTGTCCCTTCGTCTTGACGACTAACAAAGCACGCAGGGATTCCGCCGCGCTGCCAGCGATGATCCGTCCGCTGCATCGCACCACTGTGACCTTCCCCACCTCACGTGTCTTGAGTTCCAGCGGCATCTTTCTATCTCCCGCAATTTATGCTCGCGCTTTTACGACGGTATGGAAGGCTCCGCTGCACACGCTCCAACGGGGGATGTTTGGACTGAAGACAAGTCCGGGCGCTAACGCGCCGGCCGGCGCACCACTGGTTTCCATTTCCCACCCCATCCACTGAGCCCGGGAAGTATACACCGTGCATCCTGAATTCGTGGTTTGATCCCAAGCATCTGCATGCGAAGCTAGAACGAAGGTGCCGTCACGGACGTGTCTATGTGAGTAATGGCAACAACTGAGGCTTACAGGTACTCTAATCCGCTAGTCACGATTGATGCGGTATGGGAGGAAATATGCGTAGGCTGGAGCTGTATTTGTGTCGACTCAAGCAATCCTTGCTACTACTGGCACCCGTTGCATTGATACTCATTTGCGTCCCGGCCAGCGCGCAAAGATTCAACTGTTCTTCGAACGGCCAGCGTCAAGAATGCCAGATTCCTGGGAACGGCAACCCGCACGATCTCCGAATGGTGCGGCAGTACAGCCAGCAGCCCTGCATAGAGGGCCGCACCTGGGGCAGACACGGCAATCGAGTCTGGGTCGACCAAGGATGTCGCGCGGATTTCGTCATCGGTCCAGACAACTACGACAACCGGAGCTATCAGGGTGGACCGGATTACGACCACGATCGCGATCATGATCGCTACCACCAGGGTCCCGGTTGGGACAGGCCACCGGCATACTACTCCGGCAATTTCTCCGACGGACATAGCCACTGCTCCTCGGGACAGGGATCGGGACCGGTCTTTTGTCAAAGCGGTGGAGCGTTCACGTATGCGAATCCACTACGCATGAACAGTGCGTGCGTGCAGAATCGCACGTGGGGCGTCAGTCAATACGGCTTGTGGGTTGCGAACGGCTGCGCAGGCGAATGGGAGATCAAACGGGAGGGAACCCCGCAAGCGAGTTATCAGGGTGGACCGGGTTACGACCACGATCGTGATCATGACCGCGATCACCAGGGCGGTCCCGGCTGGGACCGTCAACCCGCGTACTACGCCGGCAGCTTCAGTGACGGGCACAGCCATTGCTCATCGGGGCAGGGATCGGGTCCAGTCTATTGTCAGAGCAATGGATCTTTCCGTTATGCCAATCCACTACGTGTAAACAGTGCCTGCGTACAGAATCGCACGTGGGGAGTCAGTCAGTATGGCTTGTGGGTCGCAAACGGCTGCGCCGGTGAGTGGGAAATTAAAAGATAGTTAGTTAGCCTCGTTACACAGTTTCAAGGCGCATTCGCCCAATGGATGCGCCTTTTGCTTTTTGAGGTCGGTGTGCCTTGCTAAGTCCCGCAGTTACCAAGGAAACGTATCTTAGATCATGTACTTTCGTCTGCGAATGGAGGTGGTAACCGCACTTTGGTCAGGGTCTGACTCGCGCAATCCGGTGCTACCGTAATGGCATTCAAGGAGAGTTCTCGATGATCAAGGCTCGACCGAAGTCCACGCAAGCAGCATCCGGTTCGCAGGGTAAGATCCTTTATTGCGAAGTCGATGGCAATGTCCTGGCGACACAGTCGAGGATTTTCGAGAAGGCTGGATACACAGTTGAGCGCGCACACAGCCGGGCAGCCGCAGACCAGGCACTTCGGAACGGCCACTATGATGTCGTTGTGCTGGGCCACACCCTCAGCAAGGACGACCGTCATCACCTGCCATACATGGCTAAGAAAGCCGGCGATGCCCAGGTGATGGTTCTGCACGCCAGCGGAAAACATCCGGCGGTCGATATCGCATTGGATTCCCGCGACGGCGAGGAAGCCATGATCGCTGCATTGCGTCTGCTTGCAGAGCAAAAGGATCTGGTAGCGGTCTAAGTGGCTCGACTCTCAGCAGCCTTCGGGCCTCCCATGAACTTCTCGACAACAAGAAGAATCCAGAGGATCAGAACAAAATCCGCTGTGGCGATGCCAATATACACGAATACGGGAATCCACTTAGTGGTCCAAGGAACAAACAGAACCCACAAAACATGAAGAACTGCCATCACTGCCATAGTGACCCAGAACCAAGTTTGCCTCCGCAGCTTCCATTTGAAACGAATCACTATGCCAAGCACACCAACAGCAAGCATAAAGGGCCACACCCGCTCTAAGCGCCCCCCATAGACCAGGTACAGAAAGAGCGTTGGCGTACCAATGACAACCATAAGTAACTGTGTGCGCCAAGACAAACGCAACTTCTTGGCCTCATGAATTTCATGCTTTAGCTCATTTGTTTGGGACATTGACAAACCTTATGTGCTGCTACTCCTGCGTCCCAAGCGGGTGGCCGAGACGACTTACTCTACTCCGAAAATTGACCATCCTCTCCAAAATCTCACCTTTGTTTCTAGCTTGAAAATAACAAGATGAGGGTGCCCCGTCCTATTCGCCTTCCGTTGGCGAAAGGGCGGGGTAAGATGAACGAATGATCCGTCCCCTGAAGCGTGCCCGCCTAAGACTACTTCCGATCCTGACGGTTGGACTTCTGTTCAGTTTTGTAGGACACGCAGCGGGTCAACAGGATTACTTCACTGACTGGCCACAGGGCGCTTCCCCCCAGGAAGTTGGCAAGCGGGTAGCGGAACGCTTCGTTTCCAGTCCGCACATGGACCCGAAAACCATCACGTACCCGGAAGTCTGCACGTGGTACGGAGCTCTGACCTTCGCTCAGTTGTCCGGAGACAAAGAGCTTTCCAGCAAGCTGATCAAACGCTTCGATCTTCTGTTGACGCCTCAGGATGCCGGGCTCGTTTCAAAAGAACGCCACGTAGATTTCACCGTTTTCGGCGCGGTTCCGTTCGAGATCTATATCCGGACCAAGGATCCAAAATACCTGGACTTGGGTAAGTCCTTCGCAGACCGGCAATGGGAGAATCCCACGGCGGACGGGTTGACCAGCGAGACCCGTTTCTGGATCGACGACATGTATATGATCACTGCCGTTCAGATACAGGCGTTTCGCGCTACTGGGGACCGCAAGTATCTAGACCGTGCAGCGCTCGAGATGGTGGCCTACCTCGATAAGCTTCAGCAACCGAGCGGACTCTTCTATCACGCCCCCGACGCCCCGTTCTATTGGAGCCGAGGCAACGGGTGGGTCGCCGCCGGGATGACCGAGTTGCTGCGCTCATTTCCCGAGAGCCATCCCCAACGCGCTCGCGTCATGGAGAGTTATCGCAAGATGATGAAGGCCTTACTCGTGACACAGGGTAAAGACGGCATGTGGCGGCAACTCATCGACCATGAGGAGTCGTGGCCGGAAACATCATCCACTGGCATGTTCACATTCGCCATGGTCACCGGCGTAAAAAACGGATGGCTTGATGCGGCTACGTATGGACCCGCTGCCCGTAAAGCCTGGATCTCGTTAGTGGGCTATATCGACCAGAACGCCGACATAACCAGCGTTTGTGAAGGCACCGGAAGGAAGAATGATTCTGCCTACTACATGCAGCGCAAGCGCAGAACCGGCGACCTCCATGGCCAGGCGCCTGTACTGTGGACTGCTTCCGCGCTGTTGCGATAACTCCTACGGCAACAGCAGCTCCTGATGTCCGGGATGGAGCGGGAAACTCTTCCCCTTCCAGAAGAAATCTCCCGTCACATTCGAAGGCAATGTGATTTCCGCGCGTACCCCCGAAGTTGTCTCTGTGTATTCCGCCTGAATTAGTCCCTTCTCACTCGGCAGTGCCGCCGTCACGTGTTTCAAGGCTCCCAGGTGTGGCTCGATCTTCACGCTTGCGAATCCCGGCTTCTCTGGTCGAATTCCGGCAACGATCGTCAGCAAATCGAAATTCGGATGCGCGCTCCACGCGTGCGAATCCGAACGCGTTGGCTCTGGATTTTCGGCCCAGGTTGTCAGTCCCAATGCGACCATGTCTCGCCACGGTTGCAGCAAACTCAAATAACGGTCTCCCATGCCGGCATGTTCCACAGCGCGCGCGAGATAGAAGCGGAAGTAATATGTGGCCTTTGTCATAGCGGGAAGATGGCCACCAGATTCAAACCCGCTGTCGGTCGTTGAGAGAATCTTCGTGAGCACATCCTTCTGCTTCTCTCGCGGAATCACATCCAGCCAGACGCCAAGGATGTTTGCGTGCTGACTGTAGTGCTTCTGTGCAGGCGTGTCCGCCAGCAAGCCGTACGTCTCATTCCAGCAAAGCTGCCGAACCGCACGCGACGCACGCTCTTCCGCTTCACGATACTGTTGCGCCCGACTTCGATCTCCGTACGCTGATTCCAATTCAGCGCCATAACGAAGCGCCTCGATGAACTGCAGCGTCACGATCGACGAGCCGCCATTTGCATCTTCCGGCGGCATGCCGAAGGGAAAGTCTCTTCCCCAATCGACAAATGGCCACCAGTTGACGGTCCCCATCAAGCCGTCCTGTCGTTGCCTCGCCAGAAACCAATCGAGGACGTTTCGTGTGCCATTTAACTGCGATCGCACGAAAGTTTCGTCGCCGCGATACATCCAGAAGTCATGCACCATGCCGACCCATAGCAAAGAGAATGTCGGGATCACCTGCTTGAGGGACGACGGGTAGCGGCTGAGGGTGAGGCCATCGGGAATTCGTGAATCGTTGAAAGCCTGAATCGCTTGCCGTGCGAGCCGATCGTCTCCTGCCGCGGTGTACGAGATCAGCGCCTGAATGCGAGTGTCGCCCACGTATTGCATACGCTCCCAGTAAGGCGTGTCCATGTATGTGTCGTGCGCATCCAGTCGCGCAGTTCGCCAACCGATATCCCAGATCGGAGTGAGCGATTTGTCGTCCGCCAAGAACTGCGCACGCTCTTCAAACGGATAAGCGGTGAACCACGAATGGAGATTGTCCAGTCGAACTGGCTGATCCGCGGTTGTCACGTCTATCTGCAGATATCGCCACGTGCGCCACGCCAGCGGCATGAAGCGGCGCCCTTCCGCGCCGTCGGGCAGGAACTCGTCGTAAATCCCTACGATGTGCTTGCCGGAGATCTCATTACGATTCCCCTTCTCGCCCTTGTCATCCAGGAGCGCCTCAGCGTACGTGAGACGAATTGTGCTTCCCGCGCCTCCGCTCACCTCGAGTTCCGGATACGCGGTCGTCAGGCTTGCATTGTCGAGCAGAACGCTGACCTTCGAATGCGCCGCCACCGTCAGCAACTTTTCAGGAAAGCCACTCGGCGCCGGTGCTATCGACGTGCGCACTACTCGACCACCATTCTGCAATTCCATCTGCATGGTGGGCAGCGAATCGGGAACCAGCAGCCAGTTGTTGTGCTGCAGAACCGATTCACGCGATTCGGCGGGTTCAAGCGCAGAGGCTTTCTCCCATTTACTTTTCGTGACGCTACTTTGATTCCATGACCAGTCAAACACCGCGCCATCGATGCGCTCGGCCGGCTCCGCTACGTAATAAAACCTCTGCATCTCCACCGGAGTTGGCAAAGGCCGCAGGCCCTTCTCGACTTCAACTTCCCAGGTCGCATTCGTGTCCGTCGCTCGTTCTGTTTCTCCATCGCCGGTGAGGACGAACGCAATCCGATCACTGATCTGCGCCATCTGCGAGTAGATCCCGAAATCCCAGACCGTCGCCGCGAGCACGTTTTCTCCCGAATGGAGAAATGGCGCAAGATCATAGGTCTCGTACTTCCAATGTCCAAGATCGCTGCGAGCGGGACCGCGTCCGACTTCGCGGCCATTCACATAGAGCAAAAACTGATTGTCAGCACTGACATGCACGATGAAATGGGCTGGAGCTCTGCGCAAGTTCTAGCGTCTTCCTGAAATGCAGCACAGCACCGTCTCGTTGTGGCGCGGTGGCCGAGGTAATCCATTGCGCGCTCCACAACCCTTTCATCGCTTCGGGCGGATACTGCGCTGTGACAGAAACTGCCGTGAGTATGACTGCCAGTAGGAGAATTACTAAACGCGTGTCTTTCATTGCGCAGCATTTGTAACAAACATGCAACTATTGTGACAGTGACCGCTCCGGGGCACGAGCGAGCCAGTGGTCGTGGTCATTCGCGGCTATGGCAAGAGTGACACCGTTCGCAGTACCAGCGACAAAGGCGGAGAACCGACTTGTCCAAGTGGATTCTCCCTCGTTTTAGAAATGTCCTAGTACGCGATAATCACGCCATGACAAAGCACTCGGCGATGTTCCGATCAGTCGCCATCATCGTCCTCGGACTCACAACCTCTCTGTCCGTCGCAGTCGCAGCCAACACCACTCCCGCGACTGAGTCCAGACAAGCCGCGAAGCCCTACCGGATGATTGTCCTCACCGACATTGGCGCCGAAGTCGACGACACCGAAAGTATGGTCCGTCTGCTTCTGTATTCCGATGTCATCGATCTCCAGGGACTGATTGCGACCACCTCCACGTGGAAGAGAACATCCGTCTCGCCCGAGTTGATTGAAGACGTGATCGGCGCCTATGCCAAGGTTCACGCAAATCTGGTGAAGCATGATGCGAACTACCCTCCCGCGGCAACGCTCCAGGCGCTGGTCAAGCGCGGCCGTCCTGAATACGGCATGAATGGCGTCGGCGACGGCAAGGATTCAGAAGGCTCTGACTGGATGATCCAGGCTCTCGAGAGAACTGACGATCGTCCGCTCTGGATAACAGTCTGGGGAGGAACCAACACGCTCGCGCAGGCACTGTACAAACTGCGTGCCACGAAACCAGCCGCCGAAGTTGATCGCATGGTCAGCAAACTCAGGGTCTACACCATCTCCGATCAGGACGACAGCGGCCCCTGGTTGCGGAAGAATTTCCCCAAGCTCTTTTACATCGTCACTCCCGGCGGCGATTACACGGCTGCCACCTGGACGGGTATCAACAGCTTTATACCCGGTATCGACAACACAACCATCAGTAACAAATGGCTTGCCGAGCACATTCAGCAGGGACACGGTCCCATGGGCGCCGCATATCCCGACGTTGCCTACGCCATGGAAGGTGACACGCCCTCCTGGCTGGGGCTGATTCCTAACGGTCTCAGCGATCCTGAGCGTCCGGATTGGGGCGGCTGGGGCGGACGTTACGAGCTGTACACGCCGGCTGGTCCCGTTGGAGACACGAAGAAATATCTTGGCGATGTTCCCGTCACCACCGAAACCCGTCCCATCTGGACCAACGCGATCGACGACTACACGCCGCCGATAGCGGGTGAGTACGGGCGCGCGACGCGGGCTGGCGACAAATCATTCAAAGACTTCAAAGCGACGCTCTGGCGTTGGAGAGACGACTTCCAAAACGATTTCGCCGCACGGATGAGCTGGACGACAAAGACGTATCGCGAAGCGAACCATCCTCCCGTTCCTGTCCTCGATCAGCCGAACGCAATCACTGTGCGGTCCGGCGAAAAGTTCGAGCTTAAGGCGCACGCCACGGATCCGGACGGCGACAGTGTTAGTTTCTACTGGTTCGATTATCCGGAGGCCGGCTCGTACAAAGGAATAGTCAGGACGGACACCGCGGAGAATATGCCCGCCGCGGTCTGGGTCATCGCACCAAAAGTTGAGAAACCGGAGACGGTTCACTTCATTCTGCGAGTCACGGATAAAGGCAGCCCGCCGTTGTCGCGCTACAAGCGTGTGATCGTAACGGTAGTTCCGTAAGTTCCGAGAAGTCGGACGGCCGATCCAGTTGCGAGGGTGAAAGAAAGGCTTTGGCTGAGAGCTGAAGGCGGGGTTTATTGGTCGGGACGGGCAGATTTGAACTGCCGACCCCTCGCACCCCAAGCGAGTGCTCTACCAGGCTGAGCCACGTCCCGACTGCTTTGATTTTACACCAGCGCTCAGTGCGAAAACGGAATTGGGCGCGTGCAAGTCATCGAATCCCACCCTAGCCAAAAGAAGGCTAGGATGGGGCACCCGTCGCTGAGCTGCTAGTCTTCGATGCCCAGTTTCTGGCGGCCTTCCGGCGAGATGCGCTCCGGCGTCCACGGCGGATCCCACACAACATTCACTTTGCAGTTGTTCACGCCTTCCATGCTGAGCAGTGTCTGGCGGATATCGCGGCTGATCTCCGTATGCGAAGGACAGCCCTGCGCGGTCAACGTCATCTCCACCACGACGTCGCCTTCATTCTCGACAGTCACGCCATAGATGAGACCAAGGTCGACCACGTTCAGAGGAATCTCCGGGTCGTAGCAATTGCGCAGCTTTTCCATCAACTCTTCGGAGGTCACCGTTGCCATGGGTCAATTGTAAATGAGACGGCCTTAGGTCGTGGGTAGCTCGGGTAGCTGGTAGGCAGTAGCTAAGAACATTTCGGAGTGACCAGCGACTAGCTACCAGCTACCCAACATGCGTTATCCGCAAACGTTGTCCGCAAATCACTCGCACGCTTGCGACGGCGCCTTCAATGCCGACGTATCCGGGAAGCTGTACGCGTGCTCGAATGCGCTCGATGGAGTCTCGCGCGTAAACCACTGCAGCAGCGCCTGCGTCTGCGGATGATAGGTAAAGCCGTTCAGCGCCACTTCGAATGATGGGTGCGGAAGCACTTCCACCGGATCTCCAGTAGTGATGTGTTCCTGGCATCCGTGCCCGTCCGGCGAGATCCATCCTGGCGCCGCATTGCTGACGAACGGATCGTTCATCCACTCGGAGATCTCGTGGCTCAGCGGCAGCACATCGGCAATTTCAGGATCGCGAAAGATGCCGGAATCCAGCCAGCTCGCATAGGCGAATGTCTGAACGGAAATCGAGTTGCGGCCGTGCCCAGTCTCGTATGCCGTATGAAAGCCGAGAATGCAGCACTGGCTGGCTGTCGCCATTCTCGTAAAGCAATGTGTTTGACGCGAGCAGAATGGGGAATTCGTCCACCTGCAGCTTCGCCATCTGCGTGATCGTATTGATCTGCGAGGCGAAAAAGTTGAAGTCGACTTTCGCGTAGAGCACTCCACTCGCAGACTGATACAGTTTCGCGGCTCCGACGGGAACCTCCAGCACCACCGGTGCGAGGACTCGCGGCAGCGCCAGTTGCGTGTGCCAGTTCGGCCCGGAGTACGACGCGAACTGCGCCCGCTGTACCGCATCGGCAAATTGCACGTCGCCGTTTCCGTAGTTGTACGTCGCGAAATTCGGAGACTGCACCACGCGCGCGATCGATGGCGTCACGTCCAGAATTAAAGGTCTGCCCTGCTGGTCAACGTACTCGTCAAACTCCAGCGAGATCGGCACGAGCGCCGTGCGGATTTGCGTCATTCCGCCCGAGGCCGGTTTGTTGCCTACGATGGTGTAGGGATAAATCGTTCCATCGTGCGAAAACGCTGCCGACCAGTGCGGGACCGAATTGATTGTGACCTGTGAGTATGCGCCCTGAGCAGCAGCCTGCCGTGCGGCAGATGACATGCGGTTGTAGTGAATGAAACGCGGCGCGAGACTCGCAGGAACTTCCTCGGGACCCACCTGTTTGGCGTCTGCCGGACTGGCGCCGATAGCTGTGCCTGTGCCCAGACAAAGCACCATCAGCAACAGCCAGCAGAACCAATTGCGCAAGCGGATCACCTCGATAAGCGCGGCGGTTCGAGCTTCCGCCACGAACGTACTTAGATTCGTCAGGCCAGAGACGAGCGGTCTGAAAGAGGGTACAAGCTCCCGAGAAATAAGGAAAGTCGCGACACCCCGTTTACCAACAAATTACATTGGCGCCCTCAAGGCAGCTCCCGGCCCCTCGAAACTCCGCCCTCAAACGCGGGTATAATAACTCTATGCGACGCGCGTTCCTATTGGCGTTTCTGCTTCTTGCGCTCGCAATTGTTCCGGCTGCTGCTCAGCGCGGCGGCGGAGCTCACGGCGGTGGTGGTGGAGCTCGCATGGGTGGCGGTGGTCACCCGATGGCAGGTCCGGCCCGCGGACCGGGATTCGCCGCTCGTCCAGGAGGAATGCCGATACGCTCTGTCGGCATCGCCAACCACGGCCAATTCGGCAACTTCAATGTGAATCACGTTCGGCCTTTCAACAACAACGGTCGCTTCCATAACGGCTTCAGGCGGAATGCCGTCATCTGGCCCTGGTGGGGATGGGGCTGGGGAGGTTGGGGCTGGGATTCTGACTCCTACAGCAACAACTACGATAACTACCTGCAGCAACAGGCAGCCTATAACCAGCAGCTATCGTTGCAAGGCCAGCTGCAATACATGCAACAGCAGATCGCCGAGATGCGCCATGATCAGGAAGTGCAGCGCGATTACGCGGAGAACCAGCCTGCGCCTGCGCCAACTTCCTCTGCGGCTCCCGCCGCGTCAAAACCTCAGAACGATGCCCCTCCCACGACGCTCGTATTCCGCGATGGCAAGCGCATGGAAACTCAGAATTACGCAATCGTAGGAAACACGCTGTGGCTGATGGCCGACAATGGCCACATGCAGAAGGTTCCGCTGTCGGAGCTCGATCGCGAAGCCACGCTGAAGTCCAATGAAGATCGCGGCGTCGAATTTACCGTGCCGCAGCAGCAGTAGTTTCAGATCCGCAACGAAACCATCACGAACGTTTGCGCTTCTTCTTTTGCGCGCGAACCGGCTCCGGTTCCATCACGGCAAAATTGATCTTCTTCATCACCGGATCGATGCGATCCACGATCACGCGCACAGTCTCGCCTAGCGAATACGTCTTTCGCGTTCGCTGTCCGATGATCTGGCGCGTGTTCTCGTGGAACGTATACCGATCGTCGATGAGTGTCGACAGCGGCACCAGCCCTTCGATGAACAAGTCTTTCAGCTCGACGAAGAAACCGAACTTAGTCACGCTGATGATAAGCCCTTCGAACTCTTCGCCGATGCGCTGCGACATGAATTTGACCTTCTTCCACTCCATCAATTCACGTTCAGCATCGTCGGCGCGACGCTCTGATTGGCTCGATTCATCCGCAATTTCATGAAGAACTGGAAGCGGTATCGGTTCCGAAAGTGCCGCGTGGTCGCCATCGCGGCCCGCTGATTTCCCGCCGGACTTTTTCGGCGATCCTTTCGCCCACGGCGATGCGTCCTTCTGAAATTTCTCAGCGCGCTTTGACCAGGCGGTTGGCCGCTCGCTGCCAACGGGTGTCCCGCGGCCTACAGGCACCAGGCCATCATGAAACTCCGGCTGTTCGCGCAGAGCATCTTTCAGCAGGCGATGAACGATCAGGTCGGGATAGCGCCGGATCGGCGAAGTGAAGTGCGTATAGGTCGGCGCGGCCAACGCGAAATGCCCGGCATTCTCCTCCGAGTAGCGCGCCTGCTTCAACGAACGCAACATCAGGAATGACAAGATGCGTTCCTCCGGCTTGCCCGCAATTTTCTCTGTGAGCTTCTGGTACATCCGCGGCGTGATGTGCACGTCTTCCGGGATTTCGATGCGCGTCGGCTGGCGTCCCGTCTGATGATGCGAGCGGCGGTCGGACTTCATCTCCATGCGCTTCATCGGCAGCGCGCCCACTCCCAGCGAATACCCGAACGTCGCGGCGATGGTCTCGAAATCAAACACGCGCTTCGGATCCGGCTTCTCGTGGATGCGGTAGATCGCCGCGATGTGTTTCTTCTCCAGGTAGCTGGCCACGCACTCATTCGCCGACAACATGAATTCTTCGATCAAACGATGCGCGAAGTTCCGCTCGGACCGCGTGATCCCCTGCATCAGCCCGTTCTCGTCGAATTCGATCACCGGCTCGGGCAGGTCGAAATCGATCGATCCCCGCCGCGCGCGCTTGCGATTGAGGATTGTCGCGAGATCGCGCATCATTTCGAAAATATGGATCAGGGGAGCGTAATGCGCGCGCAGCTTGGCATCGCCTTCGAGGATCGCATTCACGTCTGTATACGTCATGCGCTCCGTCGACCGGATCACGCCTTCGCTCAACTCGAACCCGAGCACTTCGCCCTGGTGGTCAACTTCCATCACACACGACATCACCAGCCGGTCCACCTTCGGACGCAGCGAACACAGGTCGGTCGAGAGTTCGATCGGCAGCATGGGAATCGCGCGATCAGGGAAATAGACGCTGTTGCCGCGCAGGCGCGCTTCGCGGTCGAGCGCCGAATCGTCGGTCACGAATTGCGCGACATCTGCGATGTGCACCTGCAGCTCGTAGTTTCCATTCGGCAGCATGTGTACGGTCACGGCGTCGTCGAAATCGCGCGCGGTTTCGCCATCGATCGTCACGATGGGAACATTGCGGAAGTCGCGACGGTGCTGGAGTTCTGGAGCAGGAATCACGGCATCGAATTCCTGCGCTTCTTCCAGGACCTCGATGGGAAAACGGTGCGGCAGGTGATGCTTGCGGATGATGATCTCGACATCGACACCGAAATCGTCTTCGTAGCCGAGGATCTCCATCACGCGGCCCTTGGGATTCTGTGTCGGCGTCGGCCAGTCGGTGATTTCTACATCGACGGCGACGCCTTCGAGATCATCCCATTGGGTGCGCCGATGTGCTTCTGAGCCAACCACGCGGTGCGCATCCAGACCGCTGCGCTTGCGTCCGGCCGTTTTGCCGTCGTCCGTTTCGTCTTTCTCCGGACGCTCTTCTCCGGCCGGAATCACAATGTCCTGCGTGATCTTCTCGTCGATGGGACTTACAAAGTTGTACTTGCGCCCGTAATGAAAGATTCCGACCACGCTGGGATGGGCGCGGTCGAGCACGCTCGCGATCTTCCCTTCGGCGCGTCCGTCGGAGCGCACGGGTCCAATATCCACCAGTACGCGATCGCCATGCATGGCGTTTCCGATCGCATGCGGATTCACGTAGATGTCACCCTGTATGCGCGCGCGAACCTCATCGCTCTCGGGGATGACAAATCCGTAGCCGTCGCGATGCATGGTGAGGCGTCCGATTACCTGGTTGCGGCCGGCAACGGCGCGCGGAATCTGGTAGCGGCCGTCCGACTCGCGCAGTTTCCCGCTCTTCACCAGTTCGTTCAGGCGTTCTTCCAGATGGCGGCGCTCGGCTCCGTGTGCACGCAATTCGCGCACGAGCTGCTTGAAGCCGGCGTTCTGCTTCGGCTGCTGCTCGATTTTGCGCAGGATGGCGGTGTCGGAAATCATCATTTCTATTGGATGAAGATCTGGATCGCCGTTCGGAAAGCAAGGAGCACTGTTGCAGCGGTCTGTCACAAAACTCGCAACTTGCAACCAGAGCACGGGTTTCTCTTGGGCAGGTGGCCGCATGGAAAGCCAATACGCAACCGCCGACGGAATGGAGCAATTTGCTCGACGCTCCTTCGAGTTTTTATGCTGGATTGAAGACCGGGTGGTGTGGCCGCTGGTCGTCTCGCCGTCGTTGCTGGTGGGATTTCTGACCGTCGCTGCTCATGCGCCGCGGCCGCAGCAACGGATTCTGACGGCAGCTCGCGTGACACCTTCCGCTCGTCGAACTTCCTAACCCGTAGTAGGCAGCTTTGATCTAAGCTCCTAAGGCATTCTGCCGATATTACTACCTAGGCAATACAAGCAATATTTGCCGTGGGTGGAAAATTCTTCGCGACCGGTGTTTCGCGAAGGTGTGAAAAAGGGGTTGCGGCAGAGGAATTCACCCTTTAATTTCAAAGAGTCCGGAACTCTTCAACATGTTTCCGGTCTGGCGCGATTTGGAGACGTACGTGCGTCTATAATCGTTTAATCCAGAGCCGAAAGGATTAGAAGTTTTATGTGGAAGCCCACGAATCCCAATTCCCCCACTCCGTCTACACCCGAACCACAACGTCCGGCAGCCCCGGCGCCGACCACGAGCTATGATCCAGCGCCCGCGACCGCGCCCCGTAATGCCACCCTCAACACTACCGACCAGGCCACAATCGGCAAGTCGCTGGTCATCAAGGGTGAAGTAACCGGCTCGGAATCGCTCTACATCGACGGCCGCGTGGAAGGTTCCATCAACCTGCCCGGAAATCGGGTTACGGTTGGCAAGAACGGTGTCGTCAACGCAAACATCAATGCTCGCGAAGTCGTGGTGCTCGGCAAGGTTCGCGGCAACCTGACCGCCAGCGATCGTGTGGACATCCGCACGGAAGGTTCGCTGACCGGCGACGTAGTTGCGCAGCGCATCTCATCGAAGATGGCGCGTTCTTCAAGGGCGGTATCGATATTCGCAAGCCGGGCCAGAAGGCCAATGGCGAAGCCAAGGAAGCGCCGGCCGAAGCAACTGCCGGCTGCTCGCGCGTAGTTTTCAGTACGATTTCTGCCGCGGCGGGTCGGCAACAGGTAAGACCCGCTGCGGTGCGTTACCGGATCTGTGGTAGAGCGTATTCTTCAATTATTCTCGTTGTCTTGCCGTCATCGGAATACTTCCCAGCCGTTTACCTCAGCTGCAGCC
This sequence comes from Terriglobia bacterium, assembly GCA_963724985.1. GTDB lineage: Bacteria > Acidobacteriota > Terriglobia > Terriglobales > Acidobacteriaceae > JAJPJE01. The sequence goes on along the minus strand of CAVRWV010000016.1, from coordinate 70,764 downwards.
AAAAGCCAGTCATCGGGTGATTGGGAATCTGTGGGCAGCGGCCCCAGCCACTACATCGTCTGCCTCGATTGCGGCAAGAAGTTCGCCTACGACTGGCAGAACATGCGCATCATTTCGCGGTAAGAGCGTCTTCCTTCTGCTATCTCGGGTAGCGCGGACATTCTCGTGCGCACTCTCTGTCCCACCCTTACGCCAAAGGAAGGCTGGAGGGTGGGGTCCCCACGCGCCAAGACGTGTACGAGACACCTGTTCTATACTCGGCAAGAACAATCTCCAATCTACATGCCCCACCTGGCACTCACCGAATACCTCTTCAATTTGGGTCAATCGGCGTTGCAGTGCGCTATTGTCTTTTTGATTCTTCATCGAAGGCTTTACAAGAGTTTTCCCGCATTCACGGCGTACTTGATTTTCGCGGTCATCAAGACGGTTTTCCTGCATATCGAGTTAGCCACGGGAGTTTCACACTCGACTTATTACTACTCGTACTACGCCACCCAACCGGGCGTTTTTGCCTTAGAACTTTGGGTGGTTTATGAAGTTTTCAAAGCGGTACTTGAGCCTTATGAAGCCCTGCGACGTTCCTGGCGAATCATATTCCTGATTTCGGTCGTGACGCTGGTGCTCGTGAATATGTTGTGGATCGTCTATGAACCCAAAACAAGGGCAACTTCACTAGCAATTCTTGACTTGATGCGAAGTATCCGGGTTCTTCAAGTCGGGCTTCTGGTTGTGATATTCGCTCTTTCCCGGTTGATGGGGCTGAGTTGGAGAAGCTACTGTTTCGGGATGGCATTGGGACTGGGAATCAATGCTGCGACCGAGATCGTCACGTTGGAGATGAGACGGTTTTACGACTGGCCGGTCTGGAACGTTCTGAACACTATTGGCTCTCTCTCTTACGCCGTCTCAATTCTCATTTGGGCGTGGTACTTCTTTCAGCTACCTGAAGTTGCGCTACCCGTCTGGGTTATCCCGCAGCACAGTATTGAAAAATGGAATGCAGTCCTGCAAGGAATGTTGGCACGAGCAGCAAGGGTTTTCACTCGCAATCGGATAGAGTCTTTGCACGACGCGTGACATTTCCGGGCGTATGGTCCCGCGTCGTGGTATTCCTGACCACGTCCGAACGCGAGTACACGATCAGGCAATAGAGCGCTGGGCCGAGTAATGGAAAAATCATGACGCAAAACCAAGCGATCTGCTTTAACGGGTGGGAACCATCGAAGCGAAATAGAAAAAACTCCATGCCAACCAAGGTGGTTCCAGCCCCGATCACACCCAGGAATAGGAATGTCCTCGCGAAAGGGGCGATGGGCGCGGGAACTCCGCCCTCAACCAGGACGCTTACGAGTCCTACGAATAGTGCAATTGATGCGTAGGATGACGCGCGATAGACGCGATGCGCACTTGGTGACACGATCAATTCCTTGTTGATGTCCAGGTACCGTAGCATCTCGTTGGCCTCCCGGCGCAGCTCAATCCCGCAACATTCTACGGCTAACGCCGAGTTGCTATCGTGAAATCTGTACTGTGTTCCGTACCGCTGCCCTCTGTATTTGAGGGCGAGTGGACTACGCTCCCGCACTTCCGCGGACAAGAATGTCCGCGCCACACAAGATCATCGGACACCCCCGGGGGGGGATGCAGTCGCGTCCCGCAAACAAAGGACTTATCCGTGGGACAGAGAGTTTATCCGTCGGATGGATGTCGGATTATCCGTCGGAAGGAACTAATCTGTCGTCCAACGACGTGTGTTCGTTTCCATCCACTTCTATTGTGACAAATTGATGGGCACCTACTAGACACGAAGGCCAAGAATATATTTGGCCTCGAATCAAGAGGTTGCGCCGATTTTGAGGATTTTTGGGCCTTGACAACATTTGCCGTTCTCAAGCCTCCGGCGCTGCGTGGTGCTGAATTGGGAATCTGTTGCGCTCGCGCACAGGGTCCGAGGGTATAGGGTTGCCGCGTCGCTCCGCTCCTCGGCATGACAGAAGGGATGGTTCGCGGCGACAAAAGCTATCGCGGCGGAGCACGCACGGCACGAGGCTCGATCGTCCGCTGGCGCGGACTTGGTCTTCTCTGGTTTTCGGTTCCCAGCACTTCATGCTGGGCTACTTTCAATCATCCGCTTCGCGGATTCCACATCTGGTCGACGCGAAACCCGAAACGTGAAACGCGAAACGAATTATCGCCGCGTAAATCGCCGCATCAATCCGCCCAGCATCGAAATCCCCATGATCTGCGTCAGTCCCAGGTAGATCGCGCCGTAGGGAATCAGCACCGCTGGTCCGACGAGCAGAGGGCGATGGAACGGCAGCACCCGCTTGATGCCGATTCCGATCAGCGCCGCGACAATTGCCGCCAGCCACAGCTTCAGCACACGCGGGACTGAGTAATCGACCGCGCCGATCTCGCGATGGAGTGCGCGACGCAGCAGCACAAACTCGATCCATCCGGCGATGCCCGCGGAGAGTGTTAGCCCCGCGACGCCCCAGCGGCGATCAATGCCGAGCAGCGGCGGCAGCGGCAGCGCGCATAGATATCCGAGGACTAGCGTGAGGCTTACGCGGATCACCGCGAACTTCAGCGGCGTACGCGTGTTTCGCAGTGCGTAGAACGCGGACGAATAAAGACGTCCCGAGGTGGACGCCAGCAGCCCTACCGCCGAACCGGCAATCACCGACCAGACGTACGTTACGTCGCGAGCATTGAATGCGCCTGAACGATAGATGGTCGCGACGACAACGTCCCCGAGTAGCACGAACGCAACCGCCGAGGGCACAACGAAGAAAGCAATTTGCTGGAGCCCGGCCGCAAGCCGTTTTCGCAAAGCCGCAGAGATTTCTTCAGCGGTGCCGAGCGCACTCGACATCGCCGGCAATTCGGCAGCTGACACGCTCATGCCGAAGAGGCTCACCGGCAACGAGTACAGAGTTTGTGCGTAGGCGAGCGCGGCCACTGCTCCTGTCGGTAGAAAGCTGGCGAGAAGCGAGTCGATATACGCGCTGATCTGAACCACTCCGCGGCTCACGAATACCGGGAAGAAGTTTCGGATCACCGTGTGTACATGATCGGAGCTCGACTTCAACCGTACGCGCAGCGGCCAAAGAAATCTGAGCACCGCGGGCAATTGGACAAGAAACTGTAAGGCGCTACCGACAACGGATCCCCACGCGACTGTGACTGCCAGCTGGGATTCTGCCTGGTGGCCGCCTTTCCACAAAAAGCTACCGATGATGGCGAAGTTCCAGATCACCGGAGCGGTGTACGACAACAGGAACTTGCGATGACTGTTCAGTATTCCCAGGCACCACGCCGAAAACACCAGCAGTCCCGCACCTGGGAACAGAACTCGCACCAGGTGGATGGTGAGGAGCCGCTTGTCCCCATGAAAACCGGGAGCGATGGCATCAATCAGCCACGGTGTCGCCACGATTCCCAATGTCACCAGAACCGACGTGGTCAGGAACAACAATCCGAAGATGGCCTCGGCAAGTTCCGAAGCTTCCTCGTGACGATTCTCCGCGTTTAGCCGCGCATAGACAGGAATGAACGATGCCGAGAGTACGCCTTCGCCAAAAAGGTTCTGCAGGAAGTTAGGAATGCGGAAGGCGGCGCGAAATGCGTCGGCGGCGTCCGAGTTGCCGAAGTAGTGAGCGAATACACGGTCCCTCACCAGTCCGACGATGCGGCTGAGGAAAATTCCCGTAGCCACCGCGACCGCAGAACCGCGGAACCCGGAGCTTTGCTTTTGAGATGTGGGCTGCAAAGCTGGATTCTAGCAGCACTCGGCAGCCAGTAATCAGCATTCAGACCCACGTCTGCCAACAGAGGGCAGACATGGGGCACCCACCTACTCGTGATTGTAGAAGCGGAAGAATAGTGACTGCTGTGAAACCGATTCTGCTCTGCCGTGTAGTGACGCCATCTGTGTGCCGCTCAATGGGGTGTATTCGCGAGCAAGGGTTACGTTTTCCTCGAGCTGTGCAATCGAATCGCACCCGATGATGATGGTGCTGACCGGAAGCGAAAGCGCGTAGTACACGGCCTCGCGCATGCTCAATGTGCCGGGGGTGTGCGCCTGCACCGCCATGCCTTCCCACGAATGCTTTTGCTGGTCGATCGCAGGCGGCGTCCACGTCGAGAGCAGCCGACCACGGGCGGGCACCTTCATGCCGATGATGCCCATCTGCTTTTCCACCGCGAGCGGCAATAGTTGGTCGCTGAAGCTGTAGTGATATTTGTCGGCTGCGTTGACGGCCATCAGGATCGTGTCGAACGGATGCCGGTGAATCGCGTCCATCAGCGGCTCGGGACGAAAGTGTCCGGTCACGCCGAGATAGCGCACTACCTTCTGATCGCGCATCTCGAGCAGCGCTTCCATGGCGCCGCCCTTGGCGAAGATTTCATCCACGTTCGGCTGGATGCCGATGTCATGCAGCTGCCATAAATCCACATGATCGGTTTGCAGCAGCTTCAGCGACTCTTCGATCATGCGCAGCGAGCCGTCGCGGGTGCGCTCTTTGGTCTTCGTCGCGAGAAACGTTTCGGCACGACGCCGCTTCATCACCTGCCCGATGTAGCGCTCGCTCCAGCGATCCGGACCACCGTAGATCGAAGACGTATCGATGTAGTTGACACCAAGGTCGAGCGCCTTCTCGACGATGGGCACGGCTACGGCGTCATTATTCGGACGCTCCAGCGCGGCCTGTCCGCCGAGGCTGAAGATGCCAACCTTGTAGCCGGTTTTTCCCAGGTTGCGGGTCGGCATGGCAGTGGGAGTTACCGGATTCGCGGGCGGAGCCGGAAGCGCGTGCGCCTGGGTTGGAGCAGCAGCATGGGCCAGCATTGCCGCTGTAGCTACGCCACCAACTTTCAGGAACTCACGACGATTCTGTTTGGAGATCTTGTCCAGCTTCTCTTCCTTCATCTCTGCCTCCACAACTGTGGTTCTCTCAATGCGGGCGAACCGCGTCCCCCAGCATTATACGTTCGCCAAAACAATACAGCGCAAGGCCTTAGGCCCGAGCAAACACCTTAGCCCATCTGTCATCCAACTTGTCTAGTTAGAAATTGGTAAATAGGGCAGGTACAAACATGCTTCGTAAGCTTCTCTTGATTGCAGCAGTAGTTGGAGTCTCCGCCTTGCCGCTGGCGGCACAGGATGATGCAAGCCAACAGACGCCGGATTCCTCAACCCAGAACAGCGGCACCTACACCGAACGCGCCGGAAAAGCGCCAACGTTTCGTGTGACCGTGGTTGAGCGCACTACTCCGGCCATTAATTACCGCTACAAAGGCGGTTCCACAAAGGTTGATTTCAAAGGCACAAACCTGATGCCGAAGGTAGATGGCGACGCGAAAGTGGAGGGAAAAGATGGTCGTCTGGCGATTGACGCGGACATACATCACCTCGACCGCGCACGCACTTTCGGTCCGGAATACCTCACTTACGTCTTGTGGGCCATCACTCCAGACGGGCGTCCAACGAACCTCGGTGAAGTGGTGCCTGACGACGATGGCCATGCAAAGATTAAGGTGACCAGCAATCTGCAGAGCTTCGGCATGGTCGTCACCGCCGAGCCGTATTACGCAGTCACTCACCCCAGTGACATGATCGTCGCCCAGAATGAACCGACAGAAAAGACCAAGGGCGGAGTTACTCCGATTGTCGCTCGCTTTGAAGCTTTGCAGAAGGGCGAGTACACCATGGACTTGAAGCCGCAGCAGCTGCCCGCAACCGGTGCTGACTATAAGAAGGTTCCACTGGAATTGTTGCAGGCACGCAATGCGGTTGCGATTGCGAAGTCAGAGGGCGCCGAACAGTACGCCCCCGGTGCTATGCAGAAAGCGCAGGATTCTCTCACGCAGGCTGAGGAATACTACAGCGACAAGAAAGGCAGCACGCCGATCCGTACCGCGTCACGCGCAGCAACGCAATCGGCCGAAGACGCGCGCGTCTTGAGTATCCAGAAGAGGAACGATGAGAGAGTAGCCGCCGAACGTCAGGCAGAACACGATCGCACTCAGGCGGCGCAGCAACAAGCGCAACAGGAGCAGCAGCGCGCGGAGCAAGCTCGTCTGGAGGCGCAGCAGGCGCAGGCTCAGCAACAGGCCGCGCAACAGGCTGCAGATCAGGCTCGTCAGCAGCAGCTCGCCGCACAGCAGGCGACGGAACAGGCTCGCGCTCAGCAACAAGCTTTAGCGCAGCAGGCGGCCGACGCGCGTGCTCAGGCCGATCGCGCCGAACAGGCACGATTACAGATGGAACAGCAGGCGACGCAGCAGCGCGAGAAACTTCGTCAGCAGTTGAGCCAGGTTTTACAGACTCGCGAGACGGCACAAGGACTCGTCGCGAACATGCCTGACGTTCTCTTCGACTTCAACAAGTCAACACTGAAGCCATCTGCGAAAGAACGGCTGGCGAAGGTGGCAGGCATCATCCTCGCGTATCCCGATCTGCAGTTGAAGATCGACGGATACACCGACAGCGTGGGCGGCGAGCAATATAACCAGCAGTTATCGGAGGAGCGGGCCGCTTCAGTTCGTGATTACCTGATCAGCCAGGGCGTTTCCGCGAATAATGTAATCGCACAGGGATTCGGCAAGAGCAATCCTATCGCCAGCAATGCTAGCCCGGAGGGTCGTCAGCAGAATCGCCGGGTAGAAATGTTGGTGAGCGGAAATGCGATTGGGGCAAGCGGTTCGAGCGGTGCAAATTCGGGAACGCAGGAAGGCGCGATCGCTTCGCCAACCCAGCAGAACAGACCGCAATAAGAGAGGGTCAGAATAGAAAAGATGTCAGAAGGAAAAAGGCACGGATGATCTCCGTGCCTTTTGATTTCTGGTGACTTGCGTTTACGCCTTCGCGAGCGGATCCACGACAACGAACTTGCCCATCGAGCCTTTGTCGACGAACTTCACGGTGCCGCTGACCTTCGCGAACAAGGTGTCGTCCTTACCGCGGCCGACGTTCAGTCCCGCCTTGTAGCGAGTGCCGCGCTGGCGAACGATGATGGAGCCTCCGGGAACAGTCTGTCCGCCGAAGACTTTTACTCCGAGCCGCTGCGCGTTTGAGTCGCGCCCATTTCGTGAACTTCCTAACCCTTTTTTGTGTGCCATGAGAGTTCCTTATTACTGGGGCGCATTGCGCCACCTTGATTTCGAACCTATTTCTTTTTGCCCTTTGCAGGCGACTTCTTGGCGCTGCTCTTCTTCGCAGCTTTCTTGGCGGCCTTTTTCGGAGCTGCCTTGCGGCCGGACTTCTTCGCCGCCTTCGGAGCAGCTTCCACGCCTTCTTCCGCAGTCGGCTTTTCGACTCGGCGCGGCTTCAGTACATTCTCCGGAGCCCTGAAGCTCTGTCCGTCGATTGAGATCTCAGTGATCTGCACGGCAGTGAACGGCTGCCGGTGTCCCTGCAGCTTCTTGTACTGCTTCTTGCGCTTGTAGTGGAAAACGAGGATCTTGTCTGCACGACCGTCGCCGAGGACCTGGCCGATCACGTGAGCTGCGCCGCTGGGGCGCGAAACGTGTCCTTCTTCGGACGATACTGCCAGAACTTCACTGAACTGAACCTGGTCGTCCTGGACTGGAGCCAGTTTCTCGACCCGAATTACATCGCCGGGTGCGACGCGATACTGCTTTCCCCCGGTGCGGATGACCGCGTACATAATTCCTCCAAGACAGGCCACACGAGCACTGCCACGAGCCTAAGAATAACGCTTGCACTCCACCGCGCCAGGACGGCAGCGGTTGCCCCGATCGGAATCCCGCGCTCACATTCGCAGCAGGCTGACTAGGATGGGACCTGGCAGTACAGGCAAACCTAGTAATTGTAGCTTGCACAGCAGCTTAGCGTCAACGAGATCAGCGAGGCGGGCAGCATCCCGGCCTGATTAGCGAGGATACGCTTTGGGCATGCGGGCTTATTCGTTGACCGGAACGCGATCAGGCTCGTTGTCACCAATCGTGCCGACGGCTTCCATCCGGGGAGGATGGCAATTGCTGGGGCTCATCAACTTCATGCGTTCGCGGATCGCTTCCAATTTGCGCACGTCGTCGGCTGGAAGTTCCTGCGGCGTGCCCAATGTTCTTGCGACCAGCGCGATTTTCGCGAAATGTTCCACCGTCTCCATGCGCATGAACGCGTGTTCGAGACTTTCGCCGTACGAGACCACGCCATGATTGGCCATCAGGATGGAGCAATGCTCGTGGACCAACGGGCGTAACGACTCCGTGAGCTCCACCGTGCCAGGAGTGCCATATTTCGCGAGAGGAACTTTCCCTAATGTGAGCACCACTTCCGAGACCAGCGCCTGATCCAGTGCCACTCCGGCGGCGGCGAATCCGGTTGCCGTGGGAGGGTGCGCATGCACTACCGAATGCACATCCGGACGCATGCTGTAGATCAGCAGGTGCATTCCCAACTCACTCGAGACATTGCGGCGGCCGTGCAGTTTGTGCCCGTGCTGATTGACGATCACCAGATCGTCGCTCGTCATCATGCCTTTGCACATACATGTAGGCGTGACCAGGATGCGTTCAGCGTCGAGCCGGACGGAGATATTGCCGTCCATGGCAACCACGAATCCGCGATCGTAGAGCGCCCTGCCTACGCGAACGATTTCGTCCCGATGCTCACGTTCCGTTTTCATCATGCTGTGGATTCCAGCTGCCGGCGCAATTTCCCCGTGGAATGGGAGGGCCAGCGAACGCCTCTTACGATCACAAAGTGACGTTATGGTACTTCACACTGGAGAGCCGGGCAATCGGCTTCCACATGATTTTTAGCGCCTTTGGTAACTTTTTTGTCGGAAAGCTGCCGCTCAGCACTCGTGGCGACTTGCCTGGCGCGCGAGCCACACAGGAGTGAAAATCTGGTACATAATCAAAGTCGAATGAATGAACAGGGCCCGAACAATCTCTCCCAGGCGACTAAGAATCACGACCGTTCAGCCATCGCACGAGTCTTTATCGGCGAGCATGGGCTTCGCTCCGGCTGGCGGCTATTCCTCTACATAGTTGCTGTGGTTCTGCTGGAGTCGCTCTTCCTTACTGTATTGCGGCGACTCCTGGGCCATAGTCCGCAGGTGGAAACACCAGGAAGGTCGATCATCGGCGAGGCGTTATTGTTGATCGCTGCAATCGTTCCTGCCCTCGTGGCCGCATGGCTGGAACACCGGCCGTGGGGTACGTACGGCCTGCCGTCTCGGAAAGGCGAAGCACAAAAGCTTTTCACCGGACTGGTAGTTGGATTCATTGCGCTCAGCGCACTGCTTCTTCTAATTCATCTTTTCCATGGCGTCTCTCTCGGACCAACCACACTGACTGGCGCTCAGGTAATACGCTATGCGGTGCTGTGGGCGGTCGCGTTCCTGTTAGTGGCAATAACCGAGGAGTTCCTCTTCCGCGGCTATGCGCTCTACACCTTCGCCAGTGGAATCGGTTTCTGGCCAGCCGCAGGTGTGCTTTCAACATTGTTCGGCGCCATCCATCTACAAAATGGCGGCGAGAATTGGATCGGCGTTCTGGGAACCATTGCCATCGCGTTGGTTTTCGCTTTCAGCCTTTGGCGCACAGGCAGCCTCTGGTTCGCGGTCGGATTACACGCATCGTGGGATTGGGCAGAGAGCTTCTTCTACGGAGTTCCCGACAGTGGTTACAAAGCCGCCGGAACGCTGTTCACTCCGCGATTTGCAGGATCGAAATGGATCACTGGTGGAAGCGTTGGTCCGGAAGGCAGCGTTCTCGCTTTCATCATTGTCATCGCGATGGCATTGACGATCCACCTCCTCTATCCCAAGCGACAGTGGCAGAGCGAAATAGCTCTACGAGCTTCCGATTAGCACGCCGGTCGCGAACACTAGCACTCCGCCTAATCCAACTTGCAGCGCCGCCGACCACGCTGGTGTCTCCATGTAGCGATGGCGTATCCACGAGATCACGCCGAGCTCTATCAGCACGACAACGATTGCTGCGGTTAGAGCCGCGCGAAAATCAGGGATCAGGAATGGCAGCGTGTGTCCGATACCGCCGAGCGCGGTCATCAGGCCGCAGATCGCGCCACGAACCCACGGATGTCCGCGTCCGGTAAGGCTGCCATCATCAGACAAGGCCTCGGCAAAGCCCATGCTGATGCCTGCGCCGATCGATGCCGCCAGACCTACGACGAAAGCGTCCCACGGTTTGTGCGTGGCAAATGCCGCTGCAAAAACCGGTGCCAGCGTGGAGACCGATCCGTCCATCAGCCCCGCCAAACCCGGTTGAACGATTTGCAGAACGAACAACCTCCGGCTGGCTTCCGCCTCTTCTTCGCGAGCACCGCCCGTCAGCTTCTCTTTTTCTAATTGCTCGGCGCGATCTTCATGCCCGCGCTCTTCCTGTGCCAGATCGTCGAACAACCGCCGCAAATTCACATCGTGCGTGCGCGTCGCGGCTCGCTCATAAAAACGCCGGCTCTCAACTTCCATTGTGCTGGCCTGTTTGCGGACAGCGTCCAGCCGCAGCGGACCACCCAGCCACACCGACTTGCGCTCGACGAATCCCTTCACGTCCGTGCGGCGAATCATGGGGATGTGGTCGCCATACTTCTGCTTGTAGAGTTTCATCAGTCGCGTGCGATGCCCGATCTCTTCCTGGCGCATGCCATCGAACACCGCTGCTGACGCGGGAAAATCCTCGCGTAATCCTTCGGCATAATCCGCGTAGGTGCGTTCGTCTTCTTCTTCCAGGGAAATGGCAAGCGCGATGACCTCGCGCTCGGTAAGCGTATCGAAGTTCCGCATGGCGGAAAGATACCAGAACGTGCCCCACATCTGCCCTGTTTTGGACAGATGTGGGGGCCTCGAACCTACCACGTGTAATGCACGGTATATGTCACTACCTGCTCGCCATCCGGCGGCACCGTCACGTGATACTCCATGCGCTGCGCTTCCGTCTTCACATGCTCGTGCGACTCTTCCGTGATTCTCCAGTTCAACCCGCGATAGAGGCGCTCGGCAACGATGATCGTCACCGGCTCCGTTTTGTGATTGCGCACGCGAATCTCGAAGGACTCATCCGCCCAATTGTTATGTGTATCAACCGTGAAGTTTGTGCGCTTGCGCTCGCCCGTCAGATCAAACGAGTTGCCCGTATACACGCGCACGGTCTCGTCCTTCGGCGTGTGATCGATCATGCTCTCGCCAGTGAACTCCAGATGCCCGTCGGTGTCGCGACGATAGAAACGCAGCTTGCCCTTCGGCAGCGGGATGCCCAGGCTATTCTTCGCCGAGTTCACGAATTCCTGCATCACCCAGATTTTCCTGTTCGACTGCGTGCCCAGCTCGCGATTCGTGCGCATCTGTTCAGGAGCCCAGTAGCGATACTGATTCCAGTCGATCGCCGCGCCGTCGTAAACATAGAGCCGCTTCGACGCGACATTCATCGCGCGCACGAACTCCACCTGCTTCGTCTCCTGATCGTGCAGCGTCGCCGCACGTTGCAGCGTGTACATATGAAATTCGTCGAAGCTGTGTTCAGTGACTGTGGGCGCCATCTCGTCGCGTGCAAGCGCCGCTTTCGCCGCCATGTTGTACGGAGCCGAGTTCGGCTCCTGAATCTTGTTCACATCTCCTGCCAGCAGCTTGATGCGCGCATTCTCGAAGCTGCGCCCGCTGGTGTTGGTCATCGTCACCCAGCCGACCAGGTCCATGGTGTCGCCCTTCTCCGGCGCAACCAGGTTGTAGTCGGCCTCCCAGCTCATGCCGCTGGTGATGTACGCAAGCTCGGCGTCGAAGTGTCCGGGCTTGTCCGTGCGAAGCTGCCAATTGAGCGTGGGCTTCAGGATGGTGTCACCCGTCAGCGCCGGAAACAGCGGTTGACCGGGCAGCCCGAAGCGCAGCACGCCGTCGACTTCAATGATCGGCTGCGAATACGCAGGCTGCTGATACTGGCCGTAACGGACCATCGACGGCACATATCCGCTGCGGATGATCTTGCCCTTGATGGTCTCCTGGCGTTCGCCGCGCTGCACGAGAAAGTCGATGGTCTTGCCTTCATAGAGCGAGAGCAGCAACTCCTGCGAGACGGGATCGGCGCGATAGTTCTGCTCGAGAACTTGTAATGATCGCTGTCCGCTGGGATCGCGCAGGATCACCGAGTCCGGCTCGAGATGCGACGTGACCTCGGTGAAACTTACTGTGTTCACCCCGGAGGCCAGCTCCAGAGGAATGTATTCGCGTACCAGCGCAAAGTTACCGTTGTAGATAGTGAGTGCGGGCGCCTGACGATCTGCCGCTATCGGGCTTTCGGCCATGGCGCTTTGGGAGATCGCGCCTGGCGAAATCCCTACCAGGCCGAGAGTCGCGCATAACAAAACAGCGCGTCGAACAATATTTCGAAGAATTGTTGGAAACGTCCCCATCATTTTCGTTCTCCTGTACGAGGCTTCTTCTTGTACGAGACCGGCAGGGGGAGCCGCCGGTCTAATCAGAGAACGTGACAGGAATCGTGACTTGCAGGAAGTGACGGGAAAGGGACAGCTGGTTACGAGAGTAAGTTACCGCCGAGAACCGCTTTCCGCGATGTGCTCGCGAAGCATTTCTCCTGTTCTAAGATAGTGTTCGAGTTTGCGCGTGAGCTCTGCATCGACCTTTGTATTCCACGTCCCCACCGATTCGTTTCCCAACTCACTTAGACCAGTGAAGATTCTCGTCCACTGCAGGTCCGTCCCACCGCCCGCCGGCGTGAGCGAAAGCATGAGGCGAGTGACGACCGCATTCGGAACAAACGTGGTGAACTCAATCCGTTTTGGCGGCTCATAGCGGCTAACGCTCCAGAATGTCCCGCCTGCGTGTGCGGTTTTGAAGATGCAGTTGTCTTCGGCGACGCCAGAGTCGCTATAGATCATTTCGCACTGCCATCCCTCAAGCCACTGGTACTCGCGCACCGGACACAATAGAGGAAAGACGATATCCGGCGAAAAACTGAGGTGTCCGGTATAAGTAGTGATGGCTCGTTTTGCCTTGAACTGTGGCGGACGTCGACCTTGTGATTCAGCCGCACCTGCAGCCCGTTCGCCAGCGTCATCACTCGCTGAGCAGCCCACTGCGAAGAAAGCTGGCACCGCTGCCAGCACTCCAACACTGGCAACGCTCTGAAAGAATTCTTTTCGATTCACGACTCCTCCTTGTAAGACTGGTTTAACAGCGCATGACTCTAGGCTGAACCCTGTAGCTATAGACAGGTCAAGGGGGCTGTTGCGTTCTCACTCAGAACGGAAGTTAGCTGGTCGGTTAGAAATAATGGCGACTACTTCGAAGTGAAGGACGGGAAGATCAGATAAGTGTGGCAGGATCGTGACTGTCAGAATCGAGCACCCAACGGTTGTGAACGGCGCCTAGTTAAGCCAATATTGAGAGCTGCTATCAGGAGAGGCGAATGGAAAAACAGATTGGGTTGACCCGGCGCAAGTTGCTGCAGGGAATGCTTGCGGTAGCTATGCTGGCGATGCTGCCGATGATGGCTCTGGCGGCCCGGTCAAACATCGGCGCCGGAAACATCAGCCACGCCGCTTCCGCTCGTCAGTCCGATATTCGGCGACAACATGGTGTTGCAACGCGGTAAGAAGAACACCATCTGGGGATGGTCCGAACCGGGCGACAAAATTCGCGTCGAGATCGCCGGTAAGAGCGCAACCGGCGTGGCGGGGCCCGACCACCGCTGGCAGGTGAAGATTCAGCCGCCGCGCGCAGGGGGTCCGTATACGGTCAAGATCATTGGTCGCCAGACGATGGAACTGCACAACGTGTTGGTTGGGGACGTGTGGCTGTGCGGCGGCCAATCCAATATGCAGGTTCCGCTCCGCTTCGCGCGCAATGGCGAAGAGGAAGTGAAAGCCGCCAATTTCCCCGAGATTCGTTTCTTCTCCGTTGCGCCTCATGCTGCCTACCACCACACGGACCTTGTGGAAGGAACATGGAAAGTAGTCTCGCCCGAAACAGCTGACCGGGTTTCAGCCGTCGCATATTACTTCGCACGCAAGGTCCAGCAGGACATCCATGTTCCCATCGGCCTCGTCGTGGATTGCCTCGGCGGAACTCCCGCGGAGGCCTGGACAAGCGCCGCCGCGCTTCAACCCCTCAAGGACTTTGATGTCCCGCTGGCTGAAGTTCAGAAACTGGCCGCGGCGGGCGCGCCCGAATACGGCAACTACGTCATGCACTGGTACGACGAGTACGACATCGGGCTCAAGGGAAACTGGGCCGCACCGACGCTCGATGATTCGGCCTGGAAGTCCGTCGACGTTCCCGGCGGATTCTCCGAACTAGGTTTGCCCGAGACTCCTGCCGTGGCCTGGTTTCGCAGAGAGATCGTGGCTGCCCGATCCGCTTCCGGCAGGACGAGCATTGCTTTTCCTCGGCTCCATCGAGCGCATGGATACGGCATACATCAATGGAACACAGGTCGGCGCCAGCGCATGGGTCGAGAACCCTCGCGTCTATCCTGTCAGCGATGGCTTGCTGAAACCCGGGCGGAACGTGGTGGCGATTCGAGTCCTGAAAACCAAGCCGGCAGGAGGATTCCTTGGCAAACCGGAGGAGCTGCGCCTGATGCTCGGGGACAAAACGAGTATCGCTTTAGCCGGTAAGTGGAAAGGCCAGTTGAGTGTCGATGCGCGTCCGCCGCATGCTTTGCCGATTGGTTATGAGAACTGGCCGGTGATGCCGTCCGTGCTTTACGAGGGAATGCTGGCGCCCATTGCGCCTCTCGCGATCACAGGTGCGCTGTGGTACCAGGGCGAACAGAACTCAGATCGCGGATACCAGTACCGCAAAATTCTTCCCGTGACGATCGCGGACTGGCGAAGGCTCTTTGGACAGGGAGATTTCCCTTTCTACATCGTCAGTCTTCCAGCGTTTAGTCATCGCAGCCCAATGCCGATCGACGACCCATGGGCGGAGACGCGCGAGTCGCAAGCGCTCACAGCTGCCAGCGTTCCCAACTCCTGTCTGGCGGTCACCATCGACACAGGCGATCCCGACAACCTGCATCCCAAAGACAAACTTCCCGTGGGAGAACGGCTCGCGCTGTGCGCCTTGGCCAACCACTACGGCGAGCCTCTAGCGTACTCGGGGCCGACTCTGTTGTCGGTGGACAGGGTGCCCGGGTCAATCCGATTGCATTTCGCACATGCCGACGGCGGT
The DNA here is from genome assembly GCA_963724985.1 of Terriglobia bacterium. Taxonomy (GTDB): domain Bacteria; phylum Acidobacteriota; class Terriglobia; order Terriglobales; family Acidobacteriaceae; genus JAJPJE01. The sequence goes on along the minus strand of CAVRWV010000016.1, from coordinate 55,573 downwards.
CTCATCGTAAAAGGAGAGAAGCTGGAAGAGTTCTCCATCGCCGGCGACGACCGCAAGTGGTATTGGGCCGATGCCCGTATCGAGGGCAATACGATTGTGCTCTCTTCCTCTTCTGTGCCGAATCCGAAAGAGGTGCGCTACGCATGGCAGTCGAATCCGGCGGCGACGCTGTTCAACGGAGCTGGCTTGCCCGCCGCTCCCTTCCGCACGGATACCTGGCCCGGCATTACGGAAGGACACAGACCGTACTGAGAAAGCGAAAACAGCGGCGGCTTAGATATCCAGGTTCTTCACGTCCAGCGCGTTGTCTTCGATGAATTTGCGGCGCGCTTCTACGTCTTCGCCCATCAGCGTGGAGAAGATTGTCTCGCATTCCGCTATATCCTCGAGCTTCACGGAGAGCAGTGTGCGCCGGTCCGGATCCATCGTCGTCTCCCACAACTGGCCCGCGCTCATTTCGCCCAGACCTTTGTAGCGCTGCACGGTGTAGTCCTTGCGGCCTTCGTTGATAACGAACTCGAACAGCTCGCGCGCCGTCTGCTTCTCGACTGGCTCCATCTCATGCTTACGACGCGGCGCAGCTTTGGGAGCTTTCTTCTCCGCCTTGTCCAACGTTTCCTGCTCGTCGTCGCTGAGCTCGGCGCGATCGGACTTCGAGTCTTCGCGCGCCTTCGGCTCGATCACGAACGGCGGCTGCATGTAGGGTTCAATCTGCTTGTACTTCGCGAGCATCTGACGATACTCGGGCGAGCTCGCCAGTTCCCAGCTGATCACGTGCTCCGCGCCCTGGCTGTTCACGAACGCAACCTCCCACAGGTTGTGTTCTTCCTCGAAGCGGGCTTCCACTTTCTTGAGGTCGCGCTCTTTCGTGATCTTCTGTAGATCTTTCACCAGCTGTGCAATCTTCTTCGGCGGATCTTTCTTTTCGCCTTCGAAGTCCGTGCGCTTCGCCAGATCAATACGCGGTACCAGATCGGCAACCTTTTCGTCCCGAAGCCGCTTGGCAACCTTATCGAAGTAGCCGATGTAGTCGTTCAGCGTGGTCATGAACTTCGCCAGCTGCGCGCCTTCCAGCTTCGCGGCGCCCTCGCCATAGCGAACTACCAGCCCTTCGGACGCGCGCTTCACCATCACCTTCACGAACTCGGCATCGTTCTTGATGTACTGCTGCGACTTGCCCTTGCGGATCGAATACAGCGGCGGCTGCGCAATGTACACATTGTTGCGCTTGATCAGCTCCTGCATGTGCCGGAAGAAGAACGTAAGCAGCAGCGTGCGGATGTGCGATCCGTCGACGTCGGCGTCGGTCATCAGGATGATCTTGCCGTAACGCAGTTTCGCTGGATCGAAGTCGTCCTTGCCGATGCCCGTGCCCAGCGCCGTAATCATGGCGCGAATTTCTTCGTGGCTGAGCATCTTGTCGTAGCGCGCTTTTTCCACGTTGAGGATCTTGCCCTTCAGCGGCAGGATCGCCTGGAATCGTCGGTCGCGTCCCTGCTTCGCGGTTCCACCTGCGGACTCGCCCTCGACCAGATACAGCTCGCAGCGATCAGGCTGGCGCTCTGAGCAGTCTGCAAGCTTGCCCGGCAGGCCACCGCCATCGAGCGCGCCCTTGCGCCGCGTCAAATCGCGAGCCTTACGTGCAGCTTCACGTGCGCGCGCTGCGTCGATCGCCTTGTTGATGATCTTGCGCGCGGCTGTGGGGTTCTGCTCGAAGAAGGCGCCTAGCTTTTCATTGACGAATGCCTGCACCACGCCGGCGATGTCGGAATTCAGCTTGCCCTTGGTCTGGCCTTCGAACTGGGGCTGCGGCAGCTTCACGCTGATCACCGCAACCAAGCCTTCACGCACATCGTCTCCCGACAGATTCTCTTTTACGTCTTTGAACAGACCAAGCTGTTGCCCGAAGTAGTTGATGGTGCGAGTAAGCGCCGTACGGAAGCCGGAGAGATGCGTGCCGCCATCGACGGTATTGATGTTGTTGGCGAAGCTGAACACGTTTTCGGAGTAGCCGTCGTTGTACTGCACCGCGACGTCCAGCGCGACGCCACTATCGTCAGCGTCTCGTCGCATGTGAATCGGCTTGTCGTAGAGTACGTTTTTGCCGCGATTCAGGTGCTTCACGAATTCGCCGATACCGCCGTTGTACTTGAACTCCAGAGTCTTGGCTTCGCCGGTCTTCGAATCGGTGGTGCGCTCATCGGTCAGCGTGATGATCAGACCCTCATTCAGGAAGGCCAACTCGCGCAAGCGCTGCGCCAGCGTATCGAAGTTGTATTCGGTGACGGTGAAGATCGACTTATCCGGAACAAAATGGACCTTGGTTCCCGTCTTTTTCGCCGGACCAACTTTCTTCAGCTTGGTGGTCGGCTCGCCCGCCGAATAAGACTGCTCCCACGTGTGCCCGTCTCGCTTGATCTCGAGATTCAACTCTTCGCTGAGCGCGTTCACGCAGCTCACGCCCACGCCGTGCAATCCGCCCGACACTTTGTAGGTCGAGCTGTCGAACTTACCGCCGGCGTGCAGCTTCGTCATCACGACCTGCGCTGCTGGAACTTTTTCATCGTCGATGATCATGTCGTCGACGGGAATTCCGCGGCCGTCGTCCACAACCGTGACGGAGTTGTCGATATGAACCGTCACGTCGACGTGCGTCGCGTAGCCAGCGAGCGCTTCGTCTACGGAGTTGTCCACTACTTCGTACACCAGGTGGTGCAAGCCCATCTCCCCCGTCGAGCCGATATACATCGCGGGCCGTTTGCGGACAGCCTCCATGCCGCCAAGAACTTTGATCGAGTCGGCGTTGTAGGTGCCGTTGTGATCACCATTTCCGTTGGCGGATTTTTCGTTGGACTTAATCTCTTTTGGATCAGCTACTGCCGTTCCGTTACGAGTTTCTTTGGCGGGCATCGAACTCCATTCGTTACAAACACGCGCTCGCGCGCGCAAGACTTGACCGGCAAGATGCCGGAAATGCGGACTCCAACAGGCGGTGAACCGGCGGCCGGAACCGTGAATTCCGGCGACTCGAAAATTGACCTCAAGTGATTGAAATCAAAAACGGTTAGCGCCCATCTGAGCAGTCTCTATTTTAGCACAGAACAGAACGAAAAATGGACGGGTGTCACGAAGGTAAACTGCGCTGTTTCAGTAGCTTACGGGCGCGCTCCAAGACGCTTGGCGGCCTCCGGTCGAATCTCCTCTTTAAGCGGTTCGTCGGCTGCAATTGCAGCTCAATTTGGCCATACTTCTCGCCCAGTTTCATTCAAGGAATTCAGCGCCTTCCGGGCGATGACGTAAGTCACCTGGCGCGCGTCGAAATGTCGTCCAATGCGGCTAAGATCCTGTACAGCATGACCAAATACCGGATTCTTACGATGGCCGCGGTGATCCTTGCTGCCGCATCCTTAAGTGCGCAGCAGCAGGACTCGGCCTGCGATACCAAGTCAGAGACGAAATCGCTGGGGGAGATCGCCAGCAAGAAGCCCTCCGGCTCGAGCACAGCCAAGGTTCGCATCGATGACGATTCCCTCGACAGCGCAATCTCTAAGGTAAAGCAGCCGCTCCCCGATATCACCCTCGACGGGCTCGATAACTCCGACGAAATTGTTACCGCCATCAACGACTACAAGGCGCACCACACGCCCGAAGAAACCGAAGCGATGCTGAAGGACTGGTGGGACCGGCACGAAACTGCGCTCATCAGGTTCGCGGATGAGAACAAGACCCTCTCGGATCGGTTGCAGGATCAACGCTACTACTATCAAGAGCAGAGCAACTATGACGACTACCGCAAAGCACAGCAACAATACCTGGACCAGCAGAAATCGGCGCAATTGAACCAGCGTTCAATGATGGAGAACGGGATGCGTATCGGACGGATCCAGCAGACCTTCATGAAAGTCCGAACTGGAATCTCGATGCGCTGCCATCTGCAGTACGACTGGTTCAAGATTCCCAACGGAAACGGAATCGGCAGCTTCTGATTGAGCGTATACTTACGCGATCTTTACGGCCTCGTCAGGTTTGGCGATGCTCACGCGTGCGCTGATCAAGTTGAAGACATCAATAGGAACGACCATCCGCGACAGTAGGTCCATCTTGTTGCGATACGGGCGAGCCTCCACAATTCGTACCGCCCAATCGGGTTCGACGACGCCGATCTCCAGCAGGTCCTGAATAGAACAGGAATTCAAATCGAGCAGCTCGGGAGAAGGCTGCCCGGTGTTGAGCTTTCCAGGAACGAATTCATCGCGCATTTCTGCGGCGATGTGTTCAGCGTCAGGAAGAACATCGTCGGTAGCGTGCTGCTCCAGGCGTTCGTTCGCGACGTTGCGATTTCTGCTGAGCAGAAAAGTGGCCGCCAGCGCCACGAATACGCCGGCTCCGAATAAAGCTAAAAGTTTCTTCATGATTCCTCCTGGAAGTTGCGTCCCCTAACAGATGCGGCGCACTCCGGAAGGGCTGTTTGTCATGAACGATTCATTCAGCAACATGTACGAGCGTCGACGAGCAACTCAGGAACTAAACCGCAGCGCTTGCTGCCTGCGGTGCCACCACCGACGTGCAGAACGCGCAACGCTTTGCCGCCAGGGAAATCTCGCTCTGGCATTCCGGACACTTCCGCGTGGTGGGATCGGCCGGCACCGGAGCTTTCTTCACCCGGTTCACCAGCGCATTGATCGGCAGCACCACGAAGTAATAGACCGCAGCCGCCACCAGCACGAATGAGATCAGGGAATTGATGAAGTCACCGTAAAGAAACTTGCTTCCATTGATCTCGAGTGCGAATGCGGAGAAATCCGGCTTCTTCACGACGGCCGCAATCAGCGGGGTAAGAAGATCTTTTACAAAAGCGGTAACCACCGTGCCAAAAGCCGCGCCCACCACCACGCCGACCGCCAGGTCCACCACATTTCCACGTAGGAGAAATTGCTTAAAGCCGTTCATACGAGCCTCCAGAGCTGATGCAGGGCAGGTTACTCATCCAGAGCGGGAAGGTCAACGGGAGCTGACGGTTCTAAGGTGTAATTTGGCTATCGGCCGCAATTATTCCAGGAAATGAGAAAAGCCGGGGATCGCCCCGGCTTGGTATTAAAAAGCGGTACCTGCCTCAGATCCGCATCGGCATGATGATGTACCGGTACTTGAACTCCGCGTCGCCGTTCTCTTCCGGACGTAGCTGCCCGGCCGATTGCGCATCCTTGAACTCGAAGCGAACTTCCCCGCCGGTTGCGGCTTTCAGGAAGTCGAGCAGGTATTGCGAGTTGAAGCCGATCACTACCGGATCCGCCGCATACGTCGCTTCAATCTGATCTTCCGACTCACCCGTCTCTGCCGAGGACGACGACACCGTGATGCCGCCCTTATCCAGGCGCAGCTTGATGGCGCCCGAGCGCTCATCAGCGAACTGGGCCACGCGCTGAATGGCGGAAGAAATGTCCTCGGTGCGCACGGTGACGAACTTGTTGTTGTCGCGCGGCAGCACGGCCTCGAAGTTCGGAAATTGTCCGGTGAGCTGGCGCGAGGTGAGAACGCGCTCGCCGATTCGGAAGAATAGCGTCGACTCGTCTTTCGCGAAGTCGATGGCATCCACGTCCGTTGTTCCCAGCAGCGAGTTCAATTCCGCCATCGCTTTCTTGGGAACCAGCGTCCGCATGTCGGAGACGTCAGGAAATGCCTCGTGCGCCTTCTCAATGTGCGCCAGGCGGTGACCGTCGGTGGCCACCATGGTGATCGACTCCGGCTTCAGTACCATCAGCGCGCCGTTCAGCGTATAGCGGGACTCTTCGCTGGAAATCGCGAAAATCGTCTTCGCAATCATCGTTCGCAAAACCTGCGCGGGAATCTTGATCACGCCGGCGCTTGGGAATACAGGCAGCGCAGGAAAGTTCGACCGCGCCATGCCGACCATCTTTGTGTTGGACCGGCCTGAACGAATATTGACCCAATGGTTCTCCAGCGCCTTGATGCTGATATCGCCGTCGGGCAACAGTTTCACGTAGTCGTAGAGCTTGCGGGCGGGAATGGTGCAGGCACCCTCTTTTTTAACCTTGGCAGGACAGGAGGTGCGCAATCCCAGATCGAGATCGGTTGCCGTGATGGAGAGTTTGTCGTCCGCCGCCTCAAATAAGAAATGGGAAAGAATTGGGATAGTGGTCTTGCGTTCGACAACTCCCTGCGTGGCGGTGAGTTCTTTCAGCAGGTCGAACTTACTGACTGTGATCTCCATAAGTCCTCGTCTTCCATTCCGCCCGGCACATTGGCCATTTTGGCCCGAGTGGGCGCCGCCAAGCGGATACTACTGGCCACGGTTCGTGTATGGCCTTTTTTATATATCAAAACAAAAACCAAAGAAACCGCACATCTCACAATCCGTAGTAGATGCCTGCGGAAAAGTGGAAACTTTGGGCAAACCAGCTTAAACCAGCGACTTACCTTTTTCTAACGGCATGTTCAAAAGGGCGCCAGCTTGTTAGGCGGACTGGATGACTGGGTAGTCTCTTCAAGATTCGACCTCACAATGCACCGTTTCCACAGTCTATCCACATGATTCACGCCAGCGATTATGAGGCAGGGAGTGGAAAAGCGGGAGCAAATGCCGAATCACCGGCTACTGATGGAGGGAACGCTTCCTTGTTGATATGGAAAACATGATCTGGCTCACTTGCGCAACCACACTCTGTCCGATGAGAATGAGCAACGCTTCAGCCGCTCTGCTATAACCTCGCAGCTTTGTTTTGATATCTCCGATACTCCCCAGCTTCGAATCTAAAAATGATCTCTGTACCGTACTTGCCGACCTGGCCGCCACTTCGGATATCGCGGAACCCATTATGCTTAGCATCAAGAATTACAAAGCTCAGCCCGGCAGTCGTCAGCACGAGATCATATCGCTCTCCCGTTCGGCGAAAACCCAAAACCAGCCGATACCTTCCACGCTGTGAAAGCATAGAAATGGGGCCTCAGAGCTCGGCAAAACGATCATGTCAAGCTCACTGGTGCCGTTGAGGTGGATTTCCGACCCTACAAACCAAGAAGCCAACGACCTGCCGGGAGATATTGGGTGGTCCTTCATGCAAGCAGCGACGATATTGTCCCGCGCGAGAATTTGCACAGCTGAATCAGGCACGGGCACGGGGCGCGTTATACGCTGAGAAGGATCTGCGGAGAATTCAGTCTGTATGAGACTTTCAGCTCTCAAGGAAATTGCCCCCAGCAAGAGCATGAGGCACGCAATCCCCCCGACGTAGACTCTCCTCCTTCTGGCCGTACATTCTGCGTTGTTCTGTTTTCTGTTCACTTAGGCTTACTCCGGTCAGGAATTCATTGCGCACGAAAAAGCCCGGCTCTTCGCCGGGCTGAATGATTGCTGGTACTCGTTACAACCTACCCGCCCAACTGCTCCAGCATCTTGTTCAGCAGCCGGTTCAGATCTTTATCCGTCTTGCGCGACTCCTCGATCTTCTCGATCGAGTGCAGAACCGTCGTGTGATGCTTGCCACCAAACTGGCGTCCGATTTCAGGCAGTGATGCGTCCGTCAGATGCTTCGCCAGGTGCATCGCAATCTGCCGCGGATAGACGATCGCGCGCGAATTGTTCTTCTGCTTGATCTCCTGCGGACGCAGGCCGAACTGCTCGGCTACTGCCTTCTGGATCGCCTCAATCGAAACCTTGCGCGTCTGCGAGTCGATGAAGTTTTTCAGCACCTGCTGCGCGTACGGCAGCGTGATCTCCTGTCCGATCAGCGACGAGTGCGCAATCAACCGGATCAGCGCGCCTTCCAGCTCGCGAACGTTGGAGCGAATGTTCGAAGCGATGAAGAGCGCCACTTCAGTCGGCAGAATCACCCGCTCCGACTCGCCCTTCTTCATCAGGATGGCGACCTTGGTCTCGAGATCAGGCGGCTGGATGTCGGCGATCAAACCCCACTCGAATCGGCTGCGCAGGCGGTCTTCGATCTCTGCCAGCTCTTTCGGCGGACGATCGCTGGCAATCACGATCTGCTTCATACCTTCGTGCAGAGCATTGAACGTGTGGAAGAACTCTTCCTGCGTGCGTTCCTTTTGCGCCAGGAACTGGATGTCGTCCACCAGCAGCACGTCGACGTTGCGGAACTTGTCGCGGAAGCTGCTCATCTTGTCGTAGCGCAACGAGTTGATCATCTCGTTGGTAAAGCGCTCGCTCGACAGGTAGCAGATCGACTTCTGCGGATCCCGCTTCTTTACGGATGCGCCGATCGCCTGCATCAGGTGCGTCTTGCCCATGCCCACGCCGCCGTATAAGAAGAGCGGGTTGTAGGCCTTCGATGGGTTCTCGGCTACCGCCTTTGCGGCCGCGGCGGCGAACTGGTTGCCGGCGCCAATAATGAAGTTGTCAAACGTGTACTTCGGATTCAGCTGCGCGGCGCTGTCCCAGTCGAAGCGCGTCTGCCGCGCTTGTCCTGCCTGCGGAAGCTGCTCCGAGACGGGAGGAAAGCCGTGGCGCAGTGTCGTCTTCGGCTGCGCATCATCGCTGGTGATGAACTGGACATCGCGGAAGTCGAATCCCAGGTTGTCGATCGCTTCCTGGATCAGATCACCGTACTTCTCGCCGATATCGCGAAACTCCGTTGTAGGCACGCGAATGAAGATGATGCCATTCTGCAGGTGACTGAAGCGCGTCGGCTTGAGCCAGGTGTCGTAAGAATGACGATTAATTTTCTTTTCCAGGGCGCCGAGTATTTGCACCCAAGGGTCAACGGAAGCGGTCGCGCTTGTAACTGACATTTTTCTTCAAATCCTGCCGGGCGCCTGATGTGTTTGCGCACAATATCAGAGCACGCGGAAAAAATCTCACGACAAAAAGCCTTAGTCGGCCAAAAGCCAACTCGCCCAAGGTAGCTGATGCGCTACCCCGGACTAAAACCATCTCACCCTAACAACGGGCAGTAACTTTTTGAAACTTGTTGCTAGCCTCGCTTCGAAGCTTGAGTGATACGCAGAAGGCGCCCAGCCAAACCAGAGTGCATGCAACACCTGATGACGATGCTGAAACTTTCGAGGGTAGCCATGCATTGAACTCGGGGCGGAGCGTATTTGTGTAGCTGCATCGCATACTAGCACGAAAAAAAACCACGAGGGAAATTTGAAATCAACAAATCTCTATAACGGATTCACGTTTAGAAATCTAATCGCGCGTTCTGTCAAGTGACTGTTTTCTAACTGTCGCGAGTTGTGTGCAGTCTGAAGATCGGAGCAGAGAAGAACAAAAGAGGAGAGCGAAGCGGCGCGATCAATATCCACGCCGCTTCAAGAGAATTAGAGTGCTGAAATCGGCGCCGCATTAAAATTTCCCAAAGCAGACTCGGTTTGAAGAATCGAAGCGATCGCATGCAGAATTGAAGCGATGCGCACCGCGGCAAGAATTTTTTCTTCGGCCACACCTTTGTCGCGCAAAGTTTTTTCATGCGAATCAACACACGCTCCGCATCCATTAATCGCCGATACCGCAGTACACCAGAGTTCGAAGTCAGCATGATCGACGCCATGCGTTCGAATCGCATTCATCCGCAGCCGCGCCGGCATCGTTTTGTATTTTTCATTGCTGCTCAGGTGCAGGAAACGGTAGTAGATGTTGTTCATCCCCATCACCGCAGCTGCGCTTTTAGCGGCTTCCAACGCTTCCGGGGAAAGGTGAGCTCCAGCTTCGGCGATGGCCGCCTGCGTCAGATCATTGTTCCCGGCTGCGATCGCGCTGGCCGCAACTGTCCCCCACGCCTGCTGTTCGCTTAAGTCGCTCTGCTGGCGCACGAGGGTCGAAAAATTAAGTTTCAGGTCCTTCGCGTAAGGCGGAAGTACGTCAATCAGTTCATCTAGATTCATAGGGTCCCAATTCTCTTTGTCAATGAAAGAGTCGCTAGTCGGTGGTCGACGGTCGTTGGCGAAACCAGAAAGATCTGGCCGTATTGCTTCCGACGAGCGACCAACGACTAACGACGTTTACTTACACGGTCAGAGTGGCTTCGCCCTTCTGCCAGTTGCACGGGCAGAGTTCGTCCGTCTGCAGTGCATCGAGTACGCGCAAAACTTCCGCAGGGCTACGACCAACCGAGAGGTCCGTCACGTAGACGAAGCGAATGATGTTCTCCGGATCGACGACAAATGTCGCGCGTTGTGCAACGCCCGCGGCCGGATCCAGAATTCCGAGCTGCTCGGTGAGTTCACGCTTGATGTCAGAGAGCATCGGGAACGGAAGATCTTTCAGATCGGCGTGATTGTTCCGCCACGCATGATGCACGAATTCGGAATCGATGCTGCCGCCGAGAATCTGCGCATCACGATCCAGGAATTCCTTGTTCATCTTGCCGAACGCGGCGATCTCGGTCGGGCAGACAAACGTGAAGTCCTTGGGCCAGAAAAAGTAAATCTTCCACTTGCCCTCATAGTCGTCGCTCGTGATCGTCTTGAACGCCTTCTCCAGGTTCTTGTCGGTAGAAACGGTGGCCGTCAATGAATAGTTAGGGAACTTCTCTCCAATTCCTAGCATTCTTTCCTTCTCCTCATATTTATAACGTTAGATTTCAGGATGAGTTTGGGACCGAGCGCTGCACTTCGCGCACAGCCCCAGAATTTCAACTGCATATCTCTGCACGCGAAAACCGCTCGGCAAAGATTTGCGCAACTGAACTGGCTCGAGATCCGCGTCATCGATGTCGGTGATCGACTTACACCGGGTGCACACCAGATGATGATGTGCGCGTATGTTGCGATCAACTCGAAGTGATCCGTGGTGAATACTGACTTCACCAAAGATTCCCGAATCGAGAAATGTGTGGATTGTCTTGTAGACCGTCGCCAATGAGATTGCCGGAATCTTCTTCCTGACCCGCTCGAAGACTTCTTCAGGACTGGGATGCCCCGGCATTGCCATCAACGTCTCAAAGATGATCTGACGCTGATGGGTCACCGCCCAGCCATGCTGGCGGCATAAGTCGCGGAATTGCGATATGGAAACGGCCTTCATTCTGCTGGTTACGAGAATAGATGCCAGTTATTCCTAAAGGATAATAATTATTAAAGATTAAAATTCTGACGTTTCAAATCGGGACCTTTGTAAGCTGTTGCTGCTTTCGGCACATGCGCCTATCTGTCCACGGCCTGTCTACTTTTAACCACACCATAGGTTTGCAACTTCCGGTGTAACCTAGTGTTCGAGCCTTTGTGGCTGTCCGGCCTCCCGACTTTGACCTTGGAACAAACAATCCGGCGACCTGTCTCCTGCAGCGGTATCGGTCTCCACAGTGGTGCCCCCGTTCAGATGGACATCCTGCCCGCCCCGGCTGGTGCCGGCATCGTATTTCGCCGCACCGATCTCGACGGATTTGAAATTGAGGCCACCAGTCGTAATGTCGCCAAGGTCAGCTACGCCACCAGTTTGATGAAGAAAGGCGTGCTCATCTCAACGACCGAGCACGTTCTCGCGGCCTTCGTCGGCGTCGGCATCGATAACGCGATCGTTGAACTCAACAACCTCGAAACGCCGATCCTCGATGGCAGCGCGCAGCCCTTTGTGGAGATGATCTTGAAGGCTGGCGTCCGCCAGCAGCGGCGCCCGCGAAAGTACTACCGCATTCGCAAGCCCATCGAACTATCGGAAGGCGATAAGTTCATTGCTGTCTATCCGGGCGAAGGCTATTCCGTTTCTTACGAGATCAACTTCCCTCACCCGCAGATAGGACTAGAACGCTTCGAGGTCCATTTGAGCGACGGCGAATTCCAGCGCGAGATCGCATCCGCCCGCACCTTCGGTTTTCGCGAAGACGAACAGGCCATGCGCAACATGGGACTGATTCGCGGCGCTTCCATGGATAGCTGCATCGTGCTCACTCGCGAAGGCGTGGTGAACGGTCCGTTGCGTTACCAGGATGAGTTTGTCCGTCATAAAGTTCTCGATCTGATCGGCGATCTGGCGCTTCTCGGCCGGCAGATCATCGGACGGGTGGTCGCGCGCAAAGCCGGCCACGCCATGCATACAGCATTAGTCTCACGGCTCTTGCGGGATTCCAGCCTCTGGGAAGAAACTACCGACGAGGTCGCCGCCGACCGCCGCGCGCCCGAACCCGTGGGCGTCGTACAACCTGTCTAGTCCCTTAACAGCACTTTTCTCCTCTCACTCCGGGCGCTTTCGCCGAGGAAGCCCTATCATGGTCCACTGGCTTCTCGCGAAACATGAAACGTGAAACGCGAAACGTGGCGTATCTTTCCCTCGGCTCGAACCTTGGCGATCGCGAGGCAAATCCTACGCGATGCCATCGCTCGCCTCGACTCGCTCGGGAGAGTCACCGCCGTTTCTTCTTTCTATGAAACCGAGCCTGTAGATTTTCTCGATCAGCCCTGGTTCCTGAACTGCGTTGTGCTGCTGGAAACCGACCTCTCGCCGCAAACACTCCTGCAGCGCCTGTTGGAGATCGAGCGCTCTCTGGGACGCGAGCGCCTTCAACCCAAAGGGCCGCGACTCATTGACATCGACATCCTTCTCTTTGGCGACAAGATAATCCACGAACCGGGCCTGACCATCCCCCATCCCGCATTGCATCAACGGCGCTTTGTGTTAGAGCCGCTTGCACAGATCGCGCCAGGCGTAGTGCATCCGATATTAAAGAAGACCGCTCAGGAATTGCTGACCGGCTTATCCCCAGATCGCCAGGCGGTGAAACAGTTCACGCCAAAACCGAACTAAACCGCGTTTCTGCGGTACCCTCATAGCTGGATTGCCGCAATCTGCCGCGGCTAACCTTCATCAACAATGGCGAATTGTATAAAGTGCGGTCGCAATCTTCCTTCTCTTGCATTCGGAAAAAAGATCTGCCAGTGGTGCGTCCAACACGAAGCCGCACAACGTGGTGAGCTTCCCGACGATGCTGTACAACCCGTAATGACCGTGCCCTGGGCGAAGCGCTCTACGAATCAGACGCTGGTCACGCACGCCCTCGTGGGAATCAACGCTGCAGTTTTTCTGGGGATGGCGCTCGCCGGAATTTCCATTACCAGTCCCACGACGCAACAGCTTGTGCATTGGGGAGCCAACTGGGGTCCGCTTACGCTGAGCGGCGAATGGTGGCGGCTCTTCAGCTGCATGTTCCTGCACATTGGCGTGATTCACATCGCGTTCAACATGTGGTGTCTGTGGGACCTCGGAGCGCTCGCAGAATCGCTGTATGGTAACTGGACGTTCGCCTCTGTCTACTTGATCTCCGGCGTTGCCGGCAGCGTTGCGAGCGTCGCATGGCATCCGGGGACGGTAAGCGCCGGCGCTTCGGGCGCTATCTTCGGAATCGCAGGAGCCTTGATCGCCTCCTTCTATTTAGGCGAATTCTCACTACCTCGTGCTGCGATTCAGCCCTCGCTGCGCAGTGTCGTCATGTTTGCCGGGTACAACCTGCTGTTCGGCGCTGTTTCGGGGCGGACGGACAATGCCGCGCACATCGGCGGTCTCGTCTGCGGATTGGCATTGGGAGCGCTGATCGCCAAGGCCGCTCCCAATCAGGATGACCCATCGCGGCGCATCCTGGTGATTGCGGTGGTGATGGCGATCGTGTTCGGGTGTGTTCGTTGGGTGGAAGCAGCGCGTGGCTACGTCGCGCACACGCAGCGTGCAAGCGTCCTTCTACAGCAGAACAAAGTGGCCGGGGCCATTACCGAGCTGCAAACGGCAGTCCGCCAGAAGCCCGCATACATTCCTGCGCATCTCTATTTGGCGGATGCGTATGCGAAGAACTCGCAGGCCGATCAGGCCGAAGCCCAATTGAAACAGGTGATCGCCCTCGATCCGAAGAATGACGAAGCCTATTACCAACTTGGGCGACTCTACGCCGACCACAACCGTCTTAGTGACGCGCGCAACGCATTCAATCAGGTGCTCGCGCTCGACGGCGAGAATGCGGGAACGCATTTCGGACTCGGCTACGTTGCCGCCGCTGAGCACAATCATCCGCTGGCACTCGACGAATATCGCAAGGCTGTGCAGCTTGATCCGGAGTTTGAAGGCGCCTATTACAACATGGGGCTCTCCTTCACGGAGTTGCATCAGTATGACGATTCGATCGCGGCTTTCTTAAAGGAGCGGGAACTCAGCGGCGATGATGCCGATATCGAATCGCAACTTTCCAAGGCTTACGCGGCGAAGGGAATGAAGGCCGAGGCCGCGGACGCCGCGCAAAAGGCAGCAGGCTTCCAGCAAGCAAAGTAGCTGGGCCGCTGCTCCGAGCCAACGAAACTACCACGGGGAGTCGGGTTATGATTCCTGAGTTCCTTATAAGCGGCGTAAATCATAACGTGATCTTTCGCGCTCGGCTCGGTGCTCAATGTCTCGCATCGTGATAAAGATTCTTCTTCTAGTCTTCCTGTCCCAGTTCGGCTGGGCGCAATCGGTCGCTAAGGCTCCGGCTTCCAGTGATCTCAGCATGTCCGCGCGTATCGTTAACCACTACGTTGGGCTCACCGATGTGGAAGTGTCCCTCACGAACACGAGCGCTCATGACTTCTCCGTCGTTGTGGGAATTATCACGAACAACGAACATCCAGCGGCTGGACTGGACTTCGGCCTGATCGACCGCAACGGTACGGTTCATCGCATCCCCTACATGGGTGTCGGATTCGTCGCCGGACGAATTGATCCGCTTGTCATCGACCTCGTGGCTCATCAGTCGCACGTCTTCTATGTCCCGGCGGAGCAGTTGGTGCTGCCTCCAAAGTACCGTCAAGTTGACGAGATGCTCACAGAAGGAGCGTCGCTCTCGATTCATCTCGATTCCAATCAACAGGAGGCGAAGGGCGATCCGCGCAACCTGAGTCCTCTTCCCTTCTGGAAGGGCGTGGCGCAGACCACCATTCCGTTGAAGCTGGAGGCGGGTGCTCCTCCGCCGCGCGAAGCCGATCCCAAAAATATCAAAGATGCCATCGCCCTGCTCGACCGCTACTGGGTAGTCAATGACGAGACAACCGTGCGTTTGCCACGCGCGCACCTGGTCTCGTGGGTCATACAAAACCAGCCTGACGTTTGCCTCAACAATCCGTGGCTTTTGTTTATAAACCCAGATGACAAGGCAAATTTTGCTCCTGTCCGCCAGCTCTGGCTCAAGCAGGTGGAAGCACACCGGCAGAATTCCTGCTTTCTGCAAAATGCTGGTATCGCTCTCAGTCTCAGTGACCGCGAGACTGCTGCTCAGTGGCTCCGCGAAGCTTCTCCGCGAGATCTCGCCGAGCTGTATGCAGATGCGATCGCGGGAGTGACTGGAATGGCCACAAGGCAGGCGCCAACCTCGTTCGATAACAAAGTGGTCAGTTCGCCATTCGCAAAAACTGCGGAACAAGAAGCGATGAAAGACGCAGAATTGGCGGGACAGGTCGGCTGGTGGCTCCGCCTCACGACGAATTACATTCGCCGTGAAAAGCTGGGGGATGGGGACTTCGACCCGATTGCAGAAAGACTGTTTCTTCGCGAGGCAGAGTTGCGGTTTCCACAACCAACACCCGATTCGCACTTGCGCGGATTCTATGCGAGCGAACAAGGCAAGCCCGTTGACCAGCAGATTCTTTCCAGAGCGAAGATCGTAACTTTGAGCCCAGCCGAGCTCGCTGCACGCCAGGTTGACCAAAGACATACGCAGGTGGACGGCCTGGATCACGACGTCACTGTCACGGTCGATGTGATTGTCGGTATTGACGGGCACGTCTGGAAAGCTACCGCTGTGAATCCCCCAACCGATCGGATTGGACGAGCTGCGCGCAATGAGGCCATCGCGAACACCTATCGACCCGTGCGTGTGAATGGCGAACCAAGGCAGATTTCGAGTTCGGCAGAGATCACACTCTATGCTTCTCCCCCGAGCGCCGCTGCCGCCCCAGCGCATTAAGCGTGCGAGAGCCCCTCGACATCTGTTGACCGGCCTTCAGTACTCAACCACTGACTTTTTGTATCCTGCAACGTCCGTCGTGTATCGTATACGAACGTCGTATCGAATCGTATTAACTCGTACAGGTGCGGACATGAGCGATCTCCTTACTCCCCGTCAAGCGGCCACCGTTCTCGGCATTAGTTATCCGACGGTGAAACAGTGGATCTATAAACGCAAACTGCGCACGGCGCAGACCGCCGGCGGCCACTACCGCATTCCGCAAAGCGAAGTAGACAAGTTTCTGCCGAAGAAACTCGGAAAGCCCGGCATCAAGCGCCGCTCCAACTTCCGTCATATCAGCGGACGCAATCAATTAGTCGGGCGAATTGTGGATTTGAAGGTAAGCGGCCTGCTGGCGCAGGTCACCCTTTCGCTCGGCGATCAGCACATCACCTCGATCATCACCGCCGATGCGGTTCGCGAGATGCGCTTGAAGAAGGGCGAGACCGCTGCGGCCCTGATCAAATCCACGGAAGTCATGATCGTTCGCGTTTAGTCAGCACAAGCCGTTCGGCCCCACACGTCAACCAGCCAGCCCTTCGCGCCATGCGAAGGCTTTTCCTGTGAGGTGCTCGTGACTCGAGGAGTTTGTTGTCTTCTGTTGATTTCATTGTTGGCCGCGTTAGCCTCTGCGCAAGTGTCCGCGAATTTGACTGGCAGCGTCGTCGACCGCAGCGGCTCCGCCGTTACCGACGCGGCCGTCACCACACAAAGCTTGGAGACAGGCCTGACGCGCGAGACCACTACGAATCAGTATGGCCGCTATCAACTGCTCGCGCTCCCGGTTGGTACTTACCAGGTTTCCGTTCGCAAGCAGGGATTCGCCGAAGAAATTCGCACCGGCGTCCGTCTCGTCCTGGGTCAGGATGCCACTGTGAATGTGCATTTACGTATTGGCGAAGTGAGTCAGCAGATAAAAGTCTCCGGAGATGCAGAGGTGGTCAGCACCAGCACACAGGACATCTCTGGCCTCGTTGGCGAACGACAGATTAAGGATCTTCCCCTCAACGGCCGCAGCTACGATTTGCTGATGACGCTGAATCCCGGTATCACTAACTTCACCTGGGAGAAGACCGGAGGCACCGGGGTTTCGAATTCCACAACCGGCAACAACTTCTCCGTCTCCGGAAATCGTCCACAACAGAATATATTTCTGCTGAACGGGGTGGAGTTTACTGGCGCCGCCGAAAACAACATGACTCCCGGCGGGACCAGCGGCCAGTTGCTGGGTGTCGATGCGGTCCGCGAGTTCAACGTTCTGCGCGACACCTACGGTGCGGAATACGGCAAACATCCTGGCGGTCAGGTCATCGTTGCGACACAATCAGGGACTAACCAGCTCCATGGCTCCATCTACGAATTCCTCCGCAACAACGCTCTCGATGCTCCCAACTTTTTCGATCAGGGATCGGCTCCGCCGTTCCAGCGCAATCAATTTGGCGCAGCCATCGGCGCGCCCATACAAAAAGATAAGACGTTCTTTTTCGCCAACTACGAGGGTCTCCGTCAGCACTTGCATCAGACTTCCGTTGCCTTTGTTCCCGACGCCGCGTCTCGCGCTGCCGCCGTTCCCAGCGTTCAACCGTGGCTGAACTTGTGGCCGATTGCTCCGGCAGCGGCACCTGACTTCAACGGCATCGCCCAGGTCTTCAGCAGCCCGCTGCAAACCATTCGCGAAGACTTCGGCACCGCCCGCGTCGATCACATCTTCTCCAGCCGCGATATCCTTTCCGGCATATACACCATCGACGATGGCGGCGACGTGACCGCGACCGTGATCGACCCTTTCAGCACCGACATCATGAACTTGCGTGAACAGGTCGCCAGCCTGCAATGGACGCACACGTTTTCTCCCAACCTTATTAATGTCGCTCGCTTCGGCTACTCGCGAGCCGGATATTTCTTCACTGGCGAACCGACTCCGGGCACCCCTGCCGCCAGCGCTCCGGGCTTCATTCTCGGACGACAAGTGGGCGCGGTTGTCGTGGGCGGAAGCGCCGCCTCTAATCCACAAGCGCAGATCGGTCTGGCCGGCAGCAACAACGGCAGCAATCTCAGCATTGCTCGCAACATTTATACGATTGAGAATCGCGTCAGCCTGATCAGGAACCGGCACCAGTTCTCGTTCGGAGTTTGGCTGCAGCCGTTCCAGTCCAACGAGAACATCCATCTCAGCCAATATGGACAGGCCACCTTCGCCAGCCTGCAAACGTTCCTGCAGGGCACTGCCGGCAGCTTTCTCTACGATCCGTTTTCCACCCCCCTGAACTGGCGATCGTTTTTCGCTGCATGGTACGCGCAAGACGTGATCCGCTTCAGTCCATCGCTCACGGTTTCGCTAGGATTCCGTGCTGAGTCCAGCACGGGATGGAACGAAGCCCACGGCCGCGCCGCGAACTACACATTCACCAACGGCGTCATCTCCGCCAACCGGCAGTCTCAGGCTCGCTCTTCACAGAGAACAACGCGAAGTTTCTGCCGCAACCGCGTATAGGAATCGCCTGGAGCCCGACCGATCCGAAGACGGTAATCCGCGCCAGCTTTGGAATGTACAACGATCTGCAAGATGCGCTTGGCTACCGCACCGATCAGAACGCGCCCTTCAATCCCACCTACAGCATTCCGGCGTTCGCGGTTTCGAAGTTCCCCATCGATCCTTCTGTGCCGCTGCCGGCAACCGCCAAGCTCGTTCCGGGCGGCATTCAGCCAGACATGAAGACGCCGACGCTGATCTCGTGGTCGTTGCGCGTGCAGCGCGAGCTCTCGCCCAACACTTCGTTGACGCTCGGCTACGTCGGCTCGCACGGATATCACGAGATCGTGGGAGTGGACGCGAACCCTCCTCTCGCGACGATCTGTCCCGCAGCGCCTTGCCCGGCGACTTATCCCGCCACATTTCCTGCGGGAATCGCGGGGACACCGGTTCCTGCTGGAAGTTTCTTCTTTCCTGCCGAAGCGCCGCGCGCGAACGCCTCGCTCGCCAATACCTGGACCTATTTTTCTATCGGAGATAGCTCTTACAACGCGTTGCAAGTCGACTTCAATCGCCGCCTTGCCCATGGCCTCGCTTTGCGCGGTGTGTACACCTGGTCGAAAGCTCTCGACGATGGCGATTCTGTGAATGCCACCACTACGGCGAACGAACCTGGCTTGATTTCCAATCCTTACAACATCCGCGCCGACTGGGGCCTTGCCGGATTCGACGTTCGTCATGTTGGGGTAATCAGCGCCGTTTACGATTTGCCATTTGGCCGCGGGCAGAAGTTCGGCAGCAGCGCAGAAGGGATTCGCAACACGTTGATCAGCGGCTGGTCCACGAACAGCATCGTTACCGTGCAGTCCGGATTCCCGTTCACGCCGCAGTTGAGTTACAACCCATCGAACGATGGTGACACCCGCAACCCCGTTCGCCCCTTCATCAACCCGAACTTCAGCGGCCCCATCATTCTCGGAAATCCAACTCAGTGGTATAACCCGAACGCATTCCTGGCGCCTCCGGCAACCGGTGGCTTTTTCGGAAACCTCGGACGCAACACGCTGATTGGTCCGGGCCTCGCTACCTGGGATTTCTCTGCGATGAAGAACACGCTGATCTCGGAGCGGTGGACCGTTCAGTTCCGCGCTGAGATTTTCAATCTGCTCAATCGCGCGAATTTCAACACGCCTAACCTGATCACGTTTACTCCGCCAACTACGGCGAATCCAACGGGCGTTTCCGGTACCGCTGGCGCAATCACCAGTACTTCGACCACGTCGCGCCAGGTGCAGTTTGGAATCAAAGTGCTCTGGTAAGCCCGGTATTGGGGGCGGCTATGCGACCTCGGCCCGTACTTCGAGGTACTCCGCTTTGATTCGTGTTTTGGCGGCGCCGCCTTCGTTGTGCGCTTCCCAATGGCGCACCAGATCCTGCGTCAGCGCTTCCTGAGCGGGAGCATCCAGGCGCGCGAAGGTCATCTTGGTTGGCCCGAAATACTGTTTGAAGTACTCTACGGCTTCGGACGGACTGAATGGGAATTCGAAAAGTAGTTCACGCTTCCGCGACTCCACACGCGCTGCCGCGGAGAAGCGTTCCGCAACCGTCTTCGGATCTCCCCAAAGCACGGGCGCAGGCACTCCCGGAGGCGGAGGCGAATGCTTTGCGGTGATTTTGAACATGGTGCCGACAAACCCCTCCGGCGTCCAGTTTCCCATCGCGACAAATCCGCCAGGCCGGCAAACTCGCAACAGCTCTGACGCAACCAGCTCCGGGCGAGGCGCAAACATCGCTCCGAACATCGACATCACCGCGTCGAAGCTGCCGTCAGCCTGCGGTAACTGCTCCGCATCTCCCTCGATGAACTCAACCTTCAATCCTTCTACCTGAGCACGTTTGCGAGCCTGCTCCAGGAGATTCGGAGCGATATCCAGTCCAGTAACGTCGGCGCCAGTCTTAGCAGCGGGTATCGACGTGTTACCCGTGCCGCAGGCAACATCCAACACTTTCATCCCCGGCTGCAGATTCCACCGATTGACGAATTCGACGCCCTCGCTCTCGTTCAATCGCGCAATCCGCCCGAAATCACCCGCCATCCACATCCCGCGCAGACGCTGTTTCAATTCTTGAAAATTTCCAGGCGCACCAGCCATACCTCACCCCCAAGCGAGTGTAGGACGGGCGCTCTCGCCTGTCCTGAATCATTCGACGAATGTCTGGGAGTTTACGGCACAATAATTCGGCTGCCCTCGTCGGGCGCCGCAATTGCAGACTTCTGCTCGGGAAACTGGCTGAAGAGAAAATCCAGGTAAGCTCGCGACTTCGGACGTCCATTATTTCGTCCCAGCGCGATCCGCAACATGAACACCAGCGCGCGCAGTACGTCACTGTCGCGCAGCGAAGAGAAGCCAAGGTTCTGCTGCTCGATCTTGCGGTATTCCTCGATCATTGACCGCAACTCGGCAACGATCGCCTGTTCCGGCAGGCTCGCCGTTGGTGATTCGTACACCAATCCCGACTCGACCAGTGTGTGGTAGCTGCGCGCCATATTCGTCAGCGCACCGATGGCGTCCCGATCGTTAACGCTTCGATCAACTCGCGCCGCCTTGGCCACTCCGAAGCTTAATCCGAGGATGAGCGGCTCACGCTCGTAGAGAAATCTCTCAGGTATCTCTAGATCAAGGAACAGCGCATCGCGGTCGAGGTCCTCGATCGCACGTGGCTTTTCGTTCTGCCGCGCCTGCTGCAGATAAGCACAGTCGCTCGGACAATCGAGCGTTACCTCTCGCTCGGTCCCGCAGCATACCGGACAGATCCGGTCGTGCAGCGCCGGGCAAAAGCGCTTGTCTTTGCGCGTATGACAGATATCACAGGCCACACCTGATTATTACATCTCGCCCAAAAATGGCCCTGCAGCGATCCCTTCCAGAGAGATATCCATTCGGCGAATCCATTCGCTGAGCCTGCCGCACTTCCTCCCGAGACGCCTGCAACAAGGCCAGAATGGATTCGCAAACCGATTTTGGCAAAAGATCACACCCGTGCGGTGTAAATGCCCTTACGACGAACTCGCAGTGCTGTCAAAATGCGATCGCAATCATAGGAGGTCTTTATGGAAATCTCGGTAGAACATCTGGGTGGCGTTCAATTCGAAATAAAGGCGCGCCAGCACATCATCGCTTGCGACCAGCCACCGGAGAATGGCGGCTATGACGAAGGCATGACTCCGCCGGAACTGTTGCTCGCTTCACTCGGGTCCTGCGCCGGCTTTTACGCCGTCATGTACCTCAAGAAGCACAAGCTTTCGACGCAAGGCACCCGCGTGCACGTTTCCGCCGAGAAAGCGAAGGCTCCGGCACGCATGGAAGATTTCCGGATCACCGTCGATGTGCCCGCGGACTTCACTGAAGAACAGAAGAGAGGCATCGAAGACGCTGTCCATCATTGTCTGATTCACAATACGCTGCTGAATCCCCCTAAGATCAGCCTGGAAGTGAAAAGCGTGGCTCTTGCGGCGTCCTGACCTGCACTGAAGCACAGTAACTACGGTCATCTTTCCCATCGGCGCCGCCCGGATATCCTAAGGGCGGCGTTTTTGTGCCCCGGAGACAGCCGTGAAAATCTACCGCGTCGCTCGCTGGGTGGTTCTCGCAATCCTGCTGATCGTGATCCTTCTTGCCATCAAGAAGCCGTCGCAACTGGCTGCTCCTCAAGTCGCTGCCGAGTCCTGGAAGCAGCAGGCGGCCGACTTCCAAACCAAGATTAATCAGTTGGAGCAGGCGAGCACGGACGGCAATCACGGCGGAGAAGTTCAGCTCTCGTCTTCGGAAGTGAATGCCGCACTTGCCGAATCACTTCGCAACGGCACTCCAGCGTCCGATCTCGGCCAGGTGCCGATCCAGGCGCCCCAAGTCAGCTTTGAAGGCGATCAGGTGCGCGGCATATTTCCCACGCAGATCTACGGTAAAGACGTCTACGTCACCGTCGCCGGGCGGCTCGGATCGCAAAACGGCTACGCGACCTTCGATCCCACGGAGTTCAAAGTTGGCGATCTAACCATTCCCGTTTCTCTCGTGAACGGCCCGCTGCAGAAGAAGCTTGCGGATCCCGCCAATCGCGAAAAACTCAAGCTGCCGAACTTTGTCGCCGATGTTCGTGTCGTAAATAGTCAGTTGGTAGTCACGCAGAAACAGATCTACTGAGTTCCCGCGGTCGTTTGCTGAAGAATCAACGCATCTGCCGCGACGATCTTGAACGGCGATCCACTCACTGGAGTCAGCGCTCCTGTGGTCTGATCGATCGACCACACCATTGTCTGTCCGCCAATGCCATAAAGAATCTTTCCATTGGCGTCCACGCGTATTTCACCGACCTCGAAGACGGTGAACGTGCTGTTCGGCACCTCGCTGATTGCTCCCGTCGCTTGATTCAGGGTAAACGCCTGCACATTCGCTGGACCACTGTTGTACGCGCCGCTATTCAACACAAAGAAGAATCGATCCCGTGGATCGGCTGCTACACGGCTGGGAGCGTTTCCCGCCGTCACCGGCGAACCAGCTAAGGCGGTCAAGGTGCCATCTGCATTGACCGTATAGGCGGAAACGCTGCCGGTTTCATATTGTGGGGCAAAAAGAAATTTTCCGTCTGCGCTCACCGAGACCGAACTGGTCAGCGCACCGGTCTCAAATGGCGATCCCGAACTTGGAGAGATCAAGCCGCTGTTCTGATTGCGCGACCAGATATTCACAAAGCTCGAGGCTTGTTGCGATTCGTACAAGAATTTATTCGTCGGATGCATTGCAACCGTGTACACAGGCCCACCACCGGAACTCGGCTGAGAGTTGCTCGCGGAAATCTCAGTCCACGTTCCGCTGCTCTGATCGACCGAATACACGTGGATCGATCCATCATTCAGTCCGCCAACGTAAGCGAACTTCCCGCTTCCATCGACGGCAACCGTGTTCGGACAGCAATCGCCGTCGTTTGCAAATGCGGGCAGCGTATGGAAGGTCTGTCCCGGCATCGCCGTGATCTTGTGTGAGCTCGGATCGACTTTCACCAAATCCATGTTCGTTCCTGGCGCCTCGAATCCAGTCACATAGAAATTCTGCCCGCTTGAATCCACCGCGATGTTCTGCGCAGCGCGCACCGGAATGGTCGCCGCACTCACCTGCGTGAGCTGCCCCTTGTCCTCATTGATCTGGTAGACGGTGAATGTGCTCTGATTATTTGCGGCCGGCGCGACTGTATACATGAACTCCGCTCCGGTGTTCATCACCGGAGGTGTAGTCGGCGCAGGCGGATCTGCCCCTGTTCCCGGCCCCAGCGTGGGAGAAGTGCCCGGGGTGGTCGGAGTGGGCGCAGTTGGTGCACTCGACGGCGTCGCTGAACTCGACATCGACGTGTCGGAGCTGGACGTTGCGCCACCACAATTCCCAAGCACCATCACCAGCAGCGCAACGAAACAACAACCCAGCAGACGAATGGCTTTGTACTTACTTCGCTGGGAGAACATGTGTAGTCAAGGAGGGCCCAACTAAACTAGCTGTGAAGATGGCGCGACTCTCTGCTTCTGTTGGCCTTGTCACGGGATTATTCGAGAGCTGGTCAGAGCGGCGGAAATGAAAAACACGCAGCTCGGTTTCCCGCTGCTGTTCTGGATTTCCACAGTATCAGTCGATAGCACAGAGGCAGACTCTATTGGCCAATCACTCGGAGCAGCAGGCCGCTGCCCGATCGAATATCGATCCTCGAAGAGGATCGTAAGACGATAGTACCGGCTGGATCATGTTGGCCGAAGTGATCGACACTAAGATCACCAAATCCGTACGCTCCACATGCCGACGACGAGAATACCCACACCGCCTGCAGTTGTTTCGAGTCGGCCTCGCATCGGCCATTCAAGTTCTCGCGGAGTGTGACGAAGATGCTGCCATCGCCCAGGGACTCCCCAACCTGTTCCGATCCGTCCAGCACATCGCCCGGCCGGCCGTAGACCACATCCCGGCCGCCAATTTGCTGGGTGTTCCACATGCTCGACGGGTTACCGCGATCCCCAGCCGAGTTCGTTGGAATCTGCGCATCCTGTACGGCCAGCATGGAGGCGATCGCGCGCAATGACGTCCGGAGTGGTACTTCCTGCTTGTTAATGAGCAACCGGTCGAACTTCAGAGTTACTTCTGTCGGATTGATCTGCACAACGTGTCCGCCGAGATTTCGGCCGCGCGCAATCCTGCCTCCGCCGGGAAGAGGCACATTCTGCATCACACGCGCCCTGATCGGCTCGCCTGCTTTGCTCTTGTCGGACCTGATCGTGGTCGACAGCATCACCGGAACCGTGATGCCCGCTGGGACGTCAACTGAAACGCCGGTCTGGCCGTGCAGTCGAGCGCCCGCGAAGAAACAGCAGAGGAGGAGTAGCGACATTGTGCTTCGAGACATTTGTAGTGGTTTCTTCTTCAGATGATTCTCAACATCTCTTCGTTGTCGAAAAGCCGAGGACGCATGATCCGATCCAGCAGCACTGCTATAATTTCGCGCGCCAGTTCAGATCACCAGGAGTGAAACATTGATGAAGCGAATTTTTTTCGCGATCGCGCTCGCCTGTTTGTTCGTTTTCACCTCAGCCGCGCAAGAGCAGACCGCGCCGACTCGCACCATTATTTATGTAGGGCACCTGCTGGACGTTAAGTCAGGCAAAACACTCGCGAATCAGCAGATCGTCGTCGAGGGTGACAAGATAGTGAGCGTCGGCCCCTCCGCAGGTCCCGGCGCCAAGGCCGGATACAACATCATTGATCTCTCGAAGGCTACAGTCCTTCCTGGCATGATCGACGCACATACCCATCTCACGTTCTCTCCGGAAATGTTCGGGTACCAGTCCCTTGGAATCTCCATACCGCGCGAAGCGCTAACCGGCGCTAAAAATGCCAAGCTGACGCTCGATGCGGGCTTCACTACGGTGCGCAACGTCGGAGCAGACGGCTACACCGACGTCGCTCTGCGCGACGCGATCAATGACGGCGATGTCCCAGGCCCGCGCATGCTGGTGAGTGGTCCTCCTCTGGGAATCACGGGCGGCCATTGTGACGAGAATCTGCTGCCCTACGAATACCATTACAGCGCGGAAGGTGTGGCGGATGGAATTCCCGCGGTTCAGCACAAAGTCCGCGAGAACATCAAGTACGGAGCGGATGTGATCAAAGTCTGTGCAACCGGCGGCGTGATGTCCAAGGGCGACGACCCCAACGCTTCGCAATACACGCTGGAAGAAATGAAAGCGATCGTGGCCGACGCGCATCGACTTGGGCGAAAAGTTGCCGCGCACGCGCACGGCGCACAAGGCGTTGCGTGGGCATCCGAGGCGGGCGTCGACTCAGTGGAGCACGGGCACCTGATGAATGACGAATCCATCGCCACGCTGAAGAAGAACGGCACCTACCTGGTTCCCACACTCTATCTGCTGGATTGGAACAAAGAGACGATGGCGAAGCGGAACATGCCCGACTACATACAGAAGAAGATGCAGATGGTGGGCGCACAGGCTGAGAACAATGCCCGCAAAGCGTTCCAGGCAGGTGTGAAGATCGCGCTCGGAACCGATGCCGCTGTCTATCCACACGGACTCAACGCGCACGAATTCGAGGTCTACACGCGACTGGGCATGACGAATCTGCAGGCCATCCAAAGCTCACTTATTAACGGGGCTGATCTGCTCGGCTGGTCAGACAAAATCGGCACCATCGAACCTGGCAAATGGGCCGACATCATTGCTGTCGACGGCGATCCGCTCACCGACATCAAAGTGCTGCAGCATGTTCGCTTCGTGATGAAGGGCGGCACGGTCTACAAGAACGAGTACGCGCACTAAAGGTCGTTGGTCGGTAGTCGTTGGTCGTTAGCAAAGCAGCATGTCGCATGAAGGTTTTGCTAACGACTAACAGCCAGCGACTAACGACTGAAGAGATTAATGCGCGGGCACGATGGCAAGCTGTGGAATACGTACCCGCGCTGGGTGGGTGTTTCAGTTGTTCCTACTCTAGAGTTGGAACTCGCCTCTTCTAAAAGAATCTGATTTCTGTTCCAAATTTGGAAATCCTCCCACCACCAATAAAAAAGGCCAGCTTTTTCAGCCGGCCTTTCCTGCGTGTGCTGCGCGCAAAAACTACTTCTTTGGTGGAGCGATGGATTCCTTCGCCACCTTCGCCACGCGGAATTTCACCACGGTCTTGGCGGGAATCTTAATCGGCTCGCCGGTCTGCGGATTGCGTCCGACGCGAGCTTTGCGGTTCGATTTCACCAGGCGGCCGAGGCCGGGAATGACGAACACGCCATTCTTCTTGGTCTCTTTCAACGCTGTGTCAGCCAGCGTCTGCAGGAACGCAGCGGCTTGCTTGTTGTTGACTCCCACCTTCTCAGCAAGGTGACGTACGAGTTGTGTCTTGGTCAAACCAGATGCCATGAATCCTCCTTGAGCTAAGTTCGATTGCGACTCAGTGCGGCCATCCTACATCAGTATTTCGTGCATGAGAAGCGTTCGACCCGCATTTTATGCGGGTTTTGTACGCTGTAGACGAAAAAAGCCTGTGGAAATCGCGTTTTTTGCGGGTTTTTTAGGAAATTTCCGCTAGTTACTCTTCCAACTTCTTCGTGAGCAGTTCGTTCACCACCGCTGGACTCGCCTGTCCCTTCGATGCTTTCATCACTTGCCCAACAAAAAAGCCGATGATCGTCTTCTTTCCCGCTTTGTACTGCTCCACCTGTTTGGGGTTCGCAGCAATCAATTCGTCGATAATCTTTTCCAGCGCTCCTGTATCGGTGGACTGCTTCGGGCTGCCCTCTTCTTCATAGACCAGCGGGAAGTCCTTGTTGCGCTCGAACGAGAGATCGTAAAGCTCCTTCAGCATCTTGCTCGAGATCGCGCCCGCTTCCACCAGGTCCGCCGAAACGGCCACTCCCTTCATGGAAATCGGGGAGTCTTCGATCGCCAGCCCCTTCGCTTTCAGCCGCCCCTGTAACTCGCTCTGCACCAGGTTCGCCACGCGCTTGGGATTCTTCGCGGCTTTTGCAGCTTCTTCAAACTGATCGGCGAAGCTCTTGCTCGCCGTCAGTACTTCCGCGTCGTACGGCGTAATGCCAAATTCGCGCACAAACCGCTCGCGCCGCGCATCCGGAAGCTCCGGCATAGTGGCTTCGATCCGCTCCCGCCACGCTGCATCCACCACCAGCGGCAACAAATCCGGCTCCGGAAAATAGCGATAGTCGTGCGCGCGCTCCTTGCTGCGCATGCCGTACGTCCTGCCCTCGTGCGCGTTGTAGAGCCGCGTCTCCTGTACTACCTTCCCGCCGGACTCGATCAGCTCAATCTGCCGTTCGATCTCATATTCCAGCGCCTCGCGTATGAAGCGGAATGAATTCACGTTCTTCACTTCCGCTTTCGTCCCAAATTCCTTCTGTCCCACCGGACGCACGCTGACGTTGGCATCGCAACGCAGCGAGCCTTCCTCCATGTTGCAGTCGCTGACGCCAGTAAAGAGAATGATCTCCTTCAGTTTGGTCAGATACTCATACGCTTCGTCGGGCGAGCGCATGTCTGGCTCGCTCACAATCTCGATCAGCGGCGTTCCACAGCGGTTCAGATCGAGATAGGTGCTGCTGCCGGAATCCACGAATCCATCGTGAATGCTTTTGCCAGCGTCCTCTTCCATGTGGACGCGCGTGATGCCAATCTTCTTGGTGGCGTGGGCGCCCCCGTCCCCGGTCGCCGTGACCTCAATGGTGCCAAACTCAGCCAGCGGCTTGTCGTACTGGGAAATCTGGTAGCCCTTCGGCAGATCCGGATAAAAGTAGTTCTTCCGGGCGAATATCGACGTCTCGTTGATGCGGCACCCCAGTGCCTTTGACGCCAGCACCGCAAATTCCACCGCCTTGCGATTCAGCACCGGAAGCGCGCCCGGCAGTCCCAAACACACTGGGCAGACGTTCGTATTCGGCGGATCGCCAAACTTGTTCGAGCATCCACAGAAAATCTTGCTCGCCGTGAGCAGCTGTACGTGAACTTCCAGCCCGATCACCGGCTCGTATTTCGCGCGCACGTCCTTTGGAAGCGCCGTCGTTGTCGCCATATCCTTATAGTTTCCGGTTTTCAGAGGAAAGTTTCAAGAATGGATACATTGCCAGAACAGCCATCGCACCGATTCCGTCTCACTCAGTCCCCGCACCACGGATTTGGGCAGTGAGTAGCGCCAGTTGTGGATTCGGTGGAGCTTCGACAAAAAGCGCACAGAATTTCCGGCAATGTTGTTCAACCAGCGATGATGCGACAGACCGGCGATACCCGGCTCCATGCCTCGGCAGCTCTCCCAAACTCGCGATGGGACCTCGATATAGCCTGCTTGCCAATTCGAATCGTCTCCGCACCCACAGCGGATCGCGATCGCCTCTGGGGATTGACCAGAGTGGGACTGGGGATATCTTCGTTGGCTACGCTGCTTTCTCTTCCAGCGGCACGGTTACGCTGAACACCGTCCGTCGCGGGTCGTCCTCCGTGGACGCCGCGATCTCTCCGCCATAGTGCTGCATGATGTTGCGGCTCACCCACAATCCCAACCCGGTGCCCTTTTCACTCTTCGTCGTGAAGAATGGTTCGAAGATGGTTTGCAGTTGAGTTTGTGGGATTCCTTCTCCCGTGTCCTCAATCCGCACTTCCAGAGCGGGAGACTCTTGTAATTTCGTCTTCTTCGCCCCCACCGTTAGCGTTCCGCCATTCGGCATTGCATCGATCGCGTTCGAAATGAGGTTAGAGAATACTTGGCGGAACTCACCCGCAATGCCTCTCAGGCAGCCATCCGATTCGAACTCGCGATTCACCGTTATCTTTTTCGCGACCAATTTTCCGGAGAAAAGGTTCAATACGCTTTCCACTGCGTCCTTCAGGTAAACCTGTCCCGGCGAAGAACTTCCTCGATAAAAACCAAGTGTCTGGCGTGCGATCTGCGAAACACGATGCAGCTCCTGGCTCGCGATTCGCAGGTACTCGCCTCCGGTCGGCGTCAGGGTTTCGCGTTCCAGCAGGTAGAGCAGATTCATGATCGATTCCAGCGGATTGTTGATCTCGTGAGCGACTGTCGCCGCCATCCGTCCCGAGGCGGCCAGGCGCTCCGACTGGATCAACGCGGCCTCTGCTCGTTTTCGCTCCGTCAGGTCTCGCGCCACGCACGCAAAGAACGCTGGTTGAGACAAGTTCGGAGATCCGAGCACAAATAAGTTGCAGTAAGTGGGAATTCGTCCACCGTGCCCGAAGTTCTTCAGAGGAAGTTCTCCGCTCCAGGCGCCGTGCGTTAACAACGCGGGCATCACCGTTTGCTCTAGTTTCTGCTGGTCCTCTTCAGAGAACAGGTCGGCGATGAACGTAGCTTCCTGACCCTGGATCCTGGCCATGCTGAGCATTCGTTTTCCGGAACGGTTGAGGAACACCAGTCTTTTTTCGCGGTCCGCGAGGCCTATCAGATCCGGGCTGTTCTCCACCAACGCAATCAACCTCTGGCGCTCCTGCTCTGCTGCTCGTTGATCGCGAATGTCGCGCGCTACTGCGGAAAATCCTGTAAGCCTGTTCTGATCGTGATACACCGGCGAAAGTGTCAGCGCCACATCCACGCGCGCTTCGTTCCTGTTCACCTGTACCGTTTCAAAGTGCTGTACCCGCTCGCCTGCATGAATGCGCGCGAGGATCTGGGCGAGCTCCTCGGTTCTACCTGCAGGAACCAGCAGCTCGATGGGCCTACCGATTATCTCTTCGCTGGAATATCCGAAGAGCCGCTCCGCCGCAGGATTCCAGGTGAGCACCGTGCCACTCACGTCGAAACTATAGATGGCGTCTGTGCTATGTTCCACGATGGCGGCAAGCAGAGCTTCTGCTTGCGCCTCCGGCAACTGCAGGAACCCAGCTTTTTCGATGATTTCTCGTGGCTCGGAATGGCTCTTGGCGGCACGAGCTTCGGCACAGTCTCTGGTCTCAGGTGGCATCATAGGGAACGGTGTCGTAATTACCTGCGAAATTACCTGGCGAACGCTTTAATACTTTCCTAGCACTCGTGACTGTGATGCCGGCATTCAGCCCTGCGTTAACTTACAGGCAAAATTAGACTAGATACCGTGCGCCCTCCCAGGCTTTCCAAAAGCGTCAGGAACTCAGCTGGCTCGTGAGAATCGATCAGCTCCACCCCAGCACAATCGAAGCGAGCCTTAATCACGCCGGAAGCAGAGTTCGTGCGTCCCGACCTGCTGCAGAATTCGAGTGACTCACAGCAGCATCTCTGCCGCGAGTTCCTGTTCCGCGGAAGTGAGTTCCTGCTCGCCCGCGTGCAGGTCGCCCGCTTTCTTTCGATTGCTCTCATCCGCTTTCCCGCTAGCACTCCGCTCTGCCGAGTGCTGCCATAAACGCTGTGTTTGCACTAACCAGCGTCATTGCTGCATCTAATCACTCAATAGCTGATCGGCACGAAATGTATGCGCGCGATCGGATCGCGAGTCTTCGTTGTTACCTTCGACCGACCAGCAAAAGTGACTTGCACGCCAGAGTGACTCAAGGCAGAATGCGCGCAATTCACGACGGTGCTCAATGGCGCCGATGTGGGAGGGGGAATGGTTCCGGAAAGCAATCCACTCAGGAGTTTCTTTTTCGATCTTGTGTCACACCACTTCGCGAGTTCCTTCGAGCTGCGCGACACCGACATGAGCGCTTACATCTCCGACATGCTGACCCAGTTCTGTTACACCGACCAGCTGCACAGAATTCGCAACGTCAACGGCCGGCCGCTCGATGATGTCGGCGAGATGCTGCTGGAATCGGATCCGGTCTTCGGACCCGCGCCCAGCTTCGATCGCGAACGCCAGGTACGCAAGCACATCGGCGACTACACCTTGTTCTTTACGGGGATGTTTCCGGAGAGCATCAATCACCTTCGCCTGCGTCGCAACCGGCTCGAGAACATGATCGACTTCATCAAGGCAGGAAAAGAGAGCTACTACATCGTTTCGAAGTTCGATTGTTTCGAATATCAGAAAGTAGCGCCGCTGTTCCGCAAACTCTCCGAACGCTTCGAAGAATGCGTAGTCGGACTGAACATGGTGAAGAATGAATTACAGGAGCGCCAGCATCCCATCGTGCACAAAGCGCCCGAACTGCTGATGTAGTTTCGTGAATGTGTTGGTGGCGCGGGCGCCCTCGCCCGCGCTTTAACCACTATTCAGCCGCGGAGCGGCGTCATGCGTAAGCCCAGACCGTAAGGTCTGGGAAAGCGGAAGCAAATATTTATGAGTCCCGGAGGGGCGACACAGACTCCACCCGATAAAAGCTGAGCCCCGCATCTCCCTGCATCAACGTCCTGTACCGCCTCACGCCTCCCACACCATCTCCCGGATCGAATCTCTTATCATGCTCCGCAATCACCATCCCGCCCGGCTTCATGACGCTCAGCTCTGACAGCGCCCGCAGTACGCCTTCATACTGGCCTTCCATCCGGTACGGCGGATCGAAAAAGCAATAATCATACGGACCATCCAATTGCGGCAGCGCCTTCAGCACATCCTGCTCGATCACATCCGCGCCATCGCTGATCTCCAGGCTCTTCAGGTTTTCGCGGATCGCCCTCGCCGCCTGCTTCGTCTTCTCGACAAACGTCACCGATCCCGCACCGCGACTCAGCGCTTCGATCCCCACTGCTCCCGTTCCCGCATACAAGTCCAGCCACGCGGTTCCCTCGAGCGCGCCCGGTGCTCCTGCGGTTAGCACGTTGAACAGCGTCTCCCGCAATCGATCCGATGTCGGACGTACATCCAGTCCCGCCAGTGCGCGCAACGGACGGCTGCGGTATTTCCCGGAAATGATGCGCATGCGAAAGTATTCTATTCCGCTCTGCAATCCGGCTCTGAATAGCCGTTCACTACACGCGTCCAGATAGAATGATGAAAGATGGGAAACTGGGCCGCATCGATTCTGCGCAGCTGGTCAATTCCCGTGGGCCGCATCGGCAATGCCCACGTGCGCTTGCATCTGTCTTTCTTCTTTCTGCTCGCGTACGTCTGGATGACCGACTCGAAGCCGCTGGGCAATGCCGTCTATGGCCGCGGCCTCGCGCTGATGGCCCTCATTCTCCTCTCCGTAATCATCCACGAAGTTGCGCACGGCCTGATCACGATCCACCGCAAGCTTCCTGTACGGATTCTGGTCCTCATGCCCATTGGCGGCATCGTCCTGGCCGACGACTCTTCCGAGCAGGAGCGCGACACTGGCGGCGACCTCGCCGTTGCACTCGCCGGCCCTTTCGCAAATCTTTTTGTCGCGTTCGTTGCGGGCAGTATTGTTCTTGGCCTCATCCCGTCCGCGGCACTGTGGTCCTCTCCACTTGTCTCCAGCGAGAACCTGCTGCGCAGTTTCGTCTGGATCAACTTCGCTCTCTTTGCCCTGAACCTGATGCCCGCGTATCCGCTCGATGGCGGACGCATCCTCCGCGCTCAGCTTGCGCGCCGCACAGACGCCGTCCGCGCCACGCGCCAGGCCGTGAGTCTTGGGCAGATGTTCGCGATCGCCCTCGTCCTGCCCGGCATCATCGTTCCCGACATGTGGAACCGCTGGCTGATGTTGGTGGGCCTCGTCCTCTTTCTCGCGGCACAGTTGGAGCAGCGCGCTGTCCTGATGCAATCCGTGCTTGAGAACTTACGTCTCGAAGACGTGATGCTTACCGACTTCGCCGTGCTTTCACCGGCGGACACCTTAGAAGACGCACTCAAAAAAGCCGTTCACACACTTCAAGATGATTTCCCAGTGATCCGCAGTGGTGACCTCGTCGGCGTTGTTTCGCGGCAGCGCATCGTGGATGAGCTTCGCGGTGAAGGCAATGGCTACGTCCAATCCGCCATGGATCGCGCCTTCCAGATCGCGCAAAAAGGTGAGTCTCTGGCATCGGCATTACGTAAGCTCACAGCGCAACGCCTGACGCTCATCCCCGTCGTCGACGAAGGCCGCCTGGTCGGAATCATCACCTTCCAGAACCTGATGCACAGCATGCGCCTGCTCGCCGAATCCCGCCGCCTCAAACGCTAGAATCCTTACCGCCAAATCAAAAACTGCTCCGCCACCCATTTTTCAGCAGTTTTGATAACATTCTCCAAGCTCGCTCGTCTTACACCGTTTCGGGTGCAATCGAGTATCCCAGCACACGCCCTCTCCAGGAGATCCTATGACTAAACATTTAACGGCCCTTCTTCTTGTATTGACCCTGAGTCTCTGCGGCACCGCCGCGCTATCCGAATCCTCCGCGCCTGCGAAAAAGGCCGAAGCTCTTCCCACCATCAAGTACGAAAAGTACAAATTAAAGAATGGCCTTGAAGTCATCCTCTCCGAGGATCACCGCCTCCCGCTGGTTGCCGTCGATCTCTGGTACCACGTTGGTCCGGCGAATGAGCGAGAGGGGCGCACCGGATTCGCGCACCTTTTCGAACACATGATGTTCGAAGGCTCCAAGCACATCGGTAGCAAGGCGCACTTCCGCTATCTCGAAGGCGCGGGCGCCACCGGAATTAATGGCACCACCAATTTCGATCGCACCAACTATTTCGAAACGGTTCCCTCGAACCAGCTCGATCTCGCCCTCTGGCTCGAGAGCGATCGCATGGGATATCTGCTCGACACACTTGACGGCGAGAAGCTGGCCAATCAGCGCGACGTGGTTCGCAACGAGCGCCGCCAGAGCATCGAGAATCGCCCCTACGGCCTCGCCGAAGAAGACATTTACAAGGAGCTCTTCCCCAAGGGTCATCCTTATTATGCTGCCGTTATCGGATCGCACGCCGACATCGAGGCCGCGCAGATCGATGACGTCCGCCACTTCTCCGAGCAGTACTACACTCCGAACAATGCCAGCATCGCGATCGTCGGTGACTTCAATCCCGCCACGGTGAAAGCGCAACTCGAGAAGTATTTCGGATCGATTCCCTCCGGACCTGCGGTTCCCAAGATCGAGGTGAAGCCGCCGGTCATCACCGCCGAAAAACGCATTACGGTTACCGACGACGTTGAGTTGCCGCGCGTCTATATGGCCTGGATCACGCCCTCGATCTACACTCCTGGCGACGCGGATTCCGATCTGCTCGCGCACATTCTCGGCGGCGGCAAATCGAGCCGTCTTTACAAGAAGCTTGTCTACGAGCAGCAGATCGCACAAGACGTGGAAGTAGACAATGACAGCGAACTGCTCGGCTCCGTGCTCGATATTCAGGCCACTGCCAAGCCCGGCGTCACGCCCGAACAACTCGAGAAGGCGATCAACGCCGAGCTCGACGAGATCCGCAAGAACGGTCCTACTCCGGCTGAACTGGAGCGTGCGCGTAATTCCATCGAGTCCGACATCATTCGCAAGCTCGAAAACCTCGGCGGATTTGGCGGCGTCTCCGATCGTCTGAACCAATACAACCACTATCTCGGCAATCCGGGCTACCTGCCTGAGGACCTGCAACGCTACAACAAAGCGACCGTCGACTCCGTTCACCAGCTAGCTGCGCAGCATCTGCAGGACAATCAGCGCGTCGTCATCTACGCCGTCAAGGGCAAGAAGCAAATCGAGGATGTGCCGAAGACGCCCGAGTCCAAAGAAAAAGTCGCCATTACCGGCCGCATGCCTGATGAGCCTTGGCGCAAGGACGCCCCCAAGCCCGGGGTTCTGGCGAAGTTTACGCTGCCCACTCCGCAAAAAATGGAACTGAAGAACGGTCTCATCGTGTTGCTGGTCGAACGCCACAACCTGCCGGTCATCGCTGCCAACCTGATTGTGCTCGGCGGCGCTGGCGCCAATCCGGTCGACCGGCCCGGTCTTGCTGCTTTCACCACATCCATGTTGCAGGAGGGAACGAAGACCCGCCCGGCGCTGACTCTCGCCGATAACATAGATCAGATCGGCGCCGTCATCAGCACCGAGAGCAACTACGACTACTCGTCGGTAAGCATCCGTGGGCTTTCCAGCAATGCTGCTCCGGCGTTCGATCTGCTCTCCGACATGGCGCTCAACCCGGCCTTCGATTCAAAGGACGTGGATCGTGTTCGCAATCAGCGTGTCACCGAGATTCTCCAGCAGAAAGACAGTCCTCGCATGCTGGTGAGCAAAGCTGCGAACCGCCTCGTTTATGGCGACAAGCATCCTTACGGCTACCTGACCACCGGAACCGAGACTTCCAACAAAGACATGTCGCGTGACGATCTAATGTCCTTCTGGAAGACCACCTTCGTTCCCGGCAATTCGGCGCTTGTGCTTGCCGGCGATCTCACGCCTGCGCAAGCCCGTTCTCTCGCCGAGAAATACTTTGGAGGATGGACTGGCTCGGGCAAGAAGCAGGTGCCTCCGGCGATCGACAACAAACTCGCCAAGGGACTTGTCATTATGGATAAGCCCGATGCGCCTCAAACCGAAGTTCGCGTCGTCGGTCTGGGTGCGCCTCGCAGCTCTCCCGACTACGTTCCCATCCAGGTGATGAACACCGCTCTCGGCGGCCTGTTCTCCAGCCGCATCAACATGAACCTGCGCGAAAAGCATGGCTACACCTATGGCGCCTTCTCGCGCTTTGAGTTCCGCCATGAGCCTGGACTGTTCGCTGCAGGTGGCGGCATCCGCGCGAACGTCACTGCGCCTGCCGTCAGCGAATTGCTGAAAGAAGTGCAGGCCATTCAGCAGGCGCCGATCTCGCCCGACGAACTCACGCTCGCCAAGAACGCTTTCGCACTCTCCCTGGCGGGCCGATTTGAAACCACGCCGCAGACTGCCCTCATCATGGGCGACCTGTTCGCTTACGATCTGCCGCTCGACTACTACCGCACGCTTCCGGCAAAGATTCAGGCCGTAACTGCGCCGGAAGTAGAAACCATGGCGAAGAAGTATCTCGTCCCTGGAAGCATGGCCGTGGTCGCCGTCGGCGATCGCGCCAAAATCGAACCCGAGCTGGTGAAGCTCGACGTCGGACCGGTGGAGCACATGGACTACGCCGCCAATCCGATCAAAGCCGATAGCGCCAGCGCCAAATAGAGATGTGCGTTCTCGCGTAAGTGGAAAGGGCAGGCAGTCTTGGCTGCCCTTTTTATTGGAACACTGTCAGGTTAGTGGAGCGGGGCGCCCTCGCCCGCGTTTTTCAACCAGCCTCTACTGCGGCGGCGCAGTCAGATGTTGAGCGCCAGTCGGGCTGGTGTTGTCGAGATGTTCACCGCCGGCCGGTCCGGTCTTGTCGACCGGAAGCTTCGCCTTCTCCGTCGCATCGGTCGCAAACAGCATGAAGTGATCGAAATTCTCGCTCCGATGGAATCGTGTCTTCCCGATGTGCACATACAATTCCGCACTCTTCGGAAGCCACAGCTCGGTCGTGTTCTTCCTGAATTGCACCGGACCGTAATTGACGCTGGTGTGCTCGGTCGTCAATCGCACGTCAGGGATTCCTTGCACCAGGTCGGTCTCCATGTGAATGATCTGGAAGTTGTCCGCGAGTATCCACGCGCGCCCTTTTAAATTTACCGGATATCCAACTTTGTTCACTACGTAAGATCGAAGCCGGCTGGGCTTCCCGTCAGCCTGTCGGAAGTGCACCAGCCATGCCGCTTGTCCCTGCCACTCGCCCAGACCCTCGCAGCGCATCTCGAAGTCATTGCGGTAAAGCGGGTGAAAGGCGATTGCAAGCGCCGGCAGACCGGTGGTCGTGATCTTATCCGGCATCTCCAACTCTCCCGCATCACGGAATTCCTGGATGAGCAGCATTCCCTTCCCGGACTCGCTGATCGAAGCGATGTAGCTGTATTGCCGGCTCGCGCGCGTCCGGGGAACTCCCTCCGGCGAAATGTTTTCGTGGACCATGTGTTCAATCGCCGCAAACTGAGAGATGCTTTCCACCAATTCCTGCGAGCGGTTCGCCGTTTCATCCAGAAGATTAGCTGGACATTGCACTCCCGCCACAGTCGATGGCTGCTGCGCATCGACATCGGATGGCATCCCGGCATTGCCCGTCGCTGCGTCGTCAGCCGTGAGTTCCGGATCACCGATTCCCGCGCCCGCTTTTGCGTCAGTCTGTGCCTGCAGCTGAGAAATCAGTGTTTTTATTTTGGCCGTCACCGGGCTGGGATGTTCCCCATCGACATACGCTGTCAGCACCTTGATCGCTTCCTCGCGCTTTCCCAACCCCGCGAGTGCTTGTCCCAGGACGAGGCGAGCCGAAGCGCCCTCGCTGCCGCCTTGATCGACCATCCATTGCGAATTCTCGCGGGCCTTTTCGAATTGATCCAATTTCAGATACGAGTTTGCCAGCACCTTCCGCGCGACTACAGATTGCTCACTGCTCGCCACCACCACCGCTTCCGCTTCGGCAGCGTGAGCATAGTCACCACGGCGGTAATACAGTTGTCCGAGCAGGTTTTGCGCCTGCAGATTTTTTGGATCCAATTTCGTCGCCGCCGTCAGGTAAGTCAGCTCGTGATCCTCATCCTTCTGTTGCAGGGCCAGATATCCCAGCAGGAAGTTGATGGAGGAGCTAGACGAATAACGGTGATTCGCGGACTCCAGGTATTTGCGCGCTTCCGCGAGATTGGAGAGTTCCAACGCCTGTAGACCTTTCTCGGCTTCTTTCCGCGCTTTCGACGGAAGCTGTCCAGCGTCGTTCAGCCGTAGATCGACTGCGGCCGGATCGTGCTTCAACACCAGCGTGCTCTTGAAATCTTTCGTAGCATCAAAGAGCGATATCCTCGAATGTGATCCCAGATAGCCGGCTGCGCCGACCTCGAGCAGGTAGCTTGCGAGAGGAACTTCAGTAAACCGAACCTCGGAGTCGTGCGAGATCTGTAAGAACTCTCTGCCATTTTCCAGGCTCGTTAGCCTGACCAGCGCCTGCTGTTTCAGAGGCTTCTCATTCTCATCGAGAATGGTGAACTGGACGTTGGTTCCCGCTCGAGATGCGGTGGGGACACCCATGTTGGGGCCTCCGCCGAGGACGATGGTGCCTTGGGCCTGACACCGCGCCGCCATCACGCTGACCATGATCGATAGCGTCAGAAGTGCGCCGACCAAGCTGAATGCTCTCTTCGATCGGCAGAGGGAACAGGGTTGGACTCGACGGACAGGGGCCGAAATAGCGCGCAAATACCGGGTATTCACGTTTGTAGGATAGTACAAAATTAAGCGGCCACGGCCGACTTTATACGCGCCGCGACCAAGCGCGGAATTCAGGAGGGACGGAGTGTGGCGCACGCAGCCTTGCACTGCGCGCCTCACCCTTTAGCCCTCTTCTATTCCGCTCGATGATCACAAATACAGCCGCTTCAGCCGCGGAGCGGCATCGTTCGTAAGCCCAGACCCTGAGGTCTGGGTAAGGGAAGATTGAAGACATCACCAGCCCCGGAGGGGCGGCACGAAAACCTGTCAAGACCCCATTCGTGCGAAATTCTCCCTAACCGTCTCATTCAATGGCAGAAGTAAATCTCCCCAAAGTGTCTAGTAGGTCCCCTTCAATTTGTCACAATAGAAATAGGACTCAAACACGACTGTGCGCCTTTCGAAAGGCGTTTCTAAGCTAAGCGCTTTGTTTTCAAGACGTTGACATTTTCGCCCCTTTATTTTCAATATTTTGCAAAAACGGGAAAGGTAAGCATCTGAAGACAATAGGCTTATAGGATGGTACCCCCGGGGGAGGGGTACCCGGAGTTAGTTAGAAACGAGGGTTCCCGTTGGAAGAAGGTCAAAAGTAGAGCACAACACACAAGACCTCCTGTTGCTGTGCTCAATTCCTACAAAAAACCGGTCCGCTGAAGCTAAAAGTGGAAATGGTGCCCCAAGAGGTTGGCCGTAGACCCGCAATACCTCGCGCCCCTCGCCATGAATGGCTAATGGCTGAATGCTGACTACTGACGACTGGCTGCCTACAAATGCACCGCTCTCGCCACCGTCATCGCCGGGATCTTCCGCAGATCGGAAAGCACCGCATCCGGCACCCGTCCATCCACTTGGACCACGGCTACTGCCAGCGCCGGCTCTGAAGCCTGGCCGTTTCCGGCCGCTGCCGCCTTCACCGCATTCTCGCCTCGGCCCAATGAGAAATTGGCGATGTTCACCTTGTGCTCGCCAAGGATGCTTCCCACTCGTCCCACGACGCCCGGAACATCGCGATTGCGCAGGTAAAGCAGATCATTCTCGAGTGGTGCTTCGATATCGATGCCCTCGATGCTCAGCAGCCGAGGCAAGCGCCCGTGCAGGACTGTGCCCGAAATCGTGTGCTCGCTGCCTTCGCTCTTCAGAGTGATCGTGATCACGTCGCCCGCGCCGCTTGCCGGTTTGTCCTTCGTGTATTCACGGATCTTCACGCCGCGCGAATCGGCAATGGAATTCGCGTTGATCAGGTTTGTGCCCTCGGCGCCGCTGGCGTTCAGCACGCCCATCACGCCGGAGTTGCGGATCAACTGCGTCTTCCATCCCGCCAGACGCCCGGTGTAGCGCAAGTGAATCTCGTTCAGATTCCCTTCCGTCTCCACCGCCTGTGCGAGGAACGAACCGAGCCGCTCCGCCAGCACCAGGAACGGATGCATGTCGACGTACTCTTCATACGAGACCGACGGCACATTCACCGCGTTCTGGATGACGCCGCGCGACAGGTACTCCTTCACTTGCTGCGCGATCTGTATGCCCACCGCTTCCTGCGCTTCCTTTGTCGACCCGGCAATGTGTGGTGTCGCCATCACGTTTTCGAGTCCGAGCAGAGGAGAATCCTTCGGAGGCTCGGGCGCGAACACATCCAGCGCCGCTCCACCGATATGGCCAGACTTGAGAGCCTCGGCCAGCGCTGTTTCATTGATCAGCTCGCCGCGCGCGCAGTTGATGATGCGCACGCCCTTTTTCATCTTCGTCAGCGACTCGGCGTTGATCATGCCACGCGTCTGCGGAGTGAGCGCCAGGTGCAGGCTGATATAGTCCGCCGTCGGATAAAGGTCGTCGAGCGTCTTCAACTCCACCTTACGTTCGCGTGCCAGTTCGGTCGAAATGTAGGGATCGTGTCCGACGACTTTCATACCGAACGCTTGCGCGCGACTCGCGACTTCAAGACCAATGCGGCCCAGACCGATCACGCCGAGCGTCTTGCCGCGCAACTCGGTGCCTTCCAGCGACTTCTTCTCCCACTTGCCGGCTTTCGTCGTTTCATTCGCGCGCGGCAAATGTCGCGCCAGGCACAGCATCATGCCGATCGTCTGCTCCGCGACGGCCACTGCATTTGCGCCCGGCGTGTTCATCACCGCGATGCCTTTGCGCGTCGCTGCCGGCAGCTCGATGTTGTCCACGCCGATTCCTGCGCGGCCAATCACGCGCAACTTCTGCGCATGCTCCAGCAGTTCCCCATTAACCTTCACGGCCGACCGGACAATCAGCGCATCGGCATCATTGAGTTCTTCAGCCAGTCGCGTGCCAACCTGGTCAGCCGTCAGCACTGTCCAGCTCGGCTCGTCTTTGAAAACGGCAACAGTTGCGGGAGAAACTTTTTCGGCAAGTATGATTTTCATAAGTGTCCTTTAACCACAGAGACACAGAGGCACAGAGATGATTTTGCAATCTCGTGATTCGGTAGTGGGTAATTCGTCGAGGAGAAGCCGACCAGTCAGACCGGCCGCGAATTACTCAAAAATCTCTGTAAACTCCGTGCCTCTGTGGTGAATACGGTTTTACGCCGTTACGAGAGCCCGCTTTTCTGCACGGCTCGCCGCGTACACTTCCTGCGCGGCACGAACGGCGCTGCCGAACTTCACCTTGTCCGGTTGCAGCTCCGCCATGATCTGTTCCAGTGCCGCAATGATCGCGATGGTATCGAGATAGTCGTAATAACCAAGGTGCGCGATGCGAATCATCTTGCCCTTCATCTCACCCTGGCCGTTGGCGACCACCGCGCCGAACTCGTCGCGGAAGCGCTTTACGATGTCGCTCGAATCCAATCCACCCGGCGAGAGGATCGCACTGACTGCCGCTGCCGGCGCATGTGGCGCGAACAGCTTCAGACCAAGTGCTTCGGCTCCAGCGCGCGTCATTGCCGCCGCGAGTTCCGCGTTGTTCACGAGAACTTCGCGTCCCTTCGCTAGATCGCCTTTGCCGGACTCGCGGATGTAATCGAGTGCAGCTCCGAGCGCCGCGATCAACGAAGTCGCCGGTGTGTACGCCGACTCACCCTTCGCCGCCGACTTGCGCTCTTTGCGCAGATCGAAGTAGTACTTCGGCTGCTTCGACGTTTCCATGCGCTTCCACGCCTTCTCGCTCACGGCACAAAATGCGAGGCCCGGCGGAATCATGACGGCTTTTTGCGAGCCACCAATAATGATGTCCACGCCCCAGGCATCGACGTCGAAATGCGTGGTGCCGAGACCTGTGATCGCATCAACCACCAGCAGCGTGTCCGTTCCCTTGAGCAGCTGCGCGATCGCTTTTACATCGTGCCGCGCGCCTGTCGAAGTTTCCGTTCCCTGCATGTAGACCACACGCGTGTCGGGCTTCAACGCCGCACGCACCGCTTCGAGCGAAAACGTCTCGCCGTAAGGTGCGCTTACGTCGTCGATCGTGCAGCCATATGCTTTGGCCAGCGCGGTCCAGCGCTCGCCGAATTTTCCGGCCGAGAGCACCAGCACGCGATCGCCCGGCGAAGTCAGGTTCGCAACCGAGGCTTCCATTGCGCCCGTGCCCGATGCAGCCATCAGGATCACATCGTTTTGAGTGCCGACGAAGACCTTCAGGTCGGCAAGAACCCGCTGATAAAGCGCGCGGAAGTCAGCGGTACGGTGGTGGACATTTGCAGCCGCCATCGCGAACTGTGCCGCAGGCAACAGTTGGGTCGGCCCGGGAGTATAAAGACGATTCTTACGAAGCATACGTGATGGTACTACGTTGGCGCGTTCCACCGCATTAAGAGAGCACGTCTATAATTGCAAGTTACGACGTCATAAGCTGCAGTAATCAGTGCTTCGAACCACCGTTCGAGGGATCGCCTTTTCAGGAGTGAAGATGAGCATCTCTGACCAAGTCACAAAGGACATGATCGCTGCGATGAAATCGCGCGAGGAACTGAAGCTTTCGACGCTTCGCATGATGAAATCTGCGCTTAAGAACAAAGAGATCGACAAGCGCGCTCCGCTCGACGACAAAGAGGCTCTCCAGGTGCTCAGCACCATGATCAAGCAGCGCAAGGACTCGATCGAGCAGTTCACCAAGGGCGGACGCCAGGAACTCGCAGACAAAGAAGCATCCGAAATCACGATTATCGAAGCCTACATGCCGAAATTGATCGGCGAAGCCGAGATCGTCGCAGCCGTGCGCGCCACCATCGCCGAGATGGGATCACCAACGATGAAAGACATGGGCACGGTCATGAAGAACACCATGGCAAAGTTGGCGGGCGCTCGCGTCGATGGCAAAGTCGTCAGCGACGCGGTGAAGAAAGAGCTGACGGGAAAGTAGTTTGCGTGGCGCGGAACTGCTTTATCCAATCCGGCAGGACTTAGCGGTGCAAGTGGAACCCCGACGTAATCCACTCCGGAATCCAGTGAAAGCGCCACGCGATCACCAGCGCCAAAATGATCAGCAAAACGATTCTGCGTACTCGGGCAGCAGTCATCGCAGTTCTCTCTAGCCACTAGCCACTAATCACTGCTTCCCCAACGCTTCCAGAATCCGGTCAAAGTCTTCGAGCGACTTGTACTCGAGCACGACTTTGCCTTTGCCTTTGCGGTCGTAGATGCGGGCGCGCACGCCGAGCGAACGTTCCAGTTCACGCTCGGCATCTTTCACATTCGGATCGACGACACGTTCTTTCTTCTCGGGCTTCGGCGCTGGATGAAGGATGTCATAGACGAGCTTTTCGGTTTGCCGCACGGAAAGCGCATCGCTCACGACTTTTCGCGCCGTAGCTTCGATCAACGTCGGATCCAGTCCCATGAGGGCGCGGGCGTGTCCCATGGTTAATGCGCCTTGACGCAGACCTTGTTTGACCCAGTCCGGCAGGCGCAGCAGGCGCATGTAATTCGCAACGGTGGTGCGGTCTTTTCCGGTGCGCTGCGCAATTTGCTCCTGGGTGAGTCCACACTTCTGGCTGAGGTTTTCGAAGGCCGCAGCTTGCTCCAGAGGATTCAGGTTCTCGCGCTGCAGGTTCTCGATGATGGTGATCTCGATCGCCTGTTCGTCGGAGATCTGACGGACGATCGCCGGGACTGTGGTTTTCCCTGCGGCTTGCGATGCCAGCAGACGCCGCTGTCCGGCTACAAGTTCGAGCTTGCCTTCCGCCAGCTTTCGCACAAGGATCGGCTGAAGTACGCCCTGTACTTTGATCGACTCGGCGAGTTCGTGCAGCGCGACGGGGTCGATGTCGATGCGTGTCTGCGCCGGATTCGGCAGGATGTCAGCGATTACGACATCACGCACGGCCTCGCCAGGCAGCACGGCGGTTGGTCCGGCTTGCACTGGGATGGGGGCTTCGCCGCGTGCGGCGGGAATCAGGGAATTCAATCCGCGGCCTAAAACTCTTTTCTTGTCCTGCGTCATGGTCTGCACGTCAAAGTCCTTGGGGAAAATATCGTGTTACGATACGTTATGCGGAAGCCCGCAGCATTACCCGTCCCATAATTTCTTTGGCCAGCTTGATGTAGGCCTCGGCGCCGCGCGAGCGGACGTCATACAGCAGCGCCGGCTTGCCGTGGCTCGGCGCTTCAGCCAGGCGAACATTGCGCGGGATCGACGTTGCGAACAGCCGATCGCCGAAATAGTTCTTTAGCTCGTCGGTCACCTGTTGGGCGAGATTCGTGCGGTCGTCATACATCGTCAGTACCACGCCTTCGACCGAAAGGCTTGGATTGAATGTCTGCTTGATGCGCTCAATGGTGTCGAGGAGTTCGCTGATGCCTTCGAGCGCGAAATATTCTGCCTGCATAGGAATGACAACTGAATCGGCAGCGACGAGGGCGTTCAGAGTGAGCAGATCGAGAGCGGGCGGGCAGTCCAAGACGATGAACTGATAGCGGTTGCGCACCCGATCCACGGCGTCTTTCAGGCGAAACTCACGACGATCGAGGGGGACAAGTTCGATATTGGCGCCGGTCAGTTCTTTGCTGGAGGGCACAATCCAGAGCTGATCAAGCGCGGAGGTGAGCGTAATCTGCTCCAACTGCGCGTCGCCCATCAGAATATGGTAGGTACCTAGGCGCTGCGGATCTTTAGGATAGCCAAGTCCGCTGCTG
Source organism: Terriglobia bacterium (assembly GCA_963724985.1). Lineage (GTDB taxonomy): Bacteria > Acidobacteriota > Terriglobia > Terriglobales > Acidobacteriaceae > JAJPJE01. Next base: position 10,887 of record CAVRWV010000016.1, on the reverse strand, counting down.
CTGTTGGACTGAGGATCGCAATCCACTAATAAGGTGGGGACCTCGGCGGCCGCAAATGAAGCAGCCAGGTTGATGGCGGTCGTGGTCTTCCCTACGCCGCCCTTCTGATTCGCGATAGCGATGACACGTCCCATGGTTTTCAGTGGCCCGGTTACAGCTTTGCAGAGTATCGAAGTGGCTGGTGAGGCGCAACGATGTAATTGTGTGCAAAAGGTGTGACTCACGTGGAAGGTTGGCGCAATTGTTCCACGTGGAACAATTTAGGCGCCTGTGGATTCGTGGAAAAGTAATGGAAGAAAGTTTGTAGCGGAGCTCTGTAGGCAGGCTTGTCTTTCCCGACGAAGCGGAGCGTTCCACGTGGAACACTCAGGCGAAGCCGGAGTAAGCTCAAATAATGTTCCACGTGGAACATCCACTCGCCGCTTCGTTTGTTGTAGAATCCGCCCGGCTATAAATGTGAGCCGAAACGAGGCTTATACCCGATGGCGACCTCTACATCTTCTATCCCAAGCACGATGATTTCGGCAGCGTCCAAAGTTGGCGGCCGGCTGGAATCTCTCGACGTATTCCGCGGGCTGACCATTGCAGGCATGATGATGGTTAACAACGCCGGCGATTGGGATCACATTTACTGGCCCCTGGAACACGCGGAGTGGAACGGATGGACCCCGACAGACCTGATTTTCCCCTTCTTTTTGTTCATTGTTGGCGTTTCCATGGTCTATTCGATCGCAAATCGGCAGAAAAAAGGCGAATCGCGCGGTTCCCTGTTGGCCCATGCGATTCGTCGAGCGTTTCTGATCTTCGCTATCGGCTTCCTTCTCAATGGCTTTCCGCATTTTCACCTGGCGACTTGGCGCATCCCCGGCGTCCTTCAGCGAATCGCGATTGTGTATCTCATAACCTCAGTGATTGTGCTGTTTACGGGTTGGCGTGGACGGCTGGCAGCCCTCGTCGCCTGCCTAGTCGGCTATTGGGCGATCATGAAGTTTGTCCCGATACCCGGGTACGGTGTCGGAAACCTTACGCCGGAAGGCAATCTCGCCTCCTGGCTGGATCGCCTCACAATGTATAACCACCTTTATATTCAGCACGTTAGAGACCCAGAGGGGATCCTGAGTACCATCCCGTCGATCGCGACCTGCCTGTTGGGCGTCTTCACCGGCGAATGGCTACGATCCGCGCGAAATGCAACTCAGAAAGTGGCCGGCATGTTAGCGGCTGGAGCGGTACTTACGATCGCGGGCAAGCTTTGGGGATACGAGTTCCCTATCAATAAGAATCTATGGACCAGTTCCTATGTTCTGTTCGCGGGCGGCCTGGCGCTCCTATTCCTAAGTCTCTGCTATTGGACGGTCGACATCAGAGGTTGGAAGACCTGGGGCAAGCCCTTCCTGATGATGGGGATGAACCCGCTTGCGCTCTACGCCATGGCGGGCCTGGTGGCGCATCTCTCTGTTGAACTCCACATTGGCGACGGGAGCTTAAAGAGCAGGATCTATGACCGGCTCTACGTTCCCTTGGCGAATCCGTACAATGCGTCCATGCTCTACGGGCTTACGTATGTAGTTGCATTCCTGATTCTGGGCTGGATCCTTTATCGGCGGAAAATCTTCCTGAAAGTGTGAGAGAGGGACGGTTTCCAGAGTATTGCTCCACTTTAGTCGGGGGACTGTCGGGCTTTCGTATCGTCGGGCGGTCAACTTAGGCCTCTGTAAAGCAGTTTGGACCACCTTAACTACCTTGATTCTGGAACCGTGCGACCTGTGGAAAACCGCACCATACCCGGTGCAAAAGCCCCGGTAAGCAGTTCCCTAAACGACACCATCTGCCGCGAAACCAACCTAGCGATCCACTTTTACGTCAGAAGACAGTCAATAATCCCACTTTTTGTCTCCCAGATGTCGGAATTCCCACTCATGTATCTTAACGCCGCCCGTTACTAAGTTGATTCCCACTTTCTCCCAATGAGAATAATGCGTGAAAGGGAAAGGGGAACCTGAACCTCGGGTTGCCATTCGAAGCTGGGGAGAGTAGTCGTAGCCGTCGCCGCCTGTTCCCTTCCGATCAACAGGCCGAGCCTACCTTTATTAGAGGTGAGCAGGGCGGCCGTCGGCAGGACATCCTGAAAATGCTCAACGGCACGTAGGGTAACCAGCTCCGCGGAGCCGGGCTCCGCCTGGGCCACAGCCTCTGCCCGCTCGGCAACGACCTCGCAATCTGCCAGTTGCAGATCGCGGATGACTTCGCGCAGGAATGTCGCTTTGCGATGCTGTGCCTCCACGAGACGCACGCGCAGCGAAGGAGCAAAGATCTTGATCGGCAATCCGGGGAACCCGGCTCCAGAACCTATGTCAGTGGCGGATTTCGGGGCAGGCTCTTCCCTGCCCAACAGTTGCTTTGCGGCAAAAAACGATTCGCCGAAATGGCGGGTTACGATCTGTTCCGAATCGCGCACCGCAGTCAGGTTCATTCGCGCATTCCAACGCATGAGGCGGTCGAGATAAGCCGAGACTTGATCCAACCGATGAGCCGAGAGGCCATCTGCGCCGAGAAAAGGGGCAAGCAGTTCGGCGATGCGGGCGGCGTCCATCATGGCGAGAGTAACGGAAATCGTGTCGGGAGGGCTATAGTGATGCTACGTACGGTCGCATTCAGTACAATTAGGCAGCTTACATTTCCGGTTCAGAATAGCCCGACATGACAAACGAACAGACCAACACGCCAAACAACGGCAGCAGTGCGGCACCTGTCTACGTGACACTTACGGGAATTCCACTCACCATCGAGATTGAGTGGCCTTTTCATCCTTCTACTTCGGGGGCGGACTTTGACGTCGTCCATGCGGATCTGAAGCTAGCGGATGGCAGCGATTTGCACGCGCCCGTGGCCATCAACCTATCGAAAACGGTGAAGGAAGTCCTCCCATCGCTGGAGCGCGAGATCACCGAAGCGCCGGTGATCAATGCGCTGCGCAAGGAAGTAGATCGCAAGCAGATTGAGTTTCTGAAATCCGGCAAGCTGGTGCCAGTTCATTTTTCGAGCCGGCATTACGACTTCAAGCGCAGTCGTTGGGCGTTTGGCGCGAAGAGCGAAGAAGAGATCACGCAGTTGTTGCTGCGCAAGGCGTATTGGCAGACAAAAGGGAATCACGACAAGGTTTGGATGGCGGATCCGATCGATGCGCTCTATGTAGACGCTGCGCCGAAGCATTTGCTTGATCTCGCGAAGGGGATGGCGGGAAAAAAGTTGATCCACCTGGAAGGCGAATGGGCTACTGCAACCGAGCAGTTGCTGAAGCATGCCGACGGATTTGAGAACGATCTGAAGCATGCGTTGATCGACTTGGAGAAGAAGCACGCGTTCGAAAGAGGATGAAGATCTCTACGACTCAATTTGGGAATCGATGAAAGCGATAGGCCTGTTCGAATCTTCCAATTGAAAATGTGAGCGTGGTCACGGTGGTGCCGCATGCATTGCGCAGATGCTGGAACTACTATGGAGCCAACTGCGGACGAAATGGGAGCGTACCTGGCCGAACTTTCTGCGGAGGAACGAGGCCGATTGCGAATTCTGGTGCGGGACGGAAAGCTGGAAGATGTCCTGCGATTGATGGATCGATTCGAAACTGAACAGATGGCGATGTACACCATCGTGGGAGAAGGCGCGGCCTAGCAGCCGATCCTGCCGCTTATTCCTTCACTTGCGGGCGGACAGGAGTGTTCGCCCCACAACAATCAATAACTCAACGTCCGGCGCTGGTGGTTTCGAAGCGCTTGAAGAAGCTCGTCTCCTTCCAGTGCGGCGGCTGATCAGCATCGGCGACGTCGAGCGCGAGTCCACGCACCAAGTCTTCAAACTTAGCAGCTGCGGCCAGATCGACTGGCTGATTGAGATCGTCGGACGGCGCGTGATAGCGATCGGTCAGCCACTTCTTTTCGATAGCCTCTTCGGGCGACCCTTTTTCAAACCCAACTTTCATCGCGAGCGAAGGCACGCCTTCACGAATGAAGCTGTACTGATCACTGCGAATAAAGATGTTGCGCAGCGGCTCGGGATCGGGCTGCACGACGACGTTCTCCCTGGCGGCAACCTGGCGGATCATATCGCCGAGGTCGGACTCATCGAGCCCGTATACGGTAACCACCTTTAACGGAAAGATGGGCAGGAACATATCGGTGTTGACATCGGCTACGATGGATTTCGCCGGAACAGTGGGATTGGCAGCGAAGTATCGTGATCCGAGCAGGCCTTTCTCTTCCGCCGTAACCCAGACAAAGAGCAGCGAACGGCGCGGCTTCGTCTTCGACCGCGCAAGATGCGCGGCGATGTCGAGCAATAGCGCAGAGCCGGAGCCATTGTCCATGGCGCCGTTGTAAAGCTTGTCACCGTTGATAGGCTCACCGATGCCGATATGGTCGAGATGAGCCGAGAGGACGACGTTTTGCGCCTTCAGCTTGGGATCGGATCCCGGCAGGCGGGCGACGATATTCTTTGAGGTGACGTCGGTGAGGATAACCTTGGCGCGCGCCTGGATCGAAGCTGGAAGCGCGAAGCGGGGAAGCGTCTTGCGATCTTTGCCGAGGGCGGCAATCTCATCGAAGGTGTGGCCGGACCCGGCCAGTAGCTTGTCTGCGGATGACGGATTCCAGGTAACGTATAGCTGAATTCCGGCGGCGTCATCGAGGGATTTGTCGGCCAATTCCATGCTTGGGTGAACGCGGGACAAACGCATGCGGGACCAGGGGATATCCATCGAGGCGGGATTCGGGATGGAGATGTAGCCGATAGCGCCGGTGGCGCGCAGCGTCGCACTACGCTGAGCCGCAGCCTGATAATGAGAGGCGAGAGCTGCTGACATGGCCGACGGCGATCCCGCCAAGATGACGAGGACCTTACCTTTCACGTCGAGGCCGGCGAAATCATCATAATTGGCTTCAGGAACACGAAGTCCATAGCCCACGAAAACGAGAGGCGCATCAACCGATGGCGTCAGGTCGACGCGAGTGCTGAACATTGCGTCATCGCCCAAGACCATAGGTTCGACTTTGCCATCCCGAACCAGGGCCAGACTCGACTGCGATTCGTCGATCTGTTTGCTGCGGAACTTCACTGGCTGGTAGAAGCCGTTCACGCCTGCCGGTTGGAGTCCGTCGGCCTTCGCCTGCTCGACCACATAGGCAGCGGCCCGGTCGTAGCCCGCGCTGCCGGTCTCGCGGCCTTCCATGTTGTCATCAGCGAGAACTTTCACGTAGTTCCACCAGGACCGGCCATCGTTGGGTGACTGAGCAAGAGCGGCCACAGCACAGGAGAAAATCACGAGCGAGATGAGTTTTCGCATTGGAGCCTCTGGGCAAAACAGTGGAGAATAGTAACAGCACAGCGGGTCCAAGCTGAAGCGGTAAGCGAAAAAGCATGCAGCTAAAAGAAGCATTGACGCAGGCGGTTCAACAGTTGGAAGACGCTGCGGTGGGATCACCGCGCCTGAATGCGGAGATGCTGCTGATGTTCGTGCTCGGAGTGGGGCGAGCGTACCTGTACGGTCATCCGGAGAGGGAACTAACCTCTCAAGAAGAAGACAGTTACGCGGAGGCGATTGCGGAGCGCGCGCGAGGTGTCCCCGCGCAATACATCATCGGTCATCAGGAGTTCTGGGGATTAGATTTCCTGGTCACGCCGGCGGTGCTGATCCCACGTCCGGAGACAGAACATATCGTTGAGGCGGTGCTCGAACTGGCACAGGGAATCGAACGTCCGCGAATTGTGGATGTGGGAACTGGGTCGGGTTGCATCGCCTTGGCATTGGCGCACGAGTTGGGCAGAGCGGAGATCGATGCGGTGGATATTTCCGCGGAGGCGCTGGAGATTGCCAAAGCGAATGCGGTGCGCTTGCAACTCGCGGCGCGGGTCAATTTCCGTGAGGGGAATCTGCTGGAGGGATTCGAGGCGCCGGAATTTGATCTGGTGGTTTCGAATCCCCCGTACGTCGGAGAGTGCGAGGCCGACAAGGTTCAGGCGGAGGTTCGGAAGTTTGAGCCGCACGTGGCCGTGTTTGGCGGACCGCTTGGCACAGAGGTTGTCACGCGATTATTAGAGCAAGCCCACCGTGCTTTGAAACCCGGTGGACACGTGCTGGTAGAGATTGGATTCTCGCAATCGGAGAAGGTTCGAGAGATGGCTGCTGCGTTTGAGGACGTGCACTTCGTTGAGGATCTGCAGGGAATTCCGAGAGTGTTGGTGGGAAAAAAGAAAGTAGTCAGTGGTTAGTTGGGTAGCTGGTAGCTAGTGGCTGGAGGCACAAAGATCTCAAGTCTCAAGTCGCGTGCAGCACAAAGCGATAGCGTTTCGCGGGCGGGGGCCCGCGCCACTACTTCGCGGCTGGCAACGCCTGCAGCACGCGCACCTTCCAGCGATTCTCCCCGGTAGTCATGACCACCAGATAATTTTGTGTGAACTGATCCGAGTGGATGACCTTATCGCCGTCGAGCAACTGCACTTCGAGGCGAGCGCTGTCGCGAAGCTGCATAGCTGAGCCATCTTGCGAATAGAAGACGGCCTGAAGATTATGGCCGTGGTCGATGTAGCGAGTGTGCAGGCCCGTCTTCTGCTGCTCGGAGACGCGCTGCTGCAGTTCATCCTGAGCCTGACCGATGAAATCGTTGGCGAGAGCGGCGGAGTTGTTTTCAGAAAGAGCGGTGGCAAGAGACTGCCAGGCACGAGTGTAATCGCGGAGGACGGCCTTCTCGGTGTTGTCTTCCATCTCACGAGGCGCGACGGACGCCGAGTTCAGTTGAACAACCGGGTCAGCGCCAAACGCAGAGACGCACAACAGGAGAAAAGCGGCGAAGATCATCAGGCGCGTCATCATTTTCATTGGCCACTCCAATGAATTTCGTTCCCCACCACAACACCTGCAGCGACCGAGAGCTGAGCACTTTCAGATTGCGGTAATTGCGCCTGCGCGACGCCTTTCTTGATGCGCGCGTCGACAGTGCTGCGCCCGCTGTTGTCCACTTCCGTGAAGGTCACAATAGTTCCATCGGGAACAGGATTGCCCGCGCAATCACGAATCGGGTCTGTCTCGACGAGAATGCCGTTTTTGGCAGGCTGAGCGCGCATCCGCAGGTTGCACGGATCGGACGCAGTGACCTGCACGACGCGCCGAACATTGTCGTCGTTGAGGCTGGCGGTGAACTGGGCTGCGCCGGCCTGGCGTCCAGAATCGAGGATCACGTAAGCGACGCCATCCTTGGTGTTCACGGTGCGAGTCTCAGGGTGGCCTTGTGAAACTCCGAGATTAAAGTTGATGGCCGTCGGTTGCGTCACCAGGTTGTGATTGGAGTCGAAGACGAATGCGGTACCGGAGATTACCTGGTGGGTGCTCGCCGGGACACGCGATGGCCGAGCGAGGAAAGCGACATCGGCAGGTTTTGCCGGCGCGACAAAGAACACTCCGGAGTCGCCGTTGCTGAGCGCCGCTGTATACCGCCCGGAGAATTGGAGATCGTTGCCGGTAAGGCGGACGTCTTCGCCGAGTTTCACAGGCCGCTTGATAGCAGTGCCGGGTCCGAAAAGATAAAACGTTGCATCGCCAGCGCCGATAGTCGGAATGTTGATTTCGGCTCCAGCGACTGCGTCCCGCGGCACACGCAATTCGGCCGCGTCGGCGACGCGAGCAGCAAACAAGAGTGCTGCGAGAAGAAATGCAAATTGGATCAGTCGTAGCATATTCGTTAGCTTTGCTGGCGATTAATGCTGTACTGGTTCACGCTTACGCGATAGGTCTGGACTTTCGGAGCGATGTCGTCACGCAGCGCAAGCGAAAACGGCACAGGAGTCTGCGGCTGCAGAGCGTGGTCGATGTATCCGTCGGACACCCAAATCACGCGCCCCTGATTGTCATAAAAGGTTGCAAGCACGTGCGGGATGTTCACCGTCTGTCCGCTCTCGTTCGTAAGTTCGCCGCGAAGGACATGATGGCCACCCGCGTCCTGCTCCAGGCGCTGGTGCAAAACACCGATCGTAGGATCAGCCGACGCCGGCACGAGCAATGAGTTCGGCTGGATGTGCACGTTCTTCACTTCGCGCAGCGGGACTTTGGGAAAATCGATGCGGAAGGGCGAGACTTCTTTCGGAAGCAACACGTGCGAGATCTTGTCGAAGCTGCTTTCGTCACCGAGCGTTTCACCATTCTTGCCGAGCAAAGAAGCGCTAACGGACACGAAACCTGGAACTGTGTCCTCGTTCACCACTTCGCCGACAATGACGGTGCCGCCCTCATACTCGACGGCATTCATCGAGACGATGCGAACGTGCGGAGCTTCCACATTCTGCGCACCCCAATCGTCGCCAGCGCCGCGAGTTACTACATCCCAGCGGAGGAAGTTCACTGGAATTACTTGCGGCGGAACGTTGGGCTGCTTCTGAACCGGCCAGACTACCTTCCAACTTCCGTTCTGGTTCACGACCTGCAGATCGCGGGAGTCGTAGATTCCACCGACGGCGGTAGCCCACTGCATGTCCGCGCGGACCACAGCATCATTATCCGTCGCGCGAAGTACACGTGTCTTTACGTTGGCGAGACTTGAGAAGGTACGCAAGTCGCCGTTCGCACCGTTCAGATCGGAAATAAAGCTATTGAGATCGGTAGCGTTGGTGTTGGCAACATACGAGTACGCCTGACCCCAATTTCGAGCCTTTACGTTGGCGAGCATTGCCTGCACAGCGCCATCTGGAGTCTTCGGGGTACCGTTGTCAGATCCACCAGCCGTAAGCGTGCCAATCGCGAGAAAAAGAACCGTAAGAGCAACCGTACCTATAAGAAGGATGCGTGACATTATCGTGCCTCCCGCAGGACTACGTCAGAGGCTGGAAACTCGATGGGAACAGAAGCACGGCGGCGTTCGGGAATCAGGAACACCGCGAGCAACGCGAGCACAGCAACGCTCATAGGCGCGAATCCCCACAAAATGCCCTCCCAGGGAGCCGGCTTTGTCCCGAAGTCCATGGGTTGAGCGGGCGGGACATCATCTTTCACCCACAGCGTGACCAGGCCTCCGTTGTAGGTTTCCGCAGGACGCCACCCGGCGAAAGCGAGCAGCGGTTCGTAGTAGCGGTCTCGCACAAAAATGTATTTCAGGCCGTATTGATTGGCATGCTTCAACATCGCGCGCAATGATTCCATTCCGGCGACACCAAAATACTTGGCACTGTCGAGCTTTGCCGCGCCGTAAGCGGTCATCTCGGGCAGGAGTCGCGCAGTGTTGTAATCGCCGTCAACAGAGGCGGCTTTCGAATCAATGGAAATCTTGTCGAACAAACTGCCGAAGCCGAGCGTCAGATAACGAAACTTGGCGTGATCGTCGCGATTCAGGAACTCAGATATCGGATGCGTGTCAAAAGGCGTGACTGCAATGGGGTAAAACGTGATCCAAGCTACACCCATGGCAAATGTCGCGGCGGCGGCGAGGGATAAGCCGACGACGGCTTTTATGCGGAAACGTGAAATCAGGTTTTCGGCGAGAAGGCCAACGAACGGCAAGGCGATGCAAGTGGAAATGAAGGTGAAGCGCTCGTAAGTAAAAACGTAGTACAAGCGACCGAACAACAGGTGCGCGACGGGGGTGGTTCCACCCAGACCGATTAGCGTCGTGACCCACCAGCCGAGAAATAAAGGTTGCAGCCGGCGGTCACGCGACCCTCTCAAGAAGATGAAGGGAATCGCCAGGATCATCGCGCCGTACGGGATAACCCAGAAATTCAATCCATTGTGGAGATCGAGCAAATAGTTGCTCCGGCTGGGGTGCGGAATCGGCATCTGCGTGACTGGATTTTTGAAGAACGCGATCCAGAAGGGAAGCAGGACAGCGGCGATGCCGGCCCCGGCGAAAATCCCGAATATCACTGCGCGCGTCAGAATTCCACCGACTGAGGCTTCCGTGCCTTGCGCTTGATCCTCGCGATCGACAATCGCTAACCAGATGACTGGGAACGAAAACATAACGATGGTGATCAGCGTCAAGTGGTGAACTGCTGCGGCGGACACTGTGACGAGAAATGCTTTCACCAGGTCACCTACTCGCGCTTCGCGCAGCCATCTATAGAAATAAGGAATGGCGTTAATGGTGATTGCCGCACCAAGCGTGGTGTTCAACTGGCCCGATTGATAGACGAGCATTGCCAGCGAGCCAAGAAATACGCTCCCCAGCGCCGCATAGCTGGCTGCGGTTTCATCCACCCAGAGACCTGCGAAGCGGTAGATGCCCACGGTCAGCAGCAGCACAGCGATTAGCTGGACGAACATGTACGCCAGTTGCAGTCCCATCACAAAAGAGAACAGCGCGATTAGTTGGTGCGCCAGCGGCGGATAGGTGGTTTGCGAAAATCCGGCAAACCATTGAGTGTTCCAGGGATCGAACCAGTGCTGCGCGTAATGGTTGGCGAAGAACATATGGACATAGGCGTCATACGAGCCGCTGGGCAACTGCATGAGAAGAAGAGGCCCATGCACCGCAAAGGCGATCAGCAAAATGTATGGCAAGGATAAGGCGCGATTAGGACTGCCAGGAGAAACCGCAATCACCGATTTGCCTCCGCAAGCATCGATTCGGTGCAAGTAGGATTCCCAAGTCGGCTGCTCGGGTTTTCTGATTTTCGGCGATTCTGTAACAAAAATTCCCCAGACAGAGAAGCTGGATCACCGCGATCCAGTGCCGCTGCGCAATTCCTGCGCATTCGGAGGCATCTGCGAAGGGTGAGACGCTGGGGAGAATACGTAACCGTAAGTCACAAAGAAGGGAATAGTGAGTACGGCTCTAGACAAAGAGGGAACCTGAGTACTCTGGCACCATTTCCAGAAAATCCAGAATACCCGCTGAAAATCATAAG
>CAVRWV010000015.1:97500-231009 GCA_963724985.1 Terriglobia bacterium | reverse complement strand
TGGCCGCTCGTGATGACAACCAAAGAATCCTTTTTCTGTGCCCTCTGTGCCTCTGTGGTGAGAATGGTTTTCTAAAGCAAAATGGGCACAGCCTCTCGACTGTGCCCACCTGATTTTCTGACAACTGACAACTAGCAACTGACGACTGTTTCTACGGAGCTTCGATCAGCTCCATCTTGCCGTCTTTCTTACGGTGCAGGACTTTCACTCGTCCCTCGGCATCGCGGAAGACGAACACATCGCGGTCGCGGAACTCCGCTTCTTTCACCGCTTCCTCGAGGGTCATCGGACGCAGCGCCACTGAGTCGCTCGAGGTCACCACGTGTGCCTCGGTAATGCGTGACGCGGCCGGGAACGTGTGCACGACCACCGGGATGGCCGTTGTCGTGTTGCTGCCCACGGCCATGCGCATTTCCGGCAAGGGTGCTTCGCCCACCCATTTCTTCTTGGCCTGACGCTTGATGTTGCGGGTGCGCGCGCGGTGCTTCACCACCTGACGCTCGATCTTGTCCAGTGCCTCGCCAACGGCCAGGTTCATCTCCGTTGACTCGGCCAATCCAACCACGGGATTGATGCGCCCAGCCACGGTGATCTCCGCCTTACAGCGGTGTTTTTCCACCGAAAGAATTACTTTCGATTCGAAATTATCTCCAAGAATGCGGGTGAGTTTTTTAAGGCCGATTTCGACCTGTTTGCGGATGTCAGGAGTGATTTCACATTGCCTGCCGGTGTATTCCACGTTCATCGAACGTCCCCCTTCAAAACGGACCCTCGAACCGTCTATCGGCTGAAAGGCCCCGTGGGTTTACCACCAACCACCCGCTGTTCCGGGTGGTACTGCCTGTCCGGCCCGCTTGCCTTACTGCCGGCCAGCCAGGACAAACTCAGTGCGGCGTTCTCAACACTCTCTCGTCTGGTAGGGCGGGAAGTTACTTCCCCCACATCTGACGAACGAAGGCAGATATGGGGCAGCATGACGACCCCGCGCACATTTACGACTTTTTCACTCGTCGTTGATGCGTGCTGGGAATCTTCATATCCTCCCGGTACTTCGCGACCGTGCGGCGAGTGACCTGGATACCCTGCGACTGAAGGATGCGGGTGATCTGCTCGTCCGTTAACGGCCTGGTGGGATCTTCTTCGTCGATCAACTTCTTGACGCGGCGTTTCAGGATCAGCAGCGACGTATTGCCGCCTTCCGGTCCCTGCACGCTTTCACTGAAGAAATAACGCAGCTCGAAGACGCCTTGCGCAGTGTGCGCATATTTGTTGGCGACGGCGCGGCTCACCGTGGAAGGATGGACTCCGATTTCTTCCGCCACTTCTTTAATCATCATCGGCTTCAACTGGTCGATGCCGTGATCCAGGAAATCCCGCTGTCTCGCCACAATCGAGTAACAGACCTTGAGGATAGTCTGCTTTCGCTGCTCAATATTCTTGATCAGCTGAATAGCTGATTTATACCTCTCTTTGACGTAGGAACGCACGTCTTTTTCTGCGGCGTCCCGATTCATTAAACGCTTGTAACTTGTGTTCAAACGAAGCTGCGGGACATCGTCGTCATTCAGCAGGACCAGGTATTCGTCGCCTTGCTTCACAAATGCGACATCCGGCTCGATCAGCCGCGTTTCTTCGATGTTATAGCGCCGTCCAGGACGCGGATCGAGAGTACGGACGTAATCCATTGCCGCCTCGACGGCTTCGATAGGGCGTCCGATGGCTTTGGCGACTTCTCTCAACTGCTTATTCTGGATCAGGCGCAGATGGTCGGAAACGATGGCGATCGCGTCTGCCAGAATCTCCATGGTGCCATTTCCGTTGCCCTGCTCCGTCTTCACCCTCTGGTGATAGTTGAGCTGCTCGAGCAGGCATCCGCGGAGGTCGTAGCAAGCAACTCCAACCGGGTCCATCTGCCGAATCAGCCGCAACGCATCCTGCAAATCCTGGAGCGTAAAGAGCGCGACGAAAGTAGATTCGGCTGGCGACGCCACGGGCTCTGCGGCGGTGCGGGCGGCGGCGGTAGCGGCGCAGGAATCTCAGGCTCGGGCATGTGCTCGGCGACGGCCACTGCGTGACCACCCTCGAACTCGGCTTCCAGATCGCTATGCGCGGCCGCGTTGACCATTGGCTGAAAATCAGGCAATCCCAACTCAGCGCCGGCACGCTCGGCTGATTCGCCGTCATCCACCATCATTGGAGGAGGAGCGGGAGCTTCCGCCGATTTCCGCGATGGTGAAGCTTGCAAGAGAGCCAGGGGCGCATTCGGATTCGCCTGCGTCATCAACTCGTCTTCGGTCGCGGTGAGATAGCCTTCCTCGTTCAGGTTGCCGATGATGAGTTCAGCGGCCATGCGCACGCCTTCGCTCACGGGGCTCGCGCCCAATTGCCACATCAGGTGATCGGTGAGCGTGCTGGGTTTGGAGAGGAAATTTTCGAAGGATGGCTTTTCGACGGATTCGATCTCGGAGTTGGTGCGATAGCCGGGATCGAGATATTCCTGGAAAAACGAGCCGAAGTCGATTTCCTCGAAGGGATCTTCCTTCTTGGTGAAATCGGGATTGGTCTCTTCGGCAGTTGTCGCCTGGGCCTGCCGGTCGCGCTCTTCTTCGTTACGCGACACATCGTCGATCAAAGGTACGGTCGGATCCAGTTCCTCGAGGACCGGGTTCTCGACCATCTCGGCGTTGATCATGTCCTTGAGCTCAATCTTATTGAGAGCCAGAACGCTGACCATCTGCACCAGACCCGGTGTGAGGATCTGTTTCTGGCTGACCTTGAGACTGAGCTTGTGTTGAAGAAGTACCATTGTGACCCGTTGCCCCTAACCTTCCGACGCGCGAGCAACCCGGGAATGCGGCGACAGATGCCGCACTCATCGCTTAAACCAGCGAGAAGCTTTCCCCTAGATAGACGCGCTTCACTTCCGGATCGTTGCCGAGTTCCTCAGGTGTTCCTGCCCGGAAGATCCTTCCCTCGTTAATGATGTACGCACGGTTAGTGACCGAAAGGGTCTCCCGTACGTTGTGATCTGTGATTAAAACTCCAATTCCACTGTTCTTCAGGTCGAAGATTATCTTCTGCAGGTCGAGTACGGCAATCGGGTCGATGCCCGAGAAGGGCTCGTCCAAAAGGATGAAAGTTGGCGATATGCACAACGCTCTCCCGATCTCTACCCTGCGCCGCTCGCCGCCCGAAAGAGCGTACCCGCGATTCTTCCGGATATGCCCCAGACCAAGCTGCTCGATCAGCGTCTCCATGCGTTCCCGGCGTTCATGCCAGGAGAGCCGCTGGGCTTCCAGAACTGCGAGAATATTCTCCTCAACCGTCAATTTCCGGAACACCGATGGCTCCTGCGGAAGGTAGCTGATCCCGTGGTTTCGGGCCCGCAGATACATGGGAACGTCGGTGATATCGGTCTTATCGATCAAAATCCTTCCCGTATCGGGAGGCGTGAGACCGACAATCATGTAGAAGGACGTCGTCTTACCAGCTCCGTTGGGACCCAGTAATCCAACCACCTCACCCTGATTTACATGCAGACTTACCCCGTTTACAACCCGGCGGCCACGGTAACTCTTGCCGATTTCGTCCGTTGCCAATGTCTGCATCTACTTGATAACTCTCGCTTTTGTGACAGTTGGGGTGGTGTTTCCTTCCACGAGCACCCTATCATCGCGACTGTAGAAAGTCAACGAATCGCCGGTAACTTGACCGTGTTCGGCATCAAAAATGCTAGGCGGTCCGCCGGTCAGTTTGAACTTGCCCTCGGTCGCGGTGTAAACCAGCTTGTCGCCGGTGCCGCGGCGGTTAGGTTGCTGTAACACGATATTTCCCTGACACACGATCCGGTCGAGTTGGCTGGCTTGCGTTAGCTGCGCGGCAGCCTTTTGGTTCTGATCTCTCGGTTTGAGATAGACATCGACCGTGTCGCCCGTCATGGTGCCGTCGGCGCTCCTCAGAATGACTCCGCCATCAAACCTCGCGCGGCGCTGGGCATCGACATAGGTAAGTCGCGCGGCAGTCACATTTACCGGAGTTGCCTTCCCATTCTCCCCGGGCTTCAGGAACACGGTGGAGACTCGCTGGTCGGTAGTTCCCTGTGCCATCATCGAGCGCTTGTCGCGGTCAAAATCGATGACCGGAGCTTCGACGATGTTCGCGCCCTGCCAAAGCCTAGCCCCTCCGCTATAGTGCGCGGTTCCGGTGGCGCGTTTCGCGATCATCTGCGCGGCGGTCACATGGATCGGTTCGGCGGTGGCCAGCATGGCTCCGTTTGGCTGCTCTTTCAATTCCGAGTAAGTGGTCTTTACCTGGCCGTCGCCGGTGGCATCGCCGGTCTTGCGATTAATGCGCATGCGGTCGGCGGTTGAGGTCATCCCCTGGTCGACAATTCGTGGATCGCCAGTGAGGACCAGCAGTTCGTCAGTGGGACTGTAGCTGGCGCGCTCGGCCCAGGCTTCGCGAGAGCCGCTGGGCTGCGGCTCGGTAAAGTGGAAGTCGCCCTCCTGCACAATAGCTGCCGAGACCACCTGCGGGATTCATCGCGACGGTTAGATTGGCGCTGGTGGTCGTGCGCTGCGGCTGGCCTGGAGTTTCGGAGACCATCTTCGAATTGGGCGATCCGAAGAGAGTGTCCAGCTTCCCTTTCTGGTTAAAGCGGGCGATGAATTTGTCGGCAGTGATGGTGGTGGTTGAGCGGGCGGTGGCGTCTTCGGGATTCTTTGGAGACGTAACGCTACTCTTGGCCGACGGCGAGTTCGGTGTGTGCTGACTGCCCCTCTTTTGCTGCTGGCGCTGGCAGCAATCGAATCTTTCCGGCCCCGATTGTCTCGGCGCGTTCTAAGCCGTGCCCGTCAGGGCGGGCAAAGAAGTCAACGGCGTTAGCGGTCAACTCCGTTGTTTGCCCATCGCCTTTTTCCGGTATCTGAACCAGCCTGACGTTCTCCAGCGCGTGCACTCGGCGGAGAGAGTTGTTCGGGCCGAAATCCATGACGACACGCTGTGCGGAGCCCTGCGCATTGTGATCGCCCTGGGCATCAACGATGACACCGCCCGTCATTACTGCCGATTTCACCTGGTTCTTCGCATCGAGGAAGATCTCGGCATGCGGAGCCTGCGCGTTTGCCTGTGACTTGCCGTGAGTGTCGGCGACGACGTGACCATCCGCAGTCACCTGCTCGACCGTGTTGTCCTGACGCAAAAGCGTGGTGATCTCATCCGCGGTGACGGTCGTATCGGAATTGCGCAGGCGCGCCTCGCGCAGCACCACGCGATTCGGATTTTTGGTAATTACGCCGTGCTTCGCTTCGAGTGTCTGCTTTCCGGGACCCGCGCCCTCGAGGTGAATGTCGGATCCGAGGGTCAGCGTGGCGGCCTTCGAATCGTAAGTCGCGCCGATGGCGGTGCCGCTCACTTGCGGGATGCGAAACTCGATCTGCTCGTTTGTCTTGGCGATTCCGGTGTTGCGGTTGAACACCAGCCCACTGGTTTTCAGGTGAATGGGATTTTTTAGTTCGTGCTGGAGGGGTCAAGTCAGGTCTGACGAGTCCTTCCGTGTTGCCCTCAAGGTCGATCTGTACTTCTCCGGCTGCCGTGATGTCGCCGGATTTCGGGTCATATTCGAATTGCGATCCGTAGATCTGGTCGAAACGATTCGACTCGCGCCCATACACAACGATGTTCACGTCGTGCAGTTCGGCCCGGCCGCTCTTGTACTGAATTTCCTTTGAAGCTTTGACGGTGAAGAGAGTTCGTCCGCCTTCGGACTTGGAGATGGAGAAACTATCAGCGCTCTGCTGAACATCCACTCCCAATTTGTTGGGCAGGGTCCTGAGGACGTTCCGCACTCGATAGCGACCGTAGGTGTAGAACCCGGCCAGCACGATCATGAGGAGGATCGCGGCGGAAACAATCCACGCCCTGAGCCGGCGGATAGTCACAGGCATTCTGTCGTTATCTTACGCGAATGGCAGCTGAGAATATGGAGCCCACTCGCCCTCGAGTGGGTAGGTCGCAACATTTTCGCAAGAGGTCGCGCTTATTCGGACTTCACCGTCCAATTAATTCCACCGTCAGGTGAACTCCAGGTCTCTCCCGCGCTGGTTCGGAAAGTCACATTCTTCGGAGCGGCGAGCTGAATGTTCTCGACGGTTCCGCGCGGGGAGTGGCCGTCCACACTGGGCGCCAACTTTCTCCACGTGAGCCCGTTGTTCAGCGAAGACCACAAGGCCCCGTCATCTCCGCCGGCCCAAACGGTAGCGCCGGTTGAGGCTACCGCCTTGAATTTCGAAGGATGTTCGCCGAGCGCCGTCTTCCAATTCCGGCCCGAGTCGGTCGATTGCTGTAATTCACCAGCGCTGCTGACGCGCCACAGAGTCCCCGCGGACTTCAAATCCAGAGACTTTTGCAGATTGGCGAGCGACGCCTGATCGTTAGGCAGAGGAGTCGCCATTGGGCCGACTCTCACCTGTGAGCCCGCGTCCCTTGTCGCACCGGACGCGTTCCCATTGGTTTGCGATTCTGCGACCTGATCGGCTGGCGCCAGTTCCGCGGCGGTTTGTCTACTGTACGTCATGGTGATTGGTGGAGACGCTTGTGGTGCACTCTTCGCAGATGCAGGGGCCACATCGTTAATCGAAACTGAATGCGTTGACGGCAATGCTCTTTCTGTCTTCGCCGCTGCTCCATCAGAAGAAGCCAAAAGAGGGCCAGCCACAGCCTGGTTGGATGGCCCTTTGGCGGCTTGTAGCTGACCGGTCTCACTCGCGCGAAGCATTGGCGCGTCCTTCTGATCTGTGGCATTGCCAGTCGGTGACTGTTTCTTCGCCGCCGTGACTTCATCTACGGCTGCTCCGTTGCCGAATCCGTCGTTGAGTTCGACTCGCTCCTTCGGCGATGCCACCTTTGCCTTGGCTAGCGCGTCGGGCTTCGAAGCGTTATCCGGCCGGAGGGCAGATGCCTGGGGCGCGGTCTCTTTGTCCGTCGCGGGCACGGGTGACGGTTCGTTTTGTTGCTGCACAATCGCTGGATTCGTTTCGGTTCCCCCGGGGAGTGCCTGTTGCGTGACCTCCTTGCGGTTCAGCCAGACTGCACTCAACACCACCGCCGCTGTGGCTGCTGCTGCGGTCCAGCGCAGCGGTCGCAAAGACCAGAAAGAGCGGCTTGGTTTGTGATCGACCTGCTTCGGCGCTGCAACCAGCTCTGGTTCCGCGACGGCTGCTCCGGCAAGTGCTGCAATCTCTCGGCAATCCGCGCAGCGAGCCAGATGCGCAAGCACCTGATCGCGCTCGCGTGCGGGTAACGCCTGCTCCGCAAACGCGGTCAGCAGATCAGCATCCGGGTGCGCGACCTCAGCCCCGAGCTGTTCGTTCTGCAATCTTCGCTGCGCGATTTTTGGTATCTCTGCCAACGTCTTTGTCCCTGCGTCCCAGCCGAGGAAACCATCTGAGGCTATCTGCCCAGCCCCGGATTTCCTTGCCGAAATTCACTAGCCCGGTGTCGTCTCTCCATTGAACGGTGCGGCCGGCTTTTCTTGCGCCAGCCGATCACGCACATTTAGCTGTAAATCCCTTACATCCGTTTCCAGAGCTTCTTCTGCCTGGCGTTGGCTCATGCCGCGCTTCAGCAAAGCGTCAAGCAATGCCTGCCGCAGACGCTTGGTGATGCGTTCCAGCTTGCGACTGGCCGTTGCTTCATGGAAGCCGAGCATGCGGCCGATTTCCGCCAGTTTCCGTTTATCCAGATAATAAGCCGCCAGGATCGTGCGATCCTCGGCCGCCATTTCGCTAAAGACTTCGTCGAGAGCCTCATTCAGGCGCAGATCCACCGGGACCTGCGGTTCCTGGCGCGGCGCCTCGAAGGTCACGCCATCCTCTTCCTTTTCTTCCAGGCTGACCAGACGCTTCTGCGTGCGATAGCGATTCACGAACTCCTGCGCGAGTACGGTTCGCAACCATCCATCCAGCGAGCCGCGCCCGGTGTATGAGGCCAGCTTCGACGCTCGAACACCCTCGCGCTCACTCAGGCCATAAAGTTCGGCGTAGATGGAATCGGCCAGCTCGCGGCCACGCGAGTCGTCTCCGGCAATCGCTCGGCCCGCATCGTAGAGCTTCTCGCGAAAGCGGGTGAGAAACACATCCCACGCCTTCTCGTGCCCGGCGGCGCATGCCCTGGCCAGAGCAAGATCCGCGACGCGCAGGGTCTGGTAAAGGTCCCGCGCGTGTTCTACTCCAGCATCGGCGGGCAAATACTTTTCGCCGATCTGAATCAGGATCTGGCGAAAATCCTCGCGCGCAAGTCCCAGTGCTTCCGCACCGCTGGTACGAAGCAGGTCGGCAAACTGGAGTTCCAGCAGGGAAATCCATTGCCGCCGAGGCGCGACTTGGGCGCTACCGCTCATTCGATTGGTGGGATCGTACATCTTCCCTTGCAAGAAGGGCAGTCCCCAACGTTCTCCTCACGTAAGTAGAGTCTCCCGCCCGATCGAGGTCATTGCAGGGGTGTCCTCGCCGTCGCCCGAGATCCCAAAGGAACGCACATGAAAACCGAGTTGATGCTGTGCCTTGCAGGTATGTTGTTCTTCGCATCCGCAGTTCCAGCCGGACAGATCGAGCACCGCTATAAGGTTCTCTCCCCGATCTCGCACGGCAACCTCACCATCTTTCCCGTGGTTGCGTCGTCTACCCACGATACCAGCGAATTCCTGACTTTGGATGAAGGCATTCGCTCGGGCGAGGTGGTGGTTACCGAATCGGGGAATGTAGCGCCGCTTATCCGCCGCCGCGGGCCGTACCCTCCGCCGCAAAGCGGCGCCCAAGTCAACACGCTGGTGCTGATCAATAACTCCAAGCGGCCGCTTTTGTTGCTGGCCGGAGAGATTGTCACTGGCGGCAAACAGGACCGCGTGATCGGCAAAGATCGCATCGTTCCCGCTGAAAGCGATCCCATTGATCTTGGCGTTTTCTGTGTTGAGCCGGGACGCTGGGTCGCACGCAGCGACAAGTTTGGAACCAGCATTGGATTGGCGCAACCGAGCGTCCGCGCCAAAGCTATGGTGGACAAGGATCAGCAGAAGGTGTGGGACCAGGTGGCGGAAGCGCGAGGCGCACTGGTGGCGGCGGCCCCTCCGCCAGCCGGCGGCCCGATTTCCGCAAACGGCAGAACGACGACTTCCTATGCTGCGACGGTCGAGAATGCAGAAGTCAAAAAGCAACTCGATGACGTCGTTATCCCCATGCAGCAAAGCTACACGCAATTGATTCATCAGCTGCGCGATCGCAACGCGGTCGGCGTGGTGGTCGCCGTGAATGGCGAAATCATATGGGCGGACATCTTCGCCAGCCCTTCGCTGCTGGAGAAATATTGGCCGAAGCTTGTTCGCTCTTACGCGGCTGAAGCGATGGTCGAGCACGCCAACGGCAAGCACGTCACGGAAGCAGCCGCTGCGGCGTTCCTCGAGAATCTCCAGGACACTCACGAAGTGGTAGACACCGAGGCTGGCATTTTCCGGCAGGCGGAAATCAGCGGCTCGAATTTCAAGGTATTTCAACTGACCTCACTGCTGCCGAACACCGGATTCGATGTGCATGTCGCCAAGATGACCAACTCCGATGCGCCCTTCGCCGTAGGGCGCGTTCGTCCGCAGTAAAGGTGGCGTGAGCGGTGGTCCGGCCCTTTGCAAAACGGCAAAGGACCGGGCACCCGACGCAGGACAGGCATCCCGCTTGTCCTGCAACTGGTTGTGCTATCCCCACTTTCTGGCGACATACTGAACGCATCTGCAAATTAGTCCCATAGAATCTTTTGATTTCCCTCAGGTAAACCACTGGCGTATTAAAGAGTCAATAAGCGTGCCGGTAATTCAGGGGGACAAATGAATACTGAGTTTGCCTTCCGGCTCCTGCTTGGTGCGCTTTCACTTGCGGGCTGTGGGCTGTTCTTCATCTTTTTCCTGCTGTTCGGCGACGAACGGGACGTCGATCCGATTTACCGAACAGAAATCAACGCTACAAGCGAGTGCGAGCAGCGGCTTGACGTCGCATAGTTAGCGCCAATCTTGCGTGGTATTGCGGCCGTCGCTGTACAGACAGCGGCGCACCGGCATCTCACCCTCGATGTACAATCTCCAGCCATGTCTGACCTAGCCGCCAAAACCTGCGTTCCTTGCCGCGGAGGAGCTCCACCGCTCGCCGGCGATCAGCTGCACACACTGGAGCAGGAAGTTCCAGGGTGGCAGGTGGTCAATGGCCATCACCTGAAACGTGCGTTCACCTTCCGTGATTTCCGCTCGGCTCTGGCGTTCGTGAACCGCGTTGGCGAGATCGCCGAAGAACAGGGACATCATCCCGATATTTTTCTGGCTTGGGGGAAAGCGGAGATTACCACCTGGACACACAAGATCGACGGCCTGACGGAGAGCGACTTCATCCTGGCAGCGAAGATCGATCAGCTTCCGCACTGATTGCGACTACATGGCGTGACCGTTGCCCTTGGCTTTTTCACGCACCTTGATGGTGCGCTTCAATTGCGGGATGAGCGCGTTGTAATACTCGATCATCGCGGTCACACGCTGCTCTTCGGACCGCATTCCCAGCAGCGTCTGTTTGAAATCCAAATCGAGCGGCAAACTTCCGGCTAGCTGAAACGAGAGTTGCGGATCGTCCAGCTCGACCTCGGGTGATTCGCCGCCAGATACACCCACCAATTCCTTGTGCAGATCGACTAGTTTGTCGAGCTCTGCTTTGGCGGCAGCTCCAGGGTCGTCCTCGAAGAAGGTCACCTCGGCTCTCAGGAAGGTTCGCTCCTGGTCGAGTCGTGTGATCTCGAAGCGCTTCTGTCCCTGGGTGACGATGTCCATACGGCCGTCGTCATATTTTTTTGTGACTTCCAGGACTTCCGCCGTGCATCCGACCTCGGCTATGGAGTTGTTGTTCAGCAGCCGCACCAGTCCGAACTGGTCGTTCTGCGACATGACCTCCGCGATCATTTCCTTGTACCGTGGTTCGAAAATGTGCAGCGGAAGCGGAGCGCCCGGCAGCAGTACCAGCTCCAGCGGAAATAAGGGGATTAACTGGCTCACCGTCCGATTTTACGATACTGATAGAATCGTTCCAATTTTCGAAGCTTTCACGGGGCACTCGCATCTGATCACAAGAGACCGTAAGCTTGGGACAATCCTGCCACTTTGCTGAATGATTTCCATGTCGTTCTGATCTCGACCTATGACCTCGGCCATCAGCCGTTTGGTCTGGCTTCGCCTGCGGCCTGGTTGCGCGAGCGCGGAGCGACCGTCGATCAACTGGACCTTTCGCAGGAAGCCTTAGGCAAGCACGAAGGCGTTGTGAGTCGGGCCGACCTGATCGCACTTCATCTGCCGATGCACACTGCCACGCGAATCGCGGCGCACGCTGTACCGCGCCTGCGGCAATTGAATCCTCGAGCGCATATTTGCGCCTATGGGCTTTACGCGCCATTGAATTCTGACCATCTCCACGCGCTCGGCGTGCACACCATCATCGGCGGCGAATTTGAAGGACGTCTGCTGGCGCTTGCCGAAGGCTTGCATGGTGATTCGGAGCCTCAGGCCGGACTGCAGATTTCGCACGACCGGCTGTCGTTTCTCACTCCGAGCCGACAAGGGCTGCCCGATCTTGCCAAGTATTCGAAACTCGTGTTGCCGAACGGCGAGCAACAACTCGCCGGATATACCGAGGCCAGCCGCGGGTGCAAGCACCTGTGCCGGCATTGCCCCATAGTCCCGATTTACGAAGGAAAATTTCGTGTGGTTCAACGCGATGTGGTGCTGGCCGACATTCGCCAGCAGGTCGAGGCGGGAGCGCAGCATATTACCTTCGGCGATCCGGACTTCTTTAACGGACCCGACGCACGCCATAGAACTGGTAAAGGCCTTGCATCGCGAATTTCCGAAGCTGACCTACGACGCCACGATCAAGGTCGAGCACTTACTCCAGCAGGCCGAACTTTTGCCGACCCTGCGGGATACTGGATGTGCATTCGTCGTCAGCGCCGTGGAGTCGCTCGATGACCGCGTTCTGCAGCTTCTCGACAAAGGCCATACGCGAGCCGACTTTTTGAAAGTCGTTCAAATCTTCCGCGATCTCGGACTGGCGCTGAGCCCGACTTTTGTTGCCTTCCATCCGTGGATGTCGCTGGCCAGTTATGAAGAGTTCCTGATGGCGATGGCCGAACTGGAACTGATCGAAAACGTGCAGCCCATTCAGCTTGCTATTCGCCTGCTGATCCCGTCGTGCTCGCGACTGCTGCAACTGCGAGAAGTGCAGGAGATCGTCGGAGCGTTCGATCAGGCGTCGCTCAGCTATCCTTGGAAACACGCGGACCAGCGGGTCGATTCGTTGCAGCGCGAGCTTGAACGCACCATACAGTTTTCGGTCAAGCTGGAATATGATCGCTCTACGATCTTTGAGTATGCGTGGCATCTGCTGCAACAAGCCAAAGGGTCGGACGACGAGATCCTTCCCACATTGCCGGCATTGGCCGCACGGGCTACCATCCCATATCTGACCGAGCCCTGGTATTGTTGAGCGGAACCCACGACGGGCCAGTTGGCCCCATTCTAAAGATGGCACGACGCCAGATCATATGCATGACGCGCCGAATGCGCGACGAAGATCCCGATCGCCACATCTCTCACGTTGGGATCGGGGACGACCAAGGCTGGTCGCGCGTATTGATGGTGGAAGAGATCCTGATGCAGCTGCAATCGGCGGATGGTGATCGCTACTTTGTTCGCGGACGCGATGGCTGGGAGGCCGACGTTAAGCTGGGCAAGTGCCCGTTCTGCGCTCAGCCACACCAGTTCCTGAGCTCAACTCCCGACCTGATGAGCAAAGACAAGCTGCTGTTGCTGCCGCAATGCGGGGAGTAGCGCGGCTGTATCTTTAGTCCTTCTTTTCTTCGTTCTTCTCTTCCTTCTTTTCGATCGCGGTGTCCGCTTTCTCTGGCGCCGCTTTGGGCGTATCGTCTTCCAGATATTGCACGATCACCGATATCCTCCGGTTCGCCGGATCTTCCGGATCGTTCTTGTTTCGCAAGCTCTGATCCGCATAGCCGCGCACCTGCGCAATCTGATTCTCGCCCAATCCGCCTGCACGTAAAATGCGCCGCGCCGCATTGGCGCGGTCTACTGAAAGCTCCCAATTTGTGTAAGCGTCGGTACCGTAAGGCTTCGAGTCCGTGTGGCCTTCGATGGAAACACGATTCGGCAACTTCCCGATCTCCTGCGCCAACGCGTTCAGCAACTCCTTGCCGTCCTGACTCGGATTTGCGTTACCGATATCGAAGAACGTTCCTTTTGCAGTTTCCAACAGTTCGATGCGCAGGCCCTCGGCGGTAATCGTCATCTCGATCTGCTTGCTGAGCTTCTCAAAATTCGAGACCTTACGAATCTTGGCCTGCAATTCTTCTTTCAACTTCGTGACATTCTGCTTGGTAAGCGCGAAGTTCTCGCCCGATCCCTGCATGTTCGAGCCCACGAGCTTCGAAGATCCCGAAGGATCTTTGAAATATCCGCCGATCGCTTCCTGCACCTGCTTGCTGGTATTCAGCAGCCACAACACGATGAACAGCGCCATCATGGCGGTAACGAAATCGGCGTAAGCGACTTTCCACGCGCCGCCGTGGTGGCCGCCGTGTCCACCTTTTTTCTTGATAATGATTCGTGGCGCCAAGTAAGGGCCTTCCTCGCTTATGACTCGGCCGGTGCAGCCGCCGCCGCGGCCGCAGAAGCACCGCCTTTACACGCGGTTTCCAGCTCCTGAAAACTCGGACGAACGCGCTGTGGGATCGCCCGTCGCGCAAACTCCAGCGCCTGGATCGGAGCGTTGCCTTTAACAAATGAGATCAGCAACACGCGCAGCACCTGGTGATACGCATGTTCTTCATCGGCCTCTTTCGCCATGTTTTGCGCAACCGGGCCCACAAACCCGTAGCACAGCAAGATGCCGAGAAACGTGCCCACCAGCGCGGCCGCGACCTTGTGCCCGATTTCTTCGGGCGGCCCACCCAGCGCGCCCATGGTGATCACCACGCCCAGCACTGCCGCCACGATCCCAAGCCCGGGCAGC
This sequence comes from Terriglobia bacterium, assembly GCA_963724985.1. Lineage (GTDB taxonomy): Bacteria > Acidobacteriota > Terriglobia > Terriglobales > Acidobacteriaceae > JAJPJE01. The sequence continues at coordinate 216,907 of CAVRWV010000015.1, read as the reverse complement.
GAATCGGCCATCGTGCTAAGGGCCGCGATCGGCTGACTCGCTTCGTGGTGCGATACTTCCATGTCCATCTCAATCATCTGGTCCAGATCGAAGGGATCCACGTTTCCGGTAATCGCCATGCGCATCGTGTCGCAGACGAAGTCGCGAGTGTGGTGATCCTTGAGAAAGTTCGGGTACTTCTGAAAAATGGGGCTCTTGTCAGGGCCTTCGATGTCGCCTTCGAGCGCCAGCAGACCCTCGCGGCGCGCTTTATTCAGCAGTTCGTAGCAAAGCTTCATGCTGTCGAGATAGAGCTGCGTGTTGTATCGCGACGGCTTGAGCGCTCCGATCACGCCACTGACGATCTTCTTCAGCACATGCAGTGGATTCGCAATCAGCACCGTTCCCATAGCCGCGCCGCCGATGATCAGCAGTTCCGCGGGCTGGATCAGCACCTTGAGGTTCCCGTGCTCCATCAGGTATCCGCCGGCGACCGCGCCTAGTACGACGAGGATTCCGATTATGATGAACATCCGTGGCTCTCCCCGGAACTGTCATCATTTCTGTGTTGCTGTTCCAGTCTCTTCATCAGCTCCTCGCGTGATTCGTCCGGACGCACGAACGAACTCGCCACTTTCACTTCCAGGTTCACGCGGTCTCCCCACCACATCAGGCCGCATGTCTGCGCCAGGCATTGAAGTTTTTCGGGAAGCTGCTGCGCATATCCGTCGCTGCAATGGGGTACCAGCAGCAGCAGACGGTGCTCCGTCCAGCAGCCCAGGTAATGCGGGACAGTCAGCACGCCGCGAACCGTCTGCACCGTCGCACGCAGTGCGGTTTCCGCGAGTTCCACGCCACGATTCTTCCGCATGTTATCGAGTTGTTGCACTTCGATGAGAAATACCGCGAGACGCGACGTGGACTGTGAAAGTGAAAGCTGTAACTGTTCAGTCGTCGCCAGAACAGATGGAATCTTCAATTGCGGATCGAGCCGCGAAGCGGTTTCCGTGATCCAACACAGTCCCTCGGGGCTGTTGTTCTCTTCGATAAACAACTCCGCGATCGCCACGATGGCGCCGTGAGCGTCCAGCATCGGCAAAGCGAGAATTCTTACGGGAATGCGTTGCCCCTCTTTATGCCGCAGGTAGAGATGTTCTTCTGCCGGCTTTCCGTCGCGCAGCGTGAACGTGAAGGGACAACCGCCGGTCGCGCACAAAGCACTGTCCTGAGGGCCGCAGTGCACCAGCAAGTCGTCGGCGCAGCAACGTCCCACCACTTCTTGCGCGTGGTAACCCGTGATGCGCTCAGCCGCTTCGTTCCAGTACAGAATCGTTCTCTCCGGATCGACCACATAAAACCCAAAGGGAAACTTATCTGCCAAGCCACGCAGAATCGCGGGATTGTCAAAGGCGGAAGCCAAGGCGTTCCTCAGCTATTTAGTCGGCAGAATGGGGTGGGAACTTCAACTCTGTGGAGATTGCGGAGACGGAAAATTAGCGATTCGTCGATTCGAAGTGCGGTCCGAAAAAGAAAATGGCACGGACACGCATGAACCATGTCCGCGCCACAGAAGAGACAATCGTTCTAGAACTATGCTTCGTCTTCGCGTAATTTCGCGATCACGGTGAAATCTTCCAGCGTGGTTACGTCACCTTTCACTTCGCCGTTCGTAGCCAGTTCACGTAGCAGGCGCCGCATGATCTTGCCGCTTCGCGTCTTGGGCAGAACGTCGGTGAAGCGAATCTCGTCCGGACGGGCGAGCGCGCCGATCTCCTTCACCACCCAGTCGCGCAGTTCCTTTTTAAGTTCATCGGAAGGCATGTTGCCGTGCTCAAGAGTGACAAATGCCGAAATCGCCTGGCCCTTGATCTCGTCGGGACGCCCCACGCAAGCCGCTTCCGCGACCTTCGGGTGTGCGACCAGCGCCGATTCCACTTCCATTGTCGAGAGCCGGTGTCCGGAGACGTTGATCACATCATCGACACGACCCATGATCCAGTAATAGCCGTCCTTGTCGCGGCGCGCGCCGTCACCGGTGAAGTACGAACCGGGGATCTGCGACCAGTACTGGCTCTGGTAGCGCTCCGGATCGCCCCAAATCGTTCGCAGCATCGAGGGCCATGGCTTGCGGATTACCAGGTATCCGCCAGAACCTTCCGGCACCGGCTTGCCATCGAGCGTTACGACTTCGGGGACGACTCCGAAGAATGGTTTGGTCGCCGAGCCCGGCTTCGCGGCGATGGCACCCGGAATCGGGGAGATCATGATGGCGCCGGTCTCTGTTTGCCACCATGTGTCGACGATCGGGCAGCGGTCATGGCCTATCGTCTCGCGATACCACATCCAGGCTTCAGGATTGATAGGCTCGCCCACAGTTCCCAGCAACCGCAACGAATCCATCTTGTGCTTGTTGGGCCAGCTATCGCCCCACTTGATGAATGTGCGGATCGCCGTCGGCGCCGTATAGAACACCGTCACTTTGTGGCGGTCGATAATGCTCCAGAAGCGGTCCGGCTCAGGGAAGTTGGGTGCGCCCTCGTACATCACCACCGTCGCGCCGTTTTGTAGCGGACCATACACGATGTAACTGTGGCCAGTCACCCAGCCGATGTCGGCGGTGCACCAGTAGATGTCGTCTTCGCGAAGGTCAAAGACGATCTTCGTCGTCAGGTAGGTTCCCACGGAGTAGCCGGCGGTGGTGTGCACCACGCCCTTCGGCTTGCCCGTCGTGCCGGACGTATAAAGGATGTAGAGCGGATGCTCGGCGTCGAGTGGCTCGGCTTCGTGCTGATCGGAAGCTTTGGCCATCAGCTCGTGCCACCAGTGATCGCGGCCCGATTTCATCTCCACCGCACTGCCGGTGCGTTTGTAGACAATCACATGCTTCACGCTGGGAGTGTTGACGACGGCCTCGTCGACGGTGGCTTTGAGCTTTACTTCACTGCCGCGGCGATGAGAGCCATCCTGGGTGATCACCGCAACCGCCTGTGCGTCGTTGATGCGATCGACGAGCGAATTGGCCGAGAATCCGCCGAAGATGATGGAATGCGGAGCGCCGATACGCGCGCACGCCAGCATCGCGATAGGCAATTCCGGCGTCATGCCCATATAAATAGCGATACGATCGCCCTTCTTGATGCCGAGACCCAGAAGCACATTGGAGAACTTCTTTACTTCGGTGAGCAGTTGCGCGTAAGTGAGCGTGCGGAGATCGCCCGGCTCGCCTTCCCACAACAGAGCAGTCTTATTCGCGCGTCCGCTCTCGACGTGGCGGTCGAGACAGTTGTAGGCAAGGTTGATCTGCCCGCCCTCGAACCACTTCGCCCAGGGAGCGTTCCATTCAAGAACCTTGTCCCACGGCTTGAACCAGTGCAACTCGTTGGCGACATCGCCCCAGAACTTTTCGGGCTGCTCGACCGATTCCTTATAAAGACGTTCGTACTCTTCCAGGCTCTTGATGTGTGCCTTTTTCTGGAACTCTGCGGATGGCTCGAACTTGCGCTGCTCCTGCAGAGTTGAATCAATGCTGGTGTCTTGCGGATTAATTGCAGTATCCTGTGCCATCTATTCCTCGCGAATCGATAAGACTCGTATTACGATTTACTACTGTTCCATGGTCGACATGTCGCGTTGTTCTGGCGCAACCATGGGCCGCACGCGCGGTCACGAACGCTTTGATGACCTCGCCTTTCAGCGCGTCGGGAATGCCGATCGCCGCGGCTTCGGCCACCCCCGGATACACGGTCCTTCACCACCACATCGCCAGTAGCATAACACCCGAGAATCTTCTGCCACTCTCACCTGCGGCGCCGGGTATTCCTCCGCGACCGCGAGTAGATTGGAAGTCGCTTCAGGAGCGGCGGCCTTGAGAGCGGTGGTCATAATTGCCTCCGGATGAGAACAAATACCTTGGCCGAAACTGAGTCATCCGCGGCATGGTGCAGGAGGAAGGAAAAAGCAAGACGACACGACTGAATTGGGAGCAGGCAGGGCGGCGGCAGATGAAGATTCCGCCGACGCCCCGCATTCGCTCACAGTTTCTGTGTTTGCGGTCTTGCCTGCACTTCGTCCCAAATCTTAACGCCGTGGGACTCCCTCAACGCCAGTGAACCAATCACGAATGTCATGGTGGCCACTGCCATCGGGTAATACAAGCCGGCATAAATATTCCCGGTTGCAGCTACGCTGGCGATCCCTATCAGGGGCACCAACCCGCCGAATACGCCGTTGCCGATGTGGTACGGAAGCGACAACGATGTGTAGCGGATTTTTGCCGGGAAGGCTTCGACCAGGTAAGCAGCGATGGGGCCGTAAATCATGCAAACGAAAATCACCTGCAGAAAAACCAGGAATACCAGCATTGGCTTATTGGGATTGGCAGCCTCTTTCACCGCTACCAGCTTGCCGGTTGGGTCCTGAGTCATGGGGGTTAATTTCGTAGCACCGGTCACCTTGTCCTTGGTGGACTGCACGGTAACAACGTTCGTGCCTGCCGCACGCTCCATCGCTTTGTAAATCGGAATGTAGGAAATCACCGCGATGAGGCAGGCCGCCATCATGATCTTCTTGCGACCAATCTTGTCGGAAAGCGCGCCGAAGACGGTGAAGAATGGCATGCCGAACAGCAACGCGATAGCGACGATGATGCTCGCCTGCTTCGCATTCACCTTCAAAATCGTTTGCAGGTAGAACAACGCGAAGAACTGCCCGGTGTACCAGATGACGCCTTGGCCGGCGGTCGCACCGAACAGCGAAATCAAAACGCGCTTCAGGTTGTCCCATTTGGTGAACGCATCGATGAGCGGCCGTGCGGAGGTCATGCCAGCGCTTTTGATCGATGAGAAGATCGGCGATTCCTTCATCTTCATGCGGATATACAGGGACATCGAGACCAGCACGACGGAGAGAAGGAACGGAATACGCCAACCGTAAGCCTTGAAGTTGGCCTCGGTCATCAGGCCTTGCACGGAGAGGATCACGCCCAGCGAGACAAACAAGCCGAGCGTGGCCGTGATCTGGATAAAGCTCGTGTAATACCCACGTTTGGTGTCGGGAACGTGTTCGGCAACGTAAACCGCCGCGCCGCCGTACTCACCACCGAGTGCCAGACCTTGCATCACGCGGATCAAGATCAGGGCGATCGGCGCGAACCATCCGGCGGTTGCGAAGGTAGGCAGGAGACCGATGAGCGCGGTAGCTCCGCCCATGATGCTCAAGGTCACGATGAACGCATACTTGCGCCCGATCAGATCGCCGATGCGTCCGAAAAAGAGGGCTCCGAAAGGGCGCACGAGGAAGCCAACCGCGAACGTAGCCAGGTACGCGATGTAGGCGAAAGTATCGTTCCCTGGCGGGTAAAACTTAACGGCCAGAATTGCCGTCAGACTTCCGAAGATATAGAAGTCGTACCACTCAATCATGGTTCCAACAGCGGAGGCCAGAATGACTCTGCGAATGCTGTACTCCGGTTGCTGGAATCCTGACCGACTTGCGATGGACTGCGTTGCCATGCGTGTATCTCCTCAAAGCCGCCAAGTTTGGATTGCAAGAAAGAATGCTTAGAGTCGCAAAAAATGCCCCACACCCGACCCTATCGCCCACGGCGGATGAGTCAAACACAACCATCGAAAGAATGCAACGAAGTGTTATCGGCTCGTTAAAAACTGCAAATTACGCGGAACTTGTGACGACGGTATTCGCGAAGCGGCGAGCTACGAACGCCCTAAACGGTTGCGAGAACCATCTAGAAAAACCGAAGGCGGGGTGGACCCATGTGCCGTGCAGCTTCGCATAACCCGGGAATACGGGCACGTCACCATCAATGGTGATCCGACGACGCGTTGCGGAGGACAGGAGCGGAGGCCGCGTCTTGAACGGAGCGAAGCTATGAGATGGCGTGCGCAGAGCGGCAAGCCGGATTCCAGCCGCCATTGCTCCATTTGCACACCTCCCTGCCGGCACGATCTGTAAAGCCACCCCGGCTATCATTCGGTGAAGCGCATTCTTTGTCCTGTCACCCACATGTGTCTGTGAGCCGGATCACACAATCCTGGTGATGAGCGCAGACATGCTCGTTTGCACCGTTTGTGAAAAGGTCGCAAGGCAGGAGTGCGATGAAGCCGATTGGCCCAACTTCGTAACGCATATTTTCCGAGTTCCTGGGGTTTACACCTGCTGGCGCAAGCACATCCCTTGCGCCACGCTGGAATTTAATTCTGACTCACAGGAACCTGCAATGAAGCATCGTTTTGCGCTAGCCTTCGCCGCGGCTCTGATCCTCTTCTCGGTAGGGTCGATTTCCGCTCAGCAAGTCCGAACAGCGGAATTCAACCGCTCTCGATCGAGTGCTCATGTCGAACACGTAAAGAAGCATCACAAGCACAAGCATCACCACCACAACACGAATCGCGCGTAAGGGATCGGGCTTCTCCCGCGTGCCGCTTCATCCGGTGAACCACAACCAGATCGTTCCGACTAGCAAGGTGCAGATCGTGACTGGCAGGCCGGCGCGCAGATACTGGCGGAAGGTGATCTGCACCTTCGCTTTCGCTTGTTCCACCACAATGATATTGGCGATCGATCCGGTTATGGTCAGATTCCCGGCCAGTGTGCTCGCCATGCTGAGAATCAGCCAGCCGCGATGCGGGTCCTGAAATCCGGGGATCAGTGACTTCAGCAACATCACAGCCGGAACGTTACTCACCAGGTTGGAAAAAACCGCTGTAACGGCAGCCAGCACCGCCGGGTTTTGCAGATTCCAGTGACGGGCCACATCGAAGAGCAGGCGTGTGATACCGACTTGCTCGGCGCCCGCAACAATGATGAACAGTCCCACAAAAAAGACCAGCAGCCCCCAGTCGACTTCTTCATAAAGGTGCCGCGGTTCCATGGTGCGGGTTATCAGCAACAGGGCCGCTCCCACGGCGGCCACCAATGGTGGCGGGAATCCGATCAGGAATCCGGCAAGTACGCCTAATACCACGACCGACGGCCTGATCCACTGATCATGCAGTGAGCGACCAACGCTGGAGTCTTGTTGGCTCAACATTTCGCGTTCCACGTGAGCATCACGAAACAGCGCCCGCAGGATCGCCCAGTCCAGAAAGAGTCCGGCTACGGCTACTGGCCCCAAGTGCGCCAGGAAGCTGCGATAACTAATACCGGAGTACGACCCAATGAGGATGTTCTGAGGATTGCCGGTGATGGTGGCGACACTACCGATGTTCGACGCGGTGGCAACCGCCAGCAGGTAGGGCAACGGATCGAGGCGCATGCGATCGGTAAGGGTCAAAACGATCGGGACCATCACGAGGCAAATGATGTCGTTCACAAAAAATGCGGACAGAACGCCAGTAGTGAAGATGACCGCCGGAAACAGGTGCCTCGATCCGAGCCGCGAGATGATGAAGAACGCAATCGCATCGAAGGCGCCGGCCAGTCGCAGATCACCGACGATCAGCATCATCGCGAAGAGCAGAACGATGGTCGCGAAATCCACGGCGCGAATGGCTTCTCCGCCATTGACGATGCGGAAGGCCACCATGAGCACCGCGCCGATGATCGCCGCTCCGGGGCGATCGATTTTTGTGCCCGGAAATTTGCCAAGTGCGAATACCACGTAGCTGGCCAGGAAAATGGCCACGCCCGCGGCGACGCGCGCTTCGGTCATCTCATGAGCATTCAGCACTTGCAAGCTGAGGATGTGGAATGCGTTTGGCATTCGTTTGAACATCGTAGCACTCAGGCGCGAATGGCTCCTTCGTCCAAAAGAAAAGGCGCGCCGCGTGGCACGCCTCAAGCAGGATTCATTTGTAACTGCGCGCTAGAGTTGCTTCATTGGCAGCAGGGCGGCGCTATTTTGCGGGAGTTCTGCACGTTTGGACCGCACCGGTTGCGATTGCAGGCGGCGCTTCATTTCGGCAGCATTCAGCACTGAGTCCAACACCGAGCTGTATTTGTCCGCGGTCCGCGCGCGCGTAAGGTTTTGCAAAATGTATGCCCGCCCATTGGCTCCCAACCGGCCGCGCAATTCGCTTTCCCGGTAGAGAGTGACGATCGCCCTGGCCAGTTCCTCGGCATTTTCGGGAGGAACGCAGATACCCGCCTTGGCTTCCTGCAAGATTTCCGCGGCCTGCCCCTCCACGCCGAGAATGACTGCGCGTCCGCACGACATGAACTCGAGCATCTTCGTGGGAATCACGGTCTTGAAAACTTCTGCCCTCTTCAGAGGCGTCAGACACACGTCGGAAGCTCGAATGAACGCGGGCACGGTCTCGCGCTCCTGCGCCGGCAGAAGACTCAAGTTCTTCAGCCCGCGGCGACCGGCTTCCTCTTCGACCTGCGCCTTTTCCGCACCGTCTCCGATCAACAGCACGTGTGCTCCGGGACATTCGGAGCGAATTAATTGCGCAGCATCAAGAACAGTATCCAACCCATGCGCCATACCGATTGTCCCAATGTACGACACGATAAATCTCCCCTCCAACGCGAAGGGACGCCGGATATCGGTGGGACCACTCGGGGAAAACAGGTCCGTCTCAACTCCGTTTTGGACAACGTCAATCTTGCCTCCTGGGACACCCCAGCGCTCGATTAGCTGCTCGCGAAATGCGGGCGTAACCACTACGATTTGGGTGCTGTGTTTGTACAAGAATTTCGCGACCAGTCCGACCGCCCGATACAAGCGTTCGTTGGGCTTTTGTGCCCCAACTCCGCACATTGATTCCGGCCACAGATCGCGAATCTCCAGCACGAGCGGAACTCCGAAAAACCGTGCCAAGAACCAACCGCTCAACCCGACTAGCAACTGCGGTGACGTTGCGATCACGACTTCGGGCCGATCGAGAAACAATCCGGCCACGCAGGCAGACAAAAGAAAGGATACGTAGCAGATCACACGTTTCCATATCTCCGCGTTTGCCAACGGCCACAACCAGGTGCGCACTACGTCCACATTGCCGATGCGTTCTCGGCAATGCAATCGGCGAAAACGCTGGCGATATTTCGGGTCAACAATTCCGGTTGGATGGTTCGGGAAGCCAGTTAACACCGTCACACGATCGCCGTTGTTAGCCCAATGCCGCGCTAACTCGGAGACTCGCGCTGCCGGCGCACACTTTTCCGGCGGGAAATATTGGGAGACGTACAGGATTTTCACGGTGGCGACTCTGAGCGGCTTCAGATTGAGGGAGTCGGCTGCTGCTCAGTAGTAGAGAAGCTTGAATGCGCACTTATGCAGGAACGCGTAACCACACTTCAGTGCGTTGCGTTGATATCCACTCCATTTGTGCGCGAAATTTGCGAAAGTTCGGTTCCCGGTAAGATGGCCCATCACCTCGAGCTGAGCGATATGCAGCCGGTGATAGAACGGACTGGCCAGCATCTTCATGCGCGTTCCGGATTGCTCGTAAAGCGACCAGAATCCGGTGTCGAAGTCCGAGAGGCGGGCGGCCGCAGAGGCTGCAACTTCGCGGAAGAGAATGAGAGCACGCTGATCTCCCGTCGCCAGCCAGTAATCGTAGAGGCCCCAACTCGCCCACAAGCAGCCATTCAGGATGTGCGTTGGCGGATCGACAATGTACTCCTCGATCCAGACACGCTGACCTGTTCCAGCCAGCATTCCGCCTGATTCGACTGGCGCGCTAAGCGCAAGAAACGCACGGTGCGCTGCGTCCAGATAGTATTCGTCGCGCGTCTCCAGATAGGCCCGCACGAGCAGCGAAATGCCCTGTCCCTGCGCGAGCCCCGAGCACCACGGAGCCTTGAGTCGCGACCGGTATTCCCAGTCAAAGTGGTGATTCCATACATACAGCCCAGCTTGATTCCGTTCCAGGTTGCGAATCAGCCAGCCAGCCGCGATCAAGAAGCGGTCTCGATTCTCGTGCCGCCCCGTCCGGCGAAAAAGCGTGTGGTGACCGAGTCCATGTTGCGCGATCGCAATCGGGTTATATTGCCACCCGATCTTCCCCCGATAATTCAGCTTTGGGATCCCGCAGACATCCACGTGCGGATAGTTCGCCTTGGCGATGAACGGCATGTAGTACTCGTCAAGTTCCGACGGGGAGATATTGCGGGTTGCCTGCGGCCGATCGTGCCAGAAGTTCAACTGGCTCGTTCCTCCCATCATGTATGCGGAGAAGACGCGACGATAGTAGTGCGATCGCATGGTACCGATTAGTTCGGTTTCACCGAGGAGGGCGCGAGCAATTGCTCGCTTTGTCGTTGAGCAACGAGGTCAAGAGTGAGTCGCACGAATCGATCCGTCCATAGCACAGAATCAAATCGCCGTGCCGTCTGCAATGCACCTTCGCGGAGCCTTCGAACTTCCGCGGGCGATTGCATCAGGTACTGCATTGCGGCAGCCAGGTGGGAGTTGTCGTGTGGTTCCACCAGAATGCCGTTCTCATCGGTAACGATCTCCGGAATCGCCTGCCATCGAGTCGCGATCACTGGCAGACCCGCGGCGAAAGCCTCCAGAATCACTCCAGGGTACCCTTCGCCCGAATAGTAAGTTGGCAGAAGAAGCACATCGTATGCCGATAGTAAGTTGGCCACTTTCTCCCTGGGCAATTCCCCGCGATAGCGAACCGCGCTGGTGAAGTCACCGGGCTCGATGCCGTTGCGCAAAGGGCCATAAACGTCCACAGTCGCAGCGTTTCCTAGAGTGAGGGCCGCGGCGAAAATGTCGCGTACGCCCTTGGAAGGTTTCACATGTCCAACAAAGACGAACCGTGCGGTTTCATTGCGTTCCTTTCGCGGTGCGGCACTAGCAAGCGGACGGCTGTTCGGATACCACTCGACTCTCCGACAGCGCAGCCGAAAATACCGCTCCGCGATCCGTGTCTCTACGAGAAGCAGAGGGCATCGCCACAAGATCCAATCCATCAGCTCACGCTGTAGGGCGGACATCCTGGAATGCTTGACTGATGCGTCCCCAAAGATTCGCAATACCCATGGGCGCCCGGCGGCACTGCACAGAATCCACAAGAACGCTGCATACAGCGCCGCTCGCATGCTGGAAACATGAAGCGAGACGACGTCACTCCTCCATATCAGAGTGATTGCGTGATAGGTAATTGAAAACAGGCGCCAAAGGCCAGTGATGCGGCGACTGCTGTGCGAAGTATCCACCACATTGACTGCAACATCCGGCTGAGCCTGTAACTCAGCCACCAGCTGCTGGAAGAGAATCGTCGCTCCTCCGGGTGGGCCGGAGACCGGGCCGATCATCAGAATGCGCATCATTATTGACTCAGGATTTGTTCGTACTGTCTGATCACGGATTCGAGACTGAATCGTTCCCAGAACGCCGCCCCGGGAAGGTCGCGGCACGGCGGTGACGCGATCGTCTCCGCCATCGCACGCGCTAGCGCGGCCGGAGTTTCTTCCGCGATCAGCGTAACGTTGTGGGTCGTCTCGGCAATCTCGCGGATCCCTCCAGGGCAATCAATCGCCACGACAGGAAGCCCGACCGAGATTGCCTCGAGCACTACGTTAGGCAGTCCTTCAAATTCGGAGGCCATCACCAGGGCGTACGAATCACGCATCCATGATGTTGGATTTTGCTGGTACCCGACGAATCGAACTGAAGCCGCAACATCTTCGGAATCTGCCAGATCTTCCAGCGATCCGCGGCAAGGCCCTTCGCCCACGATTGTCAGAGTCGCGCTCGCGTAATGCTGGCGCTTTAGAATCGCGAACGCGCGTATCACCAGATCCAATCGTTTTTCGGAAGCAAGGCGGCCCACTGCAAGGAAGTGCGTCGCGGCGGAATGATTCGCACCCGTGATGGCGTCGTTCTGCGCTGGCGTCACCGGGTTATACACGACGAGTAAGTTTTCGGGATTCACGCGAGATGCAGGTACCACGTCGCCTGCCATTGCTTTCGACTGACAGATCACTCGATCCGCGTTGCGCTGGCTCCATGCAAATGCCCGCCGTTCCCATCGCTTCTGGCGCGCGCCAGACAAGCTCGGCATCGTCCCTTGCCTCAGGACAACCTCAGTACCGCGAGGTGCGGCTTTCGCTACTAGTGTCGCGAGCACTCCTGCTGGTCCGCCTGCCGCAAGCACGGTTCGCGGACGCAATCGCCAGATCAGTCGCAGAAGTCCGATTCCCGCATAGCGTGCGTGGCGAAGTCCTAGTTCGTGAACAACTACGTGGGCCGCAACAGCCGCTCGCTCGGCCGCTTTCACGTCGCCAAGAACCGCAAGATGTACTTCGAAACGTCCGCGATCGAGATTGCCTGCGATCGTGCTGAGCACCTTTTCTGACCCGCCTGCAACTAGTCGCGGAACCACGATCAGCAACCTTCGCCGGACATTCATTGCTCGAGTGCGAATGCTTCCACCTCATCCCGCTCGATGTGCCCGCGCCAACCGGCCGTGGGGCGGAAGTGGAACGACGGATAAGGCGCTAATGCATCCAATCCGTCGAATTCCGGCTGGTTGGAATGGACGCGCACGTCTTCTGGCGCGAAACCTGCCAAGGGAAACTCGTGAACTCCATATCCCTGGAACACGGTGGGAATCTTGCGGAAGTCGAAGTCCATCATCCCCGCGACAACCGTGTCGATAGCTACCGGCGAGAAGCCGCCCAGCATCATTCCGCAGACCTTTATGTCGGGCTCGAGCGGACCCTCGCCTTCGCCGGCGATGATGGCATCCACCAGATGCAGGCAATTCCTCTGCACTTCGGGGCGCAAGATCCCTTCCCGGTCCGCATACAACAACACTCGATTCAGATCGAGCACAGTCCGCCACAGTGTGTCGTTGCCGTACCAGCTACCCTCGGTATAGGGATCGCGACCCATGCGTTTGGCTGCGGCGCCGGCGGCGACCGATAGCGTCCCCCACGCCCGGCGCAACTCCGGCCGCGATTGAAGCGCTTGTTCTGCCAACCGCGCTGAAAGGCGCTTGGACGCGCTCGCGTGAAGATATTCGTCGCCACGTTCCTTAGGGGCGCCGTACCGGTGATGCGGGAGCCAGTCTTTGTGTCCGTTGATTCCCACTACATTCTTCAGCGCCGCAGTCATGCCCGCTTTTCGATGGGTCTTCAACTTGGAGATCGAGATGACGCAGTTGGCTTGCAGAATGGATCCCGAAACGAGGTATTCGTTCTTATGTTCGTTGTGGTGCTGCCCGACCGCGTCCGCGCCATAACAGGTAACGCGATATCGGTCGCTCGCCTCGCTTACGGCGGCCAACATGCTTGCTTTCGCAAGATCAACGACAACGTATCCTCGCGGATCGCCGTCGCGCTCATCGACGCGCACCACGTGGCCGTGATCGCTGACTGCCCGCACCCGGCGAAAATCAACGATGTCGACATCCACTCCATAGGTTGATTGAGCATGGTGCGCGATTTCGTGCAGTCCGTTGCATTCGCAGATCGCGTCGAAATCAGCCATCTGTAGTGGCGCGTCGCCGATCACGATCCGCCCCTTGCCTTGCAGTGCGAGACATACATAGTCAACGACGGAGCGAATTATGGAACCATGAGTGATCACACAATTCAGGCTGCCGCCGCGCAGGTGGCGATGCATCACCAGGTTTGGTTTGATTGCGACGGTCTGCCCGGGAGAAACAAAGGTCCCGAGGGGATTCCAGTCCACGCGACCGTAGTGCGCATCATCGAGTTGAAGGAGATGGAGTGTCTCCCTCACCGCATCGTATGCCGCGTTCGGCGTACCGCTCCTCGACAACGGCCCGTCGTACTCGGGATATCGAATTTGCGGATGGAAAGGCGGGTCCGTCGCGTAACTCCATGCGCGCGGATCGTAGTGCAGAGCAACGTCAGGGGAAGAAATATTGCGACTCACTGCAGGGATGTCTCCAACTCAGAAATCGTGAATCGTTGTTTGCCGGATAACGACGGTGCAATTGCGCGCGGAAATTCGATCCGCAGTTTGGCGTCGCTTCCGAGTGCCTTCTCGGTTTCGGCGAGAATGCGGTCGAGATCGTCAGACCTGAATTCCGGGGTCGTGACAATGCGCAAAACGAAATCGGTCCTGCTCTTTTGAACAAACTGGAACTGGCGGACACTTTTCAAGCCGTAGAACGCGTGCGTGAAATATTCGCCATGCACCTGGCGACCACTTGGCGACTGTATGAAATCCGAAACCCTTCCGACGACCGTCTTCAACCTGGGACCCGGGAGGCCGCATCCGCACTCGCCTTTCGCCATCACCGCGAGATCGCCAATTTCGTAACGAATGAGTGGCATTACGAAATTGTTGAGTGAAGTGACGAGCACCCGGCCGGGCCGCCCGACGACCGGCGCACCTGTGAGCGCATCGACAACTTCGACCACGTGATCGAGCGGATGAAGATGCAAACCGCTACGGTGCAGGCACTCGGTTCCGATGCAACCAACTTCGCGGCTTCCATAGCGGTCGAATACAGGAACGCCGAAGCAGCTTTGGATCACGCGCCGTTGATCGTCGCTGATCGATTCCGCGGAAGAGATAACGGAGGTCAATGGATAGGCGGGCCTTCGTCCCAAGTCGATCAGATACTCGGCGTAGAGCGCCAGTGCACTTGCGTATCCAATAAGAACGTGGGGCCGATAGCCTTGCAGTTCGCGATGATACTGCTCCATCGTGTCGCGTCCCATCGCGAACGCGTCGTAGAGTTTCACGCGGCGGGCCCTCATGAGGAAGCGCGACTTCATTGATCGAAAGCGCCCGCGATCTTTCGGAGATCCCCAAAGCATTGCGACTCGATCGCCGAATCTCCAACCTTGCATCGCATCGCTGATCCATGCGGTTGCCAGAAGTTCGTCTCGATAAGACTGGTCCTGCCAGACACTGACGGGGGTTCCGGTCGATCCACCGCTGCTGTTCTCAATGACACGTTCAGCGGGCCAGTTCTGCGCGCGCAAATCCTCGTGGCTCAACTGCAAGTCTTCGCGCTGGAGAACTGGAACGTAAGGAAGCAGATCGGCCCTTACATCGCGTGCATTTGCGAAACCTGCCAGGCGTAATCGTTCGCGATAAAAGGGCACGTGAGCAGCCGCATGCTGCAGAGTTTCCGTGAGCCTCAGGCGTTGAATATCCATCAGCTCTTCACTGCTTCGCCCGAGCATAAGTGCCTTGTTGCGATAGACGTCCAGAAGTCGCCGGGATCCGCGCCCCAGCAGCAGGCATTGCAGTTCCATCGCGAGCTTCGAATGTCTCCTGTCAGTTGGAGAATTCATAATCCGCTGTCATCTCTTCTTCCGTAAGTTGGAGATCGAATTCACGTGCATTGACTCGCGCCGCCACGGAGATAAGCGCGATCAGTAACCATGTAGCTTTTTGTGTTTCCCAGGTCGCGGCGAGCACGCCTACAAACCAGGTCGAAACGACGGCGGCCCACATCAGCCGATCCCTGCCTTCTAAATTCAACACCGCTCGTGCTGTTTGCTGAAGTATCGTCGCGAAGAGCAGGAATCCGACGATGCCCAACTCCACCAGCACAGATACGAAGGTGTTGTGCGCGACGAAGCCTTCGCCGAGTTGCCTGCCGGAGATCTGCAGATAAGCGCCTTCACCAACTCCGAGCACCGGATGAGCTGCGAATTCCTTCAGGCCAGCCGCCCAGATCCCGGTTCTCTGGTTCAGATCCCCCGAATCAACTTGCGCTGAAATTGTTGAGATTCGTGTCCACGACGTCTCCGGCACGAACGCGACCAAACACCAAGCGCAAACGGCGAGCGCTGCGATTATCATCAGCCGCCTCGACCAGCGTAATTGGCGCAAACCGAGTGCCGACATGCCAAACGCAGCACAGCAAGCGAGCACTCCGGTGCGTGATCCGCTCAACGCAATCCCGACCGGAGCGGCAATCGCGTATGCCAGCAAGAGAAGTTTGGTCCATAGAGTGCGCATACGGACCGTCAGGAAGCACGCCATGGGAATCGCGAGTGCCAATGTGAGCGCCGCATCGTTCGGATTGAAACCAGCTGCGGTGTAGCGCAGATCTTGATTTGCGGTGCCGGCTGCAAAGCGCACGAAAGTTGCGATCACACTGATCCCTGATCCGGCTACGTACGCGCACAGCAGACCGCGAATCTGCCTGTCATCACTCACCACTTCGAAAATAAGCCAGAACATCGCCACCAATTCGATAATCGTCAGAGCCTTGACCAGCGTTGTATTGGGATCCAGGCTCCAACCGGCTGACATAAGCGCGTATGTGCCGAAAGCGCCGACCAGGAGCAACATCCCCGTTGGCCTACGTAAATGCCCTGACGACACACAACTGAGCATCGCAACTAGGAACGTCACAATCCCAACTAACTGGCTGACGGTTCCGACGGCTTCCAGCGAAAGGCTGTTCTGCCACGGAATGGAGAACACGAATACCCAGAGCATCAGGAACGCTAATCGCTGCATGGAATTTGTGCGGCCTAGACCACCTTGTAGAGAGGAGCTGCAACGGGCTGCGCTGGTTTGTGCTCGCGGGATGGTTTGTGATCGTGACGCAGGCTCCGGGTGAGTTCGCGTAAGGCTTTCGCGATCTCCGCTTTGTTCTCCTGACAGGCCATTAGTTCGTAGAGTTCAGAACTTGCCCGGATCATTCGGCAATCGGCGGACGCCATTGTCTGGGAGGGGGTGCTACTACGGTGCCGAACGAGTGGCTCCGCGAGATACGAGATCCGCCCCATCCCGTTCGCAACGAAAAAAACTGCTCCTTCGTGCGAGAGAATGCTGCAACCGAACTCTTGCGCAAATTCCGCGTGTGGAGAAGGCCAGCGGTGGAGAACCTCGCGCAAAACGGACCGCCGAAAAACCATTGCACACCCGGGCAGCCATGCCAGTTCAGGTTCCGGCTGCAGGCGTTCCAGAACCAGGGAACAACGAGTGCGAGGAATGCAGCCACCTGATTCCTGGAGGCGCTCGTCGGTGGCTATGAATTGATGCACCACCAGACACACATCTTGACGCGTAAGTTCGGTTGCGCAAAGCGCAAGTTTGTCCTCGCGCCATACGTCATATTGCGCACAGAACGCGATAGCGTCGCCGCCGCACGCGCTCGCGGCTCTCAGTGAATTTTCGGTGAACCCGAGCGGCCCGGCATTGGAACAGAATTTAACCGGGAATGGCGCTCGTCGTGAGAAGTTAGCGACGATGGACATCGTATCGTCGGTCGAGCTGTCATCAGAGACGATCAGTTCGTACGGGGTGTGAGTTTGCAGAAGCAAGCTTTCGAGTTGCTCCTGCAGGAAATGTGCACCGTTGCAAGTAGCCAGGGCGATAGAAATGCGCATGAAAGTACTCCGCTAGACAAGTATGAAAGGAACATCGGGGAATTTAGAGGGCGTCACCAGCACTGGGTTGCAGCAGTCGAAACGCACCGCGCGGACCGGGTAAAGCATTTCGAGCAAACATTGCCGTCCATACGAGGCTTAATCCAAAAACCAAGAATGCAAGCGCACCGCGACCACGTAAGGTCTCACCCGCGAATCTCACCAGCACCGCGGAGAGCAACATGATGGAGAATCCTGCCAGAAGGGGCGCGAAGGTGCGACGCAGCAATCCGGAAGCATTCAGCAACAAAGCGGTATCCAGGATCACGCGCAGTACCCAGACAATCGCTGCTCCTTGCACGCCGCCATATTTCAGTCCGAGCCACAGCGCGAACAGAAATGGTATGAATTCGATGGCGTGAAACTTAGCCACCAGATCTGGTCGCCCATGCGCTTGCAGTTCTGCCGATGGAATCCACGACAGACTGTTCACCCATATGCCAACGAGCAGCAATTCGCCGATGTGCGAAGAGCGAGCAGCCAGTTCGGGACCAATCCACGTCCGGAAGAAGGGATCGACGGCAGGGATCGTGATCGAGATGGCGCATGTGAGCACTGCGGTGAGCGCCAGCAACGATCGTCGCGCCAGCTGCTGACGCTCCGCTTCGGTCTGCATCGAAAAGCGTGGGAACAAGACTCGCGACAAGCTCGCCGGTACCATCGAGAATTTCGTCGCGAAGTTGCAGGGCACGGTGTAGTACGTGACCGCCTGAGCTCCGCGCATCGCGCCCACCAGCAGGCGATCGAGAGTTGCCATCAAAGGGGTAAGCAAGCCCGACACGGTAATCCAGCTGCCGAAAGAAAATAGCTCTCGGCTCTTGCGCCAGTTCAACCGGGGCAGGCCCGTAAGTGGGACGGCCTTTCGGCACGCGAAGAACAGCGGCAGACTTGAGACCAGTCGCGCCAGGACGGCTGCGCCCACAAGCCATTTCAGGTTCGGCCCATGCCAGTACGCGACGGCGAGCGGAGATAACTGAAAAGCCGCCGCACTGAAGACCTGCAGCGAGTTCACAGCGAGGAAGCGCTCCCTGCCCTCCAGCGCTCCGACCATGACCGACAAATTCGTTGCCACCGGAACTGCCGCGGCTAACCAGGGCAATGCCGAGAACAGCTCCGGCTTGAGGGCGGCGGGGATATTCAGCCACAGGCCGAGGAAGCCCCGCGCAACCGCCCACAGTACAAATCCACCTACAATTCCGAAGGTGCTGTTGATCAGCAAAGCTGTCCAGAACACCGAAGCTCTCTCGTGATCATCGGCCATCTTCAACTGAGCAATGCTGCGCGAAGTTGCTCGGCCCAGACCCATGTCGAAGATCGCGAAATAACTGAGCAATAGCCAAACCATGGCGAGCACGCCAAAGCGGACATCCCCGATCAAACGCAGGTATCGCGGGATCGTGAATAGCGTGAGCAGCAGTGGCAGAATCGCGCCCACCATATTGATCGCCGTATTTTTGGAGATCCGCCCTCGACTCATCGCCTTAGTACCTGCCGTAAATCGCAACTCCAACCGCTGCCTGAACCCCAGCCTCGAGCCCACGTTTCATCGCACTCTTCGCCGCACTCGACGGAATGAACACGATGTCGCCATCCTCTAAGCGGGACATCGGCGGCCTTCGAGCCAAGCATGGCACTTAGATTGATGGGCACTTCCGACCTGCCCTGCGGCGTTGTCCGGATCAATTTCGCCGACTTCAAGGCTGCCGTGCGATTCGCACCTTGCGCAAGCGCGACGGCCTGCAGCACTGAGAGCTGATCGTCCTGATCCATTGGAAAACCTCCAGGACGCGCCACATCGCCGACCACGTAGATCACCCCGGCGCGCTCGACCAGTATTGTGTCTCCGGAAAGAACTTCCGGATTCTCGCGCGCTTCGCCTTTGGATCTCAGTGCGACTCTTTGCGTTGCGGTTGACCCGTGCCGAGTGATATCGACCATGCTTCCTGCCAGCGGCGTGGTGCCCTCCGCCATCGAGAGATAGTCAAGCAATCGATGTGATCCGAAAGACGGGTAAATACCCGGCTTCTTGACTTCGCCCAAGACCGACACGCCTTGTGTCGCGAACTCCGCCACGAACACACTCACCTGCGGATTGCGAACGTAACCACCGTCTTCGAGCTTCTGCGCGATCGTGTGCTCTACCTGGTCCGTGCGGTTGTCCTGGACCGCAAGTTCGCCAATGAATGGCAGTGAGATCGAACCGGCGTTGCTGACGCGGAACTTTCCACTAAGCTCAGGAATGTCGAATACATTGATCTCCAGGAGGTCGCCACCCGCCACCTGCAACACGGATCTTCCTGCGTCTCCCGCTGCGTTCATGCACGGTGAGATCGCCAGCAAGAAGAGTGCGAGCCACGCCGCGAGGGACACTATTCGTTGAGCTCTCAGCATTTCGCCTCCCGGTGATAGTGGGACACTTTGTCTGACGAGTGCCCGTAATACTCGGTATAGGCCAGTGACTTCGGCGCAAGGTCATTCACCACGACGCCGGCAATCTTGGCGTTCACGCGGCGCAGAAGTTCGACCGTGCGTTTCAGCGACTGGCTCCCCGTCTGACCTGATCGCGCCACCAGCACGACGCAATCCGCCATCGTTGCGAGGACCACCGCATCGGTGACTGCCAAAACCGGCGGCGTGTCGATGACAATGTGGTGATACTGCTCACGCCACTGGTTCAGCAAAGTCTGCATCGTGTCCGACGCCAGCAGTTCCGCCGGATTGGGCGGTCGTTGCCCGGCAGTGATCACCTCGAGGGTCGGAAGAGTCGGCAGTGGAATCGCGGACGGGGCGTCACTTGTACTTCCAGAAAGACAGGCACTCAGTCCGACCGGGCTCTTGATCCCAAGATAGCCGTGAAGAGTGGGGCGTCGCATGTCCGCATCGATCAACAAGACTTTGCGCCCTGCCTGCGCCAGAACCGTGGCGCAGTTTGTGGACGTAACGCTCTTGCCCTCCTGCGGAAGCGAGCTGGTAACGACGATGATCTTGGGCGGCGCTCCCGGCGACGACAACAGCAACGAAGTGCGCAGCGCGCGGAACGCTTCCGCGAATTGTGAACTGGGCCGCTCCAGGATCGCTGGTCCCGGCTGTGTCGCTTCTCCGGTGCTCGCTTCGTCTTCGGGGATGCGCGGAATCATTCCCAGCGAAGGCATCTCACAGTAGAACTCCACGTCCTCCGGCGTCCGAATCGATCCATCCAGATGCTCGCGCAGAATGGAGGCGAACAATCCAGAAACGAGGCCACCTGCTCCACCCAGCGCGAGATAGAGCGCAATCCGCGGCTCTGCAGGTTCCGCTGGAACGCTCGCAGGATCCACGATATTCACGTTGCTGGATTTCAATCCCGCAACGATCCCAGCTTCCTTCAGCTTCTTAAGCAGGTCCTCGTATAGATCGCGGCTCGAATCCACATCGCGCTTCAGCATGACGAACTGCATGGCGTCGCCGTTCATCTTGTAGGCCTGCTGCATTTGCCGGTCGACTGCGGCTGCCAGAAGTTCTTCCCCCTTCAGTGAAGCGATGTACTCGCTCTTCAGTTGCTGTCCAACCAGCGTCACTTCCTGTTGGATCGCCGCGTCCACGTCCGCCAATTGCGCACGTGCCTGGATCACTCGCGGATACTGCGGTCCATACTTCGCATTCAGTTGTGCCAATTGCCCGCGCAGTTCTGCTTGCTGTTTGCGCAGCGAACTCAACACACTCTCTGGGTTGATACTCGCCACGAGCTGCGGATCATTGCTGAGGGAAAAACGATATTTCGCCTCGCGCAAAATGCGGTCGCCCTGTGCAGCCGAGAGTTGCTCATTCAGCTGATCCAGTTTCGACATCACGACGTTGTTCACTTCATCCGTTCCCAATAGCCCGGTCTGCTTCTGATAATCCGCGAGCTTGGCCTGCGATTCCTCCGCCCGGCGTTTCAGGTCGTCAAGCTGTTGTGTCAGCCAGTCCGAGGCCTGAATCGTGGCTTCATACTTCGTCTTGAACCGGCGCTCGATGTACGCGCTCGATAACGCGTTCACAACGCGGGCCGCCAACTGCGGGTCGCCGCTGCGAAAACGAATTTCCACGATTTCCGTCTTGGGGAGGAGGCTGACGTCCAGGCTCTTGTGAAAGCGATCGAGAAGCCGGGTGCGCAATTCGGGGCTAGCCTGGTCGATATCCTTTGGAGCAGTTTCTACCAGCGATCCTTGAAACAGCCGACGTCCCGCGAAGTTTCGATTCGAATAGAGGCGCTCCTGCTTGATCACTGTCCATGCCAGAGTGTCGCTCTGCAAAATACGCATCTGTGTTTGCAGCCGAGTCGTCGGATCCAGCCCAGTCAGCGGTTGCAACTGTTCCAGGCCAAGAGCATCGGAATCATCGAAGTCGAGGAACAACCGCGCGGTGGCGTCGAAGCGCTTGGGAACCAACAGAATCGTGATCACCGCGAGAACCAGTGCGCCGAGGAAGAAGCTGGCCAAGGTCCACTTTCGGCGACGCAACGTCCGCCCAATCTCCAGCAGCGATACTTCCTGATCGCCGGCCCCGCGACCGCGATCGGCGCTGGTTATACGAACAGCTCGCGTCACTCCTTGATTTCCGGTAATCAACGCGTTTTCAGATTTCGTTTTCATGTGCCGCCTACCACCCGCTTTCACAGCTTCGCCCCGTCACTTACATCTGGGACTCGTGACCTGCCCGCGTAAACGACAACGCCCGCTCACGGTAGCCTTCCTTTTTCAGGAATCGCTTGCTGACCGCTTGCGGGACGTCCGCTTTTCGTTTTGGTGACTGTAGGACTGGCGAGAAAAGTGCTCAGTGACGGAGATTACGAGGAGAGTACAAAAATGGATTTCACAATTCCCATAAGGGTTTTGCTAAGCAAGTGTCGGGCCACGACCTATCGATCCCGAAGCGCAGCCGTTATTTTGCTGGCAAACGATTGAATTGCTTCGATGAGGCGATCGATATCTTCGAGCGAATTGTAGAAATGGCAGCACACCCGCACTCCGCCGACGCTTGCGGAATAGCGCACCGAGACGACAATCTTCTTCGCCTCTAAAGCCTTCGCCAACTTGCGGTTGCGCTCCGCTGATCCGAGATCAAAGGCTACAATCCCTGCTCGATGAGCGCGATCGAGCTTCGTCACGATCCGCACTCCAACACGCCCCAACTCCGCCAGTAGATGATCGGTCAGCGTATGCACCTGCTCGGCTACCGCTTCTTTGCCGAGTTCGCGAGTCAGGCTCAAAGACGCGCCCAGCGCCGCCGCTCCGCCAAAATTCGTAGTGCCTCCAACCTCGTATTTGCGGGCTTCGTCGAGAAATTTGTATTCGCGAACCGCCTGAGCGTCCGGCGACTCCAGATAGGCGCCCCAACCGCCCTCGGGCGGGATCGTTCCCATAAGCCCGGAGGTTAGCGGATTCAAGCGCGGCATGGTTTCGTGGTTCACGTAGAGAAAGCCCATACCGAAGGGCGAGTTCAACCACTTATGCCCGCCGCACGCGATGAAATCGGCCGGCGTCGCCTTCACATCCAGCGGAATCGCTCCGAGCTGCTGAATTGCATCGACGACAAGAAAAATGTTGTGTTCGCGACAGAGCTTGCTTATCGCGGCCAGATCGCAGCGGTAGCCGCTGGTCCATTGCACGCTGCTGATGGCGATTACTTTTGTGCGTGGCGTAATCCTCGCCGCGAAATCTTCTACCCGGACTTCGCCGTTGCGGTTGGGGACAACATCGATCTCGACGCCCAGGGTCTGCTGCTTCTGCACCCACGGGAGCGCGACCGCCGGATACTCCATATCGCACAGCAGCACGCGATCCCCTTTGTTAAGAGGAATGGCATCGGCGGCGATCGTCATCCCGCGCGTCGTGCTTTCCGCCAGCGCGATCTCGCTTTCCTCGGCATTGATCAGCCACGCTGCATTCTGCCGCGCGCTTTTCAACATGGCATCGAATTCGCCCCATATCTGCCCGGAATTCGCGTCTACCTGCGCGGACGCAATCGCGACCATGCGCTCCATTGCCTGAATCGCGCGCTGTGGGGCCAGACTCAGTGCGCCCGCATTCAAATAGGTTTTGCCGGAAAGACCAGGAAATTCTTTTTGGATAATCTCGTATGGAATCATGCGATCTGTAGTACCCCTGCGCCATCGATCCGGCTCTGCTTCAACGCCAGTAGCGCCTCATTCGCTTGTTCGAGCGCGAAGGTCTGGATCTCGGTGCGTACCGGGACCTCCGCGGCGAGTTCCAGAAGCTCGCGTGCATCCTGCCGCGTGCTGTTGGCTACGCTGCGCACTACGCGCTCGTGATAAATCAGGTTGTAATCCATCGGTGGAATCGGGCTCATCACGATACCGGCCAGTGCCACTGCCCCGCCCTTGCGCAACGCGCGCAAAGCATCGAGTACAAGAGATCCCAGTGGCGCGAAGATGATGGCAGCGTCAATTAGCTCGGGAGCTTTTTCTTCTGAGCCGCCGGCCCAGGCCGCGCCCAGCTTCAACGCCAGCGCACGATGGGCCTCTCCGCGCGTGAACACGTATATCTCGTTGCCTAGATGTCTTGGCGAATTGCAGTACGATATGCGCGGAAGCGCCGAAGCCGTAGAGACCAAGGCGCTGACCTTTCTGGATTCCACTCAGCCGATACGAGCGGTATCCGATGATCCCGGCACACAACAGAGGCGCTGCATGCATGTCATCGAATGCCTTCGGAATCGGATAAACGTAATCGGCGGGCGCGACCACATACTCAGCGTAACCGCCATCCACGTCGTATCCGGTGAATAGAGCGTGCTCGCAGAGGTTCTCGATGCCGCGCAGGCAGTACTCGCACGTCTGATCGGTCCAATGCAGCCAGGGCAGTCCGACACGATCGCCTTCGCGATGATCCTTCACGCCGCTTCCGATTGCGTCGACGATCCCAACCACTTGGTGGCCCGGGACAACCGGCCGCCTGTGCTTCGGAAGCTCGCCTTCCACGGTGTGCAGATCGGTATGGCAAAGCGCGCAGCAGTTCACACGAATGCGCACCTGTCCTGCCGCTGGGTCCGGCACAGGCATGTCGCGCAATGACAGCGGCTTTTCCGCGACCGGCTTCGGCTCCGTGAGAACCATGGCACGCATCTTTGGATCTGCCATTTTGACGAACCTATCGAGTGAGCTCGGCTTTACGCCCCTGGTGATACTCGGACAAGATGGCATTCGCCGAGACGATGGTGGCCAGGGCTTCGCAGAACTGTTCCAGGGTTTTGCCGGGAATCGCCATGTAGAGCTCGTCGTCGCCGATTCCGGTATAGGTGCGATTGCCAATGCATCCCGTACTCGCGGTGACTCCGCCAGCCATCGCTGCGGGGATCGCCATGCAGGTCGGACGGCCTAGTGCCTGCAATTGCGCCGCGATGCCGGCTCGCATCGCCGCTTCGGTTCCGAGCATGAGCTTGGCAGGCTTTGCGGCAACGATCACGACATCGGGGGTGCTCTTCGCGTCGCTAAGCGGCGTGTAGACAATCTTCTTCGGATGGAATGGCACCTGCGGGATTTTCGCTACCTCCTCCATGCGGATGTAGCCGATTTCGCTCATGAAACCGAGTTTCTCGCCCAATTCTTTCTGCTTTGATTCGGGGAGTTGGATGTTGTGGGTATGCGCGCCGATCACGCAGTTCTGGTGATCGCTCTGCTCGGTATAAAAGCTGCGGCCTTCAGCGGCCAGCCTCCAGTAGCTGCATCCCGAGGGCTGCATGCCCTCGAACTTGGGAACGCTCGCAGCATCGTCGACGAACGCCACCGCTATCGGACGCCGGTTCAATCCCAGCGAGTGCGTCAACTGCTGCTCAATCTTCTTGTAGTCTGCCATCTTTATCCTCGAGGAACATGTTACAGGATGGAAGCACTGTCGGGGACAGGGAAGGCGGGTAGCTAGTGGCTGGTAGCAACGACTGATTTGGATGGCATTGCTAGCGATGAGGCTTCTTGTGAAATTGAATCGGGGTAGCTCGTTGCTGCCTCGAAGAGGCAACCATCAACCGGCTACCAGCTACCCAATCAGAAAACGACGTGGACCGAGCCCCGGCTACGATCCCACCTTCGCGTGCGACATTGCCGCCGTACGCTCCAGCTTGTCCCAGTTGAATGCGCGTCCTTCCATCGCACGCTTCAGCGTCTTGAACAGCACTACCGAGAACAGTTGGCGGTACGCGAATCGCTGTAGCCAGACGTGCGCCAGCAGCCATGCATCTTCTTTCGAGTTCTGGTCGCGGCGTTCGAGCAGGAAGGCGATTGTCGACGCAATGAAATCGATCACCAGGAACATGGCGAAGAACACGATCAGCTTCATCAGGCTCGCCGGATTCGCCGTCTCCGGATGGAAGTGTTTGTCGAGCGCGTACGTGAGCAAGCCGAACAGGAACATCAGGTCAATGAATGGTGACACGACCGGCAGCAGAATCTGGAAGATGATGATGTTCGGCAGCGCCACCCAGCCCAGCGTGCCTTTGCGCGCGAAGGCGCCACGATGTTTCACCACTGCCTGCAGGATTCCAAACGACCATCGGAAGCGCTGCCGCATCAGGCCGCGTGGACCGCTCGGCGCTTCTGTCCATGCCAGTGCGCGATCTTCGTAGATCACGCGATATCCGTTCTCGAGCAATGCCATCGTCAGATCAGCATCTTCTGCAACGGTATCGACCTTATACAAGCCGGCGTCTCGCACTGCCGAGGTGCGCCATGCGCCAATCGCGCCCGGCACTACGCTGACGGCACCCAAAGCATCCAGCGCACGGCGTTCGAAGTTCTGGCTGGTGATGTATTCCAGCGCTTGCCACCGCGTCCATAGGTTCACGCGGTTGCCGACTTTGGCGTTACCCGCCACTGCGCCAATGCGTGAATCGAGGAAGTGCGGCACCAATCGGGAAATGGCGTCGCGGGCGATCACCGTATCGGCGTCGATGCCGACGAATATCTCTTCGTTCACGAACTCCAGGGCATAGTTCAATGCATCGGCTTTGCCGGAGTTCGGCTTGGTCAGCACAGTCACTTTGCCGGAAGCAATTTCGCTGCGGAAGGCTTCTTGCGCTACCTGCAGTGTACGGTCTTTCGATCCGTCGTCGACCACGATGATGCGTAACTTTGGATAGTGCGACATCAGCGCGGCGCGCACCGTCCGTTCGATGACCTTCTCTTCGTTGTAGGCCGGAATCAGCACGGCGACGGCTGGAGTGAACTCAATATTCTCGGTCTTGCGCTCTTGATGTCCTCGCCAGAACCGATCCCAAATCGCCAGAGCGCCCACGCCGAACAACCGGAGGCTCATCAGGATGTCGCCGACGTAGAACACCAGAACGATGGCCGCCATCAGCAGGCCGAATAGTTCGAAGCCAACTCGGTCGATGCGTGCGCTCCAGCGTTCATTCGCCGAGAGCCGTGGCATTACATCGGTCTCCGACTTGCCAAGCAACTGCGCGACGGTTACGAACTCATAGCCTTGCGCGCGCAGTTGATCGATGATCATGGGGATGGCTTTCGCCGTCTGGCTACGATCGCCGCCGCCGTCATGCAGCAGGATGATGCTGCCACGGGTAGCCTGGTCCAGCACATGTTGTGTAATCTGCTCAGCCGTGTAGTGCGGGTTATCTTTCCAGTCATTGGGATCGATCTTGTCGCCAATCGTGATCAGCCCCATGTCCTGCGAAATTTCCAGCGGCTTTACCTGGTCGGCCGTGTCGGGCTCCTGGTCGATCGAGTACGGAGGCCGGAACAGCAGCGTCTTGAACCCATAGCGGCTGGCGAACAGCATCTCCGTCAGGTTCAGCTCCAGCTTCATGTAGCGCTTGGAAATCGCGCTGATATCCGGATGGGTGAAGCTGTGATTGCCGATCTCGTGCCCTTCGCGATAAATCCGGTCGGCAACGCCCGGATATTTCTCCACCTGCACGCCGATCAGGAAGAACGTGCCTTTTACTCCGCGCGACTTCAGCGCATCCAGTATCTTCGGCGTCCATTGGGGATCGGGCCCGTCGTCAAACGTGAGCGCAACCTTCTTATCCTTTGCGCCATACTGATCGATCTCGTAGGGAACCGGGTACTGCGTGATCTCCTCGTCCGTTACCAGCCCAGTGCTGGCGTCGACCGTTACGTCGCGTTCTCCGGGCGCGGGACGCTTCGCAATCTGCAAAACCTCGCCCTTGCCCTCCATGTCGACGTCTTGACCAGGCAGGAGGCTCTTTAACTTCTCGGGAGCATTCGGTTCCTGGGGTAGATCCCATATCGCCCACAGCGAGCGGTCTTCGGATCCCAGACGCCACAACGCAAACGTCTGAATTCCAAGCGCTTTCGCTGCCCGCATCTGGTTCAGCACCGTGACGCCATCCATGAACCAGAGTTCATGGCGGTGATTGTTGTCGTCCAGATAAGCGAAATGCGGGTTCAGGCTATCCGAATCGAAATCGATGGTGGCATCAGCATCAGTCGCTGAGAGCCATGCTTCCTGCACTGAAACGGAAACGGCGTCTGGCTTCTTCCTCGTGCCTCGCCTGTCAGGCATCAGCCAGTCGTAGCCGTAGCTGCCCACGCCGCAAATAAGTTTGTCGCGTGGAATTATCTTCAGCTTCTGAATCAGGTTGTTGGTGAACCACTGCTGAGAAGCGATCGGTCCCGGATCGCCTTCCGCGTAGTGCTCGTCGTAGTTCATCAGGACGAGACCGTCGGAATTCGTCGCCAGGAAGGCGTAATCGTAGTCCGGGTCCGTAGCGGGTACGCTGATGTGCAGCTTCAATCCCCCGCTGTTGGAAGTCCTGATGTATCTCCTGCACCAGCGCTTTGTATCCCGCCTGTGCTTCAACCGGAAAGCCTTCGAAATCCAGGTTGACACCCTTGTACTTGTCGCTCGCCAGGAATGTCAGCAACTGCTGCCGGAAGCTGGCGCGTGCCTCCGGACTGTTCATCATGTCCGTGATGTTCAACATCCACTCCCCACCATTCGTGGTGGGATCGAAGTTGTTGATCAGCGGCAGGACTTCCATATCCGCTTTTTCAAAGCGGAGAAGCTGCATTACCTTCTCATCAACCGGCTGAACTTTCCCGCCCTGGAGCACGGGATAGAGCTTGTTCTCCGGACTCACCGCCTGGATATTGCCGTCGGGCGTAACGACGTGCAGCCATTCGGGATAGAGGATATCAATCTGGTGAAGGTACTCGCGGAGCGAAGCGAAGCTGCCCGCGTCCCAGGTCACGTAGAACGCAGCGCGAATGCCTTCGTCGGAGTTCAGCACGACTTGCGATGCCGGTTTCGTCGTCTTGCGGCGCCCGGCAGCGGGAACTATCTTCGTGTGGTGGGGCTCTTTTTCCTTTAAGGCGTGATACGCCTTCTTCTGTTCGGGTAAAAGCAACGAGGGGAGGCTTGAGCCCTTGAGCAGCGTGATCACAAAGAAAACGAGGAGCAGGGTCAGTAGAAGGACGCAAACGTCCACAACCCGCCGGAATCTTCTCCAGCGCTTGCGTTGCGGATCATAAAAAACGGGTTTAACCATGAATGATTGCGGTTCCGGAGCCCCCGGCGAGCTCGACTTTGGCTTGCTGGGGCGAGAATTCCATCCTAGATTCGGCACCCACTCGCGTCAAACCAGAGTGCTTACTATCCAGTGATATACATTTAATAGGAAAATAACCAACTTAATGCAGAAATCCTGCTCAGTTGACGCGACCGCTTCCAACTTCCTACGGCGTCATTGGCGATTCTTCCTTCTATTCAGTGTAATCGCATTTGCCTTTCGATTGTGGTTCCTGTTCCGCTTTCGGATGCTCACCGCCGACACCTTCATCTACGGCGACATAGCCAGGAACTGGCTCGAATCGGGGGTCTATGCGATCAGCGGTGCTGCTGGCCCGGAAGCTACCTATATTCGGATGCCCGGGTACCCGGCGTTTCTGGCTGCGATCTGGAAAATCGCCGGTACGGAGCACTACACCGCCGTCCTGATCGTGCAGATGTTCGTCGACGTCGGCACCTGCTTCGTGATTGCCGACTTGGCGCGCAGAATGTTTCCACCTTGGTCATCGGGAGAGAGCGTCGCGAGCGAAGGGCCAGCATTTCGAAACATCGACCGAGCTCCGCTCATCGCCTTCGCTCTTGCCGCTGTATGTCCCTTCTTCGCCAGTTACTCGTCCGCTGCTCTGACCGAATGCCTTGCCATCTTCTTCGCGGCGCTTACTTTCGACCTCGCGCTCGCGGCTCTCGAACGGCCTGAGTCCAAACAGCTCTGGATCGCCTGCGGACTCGCGATCGCCGGAGGCATCTTTATGCGTCCGGATGGGGGCATTCTTCTCGCTTCCATCGGCGGCTACCTCGTGTGGCGATTCATACGCACGCGCCAAACTCAGCTGATCGCCGGTCTGGTTCTCGTGACCCTGTTCTCTCTGGCGCCTCTCATCCCATGGACCATCCGCAACTGGCGGCTCTATCACTTGTTCCAGCCGCTCACGCCGATGGCTGCTAATGCACCCGATGAGTTTGTTGCGCATGGCTTCGATCGCTGGACGCGCACCTGGATCGCAGACTACTCCTCACTCGAGGACATCGGGTTCAGGGTGCCACTGGAAGAAATCGACATCGCCGACCTGCCGCCGCGCGCGTTTGACTCGGCCGAGCAGCGCGAGCAGACCGAACACCTGTTTGACCAGTACAACGACGGCACGAAGATAATCACCCCGCAACTTGATTTTCAGTTCGCCCAACTCGCCGACCAACGCATCCGCGATTCGCGTTTTCGCTACTACGTCTGGCTACCCGCTGCGCGCTTAGCCGATCTGTGGCTCCGTCCGCGCACAGAAATGCTTCCCATTGATGTTCACTGGTGGCGCTACTGGGATGATCCGCACGACTTCAGCCTGGCGCTGCTGCTCGCGCTGATTAACGCGTTCTATCTGATTTGTGCCGTGATCGGGGCGATCCGCTGGCGCGGGTGCCTGCAGGGCTTGGCGATCATCTTGCTGTTCGTGCTGATTCGTTCCGTGTTCCTGATGTATCTATCGAACCCAGAACCGCGTTACATGCTGGAGTGCTATCCGGCTGTCGTCGCACTTGCTGGATGGGGACTGACCTCGCGGCGGAAAAAAGCAGCCGTAATCGGCGACTCACCACAAAATGCGGGCGCCCCATCGTAGCTGTCGTCTGGCCAGGGCGAATCCACCAACGCTCCCTTTCGAGCGCAGTGATGGCTTCTCTGCTTCGCACATGGCGAAGAGAGCAAACCCGTGCGATTGGATCGTGAAAAGAGCTGAACTACTGCATTCTTAGCGGCGAATCCGTCATGCGAAACTGGGTGCGAAAATGTTCGGAGAGCAGGTGTATCGCTTCTTTGTTCTGCACAGGATCAGACTGTGCCAGATACTTCATCGCTTCCACCAGCAGGCGCTGGCCTTCGACGTAACGAGGATCGGTGCTGCGTTCCCGCTTGCGCCGGCCCGGATCGGGTGTTACCGGAATCGTAAAGACTTTACCCATTACTCACCTGCGTTTCAAAACCACTCAGCAGTTGGGACGCCCCACGCGCCTCCAATGGTTGCACAAGTATAGTCGCGCTCAGGCACTGCTACTAGAGAATCTGTGGGTACCCTGTTTTTTAATCAGACCTAGTTGTTGCGCTTTAACTTAAAAACATCTTCCGGCATCTTCGGCGGATTGATTTTGATATTGCTGTATTTCGAAAGCTTGTAATCCCCGCCGGGGGCGAATAGTTGCTGCTGCACCGACACCCCCTGGGCGAGATCGATCCAGAGCACAATCTTATTGAACATGCCCCGAGCGCGATCTGATTTTGGAGTTAATTCCAATTTCGCGGCATTCACTCCCTGG
The DNA here is from genome assembly GCA_963724985.1 of Terriglobia bacterium. Lineage (GTDB taxonomy): Bacteria > Acidobacteriota > Terriglobia > Terriglobales > Acidobacteriaceae > JAJPJE01. The sequence goes on along the minus strand of CAVRWV010000015.1, from coordinate 185,810 downwards.
ACTTGTTCGGTCCCGGCGTAATGGACGTCGAACGATTTCAGCATTTCGTGGCCGCCGCCCCCAAAGCCAAGCACCAGGAAGCTCTGGACGTCCGCGTTACTCTTGCCGGCGTCATACTCTTGCACCTGCTTGGTATTGGGGTTGTAGATCTGCACCTTGCCGTTTTTGTAAAGGATGTATTGCTGGACGGGAGCGCTCTTGGACGGCCGCACCTCCGCTGACATTTCCACCGCATTTCCCTGCTTGCGGTAATAGATAGTGCCGGCCTTCAGATCGTGATCGCTCACCACCGCGGTATAGGTGTCCCAGTCGAAGTCGGCCTGCGCAGACTTAAACGTAGCCGCAGTCACGTCCATTCGGTTGAGGACTTGTTCGAGAGCTGCGTTGTTGTTCTGGGGAGCGCTCTGCGCGAAAACGAACGGCGCTCGTGGGAGCGCATAGGATGCGATCGCCAATCCGCCAATAAGAAGGGCAAGCGAACACCGGATCAGCTGCCATTTCAGATCTTGACGGGCTTTAACGTTCAACATGCACCTTATATGCCGTCACTCGTCCTTTGGCGTCCTTCACCGTGTCCCACTTCGTGATCTCGACTTCGCCGGCAATCGGCTCGATCACGCGCGACAGATCTTCTCGAACCATTTCGTCGTTAGCCCCGGCACGAACCGCAACCGCATCGACTTCGTATATGAAGCCCGATTCGCCTTCCGGCTGAACGACTACTTCGGTTTGATGCGGCGTGCGCTGCACCGGTTTGTCTTTGAAAAACGATCGCGGTGTCAGGAAGATGAACAGCAGGATCAACGTGACCATCACGTCGTAGTGGAAGCCTGCGCGCTTGTGCGTCCAGAAGATGTAGCTTTTGATGGTGTTCCACATAGGCTGCTCACTGAAAGTCTAGCAGGGCGACGGCGGAATCTGAAATCGCAGGTCGGATTGTCAGATCGCGGATGACTGATCACAACCAGAAGCCGCTCTTGCCTGAGTATCGGGGTGATCACAAGTCACTATCGCGATCGCTTCGGACAAAGTAAACTCTTGCCACTTTAACCGGAAATCCTATGCGCCTGCTGCGACGGCAAGACGTCGAGATTGGCACCAACGACCGCGTATTCCGCCACGCGCGGCTGCGGGCACTAATTGTCTGGCTCGCCGGGCTAGCCGCCACGACAGCGCTGTTTTTCAAGGCATACGTTGGAAAGTGGCCGCCCGGTTACCTTTTCGGCGCCTTTCTGCTGCTGTTCGTGCTTCTGACCCGCAGATTCGTCACCGCTCGATTCCACCCGTCCAATTGGCTCGTTCGCATGAACCAGATGGGAATTTACGTGCAGTATCGTTCTTATCTGAACTATGAATTGCCCGCGAATGACCCTTCGGTCCTTTTCCTTTCTCTCGGCGAGATCGCATCGGCCCGCCTCGTGAAAGAACGCGTCGAAACGCCCGATTCTTCAAAACCAGGCACAACGCAGACACAATACCTGCGCTATGTCGATCTTGAGTTATCCGGCGATACGAAGGCTCTTGCAGACGCGTTGCAGTCTGAGCGCGGCGAAGATGCCCCGATGGAAAAACACTGGTATGGGAGCAGTTCGACTCTTTATCGGGATTATCCCGTCACGATGATTGCACCGAACATGATTCGCATACATTGGGACGTCGTGCCCGGCGCGCACAAGTTCCTCGACGCCCTGCGCCCCTATACGGTCATTGCCGACACGGTTTCTCTACGACAGGATTTCACGCATCTGAAATCACTGAGCCGAGAAGACCAACAGAAGCAACTCCGCGAACTTGTTATCCGCGGCCAGAACATGACCGCCATATACGCTGCCAGCCGACTCTACGGCTGCAGCTTAGGAGAAGCAAAACAGATCGTGGATTCGCTGAGCGAGAAGCGAGATAAGGTGCCGCGATAGCGTGGTTGTCGATTCGTTCGCTCGAGCTTACTTCTTCCTTCGCCCGATCTCCTCAGCTCCCATATACGGCCTCAGCGCCTCGGGAATCACCACGCTGCCATCTTCCTGCTGATAATTCTCCAGGATCGCCAGCCATGTCCGCCCGACCGCCAGTCCGCTGCCATTGAGCGTGTGCACGAACTCCGTGCCCTTCTTGCCTTCCGGACGATAGCGAATATTCGCACGCCGCGCCTGGAACGCCTCGAAGTTCGAGCAGGAAGAGATCTCGCGGAACAGCTGCTGTCCCGGCAGCCACACTTCGAGGTCATAGGTCTTGGCCGAAGAAAATCCCATGTCGCCCGTAGATAGCGCCACCACGCGATATGGCAGCCCCAGCTTCTGCAGGATCGTCTCGGCGTTGTGCGTCAGCTTCTCGTGCTCTTCGTAGGAGTCTTCAGGCGTCGTGAACTTCACCAGCTCCACTTTCTGAAACTGGTGCTGGCGAATGATGCCGCGCACATCTTTGCCATAAGACCCGGCCTCGCTGCGGAAGCATGGCGTGTACGCCGACCAGCGAGATCGGCAGCCGCGCTGGCATCCAGTATCTCGTCACGATATAAATTCGTAACCGGAACCTCGGCGGTCGGAATCAGGTACAGATTCTTGTCGCCGTGCGGCACCTTGAACAGGTCGGCCTCGAACTTCGGCAGCTGGCCGGTGCCATACATCGAATCGGCGTTAACCATGTAGGGCGGCAGCACCTCGGTGTATCCGTGCTCCTTCGTATGCAGATCGAGCATGAAGTTCGCCAGCGCGCGCTCCAGCTTCGCGCCCAAGTCCCAATACACGGCAAAACGTCCGCCGGTGATTTTCACGGCGCGCTCGAGATCCAGGATGCCCAGTTGTTCGCCAAGTTCCCAATGCGGCTTCGGAGCAAAGCTGAACTCGCGCGGAGTGCCCCAGCGGCGCACTTCCTTGTTGTCTGCCTCAGATCGCCCCACGGGCACCGAATCATCCGGCAAATTCGGGATGCTGTTCAGGATCTCGCGCAGCTCGCTATCCGCAGCCTCGGCCGCCTTCTCGCGCTCTTCGATCTGCCCGCGCAGGTTCTTGGTCTCTTCGATCAGCGCGTTCGCGTCCTGCTTGTTCTTCTTGAGCTTGGCGATCTCATCTGACGCACGATTGCGCTGCGCTTTCAGATTCTCGGTCTCGGTGATCGCCGCGCGACGCCGCGTATCGATCTCGCGAAAATTGCGCAGCAGTTCGTCAGGATTCGCGCCACGTTGACGCAGCTTCTCTTCCACCAGTTCCAGATGATCACGGACAAAATTCAGATCGAGCATAGAAGTAACTAATGTAATTGGTAATCGGGTGATTTGTAATCGGGTAATCGGAAAACGAAGAGCGAGGTGCAGTGGTGCTTTGATTCTCGATCGACTTCTCCGTGATCTGTGTCTCCGTGGTGAAAGAAGGGTTACTGCATCGCGCTGACCGGCACGAACGGCCGCGAGGTCCGCTGGCCGCCGAACTTTGCGTCCCACTTGCCCGGCACGCTCGCGCCGCATGCACAGCAGGTCCCATTCGGCGTGACGTGGTAGCTCACGATCAAGTATCCATACCGCTCGATCAGCAGCTCGTGGCACTTCGAGCAGTAGGTGTTCTCGCGATTGCCAACCTGGTTCGGCAGATTCCCGGCGTAGACGAAGTTCAATCCCGCTTCATGGCCGATATCAGCGGCGCGCAGCAGCGTCTCCACCGGCGTATTCCCGCAGTCATTCATCTTGTAGTCTTCGTGGAACGCCGTCACGTGCCATGGGATATCGGGCGATACGCCGGCAATGAACTCCGCCATACCACGCAACTCATGACTGGAATCGTTGAAACCTGGAATCACCAGCGTGACGATCTCCACCCAGAAATCCATCTGCTTCAGCCGCCGGATCGTGTCGAGGATCGGCGCTAGCCGCCCACCCAGTTGGTGATAGTGCCGATCGTCGAAGCTCTTCAGATCAACCTTATATAGGTCCATCCACGGGCGCAGGAACTCCAGCACCCGTGGCGTGCCGTTGCCGTTGGAGACAAATCCAGTCGCCAGCCCCGCCGCGCGCGCCTCTTTAAAGACCGCCACCGCCCACTCGCTGGTGATCAGCGGCTCGTTGTAGGTGCTCACCAGCACGCGCGCGCCTTGCCGCACCGCTGCCTGGGCCAGTTGCTCGGGCGTGGCCTCGATCGGTGGACTGACCGCCTCGGGATCGCGCAGCGCCTGCGACGTCACCCAGTTCTGGCAATACGAGCAGTGCAGATCGCACCCGAGCATGCCGAAGCTGAACGCGAGCGCTCCGGGATACGCATGGAAGAACGGCTTCTTCTCGATCGGATCGCATTGCACGCCGCCCACATATCCCCACGGGACATACAGATGTCCACCCCGGTTGTAGCGCACCTTACACACGCCGGATTGCCCATCGGGAATCGGGCACTCGTGCCCGCAGGAGTAGCAGCGGAGCCGGTTCTTGTCGTCGAGCTTCTCCACCAGCTCCGGCGCAGCTTCACGCACATTCTGATCGAGAATCTCCTTCAGGGAGGACATAACAGCCCTGTGACTATTCTAGTCCTCTATTCAAGGTAAGTGGCCTGTGCGTCCTCTGCGGTGATCTCGCGTTATCTAAGAATCCGTTTGCTCGTAACGGAATTTTCAAATACTCCATCATTGACAGTCACATCTGCTGCCTCTATTCTGTCTTTTCGACATGACCACGTTGACCCATCGCCATCATCATCATCACCACGCGGCGAGCGTGTCAGCGGAGGTCTGCTACTAGCGAAGAGCAAAGTAGAACAAGATCCAGAGCCCGCTGACCAAAATCAGCGGGCTTTTTGTATTTAGGGAAAACGAATGCAAATTGATTTCGAAAAAATGCAGGGCCTCGTCCCCGCCATCGTTCAGGACGCCGACAATGGCGACATCCTTATGCTCGGCTTCGTCAACGCCGAATCCCTCCAGTCCACCTTCTCTACCGGGTTCGTCACCTTTTATTCGCGCACCCGCCAGAAGCTCTGGATGAAGGGCGAGACCAGCGGCAACCGCCTGCGCGTCGTCTCCGCCTCCACTGATTGCGACCAGGACGCATTGCTCTTCCGTGTGCGGGTGCAGGGAGACGGCGTTGTCTGTCACGAAGGCACACGCTCCTGCTTCACGCGCGAGCTGCCACTCACGGAGGCCAAATAATGGCGAACAAGATCCGTCTCGGCATTCCCAAAGGCTCGCTCCAGGACGCCACCGTCGCACTCTTCGCCCAAGCTGGCTGGAAGATCTACGTCAGCGGCCGCTCCTACTTTCCCAGCGCCGATGATCCTGAAATCGAATGCATGCTCATCCGCGCGCAGGAAATGGCGCGCTACGTCGCGCAAGGCGTGATTGACGTCGGCCTCACCGGCATGGACTGGGTGGTCGAGAGCGGACTCGAAGTCGACGCGATCGCCGATCTCGTCTACGCCAAGCAGAGCCGCGGCAAAGTCCGCTGGGTGCTCGCTGTTCCTGAAGATTCGCGCTTCCAGCGTGCCGAAGATCTCGACGGTTGCGTCATCGCCACCGAACTGGTCAACGCGACCAAAAAGTATTTCGCCGGCAAGAACATCAACGTCCAGGTTGACTTTTCCTGGGGCGCCACCGAAGTGAAGCCGCCCGTGTTGGCCGACGCGATCGTCGAAGTCACCGAAACCGGATCCTCGCTCCGCGCGAATCGCCTGCGCATCATTGACACTGTGATGGAGTCATTCACACAAGTCATCGCGAACAAGAAATCGATGCAGGACGCGTGGAAGCGCGAGAAGATCCAGAACCTCGGGCTGATGCTCTGCGGCGCCATCGCCGCACAAGGCCGCGTCGGACTCATGCTCAATGTTAAGAAAGAAGACCTGGCTGGCGTAATCGCCGTACTGCCCGCACTGAAGCGCCCGACCATCTCCGAACTCGCTGCCGACAATGGCGAGCAGTGGGTCGCCGTCAACACCATCATCGAGGAGACCACCGCGCGCGATATCATTCCCCGTCTGAAGGCCGCCAAGGCTCAGGGCATCGTCGAGTATCCGCTGAACAAGGTGGTGATGTAGTGGCCGGCGTACGCACAGTCCGAGGCCGCGCAATTGCGCGCGAGGTTGCGAAGCTCGCCAATCGACGCCTGCTCTTCTCCGCCGACACGGAACGCGCCGTCGCCCGCATTGTGAAGGACGTTCGCAGCAAGGGCGATTCCGCACTTCGCCGCTACGCAGAAAAATGGGACGGCCTCGCGCCGAAACAATCGCTTCGCGTCAGCGAAAAAGAACTGGCGGCCGCGCTCACTTCCATTCCGGCGAATCTGCGCCACGCTCTCGAGACCGCCGCACATAACATTCGCAAGTTCGCTGAATGGCAAAAGCCGCAAGAGTTCACGCGCGAAATTCAGCCCGGCCTGCAGGTCGGGCAGATCGTTCGCCCTCTCGATTCCGTCGGCTGCTACGTCCCCGGTGGACGCTATCCGCTGCCGTCTTCGCTGCTGATGACCGTCATCCCCGCACAGGTCGCGGGAGTATCGCGCGTCGTGGTCTGCTCACCGCATCCGGCACAGGAGACGCTGGCGGCGGCAGCATTGCTCGGCGTCACCGAGTTCTACCGCGTCGGAGGAGCCCAGGCCGTCGCCGCCCTTGCCTATGGGACGAAGACCATCGCTCCGGTCGTGAAGATCGTCGGCCCCGGCAATCGTTTTGTCACCACCGCGAAGAAGCTTGTCTCGTTTGATTGCGCGATCGACATGCTAGCCGGTCCCACCGAAGCCATCGTTGTCGCCGAAGACGGTGATCCTGCGTTCTGGGCCTCTGATCTTGTCGCGCAGGCCGAACACGATCCCGATACCAGCGTCGTCTTCGTCACCAGCAACGCCGCGCTGGCGAAGGAAGTCGCCGACGGAACTCAAGTCGCGCGCGAAGACCAAAAACATCGCCCGCGAATCGCTCAGCCGTAATGGCGTGATCTTCGTGACCGGTTCTCCGGCGCAATCGATCGAAGTCGCTAACGCCATCGCCTCCGAGCACATCACGCTCTCGCGCGATCAACTCGACTCCCTCACCAGCGCGGGATCCATCTTCCTTGGCCCATATTCGCCGCAGTCGCTGGGCGACTACGCCGCTGGACCGAACCACGTTCTCCCCACCGGAGGCGTTGCGCGCTTCCGCGGCGGCCTCAGCGTTGTCGACTATCTGAAGATCATCACCGTTCAGGAAGTTTCGCGCGAAGCCCTCGTGCGGATCGCGCCGATCGTCACTACGCTTGCCGAAGCCGAGGGACTCAGCGCGCATGCGGAATCCGTCCGCGTGAGGTGTGACCGTGCTTGAACCGCGTCCAGCCGTGCTGGGAATGAAGTCGTACCGCTCGCCATCCGCAGGTCTCACGGGTCTGAATCTCAACATGAACGAGAACACTGCCGGATGCTCGCCGCGCGTCTATCGCAAGCTGGCCAGCCTCACGGCGGAAGAGGTCTCGCGTTATCCGCATCGCGATCACTGCGAGGAACTCGTCGCGCGCTTTCTTGGCGTCTCGCCCGATCAGGTCGTGCTCACGAATGGTGTCGATGAGGGTTTGCACCTCGTCTGCGAAACCTACCTGCGCGAAGAAGATGAGGCCATTCTCGTCGTCCCCACCTTCGGCATGTACGCCATTTACATCCAGGCGACCGGCGCGACAATCATCAACGTGCCGATGCACGAAGATTTTTCGTTTCCGATTGACGAGATCATCGCGCGCATCACGCCGCGTACACGCCTGATTGCTCTCGCCAATCCCAACAATCCCAGCGGCACCGTCGCCGAATCGCGCGACCTGCTTCGGCTGGTCGAAAGCGCTCCCAATGCCGCGGTTCTGATCGATGAAGCTTACTTTGAGTTCTACGGGCAGAGCGTTCTGTCGGGAATATCGAAGTACGACAATTTATTCATTGCCCGCACTTTTTCGAAGGCGTACGGCCTTGCCGGACTTCGCGTTGGCGTGCTCATTGGCCGCGCCAACCAGATGGAAATGGTCCGCCGCGTCAGCTCACCCTACAACGTGAATGCCGCCGCCCTTGCCGCGCTCCCGGTCGCGCTGAGTGATCAGGCTTACGTCGCCGACTATCTGCGCCAGGTCATCGAAGGCCGGCTACGCGTGCAGCAATTCTTCGGGGAAAACGGACTGCACCACTGGCCCAGTCACGCCAACTTTGTTCTCGCGCGCATCGGCCCGAAATATCGCGAGTTCATCCAAGCGCTACAGCAGCGCGGCATTCTAGTGCGCGACCGCAACTCCGACCCGGGCTGTGCGGGTTGCGTGCGCATCACCATCGGCACGCACGAGCACACGAATCAACTGCTCGCAGCCATGACTTCGGTGATCTCTGAGTTGGGAATCACAAGAACAGGAGAGCCCATCAGCGTCCCTCCGCGTTAATCAGCGGCTAATCCTATGCGCAAAGCTCAACTAACTCGCAACACCACCGAGACGCAGATCGATCTGGCGCTCACCATCGAAGGCTCGGGCAAGTACCAGGTCTCGACGGGCATTCGCTTCTTCGATCACATGCTCGAGCTTTTCACACGTCACGGCGGCTTTGATCTCAAGCTAAGCTGCAAGGGCGATCTCGACGTCGACCAGCACCACACTGTCGAAGATGTCGGCATTGCGCTGGGCGAGGCTTTCGATCGCGCGCTCGGCGACAAGAAGGGCATCAATCGCGCTGGATATTTCCTCATGCCGATGGACGAAACGCTCGGCATCGCCGCCATCGATCTCAGCGGGCGCACTGCGGTTGTCGTCGACGCCAAAGTTCGCACGCGACTGGTGGGCGATCTGCAGTCTGAACTCGTCTACGATTTCTTCGACGGATTCGCTCGCGGCGCGCGCGCAAACGTCCATCTCAAGACGATGTACGGCCGCTCCAATCATCACAAAATTGAAGCGCTGTTCAAAGCCTTCGCCCGTGCATTGCGAGTGGCCTGTGCCCGCGATAAGCAATTGGCGAAGATGCTGCCCAGCACCAAGGGCTTGTTATGATCACCCTCGTCGACTACCACGCCGGAAATCTTGCCTCGGTGCGGAAGGCCTTTGAGTATCTCGGCTGCGAGGTTCAGGTGACCGAAGATCCCGAGGTGGTGCGCGGCTCGCGTCACATCGTTGTCCCCGGAGTCGGCCATTTCGGCGCAACCTTGCAGTTGGAAAAGAGCGGACTGCGCCAGGCGGTCTGCGACGCGCTCGACCACGAAGCGCTGTTCCTGGGCATCTGCGTCGGGATGCAATGGATGTTCCAGGGCAGCACCGAAGCCGACGGTGTACCCGGCCTGTCGCTCTTCCCCGCGATGATCGAGAAGTTCCCGAGCGAAGTGAAATCACCACATGTCGGCTGGAACCAGATCGAAATCGCGCCCGGCTCGCGGCTCCTGAAGGATGTACCCGATCAGGCTTTCGTCTATTACACGCACTCTTATCGTGCTCCGATTGTTCCCGGCACAGTTGCGAAGACGAACTACGGCGCGGACTTCAGCGGCGTCGTCGAGCGCGACAACGTCTTCGGCGTGCAGTTCCACCCGGAGAAGTCTGGGCCTGCCGGTCTCGCGATGCTGAAGAACTTTGCGGAGATGGCATGAAGAGATTTTCTTCCAACAGGCGGCTTCGCCGTATACAGGCTTTACATTGAACGACGGGAGGCCGTCTCGGTGCTGACTAAGCGCATCATTGCCTGTCTCGACTGCGATGCGGGACGCGTCGTTAAAGGCGTGAAATTCGTGAACATCCGCGATGCCGGCGATCCCGCCGAGTTGGCTGCTCTTCACGCCGCTAATGGCGCCGACGAAATCGTACTTGCTCGATATCACCGCCACGCATGAGAAGCGCAAGACGCTGGTCGAGACCGTTCGCCGCACTGCGCGTCAACTGTTCGTGCCTTTCACGGTTGGCGGCGGCATTCGTTCGCTCGACGATGCCAGCGCAATCTTCGACGCCGGCGCCGACAAGATCACGATCAACTCCGCCGCTGTGGCCGATCCCTCTCTCATCACCTGCATTGCCGAGCGCTTCGGATCGCAGGCGGTAATCATCGCCATCGACGCGCGCCGGGTGCAACCGCCGACAACCGATCAACCAGCTACGTCCTTCCCTGCCGAGGTCTACGTTTCCGGCGGACGCAAGCCGACCGGCCATAACGTTCTTGACTGGGCGCGTGAAGCCGAATCCCGCGGCGCAGGCGAGTTCATGCTGACTTCGATGGACCGCGATGGCACTCGCGCCGGCTTCGATTGCGAATTGAGCGCAGCTGTCGCCGGCGTAGTCTCGATCCCCGTGATCGCTTCGGGGGGCGCAGGGTCACCCGATCACTTTGTGGACGTATTTCGGGAAGGCCGTGCCGACGCAGCCCTGGCCGCATCGATCTTTCATTTTGGACTGGAGTCGATCGGCGAACTGAAACAACATCTCCAGCGCGCGGGCGTGCCGATGCGCTGGCCAATATGAACCTTTTCACGTTTCGGGTTTCGGGTTTCACGTTTCACGTTTCACGAAAACCGAATCAGAGCAGTCTTGCGTGAACGCAAAACAGTTTTAGACGTGATGCAGGCAGGCTTTTTCGCGAAACTTGAAACGTGAAACGATTTGGGCTGACTACTGACTACGGGTTTCTGACAACTATGCTGATTCCTTCGATCGACCTCATGGGTGGCAAGATCGTCCAACTGGTACAGGGCGAAAAGAAAGCCCTGGACTTTGACGACTTCGACTACTGGACGGAGCGCTTCGCTAAATATCCCCTGGTCCAACTGATCGACCTCGACGCCGCTATCGGCACCGGCAGCAACCGCGAACTGATCGCGCGCTTCCTCTCGCGCCTTCCCTGCCAGGTCGGTGGTGGCATTCGCTCGCTCGCCGCCGCCCGGGAAGCCCTCGCGCTCGGTGCCCGCCGCGTCATCATTGGCTCGGCTCTGTTCAAGGACGGCCAGATCCAGCACGAGTTCGCCGACGAACTCGCCCGTGAACTCGGCCCCGACCGCCTGACCTTCGGCGTCGACACCAAGCAGGGCCGCGTTGCCATCCACGGCTGGCGCACCCTCACCGAATTCACCGCGCCCGACGCCATGCGTGCTCTCAATGACTTCTGCGGAGCGTTCCTCTATACCAACGTCGACACCGAAGGGCTGCTCCAGGGATTTCCGCAGCAAGTTGTGCCCGATCTGCTAGCCGCTACCACGCGCAAACTCATCGTCGCTGGCGGAATCACGAATAGAGAGGAGATCGATCAGCTGCACAGCATCGGTGTGGACGCCATCGCCGGAATGGCCATCTATACTGGCCGCCTGGACGCCTGAAACCCGAGCTGCCCTGTCCCTCCAGACGCACAAAAGTAACTGGATTGAGCAACTCTGCTTCGGATACCGTGTTTGCGAGTAACAGGTCTACGTCTGGACGGATTCGATGTTCGATCGCATTGCCAACATCAAGCTGGCGATTGTGGTACTCATCTGTGTACTGTGCCTCTTCTTTTTTCCGGTTGCACGCGGATCCTTCTCTGCAACTCATGGCCCCGTAACCGGTGGCCGTTCCCGGCTCTACGTTTTTCTGTTGTACTGCTCCATCCGTCTTGGTAGCCATTTCCGTCTGCTTCAACTTCGGGTGCAGCTCAAGACCTTTTTCGCAGCACTCACTGATTCATTAGCTCTGCTGGAACTCTTCCCTCGCGCGCTCGCCTTCGATCTACGCTGTTAATCGCGATTTCACCCAAGCTCACGGAAACGTAACTCCACCTCATAACCGCCGCCCCGCGGCACACCACTTCGTCTTGGAGGAATCATGAAATCGTCGCTTAAGTTCGCCGTTACCTTCTCTCTGCTGGCCGGAATCCTTTTTCTCGGAGCCTGCGCCAAGAAGAAGGTCGTCGCCAAAACTCCACCACCACCTCCGCCAGCAACACCAACGGCCACTCTGACCGCCAGCCAGTCGTCCATCGAAAAGGGACAGTCCGTCACTCTGTCGTGGAACACGACCAACGCCGCGGACATCTACATTGACGGCCTCGGCCTGGTTACCGCCTCGGGGAACCGTGCCGTAAGCCCCGCGGACTCGACCACCTATCATCTGATTGCTAAAGGTGCAGGCGGAAGCGCGGAAGCCTCGGCTCGCGTGACTGTCACTGTTCCGCCCGCTCCTGTCGCGCAAGCGGGTCCGAGCATTGCGGATCTCTTCGCCCAAAATGTGAAGGACATTTACTTCGACTACGACAAGTACGACATCCGCTCTTCGGACCAGCAGATCGCAGAAGCCAATGCGAAATTCTTCGCTGCACATCCTGACCTGAAGATCGTGATAGAAGGTCATTGCGACGAGCGCGGTTCGGAAGAATACAACCTCGCACTCGGCGACAATCGTGCCAATGCGACCAAGACCTTGCTCGACAAACTTGGCATCGGAGCCGATCGTCTGAAAGTGATCAGCTATGGCAAAGAAAAGCCGTTCTGCAGCGAGAACAGCGACTCCTGCTTTCAGATGAATCGTCGCGCGCACTTCGCGATTGCGGAATAGCGTCGTTATTGGAAGACGGCCGTTGTAACTGGTGTTACCAGTGGCGTCCCACATCTGTCTTGGTTCGGCAGATGTGGGAACCCTATTCGTCGGATTCCCTAACTCCCAACCAACTTCGGTACACTACTCACACCGATGAAACTTCGCCTCGCAGCTCTCTCGCTGATTGTTCTCCTCGCCTGCACTCTTCTTTCCGCGTCCGCTTATAACGCGCAGCCGAAGCTTGTCGTTGTCATCATCATCGACCAGTTTCGTGGCGACTATCTCGACCGCGCGCACGATCAGCTCGGCCCCGACGGCTTCCGCCTGTTCACCGATCGTGGCGCTTACTTCGCTAACTGCAATTACAACTACGCAAACACCCGGACTGCGCCAGGTCACGCCACTCTCTTCACCGGAGCCTACAGCGACGGCCATGGCATTCTCGCTAATGAGTGGTGGGATCCGGCGAAGAAGAAGATGATCACCTCCGTGGAAGACGACACGACGCGTCTCGTCGGCATTTCCGGTTCGGAGAACGGCGCCTCGCCCCGCAATCTGCAGTCTGACACCATCGGCGACGAACTCAAGCTCGCGACCCAGGGCAAAGCGCGCGTCTTTGCCATTTCATTGAAAGACCGATCAGCCATTCTGCCCGGTGGCTTCAGTGCTAACGGGGCCTACTGGATCGACCACACGACTGGTGCGTGGATCACCTCGACCTACTACATGAACTCGCTGCCCACCTGGGTTCAGCAATTCAACGCTTCGGGACAAGCCGACAAATACTGGAACCGCGAGTGGAAGGACAGCGCAGGGCAGGTGCTGCGGAATACGAACAAGCCGTCTGAAAAGTCTGATTTCTACGGGACCATCGGCAGCACGCCGTTCGCAAACGATTACCAACTTGACTTCGCCCGTGCCCTCATTACCAACGAAAAGCTCGGTCAGGGGCCAACAACCGATTTGCTCATCATCAGCTTATCGGCAAACGATATTCTAGGCCACCAAGTCGGTCCTGACTCTCCGCAGATCGAAGCCATGGCGCTCGCCCTCGATCATCAGCTATCCGGATTCTTCGGCTTCCTCGGAAAACAGATCGGACTCGGCAACGTCTGGCTAGCTCTCTCCGCCGATCACGGCGTTTCACCGATGCCTCCTGTTGCAGCAGGCTTCCGTTTGCCCGCCGCCAATCTCGACGAAAGGCAGCTCGCCAGTAAGTTGAACGAAATTCTGTCAGCGCGATTCGGTCCGGGAAAATATGTACCCAACGGTGGTCTCTCCTGGCCGGTTCTCTTCCTTGATGAAAGCGCTTTTGCGGCGGCGAAGGTCAGCGAAGCCGAAGCCGAGCAAGCTGCCGGAGAAGCGCTGAAACAGATCGGAATGCGCTCCTACTTCACGCGCACGCAGCTCGCCGACTTTCATGTCCCGCCCGACGAGCTTGGCCGCAAATACCTGCACAGCTATTCCGGCGTGCCGAGCTGGTTCGTACTCGGCATTGCCCCACCTTATTATGTCGGAACCCGCAGCGGCACCGACCACGCTTCGCCCTACAATTACGATACGCACGTGCCGTTGGCGTTCTTCGGACTGCCCTTCCAGCCGGGCGTCTATCGCGGGCATTCGGAACCGGTGGATCTCGTCGTAACTCTGGCTTCGCTGCTCGGAATCAATGCTCCGAACAGCGCTGTGGGGCGGGTACTCACCGAAGGTCTGCGTACCCCTCCCGACCTTTCTGCCCGTCGTGGCATTATGGTTCCAGCGGATACGAACAAGGAGCGTTAGATAACCACAAAGGACACGAAGGAACACAAAGATAAGTACATGTCATCAACCGGAACCACAGTGGTCAGGACAGCGCATCAGATAAGTCGCGAAGTAATTGGAGCTGCTCTGACAGTACATACCGCTCTTGGTCCCGGGCTGTTGGAGAGCGCATATGAGGCATGTTTGCTTCACGAACTTCGGAAGCGAGGCATGCACTCTGAGTCTCAGGTGCCGCTTCCAGTTGTTTACGATGGGTTGCGCTTGGATCTCGGTTATCGGATCGATCTTCTAGTTGAAGATTTGGTCGTAGTCGAGCTAAAAGCCTGCGATGCGATCCATCCAGTGCACGAAGCCCAGCTTTTGTCTTATCTGAAGCTCAGTGGAAAATCTCTTGGTCTCATCATCAACTTTCATACGGTTCATCTGAAGGACGGAATCAAGCGATTCGTGAATGGCCAGGGATGGAAGTAGCCCTTTGTGTTACTTCGTGTCCTTGGTGGTTAGACAACTAGCTAGGAGGCCCAAACATTGAGCGAGACGGCAACCACTCCCGCCAGACCGCATCGCGGTGCACAACCCAAGCCTGACCTGCGCGTGCGCCTCGCGGGTATTCCACTGACGAATCCGGTCATCGCCGCAAGCGGCACCTTCGGCTACGGCATTGAGTTCGAAGACATCGTCTCACTCGAAAAACTCGGCGGCTTCGTCGTTAAGGGACTTTCGCGCGAGCCCATGGCCGGCAATCCGCCGCCGCGATTGTTTGAAACTGCAGCGGGTATGTTGAACTCCATCGGCTTGCAGAACATAGGCGCCGAAGCGTTCGTCAACGAAAAGCTGCCGCACCTGCGCAAAATCAAAGGCCCCGCGGTGATCGCAAACGTCTTCGGCTACACCCGCGAGGACTATCGCGACGTCATCACCATCCTCAACGAGGGCGAAGGCATCGCCGCCTACGAGCTCAACGTCTCCTGCCCCAACACCAAAGCTGGCGGAATCGTCTTCGGGACTGATCCTATGATGCTCGAAGAAGTCGTCTCCACGGTGAAACCCGTCTGCCAGCGCCCGCTGATCGTGAAGCTCTCGCCCAACGTGACCAGCATCGCGAAGATGGCGAAAGCCGCGGAAAATGCTGGCGCAGACGCTATTTCGCTGGTGAACACCTTCGGCGCCATGGCCATCGATCCTGAGACTCGCCGCCCGCGTATCGCCACCATCACGGGAGGCCTTTCCGGGCCTGCGATCAAGCCCATCGCGTTGCGCATGGTCTATGAAGCCGCACACGCCGTGAATATCCCTGTGATCGGCATGGGCGGCATCAGCACGGCGACCGATATCGTGGAGTTTATGCTCGCCGGAGCTGCTGCTATCCAAGTGGGAACTTTGAACTACTG
The DNA here is from genome assembly GCA_963724985.1 of Terriglobia bacterium. Classification (GTDB taxonomy): domain Bacteria; phylum Acidobacteriota; class Terriglobia; order Terriglobales; family Acidobacteriaceae; genus JAJPJE01. The sequence goes on along the minus strand of CAVRWV010000015.1, from coordinate 170,208 downwards.
GGATCCATGCGCGACTGAGAAGTTAGTCCAAGGATTGGAGAGCTGGGCGTTTGAGCATCGCATCGAGCGCATCACCGAACTCACCGGCGGGTTGAAGACCGACTAGCTACTCTGGCCGGATCACGTTCGCGGAGCGGATGTATACTCTCCGGACTATGCAGCCCGTCTCGATCGAACAGTTTTTTCTGGGGTGCCTCGCACACGCTTCCTACCTGATCTCATCGGAAGGCATAGCTGCGGTCATCGATCCACAGCGTGACGTCGACATCTATCTCGAAGCCGCTCGCGAGAAGGGCTCTGAAGATCGAGCACATCATCGAGACGCATCTCCACGCCGACTTCGTCTCCGGACACCATGAACTCGCAGCTCGCACCGGCGCGCGCATCTATCTCGGCCAAGGTTCCGGAGCGAAGTTCCCGCATGTGGCAGTGAAGACCGGAGACTCGATTCAGTTTGGCAGTTGCCGTTTTGATTTTGTTTCGACGCCTGGCCACACGCTGGAAAGCGTCTGCGTCGCGATGACAGATCTCTCCGATCCATCGCGTCCGAAATCTGTTTTCACCGGCGACACTCTCTTCGTCGGTGATGTCGGCCGTCCCGATCTTTCCGGCGATTACACGCCGCAGCAACTCGCAGCGATGCTCTTTCAAGAGCCTTCACGAAAAGCTCCTGCGTATGCCCGACGAGACTGCGATCTACCCTGCTCACGGTGCTGGCTCTCTTTGCGGACGGCAAATGGGATCCGAACGCTCTTCGACCATCGGCAAGGAGCGTCGCACAAACTATGCGCTCCAGGCTGCGAGTTCCGAAGACTTCGTTCGCCTGCTGACCGACAGTCTTCCGCCTCGGCCCGAATATTTTGGTCGAGACGTCGAACTCAATCGCCAGGGCGCTGCGGCTCTCGACCAACTTCCGCCCCCAGCGCCGTTAGCTCCTGCTGAGGTTCTCCGACTGCAGTCAGCAGGCGCAGTCATCCTCGACACGCGTCCACTCATGGAGTTCGCCGTCGCGCATGTTCCGGGCTCGATCCACATTGCGCTCTCGGGCCAATATGCGTCCTGGGCTGCTCGTATTCTTGGTTTGGACAAGCGCATCATTCTGGTTGGAGAAGACGCGGATCACTTGCGCGAATCGCAGTTACGTCTGGCGCGCGTGGGGATCGAGAAAGCCGACGCCTACCTGCAAGACGGAATCTCAGGCTGGGTTCAAAGCGGATACGCACTCGACTACATTCCGCAAATCTCGGTGCTGGAGTTCGCTGACTTGCGCGAACAGGAAAGCGACGGGATCGCGGTGCTCGACGTACGCGAGGCTGGTGAGGTCGCGTCCGGCGCAATCGATCGTTCGGTGCGGATCCCTTTGGGACAGCTGACGGCTCGTACTCAGGAACTGGATCGCGATAAGTTACTGGTGGTGCATTGCAAGGGCGGATATCGCAGCTCCATCGCCACCAGCATTCTGCGTCGCGACGGATTTCGCAACGTCGCTAACCTCACCGGCGGCTTTGATGCCTGGCATGCCGCGGCCTTATCCAGTGCGAGTTTGTAGGAGCGTTACTCCTGCTCCATTTCCTCCGCCATCGCCAGCATCTTCGTGACGCTATTCCAGTTTCGTCCGGTACACGTCACTTTCAGGATCTTCTCGGCTTTGATCCACTGGAACTTCGGCCGGGCAAGTCCGTTGGGGTAGTAGATGAAAATCTCGCGACCAACCAGGTGCAATTCCTCAGGAGCTGTATCGATCGCCCGTAGCTTTTCGCGAGGCTCCCTCCCCGGATCAGCTCCCAGAAACGTCACCAGCAATTTGCTCGGATCAATATTCTTCCGCGCTGCGAATGGATTCTTCGCCACGGCCGTTCGGAGTTCTTCCGTTGTTCTGAGAATTACATCTGGCCGGAATCCAAATTTCTTCTCGATTCCATCTTGAATCCGCGAACTTAGTTTTGCTTCGTCTCGTTCCTTCGTCCTGAACAGCACATTACCGCTTTGAACGAACGTTCGCGGTCCCTGAAATTTCAGCGACTCGTACACAGCTCGCAGGTCTTCCATCTTGATCCGGTTGTGTGGCCCCAGATTCACGCCGCGCAGCATGGAAATCATCACGCCCATAAGAGCGGCAGTATACCCGCTCTCTCGGGCAACAAAAAAGGCGCCGTCGCCAGCGCCTTGAAATTCAAATTGCAGATTTAGATTAGCGTCCCATTCCGCCGCCATGGCCGCCAGCGAATCCGCCCCCATGGAATCCGCCGCCCATCGCGTGGAACCCGCCAGCTCTCGGAGTTCCCAAGTGTGGTGCGAACGGGCGTACCCCAGCCCGCGGCGCGTATGCGTGCGGTACACCGTAAAATCCGGGCCTGCCATAGAACCCTGGTCTTCCGTAGAACTGCGGTCCGTACGCATATATGAACGCCGGCGAGTAGAATCCCCAGCCAAACGGGCTATACAACACGCCCGCGCCTGGGATGAAAGTGTAAGACGCAAAGAACGGGTCCCAATACCATCCCGGACCAGCCCAACCGTTGTTGTAATAGATCTGCGCGGCGTTCACGTTCGCCTGTGCCAGGTACTGCGAGCGCAGACTGCTCCAGCGATACAAGTCCGCCGTCTCGTAGTTGTTCTTGTCGAAGCCGGTTGCCTTTAGCTTGCCGTTTTCCGGTGCCAGGGCCAGCTCATGTCCGCCCTTCACCTTCACTTGCCGCTCGCCCGCCTGTACCTCTGCCTGGCCCTTGAACACACGAACCACACCCGGATTATTCTCGAACTCATACAGACCGGTCTTCTGCAGGGTGGCGGTGGCGCCTCCATTCACGATTCGTATGTCATTCTGCTTGTACAGTTCGTCCACCTCGACGATTGCCTCACCATGATTCAACGCGACTTCCGTGTTGGTGATGCTCGGAGAAACGAGCTGCGCAGAAGAATCGCTTCCCAAGCGCAAGTACACGCCCGGGGTCAAAAGTACCTCTGCCTTTCCGTTATCTGTAGTAATGCTTTGGCCGGCCTCCAGAGTTGTCGAACCAACCGACTTGGGAGTCACTCCCTCATGATCAATGGAGACATTGCCCTCTACATAATTCAGTGTTCCTGGTAGCGCTGGATTTGCGTCGGCGAGTGCCGGCACAGATAGAGCTGCTGCCAGGAAGAAGCTTGCAAACCAGATTTTCATCCTAGACAGCTGCATAACTCTTCTCTCAACCTCTACCAATTGGATGAAGCAGAGAGCATTCCGTCGCAGCTGTAACTGCCTCGTAGGATGAGACTTAACAAGACTTTACAATGTCAGGCTCAGAGAATCGGTTGCTGGCAATTCAGAACGAAGGCGTCACATCACGTGGGCAGCCGAGCGGCTGCCCAGAGCAGAAGAGCTTTCTTGCTTAACCACTAGCCACTGATCACTAACCGCTGCTCACACTCTCATCTTCTTGTAGGACTCCAAACACACCTTCGCCGATTCCATCTCTCCCAGCCGGCTGCCTTCCTGTTCCATCAGGTAGTACTCCACTCCGCCAACGCTCTCGGCAGCAGCAAAGATCTCGGGCCACTTGCCGATACCCTCGCCAAACAACACCTGGTAGCCCTTCTCCGGCGACCAATCCTTCAGGTGTAGTGAACGTATGCGTCCAGGGTTGGACTTGATCCATGCCACCGGATCCACTCCGTCCGACAAACATGTGCCCACATCCAGCTGTAGCATGATGTCGTGATGCGTGTTCGCGGCCAGCACCTGCATCGGCATCTTGCCATCAAGTTGTTTGAACTCCGGCTGATGATTGTGATATCCCGAGTGCATTCCGGCCGTCTTCAGCTGATCGTCGGCGGCGTTCAGTAGATCGGCCACCTGCTTCCAACCGTCGAGGTTTGCAATCTCGGGCACGCTCGCCACGACCACATACTTGCTTCCGAGAATGCCATTGATATCGCGCGTGCGCGCGATCTTGTCCGGCTTCATATAGTCAGATTCGTTGTGTGTCGAGAAGCACCGGATACCGAGATCGTCCAGCAGCTTGCGCATGTCCTTCGCCTGCGCCTCGGTCCACTCATAGTAAGGTGCGTAGAATTCCAGGCCCTGGTAGCCCATCTGCGCCACGCCGCGAACCGTGCCCTGAGCATCTTGTTTCAGCGGATCGCGAACCGAATACATCTCCAGACCGATTGGGATTGACGATTTCTTGCCGAACGCCCGCGTCGACCAGGCAAAGGGAAGCATCGCGGAGAGAGCTATAAAGGCACGCCGAGTGAAGGAATTGGTAGACATGCCCAGCATCGTAGTCCAGAACGCCTCGCCTTTGCAGCAGATTTTCCCTCGCCCAAGGAAACCATGTCTCGTTTTGGCTCTCGCAGTACCTTCGTCACATCATGGCCGTTCGCGACAGCCCGCCATTTGCTAAACTTAGCTTCACGCTGTTACGGCGATGGAGTTCGCCATAACCGCCCGGCCTTCTGCCGGTGCTGATAACTCCTACCAATATTGATTGGCATTCTGGCGCAAGCCAGTTGTCCGCGCTTCAACTCGCGGAGGGAGAAAGAACTCCATGCAAGCCGTTCTCTGGATATCCCTGGGTGCAATCCTCGGCGCCAACGCCCGCTACTTTCTGAGTCGTTGGATTGCCCGTACGCTTTCGACCAACTTTCCTTATGGCACGCTGATCATCAACATAACTGGCAGCTTCATCCTTGCCTTCTTCCTGGTCTGGACCACGGAGCGCGTTCTGGCTGATCCGCGTTGGCGTCTTCTGGTTGCGATCGGTTTCTGCGGCGCCTACACCACATTCTCCAGCTACGCGTTCGAGACTATGGCGTACTTCCAGCAAGGACAATGGCTGCAGTTCAGCCTGAATGTGGTGCTCAGCAACATGTTTTGTCTGGCAGCTGTATTAGCCGGCGGCGCTCTCGCCCGCGCACTGTAAGACCAGGCATCTCGCGCAACTCAGCTCACTCCACAGGAGTCACCAATGGAGTACAATTCGCGCCCGGGGACCTTGCCCATGGCTGTTCAAGTCACGATGTATCTGAATGAAGCCGACCGCTGGCACCATCGCCCGTTGCACCTCGAATTGTTGAACTATCTTCGTAAGGAGAATGTCGCCGGAGCTGGTGTCTATCACGCTGTCGCGGGCTTCACGGGACGCCAGGCCGTGCACGCTTCACACCTGGTTGATGCCGGTGGACAGTTGCCGGTCGTGCTCACTTTTATCGATACCGATGAGCACATCCAACGCGTGCTCCCGACCTTGCGCGAGATGGCGCCGCATCGACTGATCGTCCGCGAGAATGTTCTGATCGAACAAGGGCTCGAGTAGGCTCGCACCCGGACAGCTTTTCTGCTTCGGCGGTGGGCATCTTCGCATCTCTTTGGACAGGTGGTTACGCGAGTCAGGAGCACGCCATGAACGGCACGCAGTCAGGCAGTTTCCGCTTTGCCCGCATCGCCGGAATCGATCTCCGCCTGCACTACACCTGGATTGTTATCGCCATACTCATCGTCATTTCGCTGGTCGCGCAATTCCGTCTGACGAACGCCGACTGGTCCACCCTCACGGTTTGGATTTCCGCCATCATTACCGGCCTGCTTTTCTTCGCTGGCCTGATCCTGCACGAACTCTCGCACGCTGTTGTCGCTCGCGCCCGCGGGCTACCCGTGAACCGCATCACCCTGTTTCTTCTGGGCGGAGTAGCGCAAATCGAGCGTGAGCCCGAGTCTGCATCCACCGAATTCTTGATGGCCATAGCTGGCCCGCTGATGAGCGTGCTCTTCGGCCTTCTTTGTCTCGCGATCGCCCACTTCGTCTTCGGATGGACTCCTTGGACTCTAGCGCACACCCCCGGCGGCGCAATCTTCGAATGGCTCGGCTACATCAACTTCATGCTCGCCGCCTTCAATATGATTCCCGGGTTCCCGCTGGACGGTGGCCGTGTGCTGCGCTCGATCATATGGTGGATGACGGGTAGTGCTGATCGCGCCACCCGCATCGCAGCTGGCATTGGTCAGATTGTCGGATGGCTCTTCATCATCTACAGCTTCTTCCGTCTCTTCACCGGACAAGGCATCGGCGCCATCTGGCTCGCCATCATCGGATGGTTCTTGATCCAGGCCGCCGGCAACTCGCTCGCGGCCCGCCGGAGCCAGTCCGCACTTACCGGACTAAAAGTCTCTGACGCGATGTCCCGTGATTGCGTCACCGTTCCCAGCAATATCTCCCTGCAGGATTTCGTCGATATGTATCTGCTGCGCACCGGCGAACGCTGCTTCGTTGTTCAGGACCAGGGCTATCTCATCGGAATGATTACTCCCCACAATGTGCGCCAGGTCCCACGTGAGGATTGGACGCGAACCAGCGTCCGAGTCGCCATGATGCCTCTTGCGCAACTGCACACACTTACGCCCGATCTGCCTCTGTTTCAAGCCCTCGAGCAGATGACGCGTGAAGATATCAACCAGATGCCGGTGGTCTCGAATGGCAACCTACTCGGTGTTCTGAGCCGCGGAAACCTGCTCCAGATCATCCGCAACCGCACGGAACTGAATGCCAGCTGATTCTGCGTTCCAGAGAGCAAAAGCCTTCCAGCAAACCTGCATCTAACCGCAGATGCCGCAAGCACGACCGAAGGAAGTAGAGCTCAAATCCACACGCCGCTCCGCTTCGGAGATCCTGGAAACCGTCGCGCGAAACGGCCGCGAAGAACTCGAACGCTCTACTCACGCTCTGGCGTTTTCGGGATTCGCCGGCGGCTTCGCCATGGGACTTACTGGACTTTCCGTCGCCGTCGTTCGCGCGGCGCTCGGTCACGATCCGGCATCCGAGTTCATCGCCCAGCTTTTTTACCCCATGGGATTTATTGCCGTAGTCATCGGGCGCGCTCAACTCTTCACGGAAAACACGTTGTATCCCGTCGTACTCGTCTTCGACAACCCGCGCTGGATTCGCGACACGCTTCGTCTCTGGTCGGTGGTCTTCGTCTGCAATGTTTTGGGGGCGCTGGCATTCGCCCTCGTCGCCGAACGGACTGCAGCCATGAATCCTAAAGCCGCGCAGGAACTCGTAGCATTAGGCACCAGCGCGATATCTGGCAATGCCAGCTTCTTTTTCTGGAGCGGCATCATCGGCGGCTGGCTTATTGCTCTGGTTGCGTGGATGGTTTCCGCCAGCCACTTCACGATTGGCCAGATCGCCGTGGTCTGGTTGCTAACCTTCATCGTCGGCGTCGGCGGGTTCTCCCACTGCATCGCCACCAGTGGTGAAATCCTTTCGGCCGTTGTGACCGGAAATCTCACCGCAGGCATGTACTTCCACTGGCTCTTGTTCGCGACGCTCGGCAACATCGTCGGAGGCGTCACCATTGTGACTCTTCTTAACTATGGCCAGGTCCACGCTGGAGAACATGAATGACGGTGCTCTCCCCAACCATGCAGTTCAGGAGGCCGTATGCGCACTCATCATGAAGTGAATCGCCCTGGTGTGAATCGCCCTATTCGCCGCATCGCAAAAGTAGCCGCCATCGGAGCCACCGGTGTCGCAGCCGGGGTCACCATCGGCGCTGCTGCCGCGGGAGTACTAGGCTGGAAGCTGTTTCGCTCTGCCACACGCCCCGACAACTGGGACGGCAAAGTCGTGGTAATCACCGGCGGCTCGCGCGGACTCGGACTTGCTCTCGCCCAGGAAGCGGCGCGTCACGGAGCGCGTCTCGCCATCTGCGCTCGCGATCAACAGGAACTCGAGGCCGCTCGCCGGCAGATTGGCATCCACGCTGAGGTTGGAACCTATGTTTGCGACGTCACCAACTACGACGAGGTCGTCAGCTGGATCAACTCAGTCCGCGCTGACTTCGGCCAGATCGACGTCCTCATTAACAATGCCGGGCAGATCAGCGTAGGCCCGCTCGAATCGCAAACGCTCACTGATTTCCAGGAAGCGCTTGACGTCATGTACTGGGGCGTCGTCTATCCCACGCTCGCGGTGCTCCCGCACATGAAGGCCCGTAGCGCTGGGTCGATCGCCAACATCGCATCAATCGGAGGCAAGGTCTCGATACCTCATCTGCTGCCTTATTGCTCGGCGAAGTTCGCGGCTATCGGCTTTTCCGAAGGACTGCACGCCGAACTCGCAAAGTCCGGCATCCACGTCACTACCGTCGTTCCCGGACTGATGCGCACCGGATCGCACCTCAATGCTTTCTTCAAAGGCGATCACCGCAGAGAGTTCACCTGGTTTGCGCTCGGCGCAACGTTGCCCGTCGTTTCCATCAGCGCCGAGAACGCAGCGCGCAGAATCGTCAGCGCCATCCGGCATCATCGCGCTCAGGTAATCATTTCTCCGCAAGCGCGGGCCCTCTCGTTGCTGCACGGTGTTGCGCCCGGGCTCACGTGCGAGATGATGGGCATGGTGAATCGCATCCTTCCTGCATCGCAAGGTGACCCCAGTGTCCGCTACACCGGCAGCGAGAGTGAGACTGCCGTCACCCGCTCCTTTGCAACGCAACTCGGGCGTCGCGCCGCGCACAACTTGAATCAGGGGCCGGCGACGCAAGCATCGTGACTAAGTTCCCGATCCGACTGCCGCTCGCCGGGTCTCGTCGTCGAACCGGATGATCGGTCGTCGGACGATGCAAAGCTAAGTGCGTAGACTTGAGACATTCACTTTGCATCCAATTCCTATGACTTTGCTTCTTAAAACTGATTCGGAACCACCGCGTCCACCAACGCAGACTCCTCCAGCTCCCGTGGAGGAGCCTCCGGATAAGCCAGAAAGTGAACCCGGCTCGCCGGTACAGGAACCGGATCCGCGTGAGCCGAAGCGGTGGGCAGAAGTCTCGAATTCTTCGAGACGTTTCATTTTGCCCACCGCGAAAACTTTTGCCAGCCGATTATCGCCCTGCTAAAACGAGTTTGCCTTCCAAAGCCGATTTTCTGCACATTTAAACTTCTATTCGCTACAGTAAAAGCAGGAGAGGATGGACCGTAAACTCGTGTTCTTTCTCTTCGTAATCCAAAAATCATTTTAGTGGCGCTTTCATAAAGTTCGGCGAGCACCTGTAACGGACTCGGCTTTCATTCGTCTCACAGCTAGAGGGGTTTACAGCGTTCTGCATGTCCTCAAGGACATGCTTGCCGGCAATCTGGGCACGGCAGAAGCCTCGGGAGGCCGCACGCCTTGGCGCGCGGATGGTTTCTCGCCGTGCCCTGCTGTCTTCGGCGCTGTCCTCGATTATTTGTGAGGTCATCATGTCCGAACTCGATCCAGTGACTTTCCTGATCGCTACCGAACTCTCTGCGTGCGACGCCAGTTCGTCCCACCGGCAACCTGCCTTGGCTCGTCCGCACATGATCAGTTCGCCCACTTTGATTCTGGTCGCAGAAGGCGGCGAAAAGGAGTCGGGATCTAGTGACTCCTTCGAAGATCTCAGCCTCCGCGCGCAGCGTGACTTTGGCGCCGACTCGGTTCGCATCGCATACCTGCATTCGGATTTGCCGTCGCTCTCTGACGTCGTGGAAGACCTGCTCTCACGCCGCATTCATTGCGTTCGCGTTCTGCCGTTGTTTCTTTCGGAAGCCGAACCGGCTACCGGCGACATCGCTTTCGAAATTCAGGACCTTCGGGAGAAATACGCCGCGCTCGAGATTGAACTGCTTCCTGCTATCGGGGAGGACGCTCGTTTCCAGCGGCTACTCTGGCAAATGGTTCGCGAGCGCGCACTCCCGGACTGGTTGGCCAAGACTTCGTGATACGGGGCTGGATTGACTCTTAAGCAACTCGCCGAGAATCCGCGCGTCACCATTCGTCGTCCCGGCGAGCCGCTCCATGAGGGCACCTGCGTTGTCTATTGGATGCAACGCTCACAACGCGCCCTCGACAATCCCGCGCTCGATATCGCTGTCGAGGCCGGCAATCTTCTCGGCAAACCAATCGTCGTGTTCTTCGCGCCGGTGCCGTTTTATCCGCACGCAAACTTGCGTCACTACAGCTTTCTTGCTCAAGCCATACCCGATACGGCTGCGCGTCTCGCCAAACGAAACATCGGATTCGTGCTTCGCCGCTATCCGGATCACAGCCTGCTGCGCTTCTGCGATGAAGTGAAACCAGCGCTTGTCGTTGGCGACGAAAATCCGCTGCGCGAAACCGAACACTGGCGCCAGCTAGCCGCTCGTAAGCTACGCTTGCCGCTATGGACCGTTGACTCGGACGTCGTCATCCCCGGCAAGCTGCTGGACAAACGCTTCACTGCCGCGCGCTTCATTCGGCCTGCAATTCACGGGCACTTGGACGAGTTCCTCGTTCCCAGCAGGAATCCCAAGGCGAAGCACGCATGGATCCCGCCGAAAGATCTGTCATCACTTCCGCCCGAGTTCGATATCCTGCGCGATTGGCCCCTCGATCGTTCTGCTTCGCCCGTAACCAGTTTTCGCGGAGGCACTACCGAAGCTCTGCGCCTGCTGAAGCAGTTCACGTCCGGCCCGCTTCGTCACTACGACACGCAACGCAATCATCCTGAGATCGATGGAACCAGTTCACTTTCGCCTTACCTGCACTTCGGCCACATCAGTCCAGTCACCGTCGCGCTGGCGGTCAAAGAAGGCAGCGCACCTGCCGCGGATAAGCAGGCCTATCTCGATCAGCTCATCACCTGGCGTGAACTGGCCATCAACTTCGTGCGCTTCCATGCTGAATACGACAACTTCCAATGTGCCGAGCCGTGGGCTCAGAAGACACTCGCCGAGCACATCGCGGATCGCCGCCCATTTCTCTACACTCGCCCCGAACTCGAGAACGCCCAGACGCACGATGAACTTTGGAATGCCGCGCAACGCCAGATGCTGGAAAAAGGCTGGATGCACAACTACATGCGCATGTACTGGGCAAAGAAAGTCCTGGAGTGGTCTTCGAATCCGTATCAGGCGTACGAAACCGCGGTCTACCTCAACGACAAATATTTGCTCGACGGCCGCGATCCCAATGGCTATCTCGGAATCGCCTGGTCCATCGTCGGCAAAATGGACCGTCCCTGGTTCCCGCGCCCTATTTTCGGCCTCATCCGCTACATGTCACACGACAGCGCTGTGAAGAAATTCGATGCTCGCCGTTACATCAGCCAACAGACACAATTGCGCATTACCGGGACCGATTAACGGCTTCGCTTGCGCTTGACACTGCGTCCAGGCACAACCACAATAGCCAATGCATCACGGTACCCCTCCCGGCGTTGATCAAAAACCATTGCGTTTATGACGCTCGCTCTCTGGAGGTCTTCCCTGTGGCCGCCGATCCTGTCGTCCCCGCTCCCGAATTGCAGTTCGAGACTGAAGCCAGCGCGTCAGAAATAACTTTGCACTTCACCGGCAGAATCGTCTCCTCAACAGCGTCAATGCTCCGGGATGAGGTACGAAAGGTAATTCCTGAAAAGAAGCCGATAGTTCTCGACCTCTCCAAAGTCAGCTACGTGGACAGCGCGGGCCTGGGCGCGATGGTCGGCGTTTGGGTTTCCGCAAAAAGAGAAGGATGCGATCTCAAGCTGGTCAGCCTGACGGATCGGATGAAGGAATTGCTCCGTTTGACCAACTTAGACAAGTTCTTCGCGTCTTAAAGATCCCCAAATACTCCTAGCTCCTGAGCCAAAGTGATCTCGCGTACTCTGATTTCGCGAAACGTGAAACATGAAACGCCTCTAGCGTTCCAACTCCAGCGCGTAAATCTCTTGCGCGCTAATGTCTCGCACGAGCACCACCGACCCATCCGGCGCATATCCATTCCAGCTGCCGAAGTATCCGCAGTATTGTCGAACATCTTTTAATCCCATGACCCTTTCCGGCTTCGATTCTCCCAATCGGACCGAATATACGCCGGGATCGCTGCTTGCGATCGTGCGGAAAAAGAGTGACCGGCCGTCGCTCGACCAGGCGGGATATCCGATTGCTTCACTGTCTTGGATCCACGTCGACCACTTCTTCCTCCGCGTGTCGTAGACCTTCAGCTCTCCCATGCCTCGGGCATCGATCGCCGCGATATATCGTCCATCGGGTGACCACCTCGGGCTGAACAGGTTTTCGGATCCGGGAACCATCGCGACTTGTCCGCGATCTACGTCTACAGTGAGAATCGCGCGCTCCTCCGCGCCGTTCGACGAATTCAACCTTCCGAACAAAAGTTGTCTTCCATCAGGAGACCAGCCCACATCCACTTCGTTGAAGTTTTCCGCCGAGACCTCCCGCGGCGTTCCACCTTGCGCCGGAATTACGAATATCTTCCACGGCTTTCCCGCTTGTGCTGCCGAATACGCAATCTGCTTTCCGTCTGGTGACCACCTTGGAAGTGCCACGCACTTGGGACCAAACGTCAATTGCAGACGCTCTGTTCCATCCACCCGACTGCGCCACAGCGTGTTGTCGACAGTGTTCACATATACGATCCAATTTCCATCCGGCGAAGAGTCCACGTCGCTCGCAGCGATCCCGCCGGCCATCGGAACAAACTGTTTGGCCCTTGCGTCGTAACGCACCAATTCTCCTTTGGACTGATATCCCAAAGCGAAAATCTGTTTGCCGTCTTTGCTGGGCACCGGATTACTGAAAGCGAGAGGTCCGTGTGTCAGCCGAAACGGTTGACTCGATCGGCTGATCGATCCCGTTCCGTCTCGCACTGCCCAGATATCGCTCCCATGCTCTGTCGAGCTCTGGAACAGGAAGAACTTTCCATCTGCCGTCCACTCCCCGCAGCACTCGTCCGGAGGCGTTCTGAAATTGGGCAGCACTTCGTGCAAGTTGCTGCCATCGCGCGCAATCTCCCATATCGAGTTCGTATTGTTGATGGCGTCAGTCATCGTGAAGCGGATTCTCTTCCCATCGGGCGAAAATCGCGGACTGGATGCGGGGACCTTCACATCGCTGAGTTTCCTCACGTTGCTGCCATCGTGATCCGCAAGGTAGATTGCAGATCCCTTGGTCATGACCAGCTCTCGCCCGTCCCTGGACCACGCAGCGCCGGTCGCGGACAGATTGAAGCTCCGTGGAGAGCCCGCGGGCAGCGGCACCACTCCGACGTGCGACTCTCGTTCCGCGACGGCGTCGTACCCGAGCAGAATTTCGGAGCCTTCCGCAGAAATGTCTCTTGGGGATATCGTCGTATAAGGAGTGGGAACGATCGCTGTATCGCCACCCGATGCAGCCACTTCTGCAAGCACATCCCGGCCGCCATCATTTTCCGCGAAGTACACGCGAGTGCCGTCTGATACCAGCCCCACTTTTGTAAGGGCATCACTCGTTACCTGGCGCATCCCATTGACTCGCGGCACGCTCGCCGGATGTGACAGCCAGTAGACCGGCGCCACCGCCAGCAGTGCGGCAGCCGCTATCACCGGAAGCGCATGTCGCTTCGCGCCGGGCTTTTGCGTTTGTGGCGCGCTGGTGATCCGGCTCGTATCACTGTCGCGCTTCAAGCGCTTCAGGTCTGCGCGCAGTTCCACCCCACTCTGATAACGCACCTCGCGGTCTTTCTCGAGGCACTTATTGATGATCCGCTCTAACTCCGGTGGAACATTCGGATTCAGTCTCACTACCGGAAGCGGCGCCTTGTTCAGCAGCTCATTAAAAATTGCCGCCGAGGTGTCACCCTGGAACGGAACCACGCCAGTCGCCATCTCGTACAACACGCATCCAAACGAGAACAAGTCCGTACGAGCATCCAGATCTTTTCCCAATGCCTGCTCGGGCGACATGTACATGACTGTGCCCATGGTCACGCCCGAGGTCGTTAATCGATCCGCAGTGATCGTGATTGTCGCGCCGGGAACGGCATTTCTCTCGATCTTCGCCAAGCCGAAGTCGAGTATCTTCGCGTAACCGCGGCTTGTGACGAAGATGTTTCCTGGCTTGATGTCGCGATGAATGATCCCTTTGCCGTGCGCTGCATCGAGCGCGTCTGCGACCTGCACGCCGATCTCGAGCAGCTTCTCCAGCTCGAAACGTCGCCCCTGCATCGCCTGCCGCAGGGTCTGTCCTTCCAGGTACTCCATGACGATGAAGGGCCGCGATTCGTGCTCGCTCACCTCGTGAATCGTGCAGATCCCCGGATGATTGAGCGCTGACGCAGCCCTCGCTTCCTGCCGGAAGCGTTCCAATACGCCGGGTTTCTCCCCGATGCACTCGGAGAGAAACTTCAGCGCCACCAGTCTGCCCAGGCGGGTATCTTCCGCCAGGTAAACCACCCCCATACCGCCGTCGCCTAATTTTCGCGTGACGCGGTAATACGAAATTAACTCGCCTATCACTTCTTCTTGCTCCAGTCCGCGTTTCGGGGCCCGGATAAAACTAGCTTTTACCAACTGCTGTCAAAGGATTAATCGTGTTTCCAATTTCCGTCACCTTCGTCGCGGGAAAGCCGCTTAGCGCGGCGTGCTTTTGAATAATCTCCTCGTCTTCGGCGAGATACACGCAAAAGGTCTTATCCGCGGCGACAAATGATTCCACCCACTGGATCTCTGGTCCAAGCTCACGCAGCGCTGCATTCGACTTCGTTGCCGCTGCTTTCAATTGTTCCCCGTCCAGAGTTCCTACCTTTGGAATCTCGCGCTCGATCAAAAATTTCTTCATACCATCCTCCTCATTCGCTCGAACAAGTTGCGTTCGATATTCATTACGGTAGAGTGAAATGGGGCTTGCAACAAGATGGCACATTTGCCATCATAGATAGGCGATTAGGCCAGATTGTCAGGAGATCCCATGATCGATGTCACGGTTTTGTTTCTTGATGGAACGTTCTCTTCTACTGCAATCGGTCCGATGGAAGTCTTCCGTCATACCGGCGAGCTCTGGAATGCCTTCACGGGAACTCCGGTCGACGCTCCTTTTCGTGTAACCACAGCTTCGGTCGACGGGCGCGCGGTCTCCTGTGATGGAGCAATCCAGATTCGACCTGAAACTTCGCTCAGCGCCGTGCGTAAGACGAAACTCATTTTCATTCCATCCACCGGACCAAGCCTCGATGACGTCGTTGAACGTAATGCGGCGGTTGTGCCTTGGCTCAAACGCTGGCATAAACGCGGTGCAGTCATCGCCAGTGTCTGCTCGGGCGTTGGCCTCGTAGCGGCCGCTGGTCTGCTCGACGGACGCCGCGCCACCACCCACTGGGGAGTTGTTGATCAATTTCGCCGGAAATATCCCAACGTACGCTGGATGCCGGAACTGATGGTGGTGGAGGATGGGCCCTTCTACACGGGTGGAGGTGTCAACGCCTCGCTCGACCTGAGCCTGTATCTAGTCGAAAATTTCTGCGGGCACGATATTGCGATGCAAACCGCTAAGGCACTACTCATTGAAACTCCGCGCGCATGGCAGGCAGGCTTCGGAATCGTTCCACTGAAGACTGAACACTCTGATCCGTCCATCTCCTCCGCGCAGGATTGGCTGCATGAGAATTTTCACCGCACCTTTCCACTCGAGTCCCCGGCGCAACGTGTCGGCATGAGCCTGCGCAATTTCGTCCGCCGCTTCAAACAAGCTACCGGAGACAGTCCCCTCGCCTATTTGCAGAAGTTGCGCGTAGCGGCTGCCAAGCGTCTGCTGGAAAATGACCACCGCACGATGCAGGAGATCAGCAACGCCGTCGGTTACGAAGATGTGGCCTATTTCCGTTCGCTCTTCCAGCGTCATACGGGAGTGTCACCGAGCGCCTATCGGCAGCGGTTCGGGGTATAGTTTGCCGTTCTGCGACTGCGACCTTAGCGAGCGTACATTTTTCATTGACCCTCAGTGCACCACGGGCCTAGCTTGAGTCATCCGGATTTCTAACGAGGTGGTTATGGCCGGCATTTCTCCAGGGGATTGTGTCGCTCCCGCCTTCAACCTGATGCAAAAGCGTTTGTTCCAGCCGTTCCGCTTCGGCTATTGGTCGCGTATCGCCGTGCTTGGTGTTTTGACTGGCGAACTTTCGACCAGCGGCAGTGGAGGCGGAGGCGGTCAGCACAGCCCTGCCGCTTACGGAAATCCCGTCCCCGGGCACGGATTCGATCCAACCTGGATCGCGCAGCATTGGAATCTGATCCTTGGTATCATCGGAGCCATTTTCGTCTTAGCGATATTGTTCTTCTATATAGGCAGCGTGTTGCGCTTTGTACTTTACGAAGCGGTGCTGCGCGACAAAGCAAGCATCCACGAGGGCTTTGCGCGCTGGCGCGAGCAAGGCCTCGAGTATTTCTCCTTCCGGCTGATGCTGGTGATCCCTTACGTCGCGCTTGCGGTTTACCTGGTAGGCCTGCCCCTGCTCAAAGTCCTCAAGGAAGGCGGAGGTGGTGCGGAAATCGTGAGTGCGGTTGCGCAACTCGCCGGCGCGGTGCTGTTCGTTTCACTTCTCGGCGTATTGCTGCTCGTCGTGATGGTTCTGACCAAGGACTTCGTGGTCCCGCAAATGATGTTCGAGCGCGTCACCTGCACAGAGGGTTGGGGACGCCTGTGGAGCCGCATCAGGTCCGAGCCAATGAACTATTTCGGATACGTCCTGCTCAAGATGGTTCTCGCAATCGCCGCCTTAATGGCATTCGTGATTCTGATGGTCATCTTGGCGCTAATCGTGGCTATCCCGGCAGCGATTGCCGTCGCAGCGGGCGTCGTAGTCTTCAAGGCCGCTGCCGCGAATATCCTCGTCATTGTGATCGGGATCGCGCTTGCATCCGTTATTGCGGTGCCCGTGATCGTGTATTGCGTGGGATTCGTCGGCGCTCCCATCACTGTCTTTTTCCCGGCATATTCCATGCACTTTTTCGCGAGCCGCTACCAGCCGCTGTACGAGGAACTTTACCGGCAACCGTTACCTGGACAAGCCTCGTAGCTCGCACCGGTTCGCGTGTCCGAGGATCAAGAAGAGGTTTCGCCGCTCAGTCGACGAAGAGACTCGGTGGATGGAACGAAGTAGTACGCGCCGGAAAGCGGCTTCGTATAGCGCGTAAGTGCGTCTCGCACGCCTGTCGTCAGCCCCGCCATGCTCTCCAGCATCGTCGACAGACGCCGCTGATCGGCACTGAACCCCACGAACATCGTTCCATGATTGGTGACCGTGCCGTAGGGCATGTTCCGCCGGAAGATCTTGCCGAACCGGTCCTGATCGGTGCTCGCAACATGCGAATCTGGCGCCTTGTTTTCGATTTCGATGCTATCGAGTTTCTTCCGCCCGATCACGCGTTCCTGAGCCTCTACTGAAAGCGACTCCCACTCAGCCGCATTGTGAACCCACTTCTGCAGCAGTAGAACGGTTCCGCCGGCGCCCGGCTGTCCTTGTTCGATGAGCGCCTCGTCGGGCGCATCGATCAGGCTGGGATTCTCCGATCCGTCGATGAACCCGGTCAAGTCACGATCATGGCGATAAGGCCAGCTCGACGTCTCGTCGGCAACCGAGGCGAGATCCTTCAGCGCCGCGATGGCGTTGCGCGCCACTTCGAACACCACATCGTAGGCGCTGCCCGAGATCCACAGCACCGCATCGTGCTGCGTCGCTGGCATCACGAATCCCTCGACGCCCGCCAGATCCTTGTTGAATCCCACGACTCCGGCTGGCGCGTCGTCCGGGACAGTCCGCTGCCACAACTCAGGCCGGAACCCCACCACCAGATTGACGCCTCCCATCGTCGTCCGCGGCTCACGCAGTGACGAGATCGCCTGCACCAGCTCCTGCGCGTTCCGCCCACTTAGGGCATCGAATTCCAAGTAGGCGTGCGATGCGGTTCCGAGAGCGAATATGCCACTTTGAGGATTTACCATACGGACGGACTCGCGTGGGTTCTTTTCCGTTGCCATCCAAACCTGCCAAATATGAGGATTGAAACCAAATCTATCACGTGCCCATATCAAGTCACCGATTCAAGCACGGTGGTGGCCATTCAAGCCTGACTTTGGCCGGAGTGGTGCAGTCCTTCCATCGCGCACACGCTCGCCGCTGTTGTAAATCGCAACGCTTCTTCATCTTCTCTGTAATCTTTTTGTAATTCCGCTGTCCGCGGTGTCATTCCTCACAGCCTCCGTTCCTACCGGATGCTTACGATGAGGCTTCAGGTCCGCAGGAGGCAGCTAAACAGCAGTTATGGAAACCCATCCCAAAGGCACGAACGCCCGCATCCTCTTAAGTTCCGTGTTCGGTCCTTATGCGCAAGACGACGAGTTTGGCAGCCGTTCCATCAATCCCATGGAGCTTTATTACAACCAGGTGACGCGCATGCAGGGCGCATTTTCGCCGCGTCTCTTCCATCGCTCCTGGGGCATCATGATGATTCAGGAGAACATCTCCGCGCCCTGTACGGTGCTCGATTTCCCTACTCGCGAAGCCTTCGCGCGCGAGATCACCGAGCAGCAGTACGACGTTGTCGGCATCTCCTCGATCATCGTGAATGTCGGCAAAGTGCGCGAGATGTGCCGCATCGTCCGCAAGCTGTCGCCACACTCGAAGATCGTTATCGGCGGCCACGTCGCTGCCATCCCGGGCGTCGACCACATGATCGACGCCGATCACATCGTCAAGGGCGAAGGCATCGCCTGGATGCGCTCGTATCTCGGCGAAGATCCCAGCGCTCCCATTCGCCACCCGCGGATCACTTCAGGTTTTGATTTCCGCGTCATGGGACGCAAGCTCCACGAGAAGCCCGAGGACATTGCCGTCACCATCATTCCATCCGTGGGCTGTCCCATGGGCTGCAACTTCTGTACTACCTCGGCCTTCTTCGGCGGCAAAGGCAAGTCCGTCAATTTCTTCGAGACCGGCCAGGAACTTTTCGACATCATGTGCGAGATGGAAGCCAAGACCAACACGCGCTTCTTCTTCATCATGGACGAAAATTTCCTGCTCCAGCGTCCACGCGCCATGGAACTGCTCGCGCTGATGAAGGCGCACAACAAGAGTTGGGGATTTTACGTTTTCGCCTCGGCGAATGCGATCCGCAAGTACACGGTTGAAGAACTAGTCGAGCTGGGCATCGCCTGGATCTGGATGGGCCTCGAATCGCGCAAGAGCCACTATGACAAGCTCAACGGCACTGACACCGTGAAGCTCGTGCGCGAACTGCGCGAGCACGGCATCAAGGCGCTTGGCTCAACCATCATCGGACTCGAACACCACACGCCCGACAATATTCGCGAAGAAGTCGAGCAGGCCATCGCGCACGATACCGAGTTTCACCAGTTCATGCTCTACACGCCGGTCCCGGGCACTCCTTTATATAAGGAGATGTCGGAGCAAGGACGCCTCCTGCCTGGCGATCTTGCCGACATTCACGGTCAGTTCAAATTCAACTTCCGCCACGCTGCCATCGGGCGCGACGACTCCAAGCGCTTCCTCGACTGGGCTTTCTTCCGCGACTTCGAACTCAACGGCCCCAGCATCTATCGCATCTGCCGCACCACGCTGCAGGGCTGGCGCAAGTATCGGAATCATCCCGACGCTCGCATTCGTGAACGCTACGAGCGCGAAGCTCAGGAATTGCGCAAGTCCTATGGACCTGCACTCTGGGCCATGGAGCACCAGCTCCGCAAGACCAACGCGGACGTCAGCCGCCGTGTCCGCGAGCTTCGACGCGAGTTGGAAACCGAATTCGGATCCCTCACGCGCTGGATCACTCGCATCGGCGGACCGATCATGCTCTGGAGCACCCGTCGCGAAGAACGCCGCCTCGCGCAAGGCAAAGTCTACGAGCCACCGACGTTCATCGAGCGCCACAACTGGGCTGCTTCCTCCTAGAGAGGAACAGGATCGAGTGGGGTAGCTAGTAGCAAGTAGCTGGATTCCGCCACAGCTACCAGCTACCCACCTCACTCACAGCGCTCGCAGGAAGTTCAGCAAATCCTGTTTCTGCGACGCACTCAACCCATTGAACACTCGAACCACTCCATTCGCCTCCGAGCCGTTGCTGGAATGCGCGGCGATCGCCTGCAACAGGTCCGACGTGCGTCCATCATGCAGGAAGAACAGTCGTTGTCCCACTCCCCACAGCGGCGCAGTTCGGAACTGATCTGGCCCTGCCGCGCCTTGCGTCACCCCATCGGACAATCCTGATCCCATGTGGTGTACCGCGAAATCGGAGTACGGGTGATATGTGACATTCGACATCCCGGTGAACGGTGAGTTCCCCGTCGTGAGCGAAGTCGAATGGCATAGCGCGCACCCCACATTGGTGAACAAGTTGGCACCGTTTTGCGCCGAAGCGGTGAAAGGCGCTGGTGTCGGCGGCGCTGACAGCCTCATCGCAACCGCGAAGTTGATCAGGTCCGATGCGAATTCGCTGCCTACGCCAGTCGATGATCCGCCAACCGCGACCTGGAAATGATCCTCCGGAGTAGGATTCAGCTGGCATCCCGCTACGTCGCTGCGTTCGTTCGGAAATGCTTCGTTAGTCACGCCCTGTTCCACGTTGTAGGCTTCGCCCGAAAATATTAAGAGCGACTTGTTCTGCGCCTTCCAGCCGAATCGCGTTACCGATCCGTCGTTTCCCGATGTATTCAACACCCCGGCGATCCCCATTGCCGACTTGATTCGCTGCGATTGCGCAAGGTTCGCGCGCAAAGTCGCGTCGGGAGTGTCCTCGACCAATCCCATGCCAAACGTCGGTGTCGGTATCCGGAAGATTATGTTGCGATTCGCGATTTGCGCCGCAAAGTTCGGCTGCGCAAGATTGCAGCCCTGGGCATCTGTCCGGCCGGTAATCGTGTAGAGCCCGTGTACGCCCCCATCAGCTGAGCCGTTGGAGTTACGCACGAAGCGCGCTTCCCGCACCGGACCATTCGCAGTGATGAACGATGGCACGCTGTTGTGCGCACCATCCAGTGTCGCCAGCGCAACCTGCGGATTCTGTTGCGGAATCTGCGGACTGTTCACTCCCGGACTGCTGCCGCCCAGGGTCGGCTGCGCATGACACATTGCACAGCTGTTTCCGTTGAAGGTTGGCCCCAAGCCTTTGCCTTCCTCGCCGCTAATTGTTCCTGAGACCGAATCCACCTCGGCAAAGACCGCTTGCGCGGCGTTGAACGCTGCCTGTTCGGTCGGGTTCAGTGTTGGATATGCAGCGCCTGCGGCTGCAGGCCCGCCTCGCGGACCCGGATCTCGTTGCGCCATCGCGGTTCCACAAATCATGAGCGCGACCATAGCCAACTGGGCTACGCACGCAAACCGATGTGTCTTGTTCATTGAATTCAAGGCTCCACTCCTTTGTAAGGATTGGGCACACGTGCACTGTTCGCTTCGCCGGCGCGGACGATTCGATCAAGAGCCGAGTTGCAATCCTTGTTGCGCTCCGAAGCCGTAGAAAGTGGTTCGGAGACTTCCGCTTTGAGTGGCGCCCCAAGTGTCGTGGCCGCACGGGGGGTGAACGGCCACTCTGGTGTGGCTGCAATGTACGTTCAGCTGCTCCCAAACACAATCAGGAACGCTGGCCGTTTCTTGCTATCTATTGATGGAAGTTGCTGCTACTTACCCTGCGCGGCGTCGCCGCTCGCGAATCTCGGATGGACTCACTCCCCAGTGTCGTTTGCATTCCCGGCTGAAATGGCTGGGATCCGCAAAACCTGCTTCCGCGGCGATTTCCTTGATGCTCAGAAACGAATTCTGCAGAAGATGTTCCGCGCGTCGCATGCGGATTCGCACCATGTATTGTTTCGGCGTGAACGTGGTCTCCGCTTTGAAGAGATGAATGAAGCGCCATCGCGAAAGATGAACTTTGCTTGCGATTTCGCGCACTGGCAGATTACCGGCAGGCTCCCGGCGCATGATTTCGATCGCTGCTTCGATCCTTCGGTCCATTTCCAACACTTCTCCTCCGTACGGGTTTGGAGAGGAAGTTGCGCGCAACGGCGGTTGCGTGGAGGGTCCCAAAGTCTTTGCGCGAGAGGTACCACACGCCCCAATTGTTTCGATCATACCAATCTTCGCGGCCAGTGCGCCTCTTTCTCGACCATGGCCGCTTGTACCATGTGCCCTTAGACACCAGCCCCCCAAACCCCAACTCATTTCCCTAGTATTTTTGGGCTATTGTTTGTAGTTGCACCTGTCGTTAGATTTCTTCCACGGAACATCCCGGGGTACCCTCGCATTCGTTCGATCACGCGCCGGCAGATTGGCAAGCACGGCTCTATTCGCTTCGGAGAAATCGTCGGGGGCTGATTCGAAACAACCAGACAGGAAAAGTGCTGACGGATTCTCTCGCTCCGCGCTCAGGGAAACCTCTGTCAGCTTGCAACTTGATTGCGTAACCCCCGCTGAACTCAAGAAACGGAGCACATCGATTCATGATTCGAAAGTTTTGTGTAAGTGTTTTGCTGCTTGCCGGAATCGCGTTCGGACAAGAACTAGGTACAGCTGTACTCAACGGAGACGTGGCCGATCCCTCCGGCGCCGTGGTTTCTGGCGTGCAGGTGGCTGCGCAAAACAAAGCCACCGGCGTTACGCGCACTACGCTGACGAACAGCGCCGGCCGTTTTGTCCTGAATAACCTGCGCCCCGGCTCCTATGATGTCAGCACGCAAGCTTCGGGCTTCGCTCCGTACAACTCGTTCGTGACTCTCGAGGTCGGCCAGCAAGCTGAACTCAAGGTCCGCCTGAGCCTTCAACAGCAAAACCAAAATATCGACGTGCAGGACACGCACGCCACTGTCGGCGTCAACACTGTCTCCTCTGTCGTCGACGGCGTCATCAATTCCAATCAAATCGGCACCCTTCCGTTGAACGGTCGAAACTTCCTCGAACTGGCGCTGCTGATGCCAGGCAATTCGCCGGCGCCCAACTTCGATCCTACGAAGAGCAATACGGTTCTCATTTCTTCCGCCGGTCAGCTAGGCCGCGGCGCGAATGT
The DNA here is from genome assembly GCA_963724985.1 of Terriglobia bacterium. GTDB lineage: Bacteria > Acidobacteriota > Terriglobia > Terriglobales > Acidobacteriaceae > JAJPJE01. Next base: position 147,402 of record CAVRWV010000015.1, on the reverse strand, counting down.
CAGCATCGATGGCGCTGACAACAATGACGACGCCGTCGGCGGTATGTTGCTCAACGTGCCAGAAGACACCGTCCAGGAATTTCAGATTGCGACCAATCGCTTCTCTGCGGAACTCGGCCGCTCTGGGACCTCCGTCGTAAACGTCGTCACCAAATCGGGGACCAACGATCTGCACGGCGCCGCCTCTTTCTACGAGCGCGACAAAGCACTTCAAGCCGAGCCCCCAACCTTCGGAAGTCCCAACTCCAACCCAGGCCAGACACCGCCTTTCAGCCGCCAGCAATATGCGGCTAACGTTGGTGGCCCCATCGTGAAGAACAAAGCTTGGTGGTTTGCGGGATTTGAGTTTCGCAATGAACTCGGTGGCGTACTTGTGGGCACTCGCGATCCCTTGACGCAAACCATTCCCACCAGCTTTGCTCCCGAGCCTCTCACCGACGGCATGGGCGTGCTTCGTGGCGACTGGCAAATCGCGAAGAACGATCTGCTTGCCCTGCACTACAACATCGAGCGTCTCGATGCCACCGGTGCCGCCAGCTTCCTCTCCGGCGCGCCCATCGGTACTGCATCCGAGCGTCAGGACATGGCTAACCGCTTCCAGTCTTTCAACTCCTCCTGGACGCACATCATCAGCCCCAACGTCCTGAACAAGACCAGCTTCAGCATCAACGATTTTCAGAACAACACCGATCCGCTCGTGGTTGAGCCCGAACTCGACTTCCCCAGCATCTCCGACGGCGGTTCCTATCGCGTTCCCCAGGGCACGCATCAGCGCCGCTACCAATTTGACGATGCTATCGACTGGAGTCACGGCAAGCACAACTTCCACTTCGGAGGCCAGTTCCAGCGCGTCCTCGACGAGTTTGTTCTTGGCGTCTTCCAGAACGGCGCTGTCGAATTGGTTCAGGACTTCCCCAACTTCGATCACAACGGCGATGGCGTCATCAACGACGAGGACTTGCTCTTTGCAGTGGCTATCCGCAGCGGCAATCCGACGAACACGCTCGTGATTCCCAACGCTAACAACAATCACATCGCCGGCTATGCGCAAGACGATTGGCACATCCTTCCGCAGCTCACACTAAACATCGGCGTACGATACGAACTCGATACCGGCGTCAACGATGTTGGATACGCTCACAATAACCTGAACCCTTTGCTGCTGCCGTTCCTGAACGGTTCGCGTCACATGGACACCAACAACTGGGGTCCGCGTGTCGGATTCAACTGGGCCAATCGCGCTGCCAACCTCAGCGTGCACGGTGGTTACGGTATCTACTATGACCGCGTAACGCTGGAAGTCCTGTCGCTCGAACAGGGACTCGATGGCCGTGCCCTGCCCATCAACGTTTACGGCGGCAACGTCAATTATCTCGACCCGACCGGCCACTTCGTTCCTGGAGCTCCGACGATTTCCAATCCCTTCAGCGGATTCATCATCCCGGGAGCAGGCGGCGCGCAGGAAGGCATGAACGTCATCGATAACAACATCCAGAACCCGATGGTGCAGCAGTTCAACCTCGGTGTGCAGTACGAGTTCGCTAAGAACTGGATCGTTCGCGCCGATGGCATTCACAATCTCGGCACGCATTTCCTCATTGGCGTACCGGTGGGCTCGGTCTTCAATCCTGACTCCGGCGGGCCGGAGTCGGTCACGCGCCTTCAGTCCAGCGCCAACACGCATTACGACGCGCTCTGGCTCACCCTCGACAAAACTTTTTCCAACCGCTACCAGTTTCACGCGGCCTACACGCTGTCAAAGAGCCTCAACTACACCAATTACGATCAGGTACCCTTCGGCTATCCGCCGGTCGATCCCACCGATCTGCGCCGCGAGTATGGACCATCGCCCGTCGACCAGCGCAATCATTTCGTGCTGCAAGCGACCGTGAATCTGCCGTGGGGCATCCAGTTCTCGCCGATCTGGAGCATCGCCTCTGGCGTTCCGATGGACATCCTCTACGTCGACCAGAACGGCAACAAATCGCGTGTGCCGGAACTCTCACGCAACGCGGGAGGCCGCGCCATCACGACCGGAGCGCAACTGAACACGATCATCTCCCAGATCAATGCCAATGGCGGCGAAAACGGAGTCGATCTTCCGCTCGTCTCTCCGAATGCGCGCTTCAACGACACCTTCGACTCATTCGATATGCGTCTCGCCAAGACTTTCAAGTTGAGCGAGCGTTTTCGTCTGATGGCGTTCGGCGAAGCGTTCAACCTCTTCAACAAGACTAACGTTCTTGGCGTCGACAACGCCGATTACTCGGGATACTTCAACGTGCTCGTTCCGGACGGCAATAATCCGAACTATTCTTCGAAGTTCGGAACTCCGGTCTCGACTGCGGGCGGTGTCTTCGGATCCGGTGGACCGCGCGCCTTCCAACTCGGCGCTAAGTTCACCTTCTAGTATTTAGCTTGTGTGGCGCGGACATTCTTGTCCGCGCGCAACGCGTGAAAGGATCTCAGGACGAACTCCTGAGATTCACGTGATACAACAATGGGTATCCCACCCGCGAACCGCTGGGTGGGATTCTTTTCTCGATATAAGCTATGGCATCTTCCTCCTCCACCCTTCGTCGTGAACTCGGACTCGGCTCCGCTGCCGCAGCCGTTGCCGGAGAAGCCATCGCCGTCGGCATCTTCCTTACGCCAGCGGGCATGGCCAAATCCCTCGGCTCGCCCTTCTGGTTGTTGGTAGTCTGGCTCACTCTCGGCGCGCTCACCCTCAGCGGCGCTCTCTGCTTCGGCGAACTGGCCGCACGCTTCCCGCAAGCTGGAGGCCTCTACATTTACCTGCGCGAAGCTTATGGAAGCCGCATCGCGTTTCTCTACGGGTGGATGAGCATGTTCGTCATGGACCCGGGCATCACGGCCGCGATTGCGGTGGGAATGGCTGCGTACGCGTCCTACATCACTGCCTGGCCGCCGATCATGACCAAAGTAGTCGCCATCGGCGCCATCATCCTGCTCTGTTTCCTCAACATTCTGAATACGCGCATCGGCGCTGGATTACTTCGCGCACTTACCTGGCTCAAGTTCCTGATCCTCGGCATACTCGTTGTCTGGGCACTGATCTTCCATCTCGGCTCCTGGTCGCATTTCACACCATTTGTGGCGCAGCATCCCGGCTCGACTCCGCTGTTGCCGGCCCTCGCCGGTGCGCTGGTTGCAGCATTCTTCTCTTTCGGCGGGTGGTGGGACGTCAGCAAGATCGCTGGCGAGGTGAAGGACCCCACGCGCACTCTGCCGCGCGCGCTCGTTCTCGGCGTGCTTGCCGTGATCACCGCATACATCTTCGTCAGCGCCATCTTCATTTATCTGGTCCCAATCGAAAGCGTCACCTCCGATCAGACGTTCGTTGCTCAGGCTGGCGCAGTCCTCTTCGGAAAGATCGGCGCCGACCTTCTCTCCGGAGCCGTCGTCATCTGCGTGTTGGGAACCCTCGCCGCGCTCATCATGGTGTGCCCGCGTGTGTATTACGCAATGGCCAAAGACGGCGTATTCCTCTCGTCCGTCGCGCGCACCCATCCGGTTCACGGGACGCCCTCGCGAGCCATCATGATTCAAGGCGTGATGTCGTCGATCCTCGTGCTCCTTGGCACCTTTGATCAGATCCTCGGTTACTTGATCTTCTCGGCCGTCCTCTTCCTTGGACTGACCGTCGCCGGACTCTTCCTGTTGCGCCGTCGCTCGCATGATCAGCTGCCTTCGGTCCCAACGCCTAGGTATCCCGTCACGCCGATCCTGTTTCTGCTCCTGGTTGCCGCCATGCTCTTCCTGATGGCGATGCGCAGTCCGCGCCAGGCCGCCCTCGGTCTCGTCGTTGTACTGGCCGGATTACCCGTTTACGAATTCATTCAACGCCGCCGCAACCGTGTCCCCGGCGCTGAACCTTCTTTGGTAAATTGAGAGAACGCCGATGACCGATCCCAAAGATCCCACCGCCGCGAAGCCTGCGCCCGTGCCGCCTTCAACGAAGATTCGCATCATCGAAGACGCAGAAGCCACGGGCGAGACCGCCACCGTTTACGATGAATGGCGCGCCGCCACCGGGCGCACGCAGGTTCCCGGCATCCTGAAGTGCTTCGGCGCACGTCCAGATTTCTTGCGCGAAGTGATGCAGTTCTCCAACACGGTACATTTTTCGGAAGGCCATCTCTCGCGCCGCTACAAGGAGATGATCGCCAGCTACGTCTCTTACCTGAATCGCTGCCCGTATTGACTGGACAGCCATGCCTTCTTCCTGCGTGTTCAGGGAGCCGATGACAAATGTGTTGCAGCAGTTCTCGAGGGCAAGCTCGACGAAGCCGGCCTGACTCCGGCGGAGCGCGCGCTTATGGATTACGTCGAACTCGTCACTCGCGCCGCCTATCGTTCAACTCACGAAGATGTGCAGAAATTGCGTGATGCCGGATGGACGGAGAATCAGATTTCCGAGGCGGTCTACATCACCGCGATGTTCGCATTCTTCAACCGCGTTGCGGATGCCTTCGGCATCCCTCCGCAAAATTATCTGCAGTCCGGAAAAATGACGCCGTAGGGTGCGACACGTGCCGCGTGTGACACAAGTCATCGCTTCCTCATCCTGGCTCGGCTAACCTTTTGCCAGATCGAGGAAACGCGAATGGCAAAGATTCCGCTCCATCCAAAGAATCCCGACCGCATCTGCTGGGGCTGCGACAAGTTTTGCCCGGCAGAATCCCTCGCCTGCGGAAACGGAACCATTCGCACCCAACACCCGGTCGAGCTCTTCGGAGAAGATTGGCTCGAGTGGGCGGAGGAGCGCGACTCGCACGGTGCGCAACAGCGAACCGGTCGACCGGGGTAGCTTGTAGCAAGTTGCATCGAGCGAATCCCCACGCGACAAGCTACCCGATCCCTAAACTCCGCTCAAAATCCCCGAAATGATTTGGGTAATGCGGGAAGCGGCGAAACCTTAGTCCGTCCGCGCCTTCCGATCTGTGACAGAAGTCATCGCCCGCGCCTGGTTGCAGGCGCTATTCTCGATTTAGCTGGTCCTCAGCGTCCTCTGCGTCCTCTGTGGTTAATCTGCGCTTACGCGCTCACCAGCGAGCCTATCTTCTCCCCTAGCACCACTCGCCGGATGTTCCCGTGATTGTTCAGGTTGAAGATGATGATTGGCAGATTATTGTCCCTGCAGAGGCTGATGGCCGTCGCGTCCATCACTTTCAGGCCTTTGCTGAGGACGTCGAGGTATGTGATGGTCTGGAACATCTTCGCGTCTTTCACCAGCATGGGATCGGCGTCGTAAACGCCATCCACCTTGGTGGCTTTCAGGATGGCATCCGCCTTGATCTCCATCGCGCGCAGCGAAGCGGCCGTATCCGTCGAGAAATAAGGATTACCCGTGCCGCCGGCGAAGATCACTACGCGCCCTTTTTCCAGGTGACGCATCGCGCGACGCCGGATGAACGGCTCGGCAACCTGGTTCATTTCGATCGCCGACTGCACGCGCGTATGAACTCCCTGCTTCTCCAGCGCGTCTTGAAGCGCCAGCGCGTTGATGACGGTCGCCAGCATCCCCATGTGATCCGCGGAGACGCGATCCATGGTCTTGGCCTGCACTGCCACGCCGCGGAAGAAATTCCCGCCGCCAACCACGACAGCAATCTGAATTCCCAACCTTTGAACGTCCGCCAACTCGGCAGCGACCTCATGAATGCGCGAGGGATCGACACCAAATCCCTGGTTTGCTGCCAGGGCCTCGCCAGAAAGTTTTAACAGGATGCGCTTGAAGACCGGTTCGGGCACTCAGATTCCTCGGTGATTTTCTTCCAGTGTAGTGGGCTGGAAGGGCATAAGCAAAGGGTTTGAGCTCACGGCTTCTTGCCGGATTTCCATTCCGGTTTCCAGGACGTATTCGCCAGCCACTCTACTGGTTTGTGCAAGCTGTCGATCGCTTGCGCCAGGTGATCGAAATCGATGTGCGCCAGATCGTCAGAAGGCTGGTGATAGTAGTCTCCCAACCCGAAGCTGGAGATTGTCTGCGCGACCACCCCTTGCTTCGCCAGCGCGTAGTTGTCCGAGCGCTGAAAGAACTGCTGATCTGGGCGCGGGTCCGCCACCAACTTGGCTCCACGATGTGCCAGTTCCGGTCCTAGATCGGTCCGCTCCCAGCCAGTTAGCCAGAGTTGGTCGCGCCGCACCTTGGGATCGGCACGGCCGATCATCTCGAACTCCAGATTGGCGACAATATCCTTCAGCGCCACAGGCGGATGTTCGATGAAGTACTGATCGCCCTGCCCGCCAGTCTCCTCGCTGCCAAACAGAACGAAGACCACCGTCCGCCGTGGACGTTCCTTTTTGCTGCCCAAAAAACGCGCCAGCTCCAGCACCGCCGTCACCCCGGACGCATCATCGTCCGCGCCGTTGTAGATGCTGTCGCCATTCACCGGCATACCAACGCCCAGGTGATCGAGATGCGCACTTAGCAAAATTGCCTGGTCGCGCAGCTTTGGGTCTGCTCCAGGCAGGATACCGATCGCATTGTAGGTGTGTGCAGCTTCGATTTTCGTCTCGTAATTCAGCGAAACCGAAACCCCATCTTTCTGGGACTGAACCGTCCGGGTCGCTGCGGGACTGAGCAGAATCACATTCCGGCCGTGGCTTGGTTCTCCCTTTAACTCCTCAGGCATGCGAGGCGCACGGACGAACCGGCTGACGTCGGCGAACGATTTTTCTGTCGTGCCCACCAATACCAGCGATGCGTTGTGAAGACCATACGCTCGGTGAAGACTCGAGCGCCCCTGATCGTCACTGTCCGCTTTGAGAAATACGATCCCGGCCGCATTCTCGGCATCGGCGGAGGACACTTTCTTCAGAGGACCGGAGGCCACTTGGCCGGAAAGAGAAAACGCCCGGAAATCCGCATCCGGACTCAACTGCTCCCCACCAACGCTTAAACTCACCGTCCCGTCCAGATGAAGCCGCTCGAGATCCGCAGTTTGTAGATAGGATCCGTTCACCGGCTCTATCCCGTACTGCTGTAACTGAGACCCGATAAACATAGCCGCCAGTAGTTCATCGCGCGTAGCGCTGCCGCGACCCTGAAGCGCGTCGCTGGCAAGGAACTCCATGTCCGCGTGGATGTAGCGCGATGACTCCGCGACTTGATTCGCGTTCTGTGCGAGAAGCGTGCAGGAGAAAAGGCAGACTAGCAGGTATCGAGCCATTGCTCCGGTTGTAGGTCCTCTCGGGAATTTCATAAAAAAAGGCAGCCCGCAGGCTGCCCTTTTCTGAAACCGATCGCTTACTCTTTGGTCTCTTCCGCCGCCGGTTTAGTGGCCGCGATGGTTACATTGTTGTCGCCAACTTTGAAGCGCGCGAAGCGGCGCACGGCGATGTTTTCGCCCAGCTTGCCGATCTTCTGCGCAATCAACTGCGACACCGAGATCGTCTGGTCCTTGATGAAGGGCTGCTCGTAGAGGCAAACCTCCTCGTAGAACTTGCCCATCTTGCCTTCCACGATCTTCTCGATCACCGGCGCTGGTTTGCCGGACGTGGCGGCCTGCGCGCGCGCGATGTCCTTCTCCTTCTCGAAAGCTTCGGGAGTGACATCTTCCTTGCGGATGTATTTCGGATCGCTGGCAGCAATGTGCATGGCGACGTCGTGCACCAGCTCTTTGAAGTCGTCAGTACGAGCAACGAAATCGCTCTCGCAATTGACTTCAACCAATACGCCGATCTTGCCCCCGGCATGTATGTAGCTGGCCACCGAACCCTCGCTAGTGGCGCGGGTCGCCTTTTTCGCGGCAACGGATACGCCCCGCTTGCGCAGCAGAACAATCGCCTGCTCCAGATCGCCCTTCGCTTCGGTCAAAGCGCGTTTGCAATCCATCATGGGCGCGCCGGTCTTGTCGCGAAGATCTTTCACCGCGGCGGCGGAAATATTAACGGTAGAAGTGCTCATTGAATCCTCTCTAACTTTACAGGCGCCTTCGTGCCCCTCCGGAAGCGTGCATCCGGGAGTCTTGCTGCAGCCATCATCGGGATCGGTAACGGCAGCGGTTACCGGGGTCCCCAGCAAGCCTCTTTCGGCTTGATGGGGTGAGGCTACGACAGGCATACCTTACGACTCGCATGTAATGCGAGGTTATAAAACTTGACGGGTCGCGATGCGGGTGCCCCACACATCCAGCGTTTGGATGTGTGGGACTCGATCTCAGCCAAACTAAACGCTATGCTCGGCGGCGCGAGGTGTCTCTTCGCTCACTTCCGGCTCCGCAGCGGCTACGGCGGGCTTGCGTCCACCCAGCAGCACGTCTTCCATCGAGATGTCCTCGCCGGTTGCGGAAACTTCGGCTACTTCGCCTTCCGCAATTTCTGCTTGACCCTCGGCAGCCGTCACGCCAGCGGCGATATCGGCAGTCTGCTTATCGGTGGCTGCCTGTACGCCTTCAACCACGGAGTCCGCGACCTTCGAGGCAAACAGACGGATCGCGCGCAGCGCATCGTCGTTACCCGGAATCACATAGTCCACTTCGCTCGGATCGCAGTTCGTATCCACCACCGCAACCACGGGGATGCCCAGCTTGCGGGCTTCGCGGACCGCGATCTGCTCCTTGTTGGAGTCGATCACGAAGATGATGTCCGGCAGCCGGTTCATATTCTTGATACCGGCAAGGTTCGCCTGCAGGTGCTTGCGCTCGCGTTCGAGCTTGATAACTTCTTTCTTCGGCAGCAGCTCGTAACGGCCATCGGTGGCCATCTCGTCGAGCTCTTTCAGCCGCTTCACCGATTTCTGTACGGTGACCCAGTTCGTGAGCAGGCCGCCCAGCCAGCGGTTGTTCACGTAGAACATGCCGCAACGCTGTGCTTCTTCTGCAATCGCATCCTGCGCCTGGCGCTTGGTTCCCACAAAGAGAACTGTCCGGTTTTCGGCGGCAGTGTCACGCACGAAATTCGACGCTTCCTTGAACATCTTCAGCGTCTTCTGCAGGTCGATGATGTAAATGCCATTGCGCTCTCCGAAGATGTATTCCTTCATCTTGGGATTCCAGCGCTTCGTTTGGTGCCCGAAGTGAACTCCAGCTTCGAGCAACTCTTTCATGCTGATGTTAGCCAAACAACCTCCTTAGTGGATTGCATCCTCTGCGGCGTCATCTTGCGATGATCGGAGCGCTCGGGATTACATTTCCCGTCCCGCGAACCCTCGGGAATCCGGGTGCGGGAAGAATTTGGTCCGTATGTTTCCGAACTCCGCCGCCCGGACCATCGGCCGCGAAGAGAAATCGTATGGAGCAACATGGTGCGAACAGCGAGTCGCACCGCGCGAGCGAGGGAGGTCGCCCGCGCCAAAAACTTAACGCTTGCTGAACTGGAACCGCTTGCGGGCGCCCTTCTGTCCGTACTTCTTGCGCTCTTTCCCACGCGCGTCGCGCGTCAGAAAACCAGCCGCCTTCAGCTTGCCGCGAAGCTCTGGATTGAATTCCAGCAGCGCGCGAGCCGTACCCATCTTTACCGCGCCTGCTTGTCCATCCACTCCGCCGCCATCAACCGTGATCACGGCGTTCAAGCTGCCGGTGGTCTCGGAAAGCACGAGTGCTTCCTTCGCTTCTACGCGCTGGCTGACCGTGACGAAGTACTCGTCAAATGGACGTCCGTTGATCTTGATATCGCCATTGCCTGGGCGGAGGAAGACGCGCGCGATCGCCGACTTTCGCCGTCCGGTACCGTAATATTCAACCTGATCTGCCATTCTTAACCTTCAGCTCCGGCCATGCCTGGAGCAAACTTGATTTGGGTGCCCGGTCCTTTCCTGCTTTTGGAAAGGGCCGGAACTACCGAACTTACGCAACTGCTACCGGCTGCTGCGCCTGATGCGGATGCTTGTCGCCGCGATAAACTTTGAGCTTTTTGCCCATCGCGCGGCCCAGCTTGGACTTGGGCAGCATGCCCAAAATCGCCTGCTGCACAATCGCTTCCGGTTTCCGGCTCAGCAACTTCACATATTCTTCTTCCCGCAGACCACCGGGATACCCGGTGTAGCGGCGATACATCTTCGACTCGGCCTTCAGGCCCGTGAGCTTCACCTTTTCGGCGTTGAGCACGACCACATGATCGCCGGTGTCGAGGAATGGCGTATAACGGGGGTTATTCTTGCCCGACAGAATGCGAGCAACACGCGTCGCCAGGCGACCGAGCGTCTGCCCTGAGGCGTCGATGACGTACCACTTGCGAGCAATTTCCCCCTTGGGGAAATACGTTGACATCAGAACTCTCCCAGAAATTGATTCGTCCAGAAGAACCGCTGAGTTACAGCCCCGTCACAAAAACAAGAGGGGACACTCGGGGCGGACCATTGCGGGACAACGAAACCACAAGCATAGCGTAGGGCAATGCGGAAGTCAACGCGCGAGTTAAGGTGAACAGAGCCTCGAAAAGCTATGGCATCACGAATCGGGCAGCCTATCCTTTTCGGGAGTGTTCGCAGAGCTTCGATCGCACCCTTGCCCAGTTGAACGCATGGGCGACTACCGGGATTGATCTTCAGCTGCTCATAGCCTGATGATCGTGCAATCCCACAAATGGACGGTGTGTCGACGGCAATCCAGTTCGTCAGACTTGGGTTCCATTTACCCAATTCTTGAGGGTTCGTGAAAACCGCCAGAAACTTTTGCCCGTTCGCATCCTTGAAACCTAAAAACTCAAGCTGGATCCCGTCAAGCAATCGTCCGTTTCCGTCTCGTGCAACATTCTGCAGGTCGTTCTTGATCGGAAGTATCAGGCGCTGCCGTTGAAGCGCGATTTGAAGGCGAGCCATGGCATCCGTACTGTTGCTCTCCAAAACAGCCTTTAGCGCACGAGAGATATCAGACTGTTTACGCAAGCTTCGCTTCAACAAATTTAGAAATCTCACGGCGAGGTTATACCACGGGAATCAGTCGGAGCCCGCACATACCGTTTCGATGGAAGACCGAAAACCTACTTCCACCCCATCCGCTCCCGCAGCGCCGTAATGTGCGCCACGTGATGCCGCCCATGCCACGCGTACATCGCCAGCATCTTCTCCAGATCGATCTTCCCGTGCTCCGGATGGACCAGCGTGCGCTTGTAATCCTGCGACGTCATGCCGTTCAGCAGGATCACCCAGCGCCGGTGCAGTGCGTCCAGCAGCGTCAACGACATCTCGCGCGGAGCGCTGCGAGAATCGATCAGCTCCGCCCAGCGCGCTTCGTCATAGGTCTTGATCGTCGGAGCATCTTCCGTCAACGCCCAGCGAAATCGCATGAAGGCATTCATGTGACTGTCGGGCATGTGATGGATCACCTGCCGCACCGTCCAACCGCCCGGACGATACGGCGTATTGAGCTGTTCGCCACTCAATCCTTCTACCGCCGCACGGAGCTTTGCCGGAGTATGTGCAATCATCTCGATGAACTCTTCACGCCGTTCATCGGTCAGTGGTCCTTCGAAATGGAACTTGCCCACCGGATACCGCGGGTCGGGCGTTGCCGCGGCAGAAGCACTGGAAGTAGTAGTCATTGTGCGATTTTAGATTCAGAGCACACTCCGACGCTGCCAAAACTTTTGTCTGTGTGGCGCGGACATTCCTGTCCGCGGAAACGCATGAGAGTCTGTGGTGCGAAACCGGCGGCCTCACCCACGGCCAAGGTGTGACAGCGCTGCGGGCAGCCAACATTGGCGCTCCTTTATTGAATGAGAGCCACTCCCAATTTGCGTCGGTTACCGACGTAATTTGAAAGGCTAGTCACTTGCGGTCACACTTAGGTCCATAAGTGGGGAATTCATGAGTGGGGCAATCAAAGCAGCTATAGGTGTCTGCGTTGGCGTTTTAACGCTAGCCGCAGTGTTCTCTTTCTATTCACAACTTACCGCCGCACGGGGTGAGAATCTTCAGCGAGACACCGCGAGTGTCCATCGCGTAACTCCAGACTACGTGATGTCGAAATGCGGAAGTCCGGCCTCTGACGAAGTGCGCGTCCTGACGGGAGACGGATCGGCCGATCGAGAACTCCGGTATCAGGCCACCACAATTACTTTCTACAAATCCAAGTCCGACAAAAAATGGAGCTATATCACCGCTCAGGATAGTGACGGAAAAGCACTGGCTTCCCCGCGATCGCTTCCTGCGCTCCTTCCCTGCCTGGACCAGAAATAAGCTTCCGATTCCCCGAGATTTGAGGGTCACTCCCTGGGCGCGAGTGCGCTGATTCACGCAAACTCGCGTGGCGCAGCCCACCCCGGCTGCGTGTTTTTGTATTTGTCATCACGAGCTCGCGCAGCGAGCGAGGGATCTGCATCACCGGAATATGCCACCGCGCAACCGCCTGATTGGCGATACAGCATAGCCCGGGACGTCAGTCCCGGGTCTACTCCAACAAGCAAGGTCGAGCCCCGGAGGGGCGACACCTTCCTCGCCCTCATTTCCCATTCACGGAATCCGTTGTCAATACCCCAAATCCTGCATTTTCCCCGCAACTCTATCATTCCACGATAGAAATAAATTTCGCGAAAGTGTCCGATTCGTCCTCCAAATTTGTCACACTAAGAATAGGAGTATTGAGAAGGACAAACAGAATTGAGATCAAGCTGCTGTAACAGCGCTTGTCATTTCGAGCGAGGTTGAGGCGTTTAGCGGGCGTCTGAGCCCGCTGCTGAAATCCTGAGCGAAGTCGAAGGAGCGCGTTCTTCGCGCCCGAGTCGAGAGACCTTGCGCCTTCCCGACTTTCGGGACCGAAAGCATGCCCGATCCGACGGATATCCGTCGGATGTCCGATGCCTCATCCGTCGGATAAACTTCGCGTCCCACGGATAAATGCTTATTTATCAACGAAAGCTATCGTGCCCCCTCCCCCTGGGGGGATCCGAACACGACAAGAGGGGAAACGAACCGATCTGATTCTCACCAGCGCTGGTGCACACTCGGCCGAACATATCGCTCGTAGATCGATCGAACCGTTTGCATCTGCTGTTCATTCAGAGGAGGCAGTTCGCTGGCGGCGGAGTTGTCCTCAACTTGCTTCGCGTTCTTGCCCCCGGGGATTACCGTAGAGACGCCCTCGAACATCAGGATCCAGCGAAGCGCGAATTGTGCCAGCGTCGCAGACGCCGGAACCTGCGGTTTCAGCTCCTCCACCGCCTTGAGCCCAGCCTCGTAAGGCACGCCTGCAAAGGTTTCCCCTACGTCGAAGGCTTCGCCGTGGCGATTGAAGTTTCGGTGATCGTCCGGAGCGAATGTCGAGCTGGCAGTGAGTTTGCCCGTCAGCATCCCTGAGGCAAGAGGGACGCGAATAATCGTCGCGACGCCGCGGCGTTTGGCTTCCGCCAGAAAATGCTCGGCCGGCCGCTGGCGGAACATATTGAAGATAATCTGCACGGACTCGACGCCGGGGAAGTCCATCGCTTTGAGTCCTTCCTCCACCCGTTCCACGCTCACGCCATAGTGCTGGACTTTGCCTGACTTCACCAGGTCATCCATCGCCTCGAAAGTTTCCGGCTGGTAGTAGGCATCGGTCGGTGGACAGTGCAGCTGCACCAGTTCGAGGGAATCGACGCCCAGGTCCTGAAGCGAACGCTCGATGAACGCCGACAGGTTTTGCTTGTTGTATCCGGATGCGACATGAGGATTGAGGCGGCGGCCAGCCTTCGTCGCAACATGGAAAGGCGTTTTGGTTTCCTTGCGAAGTCTCTGGATCAGACGTTCTGAACGTCCATCGCCATAAACATCCGCGGTATCGAAGAAGTTCACTCCGAGGTCCAGCGCTCTCTTCATCGCGGCGATGGACTGCTCGTCATCGACCGTCCCCCACGAACCGCCCACGGCCCACGCGCCGAAGCTCACTTCTGAAATGTTCCAACCGATACGACCGAATTGCCGATATTTCACGATTCTCCCTTTGCGAAAAACAGCAGGGTGGTGGCCCATTCAAGCCCTCTGTTGGCTCGAGTGGGGTAGTTCTACCTAGGCTTCCGGCGTGCCCTCACTCAGCGCAGCATCGAGTGATTGAAGCTGATCGACTGAAAAGACTGATCGACTGAAAACTATTCGTACGCCAGCGCTTCGATCGGATCCTTCTGCGCTGCCTTGAACGCCGGATAAATCGCCCCGAGCATCGCCCCCGCCAGCGCGATCACGACTGCATAGCCAATCCAATCTGTGTTGATATCGATTGGCAACGTCGCAAACCGCAACTTCAGCGCGTGTTTCACCGCGAAGCTGGCGATCACGCCAACGATGATCCCGCATATTGCCAGCAGCGTTGTCTCGCGCAAGATCACGTTGATGATGTACAGCTTCGACGCGCCCAGCGACTTCAAGATGCCAATCTCGCGCGTGCGCTCCATCACCGCCGTGTACATCGCCTGGAAGATCACGATGAATCCGATGACCACCGCAACGCCAATCACCACCGTGATGAATTGCGAAAGTCCCGGCAAATTCCCCGCCGTCATTAGCGACAGATACTCCGCCATCGAGCGCACCACATACTGCTGCATTCCCGGCGTGTTGTGAATTTCGTCTTCAACCGCCGATATGTTCTTCGGATCGTCAACCTTCACATAGAAGATGGACGCCTTGCCCTGCGAACCCGTCCAGTCCTGAAGCGTCGCGATCGGCAGGAACTTGCGCGCTCCTTTGCCGTGCTGCACAATGCCGGCCACTCGAACCGTGTGATTCAACAACTGCATCGTCGATCCGACGTGCAGGCTCTTTCCCGCTGCAAAGTAATCGTCGACCAGGATGTCATCCGGGCCCTGGAACGGTCCGCCTTCAATAAATTTGAATGGCCCGCCGAGTTTCTGGAAGGAATCGATATCGATGCCGTAGATAACCTCGAGAGCACCCGACGTCGAAAGCTGTGTCACCACCGGCGAAACCACGTTCACGTGCGGCAGCTTGGCGATCACGTCTCCCACCTTCGCGGGAACCGGAGCGCCGCTGATGCCCGACAGGAACGACGATCCCGGCGGCTGCACCATCAGGTCTGCGCCAATGCCGACAGTGCGGTTCTTCGCATCATTCAGCATCCCCAGCGACAGGCCCACAATCACCAGGATCAGCGTGACTTCAACTGCAATCGCGACGATGCTGATCAACGAACGCACCGGCCGGTGCAACAGATTGGCAAAAATCATTTTGTTCATTATGAGTTCTTCAGTACTTCAGACAGCGCTAAGAGCTAATGGCAAATTACCAATCACTGACTGCTACTTCCTTGCATCCCCGCCTCTATTGCCCGTCTGGTTCGACGGATTATCCAACTGAACCACCACCACTCCTGGCGGCTGCTCCAACGCGAATTGCGCATCAGCAATCGGCGCGTTCAGCTCAAGTTTCACGATGATCAGCCCTATTGAATATTCTTCCTGCGGCCGCCATATATCGATGTCCGAAGGAAAGCTGATCCCGTTGTTGTCCTTGTAGGCGCTGTAGCGAACATCAGTTGCAACGTACGCGCGCGTGTCGTAAATGATCTGGTGATGGATCATCAAATCCGAACGATCGAACACCAGCTTACGATCCAGGTACCATCCGCCGTTATCTTTACGTAACACGTCAACTACGTATTGCGGCTGCTCGATCAGTTTGTTCTTCGACTTGGGATCGGGCATCGTTTCGCTGGCATTCTCCAACACCGCAATCTCGTTCTGCGGATCGACGGCGCGTGGGATCAGCGCCTGGTAAATCATCTCAGGGCGAAGATTCTCCAACGGGTTTTTCGATGGCTGCACCACAGTTGCTGATCCCACGAAAAACTTGTTCGTCGGAGGAATCCACAGCTTGAAGTTGTCACCATTGCTGACCATATCGAACGCGCGATTCCGCACGATTGGCATCAGGCCGATCATGCGTAACTGGTTCGGCTGGCGTATCAGAATGTATCCGCGGATCTCCTTATACTCGGTGATCTTCCCCTTAATCGACCCGCCCACAGACGCGTCAATGTCCACCGTCGCGTTCAACGTATGCATCTGATTCGAGCGCGCGTTCACCATTTCCACGAGTTCCTGCAGAGTCGCGGACCGCAAATTGCTTTGCACCACGCGCTGTGGCACTCGTCTGGATCGGAACAGGCAGCCAGTGGACATCAGGGCCAGCACGAGAGGTAAAGCCAGCCAGAGTTTTTGGGCACGCTTCATTCTTCGAGGATCAAACTGAATCTCAGTATACAAGCTGAGAAAGAGATGCCGCCGTTGCTCAAGTTGTTGCGAGAAGTAAATTCCCGGTAGGGATTATCGCGAGGCTGCTACCGCACGGCGGTACGCAACTACATTTTGGGTATGTTCCTCGAGCGTACGTGCAAATCGATGGTGACCATTATTGTCACTGACAAAGTAGTAGTAGTCCGATTTAGCCGGCTGCATCGCCGCTTGTAACGACGCTCGTCCCGGATTCGCAATCGGCCCCGGAGGTAGTCCCGGAAATTTGTAGGTGTTGTATGGCGACTCTGCGTGTAACTCCGACTGGTAGATTTTGCCGTCGTATTTTCCGTCCAGTAGCGCAGCGTAAATCACCGACGGATCCGCATCCAGTGCGATGCCATGCTCCAAACGGTTCACGTAAACGCCCGCCACCAGCGGCCGCTCGTCCGCAACGCCTGTTTCCTTTTCGACAATCGACGCCAACGTCACCGTGCGATGCACATCCGCCTTCAGACCAATCGCGTGCGCCTCTTCGCGAAAGCGTTTCACCATCGCTGACACGATGTCTGTCATTGTTTGCGTCCGCGTGAAGCCGTAGGTGTCCGGGAAAAGATATCCCTCCAGCGATTTCGCATCCGGATCGAGATCGTGAACCAGCGTCACCTGCTGTGTCGCCGCTTTCAGGAAGTCTTCGCGCGAACCAAGCCCTGCCGCTTCGATCGCTGAAGCCACGTCGAACATGTTGTAACCTTCGGGAATCGTGACGACGTGCTGAAAGATATCGCCGCTGGCCAGGCGCTGATGAATCTGTATGGGATTTGCGGATTCTTCGAACCTATATTCGCCGGCCTTGAGCGTCTTCGGATGGCCGATGTAGTGGTAAAGCAGAAAGGCCCGTGCGCTGCGAATCACTCCCGCAGACTGCAACTCCGCCGCGATGTGTCGCGTCGACCAACCCGGCCGCAACTGCACGTACGTCGTCTGCGACGGACGCGCCGGCAGCCATAGTGCCCACGCCAGCCAAATCGCCGCAACCAGAACGCAAATTACCAGGAGCTTGAATATCGTACGCAACAATCGGATCCCACTTAGCCTCGAAACTGTCCCTCAGTTTAGATGATGATGAACTCCGGACGTACTGCACGGTCGCCGCAGATTGACTGGAAAAAGTACAGGGCCGTCGGTGCAGGAGTATGTGGGCTCAGGCCGGGTCCGTGTCGGCGTTCTCCCGTTGCATCGCCCGATGATCCAGGAACGATTGCAGAATCAGTACCGCAGCGAGCCTATCCACCGCCCGGGCGCGTTTCTCGATGCTGATGTTGGATTCCCGCAACACTCGCCCTGCCTGCACCGACGTTAGGCGCTCATCCCAGCGATGCACGGGCAACCCGAACTTCTTCTCCAGGTCCTTAGCGAATGTTTCGACATGGCCGTTTGCGCGCTCGCCACGCCGCTCATCCGCAGCGGATAACCGACCACAATTTCAGTCACCGTGTAGTCGGCGATTACCTTCGCCAGGTACTCGAAATCGGTCCGCTTGTTCTTTCGCTGCAAGGTCTCGATACCTTGGGCGGTGATACCCAGCAGGTCAGATACCGCCAGGCCAATGCGCCGAGCGCCTACATCCATGGCCAGCAATCGGCCCGGCAACACGTCATTCAAGGGGGACACGCGCCGATTATAGGCGTACCCGCTGTTCAGGATTGCATCTCAATGCTTGGGGCTTCTTTTGATGGCGGCAGATCCAGCCGAGTTTCCGCAACAAGCAGACCACGAAAGTGCCAGGATCGCGGAAATCGCGTCGGAGGAACCGGGCGGCTCTGTCGCGCCGGGGTTGGAGTCTCCTCCCACAGTCCGCGTGGCCGACCAGCGCTCCTCGGCTGCTCAGTGGATCGTCGCGGTTGTCGCGCTGCTTGCCGGCCTCTATTTCGGAAAACTCGTTCTGGTCGTTATCCTGGTCTCCGTTCTCCTGGCCTTTGTACTGGCTCCTCTGGTGGATTTGCTTGCGCGCATCCGCGTGCCCAATTGGGCTGGCGCTCTCATCTCAGTCCTTCTTTTCTGCGCCGCTCTCTACGGACTGGCCAACGTCTCCTACAACAAGGCCGTCTCCTTCATGGAACAGCTACCCAGATACCGTGGCGAGATTCAGTCGCTCACCTGGAAGCTGCGTCAGAAGGAGCAGATGTTCGAGAAGAACGCCAACCAGGTGCTCCCCACACCCAAGACACCCGGCGCAAAAATGGTTCAGGTACAACAGCAACCAGACTGGACAGGCGCTCTCACCAACAGTCTGGGTACGGCGTCGGAATTGGCGCTGGCTGCGTCTTTCGTGCCTTTTCTCGCCTACTTCATGCTCAGCTGGCAGGAACATGTTCGCTCCGCCACCATCATGCTCTTCTCACGCGAAGAGCGTTCCACCGCCTATGCCACTCTCGGCGCCATCGTGAAAATGGTGCGCGCCTTTATCGTTGGAAACTTGATCGTCGGTCTCTTGCTCAGTGGCGCCAGTACCGCAGCCTTCGGATTCCTCCACCTGCCCTATTTCTATTTTCTCGGAGTCATTAGCGGCTTCCTCAGCCTGGTCCCCTATCTCGGGCCGCTGCTGGCCGTCGTTCCCCCGTTTTTATCCGGATTGGGCGTGATCCACGGCACAGGATTCGTCGTCATTCTGCTGACGGTTTTCGGACTGCACATCTTCGCCATGAATGTGCTTTACCCGAAATTCCTGGGCAGCCGCCTGCAATTGAATCCGCTGGCCGTGACGTTGGCTCTGCTTTTCTGGGGATGGCTGTGGGGCGCGATGGGCCTGGTGCTCGCGATCCCGATGACCGCCGCCATCAAAATCATCTGCGATCACGTACCGCGCTACCGTGCTGTTGGATTGTGGTTAGGCGAATAGCTCATGGAGGGAAGAACTCCCCTGAAAGCTGAGAGCCGACAGCTGACAGCGGGGTTCCTCAGAAGTCAATCGGCGTTTTTACCAAACCCAGCGCCGGCGCTTCGTTCTCCGGCATCTCTACCCCGGGAATCGTGGCATTTCCCGTTTCGCGCAGCTTTCGGAGAGCCGCGTCCACGATGTCTTTCCTCAGCGCAAGGCTCGATTCCAGGAAAGTCATCAACTCACCATCGCCCTCGAACGAACGCGCCCAGGACGCCCCACCCGCAATTAGAGTGATCTGATACTCGGGAACTTTTCGGTCGTATGTGCCATCAGCAACTCCGACCGCCACGATATGTGCGTAGCTTTCCATAGGAAGTGGGATGAATAAAGAAGAGAGGGGGTTGATTTGAGAAGCCTGGCCTCAGCTTCTAGCCCCCAGGCGATGAGGCCTGAGAGCTAAATGCCAATGGCTAACAGCTAATTGCTTTGTTTACGCTACGCCGACGGCTTCTGGAAATCGTAGATGGGATTTCGCCAGCGCCTTCGACATCAATTCTTCTACGTGGGCCTCTTCCCAGTTCTTGGCCATGGCTACTTCGCTGACCAGCAGGTACCGGGCTCGTTCCAGCATTTTCTTTTCACGGAAGGAGAGTGGCTTGGTTTGTGCGAGAAGGAGAAGACCCTTGAGTACGGCGGCAACTTCCATCAGAGATCCGGTTCGCATTTTGTCGGAATTCTCTTTGAACCGGTATTTCCAATCCGCATTGTTGCTGCATTCGCCGTCGGTCAGAAAGTCTAGAATTTTCTGGATTTCCCCGTTTCGAATCACCGGCCTAAGTCCAACACTGGCAACGCTGGCGAACGGAACGGTCACGCGAAGGCTGCTCGCCTGGATCTTGAGCAGGTAAAAGCGTTCGACAGAGGCGCCAACCGTTCTGGTTGTGACCTGCTCGATTACGCCGACACCATGGTTCGGGTAGACAACTTTGTCACCTACTTGGAAGTGCAACAGATTTCCATTCATCATGAGGGGCACCCGCTCAGTTGCAGGCTCAAACAGGGGGAAAGCACACCTACTATGATATCGGAGTCCGAGGGGGCAGTCAAATTTGGCCGCATTT
The DNA here is from genome assembly GCA_963724985.1 of Terriglobia bacterium. GTDB lineage: Bacteria > Acidobacteriota > Terriglobia > Terriglobales > Acidobacteriaceae > JAJPJE01. Next base: position 127,269 of record CAVRWV010000015.1, on the reverse strand, counting down.
TACAAGGGTTCCGGCACTATCAGGCATCCGCAACCGGGGTTCCCGTAACCTTGAAAGGTTGCCTGCCGAAGGAGAAATTCTGCCGGGCTAAACCATTGGCGAGCCGCAGGTTTATAATCTTTCCTGGTGACGGGGCGCTCCTTTCACCGCCAGACGGGTCCCCGGTGCAAGCCTGCCGTTGGCTTGCTGGTGGAGACGGTTGTTCGAATCCGGGTAGCTCCTAAAACATTGCAGCATCGAGCCGACGGGGGCTGCGGCATGCGCAGCATCTCAGGTCGGCTATGGCCTTTTTCGCCCCAAACTGATTGCCGAGTCTAACTATCGATGCCCGAGCACATTAAGAAAAAGCTGGAAGAAGAAATTCACGTTCTCGAACATGAGCTGAATCATGAGCTCCCCAAAGAACTGAAGAAGGCGGTCGCCATGGGCGATCTCAGCGAAAACGCCGAATATCACATGGCCAAACAACGCCAGGAGTTCGTTCGCGCTCGCCTCGGCCAACTCAAGAAGCGTATGGCCGACCTCTCCCTGGTCAACATGGCCAATATTCCAAAGGATAAGGCTGCTCTTGGTTCTACGATTCGGGTGTACGATTCCACCAAGGAAGAAGAGCTCGAGTACAAGTTGGTAACGAGCGAAGAGTCGGACGTGACCAAGGGCCTGATTTCCACGACGTCGCCCATTGGGCGCGCTCTGCTTGGCAAGAAGGTCGGCGACACCGCTACTGTGGTTACTCCCGGCGGCAATCGTGAGCTCGAAGTCCTGAAACTGGTCACCATTCACGACGAGGCACAATGACCTGGACCGGCGCGGTCGGACGAACATGCAGAGTGATCCTCTATGGGATCGTGCACGGCCTCGCGCTGACCAGGATTTCGCCGAACGTTCTTACCTTCATCGGACTCGTCATTAACATCGGCGCAGCTGTTCTCTTCGGCTACGCCAATGCTCTGAATCAGCAGCGCATGTTCCTCTACGCCGGACTGGTGATCGTCGGCGCCGGCATCTTCGATATGGTCGACGGGCGCGTCGCCCGCGCCACCAACCAGGTGACGCAGTTTGGCGGATTTTTCGACTCGGTCATCGACCGCTATAGCGACGTCGCACTCTACTTCGGGCTGCTCGTTTACTACGCTCGTGCCAATCGATTCTTCTATGTTGTGCTGACGGCGCTGGTGATGGTCACATCGCTCATGGTGAGCTACACCCGCGCCCGTGCCGAAAACATGATCCCGCAATGCAAGGTCGGATTCATGGAGCGACCCGAACGCATCGTGCTGGTGATCATCGGCGCGCTCTTCAATCGCATGGCTGCGATTCTTTGGGTGATCGCCGTTCTTGGAAACATTACGGTGATCCACCGCATTGCCTACACCTACCAGGAAACCGAAAAGAAGAACCTGGGTATGGGCGACTCACAAACCCATCCCGAACACACACAAATCCCAGAATCCACGGAACCTCAGACCGAAGCAACGTTGCGGTAGATAGGTCGTTTTGAGAGGTGGGATCCCTCCCGTCCGAGCCCCTGGGAGGATTGTCCTCGCGTCGCTCCGACAACGTAGCGACTAGCTACCCCCACTAACCACTAGCCACTAGCTGTATCATGTTCTCTGCTTTCGAACCCAAGGATCCGAATGTCCAATCAACCTGTCCTGCTTGTTCACGGTGGGGCGTGGGCAATACCTGACGACGCTGTCGATGCCCACTTGAACGGCGTTCGTCATGCCCTCTCCGCCGGATGGCTGCTGCTGCAGCGCGGAGCCAGTGCCACGGAAGCCGTAGAAGCCGCCATCATGGTGATGGAAGACGACGAGATTTTTGATGCGGGCCGTGGCAGCTTTCTCAATCGCGACGGACGCGTTCAGCTCGATGCCATGATGATGGACGGCTCAACCCTTCGCGCCGGAGGCGTTGGCTGCGTCGAGCGCATTCGCAATCCCATCTGCGCCGCGCGCAAAGTGCTGGAAGAGAGTCCGCATGTGTATCTCGTCGCCGAGGGCGCCGAGCGCTTCGCCGAATTACACGGCATCCACCTCATCGAAAATTTCGAACTGGTGGTCCCCCGCGAAGTGGAACGTTTGAAGGAAGCCCAAGCCACCATGGCCGAGGGCAAGACCGAAGAAATCTTCTCGACTCCGACCATCGCGTCTGACACCGTGGGTGCCGTCGCCCTCGATCAGCAGGGACGCATCGCCGCGGCGACCTCCACCGGCGGCACGCTCAACAAAACCCCCGGGCGCGTTGGCGATTCTTCCCTCATCGGCTGCGGCTGTTATGCCGACAACGAGAGCGCCGCTGTCTCCACCACCGGATGGGGAGAGCCCATGATGAAGCTGGTCATCGCCAAACACGCCGCCGATCTTATCCGCCGCGGAACCGATCCCGAACAGGCCACCGCCGAATCGATCGCCTATCTCAAGCAACGTCTGAACGGCCATGGCGGGATGATCCTCCTCGATCCGCAGGGCCGCTATGGCATTTCGCATAACACCCCGCGCATGGCGTGGGCCATCCGAACCTCGAATGATGAAATGTGGGGCATTGATCGGAATCTGTAGACCACGACATACGTGGCCAACGTTCGAATTCCGTGCGCCCGCTTCTCACGGTCGAGGCATGGCGAAGGGCTGCTCCGATTTACGCATTTCGGAATGATTTTCATCAGCGATTCCAGACACGGTAAGTTGCTGTACTATGTCCGGCCATGAGGAAGATCCTGACGATTATCGTGCTCTGCGCGTTGCCGCTGCTGGCATCTGAGGACCCCAAGTTACGCCAGAAAGCGAACGAACTGTCAAACCACTCGTTCCCTGCGAGCACTCCTACGCAATGGCCTCCGCACCATTCTGCAGTGCAGTTTACCTACACCAATCCCGAAGGAGCGATCACCGACGGAACCTATACGGTTGACTACCAGAAGCCGGGAATGCGGCGGAAAGAGGTGTTCTTCGGCGGTTTCCACAGCCTTGTCGTGTACGGCCCCGGCAACTCAGGCGAGTCAAAAACGCAAGACCTGGATCCGCCCGGTGTCCGGGAACTGGAGAAGCTCACGCCGGTTTACCTGATCCGCTTTGATCACGAAGATGTAATCAATGATGTCCGAAGCGAGACGGTACAGGGGCGGCCAGCGCAGTGCGTGGACTTTGTCACCAGCTACGGATCGCAAACCAGGCAGGGCGAGGTCTGTTACGACCAGGCAATCGGTACCTTAGTTCACTTCCAGGTTGGCGGCCAGGTGATCGAAAGCAGCAACTGGGTACAGTTTGCCGGAATATGGCTCCCCACTCACGTTGAGGAGACCGAGGACGGCCGGCGCGTGATGATTGTCGAACAGACCTTCAGCGCAGTTGAGTCGTTTCCGGCAAGCACATTCATCTTGCCTCCGGGCTCGTTGCCGTATCAGTGGTGCAGCGATTGGCGACGACCAACGGGCTTGCGCATGCCGCAACCTAAAGCCGGCCCGGGAGACAACGTCGATGACATCCTGGTACAGGTGTCGATCGATGAAAACGGAAATGCGTTCAATCCCGAGATACGCGAGTCTAAGCGTCCCGATCTGGATGCAGAGGCACTCACTGTGGCAACTCAGTGGAAATACCGACCCGCCACCTGCGATGGCAAACCACATACCTCGTACGGCGACCTGATGTTGCATTTCAAAGGAAGGTGAGCGAGAGGGACTGGTGTGCCCCAGCTTCGCGCCCCTCCATTGGACGCTAACCTGAGATGGCTAATGGTCTCACTTCGCAATCTCTGAAGAAGTCGACGCTCACGTTAGCCCAACCAATGGGCATTCTCTTGTCTCCATCAGGGTACCTGGTTCTTGTACTGCTCCCAGTTCTGCAACAGAGCCTCAACGACCACACTGCCGACCCGATAGTTCGCTTCAAGCGAAGGAAGATAACCCGGTGAGCTCGCCAGGTCGTCAAAGAGGTACTTCTCGGCCGAGATACCCGGAGGGGGCATCGTGAAATTACTCGCGGTGCGCAGAATCAGGAGCCGCTTCGCATCAACCCGTCCGAGGCGGTCCAGTTCCTGTATCGCGAGCGTGATTCCCTGATCCTCGCAATCAGCGATCGCGAGGGCGCCAGTCCCGCGTGTGTAGAGTCGGACCCAGTCTTCCGCCCATTGCGTCATAATCGCTCCCGCCCAGAAATGATCGGCTCCCATGCTGTCTCCTTCCAGCACGGCAGGCTTAAGCAGCGCATTGGGAAAATTCTTGAATGGGGCACGGTTCGCGGCCAGTGCTGCATTATCCGCAACGGGCACCTGTTTCGTCAGTTGGTAAGCCCAATCCACGAGCGAAGGATTGATGGTGTACACGATCTTCCCCACGCCGCCGGAACCGTTATCCGAAACGCCTGCGGCGGGCGCTGAATCGATATTGTCGGGGACCTTGCCCGGCTCCGTTGCTCCCAGCGCGACCATTCCATACGGCCACGAGGCCGGGGTCTCGTTGTGATCGATCTCGAAGGTGGGATCTCCATCCACAACGCGCCGGATCCAAACCGCGCTGCCAACCGTGACCTGATCAGGAATGGCGCCGCCAATTCCACTGAGCAGAAAATAAGTCTGCCGCAGATCGAACCTCGGATCCATTGCCAGCGCCATCATCTGCACGGCGCATCGTGAGGTCGTGCCGCTGATCATCGCATAAAGACCTTTTCCGTTAGTCAAAATGGGATGATCGATTCCCGGCACCTTGATCTCTTGATCCAGGTGCTGCCGCTCCGCCCAGTACTGCAGTTCGCCGGGAACATCGCCTCGATCTTTCCCGGTTTCATACGTGGCAATAACGAGGACCTTGGGACGGATCAGATTTGCAGCAGATAAATGCGAGGGCGCGACCAACATTCCTGGAATCAAGACGAGCAGCGAGTAACAGCGGAACAACATTCTTTTGAGCAGGGCTGTCCTCCTCGGTGTAGCAGTGCAATATATCCTTTTCTCGGGATTCATTAACGCGGCTTGTTCTTGGTCGCGAGTCAGTTGCTAGCCTTACACAAATTCTTTGGCGTCCAATCATGGACCATTGTGGTCGGGGGCTGCGATGACCGATGGAGAATGATCACGATCGAGCGGCGCCGTTCGGAGCCAATAGCCGTGAGGTGCATTGATAATCCCATGGGAACGATAACCGGAGGGCCGCCTATGCGGCTGATCTGCATGCGACCATCGGAGGTCTCCAGGCATGTTTCTCCGCCCACCGCGTACCACGCCTCTGGGCCGGAGTGGAGGTGTGCCGGCGCCGTCATTCCGGGTGTAAAGTCCGCCTCCATAAACTGCGCCGAGTACTTTTCTCCTGCGATGACTGGAAGCGGTCCAATCTCGGCAATGCGATTTCCGTGGATAGATCTCCAGTTCTCGTCCTCGATGGTCATCAACCAAACTTTGCCAAACGATTCGACAACTATGCCCTGCGGCCCCTTGTCTGCTTGCGCCGCGATGCGTGTTGGATACACATCGAGATGCCAGAACACTCGTGGCTTTGCGAATTGACCTACGGGCTGGTCGGCCAGTATCCAGCATCCAAGCTCTTGCGTTCGCGCACTCGCCGGCTTGCACGTGTCGCCCGGAACAGCAACACCTTGCGCTGCCAGCCGTATGCATAGGAGCAGTAGCACACAAGAAAGCAGAACGCCGTTCAATCGCACTTGTCGAATCATTATCTGAACCTCAAATTCATTAGTGGATGTCAGGGACAGATTGTAATCGGCCAACGTGGATATGCCAGCAGGAAGATGCTCGGGAGAGTGGTGATCCTCGCCGATGATGTCTACGTTAACTTCTGGGAACAGCTGTGCATTGGGATCTTTATGTCGGGGAAACTGCGCTCAAGGAAACATCGAAGCGCTATCCGGGGAAAGGACGCATCGTCTATGGAGAGTGTTACGTTACTTGTTCAATATCTTCAAAAACGGATGAGAGCCCCGGATGAAAATCAGCAAGCCGAAATTCCTTTTACTGCTCCTATTCGCAGTACTCGTCGCGGTATCAGCTCAGGCGCAAACGACTGCCAATCCCTCGCAGCTTCCTCAGCGCGATGGTTCCCACGACTTTGACTTTCTGATCGGAGACTGGAAAGCGCATGTCAAGCGCCTTCCCGACCGGCTCAACAATTCCAATGTGTGGGTGGAGTACGACGGCATTTCGAACCACAGGAAGATCCTCAACAGCAACTCAAACTTCGAAGAGTTTGAGGTGACCAGCACCGATAAGAAACTCCATATCAAAGCGCAGACCTTGCGACTCTATAACCCGACATCCCATCAATGGAGCATCTACCTGGTGGATGTCGACAACGGAACTCTCAGTCTGCCTCCGGTTATTGGCCAGTTCACGGGGAATCGCGGCGAGTTTTACGATCAGGAAGATTACAAGGGCCGCGCGATCCTTGTGCGTTATATGTGGCTCAACATTTCTCCCCAGTCAGCGCGGATGGAGCAGTCTTTCTCCCCGGATGGCGGAAAGACCTGGGAAGTCAATTGGATCTGCGAACTTTCGCGATAGCGTGAGGGACGATTTCATTTAGGGCGGGAGACTGAGGCTGGTTAGCGTGTAAGTCTCCCATGCATGCGACTCGATGTGGTTCCATCACCGCGCGGTTGTCGAGTTCCCTTTGGAATGACCTATCGGCCTTCGGCGCTGACCTCCACACGGAGTGCCGCATGGCTCACCAAACGCTGTTCCTCCTTCGTTTGCGGCAAATCGTAGCTGCCATCCTGCGTCACGATTGCGACCAGGAAATACTTTCCACCGGAGCGATCAAATACCAGTTTCGGTTGGCCCGTAGTGTCATTCGTTCTGGCGAGTACCAACTTGTTTTCGCTCTGGTCATTTAGATTGCGAATGGCGAGAGTTTCCTGAGTTTGGTCTTCAATTCGTGAGATCTCGTAGTTACTGGTGGGCAAGTTCTGTCCGCCAACGCTGAAATCAAAGGGAACGTTTGCGCGCACGTTGTCCTGTGCGTGCATACCGGTTGCCAGGGCCAATAGTCCGAGCAACGTGATCATGCGTTTTGTGAACATCACATCTCCTTCGGGGTGGGCCGCTACAGCTGAAAAACCTCGGCTCTCCGAAGATCCTTCCTTCACGTCCTATCCCGTTGTGTTTCCTGACATAGACTCGTGCGGTAGTGAAATGCTTCACACCAGATAACCTAATTTACGAACTTTTGACAATTGCGCGAAAGGAACGGGCGAAGGCTTGTGGAACGCTTGTGACTGAAGAGCGAAGCATGACGACGAACACGGGCTTTGTGGATCATAGGCAGGGACGGAACACGCGCCCATGGGACGAGCTGTACAGCGTGCAGGCAAGCCAGGTATCGGTGCATGCTGGGAAAGTTTACCGCTGCCGCTTTGTGTCGGCGCGCTTGGCAGCCACCTTGCTCGCCGATGGGGCGCCTTGCTTCGCAATCTGCGCCTGCCCCGCCTTGGTCTTCAAGCGCGATTGTTCGTACATCTCGATCCACTTCTCGCTCGAAATTGTCGCGATCAGCTTGCCAATCGCCTCGAGCGGCAAATCGTCCGGCGACTCGAAATGAACGCAACACTTCCCCATGTCGAGCTTCTTCCCCGCCGCCTTGAACGCCGTCTTCAGTTGCTCGAGGTGACTCGCACTCCAAAACGCGCCCATCAGGTAGAGCGAGCAGTAGTTCTTCTGCGACGAGAGCGCGACGTAGCAGATCGGCTGCTTGTTGTAAGTGTCTGGATATCGCGACAGGGGGATCGTCCAGCCGATCGTGCCCCAGACGAGGCACTCATCGTAGCCGCGCGGAATGTGCTTATTCACGAGTGCGCGCACCGTCTCGATCGTCTTCGCGCGATCGGCGGGGAGTGAGGCAATGTATTGCGCTGGCGTCTTGACGTTCGATGGTGGCTTCATGGATCCGTCGTCTTTCGGAACGGAGTGTATCACCGAACGTTTGAAAATCAGCCCGCGGCAGGGGCTGTAAGCAGTGGAGCAGCAAGAACCGGCTTTGATTTCATCGGCGCGCGATGCCATCACGATATTGCAAATCCAGCCCGTCCCTACTGCGTCATGCCGATAAACTGCGTGCCCTTGAACTTCCCCTTAGTGTCGAAATTCCAGGAGAAGATCGCCGTTCCTTCGTGCGCGCACGCGTGGCATCCATTAATCAGCGGATAACCAATCGTGAATTGCAATCCGCCGTCTGGACCGGTTTGCGAGGTCGGCCACGTCTTGCCATCGCGATCGCCCGGCCAGACGTCCACCTTCGGAAATTGCTTCTTTACATCCTGGAACTGGAAGCTCTGCTCGAGTCCCTTATGATCGAGACGCTTTATCTCTTCCGCGTTGATGAATTCTGGCTTGCCATTCAACAGCAGCAGCCCGTAATTTGTATTGGCGCGCAGCGGATACGTTACCCAGCCAATATCGACCGGTCCGACGGCGTGAAATCCTGTCAGGATTCCGACGTCACCCCCGTTGCTTTGGAAGAGCGTGCGCGTGAAGTTCACGGCATCGGCGCTTGCTCCCGCCCCGGACATTTGCGTAATGAAACAGATGTTGAACTCAGAAGCGGATCCGGAATCGCAGGCTTTGTGTGCGTTGGTCACGAAGGTCGCCGGAATCTTCCACACCGCGCTCTCGCCGATCTTTGGCGATGTGCTCTGAGCCTGCGCGACTGCAGCGACCGCACAAACCAGGGAAACGCAAAACGCCATTGCGAAATGAGCTCGCACCGTTTCAACTTGAAGGACGAAGAGCCTTTTTAATCGAGGCGTGTGCATGACGATCCCCTTCGGAGACCAAGATTCTACAAAAACTCGGCAGGCTATAAGCTTTCCCACCGAATTGCATGGCAGCGCGGCTGCCGTTGCGTCGAACTTTTTCTCCACCGCTCCGGAAGTTGATACGGTGCTGATAGTCAATTCGTGCGCTCGAGGACACGCCACTCCTGAGAGCGATCTCGACATGGCTGTTCTCGTAAAGCCACACACATCTTCCGGGAAAATTCAGTCGCTCGAAAAAGCATGGAACACCTATGCGGCCAATCAGCCAGTCATTCTCGCATACCGAACTGCAGGCCCACATGCTCACCTGCATCTCGATATCTTCGATGGACAATTCTCACCCCTGATCTGGGATGAAGGCGGCGGCCCAGACTGTTTCGAAGTTGAAATCGGCAACCGTGTCGCCTACTCGGTGCCGGTGAATCTCGCTGGATCGCATTTTCAGCAACTCCAGTTGCAATGGCTTCCGTATTATTCCGACGCTCTTCGCCACAATCGTCTCGCCATGGCTCACGCCGCCTGCCTGTACGACCTCGACCACATTCCACTGCTGCGCCGCCGCGGATTGCACTTCCACGCCTTCGACCGTCTATACAAGGCCTTTCAGGAATTCCTTCAGGCTCTCTTCATCGCCCGCCGGACCTATCCCATCGCCTACAACAAGTGGATTCGCGAACAGGTGCAGGACCGCCTTCAACTCCCCGAACTCTATCGCGAGCTGCCTCCTCTGCTATCGATCTCGAACATCGAAAGCGCCGAGATCGAAGACAAAGCGGCTGCACTCAAGGCGCTACTGCAGCGCTGGATAGCTCCACACCTCTGATCCGCCCCCTCCGCCACGGATCCATGTTCCCAAACTGGGAACATCCAATACCCCTACTTTTCGCCGTCGCCAACGGGGTGATTCTCCGCAATGATCGGCGATTTCGCCCCTGTGACCGCACTCCTCCGTCCTACCTGTGTCCCTTCAGACGTTGCCGACTTTGGCAATCTGTCCTTCTCTGCTCTTGCACTCCTCACCCGGCTGATGTACAAACAGCGACCGCATTCCCTTGTAGAAAATCGCTTTGCCTCCGTCTGGGGTGGCGGGGGCGAGAAATAACCGCAGTTCTAGTTCAGATGGTCAGCCGCCGTGATCCGCCTTCGCACGCTGGGATTCGCGTCTCTGCGTGCCGAAGCTTGTGGGTGAGCGGCTGAAGAGGATGAATGATGAAGCGTGTCTGGAAACCGTTGTCCCTGGTCGTACTCTCCCTCGTTTGCAGCATCGCCGCCTTCGGGCAAGGCGCTGCTACCGCCGAGCTTCACGTCACCGTTAAGGATTCGAACGGCGCCTTTATCAAGGACGCCAATGTCACTGTTAGCGATCCAGCCCGCAGTTATGAGCGCAACACCACCACTAGCGTCGAAGGGCAGTATCAGTTCCTGCTATTGCCGCCCGGCACCTACACCGTAACCGTACAGGCGCCGAACTTTGCCAAGACCATCGCCCAAAACGTGAACGTTACCGTTGGCCAGCGCGCCGAACTGCCAGTCGTGTTGAAGGTTGCCGCGGTCACCGAAACCGTCACCGTCGGCGCAGAAGCCGACCTCGTGGAGACACAAGCCAGCGCCTCCACCACCACCATCGACCAGACGCGCATCGACAATCTCCCCACTAATGGACGCAACTACATCAACTTCGCGCTGACCGATTCGCGCATCGCACGCGATACGGCACCCAGCATCGGCGCCGCTCCCACCTCCGGTCTGAACTTCGGCGGACAACGTGCCCGCGCCAACCTCGTGAACGTCGATGGCGCCAACGCCGTCGACAATTCGACCAACGGCATTCGCTCCACCGTGTCGCAGGAGGCAGTGCAGGAATTTCAGATCATCACCAATGGTTATAGCGCCGAATATGGACAGGCCTCGGGCGGCGTCGTAAACATCATCACCAAGTCCGGCTCCAATAACTGGCATGGCGATCTCTACGGGTATTTACGCAACCGCCACATACAGGCCGTAAATCCCTTCAGCACATCGTCGGACCCTGCATACACGCGCGTCCAAGCCGGATTCACCCTCAGCGGTCCGATCAAGAAAGATCGCACCTTCTTCTTCCTGTCGTTTGAAACCAATCAGCGCAACGAGACCGGCTTCTCCACCATCGGCCAGAACAACTGGGGATTCGTTCCCTTCGACGCCTCGCAGCTCGGCCCCAGCTTCGCGCCACTCGGGACGATGCAGGTCACTCCTGATCAAGCGAACTTCTTCGGACAGATGGGCGCCGTGCTGGCGAACCCTGGCGTCCCAGCACCGGTGAAGCAACAACTTGGCACCTTGCTCGGGAATTACATGGTTCTCGCCGGAGGAAGCTCGGGAATCGCGTTGAATGGTGCATTACCTTCCCCCGCGATGGCCGGTTTGATCGCCGCAAACTTTGGCACCACCCCTGGCATGAGTGTCTTCCCCACTTCAGGTGCTCCCCTGCCCGCTTCGATGGCCGCCATGAGCAGCCTGATCGGCAATTTTCCAGTCGGCGAAGACAGCAACGTCGCTTCTCTGCGGCTCGATCACCGGATCAACGCCAATCAGAATCTCAACTTCCGTTTGGGATTCAGTCCGAGCCAGGTGCACGGCATTCAGGTAAACGCGCAAGGTCCGCAGAATTTCGGCCAGAATGCGTGGTCACGAACGTCGTCTCAGAATTTTCACGACTACAGCATCGGCGCGCAGCACACCTGGACTCTCGGTTCCAACAAGGTGAATCAATTCCAGTTCAACTACTCCTGGCGCTCGCTGGGCTACAACTATTCCAGCGCACCCGGAGGCGGCGATGTTGCTGTGAATATGCCGGGCGTTGCGTTTTTCGGGCGCGAGCCTTTCAGCTACGTGCGCCGCACCGAGCAGCGTTACCAGTTCACCGACAACTTCACGCTCACCAAGGGCAAGCACACGTTTAAGTACGGAGCCGACGTAAATTTCCTGCCGCTTACGGCTGACTTCACCGTGAACTTCGGAGGTATTTACAACTTCGGCGGAATCACCGCCGGACAGCTTGGTCTGCCCTCCACCGTCAACATCCCCGGCCTCACCACTATCAATGTGCCGGACTTCACCCCAGTTCAAGCCTACGGACTTGGCATCCCCGGAGCTTTCATTCAGGGCGTCGGCGATCCTCATGATCAGTTTCACAATCTCGCCTTCGCTGGATTCCTGCAGGACTCCTGGCGCGTTCGCTCCAATCTCACTCTCAACTACGGTGTGCGCTACGACGTGGAATTGACTCCAACATTCCCCGCAGTGAATTCAACTTCGCAGGCGGCCGAAAACGCGCTCGGGATCACCGAAGGCATTCCGCGCGACTACAACAACTTTGCTCCGCGTATCGGCCTTGCGTGGGATCCATGGAAGGACGGCAAGACAGTCTTTCGCGCCTCCTATGGAATGTTCTATGACCATCCGCTGCTCGCGCTCGCATTCGACTCCGCCGTCGCCGATGGATCGCAGGCTCCGCAAGTCATTCTCTTTCCCGGAAGCCCGGGCCCATGCACGCCAACCTTCGGGAATCTCAATGCCGCCAATGCATTCCAGGGACTGCTCGGCTGTCTTCCCTCAGCATTCAACTATCTCCCCAACGAACAGCGCTTCAACACCACGCCCAATGCTCCTTCGATCTTCGTTGGGCAGCAGTATCTGAGCGCAGGCGTCCCGCTATCTCTGCAGCCCTTCGGATTCCCCGTCGGCAAGAATTTCGTTTACGGGTACGCGAACCAGGCTAACCTCGCCATCGAGCACGACTTCGGCCATAACCTGGCGCTCGATCTGGAATACAACTTCAATGGCGGACGCCACCTGAATCGTCCCATCAACGTCAACGCCGTTCGCCCTGATCTGCTCGCGCAAAACTGGCAGATCGCATCTGCCGGTGGCGATCCCGCGGCGCTTGCCTATGGCCCGGTGAACGGGCCGCAGTTGGTGGGAACCGTCGCAGCTCCCGGCCAACCGCAAGCCACACCTTGCGGCGTGGTCACGAATCCCTCCAGTCCGTATGCGGGCAAAGCTTGGGTGTCGCCCGCCTTCGTCAGCTTCTTCCGTCCGTCGGGAATCAACCCGTCGTACATACCGTTGTTGCAAGCGGCTGCTCCCGCGTGCCTGCAAATCGCGCAGCAACTCGTGAGCGCCTACGGCCTGGGATTCAACGGAGTCTCGATCCCGTTCAGCGATGAACCCGCAAATCTTTCCAACGGCTCATCGGTCTATCACGGACTCACCGTCAATCTGCGCAAGAACTTCAGCAACCACTACCAGTTCCTGGGCTCTTACACCTGGTCGCACTCGATCGACGACAGCACCGATCTCGAGTCGCCGCTTACTCCGCAGAACAATTACAATCCCGCGGGCGATCGCGGTAATTCCAGCTTCGATCAGCGGCACAACTTCGTTTTCAGCGCGGTCTACCAATCAGGCATCGTCGGACACTCCGGCTTCAGCCGCATCTGGAATAACTTCACCATTTCCCCCATCTTCCAGATCGCCTCCGGCCGTCCGTTCAACGTCATCACCTACAACGATCGCAACTTCGATCTCTCGCTCAGCACCGATCGCCCCAACGTCGTTCCCGCAAACACGCCTGTGAACTCCTGCGGCGATCCGCTGATCGCTTCCAAGTTCTCGCCAACCGGATTCTTTCAACTCCCTTGCCCCGGTGATGGCCAGTACAACGGCAATCTGGGCCGGAACACCGCTTACAAGCCATGGACCTTCTTCAACGACATCCGCTTCGCCAAGCAAATCTCGCTGACCGAGCGCCTGAAGATGCAGGGGATCATGGACGTCTTCAACATCGTCAACAAATTCAACGTTGCCGACGTGAACCCGCTCTACACAAATGCCGGCCAGACGACAGCAGCCTTCGATCCACGCCAGTTCCAGTTCGCGCTTAAACTGAGCTGGTAAAACACAAAATGTGAAGGAGGTAATTGTGCCTCCTTCACGACTTGCGTGGGGCAGCCGACCTCGGCTGCCCTTTGTTTTTCGCCGAGAATTGCAGAGTTTGTTATTTGTCATCACGAGCGGGCGCAGCCCGCGAGGGATCTGCATCTTTCGCTTTTGGGTTGTCATCACGAGCGGGCGCAGCCCGCGAGGGATCTGCATTTCTTGCCTGAACGGGACAACACCCGATGCCCATCCTCTCTGCCCGAATCTTCAATCTGAAATCTTCAGCGGAAAATGAATACGTTACTCTCGATTTCACCTTCTCGATTCCCCCCTTGCGTACCCGCCGGGGATCATCAAAACTAGTTACGTAAGCGTTACGCTCTATCCTCAAAGCTCTGCCGGGAGAGTACCCTGCACGGGACCGCTCCAGCCCAGGACCGATGAACGATTTGCGCATGTATCAGTTCTTATTCGCCGCCGCGGCCGTAATCGGCACGCTCATGATTTACCTTGCGCTGCGCAAGCGTAAGTCTGACGAGCAACTCGAGCGCGAACGTCGCCTGCGCCTCAGCCAGTCCGGACGCATCACCGACGGCACCGTCATCGACGCTCAGGAAATGGCGAGCACCAACGGCAAAGGGAACCCGGTCCAGCTACTCATCTATCACTACGACGTCGCCGGAGTCTCCTACGAGGCCTCGCAGGACATCACTCACCTGCGGCAATTCGTCGACATTCACACCTGCCGCATCGGACTCCCCACCTCGGTCCGCTATGATCCCCAGAACCCCGGCAACTCCATCGTGATCTCAGAAAGCTGGATCGGCCTCCGCGCGCGCGATAATTCTTCCCCGTTCGAGCCGGTTAGCGAGAACTGTCATCCCGAACGTAGTGAGGGAACCCTACTCGACCCAGCCCGCTTCGGTTCGAGCGCAGCGAGAACTGTCATCCCGAACGCAGTGAGGGAACCCTATTCAACCACGCTCACTTCGGTTTGAGCGTAAGCGAGAACTGTCATCCCGAACGCAGTGAGGGAACACTATCGCCACCACAAAACTCCTCGGCGTCCTCCCAAATCCCCGCTACCACAGCCCCTTTTCAGCCGGTGACCATCGTCATTACCACCCCTGTCCCATTTCGGCCTAAACTCCGCCCGAATGGACACTCCGGCTCAGAATCCGATGCCTCCCGAACCGGCGCCCCCGCCCGTCCCGGAAGTAATCCAGACGGTGCCGGACACGATCGTCTACGAGCGCAGCAGTCCAGCGAAAGTGTTGCTCCTCGGCGGTCTCGCCGTGGTTGCCGTGGTTCTGCTGGCCGCGCGCTCCGAAGCGTTTCAGAAGGTTTGGGACATCCTCACCGGCCATCAACTGGCTGCTCAAGGCAAGCCCGTTGCCGCGAGCACGCCCAAGCTTTCCGAGCATGTTCGCCAGTGGATCGAATCGCAACCGCCGCAGGTACAGGCGGAGGAACTGCTTTCCGACGCGATCAATCATGATGAAGGCGCGACTGACCTGATCATGCAGAAGCTCGACTCCTGGTACGGCCGCATCAAGCTCACGCCCAAGCTCACCGATCTCGAGATGACCGCGCTCTACTCCAACGATCTGCGGGTGCGGGCTGCGGCCATCGAAGTCACGCTCGTCGCCAACGAATTGCAGAAGACGCCCGACACCGCTTCCCGCCTGATCCAGATGGGCGAAGAGACGGCCTCGAATCGTCCGTACGCCGCATGGTATCTCGGTATGCTGGCCAATCGCGGCGTCGATACCGACGACATCCATGACCGGCTTGTGGCCTGGTCCCACGATCCCGACGAGCAAACGCGCTTCTGGGCGGTCGAAGGCCTCGCGCACATCGGCACCGACAACACGATCGCAACCTTTCTCGACGTCTTCCGCAGCGATCCTTCGGACAATGTCCGCGAACGCGCCGGTTGCAGCCTCGCGAAATCAGGCATGCTCACCCGCGCCCAGCGCATGCAAGCCGTTTCCGGGTTGATCGACCTATCTGCCGACGAATCCCTCGACACCTCTACCCATAGTTGGGTTTTTCAGGCCCTCCGCGAAATCACCGACGAGAACCTGCCCAACGACACCACCCAATGGCGCCTCTGGTACACGCAGCACGGCTCCGAACGCCTGGGTCAGTTCCAGAAGGCTGACCAGCAGTACGTCCTCGGCAACAGCTAGAACCAGTCCCTAGATTCCTGTAACATTCTGGCCGCCCGAGCATCTCTTCTTGTAGGGGACAACCGCCTTTACGCCGGTTGTTACAATAATCACGAATGTCCACCACGCCTCTTCCGCTGGCCGCCTTCGTTGCCGGCTTGATCTCTTTTCTGTCGCCCTGCGTTCTGCCGCTTGTGCCCGGCTATGTGTCGCTGATCTCCGGCGCGAGCCTCGACAACACGCAGACTCCCGAGCAGCGTCTGCTGGGCCGCGTGATGGCGAACTCGCTGATGTTCATCCTCGGCTTCAGCATCGTCTTTATTGCGCTCGGCGCGGCGGCCACCGGCATCGGTCAGCTCACGCACCAGTACTACCGGTATCTCACGCGCATCGCCGGCGTGATCATCATCATCTTCGGGTTGCACCTGACCGGCATCTGGAAGATCAAAGCCTTCTACGCCGACAAGCGTATGCACAGCGTGAAGGGAAGCAGTTCGCCCTGGGGATCATTCCTCGTGGGCTTCGCCTTCGCCTTTGGATGGACGCCCTGCATCGGTCCCATCCTGGCAACAATTCTTACCTTTGCCGCCTCCGAAGACAGCGTCATCAAAGGCATCCTGCTGCTGGCCGTTTACTCTGCGGGACTCGCCGTTCCGTTCCTGCTGACCTCGCTCGGCATCGATCGCTTTCTCGCGTTCTACAGTCGCTTCCGTCGTCATCTGCATACCGTCGAAGTTGTCAGCGGAGTTCTTTTGATCGCCGTCGGAGTGCTTGTGCTCACGCGTCACTTGACCATTCTGTCGGGCTATCTATCGTTCTTGAATCGCTTTTCGTTGTAGGAGTTTTTTGGTGAATCGGAACACAACAGTTCTCGTCGTCGTAATCTTTGTGGTCGCCAGCATGTTGCTTGCGGGTCACTTCATTTCGCAGCGTCATGCCGCTGCTCCCGCAGGCGCAGCACTAACCTCGGCCGATCCAGCGGGCAGAGTCGCCCCGGATTTCGAGTTGAAAGCCATCGACGGCAAGAGCTATAAACTCGCTGATCTTCGCGGCAAGGCCGTCCTGCTGAACTTCTGGGCCACCTGGTGCCCGCCCTGTAAGATCGAGATCCCCTGGTTCATCGAGCTGCAGAGGCAGTATGCGGATCAGGGGCTGATCGTAGTCGGCGTCGCCATGGACGACGACACTAACAAGCAGAAAGTCGTGAGCGATTTCGCGAGCCAGATGAAGATCGATTACCCGATCCTGCTCGGCACAGACCAGGTCGCCGATCAATACGGCGGCGTCGACGCGCTGCCCACAACCTTCTTCATCGGCCGTGATGGCAAGATCGTTCGCCGCGTTATGGGACTCGCCGGGCATAGCGAGTTCGAAGAAGCGATCCAGGCCGCACTGAAAGAAGGACAAGTCGCGCAGACCGAAACCGTTCCAATGGAGACTGCCCAAGCCAAATGAAGACCAGCCCTGTAAAGCTGATCGTAATTCTTGCGTTCGTTACCGCGACTGCCGCCGCACAACTCGGAACCACCAGATCCACGCGCGTCACCTTTGCGCCGGTTGCGCCCGTCAAGCTGCAGCGTGGAAGCTCCGCCAAGCTGGAGCTCTTGTTCCGCGTAGCTCCCGGCTATCACGTCAACTCCAATAAGCCCAATTCGGAGTTACTGATTCCCACATCGCTGCACCTCGATATGCCAACGGATATTTCTGTGGCGAAGATCGATTACCCCGCGGGCGAAGACAAAACCTTCCCGTTCTCTCCCGACGAAAAGCTCAACGTCTACACCGGAGACGTGTCCGTCTCAGGACTGCTCAAGACTAGCAAAGACGTCACTCCCGGAAGCTATCGCGTGCACGGATACCTCAAATATCAGGCCTGCGACGACCGCGCTTGCTACCCACCGGCGCAGGTTCCGCTCGCCTTCGACGTTCAGGTTCTGAAAGCTCCCAAGCCGGCGCACAAGAATCCCGCGCAAAGCCCGCACGTGCATAGTTAGTTCTTAGCAGTTAGTAATTAGTGGTTAGCAATTAGCACTTGGCCCACGAAGATTCCTGCTGGTCGGATCGAACGGCATCTGGCCTCGTTACCACAGCTCTTCATTGGCTGAATTACTAATTACCAATTACTAATTACTAGTCTACTGCCCTTCGAATTCTGATCCGCATCCCCACGCGCTGCATCCATTCTCTAGCATCGAACGCAAGGAGCACCAATGGATCTGCAACTTCGAGGACGTCGCGCGCTAGTCACCGGATCGACTGCTGGCATCGGATTTGCTATCGCCTCAGAACTGGCAAAAGAAGGCGCGCAAGTGATCGTGAATGGCCGCACGCGTGAGCGCGTACATCAGGCCATCCACGAGATCCAAGCCCAGGCGATCAAGGCCGATCTGAAGGAATTCGCTGGCGATCTCTCCAAGCCGGAAGCAATCGAGCAGTTGATCCACAACTTCCCCGACGTCGACATCCTCATCAACAACCTCGGCATCTTCGAGCCGAAGAATTTCCCCGAGATCAACGATCAGGAGTGGGAGCGCATGTGGCAGACCAACGTCATGAGCGGCGTGCGCCTCTCGCGTCACTATCTGCCGCGCATGTTGCAAGCGAACTGGGGACGCATCATCTTTATCTCGAGCGAGTCGGCCGTGAACATTCCCGTTGAAATGATTCACTACGGCGTCACCAAAACCGCGCAGGTCGCGTTGGCGCGCGGCATGGCAGAAACCACCGCAGGCACTGCCGTCACTGTAAACACCGTTCTCGCCGGACCAACCATGTCCGAAGGCGTAACCGAGTGGCTGGATAAAGTCGCGAAATCGCGCAATATAAGCAAGCCCGAGCTGGAGCGCGAGTTCTTCGCGTCCATGCGTCCGTCGTCTCTGCTGAAGCGCTTCGCCACTCCGGAAGAAGTCGCCAATATGGTCGTGTTTCTTGCCAGCCCGCTGGCATCAGCGACCAATGGCGCCGCCGTCCGCGCCGAAGGCGGCCTGCTGCGATCAATTTTGTAGAGCAAAAACTAGCCACGGATCATACGGATCCGACGGATTTCTATTTTTAAAACCAAAAGAATTATCCGTGTAATCCGTGCTGACTTTTGATGTGTGTAATCCGTGGCCAAGGTTTTGCCTTGCTATACTCGCTAGTTATGCTACGAGTCCGATTCGCGCCGTCTCCCACCGGCTTTCTCCATGTGGGCAGTGCGCGCACTTTCATCTTCAACTGGCTTTATGCGCGGCGGAATGGCGGCACCATGGTCCTCCGCCTCGACGATACCGACGTTGAACGCAACACCGAGGCGTCGGTCAACTCCATCTTCGAAGGCCTGCGCTGGCTCGGCCTCAACTGGGACGAAGAATACAAGCAGTCCGAGCGCCTCGATCTTCATCGTCGCGTCGCACAAACTATCTTCGATAAGGGCCACGCTTATCGTGACTTCACGCCTGCGCACGCCGGTGACGCCGAGAAGTCCGGTGCGCAGGGCACCTGGCTCTTCAATGCCGACGCCCGCAACATGTCGAAAGAAGAGAGCGATCGCCGGGCTGCCGCAGGCGAACCGTTTGCACTTCGCTTCCGCGTCCCACGCGACGGCGGAGAAGTCCGCTTTACCGACAGCGTCTACGGCGAGCAGGTGAAAGCCACCGCTGACATCGAAGACTTCGCGCTGCTGCGCTCCGACGGCATGCCGACGTATCACCTCGCTTCGTGCGCCGACGATGCCGACCTGCGCATCAGCCACATCATTCGCGGCCAGGATCATCTATCGAACACCTTCAAGCACATCCTGATCTTCGAAGCCGCCGGATCTGCGCCGCCGCAATTCGCGCATCTTCCGCTGCTGGTCGCGCCGGACGGAACCAAGCTCTCGAAGCGCAAGCACGGCCCTGTGGTCAGCGTGACCACCTATCGTGATGCCGGCTTCCTGCCCGAAGCGTTCATCAACTTCCTGTCACTGCTAGGCTGGTCGCCGAAGAATGATCGCGAGTTCCTGCCGATCAAGGAACTGACCGAACTGTTTTCGCTCGAAGGCATCAACCGCGCCAACGCCGTAGTGAACTTCAAAGAGCCTGCTGCAACGCCCGAAGATACGTTCGATCCCAAAGCGCTGTGGCTGAATGGGGAGCACCTTCGCGCCCTGCCGTTGGAAGAATTGCGCGACCGTCTCGTGCCAATTGTCGATGCCGCCGGATATAGCGTTCCTGCCGAAAAGCTGCTGGCGATCGCGCGCCTGACGCGAGAACGGATTCGTTTGCTGAACGAAGTTCTCACCGTCGGCGATTTCTTCTTTGTCGATCAGCTTCCCGCGTACGATCCCGCCGAACTGGTTCCGCAAAAGGGCGACCAGGCAATGGCGCTAAAGGCGTTAACGAAAGCTCGCGAAGTTCTGCCGGGCGTCGAGTTCAAACACGATCCGCTGGATCAATCGCTGCGCGCGGCTGCGCAGGAACTCGGACTCAAAGCTGGACAGATGTTCCAGCCGATCCGCGTCGCCGTCTGCGGAAAGAAGAACGCGCCGCCGCTGTTCGAGACACTCGAAGTCCTCGGCAAAGAGAAGACGCTCGAACGCATTGGGCAGGCGATCGAAAAGCTGAAATAAAACAAGCCACGGATCGCACGGATTTTCACGTTTTTTTCCTAAATTCATCCGTGAGAAATCCGTGTAATCCGTGGCTCGGTTTTGACTTACTCATCCGCTACCGGATTACTCAGCGCGCCAATTCCGCCACAAGTCACTTCCACCACATCGCCTGCATTCAGCGGACCGACTCCCGCCGGAGTTCCCGTGGCAATCACATCGCCAGGCAATAACGTCATCACCGCTGAGATGTAGCGAATCACCCGGTCGAGCGGGAAGATGAATTGTGTCGTGTTCCCTTGCTGTCGCACTTCACCATTCACGCGGCACTCGACGGAAACGCCCGCCCACGGATCGATCTCGTCGGTCACCAGCGGACCAATTGGACAGAACGTGTCGAAGCCCTTGGCGCGAGTCCACTGACCGTCCGTCTTCTGCAGATCGCGTGCAGTCACGTCATTCAGGCAGGTATAACCGTGGATGAACGGACGCACATCTTCGTCGCCAGCAACGTGGCGACAACGCTGTCCAATGATCACGGCTAGCTCACCTTCGTGATCCACGCGCTCCGAGAGCTTTGGTCGACGGATCGTTTCGCGCGGACTGATGATCGCCGACGGCGGCTTGGAGAAGATCAGAACATCCGTCGGAACCTCGTGATCGAGTTCCTTCACGTGATCCGCGTAATTGCGGCCCACACAGATGATCTTCGACGGCCGAACCGGCGCAAGCAGCTCAGCGTCGGCAAAAGAGACCGGCGCAATCTTCGACGTCGGCGCGTCTTCATCGGGCAGTTGACCATTTTCCAGACGGAAAAGGCGCGTAATCGTGTCGACACCCGCGACCGATTCAATGAGGCCGTAAGCGGGACGGCCTTCGTGAGCGAAGAGGCAATATTTCATGGCAATGAGATGTTATCGCCTGAGAAGAAGCAGCGGGGAATTTTGTCAGACTGCGACCGACTGCTGGTTCAGCGCTGCAGCAAAGAACTGGTTGACGCTGGTGAGAATTTCGGGCGCTGTTTTGGCCTCGTAGACTGCTTTGCGCAATGCGCTGCCGCCTCGCACGCCGTGCGTGAACCATGAGGCGAACTGCTTCATCTTGCCCGGAGCATCGCGGAAGCCCTCGTCGATCAGCATCTGGAAGTAAGTGCGGATCATGTCATAGCGATCGGCTTCCGTAGGCTGATCGTATCGGCCACTTGCGGTGTATTGCGCGATCTGGCGGAAGATCCACGGATTCGACGCTGCTGTTCGGCCAATCATCACCGCATCACAATGCGTCTGCGCGACCATCAAAGCGGCATCTTCAGGAGATCGGATATCTCCGTTGCCGATCACAGGGAATCTTCACTGCGTCTTTCACATGCGCAATCCATTCCCAACGCGCTTCGCCCGCATAACCTTGCTCGCGCGTGCGCGCGTGCAGCGCAACGGCCTGAAGTCCGCAGCTCTCCGCGAGCTTCGCAAGTTCTACGCAAACGATTTCGCTGTCGCTCCATCCGGCGCGAAACTTTACGGTGAACGGAATATTCACCGCCGCGCGCACGGTCTCGAAAATTTTCCCGATCAGCGGCAGGTCGCGCAGCAATCCAGAACCGCCGTTGCACTTCACAACTTTCTTCGCCGGACAGCCCAGGTTCAGGTCGACGGCGTCGAAGCCGAGATCCTCGATCATGACAGCCGCCTCGCGCAGCACCTCGACGTTACTGCCGAACAACTGCGCCGAGATCGGATGCTCGTCCGGATAGAAGTGCAGGTAGCGCTTGGCCTTCATGTCGCGCGAGCGCAGCACGCCGTCAGCCGAGGTGAATTCGGTCATGATGAGGCCGCATCCCGACTCTCGCCCGGTAAGCAGGTGGTCGTCCGCCGGCCGCAGGTTCACGTTGCGGATGAAGCGGCGAAACACCGTGTCGGTGATCCCAGCCATAGGCGCAAGCACGGTAGCCGGAGCGATGCGCACCGTTCCAATATGGAACGACTCGGGCACGCGCGCGCCAGCGGGCGCTTCGGTCGCAGGAGCCGGATTTTGCCAGTGCTTACGCATAATCACATTCTAGCGGCAGAGAGCAGGAATGTCCCGGCCTGCTAATCCCAACAAAACAAAGGGCAGCCAGTGCGGCTGCCCTAAAATCCTCGACAGGCGGAAGCGCCTGCCCATGCCAGTTACTTCTTCGCGGGTTCGTTCTTGGCGTACTTGCGGCGGAAGCGCTCGATACGACCGGCGGTATCCATCAGCTTCTGCTTGCCCGTAAAGAACGGATGGCAAGCCGAGCAAATTTCCACGTGGATATCCCCGTGGTGGGTGGAGCGGGTCGTAAAGCTATTGCCGCAGGCGCAAAGCACGCGGATCTCGTTATAGGTCGGATGAGTAGCTGCCTTCATGACGCGTAAAACCCTTTCTGCAAAACGTCTATTGTACCGGAAATAGCCTGTTCCGGGCAATGTTCCTCGATCTGTCGTTGAGCTCTCTTTTGATGCCCCGAGAGCGCCGAAAGTCGCAATCGGGCCGATTCCACCACCGAGACGCACTTACGCCGCCTTCTTTCGGCCCTGTTCCACGCGCTGATGGAGCAACTGTTTGGCCTTATCCAATTCCCGCAGCCGCGCGGCGCTCAGGTTGTGTCCGGCACGATTGATGTAGAAGGTCAGCATGCGCATCCCGGATGCTGGCCCTTTGGGCGAGACTTTCTTCGACGCCAGCGTTCGGGCGATGGTCTCCGCATCCTTTTTGAAGAGTCCCTCGGGTGGATGGGTCGCGTCAGATGTGGCTGTCACTTCCGCTGACCAGCGCCGCGTCGTTCCGGCACTGTGCGATTTCTTGGCAGTTGTTTTTTGTGACTTCGATTTTGTAGCCATGAATGGTTGGATGGCGGATGGCGCAGTAGGGCTGACTGGACCCCGACTCTCACCACGGAGTCACGGAGAAAGCCTTGGAATCACGACGAATCCACAATCGTGCCTCATGCTCGCTCGTAATTGGCCCACGATGGGAAGTCCCAGGACACCCCTCCCCCCACCTGTCCCGCATTCTAAAGGGCTTACAGGCATGGGACAGGCCTCATCCCGGCAAACAAAGGACTTAGTCCCATCGTCCCGCATAACAAAGGAGTTAGCTCGTAGTCGATCAGTTCTTCGGTCTCTCAGTCGGAAATATGTCGCGCTAAGACCCTATTTCTATTGTGACAAATTCGAGTGGACCTACTGGACACTTTCGCGAAATTTATTTCTGGGCTGGAATGAACCAGTTGCAGGGAATTCGGCGAGTTGGGGCTATTGACAAGAAATTCGGAAAGACGTTTCACCACGGAGCCACGGAGAAAAGCCAGACGGGTGATCTTCAATCTTCCCATCTAATCTGTTCGAAGATCGCACGAAGGCCAGGCACGCATGATAGCAGCTCAGGGTTCCGGTTGTGTGGCGCGGACATTCCTGTCCGCGAAAAGAATCGCACTGTTCCGCGAAATATCGGGCCGGGAGGATTTTTGTCACAGACAGCTCGAATCGCATCCCGCGAGAATTAGTGTCTGTAGCGGCTTTTTGCGCGGACAGGAATGTCCGCGCCACACAAGCAATTCACACAACCTCAATGCTCGACCATCTATATAGCTATCGAAGAAATGCTGCCGCATTACCAAAAGTCAGGCAGTCCAGTTTTCATTACGTTTTGCAAATTCCCACGAGAACCGTTTCCGCCGATGGACCGCATCTGTGCTCGAATGTTGCATCGCTGGGCACGGCCGTAAGTTTCAACTTCACGCGGCAGTCGTGATGCCCGATCACGTTCATTTGATCTTGACACCGCTTAAAGACGCCACCGGGTGGCCATTCAGCCTTCCGGCGATCCTGAAAAGTCTCAAAGGAGCATCAGCACGAGCAGTGAATCGATACCTGGGTATCAGTGGTCCAGTCTGGCAGGAAGAATCGTTTGATCATGTATTGAGAAATGACGAGAGCCTTCGCCGAAAAAATCGAATACATCCGGCAGAATCCCGTTAGGAAGGGGTTGGTGTCCAGAGCCGAAGACTATTCATGGTTGTGGATAGAGCCTGGGTTCTGAGTGGATTTTGATTGTGTGGCGCGGACAATTCTTGTCCGCGCAAAAAGCGCGATAACTCCGCGAAACTCTGGGCGAACGTAGAATTCTCTATCCGACGTGCGGCCGCAGATCCCGAAACTCAGTGGCACTCGAAGCTTTTTGCGCGGACAAGAATGTCCGCGCCACACAATCACACCCGGCCGTATATTTTCGCGCACGGTAACATATCCGTGTGAACACCATCGATTGGCTGCTTGATTCGGATCCGGCGATAAGCTGGCAGGCGATGCGCGATCTAACCGATGCCTCGCCGGCGGCGATCGCCGCAGAACGCGCCCGCGTCCCGCGCGAAGGGCTTGGCGCAGAAATTCTCGCGCGCCAGGAATCAGATGGCTCGTGGCGACGCGCCGGTTCTCCGGTCTGGTTATCGACTCTCTTCACATTTCTTCTCTTGCGCGCGACCGGCATTGATCGCACTGAACCTGCGGTTGAGTCGGCCGTCGCGCGTCTCGAGTCGAGCTTGCGGTGGAACAACCAACGTCGCTGGGATCTGCGTCCGGCAGAACTCGGTGGGAACCCGTTCTTCGCGGGCGAAGAAGAGCCGTGCATCAACGGAGGCATGCTCGCGCTGGGCGGCTATTTCGGCAGCCGACGGAGAGCCTCGCGCGACCGTCTCCTCGGCGAACAACTCGAAGACGGCGGCTGGAACTGCGAGGCGCCGAAGAGCAAGCGCTCGTCGTTTCACACCACGATCTGCGTGCTGGAGGGGCTACTCGAGTACGAACGAGCGGTTGGGTCGGCGCCGGAGATTGCGGCGGCCAGACGGCGCGGCGAGGAGTATCTGCTCAAGCGCGCACTCTTTCGACGGCTCTCGACCGGCGAAGTGGCGAATCCCGCGTTCCTCGAACTGGCGTTCCCGCCTCGCTACCATTACGACATTCTTCGTGCACTCGACTACTTCCGGGCCGCAGGTGCCGAACCCGATGCGCGCATGAGTGATGCTGTGCGTGTCATCGAGAGCAAGCGGCAGGCTGACGGTCGATGGCTTCTCGATCGCGCGTACGACGAGGCACTGGCTGTGCCGTTCCGCGAATCAGTTGGTGAACCGAGCCGGTGGAACACGCTCCGGGCGTTGCGGGTGCTGAGGTGGTGGGAGCGAAAAGGGATTTCATCAAGGAGACACGGAGAATAGCTTCTTTAAGGCAACTGCAGATCCCTCGCGCGAAGCGCGCTCGTGATGACAAAAAAAGTCTTCCTCTGTGTCTCCGTGGTGAATTCAGTTAACTAGTCGAAGTGGCGGAAACGCTGCCACTCAGCGCTCAGATTAAAGTCCAGACCGCGACAGTGATAAATCACCGGGTGCCTCTCCGGGCGCGTCCATTCCGTCTGCGGTTTGCCCACGATCACCATGGAAGCACAGTGCTTAAACGAATCCGGCCACGGATCCATGACAATGACGCTCTCCCCGGTATAGCCTCGCGATCCCCAAAACCAGTAGGAATGGTGTCCGGAGATCGCTTGCGGCAAGCCGAGCGCGGGACCGAAGTAGTCGATAGCGCCAGCCTGCCCGTAGTAATTGCCGAGAATTGCGGTCTTGGCGCGCTCTTCGGGAGGGAGGGTGTTGTAGTACGTTGCCACGATTTCGACAGACTCTCGCCATCCGAACTGATCGGAGACCCAATCCGGCATGACGGAGTGCTGCAGATTCTCCGGTTCGGGGCGCTGCAAGAACATGTGCCGGCAGTAATTTTCGGTGCCTGACGGCGAGAGGATTGGCAGGATCGAGGGCAATGCAAGCGCGGTGAGCAGAGTCGCCAGCGCGGCGTACGCGTAGATGCTGCGCGCAGCCCAGCGTCGCGGAAACCAGCGCTCCACTGCTACAGCTCCTGCGGCGAACATTGGTGGATAAGCCGCTGCGAGATAGTAGTCACGGCCGTGCAGAGCGAACATCAAGGCTAGAAAAGCGACGAAGCTCCAGCCTAGTGCCCGGAAACGGCGCATGGGAGGAGTAAAAAAGAATACCAACCCGCACAGTGCTAGAAGAAAGCTCAGTGGATTGTTCAACACGGCCTGCGCGCCAAGGAACTGGAACGGTGGCAAAATCACGTTGCGGTGATGGACGCGGTTGAAATGTTGCAATTGTAAGAATGGAAATTCATGCGTTGCCTGCCACAGCAGGTTCGGCAAAACGACTAGCAGTAACACTCCGAATCCCGCCCACATCCAGCCATTGGCTAACCACCTCCGCCAGGATGTGAACAGGAATCCGGCAACAAGGGCTGCGAGCAAGAACGCCAAGGTGTACTTGTGCATCAGGGCCACACCGGCAATGGCACCCCAGCAGATCCAGAGCTTGGGCGACGCGCCCTTTTCTATCTTGATCAGCAGCAGGACACAGAGCAGCCACAACGGCAGATCCAGTGCATTCGTGCTCAGGATGTGTCCGAAGCCGAAAGTCACCGGGTCAATGAAGACGAAGAGTGCCGCGAGAATGATGGCTCGCTTCTCCCCACCGAATTCCGCTGCCAGCCATCCGGCCAAGATCACCGTTGCACCCGCTGCTATTGCGGGATACACGCGAACTGCCCACAGTGATGCTCCCAGTGTGTGCATCGCGATCCAGGTGAGCCATGGGAGCAGTGGAGGCAAGTCGGCATAACCCCATGCTGGGTGGCGAGCGCAATCGAGGAAATAGAGTTCGTCGCTCATGAATCCGAATTGGCCGGCGTAATAGAGGAGAATCAGAATCTTTATCAGCGCAAGGATTGCTGCCCAAACCAAGCCAGCTGCGGGCCGCTTTTGTGAAAAGGAAGGGACAGCATTTTCAGGAACGGAATCGACGACGGGCCCGGATGCGGACATCGGGACTCCTTTCAATACTGCGGGGAGGGGAGTTACAGATTCCTGATTTATGTTAGGGCGTGGCCGCGAGCTGGGAGCGCGTCCGCCGTTAGGAGATAACGATTCGGTAACTGCAGATCGCTCGCGCGAAGCGCGCTCGTGATGACAACCTAAGAGGCTTTTCGTCTTAAAGGCTTTTCTCCGTGCCCCTGTGTCTCCGTGGTGAAAAGTAACTCCTGCGAAGAAAAGGAAATTCGTCAGCAAAAGGAAAAGGCCAACCATGTTTCCATGATTGGCCTTTATTTATGCCGGCAACGACCTACTCTCCCACACACTTTCGCGTACAGTACAATCGGCCCTGCGGGGCTTAACTTCCGTGTTCGGGATGGGAACGGGTGGTTCCCCCGCGGTAAGATCACCGACAACTTGTAGCTGTCAGCTATCGGCTCTCAGCTTTCGGCTAAGGTGTTCGATAGCGCAGCAAACTTGTTTGTCAGCAGTTAGCAATTAGCTTTTAGCACTTAGCCCCTGCATTGCAGTGGCTAAATACTAATTACTAAGAGCTAAAAGCTAATTCAAAGAACTCTGTGGCGATGCCACAACTGAATAGCATTGGACTAACTACTTGGAGGTTGAAGGCTGGTTGGCCTTCACGCCAGGTAAATTTTATGGTCAAGCCGAACGGGCGATTAGTACTGGTAAGCGCAAGACATTACTGTCCTTATACCTCCAGCCTATCAAACAGGTGGTCTTCCTGTGCCCTTCTTCACCCTTTTGGGTTGGGAGATCTAATCTTGTGGAGTGCTTCCCGCTTATATGCATTCAGCGGTTATCACAACCGAACTTCGCTACCCAGCTGTGCCATTGGCATGACAACTGGAACACAAGAGGTTCGTCCATCCCGGTCCTCTCGTACTAAGGACAGGTCCACTCAAATCTCCTCCGCCCACATCAGATAGGGACCGAACTGTCTCGCGACGTTCTGAACCCAGCTCACGTACCGCTTTAATAGGCGAACAGCCTAACCCTTGGAACCTTCTACAGCTCCAGGATGCGATGAGCCGACATCGAGGTGCCAAACCGGAGCGTCGATATGAACTCTTGGCTCCGATCAGCCTGTTATCCCCGGCGTACCTTTTATCCGTTGAGCGATGGCCCTTCCATACAGAACCACCGGATCACTAAAGCCTACTTTCGTACCTGCTCGTCTTGTTGGACTCGCAGTCAACCACGCTTATGCTTTTGCACTCGACGGCTGATTTCCAAACAGCCTGAGCGTAGCTTCGCGCGCCTCCGTTACAGTTTAGGAGGCGACCGCCCCAGTCAAACTACCCGCCTCACCATGTCCCTCTCCCGGTTAACGGGAGTAGGTTAGAACCACAGAACTCGCAGGGTGGTATCTCACCGTTGGCTCCTCCAAGTCCGAGAACCTGGAATCAAAGCCTCCCACCTATCCTGCGCAGCAAGTGCCATAGTTCATGATGAAGGTATAGTAAAGGTGCACGGGGTCTTTCCGTCTAGATGCGGGTAACCGGCATCTTCACCGGTACTACAAGTTCGCCGAGCCACTCATTAAGACAGTCGTACGATCGTTACGCCATTCGTGCAGGTCGGAACTTACCCGACAAGGAATTTCGCTACCTTAGGACCGTTATAGTTACGGCCGCCGTTCACCGGGGCTTCAGTTCGAAGCTTCACCTTGCGGTTGACCTCTCCCTTTAACCTTCCGGCACCGGGCAGGCGTCAGCCCCTATACGTCGTTTTCGACTTAGCAGAGACCTGTGTTTTTGTTAAACAGTCGCCGTACGCGTTTCACTGCGGCCCCCTCGGGCTATGAACCCTACCGGGGCGCTCCTTCTCCCGAAGTTACGGAGCCAATTTGCCGAGTTCCTTAACAAGTGTTCTCTCGAGCGCCTTTGGATATTCTCCTCGTCTACCTGTGTCGGTTTGAGGTACGGTTCCCTTTCATTCTCCTTAGAGGTTTTTCTTGGCAGCGTGAACTCAACGGCTTTCCCCCATACGGGGTACTGCTTTGCGTCTCACCGATGACTCCCTGGCGGATTTGCCTACCAGAGACGGCTTACACGCATCGACCCACATAGCCATAGGTGGGCCCGTTTATCCTTCTGCGTCACCCCATCGTCAAACGAACGAAAGAGAGTTCCGGAATATTAACCGGATGTCCATCAGCTACGCCTTTCGGCCTCACCTTAGGAACCGACTGACCCTGAGCGGATTAACCTTCCTCAGGAAACCTTAGACTTTCGGCGCGGAGGGTTCTCACCTCCGTTATCGCTACTTATGCCGGCAGGGTCTCTTCCCAACCGTCGACGTGTGCTCTCGCTCACGCTTCTAGCTGTTGGGAATGCTCTTCTACCACGCATAACTGTTACGTTATGCATCCGCTGCTTCGGTATCCAGCTTGAGCCCCGTTGTATTGTCGGCACCGGACCGCTTGACCAGTGAG
>CAVRWV010000015.1:0-92500 GCA_963724985.1 Terriglobia bacterium | reverse complement strand
TGCTTCCGGAAAGACTTCACCCGCAATGACCTTCCAGCCGGAATTCCAGTGCGATCCTTCAGCTGTGTCCATCTGAGACCTCGCACTCCGGCGAGATTCACAATCGCATCCGGCTGCAAGCCGGAAACGCTGAATGGCACCCGAAACTCAACTTCCTTCTCATCCGCGCCCGGACTCTGACTCCGGCGGCTTCTCCGCCAACAGGCGCGCAAGCGGAATGGCACCGTTTCACCGGTTGCCGCAACTCCGGATACGCTCGCGCCAGGAATTATACTCGTACGGCGATGTAACTAGATCAGAATGAAGAGACACGCCGCCCAGAATTACGATCAGCAAACGACTCTTTATCGTCGCCCTGCGAGCGTACTGCAACAGGACAACCGCCGCGCTTGTGCCGATCAACAGAATCGGCTGCAACGTATCAAGGATATTTGCAACAGAGAATGAGTTCTTGAGTTGCGAATCACAGCCAGACCATGCCGATCACGTACATGACCACAATCAACAATGCCAAAAGCAGCTGCACGATCGTTGCCGTCACCGTCGCCAGAGCCGCCAGCCGGTAATATGATCATCAGCAGCGTGACTTGCATCCATAGCAGGCCCACACGTAGTTCGTCGGGTGGAATCCGGCGGTGCCTAGCAGGACGATCTGCAAGACCAGTAATGGCACGGATACGAATGCCAGCACAAACGCGACCTTCGACGCCAAGTAACTTCGGCCATTCGTAGGGACGCGTGACCCAAAATTGCCGGTCGCCGACTAGCGACTCCCCCTGCACGATTCGCACGACCAGAAAGCACCATGACAACTGGTACTAGGACCGTCACGCAATCCCGACCAAAGCTTCGCGCTCAAGGAAAGAATCCGCGGCCGGACGTCAGGTACCGCTTTCGCCCCACCATCCGCGCACTTCAAACCATCCGATACGCGGCCATCAGCGCAAGCGAAGCCGCAATCTCCAACCAATAATGACGCACATCTTTTCGAAAGATATGAAACGCCTGCTTCATGACCTAGCCTCTTGGTTGGTCCTGCGGCCGTCCTTGGCCATCGCCAGGAAAATCGATCGCAACGACATTGCGTCGAACGTCGCATCTTTAGGATCGCCAAGCACGCTGCGCACCTGCGCAATGGTCTCGGCTGGATCGAATCGTGTCTCGACAAATCGGATCACTCCTGCCGAACTCCCCACCTGCATCCAACTCTCGGGCAGTTTCTGCGGCAGTGCTGGTGGCGCATCGTAAGTCAACTCCACCTCGCGAAAACGATCCACTAGCGTCGGCAGTTCCTCGGAAAAGATCAGCCTTCCTTGCTCGAGATAACCGACATGGCTTGCGAAACTTTCGATCTCCGCCAGGTCGTGCGACGAAACAAAAATGGTCGCTTCCTCTGCCCGCTCTAACAAGCCCTGGATCAATTCGTCTCGCACCAGCGGATCGAGTCCGGTAAACGGCTCATCCAGAACAATCAGCTTCGGGTGATATGCCAGCGCACTCGCCAGCGCCGCCTTCATCCTCATGCCGCGCGACAAATGTCGCAGCTTGCGGCTCAACGGCAGGTCGAACTGGCGCACCAGTTCGTCTTCCAGGCTGCGATCCCACGATGGATAAAAGGGCCGCAGATATCCGAGGAAATCGCGAACCCGCATCCATTCTGGCAAATCCTGGTTTTCCGATACGTATCCGATTGGCACATAACTTCTGCCCGGCCAATTGCGTCGAGTCGAATGCCCAACACTTCTGCGCGCCCGCTGCGTCGCGCGAAAGATGTTCATGAGAATTTTGATCGCGGTCGTCTTGCCGGCGCCGTTCGGACCAACCAGCGCGTACACCGCGCCTTCCGGCACCACAAGATTCAGATCCCGCAGAGCGTCGACGCCACGAAACTTCTTTGTCGAGACCGTCTGTGCGTATTGCCTGGTTCATCCGCTACGCCCTCCCCGATCTGGTTCCCGTTCGTGCTCCGGCAGCAAGCCGCTTCCAATGCGCTGAAATGGACTCAATCACTTCCTGCAGGTCAATTCCCAAGTTTCTTCGCTTCCACCACCAGTTGCTTCAATCTCATGTCCGAGCAATTGGGTTCGCTCGGTACTGCCGCGCTTCCGGCAATGTCGGCACCACCGTGCCAATGCCCGGACGCGTCTCCAGCAGCCCGGCCGCAATCAGGCTGGCAATCACTTTGTGAGCGGTATTGGGATTGATCTTCAGTTCCCGGCTGAGAACTCGCACCGACGGAAATGCGTCCCCGGGCGAAGCTGCCCGGAGATCATTGCCTTCTTGGCCGCATATACGATCTGCTCGTGGAGCGAGACTCCCCGGCGAAAATGTAACGCGAAACGGAATCATAGAAGCTTGCGCGTACTATAACAGCTAGTACAGTGCATTGTCTTAAGAAAAAGGGGCAGCCTCGCGCCGCCCCCTGCACTCCATCGCACTTCGATCTACTGCAGCGTTGCCTTGCCCGGTCAACGCAATATCCGCCGATGACGGTCCCACCAGCACGTCGAAGTCGCCTGCATCCGCCTTCCACTGCTTGCCCTTCTCGTCCCAATACTGGAACGCTCGCGGATTCAGCGCCAAAGTCACGTGCTTGGTCTCGCCCGGTTTCAGATCAACTTTGCTGAAGCCCTTCAACTCCTTCACCGGACGCGGCACGCTTGCGTGTTTGTCCCCGACGTAGAGCTGGCCAATTTCCGCGCCTTCGCGCGAGCCGGTGTTGGTGACGTCGAATGACACGGTTACATCTTGACCTTGTTTGAATGCAGCAGGCGTCACCGACAGATTGCTGTACTTGAACGTCGTATACGACAGCCCATAGCCAAACGGGAACAGCGGCTTCACGCCATCTTTATCAAAGTGCCGGTAGCCGACGAACACGCCTTCGGTGTACTTCACGCCTTTGGGATCGGCGGCCACATTGGGGTAGTAGCTCTTGTAGCTCGAGTTATCTTCCCAGCGCCGCTCGAAGCTCGCCGGCAATTTGCCCGACGGGCTGTAGTCGCCGAACGCCAGCTGCGCGAGCGCCGTTCCGCCTTCCTGTCCCGGATACCACGCTTCCATGAGCACCGGCACCTGGTCGATCCACTTCGCCATGTCGACGCCGCCGCCTGAGGTGATCACCACGGCTGTCTTCTTGTTCGCCGCGGCTACCGCCTGGATCAGCTCATCCTGTCCGAAGGGCAACGAGAAGGTTCGGTCCGATCCTTCGCTCTCCGTCGTCGGATCGAATCCCGCCAGCACGATCGTGGCATCAGCTTTTGCCGCGATCTGCTTCGCCTCGGGATCGACGAATTCGTCCGCCTTGATCATGCCGAACCCGACGCCATCCCAGTAATCGGTCTTCACGAACTCCAGCACGATTGTGTGCGGCTTGCCGGCTTCGAACTTCACCGTCTGCTGATCGATGGCCGCTTTCGACGTCTGCAGAATCTGTTTGCCATCGAGCATCAGCTTGTATGTGCTCTGCTCGCCGAACCGCGCGACGTAGAGGTTGTATTCACCGGACTTCGCGGGCTGAATCGTGCCCGTCCAGCGCGCGCTCATCGGGCCGCTGGTGATCGTGAAGTGGGCTCGAGGATCCAGTTCGATATGCTCTTCGGGACGCGTCACCGCCGGCTTGCCACTCCAGTTCGCGTTGGCAAAGTATTCGGCCTTCACACCGCCCCAGTCACCCGCTTTTCGGGGTAGTCGGTGTTCTCGATGACCTCCTGAATGCGCGGCACACCTTGGCGGTAGTACACGGCGACCTGAGGTCCCAGGTAGCTGCTGATTCCTTCGAGGTAGCTGACCGTCGCGAAGGGCGCCACCTGCGCCGAGCCGCCACCGACCGGCACTCCGGGATACGCGTCCGGGCCAATCACCGCGATCGATTTGATCTTCGATTTATCCAGCGGGAACACGCCGCCTTCGTTCTTCAGCAGCACCATGGCTTCACGCGCGGCGGCGAGCGCCACTTGCGCGTTTTGTCCGTTGTAGGTCGAGATTGCCAGATCCGTCTGATCGCGATCCAGCCAGCCCATCGTGATCGCCAGCCGCAGAATGCGTCTTACTTTATCGTCGATCACTGCCTGGCTCACTTTGCCGGACTTCACCGCGGGAAGCAGCGTCTCACGATTCATGAACTTGCCCGACGGCATTTCCAGATCGAGCCCGCCATTCGCGGCAGCGACGCCATCGTAGGTCGCGTCCCAATCGGACATCGCTACGCCCTGGAAGCCCCAATCCTTTTTCAGTATCTGGTTATTGAGGAAGTCGTTTTGCGTGGCGTGCTGGCCGTTGATCAGGTTGTAGGAATCCATGACCGAGCCCACGTGCGCTTCCTTCACCGCGGCCTCGAACACCGGCAGGTAGATCTCGCGCATGGTGCGCTCGTCGATGATCGAGTTCGTGTTGTGGCGGTCGTACTCGGAGTTGTTGCCCATGTAGTGCTTGATCGTGGCGCTCACGCCCTGCGCCTGCATGCCCTCGATGTAACCCACGGCAATGCGCGACGCCAGGAACGGATCCTCCCCGAAGTATTCGAAGTTGCGCCCGTTCATCGGAGCGCGATAGATATTCACGCCCGGTCCGAGCATGAAGTGCACGCCGCGCGCCCGCGCATCGCGTCCGATGCCGGCGCCTACCTGCTGCGCCAGCTCCGGATTCCATGTCGCCGCCAGTCCGATACCTGCCGCATAGGTCGTCGACGGTCCGTAGTTGCGCACGCCGATCGGACCATCCGACATCTTCAGTTCCGGCACATTCAGGTTCGGCATTGCGCGCACATAAAAGTCGCGCGTGCCGCCGATGTAATCAATCTTCTCCTCGAGCGTCATTTTGCTGAGGATCGCATCCACCCGCTTTTCAACCTCGGCGGGAGTCGGCTTGGTTTGGGCGATAAACGGAAGAGCAAACAGTAGAAGAGCGCAGACAGCAACGGCACGTCGCATAGTTCGCATGTTCAACCTTGGCAACAAAAATGACGGCAAACGGCACGAATGCTAAATCGATTCACACGCGATGGCAACAAAGTTGAAGCCTGAAACACACAGAATATTGGTATTACGATGAATCATGTTCCCCATCCGGAACTTCGCTTCACGCATCCCTTCATTGGAGCCATTCGGGGTCGGAGTACATATGTCGAAAGTCCTGAGTCTTTTCCTCCTTGTCATCGTCGTCTGCACCTTCTCAGTTGCGCAGTCCGCCAGCCCCGGCACGCCGTTCGCTAATCCGACGCAGTTCGCTAATCCGACGATGCTTTCCAGTCACAACGGCAAGCTTCACGTCGACCTGGTCGCTGCTCCCGCGCACTACGCCATCGCGGGGCACCAATTTGAGGGGATGCTCTACAACGGGGAATACCTGCCTCCAGTGTGGCGCTTGCAATCTGGCGATACGTTAACCGTGACCCTGCACAATCAGCTCTCCGAGCCTACAAATTTGCACTTTCACGGCCTCGATGTATCTCCATTCAAGAATGGCGACAATGTATTCGTTCACATTGCGCCGGGTGAAAGCTTCAATTACGAAATCAGAATCCCGGAGAAACACGTCGGTCTTTTCTGGTTTCATCCTCACATGCATGGGGATGTCGATCGTCAGATCATCGGCGGCATGTCCGGCGGAATCCTCATCGATGGCAGCGATCGTCTATATCCCGTGGTTGGCAATCTCACTGAGAGGATCCTGCTCCTTAAGCACCATCCCATTGGCCGCGCGGATTACCAGGAACTGGTCACCGTCAACGGCGTAGTCGCGCCCTTCGATTCCCATAAGGCCGGGCGAAGCGCAGTTCTGGCAAATCGGCAACATCGGAGCGGACCGGTTCCTGCGATTAAAAATCGAGGGGATGCCGTTCTACCTCATTGGACGTGACGGCTACTTCGTTCCACGCCCGATTCGGATGGACGAAGTGATCCTGGGACCAGGGCAAAGATTTTCAGCGATCATAGTTGGCGGGCAGGCCGGCAACCATGCGCTCAGATCGGTTGCGTTCAAGTTCGACGAAAAAGCGCCATTGCTTCCAGAGGTTGATTTAGGAACAGTGATTTCACAAGGTCCGCCAGCAGACATCGCCGCCGCAGAGAAGAAGGTTCAAGAGGACGCACGCGAATGGAAAGCTCTACGCCGATGCCGTTCGTTCCAGTCCGATTACGAACCCGGCGAACGTTCACGTTCTCGCGAAGCGCCGACAAAACGGCTTTCTACATCAACGACAAAGTCTTCGATGAGAACCGCACCGATGTGACCGTGAAGCTCGGCGACACCGAAGAATGGACAATCCTCAATGCGGATTCCCAATATCACGACTTTCACATCCACCAGACTGGATTTCTGGTTACTGAAGTGAACGGCGTTCGCAGCGCGGTTCGACGGGTTGCGCGACACCTATAGCGTGCCTCCGATGCGGAACGGAAAGCCGGGTGAGGCGAAGATGATCATTCCTTTCACCAACCCGGAAAGCGTCGGACGATTTGTCTTCCATTGCCACGTCGTGAAAGCACGAAGACAAAGGAATGATGATGACCGTCGAAGTCGTGCGTTGAAAGGCGCAGGGCAGAAACTCCCTCTGCGCGCCAACAGTACCAGCCCGGCGGAGGGCACCCCGTCCTCCCACAGGGAAAAACCAAATGCCCTCACCGTTCCGGGTTAACTTAAACAGCCTTGCCGCAAACCGTCAGCACCGGACAAGGCGCATTCGCCACAACGGCATTCGCCACTGACCACGGAATATGCGCGGAAGCATGTGCTCCCGTCCAACTCGCAGCATGAATGCCCATCACGATCAGATCTGCAGCCGTGAGTGTAGCCTGCTTCACGATTTCCTCCGGAGGCATTCCCGTGGCGACGATGACATCCGGCGATGTCGGCAGGAGTCCTGGCGGAATCATCCGCGCCAGTCGCTGCTTGCAGTTGTGCTCCATCTCATCGTGCAGATAGAACGCCGTCACCATCTCCTCCGGCATCACGTGCAGCATATGCAATTGGGTTCCGCTTTCGCGCGCGAATGAAACTGCATACGTGAGTGCGTGCTGCGAGCCGGTGGAGAAATCGGTCGCATAGAGGATCGAGCGGAATTGGCCATGCGTGAGCGTTTCAGGATCCACGCTCGGACCAACGGTCAGCACCGGGCAGCAAAGCAGCCGCTCCGCTTCTTCGGCCACCGATCCCATCAACAACTTGCGGAAGCCGGTTCTGCCATGCGTTCCCACCACTACCAGGTCTATGTGCTCTTCGGAAACGAGACGGCGTGCGACTGCCAGCACATCCCCCGCTGCGGTAAGTGTTTTTACCTGCAGCCCAGCCAGAGCAGGCGAGCTTGCGAATCTTCTGCATCGCTTGTTCGGTGAGTTCCTGCTCGTGCTCGCATTCCATTGTGGTCGGCGCCACCGGATTGGGCAGCATCGGATCGAATTCGATCGTGTGCAGCAGAATAAGTTGCGATTGATGCTGGCGAGCCAACGACGCGGCGATTTTCACCGCAGCCTCAGAGCAGGCAGAAAAGTCAGTGGTCACCAGTATGTTTTTGAGAGTTACTTCGAGGGAAGGCGTGAGCGGCGCAGTATGGGCAGCACTCATGGGACACCTCCAACAGGCAGGTCAGATCCCTTAACTACGCCCACGCTAGCACTGGCGATTGGGGATTGCAGTGATTGCGGTCACCGAAGCAAGCAATTGGTAATCGGAGGATTTGGTGATTTAGTAATTAAAGATCCAGAGAAGTAGCCGCGCATCTTGCGGCAATCCTCCCACAGTACATTCTCAAACCAAGCTGCTATTCGAAACTCATAACAACCCAATGGCTTCGTCCCGCAGAAACGGCGGCCGCGACTTGCGCTTTGGCATTCGCTGGAATCCAAGTCACTTCACCGGGCTGCAGCTTCACCTTCTTTACGCCGGTTGTCACCTCCACTTCCTGAAGAGCAACAAGCAGACTAGGATTCTGCTTCGGTCCGACACCGACCGAGCCACCGCTCGGCGCGTCGTCAGGTGTTTGCTTGCACCGCATCCGTGAGCAGCATTTGACTCTCACAGGAATACCCTTCACATCGATCGTAGCACTTGCCCGTCGCCTCCACTCCCGCCCAACTCGCCCCGCACACCGACTTCGTACTCGCCTTCTTCACTTCAATCGTCAGATTCACAAACGGCGTATCGCCGATATTCGTCACCTTATGCGCCAGAGGCGCTTTCGTGAACTTCACGTCGCCATCGTTGAGCTTCATCTCGGTCGGCGCGGCTCCCGGCTTCACGACTTCCACCTGCGACGGCCCGATCATGACGTACACATAATCCCGATCGTGCTGATGCATCAGCGTCGACTCCTTCGGAGCGAGCACTACATGAAAGACGCGCGTGTACCCGTTCTCCAGCACCAGTTGATGATGACCTTCCTCGCCAAGCGGAACCGCCTTCTCCTGCGCGCACACCACTCCCACCAGCATGCAGAACAGCGACTGCTGACACAACCATCTTCATGGCGCTCATTCTATGCGTGAAATTGTCCGCTTGGTGTGAGATCTCGCAGGCTCGAACGTGGAACTTCGTCTTCGGATTACCCGATTACCATTTCCCCGTTTCCCCGATTCGTCAGCTTCCGAACACTTGCATCCACAGATAGATGATCGTCGCTGCGGCCGCTCCGCCCGTAGCCGCTCCCACCCAGAAGTTCTGCAGACGCGTATTGGTCGTGCGCATCACCCTGCGGTCATTCGAGATGATCAGAATAAAGAGGAAGATCGGTATCGTCAGAATTCCGGCCAGGATCATCGACCAGTACAGCGCTTTCACCGGATTCATATGTATGAAGTTCAGCAGCCCCGCCACCAGCATCGCCGCCGAAATCAGCAGGTAGAAGCTCTTCGCTTCCCACGGATGTTCGCTCAGCCCGTAGCGCCAGCCCATTGCTTGCGCGAGGTCGTAGCACATCGAGGCCACCAGCACCGGAATCGCCACCAGCCCCGATCCGATAATGCCGATGGAGAACAGCACTGGCCCGAGATCGCCGACCACCGGACGCAGCGCCTCGGCCGCCTGTCGCGCCGTCATGTCCGTCGGATGCGCCAGATGCAACACGCTCGCCGACGCAATCATCACCGAGATCGCCAGCATCGCCGTCACCAGCGTCGCGGCGTACGCGTCGAAGCGGTGCGGTTCGTGCTCCGGATCGGTCCTCGAGCTCGTCTGCCACAGCACGATATACGGCGTAAGGAATGACCCGAACAGCGCGACAATCCCCTGGATCATCTGCGAGTTGGTCCCGAAGTGCGGGGTAAACATGTTGCGGATCAGCTCGCCAATCGGCGGCCCCGTAATGATCGCCGACGCAACATAGATGTAGAGCGGCAACGACACGATCACCAGCGCCAGCGTGATCTTGCGATAGTCGCGGAAGATGAGGATGTACCACACGCTGAACGCGATCGCCGCCACGAAGTAAAGCCGGTTCACGCCGAGGATGATGGAGAACGCCTCCGACACCGCCATCATGTCGGCAACCACCACGCACAGATTAATGATGATCGTGATCCCGGCGCCGACCAGCGCCAGCGGCTTCCCATAGCTCTCGCGCACCAGGTCGAGCACGCCCGCGCCGCGTCTCCACGCCGATTCGCGCGGTCACCGAAAACAGCGCCCACAGAAACGGAATGCAGAGCACCACAACCCACAGCAGCGAATAGGAATACGCTGCGCCGATCACGGTCGCGGTCACTACCGCTGAAGGATCGAGGTTCGACGAGCCGCTGACGATTCCCGGTCCGACCTGCCAGAACCTGCGCCAAAGTCCGCTGGCTCCGGAATCACTCTGGTCGATCGGAAACGCCAGGACGCGCCCGCGTCCACGGTCTGCGGGACTGCCTTTTCGCGGTGTGTCACGTTTGAGGAAGTTCACGGGCACAAAGTGGTCTTCAGTTTTGGGTTTTCAGGCGTGGGGCAGACACGTCTGTGTATGTAGGACGCGAAACCTAAGCTGCAGGTTGGAAACAGCTGCGCCGGTTCAGCAGAATTCTTACGACGAACGCGGACTAAGGCGCGGGTTAAGGCGTAATTTAAGGGATGTCCGGAAGCCCGCGCGTCAAATCGCGCTCGATCTTGCGCTCATGCCACAAGCGTATCGGACGCGAATACGTGATCGCGCCGAACGCCGCAATCGCCGCCAGCAACAGCGCGCTGCTGATCCAGACCAGCGCCACCGAAGCTTTCGTTTTCGCGATGCGGGCAATGATTTCGGCATTGTGCGGCGTCAACACCAGCGCCAGCGCGAGCGTCATCATCCCGAGTCCGGCCAGCAGCCCGGTGATGTTCTTCGCCCACTTGCCTTTTTCGTGATACTCGGCAAACAGTCCGAAGCCGTAGAGAATCAGCCCCGCAATGATGAAGAAATTCGCGCCTGCGGCAATCGCCAGCCTGAGATTCATTTTTGAGTAGATGCAGATGGGCAGCAGCAGGTTGGAAAGCAGTGGCTAGCTGTCAGCTAGTCAGTAATCAGCACGCAGTCGCCAGATTGCAGCTGCGTGCCACAACTCACGTGGGGCAGCCGACCTCGACTACCCGGGCTTGCTTGTGTGGCGCGGACATTCCTGTCGCGCGGTTTTGGTTGTGTGTTACAGAGAACCGATTTGCTCGAGCCGCGTAGCGGCGACACGCATAGCCCGGGGCGTGAGCCCCGGGTAGGCTTCCCCAAAAATTCCACCGAGCCCCGGAGGGGCGACACCGGTTTGAGGTTTCCCCGTTCCCACCCTCGCCGGATCAGTCAATCAGCACGCGGTCGTAACTGTCTTCTGTACTCGATACGTTTGTGACCGTACGGAGCCTACGCTGTACGTGCGGGACTCGAACCCGCTGGCCACCGGCCCTTCGGTGCCACCGTGAGTGCCAGCTTTGCCCCTGGCAGGGCTTGTGCTCGCCTCGACTGACGCGACTACCAACTGCTCCTCAAACCAGATCGGTCTTCCAATTCAATTCCTGAATCCGAGTATCAAGTTCACGAAAGCGCTTCGACAACTGGTCGGCCTGCTTCTGCAGATCGCCGATCGGCAGCGTCGCGACAAACTTCACTTCGGATTTTGAATAGCGATCCTGCCGGGTGGAAGCGGCCTCCGCCAGCGCGGCGAGCTGGTCACGCTTTTTGCCAACCACATCGCGTTCGGCGATCGCATCGGAGATGGAAAGTTTGGCGTCGAACACGGTTCGGGAATTGGTGCGGTTGATCGCCTGCACCAGTTCGAGCACACGTGCATACAACCGATCCAACTCGGCCAGTAGTTCCTGCGGGTCCTCGGGAGGCTTTTCGCCTTCCTGTACGCGGGCGCATCGCGCGATGCGCTTGTTCAGTTCGGAGATACGATTCTGAGCGTCGCTGCGCTCAGCCAAAGCTTCAGCTAGTTTCAGAGGAAACTCCTGTAAGTCGAGGAAATTGTACTCCGGAGAAACCTCGATTGATTGCAAACAGCCCCACGTTACCAAAAGGACGGAACGCGGGTCTGCAGGTCTGTCATTTCGAGCGAGGTTGAGGCGTTTAGCGGGCGTCCGAGCCCGCGAAGCCTGCCCTGAGCGGAGTCGAAGGGAAATCCTGAGCGGAGTCGAAGGGAAATCCTGAGCGAAGTCGAAGGAAGCGCGATACAGACTCTCTCCGAGCCGAGAGACCTGGCGTTTGAAAACGACCCGCCCAAGTTTCTCAGGAGCCGCCGGAGTTCCCTCCGAACACTTTCACCCCGAGCAGAAAATGCAGCACTACTCCGCCCAGTAGGACGACGGGTATCCCGATCCACATGGCCAATTGCAATTCATCCACCCGTTGTTTTTCCGTAGGGGTCACGTAGACAGTCTTCCCATGATCGGTCAGAGGTCGGGTTTGAGTCGCCGTCGGTTCGGGTGAACCATTCTTGAAAGCGGTCCCGGATAAATAGAACGACGCCACCCCTGCGACCCACACCAACATGAACACAACGGTGTACACGACCTTAGCCGTGCGCTTCCACGCCGGACCAGTTATTTGTGGGGGAGCCGTTGCCACCCCGGGTTCTAGTTCCCGTCCATATTGATCAATCACCATGCAGTGGCTGATGAACTCAACCTCAGAAGCATCCACAATTTTCAGCGCTTGCAGAATGCCGAAAACACCTATACCGAACCCCGCTAGATACCAAGGCAAAGCGTGGTTGTTATTGGGTGGAAAGAGCGGAGTTGCTGAGTACAAGAAGAAAGAAATGAAAACGACTGACCCAAGCGCATAAAGAATATCGAGCGGCTTTACCCCCGGCCATCTCCAGCGCTTGGCTTGCCGGTAATGTCGAGATATGAACACAATCACGGCGGCAACCGTACCAGCGACCAGAAGCTCTTGCCGTATGGTCAGCCTTCCGCCAGCCACAAACAGAACCATGACCACCGCGTGGTAGAAGAACATCAGTCGCATGTCGACTGACATCTCTTTCCAGTTCTTCGGATACTTCTGCACTTCAAACAACCTATATACCTCACTCGTTTAGTTCGGAATGCGACTCGGAGCGACGCGGTCCGCGTTCACCTGCCTTCGTTCAGCAGGTTCTGAATCGTCTGTTCCGAAATCTTCTGCAACGCGTCTTCACTAATCACGTTGTAGGCACTAAGAGCACTGATAAACGCTTCTCGCGTTGCATGATCTCCGAAGGCAAACTTTGGATACAAGGGAAACGCAAACAGATGCTCTCCCGATGGCGGCTCGGCTTCCCCGGCGTAGTGCCACGAGTAGTTTGTAAATACAAGCACGCTGACCGGGTCTGGTTTCTCAAGAGAGGATTCGAAACTCTCCATTGCCGAAAGCACCTCTTTGGACCAACGTTTTCTTAACGGTTCGACATTTGGCTCCGGAGGTAGATTCACATCAATGAAGATTGCGAACGGACGGTCCCCGGGGTTTTGTTGCAGTGCGTCTCTATAAAGGCCCGCAATATCCGCTCGGGGACTCGGGTCCAGAAACCCCTTCGTATTATAGGTTCCGGATCTCCGCTTACTTTTCGCCTCTACTGCGATTTTGGCCCTCGTGTGCGGATGAATCCCATAAAACTCGCAATGGCGATCTTTATTGTCTACCCATTCGATATCGAATCCACAGCACACAAATATGGATGCAACGCAGATCTCATATCTCGCTCCCTGGAATTCTTCAGCTGACCTGAGGCGGTCCATCAGCTTACTTGGGAGCACGCGTTTCAGTTGGAGCTTGTATATATCGTCTGCAAGCTTATAAACCTCGCGGGCATAGCCATTTAATTTCACGGGAACAACGGCGTTCGGTTCGGCATCTTTCGGATATTGATCAACCAGCGATTTTTGAGCCGCATCAATCCAGCGCATCAGTACGTGCTGTTTGGTGGGGTCGAGTCCCCGCTGCTTGTCGTACCATTTCTTTCCCAATGCGTGGAGGAGGAGCGCATAAAGGAAATTGATATAGGTCCTGCCTTCGG
This sequence comes from Terriglobia bacterium, assembly GCA_963724985.1. Classification (GTDB taxonomy): domain Bacteria; phylum Acidobacteriota; class Terriglobia; order Terriglobales; family Acidobacteriaceae; genus JAJPJE01. The sequence goes on along the minus strand of CAVRWV010000015.1, from coordinate 79,067 downwards.
GTGTGTAGTGTATTCGGTTGCCGATCGCCCTCAGAGTTTGGCCCGCGAACTGCACCTTCATACTGCCCGGGCCTGCAAATGAGTCTGCAAGCGTCTTCCGGCGCATCTTGAGAGCCATCTCATGGACCTGAGGAGGAACATCGTTGATGTTGTAAGCAGTCCAACGCGGATGTTCGACTTCATTCTCTAGACAGCACTTCTTGAACTTCTTGCGGGAACCACAGGGGCACGGATCGTTGCGTCCGGTCTTGCTCATTGAAAGATATCTCAATTATGTACCAATGTGAGTGCTCTCGGTGAGAACATCACACCGCGATGTTCGCAATGTCACACATCGTGTCCACCACCGGATCTTGTCAAGCCCCTAAATCACGTATCTCACTCGCAACACGAGACTTCCGCGTGGCATGTTTCCCCTCAAAATCTGCTATGCTGGATATAGAAGCTCGGAATTGATCTGTCACAGATCACTTCCGGGCTTTTGCTGTTTGTAATTGGCAAAGTTTGGGTGGCCCATCCTACGCGTTTTTTTTGCGTAGGGTGGGGACTGAGAGAGCCGACGCCAATCGCATCGGTCTTTGTTTTTGCCCTTTCTGACAACTGACAACTGTCTTTTATGGTGCCCCACGTTCGCGAAGCTAACCGGCCAGGCCGGTGCAATCGCATCGGCCTTTGTTTTTGCTCTTTCTGACAACTGACAACTAGCAACTGACAACTGTTTTAGCCGATAGCTGATGGCCGACCACCGACAGCCTTCGGCTTTTTGTTTTTCTGACAACTAACAACTAGCAACTGACAACTGTCTTTAGCGACTTCCGACCTAAGTCGTTTGTTATCCGCTATGAACGTGTAAGTGCTTGCGGCTCCGCTATTTACCGCGCTGCCACCCGCAACCCCTTTGTTTTCCGCTAAGGGAGGGGGAGGGGGTCCCCCCTAACTAGACAAGAAGAAAAGAAAGAAAGGAACGAATGTCACAAACCACGACGAACTCAACCAAACCGCCGACCTTCGGAGCGCCCCAGTGCGCTCACATCAAAGCCGGAGGCGACCAGTGCCAACTCGCAGCCATGCGCGGACAGCGCTTCTGCCACTTTCATTTCAACGTCCTCGAGAAAATCGGCCGCTCTCCCGAGCAGCCCTGCGCCTTCCCCGTCCTTGAGAACGCTGCCTCCGTGCAGCTGGCAGTCATGAACGTCATCGCCCGGCTCCTCAATAATCAAATCGATACCAAAACCGCTGGCATCATCCTCTACGGACTCCAACTAGCTTCTGCCAACATGGGACGCGAGCGCGAACTCTTTCCTCCCGAACCCGAAGAAGAAGAGGAAAGCAGCTGCCCATCCCTGGCGCAGATCCTCTTCGACCGGCTCGGCGTAAGCACCGAGCAATCCGCATCCGAACCTCCCAACTTCGAAGCACCGATCGCTGCGCCACTCACCAATGGCGAATGAGTTACGAACGCAAGGTCTCTCGACTCGGAGCGCGTCTGTATCGCGCTCCTCGCTCGAAATGACAGGAATGGACAGTGTCGATAGTTTGAGCGGCCTCGCTCGAAATGACGTGGGTGAGCGGCGTTGCCGGAGAGGTGAAGTTCAATGTGGGATTACATTTTCAGGATCTGTCATTCCGAGCGACCGTCCGCTGCGGGGTTGGCGATCCCCATAGTTGGGAGCGCGCGGACGGAAGTCGAGGGACCTTGCGTTTCCGGCTTGAACCAGTCTTCCGCCAGGTCGCTCCACGTAGGGTTGAATGCTTCAATCAATGCGTTTTTCTTTGCGCGGCTCCAGCGCTTCAACTGCTTTTCGCGGGCGATTGCGCGGCGAACGTCATCGTAAACTTCGTAATAGACCAGGCGAGTGCAGTTGTACTTGCTGGAAAATCCCTCGAATGCGTGAGTCTTGTGCTGCCAGACGCGGTTGCGAAACCTACCCGTCATGCCGAGGTAGAGCGCGCGTCGAGAGCTGCTGATCATGAAGTAGACGTGGAAGATGTACTCTTTGCGCATGAAGCGAAGCTTTTAGCATCGTCATGCGACGCGTGTCTGTGATGTAACGCAAGGTGTGGAGATAACGCAAGGTCTCTCGACTCGGAGCGCGTCTGTATCGCGCTCCTCGCTCGAAATGACAGGCGTCAACGGTGGTGGTTAAAGAGGAAGAGTTGGTGGTGCAATGAAATGTTAAAACCCTGTCATTCCGAGCGACCGTCCGCTGCGGGGTTGGCGATCCCCGCAGTTGGGATCGCGCGGACGCGAGTCGAGGAACCTTGCGTTTGTAGTTCAGTCCCCTGTTACGCTGGCGGCCTCGGCAACTTCTGGCGCGGCTGCCATCGCCGTTTCTTTCACTGCGCCGTAGCGTCGATCGCGGCGCGAGTACTCGTCGAGAGCTTCGGCGAGATGCTCTTTCTTGAAATCGGGCCACAGGACTGGCGTGAAATACAGCTCGGCGTAGGCGCATTCCCAGAGCATGAAGTCCGAGAGGCGCAATTCGCCGCTGGTGCGGATGAGCAGATCAACGTCCTTCACCTGGTCGCGATTGAGGGCGCTGAGCAGAGACTGGAAGCTCTGGCGATCGATGTCGAAGCCATCGTCTTTCATGCGCTGCGCCTGGCGCGCGGCCTCGACGATGCTGTCGCGCGAGGAGTAGTCGAGAGCAACGCGCAAGTGCAGGCGCTTCTCGTGGCGCGTGACCTCTTCGGAGTGCTCGATCTCCTTCACCAGCCATTGCGGAAGACGGTCGCGGCGTCCGATGACGCTGAGGCGCACGCCATCTTTCAGGCAGCGTCCCATCTCCCAGCGGAGATAGCGATGGAACAGGCGCATGAGCGCCGAAACTTCGGTGACCGGGCGCTGCCAGTTGTCGGAAGAAAACGCAAACACCGTGAGCGTGCCGATTCCCAGCTCGCGCGCCGCATCGGTGACGCGCCGCACGGCATGGGCGCCGGCGCGATGTCCGGCGATGCGCGGCAGTCCGCGCTTTTTCGCCCAACGGCCATTGCCGTCCATGATGATGGCCACGTGCAGGCGGCGATCCAGCTCTGAAATTTCCTGCGAAAGACTTCCCTGTTCCATTTCGTTCGGTGAAGAATCCATCTAGGTAGATGCCCCTATTCCTGTAGTGAACTTTGCAAGGCAAAGCATGCAGGCAAATTTTTTTACTGCCAGTCTTTCTTACTGACGGGTCTTCTTGATCAGCTCTTCCATGCGATTGAGATATTGCTCGAGCGCGCGCCGGCCGACGGCGGTCAAGCGATACTCGGTCTTGGGCATGCGTCCTTCGAAATACTTTTCGCAGCGAATGTAGCTTGCCTCTTCGAGCTTGCGCGCATGCACGCTCAGATTTCCGTCGGTGGTGTTGAGCACCTTCTTGAGCTCGTTGAACGTGAGCGTCTCGTTCACCGCCAGCGCGCTGACGATTCCCAGCCGGATCCGCTCGTGGATCAGGGAATCGAAGTCGGGCCACTGGCCGTGATCAGATTGTTGTTCCGGCCTGACGCGAGTTTCGCGCCCAGCCGAATCGATCTGCCGCTGCGCCTTTGCCCGCGATACCGGTTCCTGCCTAGCCACCATGCCTCCTTGCAATCATCGTCCCGAACACAACGTGCAGGACGCCAAAACCCAGAACCATCCACCAGATTGCCCACGCCGCAGGAGTTATCAGCGCGAGCACGCCCAGAACAATGAAGCAGCTGCCCATCGCCGGAACGATGCGGACGGAAAACGATCCGCCGCTGACCACCGAAGTTCCGTAGAGCAGAAGCCACATCCCCGGAATCGCGTTCACCGCGCCGGCGCGAAAGAGCACCGCGGTCAGGATGACGGCGACGACGATCGGGGGAAAGAAACTGAGGGCGAACTTGCGTCCCGGACCCGAGAACAACGGGATCCCGGCGCGACGCGCCTTGCGCCGCATGGTCCACATCGCCACGGAGAAGGCGAGCACGGCGTCGATGAGCCAGACGGCCATCCAGCGGCCGAAGCTCGGTTGCACCAGCGCCACCAGCGCCGCAAGCAGCGCAGTAATGCCCATCGCCGCAGTTCCCCAGCCCGGAACAGCCGTGAAGGAGCTGGAGTTTTCCATGGTGCGGCGGATGTACTGCAGGTCCTCCATCATGCTGGAGGGCGGCTCGCTCGAAGGGGGGTCGACGACAATGGGAACGCGTCGGACTCGGCATCGGCGAGAGCTTTGCATGCGCGGTAGAGTACCGTTGCCGGCTGGGGCAGTCAAGTACTTTATGGCGCAAAGTCTAGGCCCGGGTAATTGTGTTACTACCTGCTGGCCGACGTTACCTTCGTACATTGCCCATGGGGACAGGGTCGCCTACAGTGCTCTCAAGAGGGTGGCAGGTTGCTGGCATCCGTGTCTGGGTGCTGCGCTCCTGATCCAAGAAGAGGGATATGAAACGCAAGGGGCTACGCAGATTTGCCGAAGTCAATAAGGAATGGTGGCTAGTCCTGTCCCTGTTCCTGATTGCCGCCGTGCTGGACAGCATGGCGACGCGCAACCAGATGATGCTGTGCCTGTACGTGCTGCCCACAATGTTTTCTGCGTACTTCTTCGGGCGGCGGCACGCGATCCACACGGCATTCGCCAGCATCTTTTTGGTCGTCCTGAGCTGGACGCTGAAGTCGCTGCTGTTTCACGGCAGCACGACCGAACTGCTTGAACATAACTGGTATGACCTGATCGTCTGGGGAACGGTGCTGGTGGCGCTGGCGTACTCGATGGGCACGCTCTTCCGCGAATTACGCGAGATGTATGAAGGCATGCTGCTGATCCTGGGACACCTGGTTTCGCGCGGAACGGATACACAGAAGCGCGCGCGGCAGCTTGCGTGGCTGGCTACACAGATTGGACGCGAAGCGGGATTGTCGATGGAACGACTGACAGACATACAGTCGGCTGCGCTGCTGCAGGAAATCGGGACGATGGAAATCAGCCGCGAAGTTCTGGCTAAGGCCGGGCGCTTGACGGCGTCCGAGCGCGATGTTCTACCGGAGAAAGCTAGTGCGGCCGCGCGAACGCAGCGCGAAGGGCTGCACTCGCTGGAGCGTGTGATTCCGATCATGCTGGCGGCTAACAATGATGTGGATTACTACGCGGCAAGTAAGGCGGGAGCGTCGCTGGAGTCGCGGGTGATGGCGATTGCGAACGAATACAACAATTTGATCAGCGATGCGGAAAACCGGAGCGCGCTATCTCCGCACGTCGCCCGCAGCATCATCTTGCGCGCTGCGGGTACGCGCTACAGTTTCGACGTGGTGAACGCATTCGTGGCGGCGTTCGATTCCGGCAGCCTGAACTGGACTGGCCGCGAACTGCCGAGTGCCAACGATTCCGCGCACGATAGTTACGAGCGGAAATTCGGCAAGCCCGGAGCGGAAGAAGAAACCAGCATCCGGCGCTCGCTTACGCTGGCGTAGCCGAGGTGCGCTGCGCGGCGGAGCTCAGGCTCGCGCCGCGGCACCACGGACGAAGTGCAGAATCAGGGAGATGACTGCCAGAATCAGCAGCAGGTGAATTAGTCCGCCGGCCACGTGAAACACTCCCCAGCCTAGAATCCACGCAACCAACAGAACTACGAACAGAATTGTCCAAATGCTCATTGCTCCTCCTTTTGTGCAAGTACCGTGTTAGAGGGATTCACTTACCCCCGGGTTGCACCCCAGCTCTGTTATGCACGAATAGAATGAAGCGATGATCAGTATTGGCAAGCTGCTGATGATTTTCGGCGGAGTCCTCTTCTTGCTGGGCCTGATTGTTCTGCTCGCGGGAAGGCTGAATTTACCGCTGGGACGCCTGCCGGGCGACGTTGTCTTTCGAGGCAAGAATAGTGTCTTCTATTTTCCGCTGGCGACCTCGATCGTGTTGAGCATCTTGCTCTCGCTGGTCTTCTACTTGATTGGCCGCTTTCGCTAGCTCGCATTACACTGGACTCGATGTCCCTGAGCGAACAACTGGGCTTTACCTTCCAAGCCACCCGGCGCATATGGACCGTGCGCGATTTGATGTCCGACCTGCGAACGCGAGTCGAACGCGAATACACGGATGTGTGGGTTGAAGGCGAGATTTCGAATTTCCGCCCTGCTGATTCGGGTCATCTTTATTTCACGCTCAAGGACGATGGCGCGCAGATCCGCATTGTGATGTTTCGGTCGCAAGCGCGGCTGCTGCGGTTCAAGCCGGAGAATGGCTTGCAGATCGTCGCTCGCGGGCGGGTCACGATCTATGAACCACGCGGCGAGATGCAGCTCTCAGCCGAGTACCTGGAACCGAAAGGGCGCTGGAGCCCTGCAGATTGCTTTCGAGCAACTGAAGGCCAAGCTGGCTGCCGAGGGGCTTTTCGACCAAGCTCGCAAGAAGACGATTCCGGCGCTGCCACGGTGCATCGGGATTGTGACTTCGCCGCGCGGCGCTGCTATCCAGGACATCCTGAACATTCTGCGGCGGCGGCATGAGTCGGTCAGCGTGCTGATCTTTCCCGCGCAGGTGCAGGGGGAAGCAGCGGCGGCAGAGGTCAGCTCCGGCATTCGCTTCTTCAATCGCGCAAACAATGTGGATGTAATCCTGGTGGCGCGTGGCGGCGGATCGCTTGAGGATTTGGCTGCGTTCAATGATGAAACGCTCGCGCGCACCGTCGCCGGATCGCGAATTCCGGTGATCTCGGCGGTGGGTCACGAAACGGATTTCACCATCGTCGACTTTGTTTCCGACCTGCGTGCGCCAACACCTTCGGCAGCCGCGGAATTGGTCATCCGGTCTCGTCAGGAGTTGGAAGACCAGGTAGAGAATCTGCGGCGGCGTCTCTCGCGCGCTACCCGTTACCAGCTACTTCACGCCAAGCAGTTGCTGACCGAACTTTCGCAGCATGGGGCATTTGCCAGAATGCGCGACGCGATCTCTCGGCGTCAGCAACGCACGGACGAACTGGTGTACCGGCTTCGAGAAGCGCTGAACATTCAGCTCCGCTCGCGGCATCGCCGACTGGACGTGGCGTCGGCACGCGTTCGCCATCACGATCTGCGCACCCGGCTGGGATTCATCCACAGCCAGTTGGAGACGCGAAGCGGTGCGCTCACTTCCACGATTCGGGCCCAGTTGCGGCAGCGGCATGCTCGACTGGATCAGCTTGCGGCGCAGTTGAATGCGCTCTCTCCTACCAATATTCTTGAGCGTGGATATGCATTGGTTTTCGACTCCGCCGGAAACCTGGTTAAGAATGCGGACCAGGTACATGCGGGAGAAGAGATTTCCGCCCGACTGGCACACGGTTCGGTGAAGGCCCGCGTCAACGAAGTGGAACGCTAGAGTCTGGTTAATATCCATTTCGCCACATAACTGTGCGTAAAAAATCCGTAAAAAAACTGACTCTACGTTATTGCTGCAGCAGCAGCTCTGGATTTCGATAGCGAATCATCCGGCATTGCGATAAATAACTAGGGATCCGATCTCTTTACCCGGGAGCGCGCTGTATTGGTTTCGGCTGCAGCGGTTCAATGACCCAATCACCCAATCGCGGAATGGCCCCATAAGCTATGCCAGCTAATGCCGACAGGTTTCTACTCGAACTCTTCGCGATTTTTGTCTGGGCGAAAGTCTTCGGTGAGGTCTTCGAGCAGTTCTCCCTACCAGGAGTTCTGGGCGAGATCCTGGCTGGCGTGTTTCTTGGCCCACACGCTACTCGCCTGGTGATCCCCAGCGAATCGGTGGGATCTCTGGCGGAAGTCGGCGCGATCTTCCTTCTGTTCACGGTCGGTCTGGAAACCCGGCCGATGGAACTGATTCGAGTCGGACGCACTTCGATCCGCGTCGCAGTGGCGGGAATTGTCGCTCCGTTTGTGCTCGGTTTCGGCTACCTGATGTTGCGGGGCGAGCCGAGACATGAATCCATCTTCGTAGCCGCCGCCATGATCGCCACCAGTGTGGGCATCACTGCCCGGGTGCTCAGCGACCTGGATGCACTGAATACGCGCTCGGCGAAGATCATCCTGGGCGCGGCGGTTTTTGACGACATTCTCGGGATGATCGTGCTCACGATCGTCACTGGCGTTGCGTCCGGCGGCAAGGTGCAATGGCTCCATATTGGCATACTGATTGCCGAAGCTCTCAGTTTCGCTTTCTTCATGATCTTTATCGGCCCGCGGATCGTGCGCGGAATGCGGCCTGGGCTGGAGCGCATGTCCACGCACGACGCGCCTTTGATCCTGGCACTCGCGATTTGCCTGGGACTCTCGGTTGCGGCCACCAAGATCGGCATGGCCGCCATTATCGGCGCGTTTTTCGCGGGACTTGTGTTCGCCGACTACGCTCCGGAGTGGGGGTTGGCGCCACGCGCCCACGCCATCAACGAATTCCTCGCGCCATTCTTCTTCTTTATCATGGGATCGCGCCTCGATCTCGGAATGTTCAATCGCGAGGTGCTGATCGACGCTGGGGTGATCTCCGTTTTGGCGATTATCTCGAAGGTGGTGGGCTGCGGACTTCCGGTACTTTCGGAAGGGCCCCGAGCGGCGTTGCAGGTAGGGATCGGCATGACGCCACGAGGCGAGGTCGCGCTCATTGTCGCTCTTATCGGCTTGCAGATGAACGTAATTTCCCAGCAGGCGTACGCGGTGGTCATTATCATGACAGCCGTGACGACTCTGTTTGCGCCACTCGTATTACGATATCTATTTCGCAATGAGCCGGCGGACTTGACGCCTGCGCCGATGGACACAGAAGAAGTGGAACGCAGTCGCTTGGGCTGAACGGCGATCGGTCTGCAGGTGGCTCAATCAAGAGTAGGCAAAGTCAAGATGAAGGTGAGCCTGTGACCTTCCCATTCGTTGCTTCGCACGAGTGGGGCACCGGCGTTGCGGAACGGGCTTGCGCCAGGGTCTTTGGGCGATCAGTCACCTGAAGGAAGAAGCTCAGCGAAGTCATCGACCAAGTTGGGTTCCTGGGCCCGACGGTGCACGCCAAGCCGTGCTGCTTCGATTGACCGCTCAAGTGCGAGATCTACGTCTGCCGAGCAAAGCGCGGGAGCGTTCCCCGAATCCTGTTGTACTACGTGGTTCCATATCATGTGGCACCCCATGCGTGATTAGACGGCGGGTTTCGCGCGGATACAACGGTGGGTAGTCCGCGATTGCTGGTCGCCCGAAACGGACTGGGCGCGCGCGCCGGGTCGCGGGTCCGGAGCAGATTGACAAAGAGGGGCAAAAGCAAAGATGAAGGTAAGCCTTGATCTTCCCACTCGTTGCTTCGCACGAGTGGGGCACCCGGACGGATCCGGGACAATCAGGCTCACATACTCTGCAGAAATTTCTGCCGTAGTTCTTCCACGTCCTTGCGGGAAGTGTTGGCGCGCAAGAGAGATGGTGTGAAAGCGCGGAATGCCGGACCCATGCTATCGATTTTCGCCGCGATGGTTGCGAGTTGCTGGTCGGCTTGCGCGGGCGGCAAACGAAAGGCGCGTGCGGCGTCAGCCATTACAGAATCATATTGGCGAATCTCGTCAGTGCTCGGACGAAGCTTCCCATTCCAGTCGCTATAATTTACTCCCCATTTTGCTAGATATTGTGCGGGATCCTTCGCCTGCTCCAGTTGTACGAGCGCATCCTGAATGGCCCCAGATTCTTTCCGTATCGATTGACTCCAATCGAAAACGTCCGCCGGTAAGGCTCGAACCGCGCGAGCAAGTTTCTCGCGATCGGTCTTGGAGAGCTGGTTGGATTGAGCGAGGGCTGCGGCGGCATTCAAGTCGGAAGCGAGCGCAAGCTTGCCCGTGAGGACACCGATCAACGACATGTCTTGTGATAGGTCCTGCGCAAAGCGGATACCAGCAAGCAGATGTAACGTGGCCTCTCGGCTACGGCCCTGAGCGGCGAGGCGCTGCGCGGTGAGCACGTTTAGGCGAGCAAGCGCGCGTCCGCGAGGAATCTGCGGGATCGGTGTTGCGGCTCCAAGTTGGAAGTCGAGACCCCACGCGCAGTAAGGAAGGGACGTACCGCGGACCATTGTCTCGACTGCCTCGGAGTTATCGCTCAGCAGTTTGCCGAAAGCAGATTCGTCCCACGGCGAAGTGCCGTTGGCAATCGCTTCGAGTTGGTGCGATTGGGCTTCGGTGATAGTTGCATCCGACATCTGTGCGAAGGCGTTCCAGTAGCGTAACGCGGCATTGTTCTCCGCGCCCGAGGGCACCTGGGCCGTAGCCGGCAATGCGAAAAGTAACGCCAGGATGAGAATGATCGCTGTTTTCATTTGACTCTCCTTATTTATTCACCGGACAGCACGTTCAGGGCGGTGTCAGGTCTATCGACGCGCGGCAAAGCAACTTTGGAGCTTCGGGCGAGCGCCGATTCAAGTGCTTCATCTCCCAGCTGAGCAGCAGCGCTTAGGTTTCCAACGGTGAGCGCGTTGCCTTGCACGTTCGCGACGGACTGTCGCGGCTCTCGTACTGCTCGTACCTGGCGCGGTTGCGTCCGCCAGGGATTTCGGATCGCGAAGACCGCCAGCACCAAGAGAGCGCCGGCGAATACGACGGCCCAAACTAGAGGCTCGTGTTTTCGTACAGATGGCAACGGGCGAGGCGCCACGGGCTGAAAGTCGCGCAAGTAGTTTTCTAGCTCGATGTCGTCGTCAAGATTTCTCATGGTTCTTTGACCTCTAATCCAGACTGCAATCTGCGTTTCATCGCGCTCAGAGCGTAGCGATAGCGCGACGCGACAGTGTTGGGAGAATCCGCAAGGACCGAGGCGATCTCGCCAAACGTAAGACCACCCCAGATGTGCATCAGCAATACTTCACGCTGCTCCACGGGCAATTCGCAAAGCGCCGAACGCAGGTCTAGTTCGGCTTCCGGAGACGTACCGGAGTTGCGAAACCAGGGTTCCTGCCCAGAAAGTTCGACCTCGCGAGAGTGATCGCGCTGGTGATTCAACGCAGAATTCCGAATTGCGCGAAAGAGATAGGGGCGAATCTCCTCCACTTCTTTATCGTTAGAGCTTTCGAGCACCTTCAAGAAGACGTGGTGAAGCAAGTCTTCAGCGGCATGATGGTTCAGGCCAAACGAGCGTGCGTACGCGAGAAGGGCTGGGGCGTGTTCGGCGTAACAACCCTCTAGATTGCGGGACTTACGTTTCTTGAAAGGCAAGAGCATCAAGGAAGCCCAGAGTATCGCTTCTATCACTCATAACCACACGTGAGAGCGTGGAATTTGTGTGGCGAAGGAAATTGTTTGCAGTCTACCCGGGGCCCACGCAGATTTCGATGGAGCACTGCTCTCGATTGATTCCGCGGCTAAATCGCGGCCGAGGATTGAGAACCGTGGCCCAAAACCCGCATTTCGTCATACCGCAACCACTGCTCGCACCACACTGCTGTTCGGTTGAAACAACCTATTGGAGCGGGAATCCGCTCTGCTGTACACTCACCCGTTTGCCACACCGTTCCTCCCAGGAGTGTCATGCGATTCAAACTGTGTTGCTCCCTTGTACTGCTAACTTCTCTTGCGTTTGCGCAAAGCGCGCCCAGTCCGAATAAAGCTCCGGCTTCTCCCGTGGCCCCCCGCATTCCGAGCTTCGATAAGACAGCGATGGATCTCGGGACCGATCCGTGTGTCGACTTTTACAAGTACGCATGTGGTGGATGGATGGCGAAGAATCCGATCCCCGGAGACCAGGCGCGCTGGGGACGTTTCGACGAATTGCAGGAGCGCAACTACGACATACTGCATGCCATTCTCGAAAAGGCCGCGGTGGCCAGTGCCAAGCGCGATGCGGTGATGCAGAAGATTGGCGACAACTATGCCGCCTGCATGGACGAGACGCGCATCAATGCGCTGGGCGCGAAGCCGATCGAGCCGCAGATGCAGCGGATCGAGGCGATTGAAACGCGGCAGAACCTGATCAGCACGATTGCGTATTTGCACTCGCAGGGCGTGAGCGGACTGTTTGGATTTGGGCCGTCACCGAATCTGCACGACGCGACGCAGATGATCGCGAATGTTGACCAGGGCGGACTCGGATTGCCAGATCGCGATTACTACTTGAAGAGTGATCCCAAGTCGGTGGAGACACGCGAGCGGTACGTCGCGCACGTTCAGAAGATGTTCGAGCTATTGGGCGACAAGCCCGAGGCTGCCGCGGCTCAGGCGAAGACCGTTCTGCAAATCGAAACCGAGCTGGCGCAGTCGTCGATGGATCGGGCCGAGCGGCGTAATCCGGCCAAGCGCGATCATCCGATGAGCCTGGCGGAGTTGAACCAACTGGCGCCGAACTTCCAATTCACGCAGTACTTCACGGATAGCGGCGCGCCGAAGTTCGAATCGCTGAATGTGATTAACCCGGAGTTCTTCAAGCAAGTGAGTCCGAAGCTTGATTCCATTCCGATCGCGGATTGGAAGACTTATTTGCGCTGGCACCTGGTGCGCAGCACGGCGCCTACGCTCTCCGAACCTTTTGTGCAGGAAGATTTCGCGTTCGAGCGCAAGTATCTGAATGGGCAGAAAGAAATCCAGGTTCGCTGGAAACGGTGTGTCATCCGGACGGATCGGCAAATCGGCGAAGCGCTGGGCCAGCCCTACGTCGATGAGACCTTCGGCGTGGAAGGCAAGCAGCGCACGTTGAAAATGGTGAATGCCATCGAAACGGCCGCTGGGCAAGACTTCCAGGGCCTCGCGTGGATGACGGACACGACCAAGAAGCAAGCGGACGTCAAGCTGAAGGCGATTCGCAACAATATTGGGTATCCGGACAAGTGGCGGGATTACACGAAGCTCACCATCAAGCGTGACGATGCGCTCGGGAACTATCCTGCGAGCGAACGCTTTTGAGGAGAACCGCCAGATGAACAAGATTGGCAAGGCGGTGGATCGCTCGGAATGGTCGATGTCGCCGCCAACGGTGAACGCGTACTATCGTCCTCCGATGAATGACATCAACTTCCCTGCCGGCATTTTGCAACCGCCGTTCTATGACAACAACATTGATGATGCGGTGAACTACGGTGGTATTGGCGCGGTGATTGGACACGAACTGACGCACGGGTTCGACGATCAGGGCAGCCAGTTCGATTCTGTCGGAAACTTCAAGTCGTGGTGGACGCCCGAGGATCGCGCCGAGTTCGACAAGCGCACGCAGTGCATCGCCGACCAGTATGAGAGTTACGTTGCGGTGGATGATGTCCATCTGAAAGGCAAGCTGACGCTTGGGCGAAAACACGGCGGATAACGGCGGCGTGCGCATCTCGTACCTGGCGCTGCAGAACACGATGAAGGACAAGGGCGGTGCGCCGGGGCCGATTGATGGCTTCACGCCGGAACAGCGCTTCTTCCTGGCTTATGGTCAGATATGGTGCCAGAACGTAACGCCGGAAAACTCGCGCGTGCGGGCAATGACCGATCCGCACTCGCCGGGACAGTACCGCGTCAATGGCGTGGTCTCGAACTCGACGGAGTTCCAGAAGGCATTCGGCTGCAAAGCTGGACAGCCGATGGTGAGAGAGAACGCCTGCCACGTGTGGTGAGGCGATTCGATTGTCTGAGCCCAGGTTAGCGCCGAAAAGAACGGCGCGAACCTGGGGCACCATTTCAGGCTGCCCTACGCGTCTTCAGGCATAAGAGTCTCCTCCGCGAGTCAAATAGCGTTTCCCCTCGCACTGTGACTTACCGCACGGAAAGCCGCGTCCATCCGTGGTATCCGTGAGGGGCGTTGTCGCATGGAGCTCACCGCCCTAGCTCGCACGGTACACGACTTCCTGGCTGAATCGCGGGATGCCGTCGTCGTTGAAGACGGAACGACGCTCTTCGATTTACAGACCGCGCGCTATTCCCTTTCCACTGACCACGGCAAATGCGTGCTGCACTTATGGTCGGAAGAACGAAACTGCGTGCGGCGCGTGCTCGATGCGGAACCGAAGAGCGAGGTGCTGAAGCTGTCGGTGCAGCGCCTGGGGCAACCGCGTCCGAACAAGCTGGAGATCTGCCGCGGACGAGATCATCGCACCCCGACTGCGAAGAAGTCGCAACGCACTGCTTATCACAGGACGCTCGAACGTGTTCTTCGGCGGGAGTATCCGGGTGCGACGATTACGCCGCTGACGTCGACTGTGGATCTGGAGCGCTCGTTCGGTCCGATCTACGCAAGGGGTGCGATTCACCAGGGGACTTCGGCGTGGGCGGTGCTCGGCGTGAATGAGTACGAAACGCAAGCGTCGGTGGACGCGTCGTTGACCATCGGGATTTTGTGGCTGGACTACTTGCGGCAGCGCGATGCTGAACGACGGCACGTTGCCGGGCTGAAGCTGTTTGTTCCGATCAAGCGCTCGGCGATGGTGCGCGAGCGCATGGCGCATCTGAACCATGCCGCCGCGAACTGGCAGTTGTATGAGGTCGATGCAAAGATGTCGACGGTGGAAGCGGTGGATACCGGCGACATCGGCAATATCAGCACGCGACTTGTTCATTGCCCTGATAATGCGGCCGCGCTGCAACGGTTCGCAACATCGATCGAGCACATTCGTGAATTGGTGCCGGGAACCGAAGTGCACGTGCTCTCACCCGCAGAAATTTCGTTCCGATTATTTGGGCTGGAATTTGCCCAGGCTCGCGTGGCGTTTGCCGCGGGTTCGTTTCGTTCAGGTGAAGAAATAGTTTTTGGTGTGGGCGCGAACGAGACGGTGCTCAATGGCGAATCGGAAGCGTTCTTTCGCGAGATAACGGCACGGCTGGCGCTCTCACGGCGTGCGGGAGAGACGCGTGCGTCGGACGCGCTGTGGAGGATGGTGCCTGAGCGCTGGCTCGAGTCGTTGGTGATACGCGACGTGCACGCGCTCGATCATCGGCTGAATTCGCAGTTCGTGTATTCGCAGGTGCCCGCGTTTTCCGCGGCTGATCGCGCGATGATCGACGTGCTGACCTCAACTCACGACAGGCGGCTGGCGGTGATCGAATTGAAAGCTGATGAAGACATCCACCTGCCGCTGCAAGGTCTGGACTACTGGGCTCGCGTGCGGTGGCATCACGCGCGCGGGGAATTTCAGAAGTTCGGATACTTTCCCGGCGCGGAGCTGAACGAGCAATCGCCGCTGCTGCTGCTGGTGGCGCCAGCTTTGCGCATCCATCCGGCGACGGACACGTTGCTACGCTACTTCAGTCCTGATGTTGAATGGAACCTGATCGCTGTGGATGAACACTGGCGGCGGGAGGTGAAGCCGGTGTTCAGGAAACGGAGCAAAATAGGTAATTTGTAATTGAGTAATTGAAGAATCTAGAGTCGGTTTCAGTTACATTGAAAGTCGCTCAGTGCTCGTCAGTCGTTCAGTCCTTCGGTTGTCCGAATTACCTATTTACCAATTACCCGATCTCCACCTTATTGCAATCCGAGCTTCTTTGTGGCGGAAGATCCAGTAGTCCTTGGCTGATTCGCTGAGGTCGGGCGCGGCTTTCTCGCCACGGAAGACGCGCGACAAGCCACGGACGATTCGTCGCCAGGGCAGTTCGCCTGACTGATCGCCGAAAAAGGCCTCGCCGGTTTTGCTGGTGCGGTAGTACCAGCGCTTGAGGATCGCGAGCTGTTCCATCGTATCGAGCACTGTCGTTTTGCCGAGAACAGGAGCTGCGAGCGCTTCCTGCAGACGAGCTTCCATGGAGTGCATCTTGCCGCTGTCTGCCGGCTGGTTCACGAGAAATGGAATCGGTTCGGAAATGCGTCCGGCGTCGATCTGAAACAGCATCACTGAGTCCGGTTCGGCGGCGGGCTGAATCATTAGGCCCTTCATGCGATCGATCCGGGTCACGATCTCCGGCACCTGCCCGAGCACAGGCTTCAGCTTTTCGATCTTCGCGTGAAGCGCTGCCGCGGTTTCGAATTCGAGGTCGGCTGAGGCTTTTTCGCGCGCCTGCTCCAGTTCGCGCCGGAGCGATTGCCCGCCCGTGTCGAAGAACTCCTGCACGCGGACGACTTCGGCTGAGTACTCTTCGTCCGTGCAGCCTTTGAAGCAGGGAGCGAGGCACATCTTCATCTCGGAGTAGACGCAGCCAGGAAATTTCGGATCGGGATTCAGTTCCTCGACGCAGCGGCGCATCTTGAAAAAGTCGAGCGCATCGTTCGCAAATTTCTCGGCGGAGACGCGCGAGGCAAACGGTCCGTAGTATTCGCTGGCATTCTTGCCAAGCTTTACGGTCACGGACGCGCGCGGGTAGCGGTTTTCGAGATGCAGGTGCACGAGCGGCGCAAACCGCAGCCGCAGGCGATCGACATAGTTTTTGGGAAAGGCCTCGCGGAGAGCTTTGTAGAGGACGAGTTGTGATTCGAAATCGGAGCCAGTAGGGGAGTATTCGAGCGTGCGCACGCGGTTGCGCAGGTTCAAACGGCGGGTGGTCTCGCCTTCGGCGCCCAGCAACCGCACAAGGCGCCGCCTAAGATTCGCGGTTTTGCTGACGTAAGGCTCGGTGCCCGCTTCTCCGCGCAGAAGAAACACGGCGGGCTTCGCCGGAATGGCGGCGAAGAACTCTCGATCGTTCTCGGGAACGAACTCTGCCTGAAGGCGAAGCACGAGGCGATTGTAATTTAGTTTCTCAGTCGGTCAGTCTGTCAGTCGCTCAATTTTTCAGCACTCGGTTTTTCGGTACGTCAGTACTTCAGTAGTTCAGTTTTTCAGTTCTCGCTTACATCAGTTTTTCAGTACATGAGTTTTCGGCGTCTGCTCGGGTGCGGCCCCCGCTTCGAAAGAGAAATACATAGTTCCTTCGCTGCGCTCAGGATGACTTCGAGGAGAGGGGACGCATTTCGGAACGGTGGATGTCGGTCGAACGCACCAGAGGCGAACTCTAGAGACCGACAGGCCGGCAACTGGATGATCTAGTGACTCAACGAATCGTCAGTTTACCCAATCGTTTGGCGGCTTCTTCGAGCGTTGCATCCTTCTTGCAGAAAGCAAACCGCACTTGCTTCGAGCCGTTTTTCGGATTGCTGTAGAAACTCGAACCCGGAACGGCAGCTACGCCGATCTCGCTGACCAGGTATTTGCAGAAGGTCACATCGTCGCTGAGGCCGAAGGCGCTGATGTCGGTCATGACGTAGTAAGCGCCGCGGGGAAGGAATGTGCGGAAGCCAGCTTTCTCCAGCGCCGGAACCAGTTTGTCGCGCCGGCGGCGATAGCCTTCGGCGAGTTCAGACGTAGTAGCTCGACGGGAAGCAAGAGGGCCGCTGCGCCGGCTTCCTGAAGAGGCGCGGCCGCGCCCACGGTCAGGAAGTCGTGAACTTTGCGGATTGCTGACGTCAGCACTGGAGGCGCAACCGCCCAGCCCACGCGCCATCCAGTGACGCTGTAGGTCTTCGACATGCCATTGATGGTGATGGTGCGCTCGCGCATTCCGTCGAGCGTGGCGAGCGAAACATGCTCGGTACCGTCATAGATGATGTGCTGGTAGATCTCATCGGTGATTGCGACGACATCGAATTCAACGCAGAGATCGCGGATCAGTTCCAATTCCTTGCCCGCGTGAAAACTTTCCCTGTTGGATTGTTCGGTGTGTTCACGATGATCGCACGCGTGTGCGGATTGATCGCGGCACGCAGTTCTTTTTCGTCGAAGCTCCACTCGCCCTGCGCGCTTGTCGGCGGATGCAGCGTCACAAAGCGCGGCTGTGCTCCCGAGAGAATCGCGTCCGGTCCATAGTTTTCGTAAAAGGGTTCGAAAATTACGACTTCATCGTCGGGGTCGGTGACTGCAATCAGCGCCGCGATCATCGCCTCGGTCGATCCGCAGGTGACGGTGATCTCAGTCTCCGGATCAACTGTCATTCCCTGCGTCTGCTGCATATGGCGGGCGATGCCGTCGCGCAATTTCTTGGCGCCCCAGGTGATTGCGTACTGGTTGATGTCAGCGGCAATCGCTTCCTGTGCGGCGCGCTTGATTGAGTCGGGGGCGGAGAAGTCAGGAAATCCCTGGGCGAGATTGACCGCGCCGTGAAGCATGGCCTGGCGGGTCATTTCGCGGATCACGGATTCGGAGAAGCGGCTCGCTTTTTCGCTGATTTGCTGGTGGGTCTTGGCTGCGCGGTGCATTTTGCGAGACTAGCACAGGTTGGATTTCACCACGGAGACACGGAGGCACGGAGAAAACAATCAAGGATGAAGAATTCAGATTGATGATTGCAATCAGTCCGTATGGTAAACGCTAATTTCACCCTGAAGTGAGCACGGGAAGTCTTGAATCCCAATTTCTCCGTGACTGCGTGGTGAGTTAGGGTCTTCCGTTCTGATCTTTGTTGCGGCGGAAGTCTCGCGCCTGGATCTCGATGGTCTTGGTCATTTCTTTCAGGCGCATGCGCATCTGGTCGCCGATGCGCTCACCGAGTGTGCGCTCACGCATCACCGAGCGCGCTTCTTCGAGCGTGCGCGACCGGCCCATGCTCGGCTCTGCGGCTTCGGCTACTGGACTCGGTTTGTCTACCAGGCAAGTGGTCACGATGGTGGTCTGTTCGTCGGAATAGCGTTTGTTGAGGATGTATCCGACGGTGTCGCGCTGCCATTCCGTCATTGCTGCGGATCCGAGGTCGTCGAGCAGCAGGACTGGGATGTCGAAGACCGGCTTCAGGACGTCCAACTCGGTCGTCTGCACGGCGGGATCGTAGGATTGCCGAATTTGCCGCATCAGCTCGCGAAAATCACAAAAGAGGCAAGGGACCTCTTTGTCGAGCACGAGTTTGCGAAGCACTGAAACCGCCAGGTGAGTCTTCCCTGTCCCAGTACCACCCACGAACAGCAGACCTTGTCCGGGAAGATGCTCGTCGACAAAGCGACCGGCAACAAAGCGGGCGGAATGCAACGACTTGTATTCGTGATCGGAAACGCTGAGGTCGGGGAATTCGGTCTGGAAGTTGTCGAAGTCGCAATGCTCGTAGCGACGCGGAATTTTTGCGGCTTCCAGCAGCGAACTTCCGCGCGCACGCAAGCGGCATTGGCAGCGTGTCATGCGGCGCTCGGCACCTTTTCCCACCGGCTTCCATCCGGTGTCGTCACAGAGCAGGCAGGCTGCCGTTTTGGTATCCGTTTTCATCTTCTATCGTTTCTGTTTTTATCCTTTATCAAGGTGTCATGATCGCCAGCCCGGCGCAAGTGGGCGCTTTCGGAAACTCCGGAACGAGCTGTGCAAGAGTGCGGATCGCCTGTGGATTGTGTTGGAAAAGCGGTTCTTAGCGGCTCTAAGCTGTTCACCATTAGCAGTTAGCATTTAGCCCTCCAGCAATTCTGCAGGCGCCACGGATTCAGTCTCAAGGTACGTGCTTACTCCAATTTTTGGCGGGGACAACTGCTGAAGTCTACTCGCTAAACGCTAATTGCTAAGTGCTGATTGCTGCGGTTTTTGCATCTAAGTAGAAGCAATTATGGAACGTTACCTCTGCATTCACGCGCATTTTTACCAGCCTCCACGTGAAAATCCGTGGCTGGAGGCGATCGAGCAACAGGACTCCGCCTATCCTTTCCACGACTGGAATGAGCGGATCACCGCCGAGTGTTACGCGGCCAATTCGGCGTCGCGGATACTCGACGGCGAGGGTCGTATCACAAAAATCGTCGACAACTATGCTCGCATCAGCTTCAATTTCGGACCGACTCTGCTCTCGTGGATGGAAGTAAACAGTCCCGGCGTATACGCCTCGATTCTGGAGGCTGACCGGCTGTCGCGCGAACGTTTTTCCGGTCACGGCAATGCGGTCGCGCAAGTTTACAACCACATCATCATGCCGCTCGCGAATCGGCGGGATAAGGAAACGCAGGTTCGCTGGGGCATTCGCGATTTCGAATCGCGTTTCGGACGTTTCCCAGAAGGCATGTGGCTCTCCGAAACGGCGGCCGACGTGGAGACGCTAGAGGTGCTGGCCGAGAACGGAATCAAGTTCACGATTCTGGCTCCGCACCAGGCGCGTCAGACCCGCCGCATTGGGCGCGTATGGAAGAACGTAGAAGGCGGCAAGATCGATCCGAAGATGCCGTACATGTGCAAGCTACCGTCGGGAAAGCGGATCTCGCTCTTCTTTTACGACGGACCGATCTCACGTGCAGTGGCGTTCGAGAAACTGCTCAGTTCAGGCGAGAATTTCGCCAACCGTCTGATTGGCGGATTCAGCAACCGCGATTACCCGCAACTCATGAACATCGCAACGGACGGGGAAACGTATGGCCACCATCATCCGCATGGAGACATGGCCCTGGCCTACGCGCTTGAATATATCGAGAAGAACGATCTAGCGAACATCACGAATTACGGCGAGTATCTCGCCAAGCATCCGCCGAATCATGAGGCCGAAATCATCGACAACACGTCGTGGTCGTGCGCACACGGCATCGAGCGCTGGCGTAGCGATTGCGGCTGCAACTCAGGACGGCAGGGTTGGAACCAACAGTGGCGCAAGCCGCTGCGAGAGGCGGCGGACTGGCTACGCGACGATCTCACCAAGCCCTTTGAAGATAAAGCTCGTGAACTTGTGAAAGATCCGTGGGCCGCGCGCAACGATTACATCGAAGTGGTGCTTGATCGCGCGCCGGAGAACGTCGACGCCTTCCTCGAACGCCATCGAACTCACGAATTGAGCGAGCGGGAGCAAGTCGCGCTGCTAAAGATGCTCGAAATGCAGCGCCACGAACTGCTGATGTATACAAGTTGCGGCTGGTTCTTCGACGAAATCTCCGGAATCGAAACCGTGCAGGTAATGCAGTATGCGGCTCGCGCGGTGCAGTTGGCACAGGACCTGTTCGGAGATCATCGCGAGCAGCACTTTGTGGAACGCCTCGCCGAAGCGCCTTCCAACCTGGATTCGTTCAAGAACGGCGCGCAAGTCTATGAACGATACGTGAAACCAGCGACGGTAAATCTGCTGGGTGTGGGGGCGCACTTTGCGATCAGCTCGCTATTTTTTGGGTTCGCGGATCACCGCGTCATCTATTGTTACGAAGCTGACGTGAAGGATTCGCGTGTGCTCCAGGCCGGGCGCTCGCAGCTTGCGCTCGGGCGCGTGCTCATTCGCTCGCAGATTACGCGCAACTCCGCCGATCTTACGTTTGCAGTTCTGAACCTGGGGGATAACAACCTCCTGGCCGGCGTGCGGCGATTCCAAGGGGAAGAAGCTTATGAGCGAACTGTCAGCGAAGTTCAGCAGGCTTTCAATCACTCGGACGTCCCCGAATCCATCCGTACGCTGGACCGTAATTTTGAAGGCACTTCGTATTCGGTGAAGTCTCTGTTCCGCGACGAGCAACGCCGGGTGGTGGAAAACATTCTGGGTCACGTGCTGGAAGAAGCCAATGCGAGCTATCGGCAGATCTACGAGAATCACGCGTCGTTCATGCGCTTCCTGCACGAAATCCGGATGCCGCTGCCGCATGTGATGGTGGTGACCGCCGCTTTTGTGGTCAACGAGGCACTGCGGCGGCTGATCGTGGAGGGCCCGCTCGATCTGACTCGTTTCGGCGCGCTTCTGGAGGAGGCTCGGCGGGACAATCTTCAGCTCGATGAAGCGCGGCTGGCTTTCGATCTGCGGGAACGGCTGGATGGGGTAAGCGATGCTCTGGCGGCCAATCCGGGTGATCTTAAGCTTCTCTCCGAACTGGACGACATCATGAAGCTGGTTCGGAAGGTGCCGTTCGAGGTGAACTTGTGGAAGGCGCAGAATGTCTATTACTCGTTGCTGCGAACCCTCTATCCAAGCCAGGTGGAACGCACCGATGAGGACGCGCGAAGCTGGGTGGAAGTCTTCCGCGGGCTGGGCGATAAGTTGCGCATCGCCGTTACTATCCAGACACCTGCTATTCCGCCAGGCGAACCGGTCGCCGCCTAAAAAGTCGCAACCATAGCTGGAATTGGCCTGCCCTGATTCCCAAAAGGGAATTGGGGCGTGCTTTTTGGGTGCATGATTGCTTGACTTGGCACTGCTGGCGGTCTAAACAGGCGGCAAGGTGTCTTCCTGAAAGGCAGGCAGTGACATGAACAAAGGGCATTTAGTTGAAAAAATTGCTGCCGATACCGGTGTTAGCAAGGCGCAAGCTGCAAATACCATCGAGTCTGTAATCGAAGGTATATCTTCCGCTCTGAAGAAGGGGGATCGAGTCACTCTCTCTGGCTTCGGAACATTCTCCACCTATCAACGCAAGGCTCGCAATGGCCGTAACCCGCAAACTGGCACTGTGATTAAAATCAACTCTCGCCGGGTTGCGAAGTTCACAGCGGGTGTCGATCTGAAGAAAGCGGTAAACAAGAAGTAACACCATCCGTAATTTTCTTAAGGAATCTCCCTACTCCCCGGGGAGATTTTTGTTCCAGCGTGAATTGCTTTTCCGATTACCTGATCAGCAAATGACTCAATCACGAATGGGGCAATCGCTGTTATCTTTGTCCTGACTTCATGGACGTTCTGAAAAAACTCTTTGAGCAGCATTTTCATGCGCCCCCCACGGTGGTGCGTCCTCTGCAGGGCGAACTTGGGGGATCCGGGCGCAAAATCATCCGCCTCAGCAATCAGGCGGCAACTGCCATCGGAGTGCTTTACGACGTACGCGAAGAGAACGTTGCGTTTCTTGAGTTCTCGCGACACTTTCGTCGCCACGGTTTGCCGGTGCCCGAGATCTATGGGGACGCAGTGGAACAGGACGTGTATCTGGAGCAGGATCTGGGCGACGTCACGCTGTTTGATTTTCTTTCAGCGAATCGGGACGGAGCGGACATTTCGACCGCGGTTGTAGAGGCGTATCGGAAAGCGGTGGAGATTCTGCCACGCTTTCAGATCGAAGCCGGACGGGATCTCAACTACAAGGTTTGCTATCCTCGCGCGAGTTTTGATCGTCAGTCGATCGCATGGGACCTGAACTACTTCAAATATTATTTCCTGCGACTCGCCGGCGTTCCGTTCAACGAGCAGGCGCTCGAAGACGATTTTGGCCGCCTCACCAAATTCCTTCTCACCGCTCCGCGCGATTACTTTCTGTATCGCGATTTCCAGTCTCGCAACATCATGTTGATGAACGGGGAGCCGTGGTTCGTCGATTACCAGGGCGGGCGCAAGGGCGCGCTGCAATACGACATTGCGTCGATACTGTTCGACGCCAAGGCGGACCTGCCGCCTGATCTGCGCCTGCAACTGCTCGACGACTATCTCAAGGCGCTCGCACGGTATACGGATCTCTCGCGCGAAACGTTCATGCATCACTACTATGCGTTCGTTTATATCCGCATGATGCAGGCGTTGGGCGCCTACGGGTTTCGCGGATTCTACGAGCGCAAGGCGCACTTCCTGGCGAGTGTTCCCTACGCACTGAAGAACGTCCGCTGGCTTCTGCACAACGTGGAGTTGCCGATAGCGCTGCCGACCCTGACCGAGGCGATGCGCAACATGGTCGGATCGGAAAAGCTGCAGAGCATCGCCAGCGAGCCGGACAAGCTGGTGGTGCGCGTCGGCAGCTTTTCGTTCCATCGCGGGCTGCCCAAGGATGAATCCGGACACGGCGGAGGATATATCTTCGATGCGCGCAGCCTGCCAAATCCGGGGCGAGAAGAGCGCTTCAAACCGCTCACCGGTAAGGACGCGCCGGTTGCCGAATATCTGAGTCAACAGGAGAGCGTGCATCAATACCTTGCACATGTGCTCTCGCTTGTCGACGCGAGTATTGCCAACTATCAGAGCCGTGGCTTCAAGAACCTGAGCGTAGCTTTTGGGTGTACGGGCGGCCAGCACCGCTCTGTGTATCTCGCCGAGCAGCTGGCCAAACATCTGCGCGCCAAGAACGGCATCGACATTGTCCTATCGCATCGCGAACTGGAGCGCATGGAGCTATGAATCCCTTGCATTAGTAAAGAGCCGAACGGAACGCACACTAACCGTGAGATTCTGGGCTTGTGTTGGTGCTGGCATCGTCGGTTTGTTGATGGTTCTTGCGCGAAAGAGGGGATGGATCAATGACCAATTCCGCGATATTTATTCATTCATGCTGAAACTGATTGCTGCGATTCTTCTCGTTGCGCTGCTGGTAGTCGGAGCGTTGCTGCTTCTAGGCTTCGACGTTCACTTTGCCTGGTAAATAAAACGATGGATTTCACGTTCAGACATTTGGAATTTTCGGTAATCTTTGTTCATGGATTGGCTGCACGTAATACTCGCATTGATCGGAATGCTCCTGTTTATATTACCGAGCAGCTTAATCATCGATGGCATTAAGGAGTTGCGAAAAATTTGGCGCGGCAAATGAACCTGATAGATCAATTCCACAGTTTTTATATGCGTAGGGCTGTACTGATTGTAGTAGTTGAATCTACGGGGCATGGAAAGGTCTATGAAAGCGATGGTCCTGGCGGCCGGGTTGGGAACGCGACTGCGGCCGCTCACCGATGATCGTCCGAAGGCGCTGGTTGAAGTTGCCGGACGCACGCTGTTGGAGATTACGCTCACGCGGCTGCGCGGCCTTGGTGTTCGTGACGTCATTGTCAATGTCCATCACTTTGCCGATCGGATGATCGAGTACCTGGCCGCTCACGATAACTTCGCGATGAATATTGTTGTGTCGCGCGAAGAAGTGCTACTCGACACTGGCGGTGGATTAAAAAAAGCCGCCTGGTTCTTCGCAGAAAACAACGAGCCGTTCTTATTGCACAACGTCGACGTCGTCAGCACCATCGATATCGGACGCATGATGGAATCACATCAGCGTAGCGGAGCATTAGCTACCTTGGCCGTGCAGCAGCGTGAGAGCTCGCGTTATCTGCTCTTCGACAGCGAAGGACGCCTGTGTGGACGCCGCATCGGCACGCAGGATGAGGTCGCCCGCCCCGCCGACGACAAGCAGGAGCTTGCGTTCTGCGGAATTCACGTGATCTCGCCATGCATGCTGCCCATGATGAGAGAAGAGGGCGTCTTCTCGATCATTGAGTCGTACCTGGGTCTCGCTGCTCGCGGAGAGACCATTGCGGCGTTCCGCGCCGACGAGTACTACTGGCGCGATCTGGGCAAACCAGAGGAGATCGCCCAAGCGGCGGAAGACCTCAAGCTGAATAAGATGGCGATCTAGGGCCATTTCAGGCCTGAACCGGCACGTATCGCGATGAGGGCGTATCATGGGGAGAGTGACGATAACAAGCGAACTACCTTCCAAAGCCCCGCGAACCGCTTCGAAAGTCAAAGGTCCGATACGCTGCCACAAGTGCCAGCTGAAGTGCCGCGATGCCGAGCACTATCTCAGCCACGCCTGCAAGCCTGCACGTGAGCCGGAGTGTTCGCCCTTTCCACGGCCAGAAATCGGGTTTAAAGAGGTGCTATGAAACAGTATGTTCGTGCTTACGTGCTGGAATTTCAGGCAGAGCCTTCGCGCTTCCGCAAAGTGATGCGTTATCACTGGATGGTTTCTCTCGCACAGAATCCCGACGAGATGGTGTCATGGGGATTCGCAGCGACCTCCGAACTGGCTGAAATCGCCGCGCACAATGAAGTGAGAGACCTGGAGTCGGGAGCGACCCAGGGCGGCCGTTGCACCTTCGCCGTTCGCTGAACCGGCGGTCGGACGCATGATGTTTGCCATATACCTTCGCGTCTCGCACTGATTTATCTCTTCTTGGGCTCGCCCTCGGTAGTCAGGCCATCTGCGCTGTTGATCCAATAGCAGAAAAGCAATTCATTGACGAGCGCGATTAACGGGCCTATCCTCCTCACGCCGACATCTCGGTTGCTCATTGCGCGGCTTCCCAGGAGAGACGAAATGGTCAGAACCGTGGTCGAGATCGTAATCATCGTCGTAGTCGTCTTGTTCGCGATTCGCATGTTCATGAAGCGAGGCTCTTAGCCGAGATACCGCGTCCCAGAACAGATTCGAGATTCTCGCTTCGGCACTGCGGCCCGGTGTTATATTGCCGCGCATGTTCCGACGCGCGCTTTGTCTGCTCATTCTCACTGCTGCCGCGTTCGCGCAATCCGACGGACGCGAGCCCGCTCCGCGTTTCAACGCCAAAAGCCTGACCGGCGAGACCTACAACAACGCCACGCTCAAAGGCAAGGTTGTGCTGCTGCAGTTCTGGACCACGTGGTGTCCGTACTGCCGCGGCGAGCAGCCGCTGGTCGATAAGCTGACACAGGAATTTGGCGCCAAAGGACTGGTAGTCCTTGCTGTTGATGTCGGCGAATCGAAGAAGAAGGTGAAGCAGTACCTGCAAACGAGCCCACGCGCCTGCCCCGTCATCCTGAACGAGGATACAAATTTGCCGGCAATGTTCGCGACCACGCAGTATCCGGTCTACGTCGTGATTGACCGCGACGGCAATATGGGCGGGATTCAACGCGGTGCTGGAGGCGAGCGTATGCTGCGTGGACTGCTCGGCCGTTCAGGGATCCGGTCTGAAGACCGGCTTCGCCCGAGCGAAGAAACAGAAGAATAGCGAACTGGCCAGAGCTGCGGCCAAGGCGCAAATCAGCAATTTCCCGCTTGACAGTCCGAAACCATTTGGTTACCTTTGTTCGTAACCATATGGTTTCCTTTCAACCCAAGCAACGCGATGCTGTTTTCCGGGCGATCGCTGATCCAACGCGCCGGGAGATCCTGGCCATGCTGCGCAACGGCCGCCAAACCGTGGGAGAGATTGCTGGCAACTTTCGTATGAGCCGTCCAGCCGTCTCCAAGCACCTGCGGGTTCTGCGCAGTGCGGGCCTGGTTATCACCCGGCAGGACGGTACGTCCCGCCATTGCGCTCTAAACGCCAAGCCGTTGCGAAGCGTCAACGAATGGCTGCACGACTACGAGGCGTTCTGGAGCGAGACTCTCCACAACTTGAAGAATTACATCGAGGAGAAGAAATGAATTCTGTAGCAGAACGTGAAGACACAATCGTGCAGGAAGTCAGCATCAAGGGCGCGGCGGAACGTATCTTTGCAGCCCTGATCGATCCTGCGGAACTGATGGAGTGGTGGCGTGCGGGAGAGAAGTTCCAAATCACGCACGCAGAGAACGACCTGCGGGTGGGCGGCAAATGGTCGATGACCGTCGAGGGTCATTGCGGTCCGGATGGTCGCAGCACCGTCACCGGGGTGTATCAGGAGATTGATCCACCACACACGCTGGTGTTTACCTGGTCGCGACCGGAGGAGAACGAACCGGAGTCGACGGTGCGCTGGGATCTGAAAGAAAAAGACGGAGTGACCACGGTTCGGGTGACGCACTCAGGACTGGTGAGCGAGGAGTGGCGTGCGCGGAACAGCGGCTGGCCGATTGTGGTTGGGCTGCTGCGGGATTACGTGGAGGGAAACAGCTAAACGAGATGTTCGGTCGTCCCAGGTTAGCCCAACAGAAGGGCGAACCTGGGGCACCGACGCTCCATAGTTCGTGGTGATTCGAACTGGGGCGGACAGGAATGTCCGCCCCACACAAACTTCGATCCCCACACATCCAAAAACAGGATGTGTGGGGCACCCTCAAGTCATCCTCCTTCCCCGCAAGTCCCGTCACGATCTGCGATAATCGAAAATCAACTATGAGCGCTGAAGATCACAAGAAGAGCCGCGCTCCGGAGACGCTCTGCGTCCATGCCGGAGAAGAACATCATGGAACGAACGAATCGCTGACCACAGGGATCTCGCAGGGATCGGTGTTCGTGGTCCCCAACACGAATGAACTGCGCAAGTATGCTGAGGGAGATTCGAAGGCCTATCTTTACTCGCGCTATGCGAATCCGACGGTGGCGGTGGCGGAGCGCAAGATTGCCGCTCTGGAAGGCGCGGAGAGCGCGGTCGTGACGTCGAGCGGGATGGCGGCGATCATGTCGCTGGTGCTCTCGACATGCCGCACGGGCGACGAGATTGTGTCGATGCTCGACCTCTACGGCGGAACCACGCACCTGCTGCAGGACACACTGTCGAAATATGGCGTGACCACGCGCTTCGTGCCATACAACGACCTGTGCAAGATCGAAGACTACTTCACGAAGAAGACGCGGCTGCTGTTCCTGGAGACGCCCACGAATCCGACGCTGCGCTGCGTGGATATTGCCGCGCTGGCGAAGCTGGGCCATCAGAAGCACACGTGCGTAGTGGTGGATAACACGTTTGCCAGTCCGATGCTGCAGCGTCCGCTGGAACTGGGCGCGGACGTTGTAGTGCATTCGGCGACCAAGCTGCTGGGCGGCCACAACGACGTGACGGCGGGCGCTCTGGCGGGATCAGCGGATTGGGTGGAACCGGCACGAGAGATGATGAAGCAGTCGGGGGGATGTTTGGATCCGCTCGCCGCTTATCTGCTGATCCGCGGGCTGAAGACACTGGGAATCCGCGTGGAACGGGCGACGGAGAATGCGCAGGAGATTGCGGCGTTTCTGGAGTCGCATCCGAAGGTGTCGCGCGTGTTTTATCCGGGACTGAAGTCGAACCAGAGCCACGAGATCGCGAAGAAACAGATGTCGGGATTCGGGACGATGCTGTCGTTCGAGCACAAAGGCGGCGGCGAGGGCGCCGAGAAGTTCATCGATTCCCTAAAGCTCTGGTACCTGGCGACGAGTTTGGGGGGAGTGGAGTCGACGGTGTCGTATCCGTTCCTGTCGTCGCATGTGGGATTGTCTCCGGAACAATTGGAGGCGCTGGATGTGTCGCCGGCAACGGTGCGGCTGAGTGTGGGGATTGAGAATGTGGCGGACCTGGTGGCGGATCTGAGGCAGGCGCTGGAGAGGGGCTAAACCCAAACCCGTTCCAAAAGGCACCCAGTGGGGTACTTCGAGAATGACTGCTCGTTCACTTGTTTTTCTGATCTTAGTCGCAGTGCCCAATTTCTCCAGTCAGACGCTCACGCACTTCCCCGCTGATCCGAACAGCAGCCAGAAAATTAACGCACTTCGCGATCAGGTTGAATCTGGACAGCTGCAAGCAGTCCCAAGGTTTTGGACCACCGTTTCGAGAAGTGGTTCGCCACTAATTGAAGCTATTCCGAGTGCAAAAGACTTCTCCCTGCTCACGTTCCTTTGGCGGGGGAATGACCGTACCCGGAACGTGGTCTTGTTCGACGGAATCGCCGGATTCGATGCAAAGGATCAGATGGTTCATCTCGCCGGCACAGACGTGTGGTACAAGAGCTATCGAGTCCGCAATGACGCCCGCTTTGCGTACAATCTTTCACCAAACGATTCACTTCAATCCTTTGACGATATAAAGAGCGATGAGCAAATGCAGAAGCGCCTTGCAATGCTGAAAGTCGATCCGCTGAATCCTCATCGCTGTCCGACAACGTTCGGTTCACACGGGGCGCAGTCCTCGTACGTGGAGTTGCCCAATGCTCCGCCTCTGCTTTGGGAAAGGCCGCTGAAAGGAATCCGCAGAGGCAAGGTTGAGGTGGACTCAATTCACAGCACCTTTCTCAAACGTGACAAGAAGCTATGGGTTTACACTCCGGCGGGCTTCTCCCAAACGGGAAAGCGATACCCTCTGCTCGTCATCTTCGACGGCGATAGAAATGTCGAGTGGATTCCCAAAATCCTCGACCTATTGATCGCGCAACGAAAGCTCCCTCCCATGGTCGCCGTGATGACAGATCAGTCAGTCCCAAGCATCCGCCGAGAGGAGCTTCCATGTAATTCTCGGTTCGCAGACTTTCTAGCCGAAGAACTTGTCCCATGGAGTCGGAGCAAATACCGCGCCACAATCCAGCCGCAGGAGACCATTGTTGCGGGCTCTAGTTATGGAGGTCTGGCGTCGATCTTCGCCGGGTTAACGCACTCAGATGTCTTCGGGAATGTCATCTCGTTATCGGGCTCTTTCTGGTGGAAACCAGAAGAGGATACGCAGCCGCAATGGCTCAAGAGACAGGTGAAGAGTTCGCCTAAACTCCCTGTTCGGTTCTATCTAGAAGTAGGACTGATCGAGGGATATTCCATGCAGATCGACGCAAATCACCAAATGGCGGAGACATTAACCGCAAACGGTTATCCACTCGAGTACCACGAGTACGATGGTGGCCACTCGTTCCTGAACTGGAGTGAGGGTATGGCGCGAGGCCTGCAGTACATTATGAAGACGAGAATGCAGCCCAATACATCTGCAGGCGTCGGCGAGTTAAGCCAGGGCGGGAATCGAGAAAGCCGGTGATCTGATTGCGTACCCGAAACAGGCGCTGGAAAGAAGCTGAGCTGATCCCAGGTTAGCACCAACGGAAGGCCCGAACCTGGAGCTCCATCAATTTCACCCACGCCAAAAACGGGCGAGGGTGCGGCACCCGAAGCAAATGCAGATCCCTCGCCGCTGCGCGGCTCGTGATGACAAAAACAAAAAGACCAAGTTCCCCACTCAAGCCAAAAGAGGGCTTGAATGGGCCACCCTGCACAAAGCCACAGCGGTTTCTGAGGTCGGCTGCGACACGTAACTCGTGGTGGAACACGCGGGAACAACAGGCGTAAGACGTTCGCTGCATTGACCCTGGAGTAAACAGGGTAGTACGATTTCAACTCGATCTGAGTTGAACAGGAGTCAGGCCCAGCAAGCCGCAACGCGGGCCATTTCCAACGCGAATGATGCCAAGTAAGTTAATCTTGCCGCTCACGGCCGCGCTGCTCCTTGCATCGATCGCTTGCGAACCCGATAAATCGCAAAAGTCTTCGGCCAAGCCGCCCACCCAGGCGAACGCTCCGGCAATCAAGAAACAACCGCAGCAACAACAGGCGCAGAGTTCAGCCCAGAGCGCGCAGCCTGAACAGGCCGCTACCGTGCCGCTGGCTCCGGCCGATCAGGTTCAAGATCTGATCGCTCGAGTAGAGAAGGAATATGAGGCCGGGCAAGCGAACTATCACGCTGGTCACCTGGATGCGGCGCGGGAGAACTTCGATCATGCGTTCAACTTGATGGTGGAATCGACCCTCGACATACGCAACAACCAGCAACTGCAGGACGAGTTCGACAAGCTGGTGGAGCGGGTACACGACCTGGAGGCGATTGCGCTGGAGCAGGGCGATGGATTCACGGCGCAGAATGCGGAGCCGGCGCCGATCGATGAAGCGAATGCGGTGACGTTCCCGGTGGATCCGAATGTGAAGGCGAAGGCCGAGGCGGAGATACGGCACACGCCAGTCGGATTTGCCGCTCATGATGACGGACCAGGTCGCCAGCTACATCAATTACTTTTCGACACACGGACGGGGCTCGCTGGAGTCAGCGACGATTCGCAAAGGCCGCTACGAGACGATGATCCGGCGAGTGTTCAAAGAAGAAGGCGTGCCGCAGGATTTGATCTACCTGGCAGAGGCGGAGTCGGGATTCCTGCCGATGGCGCTATCGCACGCGGGCGCGCGCGGCATGTGGCAGTTCATGGCCAGCCGCTCAGTGGATTACGGTTTGGCGCGTAACTGGTGGGTCGACGAGCGGCAGGATCCGGAGAAGTCGACGCGGGCGGCGGCGCGTCACCTGAAAGATTTGTACGCACAGTTTGGCGACTGGTACCTGGCGATGGCGGCGTACAACTCCGGCCCTGGCAATGTTCAACAGGCGGTCATGCGCACCGGCTACGCGGACTTCTGGGAGCTCTACAAGCGCAACGTGCTGCCGGCTGAAACGAAGAATTACGTTCCGATTATTCTGGCGTTCACCATCATCGCGAAGAATCCGGCTCAGTATGGGCTGGATCACCTGGCGGTCGATGCGCCGCTGCAGTATGACAAAGTGAAGGTTGATTATCCGATCGATCTGCGGCTGGTTGCGGAGTGCGTGGACAGCACGGCGGAGAATATACAGTCGCTCAATCCGGCGCTGCTTCGAATGACTACTCCGAAGGAAGGCAGCTACGAGCTGAAGCTTCCGGCGGGGACAGCGGATAAGTTCCAGACGGCGATTGCCGCGATTCCACGAGAGAACCGGGTCTCGTGGCGATTTCACAGGGTGAAGACCGGCGAGACCCTGATGGAGATTGCGCGGCAGTATCACACGACGGCCGCATCGATCGCGGAAGTAAACGAACTGGGTGACGACAAGGACCTGCACCAGGACACGAGGCTGATTATTCCGATCAGCGCGCGGCGGGCTGCGGAGATGGAAGCTGTCTCCTATTCGAAACACCCAACGCTGTACAAAGTTCGCAAAGGGGACACGGTGCTCTCGGTGGCGGACGACTTTGGAGTCCCGGCTGAGAAGGTACGACGTTGGAACCATCTTCGTGGAAATGCACTAAAAACAGGGCAGCGTCTTAGAATCTACCGCTCGGTGACGCATGCGGAGGTCGCAGAGGCGACCCCCAAGGGACATGCGAAGCAAGCCGCATCCCGCCAGGAAGAGGATGGTAAGCCTAGTAAATCCAATGGCTTACATCAGGCGTCGAACAAAAAGCCAGGGAAGATCTTGCACAAAGTAAAGGCTGGCGAGACGCTTACGTCGATTGCCGATCACTACAACACCACGGTTGCGGCGTTGCGCAAAGACAATGCCAAAATCGGCGCGCACCTGCGCGCGGGCGACGTCGTTGTGGTTCGCGTAGATCCGTAAAGAAAAACACAAGAACAATTCCTCAACCTGAGTTAGGCTAGCGGGGAGAAAGCGCATCTCACGGATGAGTTTTCGCGATTGTCCGAGACGAAAATCGCTGTGCTATAATCCGCGCCGATTTTCGGGATGATATTCGTCACCCGTGGTAGTCGTAAACTTTCATACGAGTTCGAGCAGGACCAGGAGGAACGATGAGGTTTGATGACCTGACGCTATATGGCCGTGACGACGAAGCAGATGAGTACGGCGATTCCGACATTTACGACGAGAACATGGAAGAAGACCTCGAGGAGGAAGAAGAAGAGGAGGAGGAACCAGTAAGCGCCGACGATACAGAAGAAGTATCGGAAGCGCCTGCTCCGGCTGCGGCAGCAGAGAAGCCAGCAGCGGCAGCGGCTCCCGCTCCGAAACCTCCTGCGAAAAAAGCAGCAGCCAAGAAACCTGCAGCGAAACCCGCGGCGAAGAAAGCAGCAGCCAAGAAGCCCGCTGCGAAGAAAGCTGCGGCGAAAAAGAAACCAGCAAAGAAAGCAGCGAAGAAAGCTGCCAAGAAGAAGAGTGCTGCGAAGAAGGGCGGCTCTCGTCCGGCAGCGAAAAAAGGCGGAGCGAAGAAGAAGGCCGCCAAGAAAGCTGCTCGCAAGGGCGGCGCAAAGAAGAAAGCAGCGAAGAAGGCGCGTCGCCGGTAAGGCGATTGCGTTCGTTCAACGCGAACAGCGATTGGGCTCAAAGACTGAAAAGCCGCGGAATTCCGCGGCTTTTCTTGTTGGACAAACTATTCACCACGGAGACACAGAGAAAAACGATCAAGTTTTAACTACGAGCAGGGCAACGCGGGGCCTACCTCGAGTACCCTGACTACTTTGACCTGCCGAAGATACGCTCCCATGTGGCCGCATTGTCCAATGGAAGTTTCATCACCGACAAATTTGACGGTAACAGACGAGAATCAATTCACCATCGAACGTTCGTAACCCAGGTTTGCGTCCAAAGGCAGGACGCGAACCTGGGGCACCAAATGGAAGAGATGAGGAAGGACTATTTCTTTCCGCGGACTGTTTCCAGGCAGCGTGTGTAGAGTTGGAGCAGGTGATCGGCGTAATCTTCGGCGCGAACAGGCGCGCCAGTTCCCTGGAATCCCGCGCCTGGGCCGCTGGTCTTACCATAGCCGGTGGTCATAGCAACAAACTTCATCAGATCCAAAGCAACATCTTCATCCCGGCGTGGTCCGCCCGGAGTGCCTGGCAAATCGCTCATAAAATCCTCCACGATGACTGCGCTCTCGGTAACTGGGATGCGCACAGAATGCGCAACAGATACTGAAAAAATCATAGCAGACATAAGCGCACCGCGTTCCCCGACGGTGGTGCGCGCCGCGCGGAGCGCCTGGGACAACGAATTCATTCGTTCGCTGCGCGAACTTACCCGCTCGAGGGCGAGCGGGCTCCATCAAATTCCAAAACGCTATGTTTCGATCGAGACGTGGCATACGCGCCCGACGACATAGTCCGCTGCACTCTCGCCTTCGGCCATGCGGATGACGTCGACCGGATAGTCGGCGTTGTGCGGGCGCAGTACGAGATTTTTATCCGAGAGCTCCACATATCTGATGGTCGCTACGCCATCTTTACGGATGGCATACATGTTGCGATCGTTCTTGCGATAGGGGCGCAAGGATGTGTAGTGGCGATCGATAAGCACCATGGCGCCGGGCATCAGGCGCGGGAACATGCTCATGCCTTCGCGCGCGTCGACTTTGATGAGCACAAAACGACGCCAATCACCTCGGCCAGTAGCGCCATCGGCACGCAGTCTCCGCAAGAAAGATGCTTTGAACTTGAGGACGTCGCGCACGTTCTCCTGCACGACGAGCGGCGAGCCGGCGGCAATCGCGCCATCAACGAGAATAACGTTCTCATAGCCGTCTTCGGCTTTCTCGCGCATGGCGAGACGTGGCGCCAGTTCGTCGTTCTTGACTAGATCGAAGAGGTTGAAGCCGCGCTTCTTCATCACTAGATCCATGGCCTGAAGGCTCAAACCGCGATGGCGATTGAGGAAATTCGATATATGAGCCTGTTGAAACCCGGTTTCGCGAGCCAGTTGAACGCCGGTCAGCTCGCCTGCCTGGATCTGTTTCCATAGAGCGCTGCGAAGACGCTCTTGTAAGGTTGTGAAATCAATGGACATAGGGTACACGTTTCCCATTCTTGAACTGACGGGTCAGTTCAGTGATTTTCCATCTTGCCAGCCATTCCATATGGCTATAGCATCCATTCCATTGTATAGCTAATTGCTAACTTTCAAAGGTGAAGTAATGCTCAGCAGTCATGCCACTCTCGTCCATTCCCAATCAGAGAAGACAACCACGCCGGGCGGCGACTTGCACGATGCCGGACGGCTTTTTCTGCTGTTCCGGGAGAAGGTCCGCAATTGCGAATTGCTCTCGGCGTCAACAATGCAACTGTTACAGGCACTTGGCTTTACGGGCAGACTTACGGTCATCCTGAATAACGGCATGGTGGTGAAGTCTGGGTACGAAGAAGGCTATTTTCGCCGTAAAGACGACATGCGGATTTGACCCGTACCGGCGTTCGCCACGCCGGATGGAGTCGTAGACCAGTACCAACACACTAAATAGCTCAGCCAGGTCATCGTAAGAGAAACGAGCCCTGCCATCCGCCCTTCGGAACATTTTCGAAGAGCGATTGTGCAGGGCTTTCCTTTTTATACCGAATTGATACAGGAGGGAAAGATGGAAGAAGTACAGGGGAGAGTTGAAATGAAATATTGCGAACGCTGCGGCGCATTGTGGGTGCGGGCGATCGGATCTCGGAACGTTTATTGCTGTCAGTGCGAACGGCAGATGCGCGAACTGCCGCTGGCCGGGCAAAAGAAGGCCGGGATGCGACGGAAGAGGACCGACTCAAACGAGTTGGGCCTGCTTCGGGCTTCGGGCGAATTGGATGCGACAACCTATGGAGGTGCCTTTTGAACAGCGAAAAGGCGCCGTTTCGTTCATACGCCCGGGGACGCAACTTCGACGATCTCGATCCCGATCTTGCGATCTACAGGCAGCGCACCATCCACTTCCTGCGCCGTTATTTCCAGATGTCGATGGAAGTAGGACGGGTGCCTTCCCTGCTCGGCCGCGAGGTGTTTCGCACGCGTGTCACGTCTTATCGGATGGGCACGTTCGAGGATACGGTCATCTTCGTGCACGACATTGAGCGCTGCCTGGAGAGACTGGATCCGGAGTCGCAGTCGATGATCGTACGAATCGTCTTTCAGGACTATACCCAGGAAGAAGCGGCGGCGATCTTCGGTTGCACGCTGCGAACCTTGACGCGGCGCTTTCCAGAGGCGATCGATCGAATGACACAGATCCTGATCGATTGCGGCTTGTTGAAACGGATCGGCAGCATCAAGAGTCGCGGCAGACTCGTGCCTCAGGACAATCCGAGCTTATACCTGGAAGAGATCGACGCCTGCGGCGAAGACGTGTACCCGATCGCGATGACAAATACGTCCGTCTGTGCCGGCGCGGAAGTTTAGCCTCCTGCTTGCCCCATTCTTGTCCAATTCGGGCGAGGATGGGGCGTTTTTATGCTTTCAACACTTGAATCGCCGCACGACATTTTTCTTGTCAAGAGGCGATTTTGGCGATTTTCCGCGTAAGTGATTGCTGCAATTCGAAATATAAATTTCGGGAAAGTGTCTAGTAGGTCCCATCAAAATTGCTATTCTGTAATTGAAGCTGAGAAAACAGAATGAACCGAAACGAGCAGTCGAATCGCAACTCTCATATAAGCGGTACAAGCACGGAAGACGCCTGCGCTGACGCGGTAGAGCGAATTCTGCAAGCGGTGCCGGACATCCTGGACGCCATGATTGAGAAGGCCAAGGGCGGCAGCCAACAACACGCGAAGTTCCTGTTCGACTGGGCAAAACTTGATGCCACGTTCAGCAACGAGGAAGAAGAGAGCTCGTGCCCGTCGCTGGCGCAGATCTTGCTCGACAGGCTCCGGGAGGACACGGGCGAAAGTGCCTCTGCGAGCACAACGGACGTGCTTTAGAATGAATCTTAGGTAATGAGAACTGAGTTGAAGCACATCCGGTCGGGCCGATCCTTCCCGTGGCCGCGGAAAGAACATAGCAAGAGAAGGGTTTCGCGAGCACATGGATATTAGCTGGATCACTGACCGCATAGGTGTCGGCGGGGGGATATGGACACCGGACAAGATGGCGGAAGTAGCGCGCACCGGTATCACCCACATCATCGACATGCAGATTGAGTTTGACGATACGCCGCTGGCGGAACCCCATGGCATACAGGTGCTATGGAATCCGGTGGACGACGACTTTCAGCCGAAGCCGCCCGAGGTTTTTCAGCGTGGCGTGGAATTTGCGCTGCAGGCTCTGGATGACGAAGAGGCGAAACTGTACATCCACTGCGCAGCCGGGGTACACCGCGCTCCGATGATGACGCTTGCGGTGCTGCGATCGTTGGGCTACGAATTGAATGGCGCGCTAGATCTTCTGGAAGCGCGAAGGAACGTGGTGGATATGGCCGATGTATACGTTCGGTCGGTGGAAGAGTTCATGGAGAAGTACGATTCGGAAGAAGCGGCAAGATAGTACCGCTCTTAGCGATTAGCTGTTAGCACTTAGCCCCTGCACATTTTTCCTGACATTGAGGAACGATGTTCAGGGGCTAAATGCTAAGAGCAAACTGCTAAATGCTGGAGATCTTTCGTAGGGTAAAGCGTAGAGCTATGATGAGGGCCATTTGGCGGGCAACCGCCTCGCAAAAGTAAGATCGCAGTCTGCGTCCGGAGAGACATCCGGGCGTCCAACTCCTAAACAAATTGAACAAGATCTGGCTGGCCTGACAGAACTGGGGCAGATGCTGGAGACGTGTCCGCCCAAATTCGGCGGTGCGACGGTATGCGACACGCTGATTCCCACGCTGTTGCGGATTCGCAACAAGTCGGGGCTGCTGGTGCCGCTCGAACTGAACGAATCGCAGAGGCAGATTTCGTGCCAGTGGAAGAAGCGCAACATCATTCTGAAGGCGCGGCAACTTGGGATTACGACTTACGTCGCTGCGCGATATTTTATCGCGGCGATTACGAATCCTAGATCGGTAGTGGTCCAGGTGGCGCACGACCAGCGCTCGGCGGAAGAAATCTTCCGCATGGTGCATCGTTTCCAGGAGAATCTGCCGGATAAGTCGGGAGCCGATAAAAAACAGGCGGCACTATCATTTGTTGGTTCTGCACTTTCGATTACGGAAGCGATCGCCTCGAAAGATATCGTGGATCCCGACAAATTTCAAGGCGGGTTAAGCAAAGTCATCGAAGGTGTCGTAGATTGCCTGAACGCCAGCAGCTGGGCGAAGCAGAACTAGCTACATAGCAGTCAGCATTCAGCAATCAGCATTCAGCGGCAGTGATTCCGAGCTGAATGCTGACCTGCTTCTACATCAATTCCTCGTTCCACCCTTCCAGATGCTGCGCGACGGAGCGCAGGAACTGGTCGGCGACGGCGCCATCGATCACACGGTGATCGTAGCCGAGCGAGATGTGGCAGATGGATCGGATGGCGATGGAGTCGCCACCGCTCGCATCGGTAACTACGACGGGCATCTTCTTGATCGAACCAATACCCATGATCGCCACCTGCGGCTGCAGGATGATGGGCAGGCCGAACATCTGGCCAAACTGGCCGGGGTTGGTGATGGTGAACGTGCCACCCTGGACATCGTCAGGCAAAAGCTTCTTGGCGCGGGCGCGGTCGCCGAGATCGCTGATGGCGCGCTGCAATCCCAGGAAGCTCTTCTCTTCCGCGTTCTTGATTACCGGAACGATCAATCCCCAATCGAGAGCAACGGCAATCCCGATATTGATTTCGCGGTGGTAATTGATGTTGTCGCCTTCAACGGAGGCGTTGACGATCGGGAACTCGCGCAGGGCCTTCACTGCGGCGCGAGCGAAGAACGTGGTCGGAGTGAGTTTACTGCCGGTGGTCTGCTCGAATTTGTTCTTCAGCTTGGCGCGCAGGTTCATCACGTGCGTCATATCGATTTCGTAGACGCTATGCACGTGCGCGCTGGTGTGTTTCGATTCGACCATGCGCTGAGCGATGATCTTGCGCATCGGCGTCATGGCGACGACCTGACCGACGAGCGGCGAAGGTGCGGCCGGAGCGGGAGCCGGCTTCCGCGCGGCGACTGCGGATGCGGCAATCGAAGGCGCAGCGGCTTTTGCTCCACCTGACTGAACAAAGCTCAGGATATCTTCCTTGGTGATACGACCGCCGAGACCAGTTCCCTTCACCTGCGCGAGATTGACATTGTTGTCTTTTGCGATCTTGCGGACGAGCGGTGAAGACCGTATGCGACGCCCTTCGACGACGATCTCTTCCTCTTCTTCCGCAACGGGCGCGGCTGGAGCAGGAGCGGGAGCAACTTGTGGCGCTGGGGCTGCAGCAGTAGAGGCCGGGACAGCGGCAGGAGCACCGGTTCCGCCGATCACAGCGACGACGGTATTCACGCCGACGGTCTCGCCGGCGGCAACGCGGATCTCGCTGAGCACACCAGCCGCGGGCGCGGGAATTTCGGCGTCCACCTTGTCGGTAGAAATTTCGAAGAGCGGCTCGTCGCGACGGATCTGATCGCCAACTTGCTTCAGCCACTTGGTGATCGTTCCTTCGACGATGGATTCGCCCATCTGCGGCATCATGACTTCCGTGCCGGGACCGGAGGCAGCGGGAGCGGCAGCAGCTGGAGCAGCAGGTGCGGCAGCGGCTGGCGACGCAACTGGAGGCGGAGCTGACGGAGAAGGCGGAGTAGCGGCCTTGGCCGGCGAAGCAGAGGCGCCGGCGCCGTCGGCGTCGATTACGCCGACAACAGTATTCACCTGAACGGTGGCGCCTTCCTTGACTTTCACTTCTTTGAGTACACCACTCGCGGGCGAAGGAATTTCGGCGTCCACTTTATCGGTGGAGATTTCGAAGAGCGGCTCGTCGCGCTGGACGGTGTCGCCGGGCTTCTTCAGCCACTTGGTGATGGTGCCTTCAACAACGGACTCCCCCATTTGGGGCATGACGACGTCAGTTGGCATGTGTCCTCGTACGGGTAGGATCCTAACCCCGGGCAAACACTTCATTATAGCGGGTAGGGCTGGGATCGAGGTTGGGTAGCTGGTAGCAAGTAGCTTGAATCACGGACCGCGCCCGTTGAATGCGTCAACTTGAGTTCGGGCAAGCGTGCTCGAGCAGCCGATAGCCTACCCTGAACAAAGTCGAAGGGTCGGCCGCCCCACGTAAATCGCGGTGATCCGCATCAAGCAACCGAGTGCCAGACCGGCGCAGTCAGCTTAGTGACTGTGCTGGTGTTCGTGCTGCTCGGTGGCCGGCGGTGGACCTCCCGGTTGGCCCGGGGGCATTACGTGCTCGTGCTCTCCGGCGGCTTCTTTCCAGGCGCTTAAGACAGCGGGCGAAACTTTATCTACATTCTTGAGCAGGTGAACAAGTCCCCAAGTCGTGTTATCCGAAAAGTGACCAGACCATGCCGGCATGCCGCTCATGCGGATACCGTTCTGAATAGTCCAGTAGATCTGGCCGTCAGGATCGTCCATGGGATGGCGGACGAGATTGGGGGCGCGGGGGGAGAGCTTGTTTCCGAAAGTCATGGCCTTGCTGCTCTGGCTGCCATGACACATTGAGCAGTGTTCTTCGTATTCCTTGGCGGCATCGATCAAGACATCATCGGTGAGTGCAACCGGATTCGGGCCTTTGGGCGCGCGCCGTTCAACGGATGCATCCAGCGACATAAACGCCATGTGACGCTCCATCTTCCCAGGGTCAGGAATGGCACTGACGTCGAAAAGCCCGAGTTTCATATACAGGAAAGACCCGCCGAAAATGGCGATCAAGCTGACAAGCACGCCGAGCACGAATCCGCGCATTCACGCCTCCGAGAAACCCCACAAACGCAAGTGAACGATTGTCGCACGAGAGATGATGGGACGCACAATAGGAAGGGTGAAGAATTTGTCATGAAATTGTCGGATCAGGGAGCGTACCGGCGGGGTCTTAATAGGCGGCTAGACGGCGAGCTTCGCGGACAAGATCGTTAACTTTGGGAAGAAAATATTCCTCAAGCGGCGGGGAGAATGGCACGGGAGTGTCCTGCGCTGCGAGGCGGACGATAGGGCCGTCCAGTTCATCGAAAGCCTCTTCGTTGATGATGGCTTCGATTTCGCCGGCAATGCCGCCCGTCCGCGGATGCTCGTGTAGCACGATGACTTTGTTGGTGCGGCGAACGACGTCGGCAATGGCACGGCGGTCGAGCGGAAGCAGCGTTCGGAGGTCGAGAACTTCCAGTTCGATGCCTTCTTTCGCGAGTTCTTCAGCAGCTTCGAGAGCGACGTAGACCATGGCGGCGTAGGTGATCACGCCGATGGTCTTCTTCCCTTTTGCCTCTCGAACGATTCTGGCCTGGCCGATCGGAACGGTGTAATCGTCGTCGGGAACATCTTCTTTAATGCGGCGATAAAGATATTTGTGCTCGAAGAAGATGCAGGGATTGTTGTCGCGAATGGCGGACTTGATGAGTCCCTTGGCGTCGTAGGCAGAAGCCGGGCAGATGACCTTGAGGCCAGGCGTGTTGATGAAATAGGTCTCGGGATTCTGTGAGTGGAACGGGCCGCCGTGAACGTTGCCGCCGCTGGGCCCGCGAAGCACGACGGGAGCGGGCGCGCCCCAGCGATAGTGAGACTTCGCCAGCATATTAGTGATCTGGTTGAAGGCACAGCCGATGAAGTCCATGAACTGGAATTCTGCGACCGGGCGCATGCCGGTAAGCGCCGCTCCGAAAGACGCGCCAACGATGGCCATTTCCGCGATGGGGGTATCGATGATGCGCTCGGGGCCAAAGTGATCGACGAAGCCTTCGGTAACTTTGAACGCGCCGCCATAGATGCCGATGTCTTCGCCGATGCAGAAGACGGAGGGGTCACGCTCCATTTCTTCCCAGATGCCCTGGCGGATAGCTTCGAGATAAGTCAATTCAGGCATGAATAAAAAACCTTGGCCACGGATCTCACGGATCACACTGATCAATACGCCGCGGAATTATTCCATATCGCGCCAGTTTTTGCCGACGCCAATTTCGACCAGCAGCGGAACCCGCAAGGGATGAACGTTTTCCATTTCGTGTTGTACAAGCCGACGAATGGTCTCGACTTCGTCCTCGGGAACTTCGAAGACAAGTTCGTCGTGGACCTGCAGAGTCATGCGCGATTTCAGTCCGCGCGTCTGAAGCTCGCGATCAATGCGGATCATGGCGAGCTTGATCAGGTCGGCAGCGGTTCCCTGCAAAGGCGTGTTGACGGCGGTGCGCTCAGCGAATCCGCGCAAGTTGGCATTCTTGCCGTTGATGTCGGGAATGGGGCGCACGCGTCCGAAGAGCGTGAAGACCTTGCCGTCGCGACGTGCCTGCTCGAGCGTGCTGTCGATAAAGCGGCGAACGCCACTGTACTTTTCGAAGTAAGCGTCGATGAACTGCTTGGCCTCGCGCGGCTCGATGCCGATCTGCTGGGAAAGTCCAAAGGCCGAGAGGCCATAAACGATGCCGAAATTGACGGCTTTGGCGCGACGCCGGTGCTCGGCGTCGATCATGAGCGGCGGAACGCCGAAGACCTGTGACGCGGTTAGCGTGTGAATGTCATCTCCACGGCGGAATGCGTCCACGAGCAGCTTGTCTTCGGAGAAGTGAGCGAGCAGGCGCAGCTCGATCTGCGAGTAGTCAGCAGCGAGAAGAACACAGCCCTCTTCGGCGACGAAGGCGGCGCGAATCTCGCGGCCCAACTCAGTGCGAATGGGAATGTTCTGCAGGTTCGGATTTCGCGACGAGAGCCGACCGGTGGCAGCATTCGTCTGATCGAAAGTAGTGTGGAGGCGTCCGGTACTTTTGCGGCAAAGAACCGGCAGCGCATCGACGTAGGTCGACTTCAGCTTGGAAAACTGGCGGTATTCAAGCACCAGGCGAGGGACTTCGTGTTCGGCTGCGAGATTCTCAAGCACGTCGACAGCGGTCGAGATGGTCTTGCCCTTGCCGTATTTCACGGGCTTGGGAAGATTCAGCTGGTTGAAGAGCACGTCCCCGAGCTGGCGTGGTGAGTTGATGTTGAACTTCACCCCCGCTTTGTCGTAGATGTCGCGGGCCTTTTCGTCCACCTGCAGTTGCAGCCGCTGCGACATTTCCGCGAGGACATCGCAATCGATCTTCACTCCGGCGTGTTCCATGCGGAAAAGCACTGGCAGGAGCGGAAGATCGATCTGTTCATAAACCTTGGTGAGGTCGGATTCTGCCACTTCCTGGCGCAAAGCGGCGGTAAGGCGTCCGGTAACGTCGGCGGCTTCTGGCAATGTGCCGGAAAGTTTCAGGTTGAAACGGCGCAACGCGACTTCGGGCAGGCGATGGCTCGAATATGTCGGATCGAGCAGATACGAATACAGCATCGGATCCTGATGAACGCCTTCGAGTCGGAGATCACGCTCGGCGAAGACATGCATCGCGGACTTGAGGTCGTGGATGGTCTTCGGGACTCTCGGGTCGGAGAGCAGCTGCTTCAGACGAGAGCCGACGTCGTTGGAGTTGAGTTCAGCGCTGAGGGCGTGACCTGAAGCGGCGGAAAGTGCCAACTGGAGTGGCATCGGTTCTGAAACTGCCCCACTCAAGCCAGAAGAAGGCTTGAATGGGCCACCCGAGACTGATGGGGCACCCGAAGCTGATGGGTCGCCTGAATCGTCCGCAAAGTCCAACATGCCGGAAGAGTGTTGCTCAGCTGCCGGCACTTCTTCGGCTACAACTAATTCTTCTTCGTCCGGCTCAGGCGCGGCCTGAATGGTCGCATCGAGTGCGATGGCCAACGGCGCATCTTCGGAAACGCCGGCGAGGACGCTGTCAAGATCGGCAGCGGACTTGGCCTCGCGATAGTCAACTTTGGTGAGGTCGACACCGGTGACCAGCTCTTTGATCAACGATGTGAACTCGAGCTCGGTAAAGAGCGCACGGAGAGCTTCATTGTCCGGCTCGGCGGAACGCATGGAGTCGAGATCAAGTTCGACAGGAACGTGCGTATCGATGGTAACGAGATCGCGGCTCCAGAGAATGTTGTCTTTATTCTGCAGGAGCGATTCGCGGTAAGTTTTCTTCTCGACCTCGGCGGCGTGTTCGAGCAGGTTGTCGAGCGAGCCGAAGCGCTGGATCAGATCGACGGAACCTTTGTCACCGATGCCGGGCGCGCCGGGGATGTTGTCGATGGAGTCGCCGCGCAGGGCCATGACGTCGACCACCCGCTCGGGCGGCACGCCCAGAATTTCTTCGACCTTCGCGCGATCGCAAATCAAATTGTCTTTGGGCGGGTTCAGCACGCAGACTTTGTCGTTCACCAACTGGAGCATGTCCTTGTCGCTGGAGACTACGAAAACCGGATGCGATTGCTCGGAGGCTTGCCGGGCGAGCGTGCCGATAACATCGTCGGCTTCGAAACGGGGCATCTCGATGATCGGGATGCGGTAAGCCTCAAGCGCGCGGCGAATATAAGGCACCTGCTGTGCGAGATCCGGCGGCATCTCGGAGCGATTGGCTTTGTAGCCCTTGTATTCGATCTCCTGAAAGCTCTGAGTCTTGAGGTCGAATTTGCGAACTGAAGTGACGGTTGCGGCCTGATCATCGCGAAAAGTGCGCTCAGGTGTATCGAAAACCGCGGCAAGGTACTCGGGATCGAAGTCGTCGCGCAACTTGCGGAGCATGTTGATAAAGACGTAGCTGGCGCTGGTGGGAACGCCTGTCTTCGTGGACATGGGCCGCTGGCGCGCCATGGCGTGATAGGCGCGGAAGATGAAGGAAAAAGAGTCGATGAGAAAGATACGCGGATGGGTGGATTTCTTCCCGGTCTGCTTACCCATGCCCACCGCAACGGACGGCGAGGGTGGGGCACCCGATGCTGCCTTCCTCCCACCTTCGCCAACAACGGGCGAAGATGGGGCACCCTCTTTCGTAGTGACGGATTTTTTACGAGGAGCCAAGAAATAAGTTTAGCAGGCAATACGCGAGATCCCACCCACACCAACGGAAGGCGGGACCGGGGGCACCCGGTTTTCTTACACGCGTGTAGTTGCGGGGAGGATGCGATTGCGTCCGGCCTGTTTTCCGGCATAGAGCGCTTCGTCGGCAGCACGAACCAGGTCGTCGCGCGTGGTTCCATTCTGAGGATACGAGGCAACACCGCCAGTGACCGTG
Organism: Terriglobia bacterium; assembly: GCA_963724985.1. Lineage (GTDB taxonomy): Bacteria > Acidobacteriota > Terriglobia > Terriglobales > Acidobacteriaceae > JAJPJE01. Next base: position 34,306 of record CAVRWV010000015.1, on the reverse strand, counting down.
ACCTTGCGCGAGACGCCCGGGAAGTGCCAGTTCTCGATGACTTGGCGAAGCTTTTCGGCGACGGCGAGTGCGTGATCTCCGGTGGTTTCAGGAACGATGATAGCGAATTCTTCTCCGCCATAGCGGCAGGCAACATCGGCTTTACGGAGTTGAGCCGAAAAGATGGATGAGACCTGGCGTAGCACTTCGTCTCCGAGCAGGTGCCCGAACTCATCATTTAGTTTTTTGAACTTGTCGATGTCGAGCATGATAACGGACATCGATCCGTGATAGCGCTGGGCGCGCTCAAGCTCTTCCACGATGCGAATTTCGAAGAAGCGCCGGTTGAACATGCCAGTAAGACCGTCAACATAGGCCATCTGGCGCACCTTTTCGAAGTAGTGCGCGTTCTGAATCGCGTTGGCCGAGATGTCAGCGACAGATTCCAGCGGGGCGATGTCGGCGCGTTCAAAGGCGTTCTTCCGCGAGCTTTCCAGCGCGAGGACGCCGATCAACTCGCCGAGAGAGACCAGAGGAATGCAGACTTCGGAGCGCGTCTCATGGAAACCGACAACATAATCGGAAGCGGTGGAGACGTCGTTCTCGACGACGGTGGCGCGCGTTTCAATTGCACGCGCCGAAAGGCCCGTATGCGCTGGGATCGCCGCGCCTTCGGGAATGGCCGGAGTCAGACGTCCATGATGAGCTTTCACGACCAAGGTGTTTTCTTCGCGCAAAAGCACGGAAACGTGATCGACCGGAAACGACTGCAGCAGCAGACTGCAAACTTTATCGAGCAACTCGTCGAGGTCAAGAACCGCCGTCGCCTGCTTGGCGATGTAGTTGATGGCTTCCAGTTGCGCCGCTTTGCGCTGCTCGAGTGAATAGAGTCGAGCGTTCTGTAGCGCGATGGAAGCCTGCGTGGAGAACAGAATTAACAGGTCGGACGCCTCGGAATCGAAGAAATCCAACTGGTCGCTCTGGCAATCGAGGACGCCGACCACCTCGTCACGGACGATGAGGGGAATAGAGAGTTCGGAGCGCGTGCTCTTGATGGCATCGAGGTAGCGAGCATCCTTGGTGACATCCGGAGCATAAATGGGGCGTTTGAGCTTGGCGGAGTTTCCGATGAGGCCTTTGCCGAGTTCGATTTGCAGCGGAAGGTTGCTTTCGCCCCAGCCGGCATGGGTGCGCAGATTCAGGGCGCCGGTCTCGTGATCGACGAGAAATATCGCCACCCGATGCAGGTGAAAATAGTCCTGCACGATCTGGACGATGTGATTGAGCACTTCGTCCAGGTCAAAGGTGGAGATCACCGCCTGACTGGCGTCGTAAAGTATGGCTATTTTCTGCATGTTTACGAGACGGCATCCGCCAACAACTGGCGGTCACGACAAGGGGAGAGCCCTGAGAATACGCGTACTTTCCCTGGGACTTCGAGTGTAGCAAGTCCGACACGGAGGCTCAAGGACCCTTAGTAACGTCGGATGGTTTTCTCTTGCGCCACAAGAGTTCGAGAGCGCCGTAGGCGACGACACAAACCCAGAAATCGATGAGCAGGCCCAGGTCGAAATGCGGCATCCCGTGCGAGGAAAGACCGGCATGGCGGGCGATGGGCGGCAAAATCGGCATGAGAAGCACGAAGTAAATCGCATTACCAATCAAGACCGCCGCGAGCGACTTGTAGAAATTCTTGGGTAACATCCCTAATTACTTTTGACACCGTTTCTGGCAGGTTGGCTGTCTGTTTTTTAGGGTAATTGGATGCCGGACCGCCAAATCCCAAACAACCGATAACAAGGTTCCGCCGGGCATCCCGGTTTCCGCCCATAAGAATGTTAAGCTGCTAGTTTCCATGGCAATGCTGGAATTGGACAGCCAGGTGCAGTACGTGAAGGGAATTGGCCCGGTACGAGCCGAAGCCCTGGCTTCTAAAAACATCTCGACGCTCGAAGACCTGCTGTACTACCTGCCTTTCCGCTACGAAGACCGATCGAATCCGCGGCGCATTGTGGATCTGCGTGCCGGGGAGATGGCGACCCTGATCGCAGAGGTGCGGACATCAATACTGTTGCGCACCCGGCGGATGCCTATTTTTGAGATGACCGTGGGTGAGGTGGGTGACAACGCGCCCCCGGCGTTTGGGAAGCCGCGCGCCAGTATCAAGTGCATGTGGTTCAACGCTGCCTATCTGAAGGACAGATTCCAGGCGGGTGACATCCTGGCACTATACGGAAAAGTGGAAGAAGACAAACGCGGGCATGGATTACAGATCATGCAGCCGCAGATTGAAGTCCTCGAAAAGGCGGGCGAGGAGAAGGCGGATCCGAAGGAGTCGCTGGAAACGGGAAGAATTGTGCCAATCTACGAGGCCATCGGCAAGCTGACCTCGCGTTGGTTCCGGCGGGCGGTGCGTACCGGACTGGAGGTGCTGAACCCCGAGATTGCTGAAGTACTGCCGACGGCGGTGCGGCAGCGAAACCGGCTCATCGATCGTAAAGACGCATTCTGGAAAGTGCACTGGCCGGACCCGGATGAGGTGATCAGCAAGCTGCAATCGTCGAGAAGCCCGGCACATCTGCGGCTGATCTTTGAAGAGCTCTATTTCCTTGAACTGGGCGTGGAGTTGAAACGGCGCAGCATGCGCGCGCAAAAAGGCATCGAGTTCCGTCTGGACGACAAAGCTCGCTCTGCGATCAAACGCATCCTTCCTTTCCATCCGACGTCGGCACAAAAACAAGTATTGCGGGAGATCGCCACAGATATGGGCGGACCTCTACCGATGCGGCGGCTGCTGCAGGGGGACGTGGGCTCAGGGAAAACGATCGTCGCGTTCCAGGCGGCGATCATTGCGATCGAGAACGGATACCAGGTTGCGCTGATGGCGCCAACGGAGATTCTGGCATCCCAGCATTTCCTGAATGCGCGGCGGGTGCTTGAGCACGCGGGATATCGCATCGTGCTGCTGACGGGATCGCTGGAGCAGGATCGCAAGCGCGCAGTAAAGCGACACATCGCGGCGGGGGACGCGCAACTGGTGATCGGAACGCATGCGTTGATCCAGGAGACGGTCGAGTTCGACAGGCTGGGGCTGGTGATTGTCGACGAGCAGCATCGCTTCGGCGTGATGCAGCGACTGAAGCTGATGAAGAAAGACACGGCCGAAACTGGCGAACCAGACGTGCTGGTGATGACCGCGACTCCGATTCCACGGACGCTGGCTTTGACGCTTTATGGCGAATTGGACGTGAGCGTGATTGACGAGTTGCCGCCGGGACGTTCTCCGATTGCTACGAGGCGCGTGTCCGATGATCGGTCGGGCGAGGTGTTTGAGTTCGTGCGAAAACAGGTCGCGGCGGGACACCAAGCGTATGTGGTGTATCCGGTGATCGAAGAGGGCGGCGAGAACGACCTGAAACCGGCGATCAAGATGTACGACGAGATCCGCAAGCGGATTCTGCCCGGACTGCGAATTGGGCTGCTGCACGGGCGTATGCCGGCCGATGATAAAGAAGTGGTGATGAGCCGCTTCAAGCGGGGCGACATCGACGTGCTGGTGTCGACGACGGTAATTGAAGTGGGTGTCGATGTACCGAATGCGACAGTGATGGTCGTTGAGCATGCGGAACGCTTCGGATTGTCGCAACTGCATCAGTTGCGCGGGCGAATTGGGCGCGGGGCGGCTAAGTCGTACTGCATCCTGATGACGAGCGGCAAAGTATCCGAAGTGGGCGACCAGCGGCTGGACACAATGGTACGCACACAGGACGGATTTGAGATCGCCGAGATGGATCTGCAACTGCGGGGACCGGGAGAATTCTTCGGGACGCGGCAGGCGGGTGTACCAAGTTTCCGGGTGGCAAATTTGCTGCGCGACCGCGACATCCTGGAAGCCGCGAAGAAAGAAGCGGCGTGGACGCTGAGCGGCGCGAAGGAAGTCCCCGGTGGTGAAGTTAGCCGGGCGCTGGTGCATCTGCGAACCAACTGGCAGAGGCGGTATGGGTTGGTGGAAGTGGGGTAGAGGCACGCTTCACGTTTTGCGCTCACAGGTACAACAGGCTACTGCCTTTTTGCTACTCCGGCCTTTGCAGATTCTGCGAAGTCAGTCTCTGGATCACCAGATTAAAGAAGCGCTCCGTCTGCGGATCGAAACACACATTGGCATTCGCCGGCTTCCCCGCGACGTTTCTTGTAACTCCACGATCGTCCACTTCGATGTGCATGGGAACCAGCCTAGTCAGAGTGGGATCAATCACGATGGCAACTGCCATTGGGTCGAAGAGCGTTGGCGTCGTATAACCCCACAGGTGATAAAGCACGGTCAATGAATCCGTCAGCGGCGAGCTTTTCCGAAACAGCCTGGCGCGCTTTACTTCGTCGAGCTTCAGCATCGCGGTGGCATCGAGGCCAGCCATGATAATCGGCACGCCTGCAGCGAAAAGCTTTCGAGCCGCCGAAATATCTTTGGTGATGTTGTACTCGGGAATGGGATTCAGACTCGTCCCGTCGTAGACGTCGCCAGTCGCCAGCCTTAGATTGCCGCCCATAATGACGACTTGCTTCAACTTGCGGAACGTAGCCGGATCTCGATCGATCAACGCGCCCACGTTTGTCAGTGGTCCAATTGCCACCAGCGTGATCTGACCGGGATAGCGATTGATCTGCTCGGTGTAGAAATCGATCGGAGTCTGTTGGCGAATCTTGCCGTGGTGAAACCACTCCGCCCAACCGTACTGGTTGAATTTCTCATTACCCGTCTTCACACCAGCAACCACCGGAATGTCGTCGCGGCCTGTCTCATACAGCATGCGGCTGGCCAACTGCGCGCGCAAATCTGTTGCGCCAAACGACGTTACTACGCCGAGGATATCCAGTTCAGGGCTTGAAAGCGCCAGCGCGAGCGCATAGGCGTCGTCGATGTCGTCGCCAATGTCGGTATCGAGAATGATTTTGGTACGGTCCGCCGCTGAAGCAGCAGTGCTAAGAAGCAGCACCAGGAGCGCGAAAAAAGATAGACGTAGTTGCTTTGTCATCAGATCCCTGTGTCTCTGGACGCAACAGCAATCATACCGCTGGTGCTGTCAAGACAGGCTTGAGGGCGATTAGCGACTGGGGCCTGCGGCGACCTTTTGGGCTGCCGTGCGGACGAGAGACGGCGGAGGAGGATTGAATGCTTCCGTGTCGTGGCCTTTGATTGCAACTTTCATTACATCCATCCACGCGGGCAGAGCGGCTTCAGCACCAGTTTCCTTCGGGCCCAGCGTTTTCTTTTCGTCGAAGCCCACCCAGACTCCGCAGGTCATCGAAGGCGAGAAGCCAACGAACCAGGCGTCGGTGAAATCGTTGGTCGTGCCGGTCTTCCCGGCGAGCGGATGCTTGATCTTGCTGGCCGCAAAGCCGGTACCATGCTGGATCACGCCCTGCAGCAAAGACGTCATGACGCGGGCGGTTCGGGCGCTGATCACGTCGTCAAATTGCGGGTAGTTGTCTTCAAGCACGCGCCCATTCGCGTCTTCGACTTTGCGGATCATGCGCGGAACCGCGCGAACGCCGTCGTTGGGAAACGTCGTGAAAGCGCTGGTCTGCTCCATCAAGGTGAGATCGGCGGCGCCGAGCGCGACCGGAAGCACCGGCGGAATCGGAGAACTAATGCCGAACTTGCGCGCATAGTCGATCACAGTCTTGATGCCGAGATCGGAGGCAATCTTCAGTGCGGGGATATTGCGGGAATCGGCAAGCGCATGCCGGATGCTGATGTTGCCTTCAAACTTCCCGTCATAGTTGTGAGGCGTATACGGCCCTGAGGCGGTTGGGAAAGTGATGGGCGTATCCAGGATCATGTCATCAGGCGTGATCTTGTCCTGGTCGATGGCAGCCGTATAGACATACGGCTTGAACGACGACCCAACCTGCCGCTGCGCCTGTGTGGCGCGGTTGAATTTCGAGAGATCGAAATCGCGGCCTCCGACCATGGCTTTCACGTCGCCGCTGGAGTTGTCGATCGCGAGCAGTGCGCCTTGCGCGCCGGAATCCTGCTCGAGAGAGACGTGAGCGGTTCCGTCGGGAGACAACGAAAGCACTTTGACGTAGACGATGTCGCCGCGGGCGAGAATCTCGTTGCACGACTTGTGTTTGGTCCAGGCATAGTCGGCGGGGAGTAGGCTCGCCCAATGTTTCCCGAACCTTACGTCTGCGTGCGTCCCGTACACCGTGGTAACCAGCGCATGAACGTAGCTGCCTTCGTGGACTGGAGTATCCCAGTCGGGATGCTCGTACTTGGATATGTCGGCAGCTTCGGCGTTCACGTTTGGCAACGAGGCTTTCCATCCATGTCGGCGTTCGTAGGCCGCGAGTGCGTCGAGCACAGCCTGGTTGGCCGTAAGCTGCAACTCGGAATTCAATGAGGTGTAGACGCGCAAGCCGCCCTCGTGGACTTCTTCGCTACCGTACTTCCTTTCGAGATAGCGGCGAACTTCTTCGACGAAATACGGGGCCAGCGAATTGGGATCGCTCTGGATACGCAGGCGCAGCGGCGTGTTCTTGGCGCGCATGGCTTCTTCGGCGGTGATCTTGCCGTCTTCCAGCATGTTGTTGATCACGATGTTGCGGCGGCGGACAGCCTTTTCCGGATAGTTGATCGGTGAGTATCCGCTGGGCGATTTGGGCAGACCGGCAAGAATCGCTGCTTCTTCGAGGGTCAGGTCTTTAGCGTGTTTGCTGAAATAGTATTCGGAGCCGGCTTCAAAGCCGTAGACACCGTGTCCGAGAAAAATCTGGTTGGCGTAGAGCGTGAAGATTTGTGGCTTAGTGAAGCGGCGCTCGATCTGTATGGAGAGCAGAATCTCCTGGATCTTGCGATGGAATGTTCGCTCCGGCGAGAGAAACAGGTTGCGCGCCAACTGCATGGTCAGCGTGGAAGCGCCCTGGGCGCGCCGGCCAGAATCGAAGTCGCGATAAGCGGCCCCGGCTGCACGCCAGAAATTTATCCCCCAGTGCTTCTCGAAATCTTTGTCTTCGGTAGAGATGATGGCGTCGCGCAGCACCTTAGGAAGATCGTCGTAAGTGACGACGACACGGCGCTGCATGGCAAACGATCCAATGATCTTGCCGCGGTCGTCGTAGATTTCCGTAATCGAGCTGGGACGATACTGCTCAAGCTGCGTGATTTCAGGAAGATCGGTGGCGTAAACGACCAGCAGCCCTGCGAACGCGCCCACGGCCGCAGCCGCCAGCACGAGGAGTCCGAAAACCACCCACCCAACCAGGCGCTTCCCGGCAACATTTGCGGGAGGAATGTCTTCTGCTAGAGGCGTCATTGCGCTGGTCCGGAGGGCAAACTGGGATCAGCATAGCACGGAGTGGAGGGCGAATCGGTGACCAAGCGGGCATGGTCGGAGGGACTAGCGGGGGTAGCTGGTAGCCAGTTGCTGGGTAGGAAAAAAGGATTTTGAGTCTCTACACGCAGACGAAGGCGCCCGCGCCACCAACGGAAATTATTCTGCGCTCGACCTGAACGGCAGGACTGTCGCCGTATGATCGGGCGGAAATTCAGTCCATATGTCCATCGATACGAGGTCGGCGTCGAGAATCCACCGAGTCAGTCCGCAGCGACATTTTGATTTGAAAACGGGAGAGGAGAAGTCAGGCTGCGGATGCGTGGAACGCAGCACGGCTACGCGCTGGCTGCAACCTAAACAGGTGTAGCCTACGCAAGTGATCTGCTTGGACCAGGGTGGCAAGTCATCACTTCCTACGTTTCAGTTGGTGGTGGTGTGACTATTTGTAACACAGCAGTTGAACTTGAGCGGACACAAATAGTGAACTCAGACAATCCCCGATTCCGCGCTGCCGAGCCGGTTGAATGTTTAGAAGAACCAGATGGGAGATGACCGTGCCAATCTCCGGGGCGGAGTCGGAGTCTACTGACGATTGAGTCTCATCTTCTGCACGTCGTCGGCCCTTGGGACAAGAAACAACTATCTCGCCAGACGTCGTGTTCGGCCCCTTGCGCGTGCTGTCCGTGTGCGCTGATTACAAGTGGGATTGCGATTGTTAAGAGAGCCGAAAATAAGGCGACGAGCGAGGCGTGGCAGCAGAGCGAGAACGAAAACGCGAGAGGTTCAGTTGCGATCGGCGCCCGGAACCTTCCGCCTTTTTGCTCATGCGCCGGCCGAATGGGCACTATTCTCAACTGCGCTACTTCGGAAGGACCCGGAACCCATTGCTGGTTTGACTTGAACATCACCCTGTATCGTGTCTCGCGCCATCGATCGAAGTTGGCGTGGACGTTCGCTTCTCACATACTCTGGCTCAGTGACTGGAACTCAGCAATACCCACTTCCGACATTCTCGTTATGACCACTTTTGTTGCCGCATAAATTAAGAAACCCGGCTCCGCGCTGCGAAGCCGGGGACATCAGTTGATTACGCAGAATCGCCCTGACTATTGCAAGGCATAGCCTGGGCTGTCGGGTTTGCGGCCATCGATCGAAAGCACTTTCATCTCCGGAGTGAGGTCGGATACACGGATCAGCGCAAGTGCGCCGGGACGCGTATGTACGGCCTCCATCGTCATTCCTTTCGATGGCAGTCCCGTTACCCGGCAGGAGCCTTCGCCGCCCTCGGCACCCAAGCCTGTCCTGAGCGAAGTCGAAGGATTCGGGTTGATGTCGAGGTAACCCGAGATCACGTCGAGGCGGGATAATGCCCTGGGAGGCCCGTATCCAACCAATCAGGCACTTTTGCCATCGGCTATATGTGCGGAAATTAGTTGTTCTCATGATCGAAGTCGAGCAGCCCGAGGGCGTCTCTGCGCGCAAGCTGGTCCTGGAAACCGCGAAGCACAACGTCATCACGGCATACACCGGGCGGTCCGGACTGCAACTTCTCGATCGCTTTCCCAGCGTCGACGCCGTCGTCGTCCACTCCCGAATGACCGACATTTCGTGCGACGAGATCATCCGTCGCGTCAAAGGAAAGTTGCCCTCGATGCCCGTGGTGGTACTTTCTCCCCGAGGGCAGGCCGAGCAATTCGGGTCGGCAGACTTCACCGTTGATAGCTATATCCCCAACGAGATCCTGGAGCTGTTCGCCCAGAAGTTTGACGCCGACATCTCCGCCGACCCGGAATGAAGCCACACGGGCCACCTAATTGCTAGTGTTGCGCCGCGGCAAGACTTCGATGCGCAGAGGTGAGCTGTTGAAGCCGTTTGCTGAATCGATGATGCGCAAGTACGCGGTAAGCACACGAATCAACGCAGTACAGAACAACGATGAAGACTGCTCGGTGCCGATCGCCCACGGCTCCCTACCGGTGCAACCGTCGCTGCTGAGAGAGCTTCAAGTGTGAGGCTGTGCAAACAAAAACCCCGACTTCGCGATGCGAAGCCGGGGCTAAATGTGCACTTGAAAGGATCTAGGCTTTCTTGCCCTGAGTCTCCAGAACCTGAATCGCGCGCTTCAACTGATCGTCATTCTGAGGCGTGCGTTCCTTCTTGTCAGGTTCGGCGGGATTGTTCTCATCCTCGTCGGGAAGAACAAAGTCGTCGGCGTTGTCGGCGACAACGATGTTCGGGGTGATCGCCGTATCCTGGATCGCCTTGCCATTCGGCGTGTAGTACTTGGCGACGGAGAGAATCAGAGCCGAGCCATCGGGAACGTCGATCACCTTCTGGATGGAACCGACACCGAAGGTCTTGTCGCCGACGATGTCAGCTCGATTGTTCTCGAGCAGAGCTCCGGCGAGAACCTCCGCAGCGCCCGCAGTTCCTTTGTTCACTAGCACAACCAGCGGAACATCCGAGATCTTCTTCTGCGGATCAGCGGTGAAGTTCTGCCGCGGATACTTCTGGCCTTCCAGATAGGCGATGGTGCCGTGATCGAGGAAGAGGTTCGCGGCAGTAATGCCCTCCGACTCATCTCCCTCGGAGTTGTCGCGGAGATCAAGGATGATCTTCTTCGCGCCCGAACCCTGCACCGACTTCACTTTGGACGCGAGTTCCTGCGCCTTGCCCTTGCCGAAGGTATCTACCTTTATATAGCCGATACCGTTCTCGACCATCTTGTCGGTGATCGCAGGCATTTTCACATTGTCGCGGGTGATGGTCAGCTTCAGCGGCTCGACACGGCGCGCACGCACGACGGAGAGGTTTACGTTCGATCCAACCTGACCAGAGAGCGCGGACTCGATTTCCGCCAGAGACATCTCACGCGTGCTCTTGCTCTCTATGGCTTCGACGATGTCGCCGGAATCAATGCCGGCTTTGTCGGCAGGACCGCCGGGGATCACAGAGATCACCGCGGCGTAGCCGAAGCGCTTGGAGACGCTGGCGCCGATCGTCCCCTTGCCGTCGGACTTGTGTGCCTTGTAGTCCTTGTATTCAGTGGGCGTCAGGTAGCTGGAGTTCGCATCGAGCGACTCAAGCAGACCATGCAGGGCACCGTCGGTGACCTGCGGAATGTTTGGCTCTTCGACATACTCGGTACGAATGCGCGAAAGCACTTCGCTGAAAACACCAAGTTGCCGATAAGCGCCGTCGTTGGTTGCGGCTTTGACATGCAATCCGCCAACGATCGTGAAGACGACGATTGCTACGGACAAAGTAAGGACAAGAATCTTAAGCTGTTTGGACATGAACACTACTCGGAAGAACCCGATTACCCCCGCCAGAGCTGCTCGCCCCGCCGGAAGAGGGAGGGAAAGCTGCATCCATTATAGCCCGGTTTGATGCCGCCCACCGACTGCCATGAGGCTCGGTCTATATGGACGTGATTGGAAATAAAAGGTTTCGGAATGTTTGTGAAAGCGGTGAACCGGGTTTGACACTCAAGGGCAGCGGCCCTTAGAATCGGGAAGCAGGAAAGTTCTGCGCAATCAGCCACTTCCAGTCGATTCTGGTTCGATCCTTCCGAAAATGGCGGTGTAGCTCAGGTGGCTAGAGCGAGGGTCTCATAATCCCTAGGTCGTTGGTTCGAGTCCAACCGCCGCCACCAAATCTAAGTAACTGAAAGTAAACAGTTAGTGGGTTAGTCTCACAGATTTTGTGCTTCGCCGCGATTACATCAAGGCTCTCGGTGTGCTCGCCTTCGCTTGGTGATAACCATGCCCGATAAATCGAGGGAGCAAACGCCAGAGGAACTTTGAACGACTAGTTATTGCTGGCGGGTACGGAGGAGCCTGTCTAGTGAAATTCGAGGTACTTCAGTAGATAGAGTCCTGCGATCAGAGCAGCGAGGCAAAGGCAAATAGTTGATGCGGTTCTTCGTCGTGGGTTCAAAAACGAAGTATCGCACGCCCGAGGAACCGGGCAAACGCTTACGCCTTGGCCAGATCCTTCAGCTTCGCCATGGTCGATGCAACAAAATCGGTGCGCTTACCGGACTTAACCCGGCGTTTCGGTTTTGAGGTGTTCGTTTTTCGTGCCATCAGTTTCGTCTCCTAGTACTTACACCATAGCATAGGAACAAGGATCCTATTTGGTTTGGTAGAGCAGAATAGGCCGAGGACGGTTGATCAATTCGGCATTTTCACGTTTGCCGCTCAAGTTTCTTGTCATTTGGCTGAACCGCTTCTTTGCGGAAAATTCGGTGCGCGGACCAGGCGCAGCGTCCCCCAAAGCTGCGGCGTGAGTGAAGCTTCACTGGGGATATCGGATACCAGGCCGGTTGCCTTGTTGGACCAATAAACCCTCTGGGTTGTGCGCAGGCCGTCCCCTCGAAGCATGCCGATATCTCCACGGAGAGTCTCTCCGACAGTAGGGCTCAGGCCGAAGATACTCAGCGGGATGGAAATTTCAAAGTCTCCGGTGCCCACGTTAGTTCCTGGTTTTGTCCCAATCGCCACCTGCACGGACGAGCTGACATCTTCAACGTCATCGAATCGTAACGAGCGCAGTGGAGATTGAAAGAGCACACTGTTCTTCCTGCCGCTAGCAGCTACGGGGCGGTAAAGAACCGCCATCGGCCTGCCCTTGACTAAAGATACGAGTAGCCGGATATCACCTGCGGCTGGAGACTTACGTTGCGGGTCGGAGTTCGGATCGCTGGCAAGCATCAGGTCGAGAGCGCCACCTGTCTTAAACAGATTGGTCCACGAAGCCCCAGAGTTTTCCAGGGCTTGGGGATCTCCGGTCTTAAGCGCGACGTAAATACGGTCACCGGCGATCTTTATCGCCGCGCTAGTTTCTTGATCTACACGTCCCGAATTTCCGACGTCACGGGATGGTTTATCGATCACGACGAACTGCTTTGGGTCCCATGTGGAGAAATTTCCATCGAGCCTCTCGGGAGCGGCCCTGACAGGGACCGTCAAGACCGCGGCTTGAGGTCTTGATTCCTGGCGACCGAGTTCCTCGGAGCCGAGGTAGCTTCTCGCCTGTTCGAGTACCTGCGGAGTCAGGTTGATTGTTTGTGGAGAAAGCCGCTGCAGTGTGTCCAGGCCGTCAACGCGAATGATGGCCGGAAAATTAGTTACCACATAGACCTGGCCGTCGGAAGTCTGAGTGATCGATGGCCAGAAATTTTCTTCCCCCGTCGTAAGATCGGAAACCGACATACCGCGCACTGCGTGACTTCGTTTCGACCATGACGCCGATGGCACGCGGGAATCTTGAAACAGCGTCGTGACGAACAGGCCGTCGCTCGTAAACAGATAGATTGTTCCCTTGTTGCCGTTCACCGCCCACAGTTCGATGTCTTTAGCACTCTTCAACTGAAAAGATGGGCCAAGCAGCCGGGTGGTACCGATCACCTCGCCAGGATGATCCGGAGAAGGAGCGCTATGGGAGGCATGAAGGCCTGGCCATAGGCTCGGGTACGCCCATTTTGCGACACCGCCCTCGGCGCCTGCGAGTGACTCCGGCGCGAACGGTTTGGCTCCGGTAGTGAGTATGGTCCAGGGGCCGTGAGTGGCGAGGACCTGTCCGCCTCCGGAAGAAGCTGGTTTCTGAGTTCCGGCCGAAAGCGCATCATGGCGACTCAAGTCGTATAGCGGAGCTCCATCCGAAGTGAAGGAGACTGGCTTGTAACTTACGGCAGCATCGGTGACAAAGTCCAGGCCATCCGACAAACTGGCCGTATGGACGAACCCTGGAGCGATAGAGACTTCATCCGGATCGACGAGGTGGTTGTCATTTCGATCAGACCAGATAAAAGTGAAATCCGACAGATTCGCAGGTTTGCCGGGAGCGGCAAAGCGGCTGGCCGCCTGAAGAAGCCTGGTATGGAATGGCGGAGTAGCTAAGAGGGGCCACCAGTCCACGCGACCGAACGCATCGACAGGTAAGGCAATTCCATTTTTGTCGATCCACAGCCCCACGACGGGGGAGCCGCTGGTGGGATCAATGTTATAGGCGTTGGTGAAATATTTGTGAGTGCCGACATAAATCGGCAGGTCGGGGCTCTGACTGGCACCGTATCTCTTGTAGTGTCCGCCCGGCTCCTGCCATGGAGATGTCTGCGGCCATCCGACTGCCTCGGGCACGATGAGAGGCTCGTTCTCTTTTGGCCGGTAGTGGATCGCGGTTAATTGGCTCTCACCAGAATTCCAGTTCAAACGGAAGGTCATTCCGTCCATATAGAAAAGAGTTTTATCGCGCGGATCGAGATTGCCACCACCGCCGTATGGGGGAGGGCCATAAAAGGCGCGAACCAGGCTTCCATTCAAGTTCCATACGCTGACTCTTTTCGGCTGGAAGTCTTCTTCTGCTACCCACAACTGAGAACGGCTATCAATTGCAATCCCCATCGGATGATGCATGAGTTTTGGATCGTAGGGCCCCGGCGCAGGAACACCAGCGGTTCCAATCGCGTGAATAAGCTTTCCCGTAGGGTTGAAGACTTTGACCTGATTGCTGGTGCCCCAATCACTCACATAAAGGTTGCTATCAGAGTCCATCGTGAGCTGTTGGGGATCCTGAAGTCCGTCGGCGATCAGAGCCTGCGGAGCGCTGAGGGTTGGAGTTCCGCTAGCGCTTTGGGTTTCAGGCAGCTTTGCCTTGAGGACAGTGTTGTGGCTGACGATAAACAGAGTGCCCTTCGAATCAGCATATAGTCCGCGAGGACGGGAAATGGGAAGAGTGCCGATAACGCGTGAGTGAGCTACATTGATGAACAGCAACTCGTCCATCTTCGGCAGACTGACAATCAATGTGCCGTTGTATGCAGCCAGACCTGCGATTCCCGCGAGACTTTCGTTTGGAAATTTCCACGTCGAGCTGAGTACCGGCGGATCTTCTCCATTGCCGAATCGACTGTCATGATTGCCGACGGACAGATGCTTCTCATTCACAAGCTTGTGGAGTCGTAATTCGTTACCCCAGGTTGAAGCAACATAAGCGTAGACATTCGGAACTGGACGCTCGCCCTGGTCTCTAGCGATCTGTTGCGCGCCTGTCCAGACTCCGCCGACCCACATCTGCCCGTGCAGTTTTCGCCCGTCCAGGCCTACCCAAGCGAGACCACTTCCTCCCTCAGCAACATAACTACCGATGAGGACCTGGGGAGGCGAATCGGCATCGAGTTTGCCGTGAGCGGGCACAATGCCCGCGGGCACAAAACAGACAGTATCGGCAGGCGTGTGATTGGTTAACCACTCACTGGAGGTATCGCTGGTCATCCACGGCGGTTGTCCGGGGTTGTAGACGGAGAACTCGTACTTCAGATCAATTTTCTGGTGAATCAAGCCTCGCGCTGTGTACGAGCCGGGCGAAACCAGTTTGCCCGGAACGTTGTAGACGTAATGGGTGGCGGAATTAGGATCGCGACCAAGATCGTCCAAGCCGTCCCACCATGCAATATTCTCGCCAGAGGGAAAGGGAGTTTCGCTGACAAGATTACGCACGCGCTGGCCGGAGTCATCTTCGATGACAAGAGTGACGAGAGAGGGTCGATCCAGATGGAAGTGAATGGGAATCGGGGGGTGAGCCACAGGGGTGGGGGGAGTTGCGGTGGAGGGAACGAGCAGTAGCAGCACAACGGCAATCGCTGTTGGGATGATCAGTTGGGCTTTCGGGAGAGATGTAGGGCGGATGCTCGGGTACGCTGGGCGACGATTGAGAATACGCATATTACATGAATCGAAGTTTCGAAGCTAGCTGAAGTTCTTCGACAAATTCCGCATGAAAGATTCGGGCGAAAGATAGTCGAGCCAGAGCTTACGGCAGGCGAGTTGTAATTCCTGAAACTGCGTGTCGGAAAGGGCGGCATGGAACTCGGCGATGATCGCATCGATGTGCAGAATGTCGCGCTCCTCAATCCACACGCAGTAGTTCTTCCAGTCGATTAGATTTTCGAGCGGCAAAACGCAGTCGGTATTAATGAAGACAGGGATTCGCCCACAACAGAGCGCTTCGTAAAAGCGCAAGGAGTAGTTACCTCGTCCGCGAACGCATAGCGTGTAAGGCGAAGACAGAAGGTTGTCGAGATATTCTCGGCGTTGCATCGCCGGGTCGACTTCCGATCTGTCCTGGGTCAAAATCCCAAAAGCCCAGGTGAATGGACTTCGACCTCGCAACAAGATGTTCGTCCTGGTGCGCCAGGCTCTCTTAAGCGTTCGAATCACTTTTGCGCGAGGGGCGTAGCCGACATGCGTTCCTGATAGAAGACCGGCGGCGTACATCAAATCACGGGTATGCTCTTTAAAGCTTTCCTTGCTGATAGGCATCGCAAGCGGCGGTGCAAATCCGCAGAATCCTACGCTAGGAACCTGTTCTTTGCGCAGCACCGGGAGACGGCCCCCCAACTCTTCCTCCACGATGTCACCGATGGTAGCGGGCATCGCGAAACAATTCTTGCGGAGGTTCGATCGATAAAGCGAGGTGTGAAATTCGTAGCCATCGAAGTCGGGGAGCGAGTGTTCCAGGTCACCGCCGGTGAATACAATCGTTTGCTTGCTTGCCCGAGCCGCAAGTTGAGCGAACGCAGATAAGAGAGGCCGCCGCGCGGGATTGTTGCATCGCTGGAATTCCGCGGGAAAAAGGGCGAAATCGGCACTCTCCAGGCTGGTCATCTCGAAGATGGACGAACCTTCCTTCAAGTAGCGCGCCAACCTCCTCGGCTGAACAGACTTGTGCTCCAGATCATTCAATCCCCAAAACGGAGAGAGCTGCCAGAGGTGCTCAACCTCAGGCGGTACGTAAGCGCGGTCGGAGAAGATTTTAAGCATAGATAGAAATGGGTGTGGCCGACGTTTGTTTCGCGACACGGCCTAAATGCGAGTATTGGAGACTGAGACGTGCGTACTCGGCCGCATCGAATGCTCTGAGACTCCGACATGCGCCGGCTCGACACGATATTTTTCTCCCTGGCGAGTCGGCTGCGAATCAGGTCGCCCGATGCTGTAGTACAGGAATCCGTGTGCGGACATCGTTGCTGGATCGTAAAGATTGCGGCCATCGACAACGATCGGATATGCGAGCATGGAACGCAATTGATCGAGGTGGAGATCGGCAAAGCCCGACCAGTCAGTGAGAATCAGCAAGGCGTCGGCACCCTGCGCCGCAGCGTAAGCCGAGTCGTGATAGCTGACCGATGAACCGGGCAGTACCTCACGCGCGCGCTCACTCGCAGCCGGGTCGTAGGCGTGGATTTCGCAGCCTTCCTTCAGCAGGCTTTTCACAATTTCGATCGCCGGAGATTCGCGGATATCATCGGTGCCACCTTTGAAAGCAAGGCCGAGGACGGCGAGTTTCTTCCCTTTGAGTGTCCAGAGTGCCGTTCGAACTTTCCGTAGAAAGCGTGCACGCTGCTCATCGTTGATCGCGATAACAGCGGAGAGCAGGCTGAAGTCGTAGCCATTCTCACGCGCGACGTGGCGAAAAGCCTTCAGGTCCTTGGGAAAGCACGAGCCGCCATAACCCACGCCCGGATTCAGAAACCGGTTCCCAATCCGCGAGTCGGAGCCAATCCCTTCGCAGACTTCTTTCACGTCCGCTCCCACCGACTCACAGATGTTGGCGACGGCATTGATGAATGAGATCTTTGTAGCCAGAAAGGCATTCGATGCGTGCTTGATGATCTCGGCGCTTTTGGTGCTGGTGGCGATCAGGCGGGCCGGACTCGACCATTTTGCGGGGGCTGGCACCGCCGCACGATCAGAGCGCAGGTAATACGAACCGTCCGTCAGCGGACGATAGATCTCGCGCAGCACCTCGGAGCAGCGGACGGTGTCCGCGCCGGTAACGATGCGATCTGGGTACAGGAAATCAACGACTGCCGTGCCTTCGCGCAGGAATTCAGGATTGGACGCGACGTCGAACAACTCGGCCGGAGCGCCGTCGAGCAACATTACCTTGCGGATCCAGTTGCTGGTGAACACCGGAACGGTGCTCTTCTCAACCACAACCTTGTAAGAGTTGATGGCGGCAGCCACGGCACGCGATACGGATTCGACGTACGAAAGATCCGCATCCCCTTCTTCCGTCGACGGAGTTCCGACGGCGATGAAGATGGCCGCGCTCTGCTGCACAGCTCCTGCCATGTCAGTCGAGAACTGCAATCGCTTGCCGCGATGCCGTTCCAGCAGCTCCGGAAGATGCTCTTCATGGATGGGAACTTCGCCCTGTTGCAGCCGGGAAATCTTCTCCGCGTCATTATCGATGGAAATGACGTCGTGTCCGATCTCAGCAAAACATGCCGCAGCAACTAGTCCTACGTATCCCGAACCTACCACTGCGATCTGCAAAACTCAGGCCTCCTGATGGGAACTTGACGACTACTTCGCGACTTCGCGGGGATGAAATTTCAGGTTCAAACGACTACAAATCGCTTCCAGTGTTTGCGGGGCCGCAGGACCGGCGATGGCAAATGCAAGATCCTTCGTGCCACAGCGCATGCCGCCGAGGATTCCGCCGACTGCCCGGTAATCGCCGCTGCACACCGCATTCCAGAAAATCGAGAAGCGTTCGCGCCTGAACTGCGCGTTGTAGAGCTCTGCGCGCCGAGCATAAAAGCCGGCGAGTTGGCGGTCGCGGGAAGATATCTTTGCTAGATAATCAGCGGCTGCACTTTGATTCTTTGCTTCCGCGCGCCCGGACATTTCCTCATACATGGAGGCGACGACTGTCCTGACCTCGGCGCACTCTTGCAATACTTTGGATTTTCCTGCGAGCGACGTCTGAGACTTCCCTTTCGTAAAGGATAAGTCGGGGCTCCACGTGTTTCTGTCGTGGCGGCGATGTTGCAGCAGCACTTCGGAAAGATAGTGAACATTGCCGATTACTGACGCCATATGAAGAGTGGCAAGATCGTGGCCGAGCACACCTCGTGAACCGCTATTCCGGACATAACGGAGATGCGACGCTGGCCAGCAATCGAGGAGCAACGTGATTACGCTTCGCCGCGCGAGCATACAACAGCCGAGCATGGAAATACTGACCACGGCATGCCCGTCTGTGCGATGGCGTGGAGAACCGGCAGCGGCAGGGCGAAGAATGATTCCAAGAGGCTGGAGAGTTGAGTCGACCTCCTCGCAATCATGATGTACGAGGGAAATTCCGCGATTGTTACACATGGCGCGAACGCAGAGTTCGAGCTTGTCGGCGCTCCACACATCGTCTTGGTCACAAAAGGCGATTGCCTCTCCCGAACAGCGCCGCAACGCGCTTACGAAGTTATCGGCGAAACCCAGGCGAGTATGATGGCGCACGATCTGGACGGGAAAAGGCGCACTGGCGGCGAAGGCCTCCACCACGGAGAGGGTGCGATCCGACGAATGATCGTCGCTGACAACCAGTTCGCAAGGCCGCAGTGTCTGCCGAGCGAGACTCTCGAGCTGCTCCCGCAACCATGGCTCACCGTTATGCGTTGCTAGTGCTACCGATACCTTCATTGGATTTATCGGGAAATGCGCTCAGGCGCCGGTCTCGGATGTGGCCGGAAATTCATTCTTGCTGTAGAGAGACCGAGCACGACTTAGAACCAGCTGCATTGCTTCTGGCGAAGTGGCTTGGCTCACTAATAATGAACCGACTCCGAGTAAGGCAAACAGAAGCAATCGCATCAGAAAATGTTCGCCGAGTAACAAAGCTGTGGCGAAAGCGAAGCTGGTCAACGCAATCGCGGGAATGAGACGCACGATGGTGGTGCGCAACATGTCGGTCGCGATAAAAAGCAATACCGCGTCTCCGAACGCGCGAATACACCAGGCGGCTGCTGCACCCGTTACTCCCCAGAAGTGCGTTCCCACCCACAAGACGGCGAGAAATGGCAGCAACTCCGCGACGTGAAATTTCGCGGGAAGGTCGGGGCGTCCTTGCGCCTGCAGAAGGCCGTTGGGAATGTAGGCAAGGGCATTTATCCAAATCCCGATTAGCAACAGTTCTCCTGCATGGACGCATCGGGATGCGGCGACTGGGCCAATCCACAGGCGGAAGAACGGATCGGTCGCAAGGATTGCCATCACCACAATTGGGGTCAATATGCTGGCCAGACCGAGCACAGCGCGCGCGCCCATCTGCTTTGCACCTGACGATTGCTCAGCGGAAAAGCGCGGAAACAATGCTCGCGAAACGCTGCTCGGGAAGACTAAGAGCTTGCTGGCGAATCCGTAGGGGATCGCGTAATAAGTCACGGCTTGCGCGCCTTGGGCAAACCCAATCACGAAACGGTCCAGGCTGGTCAATATGGGCGAGGCAACCCCCGACACGGTGATCCAGATACCGAAGCGCCACAATCGCACCACCCATTCGCGGTTGATGCGCGGCATCCCTCGCAGAGGTACGCGACGAACGCAGAAGACAAACAGAGGCACATTGGTGGCTACGCGTGTCAGGACCGTTGCCGCGACCAGCCAATCGATTCGAGGTCCCAACCATGCCGCGATTCCCAGCGGAACGAGCTGAAAGACAACGGTTGCGCCAATCTGCTGCGAATTAATTGCTCCGAACTCTTCGCGGCCTTCTAATGCTCCCACTAGAACCGAGGTGAGCGTTGCAACGGGCACGGCAGCAGCGAGCCACGGCATAGATCGCGCGACCTCAGCCTGAATGTCGCCGCCAGTTTTCAGCCAAAACGGCATCGTCACGCTCGCGACGATCCATAGCAGGAGCCCGCCTACGCTACCGACTGCCAAATTCACCAGCAGAGCAGTCCAAAACACAGATTCGCGAGTTTCGCCCGCGTCGTGCTTCAGTTGCGCTATGTATTTTGAGGTGGCGCGGCCTAACCCCATTTCGAAGAGTCCGAAGTAGCCGAGGAATACCCAAACCAGCGAGAGCACTCCAAACCTTACGTCGCCGATGAGCTTCAGGTAGGGAGGAACCGTGGCCAGCGTGACAAACATAGGAAGGACAGATCCGAGAATATTGAAGCTGGCATTTCGCGAGATACTGCTGCGACGGCCCCCACTTCCGTTCTTGCTCGCGCTTCGATCGGTGTCTACATTGGCGACCGAAGGCAGACTTCCGGGTTCTTGCTTCAAATCAGTGTCCTTCGTAGAAAAAGAAATTTGGCTCGGGAAGAGCTAAGCGTTCCGCTAGATAGCGTTTTCAAGAATTGGAGAATGGCCGTGGATTCGCTGGAAGTCCTTGCATACCTTCTCGAGTCCCAGACGCAGAGGGATAGTTGGTTGCCAACCGAGAGACATCATCCGCGAACAATCGAGCAGTTTTCGAGGAGTTCCATCCGGCTTGCCGGAGTCGAAGACCAAGTTCCCGCGAAATCCAACTACATCGGCGATAGTTTCGGCCAGTTCGCGGATCGTGATTTCTTCCCCTGACCCGACGTTGATCAACGGAGAGCGCGCGCTGTCGATCAGTTGATGGAAGGAAGCATCACTCAATCTCATCAAAAATAGACAGGCGTCAGCCAGATCGTCGCTGTATAGGAATTCCCTTTTGGCGGTGCCGGTTCCCCAGACGGTTACGCTGTTCCACCCTAACTGCGTTGCCTCCGACATTTTCCGAATCAGGGCCGGGATGACATGTGACGTTCGCAGATCGTAGTTGTCGCCTTCTCCGAAGAGATTGGTGGGCATCGCAGCGAGGAATCGAGTTTGGTGTTGACGATTGAATCCCGCACACATTTCAATTCCGGCGATCTTCGCGATCGCATAGGGCTGGTTCGTGGGCTCCAAAGGACCAGAAAGCAGGTGGTCTTCTTTAATGGGCTGTGGGCAGTGCTTGGGATAGATACAGCTCGAGCCCAGAAATAGCAGTCGCTGCACTCCTGCTTGGTATGACTGCTGAATCACGTTGCTCTGAATCGCGAGGTTCTGTGCGATGAAATCAGCAGGATAGGTGTTGTTGGCGTAAATGCCCCCAACCTTGGCAGCGGCCAGAAATACATACTCTGGGCGTTCGGTGGAAAAGAATCGAGCGACTGCCGACTGATTGGCCAGATCGAGTTCATGATGACAACGAAGCAGCAGGTTGCGATAACCGGAAGCATGGAGTGTACGCACCAACGCAGAACCGATTAAGCCAGTATGGCCGGCAACATAAATTCGCGCGGAAGGGTCAAGCATTGAGCTAGTCATCTCGCGTCACCTCCCTTAGTCCAAGCCGCTTGCCATTTGCAGAGACCGCGCTACAGAGTTGTCCCACTGGTGCCAGCTGCCGAAGCGGCTCTGCAGAATACGCTTGCCATCTCCGATGGGCTTAAATGCGAGTCCGTCCAGATCGGCGTCAATCATGATGTGGATAAGCTCCTTGAATCCGACCTGTGGCTCCCAGCCGAGCTCGGTGCGCGCCTTGGTGCAGTCGGCGAGAAGATAGTCGACCTCGGTTGGACGAAAATACTTGGAATCAATTTCGACGTAGTCCCTCCAATCCAGGCCAACGTATTCGAATGCTTCGGTAACGAACTCCTCAATCGTATGAGAGTGGCCAGTCCCGAGGACGTAATCTCCCGGGCGATCCTGCTGAAGGATCCGCCACATACCGTCGACGTATTCAGGTGCGTAGCCCCAGTCACGCCGTGACTGTAAGTTCCCGAGGTAGAGCTTCTTTTGTTGTCCGGCGATGATTCGAGCGACGGCGCGCGTTATTTTTCGGGTGACAAAGGTTTCCCCCCGCCTCGCGCTTTCGTGGTTGAACAAAATTCCATTGCAAGCGAACAGATCGTAGGCCTCCCGATAATTGACCACGGACCAGTAGCTAAATACTTTCGCGACACCGTACGGGCTGCGGGGGTAGAACGCCGTTAATTCGTTCTGAGGCGGCTTGGCGGCTCCGAACATCTCCGAAGAACTTGCCTGGTAGAACCTGGTTTTAATGCCACTACGGCGAATCGCTTCCAGAAGACGAACGGTGCCAACGCCAGTAATGTCGGCGGTATATTCCGGAGTCTCGAAGCTGACCATCACGTGGCTCTGCGCGCCAAGGTGGTAAATCTCTTCGGGCTGGAGGTTGTAAATGAGATTGGTCAGCTGATCGCTCGAAGACAGATCGCCATAATGCAGGAACAGGCGAACGTCCGGCGCATGTGGATCCTGATAGATGTGATCGATTCGACGGGTGTTGAAAGTGCTGGCGCGACGAACGATCCCGTGCACTTCGTAGCCCTTCGATAACAACAGTTCGGCTAAGTAGGATCCGTCCTGACCCGTGATTCCGGTGATCAAAGCTCGCTTCATCGTGGCGCTCCTTCGTACAACTCAGAGTTTTTGCAGCGTGAGGACTCGTGGTGAGGTCGGATTGCGAGGTGGCGAAGATATTCACTTCATGCAGTCGCTTATGCGCGATTGCAAGATGGCGCTGAGTGAGTTATTTCAAAAAGATGCCGCTGACATGACGAGGGAGAAAAACCAAACCAAGCTGGATGCTGCCTTTCACGGGCTCTCGGCCCCAGGGGTAATACGGCCCAAAGAGGATGCTGAGCGCTTTGCTGCGAGCTGCTCTTAAAAGGCACCCGTTAACTGCCGGAGGCGCGAGCTCTTCTAAACGGGCTCGCCGGACATGTTCCAAATCACCTGGCACGGCCAGCGTCTTGAGAATGAAATAGAGGTTGCTGAGATGAATTCGAAGGCCGCTTGCTGAGATCGAATCCGGAGTAATTCGATATGCGGAGGTGAACTCTCCGAGAAAGAAGAAGTCGCCTTGCGCCATCAGTCGATAGCCGAAATCTGCATCGCAAGCCTGACCAACTTCAGGCTCATCACGATATAAAGTCGCGCGCGCCGCGGCTGAGCGAACCATGTAACCGTCGCAAGGAAGCTGCTGAACGAGCGCCGCCCATGCCGAACACTGAACGCGGTTCGCTGTTTGATCGGTCCGGTAATACTTTCTATTGAGCGACTCCGATTCTGGGTGGAGAACGTCGCCTTCGTTATTGATGACGAGCTGCTTGCCGAAGGATGCGACCAAATCTGGATTCTGCTGCAACGGCTTGATTAGAGCTTCGAGAGCGTTAGGCAACAGTAGGTCATCGTCATGCAGCAACACGAGGAATTCACCTTGCGCGGCGACGAACAATTGATTCACATTCCTTGCCTGACCTGCGCGCGGCGAATTTCGAAAGTACCGGATAGGCTGATGTGCCCGTAGCGCACGAATCATTTCTGCGCTCTGCGAATCCGGAGAGTCATCGCCGATGACAATTTCGAAGTCCGTAAATGTCTGCGCAAGGCATGACTCCACCGCAAGCTTGAGCAGTTCCGGGCGTTTATATGTCGGAATACAAATCGAAACGGTTGGCATTTTCTGCTTCTTATGAGGTCAATCGGACAACGAAGACGCTACTCTGGTACGACTACTTGCGATTGCACTCTCACGCTATTGAGGGACACATCTCTGCTGGATGAAGGCTCGACTTTGTTTGTGATCTTCATCAGTTCGGCTTCCATGCGAGGAAAGGTGAGATCTTCATCCCAATATGTGCGCGCATATCTCCGCCCAGCCTCGCCCATCGTGGTTAGTTCCCCAGATTCCTTGAGGCTCATGACTGTTTGAAACAATGAACCCGCGTCTTCAGGCGCAATCACAATGCCTGCTCCCGATTTCTCAACCACTCGCCCCACTTCGCTCTCGCCATTAACGGAGGCAACAATCGGGCATCCCGCCGCCATAAGACTCACGGTCTTGGATGGAAAGAGAATGTTTGCAACGGATCTTTGCTGGGTGATCAGCCCTACATCGGCCGCAGCCAGGAGCTGGGGGAATTGCTGAGGCGACTGCACTTGCAAAAAACGGACATTCGAAAGCTTCCTGGCCCTCGCACTGGCCTCAAGCTGGAACCGCATGGCGCCGTCTCCAACCAGCAGGTACACGATTTCGGGATGATCTCGAGACAATTCCGCCGCTCCCAGCACCACGTCGAGACCTTGTTTGACGCCCATGTTTCCGGAATGTACGACGAGAAATGAGCCAGTCAGTCCGTGGGTAGAGCGAAAAGACTTACCTTCGACATTTCGCTGCACAAGAAAGAGATCGCGGTCAGCAGGCGCGGGAAACAAGGTTACTTTTTCGGCAGGAACTTGCTTGGAAGTAATTCGGTTGCGCATGCCTTCCGTCAGAGTGGAAATCAATGCAGCCTTCTTGTACGCCATGCGCTCCAGTGAGTAGAGCGCCCGTGTCGCCATTCCCGGTTTCAGCATTCCAAGGTCGATTGCGGCATCTGGCTGCAAGTCCATCACGTCGTAAACGTACGGAATATTCCAGCGGCGGCTGAGAAGTCCGGCGGTGACTGCCAGTCCGAGTGGTGGCGAGACTGCGATTAATAAATCAGGCGTTTCGGCGCAGACGGCGCGGACTAAACTGCATGCGAGGAACGATGCCTCGAAGACGATGCGCTTGATCGAGTTCGGCCGTTTTGGGATCCATGCCCACGACCGAAGAACCACCACGCTGTTCTGTATCTCACGAGACCAAATCTGGTTTCGATACTCTTCCGCGACTCGCCACTGCGGATAGTACGGGAACGTTGTGCATACAGTTACGTCATGTCCTCGCGCTGCGAGGTATTCACAGCGGCGCGTGCACAGTGCGCCGATGCCCGTTGCCTCAGGCCAATAGTTGACAGTCAATACGAGGATTCGCATGGAATGAGCAGGTCCTCCGGACCTGCACTTGCCTATTTACTCTTACTTCCTGGGGCTAATTCTTATAGCGCTCGTTGACCACATTGTGAGCGGAGTTCGGCTCCGGTGGGGTTGCGAGTCTCGGTCGAATGGGTTTAGCGGGATTTCCAAAACAGATCATCATCGGGGGAGCGTCATGAAGAACCGTGCTGCGGGCGCCTATTACAGCGCCGCGTCCGACGCGAACTCCGGGAGCAATGAAGACATCAGTAGCGATCCAGGATTCGGCTTCGATCACGATAGGCACCGCGAAGATATCAAACGTAGGAACAGAGAAGTCGTGTGAGCCAGTGCAAATATACGATCTCTGTGAAATCACAACGTTGTCGGCGATGCGGATTTCACCAAGGCTGTAAAGGGTCACATGGTCACCGATCCACGAGAAGGCTCCGATGGAGACCTTCCACGGATATGTGATTTCCGCGGTTGGCCGAATGAGCACGCCTCGCCCCACCGCGCATCCGAATGAGCGAAGAAGAAACCGCCGCCAGCCGTAGAGTGCCTGGGGAGACATACGGAACAGAGTTGCCTGCACAAGCCACCACAGTTGGACGAACCACGCTGGTCTTTCCCGAAAGCCTTCTGGCACTCGGAATCGATGGAGGTCCTGAATAGACCGGTCGGCGAAAGATTCTGCGGATGCTTCCTGAGGGACTGCCTCTTCACGCTGTGAAGATGTCGATGTGTCGTAGAGCGATTGCACGATGGGTTCGTTTGTTCGGAATTTCTATTCGAAGGTGAACAGTTTTGAGAGTCCGGCGAATTGGGGACGATAAGACTGATTGGTGTGATCGGTTGATGCTCCGCCGATGAGAGGTGACAGTACATCAATTACGCTTTGCGCGCTCTTTCGAATCTCGAAGCGGTTAAGAAAACTCTCTCTGGCACGTGCGCTCATCAACTGCTTCTCATCGGCGGGCATCTCAAGCCATCTCCGCAATAGCCAACGCGTGCCATCTAAGTCGTCACTGGCGACCATTCCTGCGCCATCTTGTTCTATTTCGCGCCAGATGTTCACTTTGTTGGAGATCAGCACAGGTTTTCCGCACGCCAGCGCTTCGGCAACAACGATCCCAAAATTCTCCTGATGCGAGGGCAGGACGAATGCTTCGGCTGCTTCAATGGCGCCTTGCTTGATGTCCCCAGAAATCATGCCAGTCCAGCAAATGCGATCGGCAACTTGTGTTCTTCGCGCTAGCGCCATGAGCTGGGATTGCATTCCCATTTGATCCGGTCCAGCGATAACGAGGCGGCATTCGGGATCGCCCTGCCGTACCGAGGCGAACGCCTCGATCAAAAGATCACACCCCTTCTTGGGATGAATCCGCCCCATGAAGAGCAGGAAACGCTTCCCCTTCAATTCGGGATGGCGATCGAAGAATGCCGCTTTGCATACCGCAGGATCCTGGGTAGAAGTCGAGGTTCCGTAGCTCACAACTTGCTCGTTGCAGCGATACAGGAAGAATGACTTACGTGCGAGCAAGCGCTCTTCTTCGCACGTGAACAGCACGGCTCCGGCATCGCGCAGAACACGATATTCAGCCCAAGGCCAGTACATCCACTTTTTCGCGTGCTTCCACGGATAAGTCCGCTTGAACCATGGATCAAGCATCCCGTGGGTAAATACCACATAGGGAGTGTTAGATCGCCGCAACGCTCGCCAGCACGCAAAACTGTGATATTGCCAAATCCCTCGAACGATCACAACGTCGTGATCCGGGGCATTTTTTTTCAGCCACGGAACCAGGCGCGGCGCATATGCATACGATCCGACCGCAGGTCCCAGTCCGGTAGCTGGAAGCGGAAACTCACGAACCCATCGGCTTTCTGGCGCATCGAGCGTCGCGACTTCCACAGAGTGACCCATCTCCGACATGACGGCTGCACATTGCCGAAGATTTTCAACAGGTCCTCCGGCGACGGGATCAAGAGTAGGGATGACGAACAGCAGTCTCATTGAACCTTGCCTACAGAGCGCGCGAAATAGGCTAATTCCCGCTCCAATTCCTTCACCGGCCTTGCTGGTGTCCCGGCGTACAGCCAGGACTTGCATTCATATTGTTTATTGAGGAGCGACTTGGCACCCAGCACGGACCTATCGGGAAGCGAGCTACCACCAAGCAGGACACAGTCTGTCCCGATGAAGCAGTAATCGCCAATCGTGATTGGAGCCGATGACTGGCGATTGTTTTCCAGATCTATACTGTGCGTCAGTATCTGCGAACGAAATCCAGCGACGGTGGTAAATGAACCAATCGAAACGGAATTCGTGCAATCGATCAAGTGGCGGTGAGTAATGCTGGTGTGATCACCCATGATCAGGCACGGAAGACGCTCGGGCTGATGAACGAAGTGCTGCGAAGAACCGCTCGGGTAGCCGGTGATCCAATTGGCTCGGCCAATACTCGCATGAGATCCCATATGCAGGAGTTCAAGACCTTTACAGACCGTGAAGTGACCAATTCTGCTATGAGGTTGCATTACCAGTTCCTTCGGAAAGATCCAGGCGAACCCAATGTGGCTGGTGCGATCGAGCCGGTAACCGAAGACGGTGCTCAAGACCCAGCGGCGCAGGGGCCAGGGCAGCACAATTGTAAGAGCCTTCAGGATCAGCATCGATTGCTTAGCACTTGTTCGTACAGCGAGACGTATTTCGAGATCATCACTTCTGGCTTGTATCGCTCCACGTTGCGGAAACCTCGCTCGATCAGATCGGCGCGCAGGTTCTTCTCGGTGGATATACGAATGATGTCGGCAGCGAAACCGTCTTCATCGTTCAAATCGCGCAACATCGCCGAGCCTCCGGCAACTTCCGACAAAGGCTCGCGATTCGTGCAGATCACTGGACATCCGCTGGCCTGAGCCTCAATGATGGGCCAGCCAAAGCCCTCAAAGCGCGATGGGAATAGAAAGACGAGTGCGCCACCATAGAGAGCTGCGAGCAACTCGCTGGAAATCTCACCGGTTTCGATAATGCGTTGCTGGATGTTCAGTTCTTCCGCGAGTTTGCGTTGCTGAGGTTCGAGCCTCTTTCCTGCGAATACGAGTTGCGCATCGAGTCCGCCTGTGAGTTTGGCAAAGATTCTAAGAATGCCCTCGCGATTTTTGCGTCGAAGACTGGAGCCTACATGCAAGACGTACGGTTTACTCAAATCGAGGTGCGGGATCGTTCGCAGAAGCTCGATGGCGCCTGGCACTTGCCATCGGCATGAAATCCCCGCGCAAGGCAATCGGCAGCAGCACGGGTGGCTGCTGCCTCTCGCTCAATAGGCGAGCTGCATCGGCCAGGGTTGCGGTCGAATCGCATGCTACGCCATCCGCGCGCATCAGTCCGGATACGATCCAGTTCTGCAGGCGCGCTCCCATGTAAGTGGCTGGGCAGTCGGTTTGTTCGCCGAGCCCGCCTCTTACGGCCAGGAGGTCGTGACAGGTAACAACGTGAGGAATATCTCTTTTCTCCGGGACATAGACGGCATTGGAGTGGTCGCAGATGTGGACTATATCCGCCTCGCGGCAAGCTCGTTTTAGCAATGGCGGGAGCAAGAGAAACTTGTCTAGATAGGCTAACCACTTACTCGCCGGCGGAACATAGGAGCCGAGTTTGCCGAATACGACTGGCGGATAGATCGTCGCCACATCGTGTCCGGCCGTCCGCAGTCCCTCTTCCATGAGCGCAGCAAAACCCAACATGCTGTGTTGCCGGTCGGGCGGATAGTTTCCTACAAGAAGTACTTTCACTGGAGTCTCAGTCCTGATGGATATTGTGTTTACGACAAGTCGGACTATGCAGCGGAGAACACCTCTGCCTGGCCGACGGGACTGGTGGGAAATGCAAATTCGCTGGCCACCATCAGGGGAATCAAGTCAGGCATGGCGAATTCTGCGCGCCATCCCAGTTTTACGAGCGCTTTAGTGGGGTCGACCTTCGATTGCACGATGTCGGAGGGCCTATGAAGGTCCGGGCAAATCGTGGTGTGATCTTGCCAGTTTAGCCCGACGGCCTGAAATGTCAGATCGAGAAACTCGCGGAGCGAGTAACTTCTACCGGTTCCGATGACAAAGTCGTCCGGTTCGTCGGATTGCAAAATGCGCCACATGGCATCCACATATTCGGGCGCCCATCCCCAGTCGCGAACGATGTCGATGTTTCCCAACGTGAGTGTCTCTGTACTGCCGCGTGCGATGCGGCATGCGGTGCTGATAATTTTCCGAGTGACGAAACGTTCCGGGCGCAACGGAGATTCGTGATTGGACAACAGTCCTGAGCAAGCGAAGAGCCCGTAGGCTTGCCGGTAATTAGCGACTTGCCAGAAGGCCGCTGACTTCGCGACCCCGTAAGGGCTGACAGGCTGGTGTGGCGACGCTTCATTCACGAGCGCATCCGCGTTGCCGAAACACTCGACGGATCCGGCGTTATAGAAACGAACTTCTTTTCCGAGAAACCGGATTGCCTCAAGCAGGTTCAGCGTTCCGATCGCAATGCTTTCAAAGGTCTCGACCGGCTGTTGAAACGACAAGCCGACCGAACTTTGACCTGCCAGGTTGTAGACCTCGTCAGGTCGAGTCCTGCTCAGTCCCTGGAGGATGCTGCGAAAATCGGTCAGGGACATCGAAAAAAGCTGCACCCTCTTGTGAACGTTTACGAATCGCAGGGCCTCGAAGCGAGAGATTTCAGCGTCGCGAGAAGTCCCGTAGACCTCATATCCTTTTTCCAGAAGCAGCCTGGATAGATATGCGCCATCCTGTCCCGAAATTCCTATGATGAGTGCTTTTTTCATTCTCTGACTCAGACGCTGGAAGCGCCTAAAAACTTGGAAGCGGTTGTTGAACACGACTCTTTGATTCGTGCAGACGCTCCGATGCCGACAAGCTGTGGGACCGGTTCTTTGTCATCGAGGCTAAACACAACCCTGAGAAGAGGATCATGAAACCGAGATTCGTGGGTTGTGAAAGTTGTTCGGTGACGATGCTGCGACACGCGCTCCATGCCAGGAGCCAAGGCAATAGTTGCTGGTGGTTCACGGCTTTCAGTGATCGAAGAGCCATTACTCCGGCGAGCCAGACTCGATAGAGGAGAAAGGAAAATCCGAGCACTGGACCCGCCTCCAGAACGACGCGGGACCATTCGCCTTCCGCTAGCAAGAACTGAAAAGATCCTGTCATCAATGCAGATGCAGCATTAGTTCCCATTCCGATGCCTTTTCCCAATAGGCCGATCTCCGGCACCAACAGAAACGGATCGAGGAATCCACCAAGGAATCGCCAGACAAGTCCCTGCTTCACGCCTCCAGCTGCGGCGCTGGCATCATTCCAGCGCGTCGTGAAGACGACGACAGCCTCGCGAAAGAAGCTGGTCAACAAAAGGATCTCAACTGCAGCAGCGATGACGATTGCCATCACGAGTAGGCGCTCCACGCGACCGGGATTGAGAAGTCCGGATATGAGCGCGGCGACCAGGACCAACCCGCAACCTAATACAAGAAGGCGACTGCCCGAAACCGGTTGCACCGTAGCGATGCTGATGACAGCTGTCCACAACAACCACTTCGGATAAGGCGCTTTTCGTTCGAGCAGTCCGTAAACGGCGAAGGTCGTAGCAAGAACATAGAAATGGGCTACTCCCGTCGCAAAACTAAAAGTGCCGGCCGGACGGATTCTTCCGAGGGCAGATTGGATCTGTTGGCCCTCCGCAATGGTTGCAGCATTGAGCCAACTGTTCGGAGGCGAAAAGAACTGGAGGACCATGAGCAGAGTCATGGGCATTGCAAGGATCAGCGTCCACTTCCCGATCTTTATCACATCGTCCCGCGACAAAATGCGCGGCAGAACGAAAATCAAAGGAATGTGAAGGAAGTTCGTTCGCAATCCGTAGAGGCTTACCAGGACTCCGCCGCCGATGCTAAGGGTGATCTGAAAAACCGCGAGCACCACGAAGCAACCGAGCAGAGCGAAATAGGGAAACAGAAGCCCGTCCATCGGAAATCTCCGATAGCGCAGAGCCTGTACGTAGATCAACAGCACCAGCGGATCGCGCACGACTAAAAGAGGAGCACTTAAAGCGGGAGCTACCCACTTGCGCAAGGCGCCCTCGAATATCAAGAGCCAGAAATATAGCCAGATCAGCGAGCGCAGCGTTTGGAGATGCTGATCCTCTCTCGACGGCGCCCCGTGCGTCCTGATCACGAATGGGCCAGTCTTCCCGATCGCCTGAGGATGGACGACTGCGCTGGTAGTAGACGCGGTCATGTTCCGCTAACACACCTGTGCCATTTCCGTAGATGACTTGCCAAGGATCTGACCCACCGTGGCAACAAGCTCTTCGCGATAGTGCTGCCAGGAGTGCAGCCTGGCTTTGCGGATGGCAGCCTCGCTCATCGCACCCAATCGCGATCGATTACTCAGTAACAGTTCCAGCTTTTCACCGATCGCTTCAGCATCGCGGATAGGAACCAGGAAGCCGTCGTCGCCGTCGGTTAGAAAGTCGGGAGCTGCGCTGTGGTTTGTTGCAATCACCGGAACACCTTGTGACATCGCCTCGAGAAGTACGAGACCGAAGCCTTCGAAAAGCGATGGGAACACCATTACGTCATGGCGTCGGATTTCCTCGAGAACTTCAGCGTGCGGAAGTGACGGAATCCAGCGGTGCAGATGCAGCGCTCGATCGAGTGCACGGCAGTCACCCACTTTTCGTCCTATGAGCGTTAGCGTGACATTCTCCTTACAGCGCTCCACGGCTCTCAACAGATAGCTCAATCCTTTACGTTGGCTCAGGGCTCCCACGAATATCAGCTTGAGTTTGCCGTCCGTAGTGTTTCGAGGCTCTTTCCGTGGCGGCGGTAAAGGTGCACCGTAAGGGATCACGCTGATCGGAGCGGTTGCGCCGGCGACGCCTGAAAGCGTTTTCCGAACGAACTCGCTGGGCACCAGGATGTGGTCTGCTAGAGCCAATTCCTCATCTTTGCGAGACAGCTTTTCTGTGCTGTCGTGATTTCCGCGCAAGGTAGTGGCCCACTCCGGTTCACGAACGGCTTCTTCCTCCAGCAGCTTGCGGCTGAAACGCCAATATCCGATGGGGAGCTCGTAAATCGCTTTTACTCCCAGTTCTCGCGCGGTGCGAAAACTTGCCCAGGCTCCGTCTTCGTAGGCGTAGACAGCATCGATGTCAGGATCCCGCTGCAAGCGAGCTGCGACGCGCGCATCAAGGGCGCGGTACACGGCGTCCACGGAAAACCTGCCGGTCTCGTGCTCAATCAATCTGGAGAGGCGGAGCCCGCGTGCGGTGAGCCTGCCCAGTTCAAGCCAGGGATGACAATGGACGTGGCGTGCTTTGAGACGCGGGAATGTTCGACGATTCAGTTCGCGGCGGATCGAGCGTGGAAGTACTCGATTGAGGCTCGCATCCTGTCGCCAATATACTGAGGTCCAAAATTCCGAAAGCAGACCGGCCTCCGCAAGAGCGGCGGTAGCCTCGCGGACGTTCGGGTTCCCGGTTGGGTGACTGAGAATCAGGAGGTCATCTCCTTGGTTAAGAAGGGAACCTTCGATCGAGACGCCAATGCTGAATGCATGACCTCCAGATAGTTCTGGCCCAGTTTCCCGCTGCTGAATTGCGCAAGGTGCGTGGCAGAGTTTGCCCGCAGAGCATTCCGAGCATCGCGTTGGGAAAGAAGCACTTCCAGGCAGGAAGCTAAAGCAGCGACATCGCCGTTTGGAAACGTAACTCCGCACGGCCCAATCGCGTCCTTCAGACCGCCGCCCTGCGACCCGACCACCACACATCCGCTTGCGATTCCCTCAAGAGCGACGATTCCGAATGGCTCCTCGTATAGCGATGGAACTACCATAATCTTGTGTCGACGCATTTCGCTCGCAAGATCGGACCTGAACTTTGGTCCGGCAAAAACGACTTGCCCGGCGAGGCCGAGTTCAGCAGAAAGGTGTTGAAGGCGATCTTTCTCCGGGCCGGATCCGACAATTGTGAGGGTTGGGCGCAATTGCTTTTGCTGCAATTGCTTTAGCGCCGACAGAGCGCAATCCACTCCCTTTTCGGCAACGAGGCGGCCGACGAAGATGAGATCTTTTTCTGGAGCGCACTCGGCGCTTGCGAAGAACAACTTATCGTCATACGCGTTGTGGATCACAACTGACGGGGCGCCCAACCCCGCGGCAATCCGGTTACTAACAGAGATATTGTGGGAGCGTTGTGCACAGCGCCGTTTGAGAGCTCCGCGAAGGTCCCGCGGCATCGAAGTATGGTGTGAGATGACCCAAGGCTTATCGATAAATAACAATGGCCACCCGAGGCGCAAACTTATATTCATCTGAAGAACGACGTCCGCCCAGCGCACCATTTCAACAATCTTCTTGGGATCTGGCCGCCTGACCAGCTCATAGCCGCGCGAGACAACTTCGGTCGCCGGCGTTTGGGTAACAACGCGCAAATCTTCACCTTGCCGGATAAGCTCGTCAGCCAGGAGCGCTGAAACCGTTTCGATCCCACCGACGCTCGGAGGGAAGACATAACAGGCCATCAGAATCTTCATGGGACAGGGTTCGTCGGGCACTTACAAGGTTGCGAAGCTATAGCCGCTCTTGTGCGAGTTGTAGGTTGTTGGTGGAGGTAGGCGGGCTGGTGCGTGCAGTTCTTCCGTCGCGGTGTCCTTCAAGAGCAAGCTTTGTAATCTGAAGCATCCGTCGCCAGATCCGCAAATCGCCTTTGAGTGCCCACCGTAGAGAAGCGAGAAGGCCGGGAAGTGCGCGCGTTCCTAACAATGTGCAGTAGCAGAAGTGCGACCACGCCTGAAACAAGCCAAAGTGTTTGGCAACCAGGTAGTGTGTGTTGTAACAAGTGTCTTTCCAAATCTGCCCGTCAACATCTGTGCGGTCCTCACCGCCGGGCCTGGCCGAGCTATAGTGCTTCACCAGAATTCGATCGTCGAATAGAACCTTCGAACCCGATCGCCGGATGTGCATGCATAGATCCAATTCCGATCCGACCTGGGCACCGGCTCCACGAAGTCGGATATCGACGCGGTAATTGCCGAGAGCACGCGCGCGATAGGCCATGTTGACGCCCTTGAGGAACATCACCGTGCGCGCGTGCCCGCGCAATGGACAGTGATGATTGCCGTGTTGCTTGCCGTACCAGCTCAGTACTCCCACCTTGGCGACCTCGGCCGGGGCAAACAGCGCGGGTTCATCCGGCAGTTGCAGCCAGTCCCTTCCGCCAACAGCACCGATTCTTTCGTCTTCAAAAGTACGCTCGATGCGGTCCAACCAATCTGCCTCGGGCTCGGAATCATCATCGGTGAAGAC
>CAVRWV010000014.1:0-190423 GCA_963724985.1 Terriglobia bacterium | reverse complement strand
GGGCCGCCAAGCCGGATTGGTATCTGCGTTCGCAATAGTTATTGCCTTCCGGCGTACTCGTGATTCGGTAAGGGCCCTGTGCCTTGGTCATGTGCCATCCCTTCAACAACTCTATACGCGCTAATATTGTGTTTAGTTGAAATGATGAGCGATCCCGTTCTGGAAGTTGTGCGCCGCCGCGCAGCAGGACGCAGACATGGCTGGCTCTTCCCGTCAAAACGTGCCAAATGCGGTCAGCTCACCACTATGGCCAAGCTGTCTCGTCAGCTCGAGAAAAAGCCGGGTTGCCGAAACGCAGCGCTCTGAGTTACAACGGCTGACGCAGAAAAATCGGCACGCAACGGAGTGTCTTACGGCACATTTTACGGCACACCTGCAGATTGGCCCTGTTAATAATCGGTAAGTTATTAAAAGATGGTGAGCGCGGAAGGAATCGAACCTTCAACCTACTGATTAAGAGTCAGTTGCTCTGCCAATTGAGCTACGCGCCCAGCCTTGCTGTATACAGCGTCGAGAAGCGCCACTGTATATCTTAGGAAGATGTGCTTGGGGAGTTTCGGGAAATGCTAACTTAACCCTGCAATCTACCGGTGGAATGCCGCTGGGTTACCGGCCTTCCGTGCGCGATTCACACTGCCCATTCACAGCTCAGTATGACTGCGCACAACCCAATTCTACTGGGCGACGCGGAATCGCGCAACGAAATCACGCGGCTGATCCTTACGTAAAATTCGCATCCGGTAATCACGCAAAAGATCTGTGCTTGATCAGAAAATGCTCGATCCAGAAAAAAAGCCCCGAATTCCTCGGGGCGTATCTTCCAATCTCATTGTTCAGAACACGAAAGCGACTCCGCCTCGAACCGTGCGAGCAGTCTGGACCAGATAAACCGGAGTTTCATTTTCGCGCGCCATCGGTACATATCCCTGCGCCAACAGATTCCTTACATCGAGCAAGGCCTCCATGCGTCCAGAGAGGAATCCCAGCCACGGAATCGGCTGGCGGACGAAAAGGTTGAAATAAGGATCCGCCTGTCCGGCTGACACGTTATACATATCGACCGGAGTCAGCGAATCGCCGCTGATCCAACGATAGCTCACGATGCAATGGGTTCCGGTTCGCGGGACGTCTCCGGCCATCTTTACCGCAACCGTGTGGCGATATTCCTTCTGCGTCATCTGCCGGACCGCTTCGATATTCGCAGGCGTACCGTTCAGTGCGAGGACGCCGCCATATGCATAGTCGAGCGTAGCAGCCAGATTCTTCTTCAGCTTTCGCTGAGCTACTACACGTACGCCCGCCGCTTTCAGGTCGGCACCCGTGTAGGCGAATGTGCCGGAATATACATCCGATAGCACATTGCCCCACTCTCCGCCGAGTTCTCCTACGCCTGTTAGTGCCGTATTTCGAATGTGGTCATCGTAGTAGGCGACCTGCAGATTCGTACTTCCCATCCGGTGCGATAACGAAAGCTCCTGATGATGTCCCTTCTCCAGCACTGGATTGGAATCGATCATCGACATGCGCGGACCAGATTCCGTCATATCTGCGGGTGCAGAATCGTAGCCTTTGGTCACGCGCGTATTCGGCATTGATGTCGAATACTGATACTCCATTACTGTATTGGACGAAAGATGCAGATCAGCCGTGCCAAATGGTTTCAGTTCATTCACCGATCCGAGAAACTGGACCGTCTCAACTTCCGTCCCCATATGTAATTCGAGCGCATCTGCTACCACGATGCTGTCCGTAAATCTTCCGGTGAGCGCATCCATGGTCTCATCGTGAATCGCGGGATCGGGAGAAAACGAAAAATGATGTGCCGTGACTGCGAACTCTGCATGTGATCCGTCGGGTAACGTCGTGGTGTACGAAGTGCGAAGCACGGTTGCTGCTGGGCCTTCGCCGTAGCCCACGTCTCCGTTGAAACGCAACGTGCCCGAGCCGAACATAGATTTCTGCACCGCCACCCTGGTGCTCATCTCGCCGGAGGGACCAAACGAATCTCCTTCAGCTCCTGACAGAAATGCCACGCTGGCTTTGAGCGGTTCCCACGTACCGGCATTCGCGACAATTACTGGCGCACCATTCTTGATTCGCAGAATTGGGCGATTTGCCGCCGAGCGCAGTGTCCACTTCCAGTCGTCATCCACGCTGGTAGCCTGCTTGGAAGGGATCAGCTTGATCGCATCTCCCAGCGTGCTTAGCGTCAGATTAATAACCATTGTGGCGCCCGCGCGAACAGTAAGTCCTTCACGCAGTGTTGGCAGGAAAGATGGCGCACTGACTTTTACGTCGTAAAGTCCAGCGCCCAGATCGGAGATAGAGAAGTAGCCCTTGGCATCGGTGAACGCAGTGATCGTCTGCGACCCATGGCGGCCGAGGATCGCCACGAGTGCTCCCATCTGCGGGACACCGCCGGAATCTCTCACGAAGCCGGAAATTGAGGCCGGATTCGCGGCAGAGACCGGGAGGGCCACAGCTGCCAGCAACAGTACAAATCCAAGCTTTCGGCCTATGAAGTCCACTCCCATCGAACGCCTCTTCGCAGCGAGTTCTCCAGGATCCCAAACAGGAGCGGGCGGCCTAAGCCGCCTTTTCATGAGGGTCACCTGGGAGCGTTTGGGCTATTCCACCGCAAACGTCGCGCTCGGAGAAATCACCTGCTTGGAAACTTGATCATCCACCTTGATCGTAATCCGGTAAAGCCCGGGTTCCAAGCTGCTGAGCGGTAAGCTCTTTTCAACCGTCACCTGCTCACCAACATTGCCCATCTGGCTCGTGTTCTCTACTGCATGAACCACGGCTTTGCTGGTGGCAGCGTTTACCACATCGTACTGGATTGTGGCTGACGGCTTTTTCGTCTGCTGATCGATCCCTAAGTTATACACCTGCATCCAGAAATTTACCTTCTGGTCGCGTTTGAACGGCAACGGCTTTCCGTCGGAATTATCTACCCGCGGACGCACTTTCGTCGTGCCAATTACAAAATTGCCAGCTCCCACACTCTTCGCCGGCACCTTCTCCATCTGATCCGCAACAATCAGCGACGACGAGGCAAGCTTGTCTTCGCTGAATTCGGGCACCCGGATGCTCTTGCTCCACGTTCCCTTTCGGTCCCCATTGACGTCTTTCAATACGACATCTAGACGATACATTCCAGGTTTCAGCGGAAGCGCCTTCCAATACACGGAATGCTTTTCCAGTTCCTTTGGAAGCAGTTCCTCAGGACTGGTTACGCCAACTGGCTCTTCGAACGTTTGCGCGATCTTGCCCGTCAGAGTCGTGATGCGTCCGTAGACATCCACCACGCCTTTGGAGACACCCTCTTTCGTCTGGAAAGTGATGTCCTTATTGTTCATCTGGACCGTCACCGGAACCAGCACTGTGTCGGACGTCACCTTGATGAAGTCGACGCGCACTTCGAACGGCATCAAGTTCATGCTGATCTTGTGCGTTACGATCTCGTCAAGATCCTTGAACTTGATCGTGGGCGCCTGATTCAATTTCGCATACGTCGACAGCCGGTCGAATTCCTTCGCCTGCAAGCTGGTCGAGTTCGGGCCTGCACCCAACTGCTCTAACCCGCCGCTGTTAAAGCGATCGGCCTTATTGGCCATGCCCTGCTCTTCCCAGAGCGTCAGTCCCGCACCTGGAATATTTTTCAGAGCATCTTTCTCGGATCGATCCAGCGTCATGTGATAGTCGTTGCAACCACACTGATCCACAAACTCGACCTGGATCTCTTGCCCGATTCCATCGATATACCGGTAGCGCCAATCTTCGAACGGATAGGTGGTCGTTTCTCCACCGCCCTCTTCGATCGGCCGGTTATATTCGCCACCGCTTGGATGTGCGTCAATTTCGTCCGGCGGACCATACATGACGTAGATGCGGCCGCGATCGGTTCGCCAGCCCGGAACTCCCGATGCGAAGTGCTCATTCGCGTACGCAATGCGGCGATAGTGCTCTTCCTTGA
Organism: Terriglobia bacterium; assembly: GCA_963724985.1. GTDB lineage: Bacteria > Acidobacteriota > Terriglobia > Terriglobales > Acidobacteriaceae > JAJPJE01. The sequence goes on along the minus strand of CAVRWV010000014.1, from coordinate 186,444 downwards.
ATTCGTTTTCGACTGTGTCTGGCGTAGGATCGCGTCGCAGCCAGAACTGTTCGATGAATTGATCTCTTTCTTCGTCGTTGCTCAGCCGCTTGAAAGTCTGGCGCTCTTCATCCGTGATGATCCAGCGCACATCCTCATCGAGCCACTTCTTGTACGTCTTGCTCAACTCGCCCTTGAGTGCCTTCTGGTTTTCCTTTTTCTGTTTCTCAGTGAGCGGTCGCTTCAACGGATCTTGATTCGGCTGGGTATCAGCGCTTGCGGTTTTGACTTTCGGGGATGAATCCGACTGAGCTGCGGTGTTATCAGCCGGTTGAGCGGTACCAATGGTGTTTTGCGCAAAACCACTGATACCAAAAATTAAAAAAGCAGCCGCAATGCTGGAATATCGAAAACTGCACATCAGCGTAACGCTCCTGGAAGACACAACTCGCCTCCTAGATTGTACGTTTTTTGCTGTTCTCGAAGCAAGGCGGGTAGCCGCATCCAGACTGTGATCTTAACCACGAGAGAGCAGTTGTCTCCGGCGCGACCCAATTCGAGAGCAAGCCGTCAATCTCAACCCGGATTCCAGGAAAAGTCTCCCTCTGCCCCAATTTGGGGCTCAAAGCCCCGAAATTCCCAGGAATTCGCCTTCCAACGGAGTTGCCTGCTCGGCAGCTCACCCAAGGTATAATTACGTTTGTCAGACTTGTCGCATTTTGGTGTTAACTCACCGCCTGCGACTCCGTCTTTCTGGGTAGCGGGGCGTCTCGCCGAGAACCGCTGAATTCTGCGAACTTTGGACTGAAACTCTACGTATCACAACTGGGATAACCAGGAGTTCGCGCCAGTAAGCCGGCGCAGTACCGACCGCTGCATTCACTGAGGGAAGCGTGAAAAAAGGTAAGAAGATCATCATCATAGCCGGGATAATCCTCCTGTTGCTGGTGATTGTAGGTTTCACCGTTCACCAGAGTGGCAGGAACTCCACCGTGGTGCAAACGGGCAAAGTGGTGCGCCAGGACTTGTCGTCCACCGTCAGCGCCTCCGGTGAGATTAAGCCCAAAACATTCGTTAATATCGGCGCCAACGCCTACGGCAAAATCACCCGTCTCTTCGTCAAAGAGGGCGACTGGGTGAAAAAGGGCCAACTTCTGGCCCAGATCGACAATATTCAGCCGGAAGCCGATGTAGCTGCCAACCGCGCCAGTCTGGAAGCCTCTGAAACCGATACTGTTGCTCAGGAAGCCGGCCTTGAGGCCAGCCGCGCTCAACTCGTAAAGGCACAATCCGACTTGGACCACGCCAAGCTTGATTACGACCGCGCACAAGGGCTTTACAAGCAGGCCCTGATCGCCAAACAGGACTTCGACACCAAGAAAGCTACCTACGACGCAGCTGTCGCCAGCGTAGCTCAATTCAAGGCGAGCATCGCTCAATACAAGGCGCAGAAGGATACGTCTGAACGCAAGATCAGCCAGGCCCAGGCAACGCTGGCGCGCTCTCGCGACGTGCTTGCGAAAACCAGCTATGTCGCTCCTTACGATGGATTGATTACCAGCCTGCCGGTACGTGAAGGTGAGTCGGTCGTCGTCGGTATCCAGAACGCCCTGGGCAGCACCTTGATGACGCTTGCTGACATGTCGGTGATTACGGCTGAGATCCAGGTCGACGAAACCGACATCGTAAGCGTGAAGCTTGGACAAGACGCGGACGTCACCATTGACGCCATGCCCAAGAAGATCTTTCACGGCAAGGTGACGGAGATTGGCAATAATGCGATCGTCCGGTCGACTGGCGTTTCCACGTCGCAAAGCACCTCCGCAAGCCAGGAAGCTAAGGATTTCAAGGTCGTGATCACCGTTACCGATCCGCCCCAGAACCTGCGCCCGGGCCTGTCTTGCACTGCCAAAATCACAACGAATATCAAGAAGAACATCCTTACCGTGCCCATTCAGGCTCTCACCATTCGTCAGCGTGGGGACTTGGAGACCGCCAAGGATAAGGGCTCCGTGCAGGCGGCCGCTCCTGCGAAAGATACGGCTGCTGCAAAAGAGGAACTCCAGGGTGTCTTCATCGTGCGTGGCAAGAAAGCTGACTTCATCCAGATTGACACCGGTATCACCGGCACCACCGATATCGAAGTTACAAACAATCTGAAGGAAGGCGACGAGATCGTCACCGGCAGTTACAAGACCCTGCGGACGATTCGCAACGGTGCGAGCATTAAAATTGATAATTCGACTCCCAAGAAGTCCGAGGAGTCATAACCTTCGCTGGTCCGGTACGTCCAAGGGACAGGCGTGAGAAGCGTTCCGGGAGAGTTCAGCTTCCCGGGAACATTTTCAGGGCTGCCGGCGTAGTTAGCTGTAGGGAGCTTGTTCTACCCTGCAGGTTTAGGAGAAATCAGGATGGCGACGGAATTAGCCACTTTGCAAGAATCCGGAATTACGGCTCCTCCAGAGGGATGCATCATCTGCACCGACAATCTCTGGAAGACCTACGACATGGGTTCCGAGCAGCAGGTGCAAGCGCTCCGCGGCGTAAATCTGCAGATCCAGCGCAATGAGTATGTTGCCATCATGGGCCCCTCTGGATCCGGCAAGTCTACTTTGATGAACCTGATCGGCTGTCTCGATAGCCCCAGTGAAGGCCGCTACTGGCTCAATGGACAACAGGTCAGCGAACTCGATGACGACGAACTAGCCCGTATCCGCAACAAGGAAATCGGATTCGTTTTTCAGACATTCAATCTTCTCCCGCGTGCCACCGCATTGCATAACGTCGAGCTTCCCTTGATCTACGCCGGCACCCCCGCCGAAGAACGCATTGAGCGCGCCAAGAGCTCGCTGCGTGCCGTAGGCATGGAAGGCCGCATGAACCACAAGCCGAACGAGCTCTCAGGTGGTCAACGCCAGCGCGTTGCCATCGCTCGTGCACTGGTCAATCGTCCCTCGATCATCCTCGCTGACGAACCTACCGGCAACCTCGATTCGCAGACCGGTAACGAGATCATGGCTCTCTTCGATCGCCTGCATGGCGAAGGTAACACCATCGTTCTCGTCACCCATGAAAACGATATCGCCGAATACGCGCATCGCGTCATTCACATTCGCGACGGCGTGGTCTCCCGCGACGAACGCAACACCAAGAAACGCGGCGTCGGCTTCACTACATAATCACCGGAACTCGCGTGGGGCAGCCGACCTCGGCTGCCTTTTTTATTTCCTCCGCATCCCAGCGCTGCACGCTCTCTCCCAACCAGGCGTACCATTTGGGCATGAGCCAATACCTTCAGAATACCGACGCACACTTCTTCGATTACCCCGCAGCTGCCAATTTCTTTCTGCGCGACGAACCAGATGAAGACGAGGAGGAGGAACCCGAAGACGACGAAGAAGAAGAGGAGGAAGAAGAAGAAGACGAGGATGAGGACAACGAAGAGGATGATGACGACGAGGACGAGGACGGCGATGACGGCTATTCGGAGTGAGCTCGCCCTTCGCGCGTGAACCATGACTCGTGATCACTTTGTGAAGGTTGTCGAAGAGGCGCTCGACTCGCTTCCTCAGGAGTTTCGCGATCGAATCCGCAACGTTGCCATTCTGGTCGAGGATCTGCCCGCGCACCAACCCTCGCCGCAGTCCGGTCAGCGAACTCTCCTTCTGGGTATATTTCATGGCGTTCCCCTCACCAGGAAGAGCGTCTTTGATCTGACCGCAGGCCCCGACCACATCGTCCTCTATCAGAAGAATATTGAGGCAGTCTGCTCCACGGAAGCCGAGGTTCTCGAGCAGATCCGCCTCACCCTGATGCATGAACTGGGGCACTACTTTGGAATGGACGAAAACCAGCTGAAAGACGTCTGATCGGCCTGTTTCAGCTCCAAACCGCAGAGAATCGGACCTCGATTCAGCGAATGTAGAGCAACTAGTGTAAGCTCAAAGAGGTCGGTTAAAACTCATTGGGGGTGCCAGATTGGCAGAAGTACGAATTCAAGAGGGTGAATCGCTGGAAAACGCCCTGCGTCGATTTAAGCGCAAGGTTCAGACGGAAGACATCATTAAGGATGTAAAGCGTCACTCCTATTATCTGAAACCGGGCGAAAAGCGCCGCGTGAAGGAAGCTATGGCGCGAAAGCGTGCCCGCAAAAAGCTTCGCAAAGAACACGACTAAGCGCGAGCTTCAACAAATAGAGCTTCAGCAAATAGTCTGCCCGGTGCCGAGCCCGTATTGACATGGGCGCTCGCCTGACGCACAATCCATCGCCATCTGCTTTGGGCACCCTTGATAGAAGCAGTAAATCGAACGCGGCCGTAATCTCGTCGCGCGTTTCAAGGAGAAGACCATGGATGGAGATGGATCTGGTCGCACCAGGTATTTGTCTATCGCGCTGGTCGTGGTTGGGTTGATCTTTGTATTCGGGATCTATCCGCTCACCATTATTTGGCCGTCCGGCTGGTCGTGGCACACGGGACAATCGCATTATCTGCAAATGATCTTGGGCATCTACGCCACCTTGGGCGTTTTTCTCCTGATCGCCAGCCGTAAACCGCTCGCCAACTTGAGTCTGATCTGGTTCACCGTTTGGTCCAGTGTCGTGCACGGTGGAATCATGGCGGTCCAGGCTTTCTCGGACCGGCAATTTATGGGACATCTGTGGGGCGACGTCTTGGCGCTCTTCGTCGTAGCGGCCGTACTTGCGCTCCTCACGCCGCGCGGGGCAGCTGTCAAGCCAGCTTAAGATTGTGCGGCTCAGATTGTGTGGCTTAGGCTTGTGTGGCGCGGACATTCTTGTCCGCGCAGGCTTGATAAGATCGAGCATCTTCGGACGTGACGAGTCGTATAGCATCCAAATAAGCATCGCAAACCCATCTCTTCGTGTTACGACGTTTTCCGCACGCTGGTACTCTGCTATGGGTGTGCGAATACAAGTTTTGGCGTAGCATCTAGCAGCGATCAGTGACCCACGCTGTAGTGGACAGTCGTAACCAACTCGGTCTCGATCGAGGTACCATGGCACGTGGCCGGCTGAAAGATCCACTTACTTAGCGCTTGTGTCGTCGCGGTATCGAGTTCTGGGCCGCGTGAAGCAACAACAGACATGTCGTGCAGCTTTCCGTCTAGCGCTACCACACCGTAGACAGCCACCGTACCTCCAGTACCAGTCGTTCTGGCCGCCAATGGATAGCTTGGCGCCACCTTCTTTGATATCTTCACTGGACTGGGGTCACTACACCATCCGAACACCCGGGATTGTGCACTTGGGTTGGGGAATTTAGATTCTTTCAGCGAACCTACATCGCTCACGTGAACATCTGCTAGTTGCGATTCGTTCTCGAAGATCTGTATCGCTTTTGGATAGTTCTTGCCCTGCCAAACGACATAGTCAGAATAGGTGAAACGAAGTCCGTCAGACCTTGTGATGCGTAGCAGATCACCGGATCCTACCGCGAAACATGCTTCCGAAGTCCGTTGCCCTGGTTCACCCATTTCGACACACTGCATGAGGGAGCCGTTCTCCTTCTTTCTTCTGATATTTCCGAGACTTGGAGCAGGCGACATATTGAGAACTGAATGAATGTCTATTCCCTCCATAGCGCCCCAAACCTGTAAGGGCGCATAAGGGATGCTGCGCTCGACCCACATTCGTGACGCTAAGACAGTTCGAATCTGCTCGAATTGCGGCATCTTCAATTCATCGCGCCACGACTCGCGCGAAATCCACTCCAAACGGTAAGTGGCGTCCACCGGTTTTTGGGAACCGGTTTGGATTCTGATCTGGGCATTCAGATAGAAAGGCACCGAAAGTTCCGTTAAATCCGAAAGCTGAGTCGCCTTTTCCACAAGCGAAGCCGGGTCGTCACTTCGTTGCGCCATGAGCCACTGGGAAACTAAGGAACAAAGAAGAGCGAGCAGCAGTCGAACTATGCTTTTTCGCACCGTTGATTGGTTTTGCATCATGATCTTGTAAATCGCGGGTCATTATACGGAACTCTCCTGAGCAGTCAAAACCAGGCCGAAGTTTCTTCCGACGCGGCTTCCGGAACTGCCCGCCCAACAGATAGCACTCTGATTGGGCACCCCCGTCGTCGGTTCCAAATTTCCCACTTACCTTAATTCCCTCGTGCGGCCGCGTTTTCAGTTCTGGTACTCTGCTTACGCTATGCGTATCTACCAGGTCCTGTTTCTTCTTCTCGTCCTCGTTGGCTTCGTCTTCGCTCAAAACCTCAAGCCCGTAGCGGATCGCGTCGCCGCGCAGAACGCCATTTTTGAAGAGCAATATGAATCCGATCTCCGCAATTTTCCCGAACGTGCCACGGCCTTCGGTGACTACCGTTACAACGATAAGCTTGCCGACCACTCGCTCGATGCGATCGCCCAGCGCCACAAGATCGACCAGGCATTTCTTGCGCGACTTCAAGCCATCCCTACGACCGACTTCTCCGATCAGGACCAACTCTCCCACGACCTCATGGTCCGTGTTCTACAACAGCGCATCGCCGATTACGATCTCAAAGAGTACGAGATGCCGATCAACCAGCAGAACGGCGTCCATACCAGCCTCGCCGATCTGCCGCTTTCAGTTCCCTTCAATACCGTAAAGCAGTATGAGGACTACATCGCGCGTCTTCATCAGATCCCGCGTGTCCTGAGCCAAACCACCGAAGTGCTTCGCGCCGGCATGAAGGACAACCTCATGCCAGTCAAATTTCTTCTGGAAAAGCTCCCGGTCCAATGTCAGGGCATTATCGACGCCGATCCATTTCTTCTGCCAACGAAGAAGTATCCGGCCAGCATTTCGCCCGAAGATCAGAAGCGCCTGACCCAGCAGATCACCGACGCCGTCAACACCGACGTCATTCCTGCGTACAAGACGTTCGCCACTTTCCTTCGTACCGAATATGCCCCGCATGGCCGAACGACTCTCGCGGTCACCTCTTTGCCGGACGGCGAGAAGCGTTACGAGAACGACATCTACGCGCGCACCACCACTCACATGACCCCGGACGAGATTCATCAACTCGGTCTCCGCGAGATCGCTCGCATACAGGCCGAGATGCTGGTAATCGCCAAGAAAGAAGGTTTCGCCGACCTTGCCTCCTTCCGGGCGTCACTCAAGACCAATCCCAAATACACTCCGACCTCCTCGGACCAGATTCTCGACGACTTCCGCCGCTACATCGCCCAGATGGAACTGAAGCTTCCCGATCTCTTCACCCTGCCGCCCAAGTCGCCAGTTACGGTCGAAGCGATCCCCGCATTCCAGGCAGCGGCTGCGACTCACTATGTGACTGGCACACCGGATGGCAAGCGCCCCGGCCGCGTCGTCGTCGCCACCTCCAACTTCGCAGAGCGCTCGCTGATCGACGATGAAGCGATCGCCTACCACGAAGGCGTACCCGGACATCACATGCAACTCTCCGTTCAGCAACAACTCACGGGCTTGCCGAAGTTCCGGCTACACGGTCTCGGCTTCAACGCGTACGTCGAAGGATGGGCTTTGTACGCAGAGCAACTTGGCAAAGAAGTTGGCTTCTATCAGGATCCCGTTTCCGATTACGGGCGCCTATCGTCGGAGCTCTTCCGCGCAGTGCGTCTGGTTGTCGACACCGGAATCCATTCCAAAGGATGGAGCCGCGATCAAGTCGTGGCCTTCTTCCGTGAGTCTGGCGCCGTCGATGAACCTACGATCCAATCCGAGACCGATCGCTACATTGCATGGCCCGCGCAAGCGCTCAGTTACAAGCTTGGCCAGCTCAAGTTTCGGGAATTGCGCGACCGCGCCCAGAAAGAATTAGGCCCCAAGTTCGACATCCGCGCTTTCCACGACGAGATGCTCGACGGCGGAACGCTTCCTCTTGACCTGCTGGATGCCCGCACGGATAAATGGATCGCGCAGCAGATGAAAGTGACGGCTGTCGGGAAGTAGTCAGTTTTTGAAGAACCGGTTCGGCTACTCCGTTTCTTTCCAAAATGGTCTGTTCTCCACGGTCGCGCCTCAAAAGAAAGAGTGACACCGGTCGTCGCGCGACTACGCTGTAGAGAGTTGCGATCTTCTCTATGCGCCTAAGATGGCCGATCCAAGCCGTGATGTCTCTCGTTGGCTCGGAATTAATACTCGCCTTCCTTCTGGCTCCCTACTGCCTCCCGAAGTCCATGACCTATCTTCGGATTGATCGACCAGACATTCAGAAATACCTGCTACTCCCTCACCGAGATCAAGCCGAGCAACTGCGCACCCTTCGAATTCTGTTCAAGAGGGCGAACTGCAGCGCGGACACTCCGAGCGTGCAAACTATACCCGGAGAAGCTTTGCCGAATCTGACCTGCGTTTTGCCCAGTACCGAAGACCAAGTTAATGCGACCACAATCATCATTGGCGCTGGGCCAGACCACGACGCAGAACAATCGTGGCGCAATCTGGTTATGCTGCCTTTGCTCGCTGAGTCTATGAATTCCGTACTTCACAAGAGCAATCTCGTCTTCATCGCGTTTGCGGGAAGTGAAGGAGGTCAGACTGGGCTCTCTTGGTACATCGAGCACCTGAACGCCCAACAACGAAAACACACCAGTGGCACACTCATTCTGAAGTCTATCGGCGCAACCAACCCGACGTACACGCTTGGAACCCACGCATCGAAACGCTTTGAGCAAGACCTCTGGCTCGCAGCCGAGACTCTGAAGCTGCCGCCTCCAGCAGAAGTGTCCACTAAGAATTTTGCGGTCCTCGAGCTTGATCATCAGCATCTACCGGGCATTACCTTCGACTCGCTGCCTGTTGCGCCTATGAAGCAATTTGAGGAACTGGGCGAGGAAAAGCTACCGGATCTCGAGAGCTCTCTTCAGCTGCAGCGGTTCAACGACTCGTATAACTTGTTCTGCATTTACTTGCTCTATCTCGATGATCCGTTCACCTCCAAACACCACAGAAGGACTCCTTTGGTACCGGCCAAACGAGCTCCAGTATCTCCATAACCAACTTGCTGAAATGAGTTCCCATATCCGATGGGCTTGACCCAGGGCTAACCGGCCTTATCACCTCTCGCCGCGCCGCTCGTCACAGCAAAAATCCTGCCCCGGAACGCTTCATAAGCGAAAAAAATCGGGCAAACTGGCAAAATAGGATCTTTGGATTCATTATTCTTCCTACTAGAGAAGTCGAACTCGGAGCTCATCATCTTGAAAGCATCTCGCTACACACTGATTCTTGCGGTTTTGGCACTCATGTTCCTCCTCGCCGGCTGTGCTAACAAGCAAGCCGCCCAGGCGGCATCTCCCGGCAACGGACGGCCTCCAGCGCCGGTAATTGTTTCCACCGTCGAACAGCGCGACGTGCCGGTTCAGATCACCGCTATCGGCAACGTCGAGGCCTACCAGACCGTTCAAATTCGCTCCCAGGTGAATGGCCAGATCGAAAAGATTTATTTCAGGGAAGGTGAGGACGTCCGTAAAGGCCAGCTCCTCTATAGCCTCGACAAGCGTCCGTTCCAGGCGGCTCTTGAGCAGGCTAACGGAAATCTCAAGCGCGACGAAGCGCAGGCCGCCAACTCCAAATTGCAGGCAGCTCGCTACACCGATCTCGAGAAGCAGGGCGTGATTTCACTTGAGCAGGCCGATCTCCAGCGAACCCAGGACAGCTCGAACTCCGCCGCCGTCTATGCCGACAAAGCCGCCGTCGATGCCGCCAAAGTCCAGCTGCAGTACACCGATATCTACGCTCCCATCGACGCTCGCACCGGCGCGCTCATGATCAACGTCGGCAATCTCGTCAAGGCCAACGACACTCCGTTCCTGGTGCAGTTGAATCAGATCACTCCCATCTATGTCACCTTCACCGTTCCTGAAGCTCGCCTGGCGGAAGTCCGCCAATTTGTCGCCAAGGGTCTGAAAGTCCTCGCCTATCCGAAAGGGCAACCCGGCAATCCTGTGGAAGGCCTGCTAACTTTCATTGATAACGGCGTCGACCCGCAGACCGGAACGGTGAAACTGAAGGCCACCTTCCAGAACAAAGACAAGCGTCTCTGGCCTGGGGAATTCGTCAATGTGGTTCTGAACCTCTCGATGGTGAAGAACGCCATCACCGTGCCCACCAAGGCAATCCAATCCGGGCAGCAGGGAGACTATGTTTTCGTAGTCACCAAGGACGGCACTGCCGATCCGCGCCAGGTCACCACCGTAGGCACCTACCAGAACCTTACGCTCGTAAAGGGCGGACTCAATTCAGGCGACACGATCATCGTCGACGGCCAACTGCGGGTCGCTCCCAACGGCAAAGTGACCGTACAAAGCTCATTGCCACCCAGCGCTGTCGTCGGCAGTGGCATCAACTCCAGCGACGCGGCCACCGGAACGGCGGGAGGCGGACAGTGAGCATTCCGGAGCTCTTCATTAAGCGCCCGATCATGACCACGCTGGTCATGGCGGCGATCCTCATCTTCGGCATCTTCGCGTACCGTTTCCTGCCCGTCAGCGATTTGCCGAACGTCGATTTTCCCACCATCCAGGTCAACGCCTCTCTCCCCGGCGCGAGCCCTGAGACAATGGCCTCGTCAGTCGCGACCCCGCTCGAGAAACAGTTCTCCACCATCGCCGGCATCGATTCGATGACGTCGACGAACTCCCTCGGCCAGTCGAGCATCACCATCCAGTTCAATTTGAGCCGCAGTCTCGACGGCGCCGCCCTCGACGTGCAGGCTGCGATCACGCAGGCAGCCGGCCAACTCCCGCCACAGATGCCTACTCCGCCTTCGTTTCGCAAGGTGAACCCGGCCGATCAGCCGATCCTTTATCTCGCGTTAAGCTCACCAACGCTGAAGCTTTCGCAAGTTGACGAAGCCGCGGAAACCACCATCGCGCAGCGCATTTCCATGGTGAACGGCGTCGCGCAAGTTCAGGTCTATGGCGCGCAAAAATATGCGGTTCGCGTGCAACTCGACCCGAACGAGATGGCCACTCGGCAGATCGGCATCGACGAGGTCAGCAACGCCGTCAACCTGGGCAACACCAACGTGCCCACCGGAACGCTCTGGGGCAGTGGCAAAACCTTCACTCTTCTCTCCAATGGGAAGCTCCAGAATGCCGCTCAGTTCAGCCCGATGATCGTCGCCTATCGCAATGGGGCGCCAGTTCGCATCTCCGATATCGGACGCGCGATCGACAGTGTTCAGGACGACAAATCCGCCAGTTGGTTCAACGGGAATCGCGCGATCGTGCTCGCCATCCTGCGCCAGCCGGGAACAAATACTGTTGAAGTCGTCGACAGCGTCAAGCAGCTGCTACCGCAACTGGAAGCGCAAATCCCCGCCGCCATTCAGATCGATACCCTCTACGACCGCTCAGTCTCCATTCGCGCCTCCGTCGACGACGTGAAGTTCACTCTCATGCTGACCATCGGCCTGGTCGTGATGGTGATCTTCCTCTTCTTGCGTAACATCTCGGCGACCATCATCCCGGCCCTCGCGCTCCCCATGTCCATCATCGGCACCTTCTCGGTGATGTACCTGCTTGGATACAGCCTCGACAATCTCTCACTGATGGCTTTAACGCTCTCGGTGGGTTTCGTCGTCGACGACGCCATCGTCATGCTCGAAAATATCGTGCGCCACATGGAGATGGGTAAGTCTCCCTTGCGCGCGGCCATCGACGGCTCCGGCGAAATCGGTTTCACCATTTTGTCCATGACTCTCTCCCTCGCAGCGGTGTTTATCCCACTGCTGTTTATGGGCGGCATCATCGGACGCCTCCTCCACGAATTTGCGGTGGTGATTGGCGTTTCGATTCTCGTCTCTGGCTTTGTCTCGCTGACTCTCACGCCTATGCTCTGCAGCCGCTTCCTGAAACACTCCGGAAAGGAACAGCACGGGCGTTTCTACAACGCGAGTGAAAAGGTTTTTGATAGCTGGCTCAGAGGGTACGACTGGTCACTCAAGCGAGTCCTGCGCCACCGCTTCGTTACTTTGTTAATCTCGTTCGGGGTCATCGGCCTTACTTTCTATCTCTTCACGCAGTCGAAAACTGGCTTCATCCCCGACGAAGATCAGGGCCTCGTCTTTGCTTTCACCGAAGCTCAACAGGGCATCGCTTTCGGCGACATGATGAAGTTGCAGCAGCAGGCGGCTGACGTGGTTCGCAACGACCCCAGCGTGCTGAACACGATGTCATCCATCGGCCAGCCCACCAACCAGGGACGAATCTTCTTCCGCCTGAAGGACAAAAAAGATCGCGTCAATCGCATGAGCGCGCAGGATGTCATCCAGGAACTTCGCCCGAAGATGGCTAAGATCCCGGGCATCAATGTGTATCTGCAAATTCCGCCGACCATCCGCATCGGCGGCAGTTTGACCAAGTCGCAATATCAGTACACGATGCAAACTCCGGACACGGAAAAGCTCTACGCGTTGGCCCCCAAGGTTGAAGCCGCGTTGCGTCAGTCTCCGTTGCTTCAGGATGTCACCAGCGACCTGCAGGTGAAGAACCCGCAGCTTACCGTCGACGTCGATCGCGACAAGGCCTACGCGCTTGGCATTTCCCCGGATCAGGTTGCCAACTCGTTGTACTCTGCGTACGGCACTCGTCAGACAAGCCTCATCTACACGCCGAACAATGAGTACTACGTCATCACCGAATTGCTGCCGCAATATCAGAACGATCCGACCGAACTCTCCAAGTTGTACGTACACTCCAGTTCGGGCAAATTAATCCCGCTCGATACGGTCGCGAAACTCGTACCTTCACTCGGCCCACTTACCGTGAACCACTTCGGCCAGTTGCCGGGTGTCACTGTCAGCTTCAATCTCAAGCCGGGCGTCGCCCTTGGCGATGCCACCCGGTTCGTCGAGGAACAGGTTCGCAAGATCATGCCGGCCGACGTGACCGGCACCTTCCAGGGAACTGCGCAGGCCTTTCAGAATTCATTCGTCGGACTTGGATTGTTGCTGGTCGCCGCGATTCTCGTGATCTACATCATTCTCGGTATCTTGTACGAGAGTTTCGTGCATCCGATCACGATCCTCTCTGGACTACCCTCCGCGGGTGTGGGCGCGTTGCTCACCCTCATGATCTTCCATCAGGAACTAAACCTCTATTCTTTCGTCGGCATCATCATGCTCATAGGCATCGTGAAAAAGAACGCCATCATGATGATTGACTTCGCGCTCGACGCAGAACGCACCGATGGCAAGAGCCCCGAAGAATCGATCTACCAGGGCGCGCTCATCCGTTTTCGTCCGATCATGATGACCACCGCAGCGGCCCTTATGGGCACATTGCCGATCGCGTTGGGTATCGGCGCGGGCGCCGAATCACGGCGCGGCCTCGGTCTTGCGGTCGTCGGCGGATTGCTTTTCTCCCAGGTCGTGACGCTCTACATCACCCCGGTCTACTACATCTATCTCGACAGCGTGCAGAGGAAGTTCACCAACTGGAAAGCGCGGCGCAAATTATCGTCGGTCCCGCCTATGCACCAACTCGACGAGGCTGAGCTCATGCACCACGATTAGCTTCGAAAGGTCAAAGAAGAAGGCACTGACTGACTGACTGACTGACTGACTGACTGACTACATCCGCCCCACTGATCGCACCAGCACTTGGTCAGAATGAATGGCGCGTGCGCGCTCCAATGCGGCTTCAACGTGCGGACAAATATTCTCCCGGCCCATTCGGTTTTCAAACTCGGCCATCGCCATCATGACCGCGGGCTGTTCGCGCGCGCCGCACAGCAACAACGTCCGGTCGGACTTCTCCAGATCCTCCGCCAGAGTTTCCAGTGCCTGGATTCCGGTGGCATCGATCGCCGTCATGTTACGCAGCCGCAGAATCACGATTGGCGGCAACTCGTTCATCTGGTCGTAAATAGTAGATATCTTTTCTGTCGCGCCGAACAAAAATGGCCCGTGGATGCGGAAGATTCGCAGGTACTTGGGAATGTCTCTCCCCTGCAGGCTGTGAACCTGCCCATCTTCGATGTAGTCCTCGGTGACGACCGAAACCGTCGTCGTGCTGGTAACGTTGCGGATGTAAAGCAATGTCGCCAGGATCATACCGAACTCAACCGCCACCGTCAGATCGGCGAACACTGTGAGCAAAAACGTCGCGAGCCAAACTGAAATTTCCGACTTCGTCAGCTTCAGAATGTCGGGAATCTCGCGCCACTCGCCCATGTTGTACGCGACCACAAACAGAATTGCCGCCAGCACCGACAGCGGAATGAACTTCGCCAGCGGTGCCGCAAACAGCAGAATCGCCAGCAGCGTCAGTGCATGAATCATTCCCGCAACTGGGCTTTGTGCTCCCGACCGGATGTTCGTCGCGGTGCGCGCGATCGCTCCCGTCGCCGGCAATCCGCCGAACAGCGGCGACACAATATTGGCGACGCCCTGCCCGATCAACTCAACGTTTGGATTGTGTTTGTCGTGGCTCATGCGGTCCGACACCACCGCCGACATCAGCGACTCGATCGCGCCCAACATCGCCACCGTGACCGCCGGGCCAATCAGCGAATGCACCATCGAAAACTGGAAAGGCGGAATCTCCAACTTCGGCAGACCGCTGGGAATGCCGCCAAAACGCGAACCTATGGTCTCCACCGGCAGCTTCAGCACGATCGCCACGCCGGTCCCTGCCAGCAAAGCCACAATCGTTCCCGGTACTTTCGGAAACAATCGCGGCAGTACCAGGATGATCAGCAGCGCGCCCACCGCCAGCAGCGTAGTTCGAATATCGAGCGTATGAAACTCGCGCGCGAGCGTCTCGACCCGCGCTCCGAACTCGCCGGGAAGGTGGTCGATGCGCAGCCCGAAGAAATCCTTCACCTGCGTGCTCGCGATGATCACCGCGATTCCATTGGTGAAGCCGACCACCACCGGTCGCGGAATGAACTTCACCGCCGAACCGAAACCCGTCGCCCCGAGCACCACCAGCATGATGCCCGCCAGAAGCGTGCAAATGTACAGGCCAATAATCCCGTGCTTCAGCACGATTCCGGACACGATGACGACGAATGCGCCCGTCGGCCCGCCAATCTGCGTCTTCGAGCCGCCCAGCGCGGAGATCAGAAATCCCGCAACTACGGCGCAGTACAAGCCCGTCTGCGGCGGCACACCGGAAGCAATGGCGAACGCCATCGCTAGCGGCAGGGCGACCAGGCCCACGGTGATGCCGGCAATCAGATCAGAAAGAAATTTCTTACGGTTGTAGTCTCTGAGGCAAAGAATTGATTTCGGTAACCAGCTGTCCACTGCACTCTCTTTCCACAACTTCCAGTGTCTCAGGAATGAGGCGCTGCTGCCATCCGATTTACACCTCACCTCGCGCGAAAGTGCATGAACAGTGATGTCCGCGTGATGCATTCTTGACTCATGTGTCAACAATGCGCTCGAAGCATGAAGTCAACCTCCCTGACCAATCACAGATCACTCAATTACCAATCACCCGATTACCTATTACCATTCCCCCTTGACCTGTCTATAACTTTAGGGTTCACCATAAGGTCTGACCGATGCTCACCGTCACTCAACTCGCGCGCCGATGCGGACTGAGCCGCAGTACCCTGCTCTACTACGAATCCATCGGACTTCTCACCAAGCCGGTTCGTACGAGCGGCAACTACCGCAGCTATAGTCAGAAAGATGTTCAGCGCCTGCAGCAGATCTGCGTGTATCGCAATGTGGGTCTGACGCTCGTGGATATCCGCGGCATTCTGGCGCGCCCGGAGAGCGACGCTTCATCTGTCCTGCAGCGGCGGCTCGTCGAACTCGACGCGGAGATCACTCAGCGCCGCGATCATCAACGCGCCATTCTCAAGCTGCTGCAGAACAAGAAATCATTCCGGAGGATGAACGTGGTTACAAAAGAGAAGTGGGTTTCCATTATGAAGGCGTCGGGCTTCAGTGAAGCCGACATGCACCGCTGGCACGCCGAGTTCGAGAAGTCCGCGCCCAGCGAACATCAGGAGTTCCTGGAATTCCTGCACATCCCAGCCGCCGAGATCAGCAAAATTCGCGACTGGAGCCGCAAACCCCAGAACGCATAGGAGTTGCCGTCTCCTTGTCTGCAAATAATAAAGGCCTCCCGCTCGGGAGGCCTTCTTCTTTCAAGGGAGAAGTATCTTACTGCGACACGCCAATCGTCTGTGGCACGCGATCGCCCGCAGGCGTCGGCCCCGCAAAGTAGTTATGGTCGTATAACTGTCGATACATGATGCCGCTCAATTCCGCCGCTTTCGGACCGAACGTCGGACGTCCCCCACGCAGGAACATTACGACAACGATTTTGCCTCTATCGGTATTCGCGTAGGAAGCGAACCAGCCGAAGCGGGTTCCGTCTTTGGAGCAGGTGCCGGTCTTACCCAGGATTTCCTGTTCACTGATGCTCATACGCACACTGCGCGCCGTGCCGTAACGCACCGCACCTGCCATGCCGTCGAGGATTTCAGGAATCTGGTTGCCGATATCGAGATGCCGCTTCACCATCGGCTGGAAGTTCGCTACTTCTTCCGGCGTCCGCGGATGCTGCAGGTAGTAAAGCGTTCCACCATTTGCAATCGCCGAAACCAGCGCGGCTAGTTGCAGTGGCGTCATCGAAACGCCTTCGCCGAATGAGCACATCTTTCCGACGCCGCCCAGCTTCGCGTCAATCTCTTCGCTCGGATACGTTCCCAGGTGCTCGCCCTGTATGTGATATCCAGCCAGTTCACCCAAGCCAAACTGATGCGAGTAATACGCCACTCGCTCGAATCCCAATTTGCGACCCAGTGCCTCGAAATACGCGTTGTTCGAATGCGCAATCGCTTCGGTCATGTTCAGCCGATAACCGCCGCCCAGGCTGACCTTCGTATCCTTTGTGACAATGCCTTCGCTCAACGCGGCGAGTGCTACGGAAAGCTTAATCGTGGAGCAGGGCTGCGCGCCTTCCGACAACGCCAATGGCTGGTTCACCATCGCCAGGATGCGGCCGCTGTTCGGATCGACAGCTACAACTGTTCCATTCATGTCGCCCAGCGCTTCGATCGCTGCCTGGCGAACCACCGGATCTTCTCCGGTCTTCACGTCGAAAGCGGCCTGATTGTCCGCAAATGAACTGGTGTGGAACCTCTCGTAGTAGCGATGATACGAAGCGCGACGAACCCGCGCGCGCGAGGTCCTGGAGCCTGCAACCGTACGGCTGTGGCGCAAGTTCCGGATCCGCTTTTGTGTACGCGCATTTTCCGTGACTTTAGCCGTGCTTTTCTTGGAGTATTTTGTGCGGCCAGCAACCGTCGCCGCGCCTGCCGAAACGGCGAGGCTAGCGACCAGGACGACTGCCCAAAAAAGATTCGCTACCCGAGACCCTGTGCCCATCATTTTCCTGATCCAGTATTCAAATCGAAAAAGCGAAAAGCCCCTGCCGGTCGAGCGATCCACGGGAGATCACGTCAGGGGAACTCCGTGATACTAGAGAGTAGACCAACCCGTTGCAACGACAAAGCTTTCTTAGGTTCAATGAACTGATGTACTACTAAGGTTCGTAATTCCAAGCACTTCGGCGAAAGCCTTAGCACCAGTACCCAGCTCAGTAACCACCCCGCCCACTCTGAGAACGAGCAACTTACCTTCCAAAGAGAAAACCCGCTGCTCAGACAAAGCACTCGGGGATCTAACCTTCGTGATTCCCGCAAGTTACGTGCCGGTAATCAACTCAGCGAACTCCCAAGCTGCTCCGATTACCGGCACCCGTTTTCTCAAATATGTGAGAACTGCCTTACGCAGTCTCACCACGTTTCCTCAGGAACGCCGGAATATCCAGGTCCTCCTGTTCAAACGCGCCTTTCACGGCAGCCGCCACTTCTTCCAGATTCCTCGGCTCACGTACCGTCACCGGAATCGGCTGCGCTATCGGCGCCGGCTCAGGAATCGGCTCGGGCTCTGGTTCCGGCTGGAACTCCTCCACGGGAGCAGGCGTAAGCGAGTAGGAGGTCCGTGATTGTGAAATCGCCACAGCCGCATTCGCGACACGCGGATCGCGCTTGCGCATCCATTCCGTGCGGAAGCCGGTTGCAATCACCGTGATCTTCACATCGTCCTTCATCTTCTCGTCGAGCACCGCTCCAAAGATGATGTTTGCGTCTTCGTGCGCAGCGTTCTGGATGATGCTGGACGCCTCGTTCACCTCGGCCAGCTTCAACGAACTCGACCCAGTGATGTTGATCAGGATGCCGCGGCTCCGTCGATCGCGCCCGCTTCCAGCAGCGGCGAGGCAATCGCGCGTTGTGCCGCTTCGATCGCACGCGCGTCACCCTTGGCCGTCGCGGTTCCCATCACGGCGTAACCCATTCCCGCCATAATCGCCTTCACGTCGGCGAAGTCGCGATTGATGATCCCCGGAATCGTGATGATGTCCGAGATGCCCTGCACTGCCTGGCGCAGAATGTCATCCGCCACGCGGAACGACTGGAAGAATCCAGCATCGCGCGCCACCGCCAGCAACTTTTCGTTCGGGATCACGATCACCGTGTCCACCGATTCGATCAGCTCCGCCAATCCGCGCTCTGCTTGTCCTTGCCGGCGGCGTCCTTCAAATCCAAACGGCTTCGTGACGACAGCAACCGTCAGCGCGCCCATCTCGCTCGCCAATGACGCAATGATCGGCGCCGCACCCGTGCCCGTGCCTCCGCCAAGACCAGTGGTGACGAACACCATGTCCGCGCCTTCCAGCGCCTCGATGATCTTATCGGCGTCCTCCAGCGCGGCTTTACGGCCGACTTCCGGATTTGCCCCCGCGCCCAATCCGCTGGTGAGCTTCATGCCCAGCTGCAGCTTCACCGGTGCGCGCGACATCTTCAGCGCCTGCAAGTCGGTGTTCGCCACGATGAAATCGACGCCCTCGAGATTCGCGTCGATCATCCGATTCACGGCATTGCTGCCGCCTCCACCCACTCCGACCACCTTGATCTTGGCGCTGTTCGTGGGATCTTCGTTGAACTGAATGCGAATATCCTTTTCTGTATCCATCTCCGCCTTCTTTTTGGAATTCTCAGCGTCGTGCTTGGCCATCAGTCAATACCCTCGACGAACTCGGGCGGTGTTAATCGCGGAATCGCTGATCACGATCCCAGTCGGCTTCAGGCATCACGGCGCGCGAAGATTGCCTTCAGTCGTGAAGCTAGTCCATTGTCATTGGCCGGCCGCAACTGACGCGCGCGGTACGCATACAGCACGCTGCCAATCACCGTTGCATACTCCGGCTCAACCAGCGACGCCGGCATCTTCGAAATTGGCATCGGCAATCCATAGCGAATCGGCTTGCGCAACACCTGCTCGGAGATTTCTGGCATCCCATTCAGCTTCGAACCGCCGCCAGTCAGCACAAAACCTGCGTTGCACAATTCAAATACACCCGATTGCCTCAGATGGTCACGCATAATCTCGAAAAGTTCGCGTGCCCGGGGCTCAAGAATCTCACCTAGCTGCCGCTGCGGCATCAACCGCGAAGGTCGTTCGCCAACCGACGGCACCTCAATCTCGTTTGTCTCCGGAATTCGCGTGACCACCGCGTGCCCGAACGACTTCTTAATCTTCTCGGCTTCCGGAAGTGGCGTGCGCATTCCCACCGCAACGTCATTAGTAAAGTGATCCCCGCCAATCGGTATGCATGCGGTATGGATCACCGCCCCTTCGTGGATGATGATCAGGTCGGTCGATCCTGCGCCGATATCGACCAGGCATACGCCTAATTCGCGCTCATCGGACCGCAGCACTGCATCCGCATCCGCCAAAGCTTCGAAAATCGTGTCGTCGACCTGAACCCCTCCGCGATTGACGGCCGTCACCACGTTCTGCGTGGCAGAGGAAGACGCGGTCACGATGTGCACGCGAACTTCGAGCTTGGTGGCCATCATCCCCAGCGGTTCATGAATGCCGGGCTGTTCGTCAAGAATGAACTCCTGCGGAAGCAGGTGCAGAATCTGGCGATCCGGAGGCAGCGCCATGGCGCGTGCGCGATCGACGGAAGCACGAATGTCTTCGCGGGAAATTTCGCGAGCACGCGATCCTAGCGCGATGCCGCCCTGGCTGTTCAACCCGCGTATGTGAGCCCCGGCGATCCCGATCACCGCGCGCTCAACCGGCGCTCCTGCCGCATCCTCCGCTTGCTCCACTGCCTTCTGAACGGAAGCAATCGCCTTCTCCAGATCGACGATGATTCCCTTGCGCGAGCCGCGCGACTCGCACACTCCATGCCCGAGGTACCTCAACCCCGTATCAGTAATCTCGGCCGTCAGCGCGCACGTCTTCGCGCTGCCTACATCGATGGCCGTCAATAAGGTCTGGTTCACTTTACTCATGAATCTTGCTGAGCTTCACTACTTCGTTTTCGGATTCGGTTTATGCTTCGGCACCCATTTGTGCTTAGCGTGCGCCACGGGTTTCTTCGCCGCCGGTCTGGCAGATGGTTTCGAAGCGGGAGTCGTCGACGCTGGCTTGATTTTCGGCTGAACCGGCTTGGTCACACTTTGTGAGTCAGGATTCACGATCACCTGGTTGTCGTAGCGCAGATCGACCGAGTCCAGCTTCTGGAACTGCGAGCGCCACTCCTGCACGTGCGCCTTGTAAATCTTGAAGCGCTCAGCGAAATCCGATCCACCCAGGTGCACCAGCACCTCGCCATCCGGATCGGCCACTGTCACCTTCACGTCGTCGGGATCGGTCAGATCAACTTCGCTCAAATCATGTGAGTACTGCGTCCCGCCCGCATCGAGTTCGCCGACCAGTTGCATGTAAAGCTTCATGCGCGCAGCGCGGGTCGAGAGCGGCTCGTTGTCTTTCATGCTCAGAAGAACGGGAAACGAGTATTTCTTCCCAGCGCCCCCGTTAGGCAGGTCCATGATGATGCCGTATTGGTCGACGAGAGCGATCCTCGATCCGAACTGCACGAACGCAACCGGCACGCGTTCGCGAATCTGAACCTTAATGCGATTCGGCAGCAGCCGTGCTACAGCCGCCGATTCCACCCATGGAATTTCTTCGAGTTGCTTCTGCCTTTGCTCCAAGGGAATAAAAAATACGTTGCGGCCGATGTCCGCGCCCATGACCTCCATCACCTGGTGATGGGTAACGTTCTGATTCCCGCCAATTTCGATGTTGTCGCCCGACTCGAGTCGGAACCGCCACGATCCGGCACCGTAGTGATAGATAAATCCACCAATCGTGCCGCAGAGAGCTCCGACCACGATCGCGATAAAGGCGATCTTGATGCGCCCGGCAGTTTTCTTCGGCAGCGCACCGCGGCGCACCGGCACACGCTTCTGCGCGCGTAAGAATGGAGATTCCTGGTCGGGTTCTAAGTCAGAAAAGCGGGAATCCGGCGCAGATTGATCCGGCGGAGGAGAGACTGTTTCGCTGCCCCGCAGGTCTTCCTCGTTGGGGATAAGTGGATTATTCCGCGCCATTAATACAGATTCGTCGTTGAGAAACGCCCGCTCAGAAACTATACCGTGTTCGCACGTGTTTCATGATGAGAATTTTCTGATTTGCGCTGCTGGATTGGATACCTGTGCCTGGAAATGGATGCAGTGTGACCTATCGAGGGAGAGCGTCAAAAAACTTCTGTCATCCTTGAGCGAGCGGCTTTATGCGAGCGCAGGATCTGGGCGAGCGACCGGCGCCGGGCGAGCGTAGCGAGTCCGCTAAGCGCCGACGCGAGCATCCTTATTCTTCGCCGCTCCCAGCGCTTCCACGATCTGCGGCCCCAATTGCGACACACTGCCAGCCCCAAGAGTAAGGATCATGTCTTTGGGTTGCGCCGCTGCTGTAACCGCGGTGATCGCGTCCGCGAATGAACTCACATACATGGCAGGCTGGCCAGATGCCGCGATCTTCGCTGCAACAGCTTCTCCGGTCACGCCGGGAATCGGCTTCTCGCTCGCTGCATAGATGTCGAGTACGAAGACGCTGTCGGCGTCACCGAACGCCCGGCCGAAGTCTTCGAGCAGCATTTGCGTTCGTGAATACCGGTGCGGCTGGAAGATGACATGCAGCTTGCCCTGCGCGATCTGTCGCGCGGCAGCCAGTGTGGCCTTAATCTCCGTCGGGTGATGGCCGTAATCGTCGATGACGCGAATGCCATCCACCTCGCCGCGCAACTGGAAGCGCCGATCCACGCCTCGGAACGACACCAGCGCGTCGCGAATCTGCTCGACCGACACGTCTAGCCCGATTCCGACCGCAATCGCCGCAGTCGCGTTCAGAACGTTGTGCGCTCCGGGCACATGCAGGTGAAATTCTCCCAGCAATTTGCCCTGGTACTTGCACTCTAAACCGACTCAGCGGCACTGGTCCGTCTTTCGCCAGCTCCGAATCAGCCGCCAGGATGCGGAAATCTGAATCCTCGCGCAATCCGTATGTCACCGACCGCCTCTGCACCCGCGGTAGAAGCGCGCGCAGACCATCGTTGTCATTGCACGCGATCACCATGCCGTAAAACGGCACTTTGTCCATGAAGTCGATGAAGGTATTCTCCACGTCCTCCATGTCGCGATACGTATCCATATGTTCGCGATCGATGTTCGTCACGATCGAGATAATCGGTGAAAGCTTGAGGAATGACCGATCGCTCTCATCGGCCTCGGCCACCAGATAGTGTGACTTGCCCAATCGCGCATTGGACCCCATCGCGTCCACGCGTCCGCCCACGATAATGGTCGGATCGAGATTCCCGCCTGCAAGGATTGCCGCCACCATCGACGTAGTCGTGGTCTTGCCGTGCATACCCGCCACGGCGATCCCATACTTCAGGCGCATCAGCTCGGCAAGCATCTCGGCACGCTGGATCACTGGGATATGTA
Organism: Terriglobia bacterium; assembly: GCA_963724985.1. Lineage (GTDB taxonomy): Bacteria > Acidobacteriota > Terriglobia > Terriglobales > Acidobacteriaceae > JAJPJE01. The sequence goes on along the minus strand of CAVRWV010000014.1, from coordinate 163,646 downwards.
GGCGATGAGCTTCGGCTACCTCGGGGTTCTCGCGTGAGATCGCCGAACTGGTTACCACAACCTCGGCCCCGGTAATGTTCTCCGCGCGATGGCCCTCGAACGTGATCGCACCCAGGGCTGCGAGCCGGTGCGTGACCGCCGACGCCTTCAGATCGGAACCCGACACCTTGAATCCGAGATTGATCAACACCTCGGCGATGCCGCTCATGCCGATGCCGCCAATCCCCACGAAATGTATACGCTTTAACTTTGCGAACAATTGGACACCGTGCTTTATAGCCTGACCTTGGGTAGCCTGTAGCTAGTGGCTGGGCATCTCAACGAAACCGTTGAGCGACCAGCTACTAGCTACCCAACCTTGACTACTGATTCCTGATCTTGACTACCAGCTACTAGCTACCTCATCACCGCTTTTACTAGTCACTAGCCACTAACCACTCCCGCAAGGCGGGCAGCCATTCTCGCAATTTCTTTCGCTGCGTTCGGATGCGCCATCTTCCGCGCCGCCTCCGACATTCGCTCCAGCCGTGCCCGATCCCCGAGCAGACCAGCCAGCGTCTCTGCCAGCCGCTCCGGCGTCAATTCCTTCTCCGGAAGCATAACGCCTGCGCCAGCATCCACCAGCGCTTCCGCATTCTTGCGCTGATGATCATCCGCTGCCGTCGGCAACGGGACGAACACCGCGGCTTTTCCCGCCGCCGCGATCTCGGCCACAGTACTTGCGCCCGATCGACAGAGCAGCAGATCGGCCCGGCAGAAGAACTGCGGCATATCGTTGATAAAGGGAAATACTTCCGCAGAAACGCCCGACTTGGAATACGCCTCGCGCGCCTCATTATAGTCGCGCTCACCCGTCTGATGGACAAGGTGAAAGGCCGCGAGTCGCTCGCGCAGAAGCGGCAAAGTGCTGATCACCGCGCGGTTGATCGCCCGCGACCCCTGGCTTCCGCCGAACACTAATAACGTAGGAACCTCGCTCGGCTGCCGCGCCGGAATCTCAAAAAACGCCTCGCGCACTGGCACTCCGGTCACAGTCGCTTTGCGGAAGTACGAACCCGTTTGCTCGAATTGAACCGCCGCCTCCGTGGCCATCACCGCAGCCATGCGATTGGTGAATCCCGGAATCAGGTTCGGCTCAAAAATCAGGCTGGGGATTCCCTTCAGCGCCGCCGCCAGCATCGCCGGTCCTGATGCGTATCCGCCCACGCCGATCACGATTTGTGGTTTGAATCTCCCCAGCAACCCCGCCGAGTGCACCACCGACATGGGCAAATCGACGAGCGTTCTCACTCGCGTCGCCAGACTCACGCGATTCAATTGCCCGACTTTGATCAGCTCAAGCGGGTATCCGGCGGCCGGAACCAGGCGCGTTTCCATCCCTCTCGCGGTCCCAATGAAGAGCACTTCGGCTTGATAGAGATTCTGGAGTTCTTTGGCAATCGCCAGCGCGGGTATCACGTGCCCGCCCGTTCCGCCACCCGCCAGCACCGCTCTCATGCTATTCCGTCTGCTTGGTGATGTTGAGCAGAATTCCCACGCTCGCCAACATCACGAAAAGCGACGAACCTCCATAAGAGATGAACGGTAGCGGAATGCCCTTGGTGGGCAGCAGCGCGGTCACTACGCTGATATTGAAGAGCGCCTGGATCACGATCATCGACGCAATCCCGGTCGCCAGGTATTTGCCAAAAACATCGCGGGTGAGCACCGCCGTCCGCACGCCTCTGTATAAGAAGATAGCGAACAGCGTTAGCACCAGCAGTGTCCCGATCAGTCCGAATTCTTCGCCGATCACCGCAAAGATAAAATCCGTGTGCGGCTCCGGCAGGAAGAACAGCTTCTGGTGCCCTTCCATCAGGCCCATGCCCGAGAAGCCGCCAGTGCTCACCGCAATCAGCGATTGAATGATGTGAAAGCCGCGCCCCAGCGGATCGGAATAAGGATTCGCATAGGCCAATATCCGCTGATGCCGCCACGGCACTCGCCAGATCAGGAAATAGAAGAGGATCGGCAGTGGCGCGATCGCATACAGGTAGTACTTCCACTCTGTACCTGCCACGAACAGCACCGCCGCAGTGATCGCCGCGCACGCAATGGCCGTACCCAGATCCGGCTGCGCCGCAATCAATGCCGACAGAAAAAGCGTTGGGGCAATCGCCGGAAGCAGAGTATGCCGCCAGTCCTGCATCAGCTTGGTTCGCGATTCTAGAAAGTAGGCGAGAAACAAAATTAGCGTGGGCTTGGCCAGCTCCGATGGCTGAAACGACAGCGGGCCCATGCGGAACCAGCGATGTGTATTGTGCGAGCGATCAAGGAAGAAAACCGAGATGAGAAGGACCGTCGTCAGACCGAGAAGTGAAAACACCACGCCGGAATTCTTGTAGTGCTTGTAGTCGACGTTCATCAGGCCGAACATCGCGCCCACGCCGGCCACTGCCCACATGAACTGTCGTATCAAAAATCCGTATGGAGATCCAAAGCGATCTTTCGCGATCACCGCCGACGCGCTGAACACCATAATCAGGCCAATGAAGACGAGTAGCAGCGTGACTGTGAATAGCGTTTTGTCGACGCTGACGCGCTTAGCCAAGTAGAACTCCGGGTTTTCCCGAGAACATCACTAATCTGAGCCTTCGATTCGCGCGACCAGCTACTAGCTACCCAAAACCTAACGTGACGCCGCAACCGGCAGCGCAGCGACCAATTCCTTAAACACTCTTCCGCGCTGCTCGTATCCCGTGAACTGATCGAAGCTTGCGCATGCCGGAGCTAACAACACCACGTCTCCGGGTTGCGCCAGCTCGGTCGCCCGTCGAACCGCACTCTCCAGCGTTCCCGCACGTACGATCTCGGTCGCGCCGGCGATCTGCGACTCAATCTTCTCCGCCGCCGCGCCGATCGTGTACACCCGCTTCACGCGCTCGCGCAACAGAGGCTTCAGTACCGTGTAGTCGCTGCCCTTATCTTTCCCGCCAAGAATGATGTGGATGTTGGCCGGAAACGACTCCAGCGCCTTGATCGTTGCATCCACGTTCGTGGCCTTCGAGTCGTTGTAGTACTGCACGCCGCCCACGGTCGCCACATACTCCAAACGGTGCTCGACCGCCTTGAACGTCTTCACCGCCGAACGAATCTGCTCCGGCGTGCACCCCGCCGCGATCCCAATGCACACCGCCGCCAGCACATTCTCTACATTATGCGAGCCTTTCAGCTGCATCTCCGCAACCGGCATGATCTCGCGTTCGCCGTTGGCGCCGCGATAGTAAATCTTGTTCTCCCGGACGAAAGCTCCAGCCTTCACTTCATTCTTGCGGCTGAACCACAGCACTTTCGATTTCAGCCCTTCCGCCATGCGCACGCATTCAGGATCATCGGCATTCATCACGGCGAAATCTTCTGAGGTCTGATTCTCAAAGATCCGTTTCTTCGCCGCCCAGTAGGCCTCAAACGTGTGATGCCGGTCCAGGTGATCCGGAGTGACATTCAGCACCACCGCGACTCTCGGATGAAACGTCTCAATCGTCTCCAGTTGGAAGCTGGAAACCTCGAGCACCGTCCAACTGGCATCCGTCGACTTCGGAACCAGTTCGATCGCAGGCGTTCCGATATTTCCTCCAACCAGCGTCGGCTTCCCGCCCGCACCGATCACATCCCCAGCCAGTGAAGTCGTCGTCGTCTTCCCGTTTGAACCCGTGATCGCAACGATCTCGCCTTCCAGAAACCGCGAGGCCAGTTCGATCTCGCCGATCACAGGGATCCCAAACTGCTTCGCCTGGACGATCATCGGCTGATCGACGGGCACGCCCGGACTCACCACGATAAAGTCCTGCTGACGAAATGTACGTTCGCCATGGCCCCCGGCTTCGACGGCAATGCCCTTATCGAGCAGCGCCGGAATCTCTCCGCGCAACTGCTCTTCTGACTTCGCGTCCGACACAGTTACCCGCGCGCCCTTCGCCTTCAGGAACAGCGCCGACGCCACGCCCGACTTCCCCAGTCCGACGACCAGAACCCGCTTCCCATTCACTTCCAGATCAGTGCTCATTTTCAAACCTGTCACAACCATTTCACCACGGAGGCACGGAGACACGGAGAATTAAAGAACTCTTCTGATAATTCCTTTTTTCAGAACGGGCACGTTGAAGTTGATCAGCAGGCCCACCTTCTTTTGAAGAAGACGCAAATATGTCATGAGTTGCGCCTCATGAATCGGCACTAGCTGCTCAACCGACTTGATCTCGACAATAACCGTTTCGTTTACGAGAAGATCGATGCGGTACCCGGAATTCAAGCGAACGCCCTTGTAAATAATTGGTACGTCGAGTTGCCTCTGAAACCTTCCGCCTCGAAGTGACATTTCCCGGCACAAGCACTCCTCGTATGCAGATTCCAACAGTCCAGGGCCAAGAGTCCGGTGGACTTCGATCGCAGCTCCAATCACCAAGTCCGTATCTGGAGCCTGAAATCCTTTGAATTCTCCGTGACTCCGTGTCTCCGTGGTGATCATATTTTTTTATCTTAGTTTCAACGTCGTCAGCGCGAATAGCGCAAACACCAGCGACAGGATCCAGAACCTTACGATCACCTTCGATTCCGACCACCCCATCAGCTCAAAATGATGATGAATCGGCGCCATCTTGAAAATCCGTTTCTTGCGCAGCTTGTACGACCCGACCTGCAGGATCACCGACAGCGCTTCAATCACGAACACGCCGCCGATGAACGGCAGCAGCAACTCCTGCTTGATCACCACGGCGATCGTCCCGATCGCGCCGCCCAGCGCCAGCGATCCCACGTCGCCCATAAACACTTCCGCCGGATGCGCGTTATACCAGAGGAATCCCATGGACGCGCCCACCATCGATCCGCAGAAGACAGTCAGCTCCGCCACCTGTGGCATTTTCTGCAGCTCGAGATAATCGGCAAACACGGCGTGTCCGCTCACATAAGTCAGGATGGTCAGCGCCCCGGCCGCAACCACCGTGCAGCCGATCGCCAGTCCATCCAGCCCATCGGTCAAATTCACGGCGTTGCTGGAAAACGCAATCACCAGCGACACAAAAATCACGAACGGAAGGAACGCCAGCGGCCACCAGTGGTGATAGTGCAGCAGGCTGGTGATCACCAGGTCGGGCCGGAACTTCTTATCGAACGGCACCATCAGGTGCGTGGAATATTGGCCATGCACCTCCAGCCACACCAGCACCACCCCTACGATCATTCCCACCAGGATCTGTAACGCGAGCTTGGTTTTGCCCGTCAGCCCAAGGTTGCGGCGGTGCACCATCTTTAAGTAGTCGTCCGAAAATCCAATCGCCGCATAGCAAATCGTCGAGAACACTACCAACCAGATGAACCGGTTGCTCAGGTCCGCCCACAACAGCGTCGGCACGAGAATGGAGACTGTAATCAGCACTCCGCCCATGGTAGGCGTGCCGGCTTTCTTCTGATGAGCTTTCGGGCCCTCTTCGCGGATGTATTGGCCGATCTGAAATTCGCGCAGCTGTCGAATGATGGCCGGCCCAATCACCATGGCCATGAACATGGCGGTGAGGCTGGCGAACGCAGTCCTGAACGTCAGATACCGAAAAATGCGAAAGGGAGAGAAGTAGTGGTACCCGACTTGATACAACAGCCAATAGAGCAACTGACCGATCTCCCTTCCGAACTCAGCCTCGGCAGAAAAATGACGTAAGCCACAGGTTTACACGGATTCAGCCGAGGAAAAAAGGCAGGAACCTCAAAGATCATCTGTGGCGATCACAAGCCGCCGCGAATTAATTCTTTTGCGCTTGCTGCTTCCAGGTCTCTAGCGCGCGCTCCAATCGAACTCCGCGCGAAGCTTTCAGCAGGATGGCATCGCCCGGCCGCGCCTCTCGCGCCAGCCATTCACCCGCCTCTTCCGGCGTTTCCAGGAAAGTGGCGAGAACCCCGGCCGTGCCCGCTGCCTCGACAATCTTCCGTGCCTGCCCGCGAACGCCGATCACAATATCCATCTTACGGATGGCCATATGGCACCCGCTATCGATGTGAAGCTGCTCGCCTGCCGGACCGAGCTCCAGCATTTCACCCGCAACCACGATCCGCCGCTTCGCCGGCAGCGCCGCCAGGGCATCAACCATCGACGCCAGCGCCTTCGGATTCGAGTTATAGCTGTCGTTGATCACCGTCGCGCCGCCGATCTCCAGCACCTCGCCGCGCTTGTCCGTCGGCTTCATCGAGAGCAACGCAGCCACCGCCGCACTCAGCGGTATCCCGCGATCGAGCGCGACGCCGACACCGGCCAGCGCGTTATAGATGTTGTGCTGTCCCAGCAGGGGAAGCTTCGCCCGCTCGCGTTGGCCGTTCACCAGGACATCGAACTCCGTCCCCAGCGCTCCGAGATCCTCGATCCTCTCGGCCCGCACATCGGCCACATTGCGAATACCGAACGTAACCACTTTTCCATTGAAGCCGCGCCCGAACTGCGAGACATATTCGTCATCAGCATTCAGCACGGCCACGCCCTTTGGCGGCAGCGACTCGATCAGCTCGAACTTGGCGCGCGCGATTCCCGCCAACGAATCGAAATACTCGAGATGAACCGGCGCAACTAGCGTTACCACTCCAATATCTGGTTTGGCGATCTGCGCCAACGCCTTAATCTCTCCAGCGTGCGACATCCCCATCTCGATGACGGCGATGTCATGCTCCGGTTCCAGTTTCAGTAGTTGCAGAGGCAGACCGTAGTGATTGTTCAAGTTGCCCTGCGACTTCAGCACCCTCAGTCCTGCCGAGAGCACTTGCGCGATGGTTTCTTTCGTCGTCGTTTTCCCGGCTGAACCGGTCACGCCAACCACCGTTTTGCCCCACATACGCCGCACGCCGGCAGCCAGCGTCTGCAACGCGATCAGCGGATCATCAACTGCCAGCAACTGCATCTTTACCGCATACCGCGGCAGCATTTCTTTGCTGACGACCGCGGCAATCGCGCCCTGATGCAAAGCGCCTTCCACGTAATCGTGGCCGTCGAAGCGGTCGCCCTTGATCGCGAAGAACAACTCGGCCTTGCCCACGGTTCGCGAGTCGATCGAATAACCCTCCGCCACCCGGTTACGATCGAATTCGCCCGAGGCTGTAATCAGTTCGGCAATGCGCGATAACGTGAGCTTCATGGTCTGTTCTTACCCTGGCTACTGACTACTGGCTACTCCCTTTAAATCCCATTCCTCGAAGCAATTCCTTGGCGACTTCAACATCATCGAACGGGAACACTCCCTCTCGCGTCGTCTGCGTCTTCTCATGCCCTTTGCCCGCGAGAAGCACAATGTCCCCCGGACCTGCCTTGTGCAGTGCCAGGTCGATCGCTTTGCGACGGTCTGGCTCCACAGTAAATGCCGTTCCCGTCTTTTCAATGCCCGGCTTCGCGTCCGCAATGATCGCCAGCGGATCCTCGCTCCGTGGATTGTCCGACGTGAGCACCACGTAATCACTGCCCCGCCCCGCCGCTTCGCCCATTAGCGGACGCTTGGCCTTGTCGCGATCCCCGCCGCATCCAAACACGGTAATCACGTGACCTTCGCTGCCAGCCCGCTTCACAAACTCTCTCGCCAGCGCCGTCAGATTCTTCAGCGCGTCATCTGTGTGCGCGTAATCGACGACCACCGTAAACGGTTGTCCAGCGTCGACGCGCTCAAATCTACCCGGCACGCGCTGCAAAGCCGCAACTCCGCGAGCGATATCGTCGAGACTGACGCCGCGTGCGTATGCCGCCGCAGAGGCCGCGAGAATGTTATACACATTCACCTTACCGATCAGCGGTGACCACAACGGCACACTTCTTTCACGCGTGACCAGATCGAAACGTGTCCCTCGCGGTCCAATGTCGGCATTCTCCGCGTGAAAATCGCCCTGCGCCAAACCGTAGGTGATCACCTGCGAGCGCTTCTTCGAGAACTTGACCAGCTCTCGCCCGTACTCGTCATCAATATTAAGGACCGCAATTCGCGGCGGATCGGTTCCTACGCCTTCGAACAACATGCGCTTGGCGGCGAAGTACTCGTCGAACGTCCCGTGATAATCGAGATGATCGCGCGTGAGATTCGTGAACGCAGCTACGTCGTAGGGAATGCCATACACGCGCTGCTGCACCAGCGCGTGCGACGAATCCTCCATCACCGTTTCAGTCGCGCCCGCTTCCAACGCTTCGGCGAACAGACGGCTCAGGTCCAACGGCTCCGGCGTCGTGTGCGGTGCGGGAATAATTTTGCCTGCGACGTGGTACTCAATCGTCCCGATCAGCACCGACCTGCGACCGGCAGCCTGCAGGATCGCCTCGAGCAGAAACGCTGTTGTGGTCTTGCCGTTTGTGCCTGTGATGCCTGAATTCGCCAACTTCTCCGCCGGACGCCCATAGAAATTCGCGCTTAATCGAGCCAGCGCTCGCCGTCCGTGAGCGACTTGTGCCCACGCCACACCTGCCCGCGGCTGCTCGGCCGCGGAGTCACTCACTACCGCAACCGCGCCCTTCTGGATGGCGGCATCAATGTAACGATTCCCGTCGGTCGATTCGCCCTTCATCGCCACGAACGCAAACCCCGGCTGCACGCGCCGCGAGTCGTATTCGAGGCCCTTAATCTCGGGATCGCCGGTCTCGGAGAGAACCTCCGCACCATCCAATAATTTCAGGAACTTCATTAGGCTGGATTATAGCCGAGCAAGATTGTGGATTCCGTGACCCTGAGCAGGCCGTCTCGCATCTCGCGCCCCTTGAGTTCCTGTCATGTTGAGCGAGGCCGCACGGCCGAGTCGAAACAGCCCGCGGATGCTTGCAGAACGAATAGGTGTCGAGCTCTCCGACCTCAAATGCCGATTCGCGAAACGTATAACGCGAAACGCGAAATCGCCCTCACCTTCCGAACCTTACCGCCACTCGTCTTCCCGCAGGAAGCCGACTCCCTGGCGCCGGAGACTGCTCGCGCGCCACTCCGCTGCCGAACGCGTCTACTTCGATTCCCGCAGTCTGCGCCGCCTCGATCACGGACCGCATCGATTTCCCCAGGAACGACGGCACCACCGCGCCGTCGCTGACGTCGAGAATTACTGTGCCATTCGGAGGCAGCGCACCGCCCGGACTCGCCGGCACCGTCGAAGCATCCGCCAGCGTATTGGTGTCTGCCACCGCAACCGTATTCTGGCTCGCCGGTTTCACAGCGCTCGCATGCGCAGACTCAGCCTTCGCCACCTGCAGGCGCCGGCGCATCCGCTTTTCCCTCTTCGTCAAAGTCCAACGGCTCTCCCGGATGATCGGGCGAACTGTCGTTCAGATCCTCATCCTTCGCTTTCGCCTGCAGCAGCAGCCGCTTCGGATCTTTGACTTCGACATCGTGCTGCACGTGAAGATAAGCCAACACCTGCGTCGCCACGCGCTGGAACACCGGCGCTGAAACCTGTCCGCCCTGGTGCAGTCCGACGGGCGAGTCCAGCGAGACCACGATCGTGATCGCGGGACTGTTCACAGGAGCGAATCCTGCGAACGACGCCACATATTTGCTGCTTGAATAGCGGTGTGTCGCCGGATCAATCTTCTGCGCTGTGCCCGTCTTGCCCGCGGAACTGTATCCATCCAGAATCGCGAGCTTCGCCGTCCCAAACAGCACCACGCCTTCCATCATCTTCTTCATCTGCGCCGCAGTCATCGTCGAGACCACGCGATGGCCATTCGCCGGATGAAACGCAATCGTCTGCGGACCATTCGAAGGCTTCGTCGTTCCCGCCAGAATCCTCGGCGGCAGATAGACGCCATCATTGGCGATCGTCGAAACCATCGACACCAACTGCAGCGGCGTCACGCCAACTTCCTGGCCAATGGACATCGCGCCAATCGAAACCTTCGACCACTTATTTACCGGCTTCGCCAAACCACGCGTCTCGCCCGGCAACTCAATGCCCGTCTGCGATCCAAAACCATACGCACGAATGTATTTGTATAGCCGCTCATCTCCAAGCTTCAGCCCGACCTTCACCGCGGCCACGTCGCTCGATTTCGCCAAAGCTTCGGCAATCGAAACCGTTCCCATCTTGTGCAGATCGTGAATCCGCAGCCCGTTCACCACGATCATTCCGCCCTGGCAGTCGATCAGATCGTCGGGGTGCTCAATTCCTTCTTCCAGCGCAGCCGAATACGTCACCACCTTGAACACCGAACCCGGCTCGTACACATCGCTTACCGCGCGGTTCCGCAGCTCCGCAGGGTTAATCTTGCGCGACAGATTCGGATTGAACGTCGGCCGGCTCGCCAGCGCCAGGATCTCGCCCGTGTGCGGATTCTGCACCACCACCGTTCCCGCCTCGGCGTGCGTATCCTCCATCGCTTTCTCTAACTCTCGCTCTACGATGTACTGGATCTTCTCGTCGATGGTAAGAACCAGGTTATCTCCCGGCTCCGGCTGCTTCTCCACGCTGTCGAAGCGGCGCTTGCGCGCGTCCATCGAGATGAGGACCGTGCCCTTCTTTCCCTTTAGCTCGGAATCGTAAGCATGCTCGATGCCGGCGAGGCCCTCGTCATCCACGCCTACATAGCCCAATATTTGCGAAGCAAGTTCGCCTTTCGGGTAATAGCGCTTCGGCTCCGGCTGCACATAAATCCCGCGCAGGTTCATCGAGGCGATGCGCGATCCGAGCTCCGGATCAATCTTGCGCGCCACTGGGCAAACGTTTCTCGGGCAATCAAACTTGCTGGCAATATCTTTCGGATCTGACTTGAGAATCCTTGCGATCAGCGATGCCGTGGTATTGCGGTCCGGAACTTCAGACGGTACCGAAAACACAGAGTTTCCGGTGATGGACATCGCCAGCTCATGTCCGTTGCGGTCGTAAATCACGCCGCGGCTGGGCGAGATATCCGTCGTGCGCTGCTGCTGCTTCATCGCACGGTGTTCAAATTGTCCGTATTGGAAGATTTCCAGCTGGACCAGTCGGAGGGCAACTACCATGAGCCAAAAGCAGAGAATCGCGCCCAGGATATACAGGCGCTTGGTCGCGTTACCTGCCGATGTGTTTCCCGCCACCTTCTTCGCCTTGGCTCTTTAGGATCAGAACTGTCTCTGCATCCGCCTCTAGAAAACTATGGCGGCCCGAAAGCCGCCATTTTTCTTCTGGCCGGGGGGACTCCTGGTCGGTTAACCAGCGGACTCAGAACCTGTGTTGAACTTTTTCTACGGCGTCGAAACCACTCGCACGGCAGCACTCGCCATCACTGGACCGCCGATGTCTGCCGGGCTCGAATCCAGATGCATCACCTGGCTCGCATCCGGAAGTTGCAATCCCATATCTTTCGCGCGTTGATCGATCCGCTCGGGATCTTTCAGCTGCGCCAGATCCAGCCGAAGCTGTCGATTGGACTCTGTCAGTGTCGTCTGTTTGGCGGACAACGCTTCGATTCGGTAGCCGTACTCGATGGCGCTGAAGTGCTGCCACGCATACATCATCACAATCGTGAACAGCATGCACAATGCCGCGGTGAACATGCGCATCTCGCGTTTGCGCATCGGATCGTCGACCTTCACCAGCCGCGAGTTATCGATGTGTTTGGCGAAGAACACTTCCGGTGTTCCCATCCAGCAGCGTCGCGAGGGAGCGAACATCTGCTGCTTTGCACGTGCTACTGCGGCTGCGGCCATTTATGCGACTCCGGCGAAACCCTGGCTCTTCTTGCTCATTTCAAACATCAGGACTGGCATCTGGTGTGCGGGATCGCGCCGCGACATCTGGCGCTGTTCCGGGGAAGCCTGCGTGTGCACTTCCACGCGCTCCACCATGTTCATTAGCTCTTCGATTGTTGTTCCCTTAAACATCGTCCACCTCCGTTGCCTACCACGGCCCGGAATCTCGATTTGCCCAGTAGATACAAGGGCAGAATTTGTAGTTCGTGGCGCTTATTCACATTTCCAACAGATTTTTCATCAGCGCCTTTCCGCGGCTCGAAGCTTTGCGCTTCGTGACCTCGGATTCCGATCAATTTCTATCTCTGCTGCGGTCACCGGCTTTTTCGTCAGGACCTCGTAGATCCCCGTTTTCGCTCCGTCGCGCAACGCGTCTTTCACGATGCGGTCTTCCAGCGAATGAAAGCTGATGATCGCTACTCGTCCGCCCGGCTTCAGCACCTTTGGCACGCTTTCCAGCAGCGCCTTCAGGTCGTCTAGTTCGCGGTTTACGAAAATTCGGATTGCCTGGAAAGTTCGTGTCGCTGGATGAATCTCGCCCCCTCTTCCTTTTTGACCTTTTTGGGGCCCCCAACGCCGGCCGCTTTTGCCGGTGGTGGGGCGGTTCATTGTCGGGGCCGCGGCCGATATCACGTCTACCAATTGCTTGGTAGAACGAATCGGCCGCGCCCGAACAATGGCTCTGGCGATTCTCCGCGACCTCCTTTCCTCACCGAATTCGTAAATCAGATCGGCGAGTGTTCGCTCGTCGATCCGGTTTACCACTTGTTCGGCGGTCATCCCCTCATGCGGATCCATCCGCATGTCCAGGGGCCCTTCCGCCTGAAAACTGAATCCGCGGCTCGCATCTTCTAGCTGCAGCGAGCTCACTCCCAGGTCAGCCATCAGCCCATCTACCGATCCGGCCTCCACTACTTCTCCGATCTGAGTGAAAGAACCCTGCTCATATCGGATCGTCGGCCAGTCGCCCGCTAATTCCACCGGAGGTTCGCTCAGTCGCTTGCGCGCCAGCTCCAGTGCCGCCGGATCCTTATCGAATCCGATCAGCGTTCCCTCACGGCCAATTTGCCGGGCTATTTCGTAGCTGTGACCACCCAGTCCCAACGTGGCATCCACATATGTGCCACCACGCCGGACGGCTAAGAAATCGATCGTCTCTTTTAAAAGAACCGGTATGTGACTGAACTTCTTTTCCGTCACATCGCCCCTCGGGGCCTATATACCCAAATCGTTCAAAGCCTTTTCGTCGTCTGCCGTGAAGCCCTGCTCCACTTCCGCCTTCACCGCTTCCAGACCACGCACTTCCAGGTGGTTCAGGTAACCCATCACCGCCACATCACCCTTCAGTTGCGCCGACTCGCGCAGCAACTGGGGGAGCAGCAGGCGACCCTGTCCGTCCATCTCCACCACCTGCCCGTAATAGTTCGTTACGGTCAGAAACCTTTTCTTCGAGGGATTGAAATTCGAGAGCGCCGCCAGCTTGGCTTCGATCTGCTCCCATTCCTCGAAGGGATACATCTGGGCAACCTTCCCATCCATCGACGTGATGTAGAATTTCTGGCCGTACTTTTCGTCGATGACCCGCTTGAAGTCCGCAGGAACCTTTAAACGGCCCTTTTCGTCGACGCGGGTTGGATTGTTGCCACGAAACATTTGCTTGTCGGGCGGCTATTGCCGCTAATAAAGAGGTGAAAGTGACCAAAAACAGCGTGGAACTCATTTCTTCGGGGCTTTTTTCTGGTGTTTTTCTGCTCATTCCACCTTTGCCCTTAACTGCCGTCCCACTGTCCACGATCCGTACTGACTGATCCACTTTCTACCACTTTTGACCACATCCTACGCCTAAACGTTGTACTGTCAACAACATTTTTGAAAGTCGTAGTGTGACTAAAGGCTTGGCGCGGGCATGTACGAAAGGTTGCGCTTGCAAAAGCAGCTCACCACAATAGCTAGGGTTTACCGCGATGGTTCCGATCAGGGGTGATTTGCAGATTTATTTCCGCTTTTGAATTTCTCGGCATAGGAAATGCCAGAATGCCCGCGTCGCAGTGCACCTGCCGGGCAAACTCATGTGGTCAGCCTACCCTGCCCTGAGCGAAGTCGAAGGTCGGCTGCCCGTCCGAGCGCAGCGAGGATTTTGTTGTCATCACGAGCGGCGCAAGCCGCGAGGGATCTGCATTTTTCGCGGCGCAATCGCCGATTACCATCAACTGAGCCACGCTTGAAAAAAATGAAATAAACTCGTGTCGATCCTGTTTACGTAACTTGATATCTTGTCGCGCGTCTCATCTCCCGTGATCATCCACGAGCCCAAACCTCGTCCCGAACCGTTGCGCGTCCAATGCGATCGCATCCGTTATCGCTGGGCAATACCCCTGGTTGCTTTCGAGTGGATATGGCAATGGGTCGCGTACGCGCTCAGCCACTGGAGTTTTCTCGAAGTCCTCGAATACCTCGGCCGCTTTTCAGTTCTGATCGCGGTCATCTTCTATTTCAGCGAATCGGGCGATCGTCTGAAGCAGAAGCACTATCAGGCTTGGCAGGTGATCAACACCGCGCAAGGAAAAGGTGGCAGCGGCGGACGCATCGAAGCCTTACAGGAACTCGATGCTGACGGGGTTCCCCTCATCGGCGTGGACGTATCGACTGCCTATCTACAGGGAATCGATCTCTCTCGCGCAGATCTTACTCGCGCAAACTTCAATGCCGTGGACGCCCGCAACAGCAATTTTCGATCGGCCGATCTCACTGCCGCCGATCTTCGCTCCGCGAATTTTCGCGAAAGCAATTTGCAGATTGCACGACTGATCGACGCTGACCTCACCGGCGCCGATCTCAACTCGGCCAACCTCGCCGGCGCGGACCTCACGCGCGCAAACCTCGATAACGTCGATCTGCGCAACACCGACCTCCGCAACATCCGCTGGCAGGAAATTCGCAGCATAAAATTGGCGAACCTCGCCGGCGTCAAGAACGCACCCGATGGCTTCCTCCAATGGGCTCTCCATCACGGTGCCATCCAGGATGCGTCGCCGAATCCCTAGCACCAAATTTAGCGACGGGTGCCCTACCCTCTAGCCCTCTTTTGCCGTAAGGGTGGGATTCCACCGAAGCATCTGATCCGAGCGTCAGCGAGGATCCTGTCATACCGAGCGCAAGCGAGGTATCCCTACCCTAACCACACTCCTCGGGGCGCCCGACCCTCGGCCTCTTTTGCCGTGGGTGGTAAATGAAGCCAGTTGCATCGGCCGCGTCTACCAATTACTTTCATCCGTCACCTTCCATGACGAGGTCGCAATGAAACTACTCTTCGCATTTTTGCTCGCGCTCATTACTACCACTGCCGTCGCCCAGGAAGTTCCCGCCATCGACAAAGGGCTCGCGCTCACGCCGCCCATGGGCTGGAACAGTTGGAACAAATTCGGCTGCAACGTCAATGAAGAGATGATCCGCGGAATGGCCGACGCCATGGTCACCTCTGGCATGAAAGATGCCGGATATGAGTACCTCAACATCGACGACTGCTGGCAGCTCTCGCGCGACAAAGACGGCAACATCGTTGCCGACCCGCAACACTTCCCCTCCGGCATGAAGGCCCTTGCGGATTATGTGCATTCGAAAGGCCTGAAATTCGGCGTCTACTCCGACGCCGGCAGCAAAACCTGCGCCGGCCGTCCCGGCGGCCGCGGCCACGAATTCCAGGATGGCCTGATGTATGCATCCTGGGGCGTCGATTACCTCAAGTACGACTGGTGCAACGCCACCACGCAGAATGCTCAGGCGTCATACGCGCTCATTCGCGAAGCACTGAATGCCTCAGGCCGTCCCATCGTGTTGAGCATTTGCGAATGGGGCACCGCGAAACCATGGCTGTGGGGCGCCGAAGTCGGCGGCAACCTCTGGCGCACTACCGGCGACATCATGGATAAGTGGGACGGCACAGAAAAATACAGCAGCGGCATGCTTGTGAATCTCGACAAGCAGGTTGGACTGGAAAGCTTCTCCGGCCCCGGTCACTGGAACGATCCCGATATGCTCGAAGTCGGCAACGGCGGCATGACCACCACCGAGTACCGCTCGCACTTCAGCCTGTGGTCGATCCTCGCTGCACCGCTCATCGCCGGCAACGATCTACGCAGCATGACGCCGGAGATCAAAGAGATTCTAACCAACAAAGAAGTGATCGCCATCGATCAGGATGCCCTCGGCCGCCAGGGACGCCGCGTCTGGAAACAGGGCGACCTTGAAATCTGGGCACGCCCTCTGGTCGACGGCAGCCGCGCGGTCGTGCTCTTCAATCGTGGTGCGACCGAACAGCCGATCAATGTCAACTGGACACAACTTGCCTATCCCACGCACCTCAGTGCCAGCGTTCGCGATCTCTGGCAGCACAAGGATCTCGGCAAATTCACGGGCCAGTTCTCAGCAAGCGTACCGTCGCACGCCGTAGTAATGGTGACCGTGAAGCCTTAGTTGCCGGTTTGGGCCGCCCCCGCCGCGAGCATCGGGACCGGTTTACGGGGAGAACCTTAGCTTTATCACGAACCAATCAGGCGGACGCGTCGGACGTACTATTTTGGAACGACAGGTCCCACACGCTTTTGCTTGCCAAACTTGAAGCCCGGAGATGGAGGCGCTCCCGCAGAATCGATCGCTTCCTTGAGCATTAAGCGCTGTCCTGACGTGACGAATTGAACCATGATCCTGTCCCCTCGATCTTCCAGGATCTGTCCGTCACCAAACTTTGCATGTCTAACCCAACCATCGACTTTAAAATTCATAACTACATCATACGTGCTGCCGGGAAAACTGTTTGGAAATCGCGTGACCACCAGCTATTTACGCGACTTCAGACGTCCCGCCGATAGCTCCTGCAAGGCCATTGATGTTCAAGGATGGGTGTTTTGCGGAATTCATAATCCACAATCCTCTGTAGACGAAGAAAAAGCGAAAGTGCTAGACTGCTCCGCATGAAGACTCATGCACTCGAAGACTACATCCAGCATGCGGACGAGTTGACCCAGGAGGTCGTACACGCCTGGGTCGTGAACGCGAAAGCCGGAAACTCCGAGTATCTAACGCCTGAGTTCAAAGGTGTGTTCGACAAGGCGTTTGAATACCGCCAATCCAGGAAGATCGCTGACAATCATCGCGAGTTCAACATTCTTACCGAGGAAGACACCACAGCAGAGCGCACCTCTCGCGAAATATTTGCCGCAGCGTACAAGCGTTGGATCGAAAGCCAAATGAGCGCCCTCGTAGAGTGCCTCTAATGGACGAAGGCCGCAAACGCGTGCTGCTGATTGCTGCGGCAATCCTCGCCTCCCGCAAGTTGAGTAGCGAATCGGTAACTCCGGGACAGAGTCCCCGTGTGGTGGCCGCTATTGATGATGCCCTGACTTGGGCGAAGCGATTGATGGATGCAATTGACCGTAAGTTCCCCGTGAACAATTGACGTAAGAAATATCGCTGAGATGGTGAGTGATAGTCGCCGTTACCGCCCATCTATCGTGCCAAAATAATTTCCGGATAGTCCGTCACAGAAGCCGACTTCTGTACTGATCTCCCAAGCACGCCTTCGCGGCACTGGTTCGAGATGATGAACAGGATCGCCGGAAGATGTGAAAAAAGAAGATGTGAAAAAATCAATTACGGCCGCAGATGAACTCTGATAAGCGCGGATGACCTACAGTGTTTCTATCGGCGTTCATCCGCTTTCATTGGGAGCGCCCACTGGATTCGCGCTGGAAGGACTGTGAGATGCGGAAAGGGTTTACGAGAAAACCACAAGCAGACGCGCCCGGGCCGCGAGGCAAGAACTACATAACGCCGAGCGGTCTGCAGCGCCTCAAAGATGAGCACCAGTTTCTGCTGACCAGAGAACGCCCGGCCGTTGTGGAGGTGGTGGCCTGGGCCGCCAGCAACGGCGATCGCAGCGAAAACGCCGACTATCAGTACGGCAAGCGGCGGCTGCGGCAGATCGATGGTCGGATTCGCTTTCTCACACAGCGAATCGAGGCCGCGGAAGTAGTGGACCCGGAAGCTCCGAGAGCGCGGCAGTCGGAGGCGAAGGCCTTCTTCGGAGCGACCGTGCGCTACGCCAATGCCGCGGGAGCGGAGCGAGTGGTGAGCATCGTGGGCGTCGACGAAGTCGATCTCAACCGCAACCACATCAGTTGGGCGTCACCTCTAGCGCGCGCGTTGATGAAGTCGGCAGCGGGCGACAGCGTAGTTCTCCAAGCGCCGGGCGGCACCGAATACCTGACCGTGCTGGAAGTGTCTTACGAGCACATTTTGGTGGAACCGTTCCGTGAACCGCCCGGATGCGAGGCCTCGGCAAAGCGATTCCCTCGCCGAAGCTAATCCACCTGGCGAAAAAGAGACGAAACGGCGTCGGCGCATGGCCCATTCAAGCGTTGTGAGTGGTAATCTCCGCTATCAGCAACTAACTTTTCATCCAGCTTTGCCAACGTTCTCTTCGATGAGGGTGACGAAAAGTTGCCATTGTCGATCGGAGAACGCTCGTCGCGGGAACAGATACATCACAGATTCATAGAAGAGAGCAAGCACGCCTTCTGTTAACAAGAATGAAGAGAATGCTGTCCACTGCATCTCAGTACGAACGGTTGGCGACATCGTCGTTACACCAGACTCGGAGATTATGGCCTTGTAACTGTAGCTTTGAATGGCGTTAGCATATTGCTTGCGTGCTCGTTTCGCAGGGCTTTGGAAGCCACAATAAATCAAAAGTGCGCCCATAACTGACATCCCAAGAAGAAATTTGTCGGGATCGTCGTACCTTGGACCCGCCAGGAAAGGAGCGACCAGAATGGCAATGCCGAGACCAAAATATCCGACGCGCATCTCACGCCATTTGGGATTCTTCTTGTACGTGGCATGTGTTATGTCCTCAAAATCCTGTATCTGATACGAATACTCGACTTCGATTGGCGCATTCTGCATTGCAACATGGTAGCGCTATTTGGAATTCGTGCGATGTTACGAGGGTGTAAAGGCGCACGGCCTGTCGCTCCTTCAAGCTTTCCGTTGACTTGAGCGGGCAGTCGATGTCGTGTGCGGCAGGACACGCGAAAAACCAGGCCATTCGCGACGAAACAGACGCCACGCGATATCCGGTCATTACTTGCAACCGGATTGTCAGTGACAATCTCCGCCGGTGGCTCATTCAAGCGTTTAGGTTGGCTTGAGTGGGGCAGTGCATTCCGTTTTGCAGGCGACGCGAAAATACCGCGCCCTTCGGGACAAAAACTTAAGCCACGCGAAATCTGGTCATTACTTGCCCAACGGGCCGGAAATACATCGAGAACAGTGTCAGGGTTCAGAGATCAGGAAACAGAAATCCGAAATTTCAAAATCGACAGTTGACATCGCCGGATAATTCACTACCATATGGTTGTGGATAAGTTGGGTACAACCTTTTCAGCTCTGTCTGATCCAACCCGCCGGGCGATGATCGAACGACTCTCCCATGGGCCAGCCTCCGTGCATCGATTGACGGAACCGTTTGCACTCTCGCAGCAGATGATTTCAAAACATATTGCCTACCTGGTGCGGGCGCGGATTGTGATCAAGACGAAGCGTGGACGGGAGAGTGTGTGCACGCTCAGGCCCGAGGCCATAAAGACAGTCAGCGACTGGGCGATCAGCTATCGCCGATTCTGGGAAGAGAGTTTCGACAAACTGGAAGTGGTTGTGAATCAAATGAAAAAAGGCGAGGTCAGCGATGACAAAAAACACCGTTAACGAGACAGAACGGATGATCGTTACAAGAGTTTTTGATGCCCCACGCGAGTTGGTTTGGAAGGCGTGGACAGACCCGAAGTACGTGATGCAGTGGTGGGGACCGAAGGGCTTTACTGCGCCCATTTGCAAGATGGATTTTCGCGTTGGAGGAAAATTTCTCTGCTGCATGAGAACGCCGGATGGGCAGGAGTTCTGGAATGCTGGGGAATACCACGAGATTGTTCTGCACGAGAAGATCGTTTCCTCCATGTACTTTTCCGACTCGAAGGGAAACAAGATCGAGCCTGCGGAATTAGGAATAGAACATGAGGCTATTGACGGTGCGTACGACGTAACCATCTTTGAGGATATTGGAAACGGCCAGACGAAACTCACCTTCATTGGAAATGAACCCATGGAGAGCGCGAAAAATAGCGGTCAACTGGAAGGCTGGAACCAGATACTCGATAAAGTTGCCGCAGTTGTTGCGGGGCTTGTACAGGCGAAATAGGAAGTTGAACTTTTGACGATCGTCATGCGCGAGATACAGCTAAGGCTAGCGGCGGAGGCTCAGTTAAAACGAGCTTCTCGTCGCTTGCCCGAGCAGTTGATCTATTTGGCCGGGTTCGCCACGTAAGTAACGGTAAACGCCGTTGTGACCAGCAATCGAGCCCGCTCCGGATAGTTGGCAGCTCGGGTAGAGGTCTGAGCTGCCAGACAATCACCGAACTGTTTCCAACTATTCATGTAAATGTAGTCATGGTCCGGCAATACTTCCCAACCACATCGCATCTAGTGCTCAAGTAGTTCGTGTTCCCGTGAGCAAAGCAGGGTACACGATCCAGTTGGTTGGGGCTTCTGGGTATGAAAGCGTTGTGCTTGCTGCTGATTGTTCTGTTTTTTTCTGTGAGTAGTCAGGCTCAAGTTACGGTGTCGAAGCAAACAAGCGTATTCGATATCCCACCCGAATGGACATCCCAAGCTGCGGGTTCACAAGGGCAACTCGCCTCGGACGGAGATGATCCTGGATACGGCTATTCTGATTCATCTGCGGCGGCAGATGCTCCTCATAGCTCCGCGCTCGCGGGAGTTCAAGCGAACGAGAGAACCAAACGACAACCCGAAATCCAGTGGGTACCTGCGATGTCGCAGGCGCTGCTCTCGACTGGCATCATGCATACCTTCAATCTATGGACGGAGGCAGGAACTCGCGACGCACTCTATGGCCCTTGGTTTCAGGACTACACTCACTCGGTTAGCGAGTTGCGTGGGTGGAGTGACAGCGACAGGTTCATGGCTCCTTACGTGGGCCATACGATTCAGGGTTCCAGCTACGGTTTTATCCTGCGACAGAATGACCCGAAATATCGAACTGTGCAGTGGGGCGATGGGCACGACTATTTCATCAGCGTTCTTCGCTCCATGGCATTTGCCGCCGCATGGCATACGCAGTGGAAGATCGGCCCCGTTAGCGAAGCCTCCATCGGAAACGTGATGCTGCATGCTTCGCCAGGTTTTATAACTCTGGTGAACACTCCCACGGTCGGCACGCTTGCGCTGATGGCGGAAGACATAGCCGACCGGTACGTCATCATTGGGCTCGAGAACCGCACGGCTAATCGTCCAATCATTATCCTGACCAGATGTTTTCTGAATCCCGGGCGTTCATTCGCGAATGTGCTTGCATTCAAGCGGCCTTGGAATCGCGACACCCGAATCGGGCTCTTCGGGTCCAGTTACCTGTTACGAAAGCAGGCGGTCGCAGATTACAAGAGCGGCAGCGGTGAGAAGCTGTTCGACTTCGTGCGTCGTAAGCCTGTAAGCACAGAATCGGAACACAGCAAAGAAGCTTCAATCGAACTAGCTGCTTATCCTTACGTTGAGCACTATTGGGGCGGCAGGACATGCATCGGGGGTGGTGGATCGGGAGCAGCGCGCCTCAGTCCAACGCTGCAGTGGGTTGCCGAAATTAATGGATGCCTGATGATGGGCATGCCGGCTTACAACGATAGTGGCGACGCCCTCTTCTACGGAGGGGGCCTGCGATGGACACCTCAGGCCTCTCATCGTTGGGCTCCCTATGGAGAATTCTTGTTCGGTGGAACCAAACTCACTTACGAAGTGGACGATCCTGCACTGAAGCAGAGCCTGCTCGCAGAATGGAACGACGGCAACGGAACGCTACATCACTATCCCAAGCGCAGCGATTGGTCGACAGAGGTCGCGACCAATGGCCCCAGCCTCGCCGTCGGCGGAGGACTGGACTGGGTTGTCAATCGTGCGTTCACATTGCGTCTCGCCAACCTGCAATTCACTCATTCATGGATCGGAGATGCCGGACTCATCCATGCACAAACGGGAATCCGGTTCACGACAGAGGCTGTACTCCGCATCGGGACCTGGTGATTGTTAGCTCATATCACGCTTCTAAATCCTGATTTCAGTTGCATCCACGCACGGCTTCAAGTTCATCGTACATTTCTGGGAAACTCGAAGACGTCCTCCGTCACCCTGGAGAAAATCGATGGCTCTAGCAACATATCGAATACTCGCCAACGAATACGACGCCGAAGCGGACGCCATCGCTGATTATGAGGCTATCCATAAACTCTACAGCGATCTCGGAATCCTCGACTCCTTTGACGCTGCCGTGCTCACGCGTGAGCCCGACGGGAAGGTGATTATCGTAAAGCGAGTCGATGAGCAGTCTGATGAGCACTCGAAAGGGAAAGGCAGGTGGGTCGCCGGACTTGCGGTTGGAACTGCGGTCGCGCTCTTTCCGGCCGTCGCATTGGGCATCCCAATCGCTGGCCTGGGCATGGGATTGCTTGCTGGCGCAGGCATGGGCGCCGTCATCGGTGGACATGTCGCGCGCGGCATCACGCGTTCCGATCTGAAGGATCTCGGCGAGTTGCTGGACCATGGAACGAGTGGTCTATTGGTCGTTACGACTACGGATATCGAAGCCAGAGTGGAGGCGGCCATCACTCGGGCCCACAAGCGGGCCAAAGCTAAGCTCCATGCCGATAACGATGCTATTAAGGAGGAGATCGATCGTGCGGCATAGTGGTGGTTGAATGCCTGGACCACCGCGAGCGCTCCCAACAGCCCGCTTCGCCCTGATGCCACGCAAAACTTGTCAAGCCCCTCATCTCCACAAAATCGGCCTAAGCTGTTCCATTCACGTCACATATAAACTTCTCGAAAGTGTCTAGTAGGTCCCCTCAAATTTGTCACAATAGAGATAGGCTCCAGAGATATAGGTTCCAGAGAGATAGGCTCAAGTTCGGGACGCCTTTGACATTGCTTTTTCTGACAACTAACAACTAGCAACTGCCAACTGGTTCTTTCAATCCGAGCGTCAGCGAGGATCTGTCATACCGAGCGTATTTCAATCCGAGTGTCAGCGAGGATATGTCATACCGAGCGCAAGCGAGGTATCCCTATTCCCTCCACGAAATACTTTGGGTATGACGAACTGAGGTACTGATCGACTGAAAGACTGATCGACTCCCGCTAACTCCTTTGTTATGCGGGACGATGGGACTAACTCCTTTGTTTGCCGGGACGAGCCTTATCCCATGCCTCTAAGTCCTTTAGAATGCGGGACGAGGGGGGAGGGGGTACCCCCATGGGACTTCCCGTTTTGGAAAACTATCGGGGTGCTCATCTCTGCCCTCCTTTGCCGGTAAGCGGCAGACTAGGTGGGCTTGAATCTGCCACAATGACGCGACACTCTGAAACTGACAACTAGCAACTGACAACTCTCGGCTCATACTGACCAATGCCCACGCATCGCTTCGACGCAATCATTCTTGGTGCTGGCGCCGCCGGACTGATGTGCGCCATCGAAGCGGGCAAGCGCGGACGCCGTGTTGCCGTCCTCGAGCACGCCGATCGCCCGGGCAAGAAGATCCTCATCTCCGGCGGAGGCCGCTGCAACTTCACCAACATTTACTGCCAGCCGGAAAACTTCCTTTCGGCGAATCCGCATTTTGCGAAGTCAGCGCTGGCGCGTTACACCCCGACTGACTTCATCGCCTTGGTCGAAAAGCATCGCATCGCGTATCACGAGAAGACGCTCGGCCAGCTCTTCTGCGACGGTTCCTCGCGCGCGATTCTCGACATGCTCGAAGCCGAGTGCCGCGCCGCCGGAGTTCAGATTTTCCTGAACACGCGAGTCCATGAAGTTTTGCGCACAGCCGAATTCGTCGTTCGCTCGGAAGAACATGAATTCCGCGCGCCAACGCTCGTTGTCGCTACCGGTGGACTCTCCATCCCCAAGATAGGAGCTACCAGTTTTGGATACGATCTTGCCCGCCAGTTTGAATTGAAAATTGAAGAGCCGCGTCCTGCGCTCGTGCCGTTCGTTTTAAGCGCCGCCGATCGCAAGCGTTACTGCGACCTTGCGGGAGTTTCAGCCGAAGCCGTTACGTCCACCGACCATGCCCAATTTCGCGAGAAGATGCTGATCACGCATCGCGGCCTTAGCGGCCCGGCAATCCTGCAGATATCGTCTTATTGGAAGCCGGGCACTGCGATCACGATCGACCTCGCTCCCGGACAAGAAATCACGCCTGCCATTCGCGAGGCAAAAACGCGCGATTTGGCCGTGACTCGCAAGTCACTCGAGCGCATTCTTCCCAATCGCTTCGCCGCACGATGGCTGGAACTGCATCCGCCAGCCTCGTACACGAATCAGGGCCTGGACGATTTCGAACAACAGTTGCACGCGTGGAAGATCACTCCGGCAGGAACCGAAGGATACGAAAAAGCTGAAGTCACCGCCGGCGGAGTCGATACCAACGAACTTTCCGCCAAAACGATGGAAAGCCGCAAAGTGCCAGGCCTCTACTTCATCGGAGAAGTCGTCGACGTCACCGGCCACCTCGGCGGATTCAACTTCCAGTGGGCTTGGGCCTCCGGCGCAGCCGCGGGACGAGCGCTGTAGTGCGACTCATTTTTGCGCTAAATCTTTTTGATAACCGGCGCTCAATGTCCCCTTCGCAGTCGCAATCGGCAGCAGCGTCGGATAGAACTGCACAAACGTCGTGTCCACCGCTGCATGTTCCGCGTGACACGAATAGCAACTGGCGGTCTGCGGAATCATTTTCGCGGTCTTTCCTTCGTCGAAGCCGAAGAAAGCCCACTTGCCGGGAAAGCGCGCTTCGTCTTTTACGTGCACCTCGATCCCCATCACTTCGCCCTGGAAATTGCCGGCTTTGTTGATCGAGCCTCGGCTCTGCGCGCCGCGGCCTTCCAGCACCATCACGGTCTTATCAGGCCACGTGCCAGTATTGAGGAACGCTTTGTACGCCTCGGGATTCACGAACACGTTGTCGAACATGTGGTGACCCATGTTCATCGCCGGGTTGTAACTCATATCGAAGCCGGTCGTCAGATACACCCATTGCCGGTAGTTCTCCGGCAACTTCATCTGACCATCAGACGTGTATTCCGGCCCCGAAGCTGGTGCTTGCCCATTCTGCGCAAGTCCGCCCAGACCGAACAATCCAATCACAATCACCAATGCGATTTTCATTTTGCCATCCATGTTGGAAGTATGAGGCTGGATGCCTTGCGAATCTAGACTTCTGGCTGCACCGGATTGTCATTTCGCTGCATTTCCCGACATTCTCTGCGCGACTGGTCTAACATTCTCCGCATGGAAGACGGCTCTCCGCGTCCGCAACCCGCGCGCTGGCTCTGGATCGCCGCGATCTGGACGACCGTTGCACTATTCTCGGCAACGCAAAACGTTGTCGTGATGCGCGCCGAGGGAATGCATCACGCGTGGACCAAGCTCTTCCTCTACCTGGCATTTTCCTGGCTGCCGTCCGCACTTTCGACTCCGCTCGTACTCTACCTCGGGCGTCGATATCCGCCATTTCGAATCAAGGCATTTTCCGCCTGGGCCATTCACCTCATCGCCAGTCTCGCTATCTGCGTAGTCTGGGCAGGATGGATGACCGTGATGGAGCGGCTGATGAATCCTTGGGCCGATCCATCGTTTCCCAGGCCATTCGTGCCCGCGTGGCTCGATAAGTTTTACAACGAACTGCTGGCATCGTTTCTTCTCTACGTCGCTATTCTTGCGGTCGGCCAGATGCTGGAGTCACGCGAGCGCCTGGCTCTACAGCAGGCAGAAACTGCTCGCCTGAACGAACAGCTTTCTGCCGCACGACTTGAGGCGCTTCGACGGCAAGTTGAACCCCATTTCCTGTTCAACACTCTTCACGGAATCGCGGCACTGGTTCGCGAGGAAAGGAACGATGAAGCGGTCAGCATGATTGCCGGCCTGAGCGACTTCTTGCGCGGCGTCCTCGATGATTCGCATCGGCAGCAAGCTCCCTTGGGAGACGAGATGCACTTCCTGCAGAAGTATCTCGACATCGAAAAGATGCGCCTGGGAGATCGGCTTCGACTGGACATACAAGTTCCCCCGGAACTGCTTGCGGCTCATGTCCCCAGCCTGATTCTGCAGCCGATGGTCGAAAATTCCATCAAGCACGGCATCTCGAAGCGCGCGCAGGGAGGCGAGATCCGCATTACGGCAGTGCGCAACAATGGCACGCTAACCTTAAGCGTATACAACGACGGACCAGCGCTTCCCAGCGGATGGGAGAACAGCCAGCCTGGGATTGGCATCTCCAACGTGCGCGCCCGCCTGCAAAGCCTCTACGGAAAAGATTTCGAGTTCCGCCTGCAAAATCAGCCTCCTCATGGAGTGCAAGTCTCACTTTCAGTGCCCTTCCAGGAGTAACGCGTGCCCGACGAACGCGCCGCCAGAATACGCACACTGATCGTGGATGACGAACCGCCTGCGCGCGCCAACCTTAGAGTGTTGCTGCCGCCGTGATCCGGATGTCGAAATCGTAGCCGAGTGCGGGTCCGGAGCAGAGGCTCTCGCGGAGATTCGCAGCAAGAAACCAGATCTCGTTTTCCTCGACGTGCAGATGCCCGAGTGCGATGGCTTCGATGTTCTCGAGTTGCTTGGCGCTGAGTTGCCGCCCGCCATCATCTTCGTCACCGCTTACGATCAATACGCGTTGCGCGCCTTTGAGGCGGGTGCGCTCGACTACCTTCTGAAGCCCTTCGATAACGCAAGGTTCGATCGCGCCCTTGCGCGCGCCAAAGAACGAATTGCACACGCGAACCCTACCGCGAAGAAACTCGAGCGCTTTGCCATCAAGAGCACAGGCCAAATCTCGTTCGTCAATATTGCCGAAATCGATTGGATCGAAGCCGCAGACTATTACGCATGCCTTCACGTGGGCGCAAAATCGCACCTATTGCGGCGGAGCATGGCAGAGATGGAAGAGGATCTCGACCCGACTCGCTTCTGCCGCATTCATCGGTCTGCGATCGTGAATCTGGAACGAATCCAGGCGCTGGAACTTCGCGAAGATGGAGAACACGAAGTGCTGCTCACTGACGGAACAAGGCTAAGGATGAGCCGTCGCTACCGCAAAGAGCTCCAGTCGCGAATGGGTGTATCGCAGAGCTAGGCCGCAAGAGATGACGCTTCCTTGGCCCGAAGCACGGAGGTAACTGGCGCAGCAGACTCAGCCGCGTTACACTCCGCCATCATGGCAGAACGTTTCATCTGCAACGTTTGCGAATTAACAGAAGAGAAGTGTGAGTGTGACCGTTATTGCGGCATGTGCATGGGCGCGCACCAGGTGCGGTTATGCCAGGACGGCCAGTATTACTGCCTGGAATGCCGCGAGGCCTGCGATTTGCAGGCACAGAACTGAACCGCTAAATCACCACCGCTTCCTTGTACTCCCCAAAAACTTTGCGCATGGCATCGGAAATTTCGCCAACCGTGGCGTAGCTCTCCACGGCATTCACAATCGCCGGCATTAAGTTCTCGCCAGTTCGCGCCATATCTTCGACGCGCGTGAGAGCATCGCGCCAGGCGCCGGGGTCACGCTTCACTCGCAGTGCGCGCAGGCGTTCCACCTGTTTCCGCTCCAATGCTGCATCAATGCGTTGGATCGGAACAGGCGTTTCTTCTTCCAATCGGAAGCGATTAACGCCGACTACGACCTGCTCGAGGCGTTCCACCCTTTGCTGGAACTCGTACGAAGCGTTTTGGATTTCCTGTTGCACGTACCCGCGCTCAATCGCCTTCAGCATTCCGCCCAGCGCGTCGATTTTGTCCAGATACGCTTCCGCTCGCTTCTCGATTTCATCCGTCATCGACTCGACGTAATACGAACCCGCTATGGGATCGACGGTCTGTGCTGCGCCCGATTCGTAGGCGATGATCTGCTGAGTCCGCAACGCGATTCGCGCTGATTGCTCGGTCGGCAACGCGAGCGCTTCATCGAACGAGTTCGTATGCAGCGATTGCGTTCCGCCCAGCACGGCCGAAAGCGCCTGCAATGCGGTGCGCACAATATTGTTCTCCGGTTGTTGCGCCGTGAGCGAAGAGCCGGCCGTCTGCGTATGAAAGCGCAGCATCCACGATTTTGGGCTCTTGGCTGCGAACTTGTCGCGCATGATGCGCGCCCACATTCGACGTGCTGCCCGAAACTTGGCGATCTCCTCAAAGAAGTTGCTGAACGATGCGAAGAAGAACGACAGCCTCGGCGCGAAAGTATCGACATCGAGCCCCGTGTCGATCGCCGCTTGCACATAGGTCATTCCATCAGCCAGGGTGAACGCTACTTCCTGCACTGCCGTGCATCCGGCTTCGCGCATGTGATAGCCGGAGATCGAAATCGTGTTCCAATCGGGGACTTCCCGGTTCGCATAAGCAAAAATGTCGGTAACGATGCGCATCGCCGCTTGTGGCGGGTAGATATACGTTCCGCGCGCGATGTATTCCTTCAGGACGTCGTTCTGCACCGTTCCGGAGAGCTTGCGAACCTCTGCCCCTGTGCGTTTCGCGACCGCAATGTAGAGCGCGAGCAGGATTGAGGCGGTCGCATTGATGGTCATCGAGGTGGAGATCTTCTCCAGGTTGATGCCATCGAAGAGCCGCTGCATGTCTTCGATCGAATCGATGGCAACGCCAACTTTGCCGACTTCTCCCATTGCCAGGGGACAATCGGAATCCAGGCCAATCTGCGTGGGAAGATCAAACGCGACCGACAGCCCTGTCGTTCCGGCCTGCAGCAGGTACTTGTAGCGGCGATTCGACTCTTCGGCGTCGCCCATCCCGGCGTACTGGCGCATGGTCCAGAGACGTCCGCGGTACATAGTCGGGTGAACGCCGCGAGTGAAGGGAAACTGGCCGGGATAACCAAGTTGCTGATCGTATTGCCAGTCCTGCAGGTCCGCAGGGGTGTAGAGAGGATGAACTTCGATGTTGGAACTCGTCTTGACGGTTTCTTGCTTCGCAGAAGTCTTTTTAACTTCCGGCGCTGCGGTTTTCACAGGATCAGCCACGGTGGGACCTCGATCAGGTTCGGCGTCCGGCACGCATGAAGTTGCTCAGGGCGAAGTATCCGAAGAGCAAAGCGAATCCCGCAACAAGGATCACGCGTCCCGGCCCTACTTTCCCTGCCGCATAACTGCGGTACTCGCGGATGCAGGCGAGTGCGCCAAGCGTCGCGAACGCCAGAAAGAATACACCTGTAACCTGATGCCATAGAGCCGAAAGAACGTGCGCGAGCGAGTGAAAGATGGAACTCGCGCCGCGGTAGGTGGCCCGCAGCCAGCGATTGCTATTGGCCTTCTCGCCAGCCATGCGCCCGACAACACGGGCAACGGCGGTACTTTTGCGGACTCCAGACGTTTCCGGCACAACTTGTGATTGTAACAAGCCTGCAGGAACTAAACCGGAGTCGAATCTGGCGCATCCAACGAATTGGGTACGCAGTTTCGCCGGGCAACCACCTGGCGGCCCAAACCCCAGGGGGCGAAGTGAATCCGAAACTCAAGCACCTGATGAAGGAACTCGGCGAGGCGATCAACGATTCCCTCTCTGAATCGGAGGAAATTGCCGAGGTAATCTCCAAGATTAAAGCCGGCGGTTATGACGTTTTCCTGGTGCTCGAAGCCACGATCGGCTTTAACAAGCAGGAACAGGAAGAAGAGGATGCGACGGAGAGCGCAGGACGCCATGCAGGCCGTGCTGATTTCAAAGTCACCAGTCAGGACATGAAGTTCCTGAAGTCGTTGCGAATCACGCTGGACGATGCTGCCTGATTGCTGCTCCTGGCGCGGCAAGTGTCGACAACTGTTTTCCTTGTGCTAACATCATGCGGCTTAAGGTAGTTGTCTGTAGTTAGCTGTGGAGAATCCGGCCCTCTTTACGGGGCGGACAAAATGAACCGGTTCTTCTTTTCGGTTTATGTAATAAAGTTTTTCAAATCGGTATTCCGGAAAAGGCATGAAGGACACGCTTGGAGTCTTGCTGGCCGGAGGAGCAGGGGAAAGGCTGTACCCCCTGACTCGGGATCGCGCCAAACCGGCAGTTACGTTCGGCGGAATCTATCGCATCATCGACATCACGCTTTCCAATTGCATTAATTCCGATCTTCGCCGCGTCTACATCCTCACCCAGTACAAAGCGCTCTCGCTGAATCGTCACATTCGCGAAGGCTGGAACATCGTGGCTCGGGAACTGGGCGAGTTCGTCGAGATACTGCCGCCGATGAAGCGCGTGAGCGAAAACTGGTACATGGGGACCGCGGATGCCGTCTACCAGAACATCTACTCGATTGGCGCAGAGCAGCCGAAGCACGTTCTCATCTTGTCGGGCGATCACATTTACAAGATGAACTACGGGCTGATGCTCGATCAGCACAAGGCCTCCGGCGCCGATGTCACCCTGGCAACGATCCTCATCGAACCCGAAGAGACTTTCCGTTTTGGCGTCGTTGACGTCGACCGCGGGGGCCGAGTTACCGGCTTCGAAGAAAAGCCGAAGGTCACCTCCTTGCGCTCGCCCTACAATCCGCGCATGGTCTCGGGATCGATGGGCATCTACCTGTTCAACACCGACGTGCTCATCCCCGTGTTGTTGAAAGACGCGGAAGACCCGAATTCGAGCCACGATTTCGGGCACGACATCCTGCCCAAGATGGTGGACGACTACAAGATCTATTCCTTCAACTTCATCGACGAGAACAAGAAGGAAGCGCTTTACTGGCGCGACGTGGGCACGCTGGAAGCCTACTACGAAGCGAACATGGACCTGGTTGCCGTCTCGCCAGTGTTCAACCTCTACGACAAGCATTGGCCGCTGCGCACGCATCAGCGACAGTATCCGCCGGCGAAGTTCGTATTTTCCGAGCCGGGCCGCACGGGCAGCGCCGTCGATTCGATCGTCTCCGCCGGATCGATCGTCTCGGGTTCCATGGTGCGCAGCAGTGTTCTGTCTCCCGACGTGCGCGTTAATTCCTACGCCGATGTCGACTCCAGCATTGTCTTCAGCCATGTGAATATCGGGCGCTACTGCCGCATTCGCCGCGCGATCATTGATCGCGATGTGCATATTCCAGAAGGCACGGTAATCGGCTACGACACCGAGGTCGACAAGCAACGATATTTCGTCACTGAGACCGGTATCACCGTCGTGACTCGCGACTACTCTCTGTTTGAGAGCCCGGTCGCCGTCGACTATTACAGTCCTGAATAGGGGCAGCGAATGCCCCTTGTTCTGCTGCATGCACCCCACATTCTCGAGGTGCTGGTGGTGCTGACCTGCGCGACGCTGATTCGCTCCGTCTTCGGATTTGGCGAAGCTCTCGTCGCGGTCCCTCTGCTTGCGCTCATCATGCCCATCGAAACGGCGGCGCCCGTGGCGACGTTGGTTTCGATTACCGTGGCCGCTCTGGTGCTTGTGCAGGACTGGTCCGAGGTTCACGTACGCAGCGCCGGTTGGCTCGTGCTTTCGACGTTGCTGGGCATTCCCCTCGGCTTGCTGCTTTTGACGAAAGTAGCTGAGCCGATCGTGAAGGCAGTTCTCGGATCGATTATCGTGGCGTTCTCCTTGTACTCGCTCTTGAGCAGGAGATCGCACAAGCTTGCGAATGAACGCCTGACCTGGCTTTTCGGATTCAGCGCAGGCGTCCTTGGTGGCGCCTACAGCATGAATGGTCCACCGCTGGCGATCTACGGTTCGCTACGCGGCTGGTCGCCGCAGCAGTTCCGCGCGACGTTGCAGGGATACTTTCTCCCGGCCAGCCTGCTTGTCATGTGCGGCTACTGGGTGGCGGGATTGTGGACGTCGACCGTGACGCAGTATTACCTGCTAGCACTTCCTGCGGTTGCCGTCGCAGTGTTTGTCGGAGGCGTCGTAAACCGGCGCGTGCACCCTCAGCGATTTCAATTTCTCATTTACGGGGTTCTCGTCGTAGTGGGTTTGGTTTTGCTCGCCCAGTCTGTTCGCTGGGCGCGATGAGCCGAGTCGATATTTATAGATCAGTAACCCTCCCCCTCCCCCCTCCCTACCGGCAAACAAAGGACTTACGGACCGTGCCCCGCTACCTAGCGCATTCTAAAGGGCTTAACCCTTCTATAGCGCATTCTAAAGAAGTTAGCGGCGAAGACCAGTTTCTCAGTATTTCAGTACGTCAGTCTTTCAGCTGTCTTTCCAAGCATTCGGTGGAGGGAATAGGGATACCTCGCTTGCGCTCGGTATGACAGATCCTCGCTGACGCTCGGATAGGAAGAACAGTTGTCAGTTGCTAGTTGTCAGTTGTCAGAAAAGTCGAAGAGTTCCGAACTCGGACCCTTATCTCTATTGTGACAAATTCGAGGGGACCTACTGGACACTTTCGAAGAATTTATTTCTGTCGTGGAATGATGGAGTTGGCGGGAAAACGAGGCTAAGAGGCTCTTGACAACCTCTGTACGTGGTCCAAGTTCGGGTGCTTCACCCTCTAGCCTTCATTTGACGTAAGGGTGGGGTCAGATAAGGACACTGGCCAGCGACGCGCGTCACATTCAGGCACGGAGAACCGCGTTACCCTCCGGGCGTGCCGTCTCATCTCAAACGTTATCAGCACTTCGGCTGCGACCACTTCCTGACTTTTAGCTGTTACCGTCGGCTGGCGCTGCTCGACTCCGATCGCGCGAAACAGACGTTTGAGCGTGTACTTGAAGACGTTCGCCGATGGTATGGCCTCCACGTGTTCGGGTACGTGGTCATGCCTGAACATGTTCACCTCCTGATAAGCGAACCACGCGAGGACGAACTCCGCGCCGCGATTCAGATGCTGAAGCAACTGGTGGCGCGGCGACTGCGACGGGGCCGCGCGGGGAGTCCGTTCTGGCAGGCGCGCTATTACGACTTCAACGTGGTCACGCAGACGAAGTGGAAGGAGAAGTTGAGGTATATCCATCGGAATCCCGTAACCCGCGGACTGGTGGTGGAGCCTGAACATTGGAGATGGAGCAGCTACCGGCATTGGCTCACAGGTGAGAAAGGAACGGTGGAGATCGAATCGCGATGGACGTTTCGAGAACGGGAGAAGATAGGGGTTCGTCCGACATTCGAGAAACAACCTATTAGGTTCTCGGAGGAAAGTCCTTCTCACCCCACCCTTACGCCAAAAGAAGGCTAGAGGGTGGGGCACCCAGTGGTGGAACCTGAACATTGGAGATGGAGCAGCTACCGGCATTGGCTCACAGGTGAGAAAGGAACGGTGGAGATCGAGTCGCGATGGACGTTTCGAGAACGGGAGAAGATGGGGGTTCATCCGACATTCGAGAAACAAGCTATTAAGTTCTCGGAGGAAAGTCCTTCTCACCCCACCCTTACGCCAAAAGAAGGCTAGAGGGTGGGGCACCCAGCTGTCTTCCCACCTCGCCCAAGAACGGCGAGGAGGTGGAGCAGCTACCAGCATTGGCTCACAGGTGAGAAAGGAACGGTGGAGATCGAATCGCGATGGACGTTTCGAGAACGGGAGAAGATAGGGGTTCGTCCGACATTCGAGAAACAAGCTATTAAGTTCTCGGAGGAAAGTCCTTCTCACCCCACCCTTACGCCAAAAGAAGGCTAGAGGGTGGGGCACCCAGCGCGAAACAGACGTTTGAGCGTGTACTTGAAGACGTTCGCCGATGGTATAGCCTCCACGTGTTCGGGTACGTGGTCATGCCTGAACATGTTCACCTCACTAGTAAGCGAACCACGCGAGGACGAACTCCGCGCCGCGATTCAGATGGGAACAAATGCCGCTATATCGGAGTCATTTAGTTGGATAATGAGTCCCAGTGTTTTGACGTGGTGAATAGCCTTTGCAGGCGTTAATTATGCAACGCTTTTGGATGGTTTCGATTTTACTTTGTGCCGTGATTACTTCGGCTGCGCGTGCTCAACGCCAACCGTCGGTTAATCGAATGCCTCCTCATCTTCCTTCAAATCTGAAAGGTCTCAAGATCAGGCTTGTTCGGACAGCTTGTTTTGGATCATGTCCTGTTTACTCCATCGAGATCGAGGGAGACGGTACGGTCACCTACATTGGCCAAGGCTTTGTGAAGATCAAGGGACAACGACACGGATACGTTCCGCCAGCAACCGTCCAGAAGTTGGCTGCGCTGTTTGCATCAACAGGCTATTTTTCGTTTCGCCACTCTTACGGTGAAGGCGGGTCAGATCTGCCTTCGACAGAGACTTCGATTGAGTGGCCGGGGGTTCGGAACTCCGTCATCAACTATGGAGGATTTGCTGGGACAATCCCTGCAAAACTATACGAGTTGGAAGATTCCATCGACGTTGCTACCGATTCTCTACAATGGGTAGGGTCGGAGCGAGAACGAATGCCTCCTGTCGGCCAACTTCACTGACAGCCCCATATAGAAATTCTCAACGATAACTGTCGCGAACGGGCGATACCGCTCAGTATCTCAGGTTGGGATAGTGAGCGATAAGGGGATTTCGCAGCAGTTATCCTCTTTGCGCCTGTAAGCTACTAGGGGCGGGTGGGCCACCCGGCGAATAGTTTTTCCGATCCGGCCCTTTCCAAAAGAAGGAAAGGACCGGGCACCCGACACCCGGTCGCTTACCTACCGACAATTCGTTATCACAAGCTAGCGTGACTTTTCCGCCCTGATTCCGGGGCATCTCTGCTATACAATCGGCTGGCCTTTATATTCCAAGAACTTCCGTGCGCAGGCTTGCGTATGTCCTTACTTGGCAAGCGCAGCGCTGGAACGGCAATTCGGCATTAGCCCAAGGGAGCCTCGGGTGGACGACGCCCAAGTGGTAGCAGCACTGGTCCGCCGGTGTGTCGCGGGAGACGCGACTGCCTGGGAGGACATTGTTCGCCGCCTGAATCGTCGTATCTACAACATCTGCTATCGATTCACCGGATCGGGCGACGACGCGCAGGATCTTACCCAGGAAGTTTTCATCAAGGTCTATCGGACTCTCGACAGCTTCGACGTCGAAAAAGGGTCCTTCATGACGTGGGTCACGACCGTCACCCGCAACCTCCTCGTCGATCATTTCCGCAAGACAAAACAGGACCGGGTCACTGATTCGCTGGACAATTCCGGCTCCGAAGACGAGGATATGCTGCCATTAAGCGAACAAATAGCGGATAGCGGTCCTTCGCCCGATGTGCGGGTGCATCGGCGCGAGACCCAGGAGTTGGTGCAACGGGCCCTGCAGAAGCTCTCTCCAGAGCTTAGAGAAGCAGTGATTCTAAGGGACTTACAGGATATGGACTACAAAGATATCGCCCTCTCGCTAAAAGTGCCCGAGGGGACCGTAAAGTCGCGGATTAACCGCGGTCGTGTGGAACTTGCACGACTACTTTCACGTACCTATAGGCAGGTGATGTGATGCAAGGCGAGTTCCAAAACGGGTTCAAGTGCGCAGATTTTGACGCACTGCTGACAGAGGCCATCGACGGCGCTCTGACGGGAACGCAGTCGATGCGTTTCGAAGCCCATCGCGAGTCTTGTGCCCAGTGCAGCGTGCTCTTCGCCGAAGCTAAGGCAGGACACGATTGGCTGGAAACATTGCCCGAGGTGGAACCTCCCGTCAACCTCGTCAAACTGATCCTGGCGGCGACGCAGGAAACAGTTCGCGCGGAAACCGACGCGCGTCACGCACGCCAAAGCTGGCCGGAGCGAATGCGCGAATTGCTCGCACTCAAAGTGCGGCCGGTATTTGCGTCCGTTGCGCAGCCACGCTTCGCGATGTCATTCGGCATGGCATTCTTCTCGGTAACGCTGATGTTGAATGTCACCGGAATCAGACTCACCAATTTGCGGCACGTAGACCTTCGGCCTTCGAGCGTGGTCCGCAGCTATTACGAAACCACAGGAAGATTAGTGAAGTATTACCAGAACATTCGCTTTGTATACGAGATCGAAACCAGGGTCCGCGAATTGAAACGCGCTGCTACTCCGGAGGAGAAACCTTCCGGCCCCGATAAACCACAAGAGCGCAAAGAGCAGAATCGAGGCAACGATCGCGAAAAAAATTATCAGAACTACAGCCGTGAGGATTCCTCCCCGTACCTGGCCCAGATGACCAATGGAGTACAGGACGATCTCACCGCCGTAAGGAGATGCTCATGAACTGCACAGTACATCCCGAGAGTGCAGCAATTTCTTATTGCCGAACTTGCGGCAAGCCCATGTGCGAAGTCTGCCGGCGGAACGTGCGCGGCACCTTCTATTGCGAAGAATGCATTGCGAACCGTTTGCAGGATGCAATGCCGCCGGCGGGTGCGCCCGCGCCGGTTCCTCCCATGAGGCCGAGCAGCCATGCGCCTAGTCCCGGCCTGGCGGCCATGCTCGGGTTTATCCCCGGCGTTGGCGCCATGTACAACGGGCAGTTCGCGAAGGCACTGGTTCACGTGGTGGTCTTCGTGAGCATCATCTGGTTCACGGCGAACGTCTCCGGTGTCATCGGAGGAATCTTTATCCCGTTCTTCGTCTTCTACATGGTGTTCGAAGCGTATAAAACCGCGCACGCGCGGGAACTGGGATTACCGCTGCCCGATCCATTTGGATTGGAGAATTTGTTGGGCGGCGGCGCTCCTCAGCACCCGCCTATGCCACCTGTGCCTCCGGTTGCTCCGCCTCCGGCAGGCGCGCCGGGCACGGGAGAAGCTGGGAATCCCAATGTCGCGGGATTTGTACCAGGGACAGCTGCGCCATCTGGCCAGACTCCCGAGCAGTATTGGCAGAACTATCCCCAGAATCTTGGGAATCAGATTCGCGGCGATGTTTATGCAGACATGCAGCAGCACGACATAGCTGCCCGGCGGAGCAATGCGGCCCCTATCGGCGCGGTGATCCTGATCGTGCTGGGCGCACTGTTCCTGCTCGACAACATTGGTCTGTGGCATTTCAATTTCGATCGCTTCTGGCCTTTGATTCTGATTGCGATTGGTATCTGGCTGCTGATCCGCCGTCTGGGACTGCTTGAGTCACACGGGAAGGAACAGCGGTAAGGAGGGCTCCATGCAAAACTATGTTTCCAATCGCTATTGTCAGTGCGCAAGATGCCGGCTGAATGGCGTAATGGGCCCGGTAATCTTGATTACCATCGGTGTGCTTATTCTTCTGAGTCAGACTGGGATGGCCGAGTTCAATCGTACCTGGCCGGTGATCCTGATCGTAATTGGCGCAATCAAGATCCTGCAGTCGAGCGCGTCCACCGACGGTCACCTCACGCAAGCGTTGCCTCGTCCACCGCAGCCTCCTGCGAGTGGCCCTGCTCCGCAAGGTCCGCAGGACAATTCAGGGCAGGTGCAAAATGTCTGACGAAATGTATGTGCGGCGCAGATCACTGACTGGTCCGGTCATCCTGATCCTGATTGGCGTGATGATCCTGCTGGTGAAGACGCAGGTGTTGAGCGGTCCGATGGTAGCGCACTGGTTCGCGCACTACTGGCCCGTGCTGCTGATCGCGATCGGAATCGTCAAGCTGGTCGAGTATTACCTCGACAAAGAGCACGGTGTCGCTGCGCGCGGTATCGGCGCAGGGATGGTCGTACTCGTCGTGCTGTTGATTGTCTTCGGACTGATGGCTTCTTCGGCCGAGCGCGTGAACTGGTCTGCACTCGGTGGCGAGCTGAATTTACCGGACAATGGCGACTTCATGTCAGGCATGTTCGGCAGCACCTACTCCTACAATCAGACGCTACAGCAGGCCTATCCCAAAGACGCTTCCCTACGCATCGTGTCGGATCGCGGCGATATTACGGTTACAAGTTGGGATGAACCAACGATCAAGGTGGAAGTGAACAAGAAAGTCCGCGCGAAAGATCAGAACGACGCCAACAAGATCGATGAAAGCACGCGTCCTACGATCAGCGTGGAAGGAAATCTTCTTACCTTAAACGCGAATACGTCGGGCGGAGGCTCGGGCGCTGCTGAATCTGATCTGAACGTTTTCGTTCCAGCGAATGGCGCCGTCGATGTTTCTACCCGGCGCGGCAGCATCACTGTCCAGAGCCGGACAGGTGACGTTCACCTCTCGACCTCTCACGGGGACATCACCGCATCCGAGATCAAAGGCAGCGTGAGTGCGGATCTGCGCAGCGGCTCGATTACGATCGAGAAGGTTAGCGGCGCCGTGCAAGTGAACGGACAGGTAAACGACACGACTATCTCCGATGTCACTGGCGCCGTGCGTTTGACGGGTGAATACTTCGGCGAGATGAACCTGGCGAAAATCGCTGGCGGCGTCATCTTCCACACGTCGCGTACCGACCTCGAACTGGCTAAGCTCGATGGTGATCTGGCGATTGAATCCGGCGACTTGCACGCGAAAGATGTTGCTGGCCCATTTCGCCTGGTGACGAAGTCCAAGGACATTCACCTTGATGGCATCACTGGCGATATCAAACTGGAAAACGAAAATGGGCTGGTGGAAGTACACGCGGACAAGCTGCCACTCGGCACGGTGAGTATCGCCAACAGCAATGGTGACGTGAAACTCGCTGTCCCAGCTAAGGCGCAATTCGACTTCGAGGCGCGCGCGCAGAATGGCGAGATTAGTACCGATTTTGACGGAATCAAGGTTCAAACAAATGGCGACAATAGCCAGGCAAGCGGCGCGAATGGGAGTGGCGGTTCAAAAGTACACGTTTCCAACGAACATGGAAACGTTGACATTCGCAAAGCAACTTAGATTCTGTTCGCACACGATACTGTTACGAAAAACCCCGGCTGCGGCTGGGGTTTTGTATTTTGGCGAATTTGTGCAACAACTTCCGGATTTGTCAACTGTGAATAACTTGTGCAAAAACTGGTCGCAAGAATTTTTCGAATTCGGTGAAGCTAAGTTTTTCTGGTACTAGCGATCACAATTGGGGGTAAGATTTGGAAATTATTACCGTGATCGTTGGCTATTAAAGTGACGTTCACAAATGGTGGGTAGACTTAACTAAAGCTCGCTATTCTAAATTTTTAAAGGTTTTCTCCCGTGGCCTTTGGTAAGGATTCATATGAAGAGCCCTCGCATTCTTTCGGTGGATTTCGATCCAGCGGTTTTAAGCAGTCGAAATGCAATCCTGGAACGCGCCGGTTATACGGTTATATCCGCCCGTAAGACGCAGGAGTTTCGGGAGTTGATGCGGTGTGAGCGATTCGACCTGGCACTTCTTGGGACATCGATTTCGATGGCCGAGAAGAAGCTGATCTGCACGGAAGTGAAGAGACAAAGACCGCAAGTCTGGATCGTCGCTTGCTGCCGGGGCACTGAAGTGATCGAGGCTCTGCGCGAAAAGGATCTTGTCGATGCGGTCGTCGATCCTTTTGACGGCGGACCTAACGCCCTGATCCAGGCGGTCAACATCCTGCTTCTCTTCCAGCAGTATTGCGACGAAATAAAAACCGTACGAAAGCCTGCCGGATCAGTGCTGGCGCAGTGGAAGAGGACGCAAGCCTCTTGAGATCTTCGTAGACCCGCCCAAGTGGGCGTGGGGCGTACGACATACTCTACCGACAAATAGACCCGCTCTCGCAAGCGGGTCTATTTATATCTTCTTACGATCTTAGGCTTCGAAGCTTTTTACGAGCTTAGTCTTCGAAGCTTCGCGCTCCCGTGAAACCATTCTTTACCTGCTTCCACATCCATTTGATAGCGCGAGCGTCGTTGTAGCAATACGCCAGATTGTGATTCAGCGTGGAGAAGCAGTGCTTCTGGCAAGTCTTCTTCATCTCTCCCATCTGGTTCTGATCGAACTTTGGTTGATCGATATTGCCCCAATCGAAATTCGAGGAATACATCGGGAAACAGGGCCCAACTGTTCCATCCGTCCTGATGATGACATTGTTCTGGCCAGCGCGGCATGACCACTCGGCGAAGCTGAGTTCACCGTCCGGGCTGCGCTCGACACCCGGCATGCCTGCGATCAGAGATTTCACTTCTCCGTTACCGCTTGTCCCGTCGCCATACCAGCCGACCTTTCGCAAGTCGAGACCTGATGACATGCGAATGAACGCCTTCATTTCCTGCAGCCGCGGAACAGAATTGACCATCTGGTATCCGGCCCTGTTCTTCTCGATGATCCAGTCGATCGTCTCATCGACAGCGCGCCAGTCCTCGGGACGAATGTAGGTGGGGTTTTCCGAGAGGTGCTTGAAGTGATCGTCCTGCTCGATCATCGGCGTCTCATTGATATGATAGTCAGTCGCGACACGATGTTCATGGGCGTATTCGGTCAAGCGCCGTACATCTTCAAGGTTGTTACGGCAGATGTTGATATTGAAAAACACCATATAGCCGTAGGCATACTGCTTCTTGAGAACATACTGCAGATTCTTTTCCGCCGGCACGAAAGCCTTAGGCAGGCTGGGCTTGAGATCCCATGAATCCAAAGCAAAGTTGATGCAAGCCGCACCGGCGTCGCCGAGGCGATCCGTGACCTCGGGACGAAGTAAGCGCCCATTCGTCGCGATATAGATCCAGAAGCCTTTCTTAGCCGCGTAGTTGACGACCTTATGCACGAAGTGCGGCCGGAGCAGCGGCTCACCTCCCATCAATGCAAGCACTCGACAGCCATGATCGTGGAGCCAGTCGATAGATCGCCTTGCGACGTCTTCCGTCATTCCCTTCACCTGGTTGTTGAACGACCAGCAATACCAGCAATCGAGATTGCACTTGTACTCAAGAAAGAGGTACGCGGTAATGGGGTGGAAGTCTCCGGGATATACGCGCGATCGAACATACGGAAAAAGCCAGCCGCGCATCTTTCGGTAGATCTCTGGCGCGGTCCAATCCCGCCTCTCAGGTGGAACTGCGAGACCGGGATCATTCAGCAATTCAGGGTGCTGTGGAAACTTTGGTTCGGGTAGAGTGAGGCCCTTGTCTCGGGCGGGTTGAGGGCCTTTTTGGTTCGAGTTGTTCAGGATATTGTGAATATCCACATCAATGCGGAACTTCGCAGGGGAGGCCATCGTGCATATTCTCCTAAGGAAGAACCGGCGCACAGCCGGACAAATTAAAAGGTTGCGGGAGGTCCGTAGATCAAATCACAGCCCCGAGGTACCTTGCTAAATCCTTAGATATTTCATCACTGTATTGTATGCAGAACTTGCACGCGATGTTGCACTCCACCGCGCTGTTTAAGCGCCTCGTGGCGAATGGACATTCGTGCAGCCGCCTTAAGTTCAACGTAGACAGGCAGATTGCTATTTTCGAGAGAGATTTTTATTGCAGAGTAGCTATCGCGGATCGCGGTTGCTGGAGTTCACGATTGTGCAGCACTGCGATGCAGCAGCTTCTGTTCGACAAGCTTCGTGACCAAGTCGAGTACCTCGTCCAGTGACATATGACTCGAATCAAGAATCACGGCATCGGACGCGGCCGTTAATGGGGAGGCTGCGCGACTGGCATCCCGGCGATCACGCTGTCGCATCTCCTCTGCAATTCGCTTTGACTGCTCGGCGTCGCTTTCGATGGAGTGCTGCCGAACGCGCCGTTCAGCGCGCACGTTCTCATTTGCATCGAGAAAAATTTTCACGTCCGCGTCGGGG
The DNA here is from genome assembly GCA_963724985.1 of Terriglobia bacterium. Classification (GTDB taxonomy): domain Bacteria; phylum Acidobacteriota; class Terriglobia; order Terriglobales; family Acidobacteriaceae; genus JAJPJE01. The sequence continues at coordinate 122,295 of CAVRWV010000014.1, read as the reverse complement.
AATACTTTCGTTCCGATATCGCGGCCTTCCATCACCACGCCGCCCGATTTTCCCATCCCACGCTGGCGTGCCACCATCCATTCGCGCACTGCTGGATGCACCGACACCTGCGAAGCAGCCGAGGTCACATCGCCCTCGCGAATTCTTTCCGATACATCACGGCCATCCAGGAGCACGCGATTCCCGTTTGGCGTTGGAATGAGCGAAATGTCGGAACGACTTGCGAGTTCGGCGAGTTCCAGCTCATTGTCGAGCGGAATATTTGACTCCAGCGCGCGCAATCCGAGCGCACGATACATCGCCCCGGTTTCCAGATTCACGTAGCCTAACTTGCGCGCGAGATGCGATGCGATGGTGCTCTTCCCGGCTCCAGCCGGACCGTCGATCGCGATAATTAGTTTGCGTTCCGCCATGCTTTTATTTGGGCCCCGGCCGTGCGGTCCTCGGCCGACGCGCAATCGGTTGATTCCGTTTGAGTACCGACTCCTCGACGGGCGCGTTTCGCACCACAGCCGGACTTCCCGCAATCTGCAACATTGCCTTGCCACCAACGTGCAGATAGCTGAACTCGCGTGCGGCCAAAAGCGCTCTTACCGCCTCGCTTACTTTCGAACGCGACACCAGGTTGGAGAAGAAATCCTCCACTTCCGATTGTTCTGCGGCGATTACTGAATCCAGGTATTTCGAAATGAGCGCCGAGAGCGCCTGTATCGACGCCAGCTGAATTCCTTCACGAACGCCGTCGGGCGCCCAACGAAAAAGCACGTCCCAATACGCTCCTTCGCCGGGAACATAATCCACCCGCGTAATGCGCAAACGCGACCACAGCTCACCAAGCGCTCGATCGAAGGCCGCATCAGAAATCGAACCACCGAGCAGATAACCCAATTTTTCCTTCGATATTGGCCCCTTATTCTTGATCGCTTCGAAGGAGTCGCGCGCGAGTTGTGAAAAATTCGGTTGCACCCCGGTCTTCGGCATTTGTCGTGGATTGCGATCACCTACGAGAGCATAGAAATAGGGGAACACAGAAGCCGAAACCAGGAAGTTCGCGTCGCCAAAAAGATTCGCTTCGTAAGCAGCACGCTCACGCAGCAGCCGGACCATCAGATCCGTTGCTTCTTTGGCTCGCGGGTCGGCATAGGCATGACGAGCTGTGGGGATACCTTCGTCCGTGCCGGCGAACGCTCCCATGAAGCTGGGCAGCAACACGGGCTGCTCCGGCGGAAACAAAGTACAGAATCCTACTGCATCAAGGAATTCGCGCGCGGATTCAATCGTGCGCACGGCTGAGCCGTCGAGATGCCACTTGTGCCGCCGAGCTTCTTGGAGTTCCACTGATTCCATTAGATCCGTTTGAATGCCTTCTGAATGTCCTTCAAAGAATACCGCAATACCACCGGACGTCCATGCGGACAGCTCATTGGACAATCGGTTTTCGCCAGCTCTTTGAGCAGCCACTCCATCTTATTCTGTTCGAGCGGCGTATTCACTTTGATTGCTGCATGGCACGCGATGGAAGCGGCGATCCGGCCACGAATCACTTCCATGTTCAGCGACTGCTCCTCGCGGTCAAACTGATCGAGCAATTCGTGAATCATGTGCTCAATCTGCGCAGCTTCTACTCCCGCCGGGGCGGTTTTGATGGCGATGGTACGCGAACCAAAAGGCTCCACTTCGAAGCCGTTCCGCTGCAACTCTTCTGAGATCTCGACGAACACAGCCTGGTGACTCGGCGTGAGTTCGATGATGAGGGGCATCAGCAGACGTTGCGACTCTACCTTCTCTACGGCGCGCTGACGCAAGACTTTTTCGAATAGAACGCGTTCGTGCGCCACGTGCTGATCGATGATCCAGAGTCCGTCATGGTTCACGGCCAGAATGAATGACTCACGGATTTGTCCCAGCGGCTTCAGAGTGGCGAGTAAGGGAACGTCGTCGGGTGCGGCTTCTTCTTCGATCGGAGCTGCGCAGTTGTCGTCTGCGATATGGCTGCCGAATGTTTGCGGACCGAAGCGAGCCACCGGAACTGCCGCATTCGCCTCGACGGTGAAGCCATCTTGAAAGCCAAGTGACTGCGTCATCGGCGGCAGAGCCCTGCGCTTGGAGCGCAAAAGCCGGATCGGCTTCCGTCATTCCAGAATTCCCAACGGCTGCGGCTTCGACCGGCTGCTCTGGACCGAACGCCGCACCGGGAGTTAGCCCCTGCGATGCCGTCGGATTGGCGCGAATCTCGGTCGTGAACTGCGGAATCGGACGAGCTTTCATCAGCGCGGCACGAACCGAGTCGCGCACGAAAGTCGTGCATGAAGCTCTGCTGGCGAAAACGAACTTCGGTCTTCGACGGATGAACGTTCACATCCACTTCCGCTGTAGGCATTTCGAGAAACAGCAGCACCACTGGGAAGACCGTCGGCGGCATGATGTTGCGATAGGCTTCGGTAATTGCGTGCTGCACCAGCCGATCGCGAATCAGCCGGCCATTCACGAAAATGAAAATCGAGTTGCGATTCAGCTTCTGCACTTCAGGCTTCGAGACGAATCCGTGCAGCCGGAGCTCTCCCGGATCCACCGGCCCGGGCTCCTCCTCTTCGTCCTGGTACTTGCGCGCCCAGGGCGGCGGCTGCGGAAGTCCAACGCGCTGCAAGGGCATTTGCGCCGCAATCGGCAGCAGTGAATCCAGTGTGTCTTTTCCGATGATCTGATAGATGCGCTCCGAGTAGCTCGCCACGGGCGGAGCGATGATCATGGCATTCACGGCCGAATGCAGTTCGAAGTGCATCTCCGGATGCGCTAGCGCGTAATGCGTGACCAGCGAAGCGATGTGCGAGAGTTCGGTCGACTCGGCTTTCAGAAATTTGCGGCGCGCAGGAGTATTGAAGAAGAGATCGCGTACGGTGATCGACGTCCCGAATGGCAGCCCAGCTTCTTCGACCCGAAGGATCTTTCCTCCGGCTATCTCAACCACATGACCACTCGCCTCTTCGGGAGCATGCGTCTCCAGCCGTAAGCGCGAGACTGAGGCAATCGAAGGAAGTGCCTCGCCACGGAATCCCAGAGTGCCGACGGTCAACAAATCTTCGGCGCTGCGAATTTTTGACGTGGCATGGCGTTCGAAAGCCAAGAGGGCGTCGTCGCCTAACATGCCGCAGCCGTCGTCAATGATCTGGATCAGCTTGCGCCCGCCGCCTTCCACGTTAATGCGAATCCGATTGGCTCCGGCATCGAGAGAGTTCTCGAGTAGCTCCTTCACAACGGAAGCAGGGCGCTCCACTACTTCGCCAGCGGCGATCTTATTGGCTACATTTTCAGAAAGAACGTGGATGCGGCCCATGTGAGTTCATTCTAGCGGAAAAGCAAAAGCGGCCGTCGGATCAGACGGATCTTCAAGGATTGGACCGATTATCCTGCAGGCGCCCACCCTCGACCCCATCATTGAGTCGTGGGTGGGAATTCGACTACAACTTGCGGATCGCGATATTCAGCTCTTTCAGCTGCCGCTCGTCGACTTCAGTTGGCGCATCGGTCATCAGATCCTTTGCCTGCGCCGTCTTCGGGAACGGAATCACTTCGCGCAGGCTGTCGGCACCCGCGAGGATCATGACGATGCGATCCAGTCCCAGCGCGATTCCGCCATGTGGTGGCGTTCCGTACTCCAACGCTTCCAGAAAGAATCCGAAACGGCTGCGCGCCTCTTCTTCCGTCATGCCGAGCGCGTGAAAGATTTTCTGCTGAATATCCTGGCGGTGAATACGGATCGAGCCTGAGCCCAACTCCGTGCCGTTTAGCACCACGTCGTAGGCCAGTGCGCGGACCATCGCCGGATCGGACTCAAGCTTGTCCATATCGTCGTCATGTGGAGACGTGAACGGATGGTGCGCGGCGTTCCAGCGCTTCTCGGTCTCGTCCCACTCGAACATCGGGAAATCCGTCACCCACAGAAAGCGATACGACTTGGCGTCCTTGCGGTCGCCTGCGAATGCCTGGTGTTTGTCCGCGTACTTTTTTGCCAAATCCATGCGCAGAGTGCCGGCAGCCATATAGACGCGGCTTTCGGACGGAGTGACCGTAGTTCCACGGCGCGCGTTGTGCTTCGCGATCTCAGCTTCCGAGCGCTGCGGGCCTGCAACCAACACAACTAGATCGTCAGCCTCGGCTTTCGTCGCCACACGAATTTTTGCAATTGCATCGGGCCAGGTTTTCTCCAGCCGTTTGATGTCTTCGAATACTTTCGCGCCCGGACGCTCGCCGAACAGTGCCTTGATGTCGTCGCGTTCCTTGCGTGAGAGTTCACCAACCTTTGGTGTGCAGATCGCTACAACGGGCAGCTTTGGATCGAGTTTCAGCGTCTCCAGCGCATCGGCCGGAAACATCTCGCGGACTTCAACCATCGCCGGCAAGCGCAGATCGGGCTTGTCCGATCCATATAGGCGGATCGCCTGATCGTAGGTCATCCGCGGGAAAGCTGCCTGCAAATCCACTCCGGACACTTTGAACGCGGCTTGCAGGAAACCCTCTACGACGTTGAACACGGTCTCCTGCTGCGGGAAGCTCATCTCCAAATCGATCTGCGTAAATTCCGGTTGCCGGTCGGCGCGCAAGTCTTCATCGCGGAAGCAGCGCACGATCTGAAAATACTTGTCGAAACCGGAGATCATCAGGATCTGTTTGAACAGCTGCGGCGATTGCGGCAACGCGTAGAAACAGCCCCGGTTTACGCGGCTCGGAACCAGGTAGTCGCGCGCGCCCTCGGGGGTGGAGCGGGTCATGAACGGCGTTTCAATCTCGAAGAAGCCTTGCCCGGCCAGGTACTGACGAACCGCGAGCGCGATGTTGTGCCGCATCTCGATGTTGGCCTGCATCTTTTCCCGGCGCAGATCGATGTAGCGGTATTTCAGCCGCATCTCTTCATACGGAAGCGTGGTGTCGCTCGGTAAAAATGGGGGATTCTTCGACTCGTTCAGGACCTTCAGTTCTTCGGCAACGAGTTCCACCTCACCCGTAGCCACATTGGGATTGATGGTGTCAGGGGTGCGCTTGCGCACTGTGCCCGTAATGGCGATCACGTATTCGTTGCGCAACTGCTCGGCTTTCTGGTGCAGTTCACTGCCGGCCGAAGCATCAAACACTGCCTGTGTCACGCCGCTGCGGTCACGCACATCGATAAAGATGATGTTGCCGAGGTCGCGGCGCTTGTTCACCCATCCCATGATCGTGGCGCGCTTGCCGGCGTCGGATAGCCGCAGCGAGCCGCACATATGAGTACGTCGAAGGTCTCCTAAGAAATCGAGCAATTGCTTGTCCTTTATTAGTTCGTGGAACGTCTATTCGTCGAACGGGGTCTGCTGAATCAATCTTAACTGCCACTGGCCATTCTGCTGCGTCCAAACTGAGGTGGCGTAAAAATGTCCGGGGACGTTCTCGCTGCCGTACTTCATGCTGGCAGCCAGCTGATACGTGATCGCGTACGAGTTCGGGCTCAACTGGACATACTTCCAGCTCCACAGCGCCGGCGTTGACATCTCCAATTGGGGCAGGCTCTCGATCAATTCCTTTTTGCCGATGGGACCGTCCATGCTAACGATGGTGAAATCGTCAGCCACCAACTTGTTGATCGCAGCGGTATCGTGCGCTTTTGTCGCCAGCCAATACTGCTTCTCACGTGCGATCACGTCGGGATCGACGTTCGGATTGGCGGCGTTCTGAGCAAACGCAGCCGATGTAATCAAGAGTAGGACCAGGAGCAACGATGACTTTAATGACATTTGTGCCGCCCCTCCGGGGCTGATGATTCTTTGGAACTTCTACCCAGGCCTCACGGCCTGGGCTCACGAATGGTGCCGCTCCGCGGCTAGTTAGCGTCGACGCGAAAGCTCGGCAAAAGAGTGCCATGTGGCTACTTGCCAGGGTCGATGCGGCTAGCCAGTTCCGCGCGCGGAACCGTTTCCTGCTGGCCCGTCGCCAGGTTTTTCAAAGCGAATTCATTCGACTTCGCCTCGTTCTCGCCCAGAATAATCACGTAGCGCGCGCCGATTTTGCTGGCTGTCTCCAGCGACTTCTTCAGCCGAAAAGTCTCGTCGCCCACTTCGATCATCGCTTTCTGGCGCCTCAACTCGCGCGCTAGCTTCACCGCCTCGGCATTCATGCCGGGACCAAGCGGTGCGATGTACGCGTCAGGCTTGGGTGCAACAGCTTCGGCCGACTCCTGCAGCGACAGTACCAAGCGATCCTCGCCGATCGCAAATCCGATGCCCGGAGCCTTGGGACCGCCAATCGCTTCGGAAAGTCCATCGTATCGCCCACCGCCGAGAATCGCGTTCTGCGCGCCGAGCGCTCCGTGCGTGAACTCGAAGGCCGTGCGCGTGTAGTAGTCGAGTCCGCGGACAAGGCGATCGTTCAACACATAGGGCACGCCAGCCGCTGTCAAGATGTTCAGCACCTGCTGAAAGTGTTCGCGGCAGCTTTCATTCAGATAATCCTTCATCCGCGGCAGCTTTTCGATAATCGGCTGATCCTCGGGAACTTTGCAGTCGAGCACGCGCAGCGGATTGGTTTCCGCACGGCGCTGACAATCAAAACACATCTGCCCAACCACCGGCTTTAACGCTTCGCGAAGCGCGTCGAGATAAACCGGCCGGTCTTCCGCGCAACCGACAGAGTTCAACTGCAGCGTCCAGCCCTGAATTCCCAATCGATCGAGCAGCGTCGCCAACATTTCCAGCACTTCGGCATCGCGCGCCGGAGACTCGCTGCCCGCGGTGGTCGGCCCGATTGCTTCCGCGCCAATTTGATAGAACTGCCGGTAACGTCCCTTCTGCGGACGCTCGCGGCGAAACTGCGGCCCTATATAGAAGAGTTTCTGCACGCCGGGACGCTCCCACATCTTGTGCTCGATGTAAGCGCGAACCACGCCCGCCGTATTCTCCGGACGCAGTGTCAGCGACTGGCCCTTTTCGGATTCGGCGCGGCTGCGATCCTCGAACGTGTACATCTCCTTCGAGACGATGTCGGTGTCCTCGCCCACGCCGCGCGCGAACAATTCCGTCGCCTCGAAGATCGGCGTGCGAATCTCCTGGAAGTTGTATTCGCGGAACACTTCGCGTGCCGTCGTCTCGACAAAATTCCACAGCGCCGTATCGGGCGGCAATAGATCGCGCGTTCCTCGGATAGCTTTAATCATGAGCTCTTAGCAATCAGCAGTCAGCATTCAGTCGTTAACACGGTCTAAGTACGGTTTGAACTTCTGACTTCGTACTTTTTTACTTCTTCAATTCTGCGAGGTACTGCTCTTTGTAGCCCAAATAGTTCCGCGCATATTTCAGGATCGATTCCTGATCCTCTTCCGTCAGCTTGCGGCGAACTTTGCCAGGGCTGCCCATCACCAACGATCCCGGCTCGATCACCACGCCTTCGGGGATCAGCGTCCCAGCCGCAACGATCGATCCGGCGCCCACGCGAGCGCCATTCAGGATGATCGATCCCATCCCGATCAGGCAGCGATCTTCGACCACGCATCCATGCAGCGTCACCGAGTGGCCGACGGTTACCCAGTCGCCTACGACCACCGGCCACTGGTTCAACATGCCGTGCATCACCGAGCAGTCCTGGATGTTCGAGTTCGCGCCGATCCTTATATAGTGCACGTCGCCGCGGACCACCGAGTTCATCCAGATGCTGGCGTTCTCGCCAAGTTCCACGTCCCCAATCACCTGGGCCGACTCATCGACGTAGCACGTGGCAGGGATCTTGGGACTGATGCCTTTGTACGATCGAATCATGGCAATGCAGGTAGCTCCCAGGTTAGCGTCCAACGAAAAGACGCGAAGCTGGGCCACCAGAACTTTCCGCGGATGTTCCGGGAAATATTGAACATAACATGCACTGGCGGAAGAACCAAATGTGCGCGGAGTCGATCAGTCTGTCAGTCCATCAGTCTGTCGGTTCATCGGTACTTCAGTATTTCAGTACATCGGTAAGCGGAACGTCCCCAATGCTGCCGCCTGCGACATGCCGAACCGAATTTACTGACGTACTGAAGTACTGATGTACGGAAATGCCGACTGACCCGCGGCGAATGACTGAAAGACTGACGGACTGAGAGACTGATCTGGAAGCTGGCTTGCTACGTGTTTCCCTTCGGGAATCGTGACCTCATCTGAATTCGCCGAAACTGCCCGCCATAACTGCATTTGCCAGTCGCCCTGCGATACGTTCCGAAGGACTTCGCGAGCGACCGCATCATGCGCCTGACTGCCCACCTCGTTCTGCTGTGCGCCTTTCCGTTTCTTCTCACTGTTGTACTTGCACAAGACGCCTCGACGGGCGCCATCCGCGGCACGGTACATGATCCTACCCAGGCTCGTGTCGTTGGAGCCGGCGTCGTCGTCACCAACTTGCAGACGGGCCTGAAATACAACCTGGTGACCGACGACGCCGGCGTTTTTTCCGCGCAACTGCTGCCCCCCGGAGACTACGAATTCGTCGTCAACGCGCCCGGGATGGCTCCCTATCGTGAGACCGCAATCCATGTGGATCTCGGGGCGTTGGTAGAAGTCGAGGCGCATCTCGTTTTGTCGAAGAGCACCGCGCAACTGGAGGTCGCGGGAGACGCGCCTCTGGTAGAAACGCGATCAAGCGACGTAGCCAATGTGATTGACGAGAAGAGCATCGACAGCTTGCCCCTGAACGGACGCCGCTTCAGCGATCTCGCGCTTCTGACGCCGGGCGTGAATCAGGATCCACGCGGGCTCACCTCGAGTTCGAACGGTGATCTCTCCGCCGGAGGCATTCGCGGTTTCCAGTCCAGCTTTCTCGTCGACGGAGCCGACAACAACAATGGTTTCTTCTCGCAGGCGCGCGGCCGCTATCGAGCGCCCTACCAGTTCAGCAATGACGTTGTGCAGGAGTTCCGCGTTTCGACCAACACTTACGGCGCCGAAACCGGACGCGCCGGAGCCGCCGTTATCAACGTGGTGACGAAGTCCGGGTCGAATACTTATCACGGCAAAGCATTCTATTTTCTGCGCGACAGCACCCTGGGTGCCCAACCCGCCTTCGTGGGATTCAAACCAGACGACCGCCAGCATCAGTTCGGAGCCACTCTCGGTGGTCCACTTGTGAAGAACCGGCTCTTTTTCTTCGCAGGATACGATCAGCACATTTTTCGCGTGCCCACCGTAGTTCGCTTTGTCAACGGAAGCGCTCAGATCGCGCCCACGCCTGCCGACTACGAGCTTTCCGATCGCAACCTTGTATACGCGGCGGCCGCATCGCTGTCTTCGCTAGCTGGAAACTACCGCTCGAGCCTCCTCGGCGACGCCCGATTCTTCAAAGTCGACTGGTCACTCTCGCGACGGAACCTGCTATCTGCCCGCGTCAACACTTCGCGCTACTACGGCGACAACAACGTTTATTTCGATCCCGCCAGTCCGGTTACGCCCTACGCGCTCAGCGAGAACGGACGCGAGAACGTGCACACGGAAACGGCGATGACTTCCCTGACCAGCACGCTGACCAGTCGCCTCGTCAGCCATTTTCGTGTGCAACTTTCGCACGACATCCAGGAGAGCACGCCTAACTCTTACTATCCTCTGACCAAAGTCACGGATGTCATCGATGGATTTGGGCGCTCGCTGATCCTCCCGCGCCGCACGCGCGAACTGAAACTGCACTTCGCGGAAACCGTGAACTTCGAACAGCGGCGGCACTCGTGGAAAATTGGCGGGGACACAATGATCGAGCACCTTGCCAACTTCTTTCCCTCACAATTCGGCGGCGAGTACATTTTCGACGACATCAAGGTGAATCCCTTCACCTTTGCGCCGCAGATCGCGGGATTACAACTCACACCGCTGCGCGCCTACGCCCACGACGTTCCGAAGTACTACATGCAGAATTTCGGTTCAGCGCTGACCTACCCTGACACGAATGAATACGCAGCGTTTCTGCAGGACACTATGCGGGCGGGCAACCATCTCGCGTTCACCATGGGCGTGCGCTACGACTTGCAGACATTCCGCACTAAGGATCTGGTCTCCGACACTGTTTTCCCGGAGTCCGGCCACGTGCCCTACGACACCAACAACGTTTCGCCGCGCTTCGGTTTTGCTTACACAATTGGTGAGCAGAAACCGCTCATCTTTCGCGGCGGCTATGGGATGTTTCTATACGCGCATCCCTTCGATTTACACATCCGAAGTACAGCTCGAAAATGGCCTGAATTCCCAACATCTTTTCCTGAGCAATAACGATTTCTACGATCGCCAGATCTTCCCGCAGTATCCAAATTCAGTCGCCTCTTGCGCTGCTGGGGCGTTCAGTTGCAAGGCTCCTGCCGAGGTCGCGGGAGCCCTCACCACTGAAATCTCCGCCTTCGCACACGACTTTCAGACTCCATTCGTCCAGCAGGCGAGTTTCAGCATAGAGCGCGAGATCGTCGATCGAATCACAATCTCGGGATCGTATCTCTACACTCACGGCGAGCACCTGATTCGCGCACGTGACGTGAACCTGCCACCTCCCGTGCAGGTCACGTATCCTGTGTTCGATTCCAGTGGACAGAATTTGACCGGCTACTACACCGTCGACTCTTTCGCGAATTGGGAAACACAGAAGACACTCGATTGTCCCTATCCGCCGTGCGTTGGATCAGTGTCGCGTCCTATCCCACAGTTGGGAAGCATCACTGTGTTCGAGAGCGCCGCGTCCAGTACTTACAACGGATTTTCGTTCGCAGCGCAGCGCCGGTTGAGCAAGGGTTTCCACTTTCGACTGGGCTACACGTGGGCAAAAGCAATCGATGATGGGCAGGATGCGCTGGTGGTCGGACGTCCTGCGACAGTTCAGAATTCTTACGCGCCGAACTCCGAACGCGGCGCGAGTGTCACTGACCAGCGAAATCGATTCGTGTTTTCATTTATGGCGCAACCGCGCCTGTTTCATCGCGAACACGCTTTCCTGCAAACTGTTTTTAACAACTGGAAGTTTGCCGGCGTTTCCACCTACGGTAGCGGGCGCCCCCTCAACGCAACCATCACAGGAGACGCGAATCGCGATGGCAACGACATGAATGATCGATTGCCGGGAGTGAGCAGGAACGCTTATGTAGGGCCTGATTACTTCACCAGCGACTTGCGTCTATCTCGGCAATTCCCTGTTTCCGATCGGATGAAAGTCGAACTGCTGGCGGAATCTTTCAATTTCACCAACCGCGATAACAAGCGCGTCGATATCACCGACGATGGCTTCGTCAATGCTGCTGGTCAGTTCGTTCCCTACAACACGACAGTGAGCGGGAAACAATATCCAGCGTATTTTCTTGGGTCTTCGAGTTTTCTAACTCCCAATAGTGCCTATGCACCTCGACAGGTGCAGTTCGGAATTCGATTCGCGTTTTGACCGCCTAAAGTCTCCAATCACCCCCTAATTTTCCTGTTTCAAAGTGAGATTCGCTATTCTTCCGCTTGACTAAGGCTGCGACCCCTGACAACCTAGGACGTGCCCGACCCGGGCTGGTTTGGGGGTGTACCGGTTTGGCGGAAGTTCGTATTCAAGAGGGCGAGTCGTTAGAGAACGCTCTCCGTCGGTTTAAACGCAAGGTTCAGCAGGAAGACGTAATCAAGGACGTGAAGCGTCACTCCTTTTACCTGAAACCGGGCGAGAAGAAGCGCGTGAAGGAAGCTGTGGCGCGCAAGCGTAGCCGCAAGAAGGCTCGCAAAGAACAGGATAATTAACGTAAGACTCAGGGGCCGCTCTTCGCTTCCTCGCAGCGGCCCTTTCAATTTTTACCTGATTTTGTCGCTCGCGTTCTGGGGCATATTTCATAATCCGCAGTCAGTTGTTTTATACGGCATCATTGCGTGTTCCTCCTCGATGAACACGTAAAAGCAAGTAGATCCTGCAACCTCGGCGGTTCGTACGCAGTGCCGTCGTCTTCCAGCGTTGGGTTTGTGTTCGACCGCAGGGGCTCGGGGTTGAAGGGAGCATTACCATGGAATTCCAGGACAAGGTGTTGAAGTGCGTGGACTGCGGCGCGGACTTCATCTTTACCGCTGGGGAACAGCTGTTCTTTCACGACAAGCAGTTTAAGAACGAACCTAAACGTTGCAAGAATTGCAAAGCGAAGCGTGCTTCGTCTCTGGGGATTGCTGCTCCCGGCAATTACGCAAAGACTGAGACCCGGACGAGTTGCTCGCAATGCGGCAAGGAAACCACTGTCCCCTTTAAGCCAACACAAGGGCGGCCGGTGTTTTGCCGTGAGTGCTTTCAGCAACGCAGAGCTACTGCTGCCACGGCCTAGCCGGCGGCAGCTGCAGCCACGTAAGTAGGAGTGAGCTCAACTGGTGGGACAGGCTTTTTCTCCCCAACGGAACCGAGGGCCAAAGCTATAGGTTTTCGCTTCGTGGACCCCTTCCAGGTAGGTCTCAGCCGGCAAACGTGTATCTAGACGATCTTCTTGGCACGCGACGCCCCTCCGTCACGAGTGGCGGCCGTGGCCTTAAGTGCACTTGTGTGCGCCTGCTTGTCATCTTCATGCTGCACCAGAAGAGCTTCAAGCTGCCGTAACAAGTCATTCGCATTCATTGGCTTCACCAGCAAGGACTCCGCTCCCTGGCTGTGCCAGTCGGATCCCAGTGAAGGATACGCGGTAAGAATCGCTGTCGCCGGGTTGTAGGTCTGCTTGCGCGCGGCGCGGATCACGTCGTACCCGGCGGTTTCGTGTTCCATTCGCATATCCGTGATCACCATGTGAAAGGTGTTCCCGGACAACTTCTTCTCAGCCTCTTTCGCGGAGGCGGCCGTCTCTACCTCAAACCCATTCATTTCCAGAATTGCCCGTAACGTGAGCAAGATCGCTAATTCGTCGTCCACCACAAGGATGCGACGTTTCATTGAATTTCCTCCCGGGAGATTACAGAAGAGAAGCGAACGTTCCAGGTTTGATGCAAATTCAAGCAGAGTAGTTGGATTACGACTCAGCCGAAATTGCGTATGTCTGGAAAGTACCCACTCTTGTGGTCAGTATAATGAATTTTCGTGGCTTCGTTTTTTGTGGAAAATTTCGGATGTCGCGCCACTCAGGCCGATGGCGCCGCTATCGAGCGCCAGATGCTTGAGCGCGGCCTTGCGCGCGCCGAAGCTGCCGCTCAGGCCCAAGTCGTTGTCCTGAACACCTGCACTGTCACCGCTTCTGCCGACCAGGACGTGCGTAGTTCGATCCGACGCATTCATCGTGACAATCCCGGATGCCAGATCGTCGTCACTGGCTGTTACGCCCAGCGCGCACCCGAAGAACTGGCGAAGATACCGGGCGTCAACTGGGTGGTTGGAAATTCTCATAAACACGCCATTGCTGAAGTGGCCTGCAATTCCGCTCCGGCTAACAGCTTCGTTCCGCTCGAATCATTCACCACGGCTCAAGGTCAGATTCTAGTCGGCGATATTTTTGCCCACACTGAACTTCTCGCCGCGCCTGTCTTTGAGGCTGATACGGCATCCGAGAAGACGCGTCCGAATCTCAAGGTTCAGGACGGCTGCAATAACCGATGCTCGTTCTGCATTATCCCCAGCGTGCGCGGGAGCAGCCGCTCGCTCGCTTTGGACGAAGTGGTCCGCGAAGTGAATTCCCTCGTCGCCCAGGGCTACCGGGAACTCGTAGTCTCCGGCATTAACCTTGGCCGGTGGGGACGTGATCTTACGCAGCCTGGCAAGTTCGCCGCGTTGCTCCGCGCCATTCTCGATTGCACCAGACTTGGAGCGCTTACGCATCAGTTCCGTCGAACCAATGGACTGGACCGACGAAGTCATCGACATCGTCTCGTCGTCTGAGCGAATCGCCAAGCATGCGCATGTTCCGATGCAGTCGGGGAGCGACCGGGTGCTTCGTCTGATGCACCGTAAATATCGTCCCTGGCACTATGCGGACAAGCTGCGCAAGCTTCGTGCTGCAATGCCGTCAGCAGCCATTGGCGCGGATGTGATGGTCGGATTTCCCGGCGAGACAGACACAGATTTCGAGGAGACTCGAGCGCTCATCGCCGAGCTGCCGTTCACCTATCTACATGTTTTCACTTATTCGGCGCGTCCCGGAACCCCCGCGGCCGCCATGCCCAATCAGGTCGCCGTCCCAGTTGCCCGCGAGCGCAATCGAGTCCTACGCGAGTTGATCCAGGAAAAGAAACTCACTTTCCAGCGCTCCTTTGTCGGAAAAACCCTCTCGACCATCACACTGACCCATTTCGACGGCCAGCATACCGAGACCCTCACCGACAACTACCAGAAGCTTTTCGTTGCCGGACGACAGCAGGCCAACCAGATCAGACCGGTAATCGTCGAATCCGTCAGTGCAGAAGGTATGTTCGGAACCCTGCTATCGGTCGGATGATCGGCGCCATGACGGCTTCGTCACATTTCCCTAACATGCTATAATTTCAAAGCTTTTAGAGTTGTTCGGAGGGATTGTATCGACAAGAGATTTATTCGCACCAATGAGCGCATTCGGGTACGTGAAATCCGCGTAATCGATGATGAAAGTAATCAGCTCGGGGTTATGACCCCGCAGGACGCGCTCAAAATCGCCCGGGAACGGAACATGGATCTAGTGGAGGTATCGCCCACGGCGCAACCTCCCGTCTGCCGCATCATGGACTTTGGCAAGTACCTCTACCAGCAGGAAAAGAGGGAACGCGAAGCCAAGAAGCACCAGAAAGTCATCACCGTAAAGGAAGTGAAGTTTCGTATTAACGTGGACGACCACGACTACGAGACCAAGAAGAATCATGCGCTTCGCTTCCTTGAGGAAGGTGACAAGGTCAAGGCCACAATCTTCTTCCGCGGTCGCGAAATGACCCGGACCGGCCTTGGACGTGAGTTGCTGCAGCGGCTGATCAAAGATATCGGGAATCGTGCGATCGTCGAGAACATGCCCCGGCAGGAAGGCAACACCCTGCACGCGATTCTGGCGCCTCCGAAGACGGATAAAGCCAAGACTGGCGGCAGTGGCGGACAGAAGCAGGCACCGCGCGCGGGCGGCCAGCAACAGCAGCCTCCGAAACAGGGTGGTGGTGGCGTAGCCGCAAGTGCAGCGCCGCAGCAGGCGACCGGTACCGCAGGTCCTGGTTCGCCGAACCAATAGGCGGTCATTCGTCGACGGTCGTTCGTCGTTAGCAAAGCCCGCGAACGACAGACGACGAGCGCTGACTCCTCAGAATCAGAACAGATTTGATCGCAACGGCGAAGTTCTGCGATCATGCAATAGAGTAGAAGGGACGTTATGCCGAAACTGAAAACACATAGTGGCGCCGCCAAGCGCTTCAAGAAGACTGGGACCGGCAAAGTAAAACGCGGTCACGCCTTCGCGCGCCACATTCTGACCTCGAAGGACACTAAGAAGAAACGTCACCTCGACAAGGACACCATCCTTGCCAAGGCCGACGAGAAGAAAGTCCTTCGGATGATTCCGTATTAACCGTCGGTCGTCGTGAGTCGTTTGTCGTTCGCGTTTTTGCTAACGACCAATGACCATCGACTAAGGACTGACAAGCGAGTGAAGAGGCGGCCTCAACTCCTGCCTCCAGCCGCAAAACGAAACACGAAAAAGGAGAAGCAATGCCTCGCGTAAAACGTGGAACTAAACGTCGTGCCAAGCGCAAAAAGATATTAGATCGCGCAAGTGGCTATTTCTTAACAAAGTCAAAACTGTACCGCTCAGCGAAAGAGTCGGTTGAGCGTGGACTGAAGTTCGCCTACGCCGGACGCCGCCAGAAAAAGCGCCAGTTCCGTTCGCTGTGGATCGTGCGCATCAATGCTGCCGCCAATGAGAATGGCCTCAGCTACAGCAAGTTCATCAGCGGCCTGAAGAAGGCTGGCGTCGAACTTGATCGCAAGATCCTGGCCGACCTCGCCGTGAACGATAGCGCTGGATTTAAGGCCCTCGCCGAACAGGCCAAGACCGCGCTGGCGTAGCACTCAGCAATTAGCAGTAAGCATTGAGCCAGACGAGGCCGGAGGTCAAATCCTTCGGCCTTTGCTTTAGCCGTTAGTCTTCGGTCGTTAGTCGTTGGCCAGGTCGTGGCAATTTGGTTTGATTTTGCTAACGACAATCGACTGACGACCACCGACGGGGTTTTCTACCGACTAACGACGAACGACCAACGACGAAATGTATACCGTTCCTAAACTCGAAGATTACTCGCCCGAGATTCTCGACCGCGAGATCGCTCAACTGTTGCAAGTGCTCGAGGGTGACGCCAATTCTGTTCAGACCAGCAACGACTGGAAGGAATTTCGTGATCGCTGGCTCGCGCGAAAAAACGGCGTCCTGACCCAGGTCAATGATTGGCTGAAAGCCGCGCCTGGTCCTCAAAAAAGAGAAGTTGGCCGGCGACTAAATGAGTTGAAAGCAAGGGTTGAGGAGGTCGTCGAAAGCAAGAAGGAACTCTCCGATCTGGCGGCAGAATCAGGCCTCGCTGCCGAGCGCATCGACGTCACCCTCCCCGGCATTCACCGTCCGTTGGGCGCGCAGCATCCCGTCATCCGCACGATGAACGAAATCGTCTCAGTTTTCAAGGCGATGGGCTATTCCATTGGCACCGGTCCCGAGATCGAAACGGACTACTACAATTTCGAGTCGCTGAATTTTCCTCCGAATCATCCGGCGCGCGATATGCAAGACACGATCTTCCTCGCCGGACAGGAGCAGAAGCAGCAGCGCGATCGCCTCCTGCTTCGCACGCATACTTCGCCAGTGCAGATCCGCACCATGGAAAAGCAGAAGCCGCCGGTGCGCATCGTCATCCCCGGCCGCGTCTATCGCAACGATGCGCCTGACGCGACGCACTCGCCCATGTTTCACCAGGTTGAGGGGCTCGCGGTCGATACGAATATCACCTTCTGCGATCTGAAAGGCACGCTTAATCACGCGATGAAGTCGCTCTTCGGATCCAGCGTAAAGACGCGCTTCAAGCCATCGTTCTTCCCTTTCACCGAGCCAAGCGCGGAAGTGATGATCAGTTGCCCCTTCTGCGGACAGAAGGGTTGCCGCGTCTGCAAGCAGAGTGGATGGATCGAAATGCTGGGGTCGGGCATGGTGGATCCGGCGCTGTACGGTTTTGTGGATTACGATCCGGCGAAGGTTAGTGGCTTCGCCTTTGGCATGGGCGTGGATCGCCTGGCTGCGATGAAGTATGGCGTGGACGACATCCAGTTGTACTTCGAGGGCGACACGCGGTTCCTGCGGCAGTTCGCATAAGTTCGGCCGCAGATTAGCGCTGATGAACGCAGATCAAAAGCAGGCCACGGATCACACGGATTTTACGGATTTAAACTCGAACTTGCGAAGCGGCCGCGAGGGACCCGTATTTCTAAAGGGTCGAGTAACAACATGCAATACATCTACAACTATTTGTTCCTGGCTATGTGGCTCGTTTATCTCGGGTACTGGCGGGCGATCTCGAAAAACGTTAAGCAGAACGTACGGCTTGAGGCGTTCGCTTCGCGCTTTACGCGACTGCTGATGATTGTGTGTGCAGCGGCACTGCTGTTGGTCCCGAGAGTTCCGTTCGCCTTTCTGAACCGGCGATTTCTTCCAGCGGGTCCATTAAGCTTCTGGACCGGCGCAGGGATTACCGCAAGCGGCTTGCTATTCTCGGTCTGGGCGCGCCTGCACATCGGAAAGAACTGGAGCAGTGACGTCACTGTGAAAGTCGACCACGAACTGATTACCACAGGTCCTTACGCGCTCGTGCGCCATCCGATTTATACCGGTCTGCTAATCGGATTCCTGGGTTCGGCCGTGGCTCGCGGAGAGTTGCGCGGGATTCTGGCTTTCGCTCTTGTCGTCATTGCGCTGTGGATCAAACTGCGCCTGGAAGAAACCTGGATGCGCGAGCATTTCGGGGTCGACGTACGAAGGGTATTCCCGGCATGTGAAAGCGCTGGTGCCGTATATTCTCTGATGACGATATCTGCCGCAACACGGCGTGGCTAACGACAATTGACCACCGACTAACGACTATCGCATGAAACTTCTTCCCTCATGGATTCGCGACTTCGTTGACCTCGAGGTCGACGACCGCCAACTCGCCGACGATCTCTCCATGGCCGGCATCTCCGTCGAAGGTATCGACGAGCACGACGGCTACAGCATCTACGAAGTCGACATCACGACAAATCGCGTGGACGCCATGAATCACTACGGCGTCGCGCGCGAGTGCGCCGCCATCTACAACGTCGATCTCAAATCGATCGCGCCAAAGCTGCGCTCGACGGGAGATGCAAACTTCCGCATTTATATTCAGGCCCCCGAACAGTGCGCGCGTTACTCGGCCCGCATCGTGCGCGGCGTGACCATCAAGCCCTCTCCGGAATACATCTCGCGCCGCCTCACGCTTCTTGGCTCGCGTCCCATCAACAACGCCGCCGACGCCACCAACTACGCGCTATGGGAACTCGGCCATCCCACGCACGCCTTCGATCTCGACCTGCTCGAAGGCAACAAGATCATTGTTCGGCTTGCCAATGAAGGCGAGATCATTAAGACGCTCGACGGGGTGGAACGCAAGCTCACTAAGCAGGATCTCGTCATCGCCGACGCCGCAAAGGCCGTCGCCATCGCCGGAGTGATGGGCGGCTTCGACACGATGATCACCGAGAAGACGAAGAACGTGCTCATCGAGTCTGCCTGGTTCGACCCGGCGACCATTCGTCGCACGGCGCGCCGTCTCGGCATGCATACCGACGCCTCGCATCGCTTCGAGCGTGGCGCCGATTACGGCATCACGCCCACGGCAGCCAATCGCGTCGCACAACTGATTCTTGAAGCCGCGGGCGGTCAGATCGAAGGTGATCTCATCGACACCGTCGGCCGCAAAGTCGAGCGCCCAACGTTGAACCTGCACCGCAAAGAGATTGAGCGCATTCTCGGCCACGACATCACCGAATTCGATACTTCGCGCATCCTGAAGCGGCTTGGGTTCTCGGTTACTCCCGGACGCCAGCATGCTGCTTCTGCCTCGCGCGGCACCACCGGCTCCGGTGGAGCGCACGCAGCTATCGCCGAGGAGGTCGCCGATTTCGCCGTCCAGGTCCCAACGTGGCGCCTCGACGTGGATCGGGAGATCGATCTCATTGAAGAGATCGCCCGCATTTACGGCTACGACAAGTTTCCGAACACCCTGCCTGTATTCACCGGCGGCGCGGTCACCCTTCCCGACGAATCG
This sequence comes from Terriglobia bacterium, assembly GCA_963724985.1. Lineage (GTDB taxonomy): Bacteria > Acidobacteriota > Terriglobia > Terriglobales > Acidobacteriaceae > JAJPJE01. The sequence goes on along the minus strand of CAVRWV010000014.1, from coordinate 103,078 downwards.
AAAGAGACCGATCTGCGCAGTCGCGTGCTCTCGCTTGGGTACGACGAAGCTATCTCGCTGGCCTTCATCTCCCATGCGGACGCGAAGGCTTTCGCGACGATGGAAGCTGTTGAGATCGCCAATCCGCTGAGCGAAGAAGCTTCGGTGATGCGCACGTCGATGATCCCCGGCATGTTGAACATGCTGGCGCACAACCTGAATCGCGGCGTGAACGATGTACGCCTGTTCGAATCCGGCAAGGTCTACGAGAAACTCGGCGAACAGCACCGGCGAATACCGGCGCCTTGCCATTGGCACGACCGGCAGCGCTATCGAGGCCAGCGTGCATCAGCCCGCGCGTGCCTACAACTTTTTCGATCTCAAGGGCGACATCGAAACACTGCTTGGCGCCTTCCAGTACAACTCCGTCTATTTCGACTCCCACACAGCTGACTACTACCATCCTGGCCGTTCCGCGCGCGTGGTCATCGACGGAACCACCGTCGGCCAGTTCGGTCAGATTCACCCGCGCATCGCCGCGGAGCGCAAGTTGCGTCAGGACGTCTTCGTCGCCGAACTCGATCTCGAGCGCCTCTTCAAGCACGATCTACGCGAGCGGCATTACACGCCCATTCCGCGTTACCCGGCTGTCGATCGCGACTTTTCATTCCTGTTCGACGACTCCGTCACCTTCGAGCGGATACACGGTGCAGTTGAGGCCCTGAGTCTCTCGGAGCTGCGCAGCTTCCTGCCAGTCGAAGTATTCCGCGGCGGCAACGTTCCGGCAGGCAAGTATTCGGTCCTGCTGCGTGCGGAATTTCAGTCCGCCGAAGAAACGTTGCGCGACGAGCAAGTCCTGCTCTGGGCCGCGCAGATCGTGAAAGCGCTCGAAGCGCTCGGCGGAACGCAGAGAGCGTAGTACTCAGTAGTCAGTAGTCAGTAGTCAGTAGTCAGGAGTCAGTAGTCAGTAGTCAGTAGTCAGTAGTCAGGAGTCAGGAATCAGTAGTCAGTAGTCAGCGCTCAGCATTCAGTCCCGGAGCAGCTCTTAGCAATTAGCATTTAGCCAACTCAGATTTGACCCGAACTTGTCCGTCAGGACGCTATCCTGCGCTGCTAAAAGTCCTGATGGGCCAAGTACTACTAGCAAACTGGCCGCGACTGAATGCCGATAGCTGAGTGCTGAATGCTGTCTTTCTGGCTTACAATTCGGCAACCGAGGTGAGGCATGCCGCTTTCCCGTCGTCATTTTCTGAGCCGAGTTCCCGCCGGAGTCGCCGCCACAGCCGTTCTGATCCCCACCCTCGGCGAAGCTGCTGCTTCAGCGGCCGCAAACGCCGTCGCCATCAGCGAACCTATCCTGCTCAATTCGAACGAGAATCCCTACGGACCGTTCCCCAGCGTGCAGGCCGCGATGGAAGCCGCGCTCCGCAAGGCGAATCGCTATCCGGATCACCAGTATCGCGAACTCGTCAACCGCATCGCCTCATACAACAACGTCGCCCCCGAGCAGGTCATCCTTGGCATTGGGTCCACCGAGATCCTGAAGATGGCGGCCGACGCTTTCACTGGTCCCGACCGCCCTCTCATCCTGGCTGATCCCACTTTCGAAGCCATCGCCTGGTATGCGGAGAAGAACGGCGCGCCGGTCATCAAGGTGCCGCTCACCGCGGACTACGCGCACGATCTCGACGCCATGGTGGCCAAAGCGCCCAAAGCTGGCGCGCTGATTTATCTGTGCAATCCCAATAATCCGACCGCTTCCCTCACCCCAGCCAGCAAGATCGAAGCATTCGTGAAAGGGTCTGCCGCCGAACGTGGCCGTCCTGATCGACGAGGCCTATCACCACTTCGCCATGGGAGCGCCGCAGTACCGTTCGTTCCTCGATGGCAAGAATCCGCGCATCATCGTCGCGCGCACGTTTTCCAAGGTCTATGCGCTCGCCGGTATGCGCCTTGGCTATGCCGTCAGCGCCGCAGAGACCGTCAAGCAACTTCGCTCCTACCAGACGCATGACAACGTCAACATCGCTGTGGCTTCGTGCGGAGTGGTCGCGCTGGACGATGATGCGGCGATGCGCGCTGCCGTCGCCCGCAATGCGGCCGACCGGGATGCGTTCTCGCGGCAGGCGCAGTCACGCGGCCTGAAGGTGATCCCAAGCTATGCTAATTTCGCTATGTTCGACGCGGGCCATCCGGTGAAGCAGGTGATCGCCTATTTCGAACAGCAGAATATCCGCATCGGACGACCGTTCCCGCCGATGGATACGTTTGTCCGTCTCACCTTTGGCAAGCCGGAGGAGATGTCGGCATTCTGGAAGACCTGGGATGGATTCTCGCCAGCCAAAGCCGCGGCCTTACGCGATGCGCCTATCTCCACATCGCACCGGCTCTTCACTTGAGCCGCAATTGTGGATTTCTCCGCCTGTGATCTGCGTTATACTGCGCTCGCGCCGCTCTTTCATAATCTAGAAGCGAGGTCTTACCCACGGTGTCTGCGAAGACGGTTGAACTCTCTCCCGAAATTTCTGCCGACGAATTCCACTCTCTTGAAGCGAAGATCTACCAGACCATCGAACTCTTGAAAACCGCACGTGAGGGCAAGTCGGCGGCCGAGCGCGACGTGACGCGCCTGCGCGAGCAGCTCGAATTGCGCGAGGAAGAGACGGAGAGTCTGCGCAAGGAAATGATCGGCCTGCGCAAGGAGCGCGAAGAGGTACGTACCCGAGTAGAAAAGATGCTCCGTCAAATTGATGAGTTGACTGCTGAGTAAACTGCCTCATAATCAGAAGTACAGCGGCAACTCAAGGGAGGACTTGGCGTGAGCCAACCCAACACCAACGGCAATGGCAACGGCACCGCGAATAGCAGCGTGCGCGTCGAGATTTTCGATCAGTCGTATAGCCTGCGCGGCACCGATCCTGACTACATTCAGAAGCTGGCGTCCTTCGTCGATTCGAAGATGCGCGCCGTCTCTTCCCAGACGTCCACCATCGACTCACTGCGCCTCGCCGTGCTGGCAGCCTTGAACATTGCCGACGAGTATCACGTGCTCAAGCGCAAGTACGACGTGATCGCCTCCGAAATCAATTCACGCGCAAGCCATCTTTCCGGCGCACTCGACGAAGTGCTCCAGGACGGCGCACGCAAAGTCGGGTAAAATTTTTCTCCGGAACCACTTAGCACGGCTGAGGCCGTGCTTTTTTTGTTCTGGCGATCAGACGGTGTACAGGATTGCTGGTTTATTGCCTCTGAGTCGAACCAGCCACCATACCAACACACAGCCATAAACAAACAATGGCCCGCAAAAAAGAAAAGCGGTAAAAACGTCGAACCATGTAAAACGGTACTTCGAATACACCCGGTCTACCGATTCCAGATTGACCTGCACGCCTCTGTACGCAGCGTAGACTTTAAGTTCGTCGATATTGCTGAAGTCGTGCCGACGGCGACTCTTGCCGTCGATTAAAAAGTAATGGTCTATTGAAGCATGATCGGAACTAATTTCGTCGCTCGTGGCCCCGCCTAGGATGTATTGACCCGATACTTGCAACAGGCGAACACCGGAGACTGTGTCTTCCTGGCTCACGGTGGCATCGCTGTCTCTCTGCGTTTTAGGATCGTACAGAAAGCCCTGATCCATGGTGTCTATGAATGAAAGGCTATATCCGTTGGGAAGTGGGCACTTCCACGAATCCCCGGCGCCCGCGTCTCTGTGTAGAAAAAATTCATTCACAACGGCTTGAAAAACGAAAACCGTGCCTGCCCATCCTAGGAACGCAAACGGGAAGACTCCAACCGCCAAAACGAAAGCATGGCTATGAGCGGCTGTGCGCCGCATCAAAAATTTCGCAGCAGCCATCATCACCACGCTACCAAGCGAAGCCAGCGCGAAACCAACAACTGCCCAAAGTATGAGTACAACGCCAATTCCCATGCTTGAATGAACGACTTGCGCGACTTAAGCGTACCGCGAACTGCCGCAGTTTTCGAATTCCTCCTAAACTTCCGTCATGTTACGTTCGGCGTAAATCGGGATTCAAAAAATTCGCGTGGTGGCGGCGCGAGCGATTTGCACTCGAGGTTCCAACTATTTCCGGCCAGCTACTTGCGTTTTTGCAGCACCCTCCCCTAGCATCATTCGAGTAAGCCGACCTGCAACGTTGGTGTTTTGGTGGCAACCGTTTTTTTGAACCAACACCTCAATGAACGGGGTCCTGACTCGTATGATAATGATCCGGTGTGCAATGTCCGCCAGTCGGAAATGCCTAATGGATCACGGCGGGGTCCCACACTAGCTGAGCTAGGTTCATTGACGGCCCACCGCACGGCATAGCGGGTCGGCTTATCTTTCAGTAATCCGTATTCAGCAATCAGCATTCAGTCCCGCGACTCCCCCACAGACCCAGTGTTAAACTTCGGTAAGGCGGAAAGATCCGTCCAATCCTTCTCTGGGATCATCTAGATAAGCAGTGTTTCCTCAGCTATTTCATCTCGGCAATTTCTTCCTTCCGACTTACGGTCTGCTGGTCGCGCTCGGCGTGATCGCCGGTCTCACCATGACCGCCAAACTTTCGCGGTCGCAGAATCTTGATCCGGAGCAGAACTGGAATCTCGGCGTGCTGGCGATCCTGGCGGCCATTATTGGCGCCAAGGCGCTGCTGTTCGTCAACGACTGGAGCTACTACAGCTCCCATCCCGGCGAGATTTTCAGCCTCTCGACTCTGCAGGCGGGGGGCGTTTTTTCCGGCGGCGTGATCGCTGCCGTCCTGGTTTCTCTCTGGTATATCCGCCGACATCACATGCCGGTCTTGCGGACCTGTGACACCTTCGCGCCCGGGCTCGCGCTCGGCCACGCCATCGGTCGCATCGGCTGTTTCGCCGCGGGCTGCTGCTATGGCAAACCAACCTCGCACTTCTGGGGCGTAACTTTCACCAATGCCTTTGCACACGAACGAGCCGGAACTCCGCTTGGCGTACCACTCGAACCTACGCAACTGATCGAATCCGCCGTCGAGCTGGTGAACTTTTTCATTCTCTACTGGATGATCAAGAACAAGAAGTTTGAAGGCCAGATCATCGGCTCCTATCTCTTCCTCTATGGCTTCGCCCGCTACTTCATAGAATTTCTGCGCGGCGATCCCGAGCGTGGATCGATGTTCAATGGCGCGATGACCGGCACCCAATTCATCGCGATCCTCATGGTCGTTGCCGGTGGCATTCTGTGGATGCGACGTGCTCCGCTGCGCATGCCATCGCTCCCAAAAACCGCACGCACTTAGCCAACCCACACCATAAAGTCTGAGCGGGATGCCTGATACAATCCTCCGGTCCCGGAGGGGGTACATGTCAGACACTTCACAAGTTCCGACGCGCACCTTGCATCTGCGAATCTCAAAGAATCCTGGCGCCGTCACCGTCTACTGCCGCGGCGACCTCACTGCCGAAGTTACAGATCTGTTGCGCAACGAAGTGAAGCCGCTGATCCCGACCACCAAGTCTCTCACCCTGGACCTGACGGAGATCCGGCTGATGGACAGCTCGGGCCTGGGCACCATCGTGAAGCTTTATGTAAGTGGCCGCACTTCCGGATGTACGGTTTCGCTCGTGAACTTCAACCGGCGCGTGCGCGAGTTGCTGGGGATGACCAACCTGTTACGTGTCTTCGAAACTTGCGGCGATCACACCGCGCGCATGCCCTGAGCCTGGTTCCGCTACAATCGGCAGGAATGCCCCACAGCCACGAAGCCGCAGTCCAGCACATATCCGCCTCCAGCGAAGACGCCGGCAAACGTCTGGATCTATTCCTCGCGACTCAGAATCCCGACGTCAGCCGCGTACGTGTTCAGCAGCTCATCGAAGAAAAGAAGGTTCTCGTCGACGGCAAACCGGCGAAGGCCTCTCTAAAACTTCGCGGCACGGAACAGATCGAAATCACGGGAGAAGTCCAGCCACCAGCTCTCCGCGCCATCGCAGAAGAAATTCCTCTCGATATCGTGTATGAAGACGACGATCTCATCGTCATCAACAAGCCAGCGGGCATGATGGTGCACGCGGGAGCCGGCGCCACCGAGGACGCACGCAATCGTGGCACTCTCGTCAACGCGTTGCTTCATCGATTTCAATCGCTGTCAGAAGTCGGGGGCGACCTGCGCCCGGGAATCGTTCATCGCCTCGATCGGCAAACCAGCGGCCTCATGATCGTCGCGAAAAACGATGTGGCTCATCGCAAGCTGGCAACCGCGTTTTCTTCGCGTCGCGTACACAAGACTTATCTCGCGCTCGTTCAGGGCTGGATGAAGGAAGCCAAAGGAACCATCTCTGCAGCCATCAGCCGCGATCGCATCCGTCGCACTCGCATGACTACCAAGCTTTCCGGAGGACGTGAGGCCATCTCTCACTATCGTGTGCGGGAGCGATTCGAAACTGCTTACGGTAAATTCTCGCTCGTCGAAATCAAGATTGAAACCGGGCGCACTCATCAGATCCGCGTGCACATGGCCTCGCTCGGGCATCCGGTAGTGGGCGACACTCTGTACGGCGCCGCTGGAGAACTCAAGCCCGGCCCTACTCGTGGGACCGCGTCCAATGCTCCCGTGCTCTCGTTGCCCCGCAACTTCCTTCATGCCGCGGAACTGGAGTTTGCCCACCCGAAAACAGGAGAACAGCTCGCCTTTTCGAGGCCACTCCCGCCGGAACTGATCGATTTCCTCGATCTGCTTAAGGTTCCCACCCGCTCTTGAACCACCGTTCACACCTTAGATAGCCGTGTTCTTGCCGGGGAAAGTAGCTGAAGCGTCGCAGCGAGCGAAGATGGATATAATTGGTTTCATCAGGATGCGAACTCTTTGGTTTTCACCGTTGCTGCTCATGGTCGGCGTATTGGGACTAGCCCAGACAGCCGCACAACTTCCTTCGGCGCCCACGCCCGCTGGCTCGACACCGCGTGCACAGCTGCCTTCGGCCCCGACGCCCGCAAATGCACCTCCAGCCCAGCAGCAATCTAAACCGGCCCCGGCGCAATCTGCACCTGCCTCAACTCAGCCGGCGGCGGAGGCTCCGGCTTCAGGTCAGACCGCGAACGTTACCGCCCCGCCCACCTCTGAAGCGACGAAAGCAGCCGATCCTGCTCCCGACACCGCCAAGCCAGGTACAACTACCAGCACGTCCAACAAAGAGGACGATGACGCGGTCACTACGATCACTAAGGTCGTGCAGGAAGTAAATGTCGTCTTCACCGTTTCCGACAAGCATGGGCGCTTCGTAAAAGATCTGAAGCAAGCCGACTTCAAGGTACTCGACGACAAAAAGCCGCCAGTGCAAATTGTGAACTTTGCCAGCGAGACGAACCTTCCACTCCGTGTGGGCTTATTGGTCGACGCCAGCAATTCCGTGCGCGATCGTTTCCGCTTCGAGCAGGATTCCGCGATCGAATTCCTGAACGAGATTATCCGTCCGCACTTCGATCGAGCGTTTGTAATCGGCTTCGACACTACACCGGAAGTGACTCAGGATTTCACGGATAATACCGAGTACCTCTCGAAGGGCGTGCGCGCTCTACGACCGGGCGGCGGAACGGCGCTTTACGACGCCGTCTATTTCGCCTGCCGCGATAAGCTGCTGAAGGCGCAGCAGACTGGACCGACTCGCAAAGCCATCATCCTGCTCAGCGACGGTGAAGATAACCAGAGCCGCGTTACGCGTGAAGAAGCCATCGAAATGGCGCAGCGCGCCGAAGTTATTCTTTACACCATCAGCACCAACGTGAGCGGCGTCAAACTGCGCGGCGACAAGGTGCTCGAGCGGATGGCGGAAGCGACCGGCGGACGCGCCTTCTTCCCGTTCCGCATACAGGATGTCTCCAACGCGTTTTCGGAGATTCAGGACGAATTGCGCAGCCAGTATGTGCTCGCCTATAAGCCCGCCGACTTTACCGCCGACGGCCACTTCCGCAGCATCGATATTATTGCCGCGGATCGCAAGGGGCTGCAGGTACGCGCCCGCAAAGGATACTTCGCTCCGAAGCCGTAATACCAAATCGCAATTCGCGAACGCTGCCGAGCCTTGCTCCAGCCTCACAGGGGCGATCGCCTGTCCAATATGGAATCAACCGCGCTGCGGCTGCGCGCCGAACGATCTTAGAAACGCGTCGACAACCTGCTCAACGAATTCCTTGGGCGCATGCTTAGACATGCGCTTTCCCTTCACATATGTATCAAAGATGTAGCGGTACAACATCGGTCCAAAAAGCAAAGCCGTTGACAGATCAAAATCCAGATTCTTCTGCAACGCGCCTTCGGCTACGCCACGTTGATAGACTTTGGCAAGCGCGGCACGACGCCTCATGATGGACCTCTCTCGCCATGCGCGTCCAAACGCCTGGTTACGAGCTGAATAAGCCATCAAGTGCGGCATCATGCGTTCTCGCAGCTCTGGCCAGCGAGACGAGTCATAGCTGAGGCAATCGATAAGATCCTTCCGAAGATTGCCGGAGGCAAAATCAGGAAACTCCTCGTGCAAGCCATATAACTGAGAAAGCGCCTCCAGTGCGAGAGCGTCTTTATCTTCCCAGTGCTTATAGATCGTGGCTTTGCTGACACCTGAGGCGTCGGCAATTGAATCCATGCTGGTGGCGTCGATGCCTTGCTTCGCAAAGAGGCGAATCGCCGCATGCACGACCTTACGATGCGCCTCCTCGCTGCGTTGTCTGACCATGCCTACAACTCGATCCTCGAAAACAGGTAGGCGCCCGTGCCCAACAAAACCGCCGCAAGGGTGCCCAGGATAACCATGTCCACGGAGAAGCTGAACTGCCACGTCCCAATCAGCACTCCGCGCAACCCGTCCACTCCATACGCTAACGGGTCACCATGCGTAATCCATGTGAGCACCCGCGGCAAATTGGTAAGCGGATAGAGTGCTCCCGAAAGGAAAAAGATCGGCAGGACCAGGAAGTTCATGACGAGTTGGAAACCCTGCATGTCCTGGATCACCGAACCCAACGCTGTTCCCATCGCGGCGAATACGATCGCAATCATGATCACGAATAGAAACGCCACCGGGATTGCTATCCAGTGTGCCGGTCGGAAGCCGGCAATCAGGCAGATAATCAGGATGAGGCATCCCTGGATGATCGCCACCGTCGCACCGCCCAGGGTCCGTCCCACCATGATCTGTAGTCGCGAGACCGGCGCGACGAACGTTTCTTTCAGGAAGCCGAACTGGCGATCGAACAGCATGGCGATGCCCGAGAAGACCGAACTGAATAGCACAGTCATTCCGATCACGCCCGGGGCCATGAATTGCAGGTAGCTTCCTCCGCCTGCCTTCGCGAACACCGGACCAAAACCGAAACCAAGCGCCAGTAAGTAAAGCGCCGGCTGACCCAGCGACACCACAATCTGTACGCGGGAACGGACGTACCGCTTGATTTCACGCAGCCACAGTATGTATATGACGCCCATGCTATCTCCTCCACATTCTGGCGAATTGCCGCATCTGATCCTTGCTATCCGCACCATCTTCGCGAAGCGAGGTGCCGGTGAGCGCCAGGAACGCTCCTTCAAGCGAATCCGTCTCGGTTTGTGCTCTCAGCTCGGCTGACGTTCCCTGTGCAACGATCGCGCCGTGGTCGATGATCGCGATGCGGTCGGCAACACGATCGGCTTCATCCATGTAGTGAGTCGTCAGAAACACCGTTGTGTTCTCGGCTTGGTTGATTCGTTTCACGTGAGCCCAGAGTTGATTCCGGCTCTGCGGATCCAGCCCCAGCGTCGGTTCATCCAGGAACAGGATTTTTGGTGTGTGCAGGAATCCGCGCGCAATCTCCAGCCGCCGTCTCATTCCACCAGAAAAAGTTTTGACGTAGTCCTTGCGCTTTTCCCAGAGCTCGAATGTCTTCATCAGCTCTTCAATACGCTGAGTACGAATCGCCCGGGGCACATGATAGAGAACGCCGTGAAGTTCCATGTTCTCGTACGCAGTCTGCTCGTTGTCCAGACTAGGATCCTGGAACACGATGCCAAAGCGCTGGCGCGCTTCCTTCTGATGTACGAGCGGGTTGAAGCCGTCCAGCAGGATCGTGCCGGCAGTCGGACGCAGCAGCGTCGTCAGCATCTTGATTGTGGTGGTCTTCCCTGCGCCGTTCGGTCCCAGAAACGCAAAGATCTCTCCTTGCTGAACCTGAAAGGAAATCCCCTTTACAGCGGTGAACTGGCCGAAGGTCTTAGTTAGGTTCTCTGCCTGAATCAAAGCGGCACCTCACAAGGATCTCGAAGGAGAACAATACTGAACGGTTTAGTTTAGTTTGTCAAACGGAATCGTGGGGCTTGCGGTTGAAAGATGTGGAATCGAAAGAAAGGGGCGACCGCGAAAACCCGATCGCCCGGCCAGCTAGTCTCCCGCTTCGGTGTCTCGCCGGATCGCGTAGTACCCGGTCCTTGCCTGGACCTTCAGGCTCTTTTCCGTGGTATGAATCTCCACCTTGCGGAAGCTCCCGTCCAGCTTCGAATTGGTAGGTGTGTATCCGATGTTGTATTGCGTGCGCAGTTCTTTGGCGATCTCGTCGAACGCCTCCTGCAGCTTTTCCTTTTTGTTGCCGACCTCGATTACGCGGCCGCCGGTGTCGGCGGTCATCTTCTTCATCTCCCGGTCACCCGAGTACCCGCCAAAGCCGTAGAAGCCCCGGTCGGCGATGAGCAGCACGTAAACGATGCTGTCCGACTTCTGTGCCGCTTCGATCGCATCCTGGATCCGTTCCTTCGAACCCTGGTCCTCTCCGTCCGTAAGCAGGATCATGGCCTTGCGTCCCACTTCTTTGGCCAGCTTGTCATAGGAGGCGAGATAAACCGCATCATAGAGAAGAGTACCTTTGGGAGAGCACGCTCCTGGTAACGGGCCGCCACCCACTCCCGGAATCCCGGTGCACGGCGTTCCGGCATTTATTTTTGCCTTATCCAGGGCAATGCGAAGCTGGTGGCTCTCGCTGGTGTAATCCTGCAGGAGGTCCACTTCCACGTCGAAGCTGATCACAAATGCCAGGTCTTTGGGTCTTAGCACCTCGCGAAGGAAGTTCGCGCCGACCTCTTTTTCCATATCAAGAACGCGAGTCTGGCTGGCACTGCTGTCAATCAATATACCGAGCGTGAGCGGTTCATCCGATTCCGTAGAGAAGTACTTGATGGTTTGCAGCTTGCCATCTTCAAGGACCTGGAAATCTGTCTTTGCCAGATTCGGAACCAGCGCTCCGTGTTTGTCTTTAACGTTGAAAAATAGGTTCACCACGTTCACTTGCGACTGGAACGTGGGCAGATTCTGGTCCTGATTAGCCGTTTGCCCTTGATCCTGCTGCGTAGAAGACTGTGGAGGTTGTGCCCAGACGAGCGCGTGAAACGACAACAATGTCACAATAGAGCATATTGCAACTCGGACAAGATTACGGGATCGGAACAACATGGCTTTTCAGGGTTCCTATGAACTAGAGTAATTCTAAATCAGCTTCTATCTGTAAGAATTCGGGCATCGGAAGTGGAGGATCGTGCGTGTTCAAGCATTGCCATTGGAACGAATGGATGCGTCTAGCTGTCATCGCTTTCATCTGTGGTCTCTTACCAGGCCTACCCCTGCAGGGATCCGCACAAAACTCCGGCAGCCAGCCCAAGGGACAAACCCTTCCCGATGCGCCTGCACCTAACAACCCGCCTTCAGGGGTACAAGTTTCGCCCGGAGCACCACCTCCTGCTCCCTCCCAGACTCCTGACCTCGGCGATCTTTCGGTTGAAACCCAGTCTCATGGCGCCACGGAGGGCTCCTCGAACACCACACCTCCTCCGATGCCGCCGATAAAGACCGTGCCTGCCGGCAGTGTTCCGCCCTCGTCGAATACCAGTCAGGAGGAGCTCTACAAGTACGTCGTCAATACGAATTTTGTCGTCGTGCCCGGTAACCGTGAGAGACCCTTCCGGGCACCTCGTCGAAGGGCTGTTGCAAAAAGATTTCTCCATCTACGAAGACAGCAAGCCGCAGACCATCCGTTTCTTCACGAGCGATCCTTTCGCTCTTTCCGCGGCGATCGTCCTGGACCTCAGCCTGCCCGAGAACGTCGTAAGCAAGGTCAACCAGACCTTGCCTGCACTGGTCGGTGCTTTTAGCCAGTATGACGAGGTCGCCCTTTACACCTATGCCGGTAGCGTTCAAAAAGTGCAGGACTTCGTTGGCGGCGCTTCCGACCGTTTTGCGCAGGTCATGAAACAGGTTCGCGCCGAGGCTCAGGGCAGACCCGGCGGCGTAGCCGTAGTGGCGGGACCGATGGCCGCTGGACCCAGCGTCAATGGGCACCCGATGGATCCCAGCGTTCCGCCGATGGAATCGCGCACGTACCAGCCCGAACCGCACGTTCTAAATGACGCCATACTCGCTGCCGCCCTCGATCTGTCGCGCCGTGGTCCGTTGCGCCGCAAGATCATCTTTGTTGTCAGTGACGGCCGTGAACTCAACAGCAACGCCAGTTACCGTGATGTCCTCAAGGTGCTGCAAACCTATCAGATACTGGTCTATGGAGTGGCTGTGAGCGGAGGAGCGATCCCCGGCTACCGTCAATTACAGAAGATCAAGGTGCCGGGCCAAGGTTACGGAGACATCCTCAATCGATACGCGGCCGCAACCGGCGGGCAGGCGTTTCCGGCTCTTTCTACGGACGCGATCGAAGGCGCCTATCAGCGAGTCACTTCTGTCGCAAGAAACCAATACACCCTGGGCTATACGACCATTGCAGCGGTCGCGGGTAATTGTCGCGAAATTGAAGTCCGCGTGAAACGACCTGGATTGCAGGTTATATCCAAGCCACGGTACTGTCCGCTCCCGCCTGCCGCTGCGCAAAGGAAACCAAGCGGCGAATAGCTGGTCAGTGGGCAGTGCCAGGCGTTCGCTAGCGGCGCGGACGGTACCGTTCCGCTAGCGTAACCAGCGGCTGACTACCGGCTTCGAGCTACCGGCTACCCACTGACGACGGATCACTTCGCCCAAACACTTCCGTACCATGACTTTAGTGTCCTTCTGGACAACGATGTGTGCTCGAACGTTAATACCCTGTGATATAAAACAAGTGCACTCCCCCAGGAGAAACTGCAGTCGCCCGTAAGGGTGCGCTGCGATTAGAACGAGGCAGGGCCTTGAGTTTCATAAACTTCGCCGCCCGCGAAATTAATTGCAAAATTGTCTATTACGGCCCCGGCCTCGGGGGCAAGACCACCAATCTTCAGTACGTTTACGACAAGACTGGCGAGAAACAGAAGGGCAAGATGATCTCGCTGGCTACCGAGACTGATCGAACCCTGTTTTTCGACTTTCTTCCTCTCGATTTGGGCACGGTGCGTGGCTTTCGCACCCGTTTCCACCTCTATACGGTTCCAGGACAGGTCTTCTACGATGCCAGCCGCAAGCTCATCCTGCGTGGTGTCGATGGCGTGGTTTTCGTCGCTGATTCCCAGGAAGAGCGTATGGACGCCAACCTGGAAGCTCTCGATAACCTTCAGGAAAATCTGCAAGAGCACGGTTACGATCTCGCCAAGATCCCTTACGTGCTGCAGTTGAACAAGCGCGATTTGCCCTCGGCGATGGGCCTCGACGATCTAAAGCGCGAGTTGATTCGCAAAGAGGAACCGGTTTTCGAAGCAGTGGCTTTCCAGGGCACCGGCGTATTCGAGACGCTAAAAGAAGTCGCCCGCCTCGTTTTGACTGAGCTGAAAAAGGGCTAGCCCTCAGCTTTCCCGCCTTACTCTTAAACTCAACACCATCCTCGTTCACCTCACGCTGTTCGGATTTGCCCTGAGATCGTGGATCGCAGTACTCTCTCTTCGCCCATGAAGCTCGTCCTCTCGCTCTTTTTAACGATCGCTCTGATTCCTACTCTTACCGCGCAGGAGGTTCCTAAACCTGCCGAAGGCGATTTCATCGTCCATAATTTCCAGTTCAAATCTGGAGGCTCGCTGCCCGAACTCAAGCTGCACTACTCGACGTATGGAACCCCAGTGCGCGACGCCACAGGCCGAGTGACAAACGCCGTCATGGTTCTTCACGGCACCGGAGGCTCGGGACATCAGTTCGTCAACGATCGCTTTGCAGGAGTGCTCTTCGGCCCCGGTCAACTGCTCGATTCCAGCCGCTACTTCATCATTTTGCCGGACGCCATTGGCCACGGCCAGTCAAGCAAGCCCAGCGACGGACTCCACGCACGCTTCCCGCACTACGAATACGACGACATGGTGCAGGCGCAATATCTGCTCCTGACTGAGGGTCTGAAGGTGAATCACCTCCGCCTGTTGATGGGTACCTCGATGGGCTGCATGCACTCGTGGATATGGCTCGAAGCGCATCCTGATTTCGCGGACGCCGCCATGCCGCTTGCCTGTCTGCCCGTACAAATCGCCGGCCGCAATCGCATGTTTCGCAAGATGATCATGGACTCCGTCCGCCAGAGTCCCGACTGGGATAACGGAGACTACAAGCAGCAACCGCACGGACTGCAAGGCGCACTCGACATACTTCTCATCATGGGCAGCTCGCCGCTGCAGATGCAGAAGCACTATCCGACGCGCGATCAGGCCGATGCGGATCTCGATGACTATGTTACTTCGCGCATGCGCACCACCGATGCCAACGATCTTCTCTATGCTGTCGATTCTTCGCGCAACTACGATCCCTCTGCGAAGCTCGATGCGATCACAGTCCCGGTGATGTTCGTGAACTCCGCCGACGATCAGATCAACCCTCCCGAACTTGGCATCGCCGAAAGGGAGATCAAGCGCGTGAAGAAAGGGCAATTCGTTCTGCTCCCGATCACCGACGAAACCCGCGGTCATGGAACGCACACACAAGCGGCAGTCTGGAAACAATACCTCGCCCAATTACTGGCGGAGAGCCAATAAAGACAGCGCAGGAAAGTACATTCACAATGCATTAACATTGCTTTCTTACAATCCCCGCATGCCTCCTTCCGACAAGCTGGTTGTCGAATCAATTGCCGGTTCTAATGTGGGTGAGTCGATCGTAAAGCTCACCGGACCTCTGGTCCTCAACACGCTTTTCGGATTTCAGGACACGATGCAGCAACAGACCGCGACTCTGACGCTGGTGGATCTCAACGGCGTTCCCTATGTCGACTCCGCAGGTCTCGGCTCATTGGTGAAGTTCTTCGTCTCCTACAAACGCCACGGGCGCAAGCTCATCCTCATCGCCCCCTCCGAACAGGTGCAGTCGTTGATGAGCATGACGAAAGTCGAGACTCTGTTCGAGATTTATCCGAGCGTGGCCGATGCCGGGCGCGGCACAGCCGCCAGCGCCTCGTCGTAACCCAGTCCCCTGAGTCGCGAGCGCATCCAAACGTGAACTGCGCTTCGCGTCTTTTGCCCGCTCCAGTCATCAGGTCTCTCGCAAGCTCTTCGATTTCTTTGTTCAACTCGACAACAGCTTCGTGCGCCTGCTTCATCCCACCGTCAGCTTAAGACAGCTACAACTTAAGGAATACCCCGGCGAGGATTCGTCATGCGTATTCGTTTTTTTGCCATAGCGCTCTCGGCAGCGCTGCTTGGATTGTGTGCTTGTGTGGGTCTCACTCGAACGAATGGCGGTGAACAGGCGGGCTCCATGCAGTCTGTGCAGCACATCGTCTACATGGTCCAGGAGAATCGCAGCTTCGATCACTACTTTGGCCAGCTCGGTCAATATCGCGCTGCTAACAATTTTGGCGCTGCCTCCGACATTGACGGACTACCCTCGTGGGCCTGGAATGCTGCCGACAACGGAACTATTCTCCATCCCTTCCACCTCGCTACGACATGCGTCGAAGAATTGAGCGATGACTGGATGGAGAGCCACGTCGACATGAATGAGAACCATCCCGGATCCAGCACAATTCTGATGGACGGATTTGTGCACATCGCCGGCGACTATGCCCTCGCTTTCGGAGAGTTGGACACCCTGGGCGTTCGCGCTATGGGCTACTACACTCAGGACGAACTGCCCTACTATTATTTCCTTGCTTCGCAATACGCGACTTCGGACCGCTGGTTCTCTCCCGTTCCCACTGAAAGCATCCCCAATCGTATTTACCTGATTGCTGCCACCTCTGCCGGGCATGCACACGCGCCCACCGATACCTACCCCTGCTGCGAGCCGCAGATTCCGGACACGATTTTCAGCGAGATGCAATCTGCGGGTGTCTCCTGGAAGATCTACTACACCGATACTCTTCCTAACGGTCAGCCCCTGACTGACCTGGGACAGTTCTGGCCTAATTTCGCCGCGCAGCACGCAGCCCACATTGTCCCCGTCAGCCAGTACTTCACCGATCTCGCGAACAACACTTTGCCGCAGGTTTCATTCATTCAGGCCGGGCTCGCATCCGGCCGCGACGAACATCCCGGTGGACAGACGACGACTGGCGAAGGCGGCAACGATATTCAAAAAGGTGCTCTCTATGTTTCCAACCTCATCAATGGGTTGATGAGCAGTTCGTCGTGGCCGAGTTCCGTATTCATTCTCAGTTACGACGAAGGCGGCGGATTCTACGACCATGTGCCTCCGCAAGCGGCAGTTCAACCCGACGGCATCAAGCCATTGGATCTCATCCCCGATGATTCGATCATCCAGCCGCCGGCTAATTTCAATCAGACTGGTTTCCGTTTGCCGTTGATGGTGATATCACCGTTCAGCAAGAGGCACTACGTTTCGCATACTGTCGCTGACTACACGGCGATCTTGAAGCTGATCGAAACTCGATTCGGTCTTCCCAATCTCACTCAACGCGACGCGGCGCAAATGGATATGTCGGAATTCTTCGACTTCAGCAACGCGACGGTGAGCAACATTCCTCTGCCTCCCGCTCAACCAGTCGCTGGGCTTTGCAATCCGGCAAACCTTCCGGCATCGCCTTAAAACAAGTTGTGAGTGGAAAGGAAAAGGCCACCCGGCAACTCAGGCGGCCTTTTCTCAAGGGAGAATAGTTCCAATTAGCGGCGACGAACCGACAATCAGAACTTGATGCCGAAATGTTAGTGACCCCATGGAATCGGTGTCAAGAAAATTCTCAGCAGTAAATGCCTTTGTTTTCAATGACTTGCATTTCAATTGCCGAAAAAGATTTGAGCTTCTACGCCCGCCCCGATCACGCCATAATTGACATAAACTGTCAGTTTTCAGGCGCTTAGGGTCAAAAACAGGGACAAAAATCCCGTTTTGGATTTTGCCCAAAATCGACACCAAGTTGCTACTTGCGTAGGTTTAATCGAATGATTTCGACATCCTGCGTGCGGTCGAAAACTCGGTCCGGGAAGAATTTCTTCAGCAGAATTCGAACTCCTCCGAACGCAACCCCGGCCGCGAGCGAGATCGCCAGCAAGCCGCTCAACAGAAGAACTACATTCACCAGCAGACTTCCAAGATTGTTGCTCCGCGTGAGATGTGTCGCCTGATTCCAGGTAACGTCCGCCTCATAGTTCACCGATGCAAGCAACGATCTTGCTCCCGACGGAGAAACTGCACCGCTTACGATTGCGACGAGTGGACCGGTTCGCTTCGTGTAGTACGCAGCTCTGCCATCCGAGGAACTTGGATTGGCTGCATCAATCTTCCTGAGTTGTGCTCCTGCAATCGCAGGTGTGGGATAAGAAATGAGCGTCAGTTTCGCCAGCCCTTCTTCGCTCCCATAATTCGCGGACATCAGTTCCGCGCCAGCCTCGAAGTCGATCAACTCAGCGGGCAGCGGCATGTCGATCTTCGACAGTCCCACCGGCCCGACCACATATTTCTTATCGCCCTTCAATCCCTCGGTCGGCAGATAGCTTGGCAGTGAAGGCAAGTTGCGGGCATTCCCGCCGGGTAATGGCAAGTCGTTCGCCAGTTCGCGCAGTTCGCCGGCCGACATTGGAGTCACTCGATCAAGCGTCACATCGGCCAGGACGTTTGCGCGATAAAAAACAACCCGCGTACCGTTCGAGAAGGCCTCATCACCAATCGTCTCGGGCGCGACCTCCGGCGTACGGTAGAACAGGAACGATCCATAGGCGCCAGTTGCATCCGTGAATCGCGCCGCCTTCACCGTGATCTTGCGGCCCTCTTTGGTGTAGGTCGCCGAATTCAGATCTGTGAATCCGAATTCCTTCAGCAGCGCGCCATTTACAGGATCGGCCTGATTGGCATCCGTGCTGGCTTGAATGGAAGATCTGTGCCATCCGGCAAAAATTTCCGGCAGGAAATCGGACTTGGATTGCTGCGCAAAGCCTGAAGCTACAAACCCCAGGATCAACAAGAGACTGCTTAGAAGATTGCGTTTCATTCGAAGAGAACTAGCTCTTTATTAGACTACAGGGGAGCAGCCAAAGTTCCAAACGGGTGGCGAGTGCCATCCAAGCCTTCTTTGGGCTTCGGTGCGGTATTTTGCAAACAGTGGTTATTGTCCCGCTTTATCTGGAATCTTCGACGCGACCTTAACCCCACTCAGACCGCCTACGTACTTGGCCACGCCGCGATAGAGCGACTCGGCGATCTTCTGCCGGTACTCCGGGGTCTCGAGCTTGTGCTCGTCGCCCGGATTGGAGATGAAGGAGATCTCCGCCAGGATGGAAGGCATGTTCGCGCCGATCAGAACGATGAAAGGCGCCTTCTTTACGCCGCGATCGCGCAGAGAAGAGTTGCGGCTCGTCGCGAGCCCCGTGTAGAGCGACTGCTGAACATCGGCGGCAAACTCGTGCGATTCCTCGATCTTCTCTTTGAGCGCGATCTTCTTAACCAGATCCTGCAGCTCATGAATCGATTTTTCGGAAACCGCATTTTCGCGCGCCGCCACATCCAGCGCATCGCGTGAAGAGGTAAAGTTCAGGTAGTACGTCTCGACTCCGCGCGCTGAAGGATCAGGGCTCGAGTTCGCGTGAATCGAGATGAATAAGTCAGCTTCCTGCTGATTGGCGATCGCCGTTCGCGTCTCCAGCGGAATAAAGGTGTCGTCGTCGCGCGTGTAAACCACCTCGGCTCCCATGCGCGAATCGAGCAGCTTTCCGAGCCGCAGAGCCACATCGAGCACCAGATCTTTTTCTCGCAGGCCGTTCGGACCAATCGTGCCCGTGTCGTGTCCGCCATGCCCCGCATCGACCACGATACGTCCAATCTTCAGCCCCAGAGCTCGGATCAGCGAACGATCGCCATCCATCGTCGGCTTCGCCTCACGGATGGCAAGCTTGTCTGCCGCCTGCCGCTTCACGTGCGCACGCGACGAACCGGTGCTGGACGAAGTCGAATCTGCTGCCAGCGCGTCGCTGAGTGACGACGTCGTCACGCCGGCCACTTCCACGCTGCGTTTTTGCGTGGTAGCCGGACTCGCGTTCTTCACTGGCGTTGGCGCGTCGTTGTCATCCACTACAATGCGCGTCGGAAGCTCTGCGGCGCTTCCCTTCGAGGAACTCTTCTCTCCGGACAGTGCTGTTACTTTACGCGCAACTTCCTTCTCAAGAATTTGGCGGTCGCGTTCGGATGGCTGCGCGTCAACCCTCTTCACCTGTGCCTGTGGCGCCGGCGCATCCGCTACCACTTTCGGAGTGTTTACAACTGGCGGCTTCGAGGCAACAGCTTCGCTTGTAACCGTCTTTGCGGCAGACTTCGCAGGAGTCCGCTCCTGTTTGACCGCCGTAGTCACCGGGGTAGCCTTCGCTGGCGCCTCGGCCTTCGCTGGCGCCTCGGCCTTTGCCGCACTCGCCACAGGGATCGCCGGGGCCTTGCTGCTGGCCACCAACTCTTGCTTGCTCGAGTCTTGCACCGTCGACTCCGCTGGAGCCGCCTTCGGCTGCGACTTCGCCTGTAACTGGGCTGGCTTTCGTCCGTGAATGTCGATGATCAGCCGATAAGGATTCGGCAGCAGGAATGCTGAATAGTCGTATGAGTCATCGACTTCCAGCACGATGCGCGCCTCGCCCGGTCGATACTGCGCCACGCGAATCTTGCGCAAGAAACCGTCGCCTACTTCAAAGCTCTTGCCCAACAGCACTGACGCCAACCGGCTGTCTTTCAGATCAAAGTAAATGCGATCGGGATGATCGATCCGCTCCGAGCTGTACTCCACGCTATCTTCCAGATCCACCGCAATCCGCGTGTAGTCGGGCGTCGACCAGTGCCGGATCCCCGTCACTAGAACGTGGTGTCCCGCGTGATGCTCACTCGCCTCCGGACTGTCCTGCTCTTCCCCGGCAACCACCGTAAGCTTCTGCTCAGCTGTTAAAGCTGGCGGCGCTGGTGCTGGTGCCGCTGGCGCCTTCGGCTGCACTGTCGCAGCTTCGGTTTTGCGCTCGGGCTTTGCAGGCTTTGCATCCTTTGCGACCGTTGCGGCCTGCTTCTTGTTTGCAGCCGCCTTCGGATTCGCGGCCTCGTCCATCTCCTTCAGAGCCAGCCGCGCGCCTTCAGCGTTTTCCGAATTCGGATAATGTTTCAGGAAATCTTCGAACGCTTCCTTCGCCTTGGCATCGTCGTTCAAATCTTCGCGATAGATCTGCCCGATCGTGTACAGCGCCTCGACTCGATACTTGCTGCCCGGATACTCACGGCGCACGAACTCGTACTGTCCAATCGCATCGTGCAGCGACTTTTCATCCTTAAAATTGCGCCCCTGGTCGGCAAGCAATTCGGCGACGGCCACCACGGCGGCATCTGCCCGGTTTGACGTCGGCGCCAGGTAATAAACGCGCCGGTAGGCATCCATCACTTTTTGGTAGTCACGCTGCTTGCGTTCGCGGATCGGTGTCCCGTTCAGTTCCTCGCGCAGTTCTTCCGCTCTTTCGAACTGTCCTCGTGCAACCTGTTTTTTCTGCTGAACGGTGGCGCCAAAAGTGGGAATCGCGAGTACCGCTATGAGTGCGAGCAAACCAGCTTTGCGGGCCCATGTGCTCCCGGACGCGCTTGCGCCAGTTGTCTTACGATTGAACTGCTCCGAAGGATCCGATACCACCCTGGTCGACTGGGTCTTCATTCCGTATTCGTAAACTTCACGACCCCACTAGCATCTCGCTCAACGCGAATCGGTGCGTACGAGGGAGCGAACAGTCCTCCACCGTAGATCTGTGTAATTTTCCGGACGTAATTCCGTGTTTCCGCAAACGGCGGCACACCGTTGTTACGCGCCACTGCGCCTTCACCCGCGTTATAGGCCGCGAGCGAAAGCTGGACGTTGCCTCCGTAATTCGTAAGCAGCTTCTTCAGGTGCCGGACGCCCGCATCCACGTTCTGTCGCGGATCGAACGGATTCTTCACGCTTAGCGTGCGCGCGGTCTGCGGCATCAACTGCATCAGTCCCATCGCTCCGGTACGCGAAACCGCATTGCTGTTGTAATTCGATTCCACCTTGATAATGGCGCGCACCAGGTTCGGATCGACATTGTGCCGCTCGGCGGCTTCCGTAATCGCCTTGTCGATCTCATCCGCAGTCACTTGCCGCCCCACCGCCAATCCGCGGTAGTTCGGATTGTTGTGCGCCGGACTCGCCTTCGCTATCGGTTGCGCCGCAACGTATTTCGAGACTTCCTCCGCCGCGTTCCGCGCCGCGCTATACGCCGATCGCGTGGGCGCAGGGACCGGCTTCCACGTGTGCTCTGTATTGCTCCAATAGACAAGATCTGAGGAATGCTTCACTGGTATCTCGCGCGCTGCGGCCTGCTTAGGACCGGAATCCTCATCGTTCACGTAGACAGTCCTGCCGTTCTCGGACACGGCCGTGATGGTATCGGCCGCAACCGCCGGGGTTGCCGCGAGCGTGATGACGAGCGCTGTCAAGATCAGTGGCGCAATGGAGGCAGACAGTCGGGTATTCGGATGTGGCCAACAAGACATCTTTTGACAGACCTCTTTTTGGCGCACGGACCTGGGTTACGGTGCGCAACTAACCAACCCGACCACACGGAGACTAACCAGAGTGAGTGGATTATAAGTCCGGTGTGGAAGGGGCAGCAATCGCACAACTGGCGGGGAATCTGCGAAGTGAATGGGCGGAAACCCATGAAAAAACAGGAGAAAACCGGCAAAACCGGAAGTTATTCCGCCGAAGGTCATGGACCAAGGTGCGCGGCGTTCAATCAGAACGGTTTGGCTTCATGGCTGTCGCGATCTGGGAATGTTTTACGGGTGCCCCATCCTAGCCTTCCTTTGGCTAGGGTGGGAATGATCCTGCCATAATCTCACCATGCGCCGACGCGACTTCCTGAAGCTCAGCAGCATGGCCACAACCATCGCTCTCACACGATCGGCCAGCGCTACACAAGCACTCAGCCGCACCCGCCTTCGCGGCATCATGATCGACGCAGCCCGACTCACCGAGCGCCCTGCCTATTACCGCCGCGTCATCGATTTCTGCCAGGACTGGAAACTGAACACAATATTGTTCCGCCTGACCGACGACCAGGGCTCCGCCTTTCGCTTCGAATCTCATCCCGAGCTCGTCACCCACGATCATGCGCTCACCGCTTCCGAGGCTCGTGAGCTGGCCGAGTACGGCCAGAAGCGCGGCGTACAGTTGATTCCCGAGATCGAATCCTTCGGCCACACCAGCTACATCACCGCCGTTCCCAAATATCAGCACCTCGCCGACACGCCTCTCGATAAGCCCACGGAATTTGTCGGTATCTCGCCTGTGCATCCCGATTCACTGGCGCTGATGCGCGACCTTTACCGCGAAGTCGCGAAGGCGTTTCCGTCCCAATATATGCACGCCGGTTGCGATGAAGTGAATTGGGGCGGGTCTGCGTTATCGCAGAAGGCGCTGCAAAAGAAATCGCGCGCGGAGATATGGGCCGACTACCTGAACGGCCTCGACACCCTGGCGCACGAATTGGGAAAAGAGCTGATCGTCTGGGGCGATTTCGTTGCGCATAAGGAACCTGAAATCCTGCGGCGCCTGAACAAGCGCGTGATCGTCATGGATTGGCAGTACTACGTCACTGAGCCGCAACCGCTCCTCGAGACTGCGAAGCAAGTCGCGAGCGCGGGATTGCGCGTGATCGGAGCGCCGGCACTCATCACCTGCGAATGGGGACCGCGCCCGGGTGCGCAGTCGCTCGCCAATGTGGATGCGTTCGCGCGTGCCTACTCCGAAGACGATCCTCGATTCCTCGGCGTAATCGTCGCCAACTGGACTCCTACCCGCTTTCTCGCCAACTCGCTCTGGGACTCATTTGCCTACGCGGCGACGTCGTTGAGCGACGGACCCGACGCAGCTCGCCGTCTAGCGTTTCCGCAGTTCGTCGAGCATTTCTATGGAGCGAAATGGAACGATGCTTGGCGAACGGCGTTGGCCAATTTCTACCAAATCACACCGGGCCGCGACTGCGCTTCAAATTGGACCACTCCAAGTCTGCCTCTGCCCTCCGCGAGTGACGATGACGTAAAGCAGTCCTTATCGTCGCCGCCCCTCGATCCCGAACCTTATCGTCAATCCGCCGACGCCATCAAGCGGCTCAAGCCTTCGGTGAAGCGTAACTTGGCGGACTTCGCCTCTTTCTCTTTATCCGCGGACTACCTCGCGTACGTGACCTGGCGGGAGCAGCAGTGGCGAGAGAAGCCCGACTTCGCAGAAATTGCCAGGCGCGATACTGAAATACTGAAAGCACTCGAGGCGGAGTGGAACGCCGCTCGCTTCGAAGACAGCACCGGAAAGAGCGAGCCGTACCGCTATCTCACTCCTTACGATCAGTTACTGTTGCGAATGCGCGAGGCAACGGACTACTCAAAAGCAAAGGCCAGCGGTGCGCAACTTACCCAGCAGTCATCAGCGGACTTCTCCTGACCCGTGACACAATCGCCCGGCAGGAAGATAATTGGCAACCAACCGTAGCCAGTTCAGCTTGGGGGTGAACATGGCAACTCTTCCGCTTCCACAATCGAGGCTAGCGGCGCGAATGGCGCTCGTCGAGCAGCATGTCCGGTTCGAAAACCAGCACGATCTTGAGGGCGTGATCGGCACCTTCGGCCCGAGTGCCGAGTATCAAGATAGCCCCTGGGACGCGCACTACGTGGGCCGGGATGAAGTTCGCCGCTTCTACGCCCAGCTCATGACCGCTCTTCCCGACCTGCAGATCGAGATCCTGCGGCGTCACATCTCCGAAGAGACGATTGTCCTTGAAGTCATGATTCGCGGGACGCATCGCGGGGCATGGCGCGGACTTGCCGCAACCGGCAAAAAAGTAGAGCTGCCGCTTTGCGGTGTGTACACGTTTGATCCCGACGACCACCTTGCAGGCGAGAAAATCTACTACGACCGTGGAACCGTCCTCCGGCAACTGGGAGTCTTTCGCGAACCGGACACCCTCCTCGGAAAAATCACAACGCTCATTACTCACCCGATTTCGGTGGTTCGCGCACAGCTCCGTAGCATTTTCAGAAAATAGGCCTGGGGTGGCCCATTCGTGGGTGGGTGGCCCATTCAAGCCATCTTTTGGCTTGAGTGGGACGTTCGTGCACCCTCTACTTCCGCCTCAGCGTCTCCAACTCATCCAGCGTTCGCGGCCAGTCCGCTCCGAAGAGTCGCGACAAACTTCGATCCGCCAGAACCTTCCCCGCCGTCTGGCACTGCGCACAATAGTTCGTCTCATTGTCCGCATAACGGATCCGCTGCACAGGCTTCCCGCATCTGGGACAAGGCTGTCCAAACCGTCCATGCACCGCCATGTCTTTGCGGAACGCCGTCACTTTCTCGGGAAAAGCATCTTCGGCCTCCGACTTCAGCCTATCGATCCACATCTGCAACGTCTCTCGCGTCGCCGTGAACAGTCTCTCCACCTGCTCGGATGTCAGCTTGCTCGTGAGTTGAACCGGCGAAAGCTGCGCCGCATGCAGAATCTCGTCCGAATAGGCATTGCCGATCCCACTTAGGATTCGCGGATCGGTAAGCGCTCGCTTCAGCGTGTGATTCTCCGCCGTTATCGCGGAGCGAAATCCCTCCAGGTCGAGCGAGAAAATGTCCACGCCGCCGGCATCAAGCGATTGCGCTTCCTCTCGACTTCGAAATAAATGCAGAGATGCACGCCTTTGAGAGCCCGCTTCCGTCAGCACCAGGGAGCCATGCGGAAAATCAAACGCCGCCAACTGGTTTCTACCGCTCAGCTTCGCGCCCGCGGCTTTCCAGTGCAACCGGCCCGCGATCATCAGATGCAGCACCAGCCAGAAACCATTGTCGAATGCCACGCCGATGCGTTTGCCGATCCGCGCCAACGACCTCACGGTCTGCCCTTCGATGCTTTCAACTGGTGGATCTACCGTGCGCAGAAGAAAAGGATTGCCGAGCCGCACTTTCTCAA
The DNA here is from genome assembly GCA_963724985.1 of Terriglobia bacterium. Lineage (GTDB taxonomy): Bacteria > Acidobacteriota > Terriglobia > Terriglobales > Acidobacteriaceae > JAJPJE01. Next base: position 77,780 of record CAVRWV010000014.1, on the reverse strand, counting down.
GCCGCTGGCCGACGATGCGCGTCTCCAACGCGCTCAGATACGCGGCAATGTCAGGAAGCTCAGGCATGCGATCAGATAGGCGGGCTCGTTATCCGAGCAACGACTCGACCACTTCGTACGTCGACCCCAGCGCTGCGTCGAGAGCCGATGCGTCTTTTCCTCCGGCTTCGGCGAGATCAGGACGACCGCCGCCTTTGCCGCCAACTTTTTGCGCAATCGGCCCGATCACTTTACCCGCCTGCAACCGATTCGTGAGGTCCTTCGTAACCCCTGCGATCAACGAGACATTGCCGTCGGATGCCGAGCCCAGCACCACCACGCCCGAACCGATTTTTTGCCGCAGATTATCGACGAGCGTTCGCATCTGCGGCCGCTCGAGGTTATCGACACGATGCGCCAGGACCTTCACGCCGTTTACGACGCGAACCTTATCGTCGATCGAAGCTGTCGTTGCCGCGGCAGACTTCATGCGCGAGTGCTCAAGCTCCTTACGCAGCCGCTTGATTTCGTCTTCGCGGGATTCGATCTCTTTTTGCAGCGCAGTCGCCAACGAACCTTCTGCCTCATCCATACGAACCAGCTTGCGCGCGACGCCTTCCAGTTGATGGTCCGTGCGGAAATGATGCAACGAGCTTTCGCCGGCAACGGCCTCCACGCGGCGAACGCCTGCACTGACCGAACCTTCGTCGAGAATCTTGATCAGCCCGATCTCACCGGTTGCGCGCGTGTGTGTGCCGCCGCAGAGCTCCGTAGAAAAATCGCCGATCTTGATCACGCGCACCTTGTCGCCGTACTTTTCGCCGAACAGAGCCATGGCGTGATATTCGTTCACGGCCACATCGATCGGCACGTCCTCGATAATGTCCACCTTCTGGTTCGCGAGGACCTCTTTATTAATGATGTCCTCAATGTCCTGCAGTTCTTCGTCTTCCACCGCAGTGAAATGCGAGAAGTCGAAGCGCAGCCGTCCCTGCGAGACCAGCGAGCCTGCCTGCTTGACGTGCTTTCCCAGCACTTCGCGCAAACCGGCATGGAGAAGATGTGTCGCCGTGTGGTGCCGCATCGTCGCCTGGCGAATATCGAGCGACACCGCCGCATCGACTTTGTCGCCGACGTGCAGGTCCTCGCGCGCGACCACCTTGTGCGACCGAACGCCTTGCACCGGGTAATAGGTGGCCTCGACTTCGGCCACAACTTTGTTGTGATCGTCGTCGTACAGCAGCCCACGATCGCCAACCTGACCGCCTGCCTCGGCGTAGAACGGCGTGTGATCGAGAATCACTTCGCCCTGCTCGCCGCGCTTGAGTTCCTGCACGCCCTGGTTATTACGCATCAGGGCGATAATCTCGGCGCCACTCGATTCGGTCTGGCGATATCCTTCGAACACGGTCGGCGGAAGCTGCTGATACGCAGGATTAGCCGTCTGCTTCGCCGCTCCCTTCCAGGAAGCCTGTGCGCGCGCACGCTGCTCTGTCATGGCTCGATCGAATCCACCCTGATCGAAAGCAATACCGGCGTCGCGCGCGGCATCAACCATGAAGTCTAGCGGCAGGCCGAAAGTGTCGTAGAGCTTGAACGCCTTCTCGCCGGAATACGTAGCGCGAGCCTCCGGATGCTCCTGCTTCGCCGTTACGAGCGGGGACAGATCCTCGTCGAGCCGTTTCAGGCCTTCGCTCAACGTGCGTGCAAAACGCGTCTCCTCAATTTCAATGACTTGTGCGACGCGCTCGGCGCTCTCAACCAGTTCCGGATACGCGTCCTTCATCTCATCGCGCACCGCAGCGACCATCTTGTAAAGAAACGGCTGCTCCTGCCCGAGCAAGCGTCCATGGCGAATCGCGCGCCGGATAATCTTGCGCAGTACATAGCCGCGTCCATCGTTGGCGGGAACGACCCCGTCGGAAATGAGGAACGTTGCCGCGCGCGCATGATCCGCAATCACGCGCAACGAAGCCGCATTGCTGCGCCCGCTCGCCTCGGTCTTTGCTTCCTTTTCGTAATCGACTCCGCACAGCTCCGCCGCGCGTTTCAGCAACGGCACAAACAGATCCGTGTCGTAATTCGAGATCTTGCCCTGCAGCACCGCCGCCAGACGCTCCAACCCGGCGCCGGTATCGATCGACGGCTTGGGGAGCGGATTCAGCGTGCCTCCCGCATCGCGATCGAATTGCATGAACACCAGGTTCCATATCTCGACGTAACGTCCGCAATCGCAACCGAACTCGCAATCGGTGTGCCCGAGCGAGCTGGCGATCGCGCCCATGTCGTAATGGATCTCGCTGCACGGACCGCAAGGGCCCGTATCGCCCATCTGCCAGAAATTGTCTTTCAATCCAAATTCGTAGATGCGCTCCTTGGCGACGTGCTGGTCATCGTGCCAGAGGTCGTAGGCTTCCTTGTCGCGCGGAACTCCGGCCTCGCCTTTGAAGATCGTGACGAACAGCTTGTCCTTCGGGATCCCAAACCACTGCGGCGAGGTGATCAGCTCCCATGCGAAGCGGACCGCATCTTTCTTGAAATAATCGCCGAACGAAAAGTTCCCGAGCATCTCGAAGAACGTATGGTGCCGATTCGTAAAGCCGACGTTCTCGAGATCGTTATGCTTGCCGCCCGCCCGAACGCATTTCTGCGACGACGTTGCGCGCCGGTAGTCGCGCTTCTCCAGGCCAAGAAAAACGTCCTTGAACTGGTTCATTCCGGCATTGGTGAAGAGCAACGTGGGATCGTTCGCAGGAACGAGCGATGACGAATGGACCTCTTTATGTCCATTCTGTATGAAAAAGTCGAGAAACTTGCGGCGTATCTCGGAGCCAGTCAGCATGAGGATTGCTCAGTGATGAAACCTTCATTTTAGCAGGGCAGAATTTCGCCACGGGAGCAGAGAACGCAGAGAAACCGCAGACTTCAATACATCAGGCTCTTGTGCAGCAGATTCCAGCTCACGATCAGCCACACCCAGCCCAGGCACGCCAGCACCACTAGCGTCTCGGTGATTCGCGCCCACCAGCGATACTGCCGCGTGAACCAGACGTGTGCGCCGTGAAGTACGACAAACACCAGCCCGGCGATTCCAATCCAGGCAAAAGTTTGGATGACACGAATGAAGGAATCCGAGTCACTGCTGAAAGCGGAAAGATGCTCCGACCCGTAGATCAAAAATCCCAGCCATGCGGCGATCACCAGCAAATCGACAAGGCAAACAACCCTGGTGGCGGTGCGCGCGAACCTGGTCACGCCGAAGAGCGGCAACGACGCGGAATAGTGCGCCCGAACCAGTGCTGCGATCGGCCACAACAACAACGTTGCAACCAGCACCAGCACTACCCCACCCAATAATCCGTAGTTGAATTTCTTTGATTGGTACCAGGGCACACGCTGCATTACCGCCGCAGGAAAATCGGTCAGCATCTGCATCCGGCCAGCGCCGTCGGCGCGAAAGGCAATGTGCCGCTTGCCATCACGATCCTGATAAAGCTGGCTGCCAGTGTCGTACCAGCGGCGTGGTTTGCCGTTCAGTCCCTTGCGCGAGTCGACGATCACCGTTCCTTCCGGTCCGGCTCTGGCTTGATCCACGTCAAACCAGCTCAGGATTTTGAAGAACGTTGGTTTGCGAACGCCGGCTGCTGATATAGGACCCGCTCGCCGCTCTCGCATCTTGCACCGCGGTCGGAACGTGCGGAATCTCCGCCGGCGGCACTGGATAGTAGCGATCAAGAAATTGTTGCCAGAACGGGCCGCGCGGCGAGATGTCGTTGCGCCCTTCGCTGTTGTAGGACACAAAGAATCCGAGATTCGCATCGGGAATCAGGTGCAAATCACTGTGGAAGTACATAGTGTCGCCGCCATGTCCGATGATGCGATGCCCGTTACCCGATTCCTCGTAAAAACCCAGCGCCATTCCATTCATCTGCGGATCGAGCCCAAACTGCCGTGAGTGCATGAGCTGCGCAGTCTCTGGCTTGAGAATCTGTTTATCTTCAAAGCGCCCGTCCTGCAGGTGAGCAATCATGAATCGGGCGATATCTCCGGCGGAAGCGGAGAGCGCTCCCGCAGGAACAGGTTGCACGAGTTCGAACGGTTTCGCGCCTTCCGACTCGAGCCTGAAACCGGCTGACATCATCGGCTTGAGCGCGTCGGGCAAGGGCTGCACAAATGTGGAGTGCGTCATGCGAAGTGGCGCGAGAATATTTTCCTGGATATATTGCTCGAACGGCTTTCCCGAAACGCGTTGCACGATATATCCAGCGAGCGTCGTTCCATAATTCGAATAGGCGGGCACGCTGCCCGGCGGGAAGATGCGGTTCGGCATGTGCGTGCTCAGATAGGTTTGCAACGGCATTAGATGGTTCGCATCCGGCGCGAGGAGATCTTTAAGCGTCTCCTCGAACCCCGGCGTGTGCGTCATCAGGTTGCGCAGCGTGATGGGCGCGCCGAATGCTGGTGGGACTTTGAAGTCAAGATAATCGTTGATGTCGCGATCAAGGTCGAGTTTTCCCTGCTCCACCAGTTGCATCACGGCAGTCCAGGTGAAGAGTTTCGAGATGGAGCCCGGACGAAAGAGCGTGTCATCCACCGACACCGGCTTCTTGCGCTCTGCGTCCGCGAAGCCGTAACCGCGCGCGAACAGGACATTGCCGTCCTTCACGATGAGGACCACTGCTCCGGCAATATCGTCCTGTTGAAGCTGCAACGGAATCAGCCCGTCGAAGAAAGCGTCGAGATCCTCAGGCGAGAGCTGGTGAGATCCCGGAGGAGTCGCGGGTATCATCTGCGGTTGGGCAGGCTGTGGCAGAGTGGGTTGCGGAACCTGCGCCAACGCGGCCGCAAAAATAAGGTTGCGATTAGGAACTGTGCGACGAATCTGCCAATGTTAGCTTTCAGCATGAAGCCGACCTACCCAGCTTTACATTATGACAGCAGGACCATGGCTTCGTATACAGGCCGGTGTTTCTCCAAGTCAAGACGCGATTACTCGGGCTCGGTCTCCAGGGCAGTGAGGACTTCCTCTTCCACATCCCATTTTTTGAGGATAGTGATGATCGTGCGTGTGCCGAATCCGGCGCGAACCATAGTTCGGAAAATGCGCGCCGCTTCTTTCTGCGATGCTGGCTTCTTCAGACGTTTACGCGCTACGAACGCGCGAGCCAACTGCTCTTCGTTGGTGTCCGCATAGGCAGCGCCAACCGTTTTGTCGATGATGTCGTCATGCACTCCGCGCTGCTTGAGGTCGGAGATGACCCGGCGGCTTCCGAAGCGATCATTCTCTTTACGCAATGATGAATAAGTGGTCGCGTAGCTCGTGTCGTTGAGGTAGCGCTGCTCTTTCAATCGCGCGATTACGGTCTCGACCAACAGATCGCCAAGTTCCGACTTCTCCACCTTCTGTCGTAACAGGCGCTTGAGTTCGGCGACAGTGCGCATGCGGCGGCCAAGCGCGCCGATGGCGTATTCATAAAGCGAAGTTTCGTCGAACAGTTTTAGCCGGGGTTTTCCGAACGCCATGCGCTTACGTTAGCGCATTAGCGGAGAAGAAAGAAAGGACATGGAAAGGAAAAACCCCGCCTTGCGCCAGATTAGGCCGCACGGGCGGGGCTGTAAGTTCGAACGAGGCTACTTCCCTCCGCCGCCGTCCCGAACCCGCCGCCGCCCATAGCCGCCTGCATCTCCTCGCGCGCGGAATCCGTTCCGCTGGAAATGCCTGACACGCGCAGCTTGAAATCGTCGGGATTCGTAGCATTTTCGAGTGCAACTTCGTAGGAGATCAGTCCCTGGAAGAAAAGATCGTAGAGGGATTGATCGAACGTCTGCATGCCGTATTGCGAAGTGCCGGCTGCCAGCGCTTCGCGAATCTTGCGCGTTTTTTCCGGCGTAATCAGGCACTCGCGAACGTAAGCTGTCGACATCAGCACTTCGACCGCAGGTACGCGGCCCGCTCCATCGGCCCGCTTCACCAGTCGCTGGCTGATGACCGCCCTGAGCGTCGACGCGAGTTGCAAGCGAATCTGCTTCTGCTCCGGCGGCGGGAACACGGCGATAATGCGGTTGATGGTTTCTACTGCGTCCAGGGTGTGCAACGTCGAGAACACCATGTGTCCGGTTTCTGCCGCGTGCAATGCTGTCGTGATCGTTTCCAGGTCGCGCATTTCGCCGACGAGAATCACGTCCGGGTCCTGACGCAAGCTGGCGCGCAGTGCCGATCCGAACGATGGCGTATCGACTTCGACTTCGCGCTGGTTGACGAATCCTTTTTTGTCGCGGTGCAGGAATTCGATCGGATCTTCGATGGTGATGATGTGTTCGGCGCGCGTGGAGTTGATGCGATCGATCATCGCCGCCAGCGTGGTCGATTTACCGGAACCGGTGACGCCGGTTACCAGCACGAGTCCGCGAGCTTCATCGCAGATTTTTTCGACAATCTTCGGAAGAAACAGTTCGTCAATCGGCTTGATCTTGGTGGGAATGACGCGGAGCACCAGTCCGACGTTGCCGCGCTGCTGGAACACGTTCACACGGAAGCGGCCCAGTCCGGCGACGCCATACGCCATGTCGAGTTCGGCATTTTCCTTGAACTTCTGTTTCTGGCGGTTGGTCATCATGCTGAAAGCCATGTTCAGCATGTCCTCGGCGGTCACGCGGGGCTGATCTGTCAGCGGGATGAGGTCGCCATCCACGCGAATGTGCGGATAGTTACCAACCTTCAGGTGAAGGTCGGAGGCCTTGCGCTCCATCGCGATGCGCAGCAGATCATCAATGTTCATCGACATGGTTGAATTCCGTAAGTCACTCGTAATGTGGGCTGAAAGTAACACGGACCCATGTGAGGCGCAATTCACGATGGGGTGCGGGTAGCCACAACAGCACGTATCGAGAGATGTCCTTTAGTAACCGGGACGATCGCGGCCAACAAAAAAGGCGCGGACATCGCTGTCCGCGCCTCGCAACCTCTGTCTTCGAATCGGAACTACACGCCGACCGTCTGTTTGGCTTCCACCGGAACCGCCGTGAACCACTTGTGGCGGTCGGGCAAGGTGCCCTCGACGATGCCGAAGAACTCTTTCTGGATCGCCTTGGTGATCGGTCCAGGCTTGCCATTGTTGCCGACTTTGATCTTGTCGACCGAACCGATTGGCGTGACTTCCGCCGCGGTTCCAGTGAAGAAGACTTCGTCCGCTATATACAGCATCTCGCGCGGAATCGCCTGCTCGACCACTTCGATCTTCAGGTCGCGCGCAATCTGGATGGTCGAATCACGCGTGATGCCTGGCAGTACCGAGTTGGCGATCGGCGCCGTCAGCAGCTTGCCTTTGTGTACCAGGAACAGGTTTTCTCCAGATCCCTCGCTGATGAGGCCGTTCGCGTCCAGTGCAATCCCCTCGACGTAGCCGTTGGCGATCGCTTCCATCTTGATGAGCTGCGAATTCATGTAGTTTGCGCCTGACTTCGCCATCGCCGGCAGGGTGTTCGGGGCGATGCGCGTCCACGAGGAGACGCAGACGTCCACACCCTCGTCGCCGCCCTTGCTCAGGTACTTGCCCCACGGAAAATTAACGATGTAGGTCTCAATCGGGCAATGGATCGGATTGACGCCTGCCTCGCCGTAGCCGCGGAACACGATCGGGCGCACATAGCCCGGCCAGACGCCATTGGTCGAAACCAGGTCCACCATAGCTTGCACGAGCTGCTCGCGCGAATAGTCTATTTCCATGCGGTAGATCTTGGCGGAATCCAGCAGCCGCTGCATGTGCTCGGAAGCGCGGAAAATGGCGGGGCCAGACTTGGTTTCGTAACAGCGGATTCCTTCAAATACCGAGGACCCGTAGTGCACTACGTGCGACATCACGTGGATGTTCGCGTCTTCCCACTTGATGAACTTGCCGTTGTGCCAAATCTTGTCTGTCTTCTGTATCGCCATTCCGGCCCTCCCGCGCAGGGTCCACAAAACACGGCTGATGACTAAGAAATCACTGCGCTTTGTTCATTATACGATGCGTAATCAAGGGCGTTCTGCGAGAGTGCAGCTGGCTGGGATCGGAAATTTCTATTGTGGGACGAAAAGAAAAAGCGCGAGCCAGGCTGGCCCGCGCTTCCGTGAATGTTAGGACCCGACTATTCCCCTGAAGGAGCTGCCGTGGGTTCCGGAGCAGATTTCTGAACCGCCGGCTTGACTTCGGCGCCCGGCTTCGAAGTCGGAGTCGTCTTCACCGCCGCGTTTTCCACGTGGAAGTAGTTGGCGGGCTTGCTTGCCATTTCTGGCATCGCGACATACGGTTTCGCATAGTCATTGCGGGCATTCCAGAAAAGGAAGCCATTGCCGCCATGTGCGTGCGAGGTCGCTACCTGGACGCGAATGTAATCCGGCGAGTAGGTCTTAGTCCGCCACGCGAACGCCTGCAGCCACGGACGGATCACCACGCCGGAGCCGTTCGTAATCTTCAGGAAGCGGTCCATCGACTCCCCGATGAAGTGCTCAGGCGCGTCGCCCGGATCCTTGTAGCCATCCATGCCGAAGAAGTGCGACGGATAGATCATCGGTGAAAGCACATCGCAGAACTTTGCCATGCCGACGATGTCCTGGCCGGTGTGCGACAGGTCGACCGGACGCTGCCATGCCATCACGCCGAAAACATCCAGCGAAAGCATCACGCCGGTTGGGTGAATTTGTTCGTAGGCTCGCGAGAGGAAATTAGTGATGACGTCCGGACGCTTCCATTCCGGATGAGTCTTCTCGAAGTGGAAGCTGGCGTCTTTCTGATCACCTTCTGCAGGGAAACGGACGTAGTCAAATTGCACTTCGTCGGCTCCGCCGGCAATCGCAGCCTTCGCCAGGGAGATGTCGTAGTCCTGAACTGCCGGGTTGCTAGGATCGGTCCATACCAGCTTGCCGTTTTCACGCCAGGGCTGGCCGGTAGCACGTGACTTTACTGCCAATTCCGGATGATGCGTAACCAGCAACTCGTCGCGGAAGATCGCAATGCGAGCGATGGCATGCAGATTCTGTGAGTGCAGCCAGTGCGTGTACTTGGGCAGGTTGCGGATATACGGCCGGTGGCCCGTCGGAGCCAGCGGATTGTCGGAGGCGATGCTGAGACTTCCGTCGCTGTCTTTGATGTCAAAGACCACCGAGTTGCCGCCCGCCTTTTTCCACTCGCGAACAATGTTTACGCCCTTGTCGCTGCCCGCCATCAGGCCAGTCAGGTAAACCGCCTTTACTTCGAAATCCTTGGGAACCAGGACAGCGTTTTCGCTGTGGATCGGGTTATCCATGCCCGGAACGATCATGTTCGCTCCCGGCTTCAGGAAAGCGCCCTTGAAATCGCCATTACGCTCACGTACGGCATTTTCGAATTCGGAAATCGTCATGTACGAGCTGTCCGCGAAATACAACCGGACAAGCGTCGCCATGGTGTCGCCTTTCTTGGCGACATGAAGAACGGTTCCGGGAGGCGCGACCATTTCGCCCGAAGGCGTGGATGTGGTCGAGGCCGCTACTGGGGCAGAAGCCGCAGTGGAAGCCGATTTCGTGGAAGCACTCGAGCGGCGAGTCGCCGCGGCAAGAATTCCAGCAATGAGTACTGCTCCAAACACACTACCGAGAAGAAGGAACCGAACGCTACGGGGCATTGGATTGTGACCTGTCCTGGATTTCGGCCAAATCGTAGCATTTCCAGAGTTCCCGGATGTTGAACTTTCCTCTAAAGAGCAACTCAAAAGTACAGTGTCGTTCGCGCATCAGGCTTTCAGTCCCCTGCCAACCGCCGATCCGGCAAAGGCCAATCAAAGAGATGACAAATCTCGGACAAGACTCACATTCTCTTTTCAGGATTTCGTGCATCTAAGGTGTTAGGCGTGGGGGGAGAAAGACCCGAGATTACGAAGCGGCCGCGGATTAACGTGACTACTTAGTAATAGCAACTTTCAGACATGCTGATCCCATCCCACAGTGATTAATGCGGGCATCGGCCCGCTCCCAGGTTCGTGGGGAATATGAAAACCGGTATAAACGCTGTTCTGGATCCTTCCCGCCGAAGCGGTGACGCAACTGAGTTTGAAAAAGCTCTTCGCCGCAGAATCGTCGGCCAGGATGCCGCGATCGAAAAAGTTACTGAGATTTATCAGATGTTCCTGGCGGGATTGAATCCGCCAAACCGTCCGGTCGGCAACCTGATTTTTCTGGGTCCGACCGGCTCCGGTAAAACCCGCGTGGTCGAATCCGTTGCGGAAGCCCTCTTTGGCGACGCTCGCGCGTGCATCAAGATCGATTGCGCTGAGTTTCAACACTCGCATGAAATCGCGAAGCTGATTGGTTCCCCTCCCGGCTATCTGGGTCATCGCGAAACTCATCCCCTGCTGACGCAAGAGGCTCTCAACCAGTGGCACACAGAAAAGTTGAAGCTCTCGATCGTCCTGTTCGACGAAATCGAAAAGGCTTCCGACGCGCTGTGGCAGTTGCTGTTGGGCATCCTCGACAAGGCCAGCCTCACGCTCGGCGATAACCGCCGTGTCGATCTCTCCCAATGCCTCATCGTGATGACGTCGAACCTGGGCGCATCCGAAATGTCGGAACTGGTCGACGGCGGAATGGGCTTCGGTCCGAAGGCAGTTTTCACCGACAACCGCCTCGACGACAAAATGACCCGTACGGCCCAGGAAGCGGCCCGCCGCAAGTTCTCGCCCGAATTCATGAACCGCATCGACAAGGTTGTCGTGTTCAAGACCCTTCGGCCGGAACATCTCCAGCAAATTCTGGAAATCGAACTGGGCATGGTGCAGCAGCGAATTCTGCAGGCGACCGGAAATAATCAGTTCGTCTTCAGTTGCACTTCGACAGTAAAAGAATACCTGTTGGAGGAAGGCACCGACGCCAAGTATGGTGCGCGGCACTTGAAGCGAGCCATCGAGCGGCACATCGTCTTCCCTCTGGCGAATCTCGTCGCCACCGGACAGGTCAAGCTCGGTGACTTCGTGCGCATCGATATGACTTCGCCCGGCGAGCTGAAGTTTGTCAAAGAAGCCGAGGGCGCGCTGGTCCCCGTCTTACTTGAAAAATACGGACCGGAATTCTCGGCTCCGGCTCCGGCCAAGGCGGCGCGCAGTGCCGTTGGACGCCGCGAATTAGGTGCGAACTCGAACGACCATAAATAAGCGGGTTGGATAGTCGCCAGCCCGCCCGCTTGTCTCCTAGCCTGCGCTTCTTCTACCGATGCGGCAGCATCCAATCTCTTCAGACAGAGCTCTTACGCTATATTGCTGCTTGCCTAAAACTGCAATGAAACGTTCTCTTGTACGACGTTCCGCCGCTGCCGCCACGGCCGTTGTTCTCCTCGTCTCGCAATTGCAGGCGGTTGCAGTCGTGCCTCTGCCTCAGCCCACCGGCTGGAACATGTTTTCTCCCGAGCAAGACATCGAGGTCGGAAAACAGAACGCCTCAGAAGTGCGCAAGCAAATGCCGGTACTGCCTGACTCGAATCCCGTGAGCCAATACGTTCGGCAACTGGGGCAAAAGCTCCAGTCCACGATGCCCCAGCCGACGTGGCCCTACGAGTTTCATGTCATCCAGCAGAAGGATGTAAATGCGTTCGCCTTGCCCGGTGGTCCAGTTTTTGTAAACCTGGGCACCATCCAGGCCGCGCAGAACGAAGCGCAATTGGCCGGAGTGATGGCGCATGAGATGTCACATGTGTATGAACGCCACTCCACCAAGCAAGCTTCGAAGCAGGCTGCGGCCCAAGTTCCGCTCGGAGTGCTGGGCGCATTACTCGGCGGCGGACTTGTAGGAACCGCCGCGCGCCTGGGATTGCAATTCGGCGCAGGATCAATCTTCCTTAAGTACTCGCGCGATATGGAGTCGCAAGCAGATGCCGTGGGTGCGCGCATCATGTACAACGCCGGCTACGATCCAATGCAGCTGGCCACCTTCTTCCAGAACCTGGAAAAGGAAGGAGGCTCCCAGACAGCGCAATTCTTCAGCGACCATCCCAATCCCGGCAACCGGGAACAGGCGATTAAGAAAGAAATTTCAGATTTTCCTCCCAAGCCTTTCATCGAGAACAGCCCCGCATTCACGACTGCTCATCAGCAGGCTATGAGCATCAAGGGATACACGTCGCAACAGATTCAGCAGCACGCGTACGGGGCGCAAGCGGGCGGACCGGAGGGCATCAGCGGCGCGATCCCGTCGACCAGCAGCGCCTTCCAGACCCTGAATCACAACGCCTACGACATCTCTTATCCGCAGGATTGGCACGTCTACGGCGATCAGAGTTCCGCGGTGACCATCGCCCCTGAAGGCGGCGTAAGTCAGAACGCAGTCGCGTATGGCGTGATCATCAACGGCGTCGACGCGCAGAGCGCGGGCAATCTAAACGACGCTGTGCAGCAGTTAGTTGCCTCTCTCCAGCAATCGAACGCGGGACTGAAAGCAATCAGTAACAACGACATCACGGTGAATGGAGTACAAGGCAAATCCGTCGATCTGACCGGCAACTCTCCCATCCAGGGCCAGCGCGAGCACGACTGGCTCGTTGCTCTGCCCCGGCGCGACGGCAGTCTTCTGTATGCGGTGTTTATCTCGCCGGACAAGGACTTCGCGCAACTGCGTCCGACTTACGAGCGCATGCTCAAAAGCTGGAAGATAAAGTAGCAGTGGAAGCACCGGCTACACCTGTGGAAGCACCGGCCTTCAGGCCGGTGAATTCAATCGCTCTGACTTCGGGGCTTTAGCCCCCGGAATCCTGGCTTCAGCCGATTCGCACTCAAATGATAAAATCCTGAAAGCAAGCCGACGTAGCTCAGTTGGTAGAGCAGCTGATTCGTAATCAGCAGGTCATCGGTTCAAGTCCGATCGTCGGCTCCAGAAACCCTCCCCCAAATCACCCCTTACTTTTGTGTTTGCGGGCACTCCCCATCCAGCGGCTTCCATTCGCTCACCTGCACCTTCTGTCCCTGCTGGCAATGCGGATCCAGATGGCTATAGCCAAGGCCCTCGAACGAAACTCCGGTATCCATGGCAGGCTTGTCGCCCAGGAAGAAGACGTTGTATTTGCGATGGGCCCTGAAGTCGTTAACAATCACGCAACCTTCCACATTCCCAGGCTTCACGCACCCGTGACCCTTGACGTGAACGGTGGGCGGGTTGGCCGGAGGCGGTGTTTGCTGGGCGATCAGTCCGATCGACATAGCGAGCAGTAGCCAAGTCAGTGAGAAGAGTTTGATCTTCATTTTCGTTCTCCCAGGTCCGACAGCAAAAATGATTCAGGCGGTGTCCAATTAACCGCGCTGTTCTGAATGCCCATTCATCAACCCTCTTGTGTTCGCGCGCTGGGCTTATGGCGAAGTCAGCAGTTACTGATCCACCACGCGCTTACTTTTCTCCAATTCACCGACTTGGGATTGTGGCTGAGTAACCAGCGAAGGGTCTTCGTACAGCCGAGCCCGCTCTTGGCCGATTTCCGCCCGCCCTCTTGCTTGGTCATTATTCTCTGCAGCGTGCGACCCTCGCGGCTCGAAATCCGGGTGCGCTGCGCGTCCTTGCTTGTCAGAAAGAACAGACGGCCATCCGTGGAATGGACGATCAGTCCAGTCTGTTCTCTTTTCGAGATAATCTTCCCGATTTTCTCCCGGTTCTCGATTGCTTTTCTCCGAGCAACTGCCACAATGCCCTCCTATTCCAGAATGTGCTGAAACGTTGTCGTGCAAAGGACGGGTAACAGAACTTTGTAGCCGACGGGAGTACGGCTAGCTTGGTGTGAATTCCAATCCTCAGCCCGAGTTGTCCGCGGAAAACTGCCCAAACCGGGAGTCACACCGCCTTGAGCCGAAGACCGGAGCAGCCCGTTCGTTGTTTCCGGAAAAACATCTCTCCCATCCTGGAACGATAGCCAGCCTGACCAATCCATTTCCGAGAAGAAAGTTCATGGCCCTTCGGCCGCCGAGGAATTTCCGAAAGGAATACTGAAACGTTTCAGTATCTATACTGCGGACGATTCGATCACGATGCGATCTATATGCAGGAGATTTCATTTTTTAATTTGACAACAGCTCGGAGCGCTGGCATCATCCGCAGCAACTTACCCCAGAAGCATGGAAGCCTCGTCTAAAGCGTTTCTGCAGCAAGTTTGTTCAGTGGTTTCAGGCTTGGGACCGCTACAAAGCAGCGATGTGTGAGGATACGAGTGAACAGGCGCACTTCAGAACGTCTCGTGCTTCTGTTGTTAGTTGCTACTCTGGCAATCACCAGCCCGCTTGCGGGTTTCGCAAAATCAAATTCCGTGATGAAAACATATGTGGCGGGAAGCTGGGGGACGCAGACCTTCCTTTGCGAAACCAGGCTTGCCGTTGCCGAGTGCAATCGCGAAGTCGACATCTTGAAGTCGCACCTGGAAATGTATCCGACGGCTCAACTCGGAGCCTGGACCTGGGTGCTTATCCCGGCGGATCATTGGCAGGATCTCGCACGGGATCTTGGGCTGGATTCATCTTCGCCCGCCTACACCTGCATCGAAGATCGCCTGACGTTAATCGACGAATCAATGCTGGCGCAAAAAGATGCGGGCCGAAATGCGGAATTGCTTCGCAAGTTTGAGATGCCCTTGCCGAAGCTCATCGATTTCGCAGTAACCCACGAGATGGGCCATGCGCTCTGTGGATTCAAGGATGAGTACAAGGCGGAAGCAGTAGGAAGACGGCTGCGGGAAGGCGAACTGCCTTACTGCTCGGTGCCGTCGAAAGTTCACGAACGATTTCCAATCACCCTTCAAGCTGATGTTTGGGGCGGAACACGTGCGCCGCTTGGAACTGGCACGAAGTGATCGCACCCAATTCTTGCCGGTGAGTCGTTCTTCAGTCCGGTACAGCTAAATCTCCAACCTGCAAGACCCATTGAATTTCGGCCGCTCCTCCCGGCTGTGCGTTTGGAGGAAGCTCGTAGAGGCTCGTTCGTGCCGCTCGCATAGAGGTCGGTTTGCTTTTTAGGCCAAAAGCCGTTCGAATATCAGGGCGATGACCAGCCAAACCGATCCCGCTCTCACCATTGAAGCCGGCAATCCCGAGCCGCCGGTTGCGCAGAAAACTCCAAAGACGGATGTGGTCCACGGCGAGACTCGTATCGACGACTATTTCTGGCTTCGCGACAAGGACAATCCGGAAGTGGCGCGCTATCTCGAGGCCGAGAACGCCTACGCCGACTCGTTGACGCGTCATACCAGCGCTCTTCAGGAACAGCTCTATCGGGAGATGGTCAGCCATATCAAGGAAACGGACATCGGTGTCCCTTTCCGCGAAGGCGAGTACTTCTATTACACCCGCACGGAGACCGGAAAGCAGTACCCGATCTTCTGTCGCAAGCAGGCGGCGAAAGATGCTGTCGATGGAAACGCGGCCGAAGAAGTCATCCTCGATCAGAACGCTCTCGCCGAAGGTCAGAAGTTCATGTCGCTGGGCGGCATGAGCGTGAGTGAAGACGGCAATCTGCTCGCTTATTCAACCGACAACACTGGCTTCCGCGAGTACACGCTCTACCTCAAGAACCTGCAGACGGGAGAACTCTATCCCGAGCGCATAGAGAAAACCGGATCGTTTGCCTGGGCCGCGGATAATCGAACTCTCTTCTACACGGTGGAAGAGGAAGGCACGAAGCGCCACTATCGCGTGTACCGCCATGCTCTGGGAACGGATCCTGCAACCGACACGATCGTCTACGAAGATCCGGACGAGCGCTTCAACGTGGGCGTTGAGCTGACGCGCAGCCGCCAATATCTGCTGATCGAAAGCGGAAGCCACACTACTTCAGAATGGCGCTACTTGCGTGCCGACCAGCCGCAAGGCGAATGGAACCTGATCGCACCGCGCGTGCAGGATCAGGAGTACCAGGTCGATCATCACGGCGAAGAGTTCTTCATCCGCGTGAACGATACGGGACGAAATTTTCGGTTGGTGACTGCACCAGTACAAACTCCCGGACGCGAGAACTGGAGAGAGCTGATCCCGCATCGCCCCGACGTGATGCTCGCCGGAATGGAACTGTTCGCCGATTTCCACGTTCTGCTCGAGCGTGAAGATGGACTACCGCACTTCCGCGTCACCGATTTCAAGACCGGAGAGTGGCATCGTATGAGTTTTCCCGAACCAGCCTACTCCGCGTTTCCGGCGCAAAATCGCGAGTGGGAAACGACGAAATTTCGATACGCATACCAGTCGATGGTCACGCCCAACTCCGTCTACGACTACGACATTCAGATCAACGTAGCTCGACGCTGCTCAAGCGTACCGAAGTTCCCGGCTATGACCAGTCGCAATATCAAGCCGAGCGCATCTACGCGGTCGCCACCGATGGCGCTCGCATTCCAATTTCTCTGGTGCATCGCAGCGATTTCCAGCGCGACGGCTCCCATCCCATGCTGCTCACCGGCTACGGTGCTTACGGCTATACCTACCCGGTGAATTTCAGTTCAAACATCTTGAGCTTGCTCGATCGCGGCTTCGTCTTTGCTATTGCGCACATTCGCGGTGGCGGCGATTTGGGAAAGGCCTGGCACGACCAGGGCCGCATGATGAATAAGAAGAACACGTTCACCGACTTCATCGCGGCCGCAGAGCATCTCGTGAACGAGCGCTACACTTCGCGTGACCGCCTTATCGCCACCGGCACAAGTGCGGGCGGCCTGCTCATGGGCGCAATCGCCAACATGCGCCCCGATCTCTTCAAAGCCGTGATCGCGCGCGTCCCGTTTCTCGACGTGATCAACACCATGCTCGACGAATCATTGCCGCTGACTGTCCCTGAATACGAGGAATGGGGTAATCCGAACGAAAAAGCAGCCTACGACTACATGCTGTCGTACTCGCCCTACGATCAGTTGGAAGCCAAAGCCTATCCGGCACTCCTGGTGAAGACCTCGTTCAACGACAGCCAGGTGATGTACTGGGAGCCAGCCAAATATGTCGCCCGGTTGCGCACGTTGAAGACGGATTCGAATCCGCTTCTGCTGAAGACCAACATGGCTGCCGGTCACGGCGGCGCCTCTGGTCGGTACGACTTGCTTCGCGAGACCGCATTTGAGTACGCCTTCATGCTCTGGCAGGCCGGAAAGGCCTGAATTCGCGTCGGGCTGCTAACGTTTCGTGGGTGGCCCGTCTAATCCGCAGAATGCGCCCGGAGGCACCTTCATGCGGAATCGAATTTTCCCACTCCTACTCTCGACTTTTGCAGCCGCAGTTCTTCTCTTAGCCTCGACAGCTCATGCCAGCGATCTGACCTGCCGATCGAACAATTCCAACTGGTCGGATGAGGCCACCGCCAACGCTGAACAACGGCTCTCCATTCCCGCCAATACGGTCAGCACGCTTCACGTGAATGCCGCCAAGAACGGTGGCATCCAGGTCAGCGGATGGGATGGCGACCACTACGAAGTGCTGGCCTGCAAAACGGCCGCCGGAGACGATGACGCCGCCGCGCAACGACATGTCGCACAAATCAAGATGGTGCTGAATGGCGATCAGCTCAGTGTTGAGGGACCAGACGGTGATCGCTGGACCGCATTCCTGATGATCCATGCCCCCAAAAACGTGAACCTCGACATGCGCGCCAAGAACGGACCGGTGGAAGTGCGCGACGTCTCCGGAACGCTCAATGTGGAAGCTGAGAATGGTCCCCTCGCCCTGCGCAACTGCTCCGGGCAACTGAAAGCCACGGCAGAGAACGGACCAATCGAATTAGTTGGGACGAACGGCTCCGCCACCCTGAATGCGACCAACGGCCCGGTGTCGGTGAAAGTTCGTGGCAATGCGTGGACGGGCGGTCAGGTAGAAGCGCGATCCGAGAACGGCCCGATCGTGCTGGCTGTCCCCGAGGGATTCCAATCCGCCTTCCTGGTCGAGGCCAGCGAACATGCTCCGATGAGTTGCAACGCCAGCGTCTGCGATCAGGTACGCAAGACTTGGGACAATCGCGAGCGCCGTATGGAGTACGGCAGCGGATCACCTGTATTGAAGATTTCGACTGAGAACGGTCCGATCGCGGTGCAGACAGCCAAAGCGGAGTACTGAATCACAATTTCGACTGCTGGGTAAACTTACACTCTCCCCGAGGTCACGCTGAGCGACACGAAGCATCGATGCATTAGTCATGGAGTGCACAGATATTTCGCTTCTCTCAACGTGACCTCGGTTTTTTCCGGTTTTGCCAGCCTGCAATCAGGCTCGCGCTACTTCCCCATCTTCTCCAACTCCGCGGTCGCCGAATCGATAACCGTCACTTCATTCTGCAGAGTGTTCGCAACCACCATGATCTCTGTGTCAGCTTCCTGCCACTTCTTCTGCTCAATGGCCTCGCGGATGCCCGGCAGTGTCTTCACGCCGTACCCGGTGTAAAAACCCGGCGCGTAGATCTGGTGCTTAAACCACGGACGATTAGGCAATCCCTGCTCGGCCGTCAGCGCGCGCTCCGATTGGATCAGCTTGGCATTCACCGTCGCGAGCGATCCCTTCGCCAGCGCAGCGCCGCCATTCTGTTCCGCCTGATTGAAAGCATGCTGGTATCTTTCGGAACTATGGGCGAGTGCCTCGACAGCATTCTTGAGCGGCGCGAAATTCAAGTAAGGCGGCACCGCCTCATGTTGCGGCGGAACGTAGGTCTTAGTCGGATCAGCTACAGCCACCTGATCGCCTTCTTCTAGCTCTTTGTTCTGCTCGACGATCTTGTTGCGCTCGTCCGTTGCGAGCTTCTCCACTTCGTCGGCATATCGCTTGACTGTTTCGGCAAAAGCCGCAAAATCTAGCGGGATCAGGTCCGCATCCGCCAACCGCAGTACCGCGGTTCCCGCAGTCTGTGACAGCGCGAGCCCATAAACAAATTTCGTATCGTCGAAGTGCGTGTACCAGTAGAAGTCGTCGTAAACGGAGTGGTACACGCCACCGCCGTCTTCGCCGCCGAATCCGAGATTCACGGACGCAATGCCCAGGTGGTCGATGAACACGGTGTAGTCCGAGCCTGATCCCAGCGCTGAGGCCTGCACGAACTTCCGGTCGCGCACCTTCTTCTTTTCTTCATCCGACTTAGCTTCCGTAATGTCGCGCGCTCGCCTCCGCTGCCACACGGACATCTGTTTCTCGGGATCCTGCACATCGCGAGCAACATCATTCAGCAGCGTCTGCAACGTGTGCGATGCGCCCGCGAAGAGAAACCCGCGGCTGTTGCCATCGGAATTAATGTAAGCCACCGCATGTTGCCGCAGTTCGTCGGCGTGCGTCTCCGCCCATTCTGTCGATCCGAGCAGACCCGGCTCCTCGCCGTCCCATGCCGCAAGAATGATCGTCCGCTTCGGCTTCCATCCCTGCTTCAGCAGCTCGCCCAGCGCGCGCGCCTCTTCCATCAGCGGCGACATTCCTGAAACCGGATCTTCCGATCCATTCACCCACGCATCATGATGGTTCCCCCGAACCACCCACTCGTCGGGATAAGTCGACCCCGGGATGCGAGCAATCACGTCATAAATCGGCTTGTGGTCCCAGTTAAAGCTGACCGCAAGATGAACTTTCGCCGGACCGGGACCGATGTGATACGTGATCGGAAGCGCACCGCGCCAGCTCTCAGGAGCGACCGGGCCGTTGAGTTGTTCAAGCAACGGCTGTGCATCGCCGTAGGAAATCGGCAGCACCGGAATCTTGGTGAAGACCTTCACGTCGCTGCGATCGAGACGCTTCGCTTCCGCCGTTGATCCGACGCTGGGCGTCTCAGGATCGCCCGGATAGACCGGCATATCCATCACACTGCCGCGCTGCACACCATTCGAGTTTCGATACGCTCCCTGCGGAAATACGTCGCCCTGGAAATATCCATCATCGCGCGGATCGGAATAGATGATGCAACCGATAGCACCATGCTCCGCCGCGACTTTGGGCTTGATCCCTCGCCACGAATTTCCGTAACGCGCAATCACGATCGCGCCCTTCACCGAAATGCCCATGCGATCGAGTTCCTCGTAATCCTCCGGGATGCCGTAATTCACGTAAACAAGCGGCGCGGTCACGTCGCCATCAATCGAATACGCGTTATAAGTCGGCAATTGCTCAGACTGCTGGCTCGACGTCGGATCGCCGGGCACAGCCGGTTCTACCAGCTTCGCCGTGTATGGCTTCGGGCCCGATTAGTTCCAACTTGCGCGACTTTGGCGTGGGATACAGGACAGTGAACGTCTCAATCTGCGCATCCAGACCCCAACTCTTGAACTGTGACAGGATCCATTCGGCATTGTCTTTATCGTAAGGCGATCCAACATTGTGAGGACGGGCCGACAGTCGTTGATTATCCTGGCGGAGGTTCTCAGCCGTTGGAATCTTGCGGAACTTCTGCTCCCAATCCCGCTCGGCCGTCGAGGACTGCTCCGAATATCCGGCGAGCGGCGTGCTTTGAGCCGTAACGGTCTGAATCGACAACAATGAAAATATCAATAATGCAACGAACGCGAGTCGCAAGGATTGCATTCTCTCTCCCCGGGGAATCTGCGCGGAATTATAACGTGCAGAGCTGGATGGACAGCGAATCTGCCAATTAGCAATGCGGATTTACAATGAAGGCATTCATGCCGCGCGTCTTGCTGTTTTCGAACACCACCGGGTACCAGGCAAACGCCTTCAAAGAGGCGGCCGGGCGCTTGGGAATTTCCATCGCGCTCGCAACCGACCGGTGTCACGTGCTGGAAGATCCCTGGCAGGACGGCGCTATTCCGATGCGCTTCGAGGAACCGCAAGACTCGGCAGAGAAGATTGCTGATTTCGCGAAGCGTCACCCAATCGCCGGAATCGTCGCCATAGGCGACGCACCGACCATGACTGCAGCTTTCGCGGCCGAGCGCCTCGGTCTTTCCTACCATCCGCCGCACGCGGTCGATGCCTGCCGGAACAAATGGATTTCTCGCGAGCGCTTCAAGGCCGCAGGGTTAGCAGTCCCCTGGTACCGTCGATTTCCAACCGATTACGATGCGTCCATGGCAGCAGGCGAAGTTCCCTTCCCTTGCGTGCTCAAGCCACTCGGATTATCAGCAAGTCGCGGCGTGATTCGCGCTAACGATAAGCAGGAGTTCGTGGCCGCATTTGATCGCATCACGAAGCTGTTGGAGGCGGCTGCCATTCGCATCAGCCGACTGGATTCCATCCAGTGGATTCAAGTTGAAAGCTATATCCTCGGGCAAGAATTCGCGCTCGAAGGACTGGTCACGAATGGTGAACTGAAAACGCTCGCGCTCTTCGACAAGCCCGATCCGCTCGAGGGCCCGTTCTTCGAAGAGACAATCTACGTCACGCCATCGCGGCTACCTGCGCGCGATCAACAGGCAATCTTCAGTTGTGCGCAGTCCGCCGTAACTGCCCTTGGACTCCAGCACGGTCCCATCCACGCCGAATTTCGCTTTAACGAACAGGGCCCCTGGGTGCTCGAGGTAGCGGCGCGGCCCATCGGCGGCCTGTGCGCGAAGGCGTTGCGCTTCGAAGAGAGCATGCCTCTGGAAGAACTCATCTTACGACATGCGCTCGGCGAGAGCATCACAGCAATCAGGCGGGAAGATTCCGCATCCGGAGTGATGATGATTCCGATCCCCTCGGCCGGCGTTTACGAAGGAGTGGAGAACGCAGAGGCCGCGGAAAAAGTGGAAGGCATCGAATCGATTGAAATCACGGCCAAGCTGCAACAGAAACTCGTTCCGTTGCCAGAGGGCGCAAGCTATTTGGGATTTATCTTCGCGCGCGGCGCCTCGCCGGAATTTGTGGAGAACGCGCTTCGCGCGGCGCACGCGAAATTGCACTTTCAGATTTCAGCGGAGTTGAAGGTGGTCTAGCGGCTGGTATATCAGTACATCAGTATTTAAGTACGTCAGTAAAATTCGTGTGAACTGAAATACTGAGATACTGATGTACCGACTTACTGCTTCGTCTTTTGTGGCACAAATCCCGGCGGCAGCGCGGAGTTCTCTCCGAAGAAGTACTCTTCCATCTGCTTTACCAGGATCTCCTGGTCCGACTTGTTCGCCGGATTCAGGCGGTATTCATTGAGGATCATCTTGCAGTGCTCAGCCCACATCTTCCACGCCTCGCGCGAGACGTTCTGGAAGATCTTCTGGCCCAGTTCACCGTCGAACGGCGGTTCATCCAGTCCCGGCATTTCGCGCTGAAACTTCACACAGAACACCGTACGTGTTACCGGCCCATTATCTGGTTGAGGTGAAACTGGATTGCCGCATCCCATCGCTCGCTCCTTGTTATCTGGTCACTTGGATGATTTTAGCGCACGAAGGGTGCAATCTCGCGCAGGCCCGAACTCTATCGCTGAAGCGCGTGGCTAGTAGCTGGTAGTCAGTAGCAGATGACCCTCGCTACCAGCTACTAGCTACCCCAACTAGAAATGCGAGACCGAAGCTTGTGTGAGAGTGTGCTATTTCAGCAACCCTTGCTGCGCTATTCCAATATTGTCCCGCGTGGAGTTCTTCACCACGTACATCATCTCGTCGGCCTGACGGATGATCTCGTGCGCGCTCTTGGCATCTTCAGGGTAGGACGCCAGACCAAAGCTGGCTCGCACGTTCAGGTTCAATCCATCGCCCTTGAGCCACATCGTTTTGCGGAAGTATTCGAGCAGTCGTCGCGCCACCACTGTTGCCGATTCTTTGCTGGTCTGCGGCAGAAGAATTACGAACTCATCCCCACCGTAGCGAAACGCATAATCAATCAAGCGCAGGTGGGATTTCACCGCATACCCGATCTCCGCGAGCAATTTGCTGCCAATCAGGTGACCGTAGGTATCGTTCACCATCTTGAAGCGATCCAAGTCGATGAACAGCACCGTGAACTCGTATCCGAAACGCGCCGAGCGGTAAACCTCGGCTTCCAGCGTCTTATAAAGATGACGTGCGTTATAGAGCCCAGTGCAGTCATCGGTAATGGTTAGTTCCTGAATCTTCTCGACCGAGCGCGCATTCTCAATAGCGATCGCAGCGTAATCGCACAGCGCCTGCAGGAAGAACATTTCGTTCTCCTCGAACTGGCCCATGCTCACATTGATTAACTGGATCACGCCCAGCACGCGCTGCCGTGATTTCAGCGGCATGCAGATGATCGAGCGCGTCTTCCACTTCGTCATCTCGTCGATGCGCTTGGCAAAGCGCGGATCGTTATACACATCCGGCACGATCAGCGGTTCCCCATGGCGTGCGACCCAACCGGCGATGCCCTCACCCATCTTCAATCGAACCGACTTCAACGTATCGGACGCATCGCCCACTGCGATTGCAAAATAGAGTTCATCCTTCGCATCGTCTGCCATGAGCAGCGACCAGGTATCCGGCTTAAAGTACTCGGCTACCTTTTCCATGATGGTCTGCAGAATTGAGTCGAGGTTCAGGGAAGACGTCAGCGCCTTGGCGACATCGTGGAATATGTTCAGCTCGTGAAGATGTCGCTTTCTCTGGACTTCCGCGCTTTGCGTCATCAATGGGGATCCGGGCCCATACTCCGGGCTATTCGGCGAATTATATTTTCGGACAAGTCCCACAGCAATACAGGTAAGTTACCGATGTCACTCCTTGGGCCACGGTCTTATAGCTTAAAATTCAGCAACATGCAGTGACTTGTGTGTTTGACACTCGCAACCCCAGTACCTATCATCTGGGTGCATTCCACTTTACCAGTCGTAAGAGGCTTTTTTGGCCGGTTTTGGTGAAAAACTGCGGCGCGAACGCGAGCTACGCGGTATCTCGCTCGACCAGATTGCGACTGCCACCAAAATCAGCACTCGGATGCTCAAAGCGATCGAAGACGAGAAATTCGATCTCCTCCCTGGCGGCATCTTCAATAAAGGATTCATTCGCTCCTACGCTAAGTTCCTCGGCATCGATGAGGAACAGGCCGTGGCCGATTACGTCGCTGCCACCGGACCGGAGGAGCCCATCAATAACCTTCCTCAAATTGCAGATGTTCCCGAGAGACCTGCACGGCAGCTAGACGAAGAAGGAACGATCTCCTGGACAACGATCGTGGTCCTCGTTCTGGTTGTTGCGATCGGATACGGTGGCTGGACCTACCACAACCATCGAAAGGCCGAAAAAGAGAGCAGCGCAGCAACCGCAGCAGTCGCTGCAATCAGCACACCACCGGTTGAAACGCTTCCTGCGGACCAGAAGCTTCAAACGGCAAAAGTGACGACGCCGAAACCCCTGGAAAGCACACCGGCCAAGGGCGCACCTCCAAGTACTGTGAGTCCCGCGGCATTGAAAACCGATGCAACCGAGACAGCCACCAAATCCTCGGTCGATCTCGTCATCCGCACCAGTGAAGAATCCTGGGTTCAGGCCATTGCCGACGGAAAGACTGTCTTTTCAGAAACGCTTCCCGCCGCTTCCGAGAAACACGTCACTGCTTCACGGCGGATCACACTCACTGTCGGCAACGCCGGTGGAGTCGAAGTAACCTACAACGGCGCCACGCTGCCCGACATTGGCGGTCCCGGTAAAGTCCGCACCATCGTCTTCAGTCCGAGTAAGTTTGAATTCCAATCCGAAGACCAATAAAGAACACTGCTCCGTTCGCTCCAGCAGTACGCATTTCCGTGACAAAATCCTGCTGTTCGATGCTCTCACGTGCAAGCCGCGTTCACTTGTAAGCTGTTGCAGGCGTAAGAACTGTTTGAGTTCGCCCGAGTTCTCTGGTAAGTTGGAAGACGCTTAATTCGATTTTGCGGCCTACGCTGTCGTTCCTCTCTGTTGTAGCGTCCAAAGTCATCCAGGAGGAAGCAACCTTTGTCTTCCAAGAAGCGTTACCTATTTACGTCCGAATCCGTGACCGAAGGTCACCCGGACAAGATTGCCGATCAGATCTCCGACGCCATTTTAGATGCGTGCATCGAGCAGGATCCTTACAGCCGCGTGGCCTGCGAAACTCTCACCGCCACCGGCCTCGTCGTAATCGCTGGTGAAATTACCACCAAAGCCTACGTTGATTTCCAGAGCCTGGTACGCGGCGTGGTCGCGGCCATCGGCTACGACAATGCTCTTTACGGCTTCGATTCGAACACCTGCGCCGTGATCTCCAGCATCAACAAGCAGTCCGGCGACATCGCCATGGGCGTGGATGTAGGCGGCGCCGGCGATCAGGGCATGATGTTCGGTTACGCCACCAACGAAACAGCAGAGCTGATGCCGTTGCCTATCGCGCTGGCACACAAGCTCACCTTAAGACTCACCGAAGTTCGCAAGAATGGCACGCTTCCTTATCTCCGGCCCGACGGCAAATCCCAAGTCACAGTGGAATACGACGAGAACGGCAAGCCCTACCGCGTAGACGCCGTCGTCATCTCAACGCAGCACGCTGAGACCGTCTCCAACGAAGAACTTCGCGCCGACATTCTGAAGCACGTGATCCAGGCGACGATTCCCGCCGAGCTGCTCGACGCCGATACCAAGTACCACATCAATCCGACTGGACGTTTCGTGATCGGCGGCCCGATGGGCGACACCGGCCTGACCGGGCGCAAGATCATCGTCGACACCTACGGCGGCATGGGCCGTCACGGTGGCGGCGCATTCAGCGGCAAGGATCCGACCAAGGTCGATCGCTCCGCAGCCTACATGGCCCGCTACATCGCCAAAAACGTCGTGGCCGCTGGACTCGCGGACCGCTGCGAAGTGCAACTCGCCTACGCGATCGGCGTTGCAGAGCCGGTCAGCGTTCTGGTCGAGACTTTTGGAACTGGCAAGGTCTCCGATGAGAAGATCGCCGAAGCAATTCGCGCGAACTTCCACCTGACCCCCAAGGGCATCATCGAGTCGTTGAAGCTGCGTCGTCCGATCTACAAGAAGACGGCTGCTTACGGCCACTTCGGCCGCAACGATCGCGATTTCACCTGGGAAGCTACCGACAAAGCGGCTGCTCTGCGCGCCACTGCTGGCGCCGAAGCTGCCGTGCACGCCAAGAATTAACGACCTTGCAACGCTCCCCCGGTCCGTATGGACCTGAGGGGAGATGGTGTGAAAAGGGCGCACCTTGTGTGCGCCCGACCCCCACAAAGGTTTTGGGTGGCCCACCCTCTAGCCTTCTTTTGGCGTAGGGGTGGGGGAAGCAATCACCCCCGTCCCGAGTCACGGCAATTATTCCCCACGGCCCGCGAGCTGTTGTTAAATAGGAGATTATGGCAAGCACAACCACCAACATTCCCTGTGACGTTAAGAATTTCGAAGTAGCGGATCTGGGTAAGAAGCGCATCGAGTGGGCCAACCAGTCGATGAAGGTTCTGCAGATTATCCGCAAGGACTTCATCAAGAATCAGCCACTCAAAGACATTCGCATCTCGGCTTGCCTGCACGTGACCGCCGAGACCGCTAACCTGATGATCACGCTGCGCGACGGCGGCGCCGATGTCGCACTCTGCGCCTCCAACCCGCTTTCTACGCAGGACGACGTGGCCGCTTGCCTGGTACGCGACTACAACATTCCCGTGTTCGCGATCAAGGGCGAGGACAACAACACCTACTACTCGCACATCATGTCCGCGCTCGATCACAAACCGCACATCACCATGGATGACGGCGCTGACCTGGTCAGCATCGCGCTTACCAAGCGTACCGACGTGATCGACGGCATCATCGGCGGCACCGAAGAAACAACTACCGGCGTCATCCGCCTGCGTGCCATGGCGAAAGACGGCGTGTTGAAATATCCGATCGTCGCCGTGAACGACGCCGACACCAAGCACCTCTTCGACAATCGCTACGGCACCGGTCAGTCGACGATCGACGGCATTATTCGCGCTACCAACTTCCTGCTTGCTGGCAGCAAGTTCGTCGTCGCCGGCTACGGCTGGTGCGGTCGCGGATTGGCCAGTCGCGCTCGTGGTCAGGGCGCCGAAGTCATTGTCACGGAAATCGATCCGACGAAGGCGCTCGAAGCAGTGATGGACGGCTTCCGCGTCATGTCCATGCACGAAGCCGCCAAGATCGGCGACGTCTTCTGCAGCGTCACGGGCAACAAGAACGTGCTCGCGAAAGAACACTTCGAACTGATGAAGGACGGCGCAATCATCTCGAACTCAGGCCACTTCAACGTCGAGATCGACATTCCGGCGCTGGAAAAGCTCTCCTCTTCTAAGCGCACCACGCGTACCTTCGTCGAGGAGTACTCGCTGAAGGACGGACGCAAGATCAACCTGCTGGGCGAAGGCCGCTTGATCAACCTGGCCGCGGCCGAGGGCCATCCGCCGTCAGTCATGGACATGAGCTTCGCTGACCAGGCTCTGTCGGTCGAATACATGGTGAAGAACCACGACAAGCTCGAGAAGAAGGTCTACCGCGTTCCCGAAGACCTCGACAAGCGCGTCGCCAAGCTGAAGCTCGAGTCGATGGGCATCAAGATCGACCGCCTCAGTCCCGAACAGGAAGAGTACCTGTCAGGCTGGTCGGAAGGAACATAACAGCAGTAGCCAGTGATCAGTAGCTAGTAGTCAGAAAATACCAAAGGGCGGCCGCGCAGGTCGCCCTTTTCCTTTCTGGACAAACTCCACACGAATCGTCCTGATCCGGATTCCTGTGATAGCCTCTCCTGCGATCTGAATTCATGTTCGAGCGATACACAGAACGCGCACGCCGCGTGATCTTCTTCGCACGCTACGAAGCTAGCCAACTCGGCGACTCATACATCGAGACTCAACATCTTTTGCTGGGACTAGTTCGGGAAGAAGCCGGTCTTTTGCTCGACTTCATCAATCAAGAGCAGGCGCTGTCGATTCGTCAGCAGATCGAATCTGAAGCTGCTGTGAGAAATCAGGGACAGCCGAAGCTGCCAACTTCCGTCGACCTTCCACTGAGCAACGAATCCAAGCGAGTTCTGGCTTACTCCGCAGAAGAAGCGGAACGCCTGCGCGACCGGCACATTGGAGTCGAGCACATGCTACTTGGCCTTTTGCGCAAGCAAGGGACGTTCGCGGCAAAGCTTCTTGCAAAGGGCGGGCTGGAACTAAATGCCATCCGCGAGCACCTGAAATCACCGCACGCAACGCGTCCTCTTCCTACTACTCCTGGATTCGAAGAACGCCACCGTGGACGAACCGCCGACGATTGCATCGAGTTTATCGACGTCGAAACCGGCGAGAGGGTTGGAATTATCGGCATCCATGCCAATTATCCGCTGCCGCGCGCGAGCGATTTCGTACTACTTCAGCCGGGCGGGGTTGGAATGAATGTTCGATACGAAGTTCTCGAGGTCCTATTTGAATATCAGCGGCAGATGCCCTCTTTGCCTTACAGGATCGAGCACCTTAAGAACGTTACCGTTCGCGTTCGACGCGCTGACCAGCGCCGCAGCGGCTTCGCCGAAAGCACCTAAGCTGCTCAGCATCTGGCTGATTACTCGCTCCAGGCGGCAATTCTCTCCATAATGCCTCAATCCATCTTGCTGAGGGACTTCGGGTGAGCACAAAGACTCGATACATCATCGCGATTTGCGAGGGCGTGGTACTTCACTTCCTCTTCTTTCATCCTTATCTACCTTATTCGGTGCGCGAACATAGAATGCCTGGCTTCTGGCCGATGGTGATCACTCTATTGATCGCCGGTTTCGCTGCTACATTTCGTGCCACCGGTCATACCGCCAAGCTTTGCGCCTGCATCGTGCTCGGCATGTGTCTCGGGAACACACTGCTAATCGCTTTCGATTGGATGAAGGACCCAACGACTCACAACCTGTTTCCATTCGAGTTCATCATGATCGCGTCCGCCATGATTCCGGTTTATGCCGGCGGACTGATTTCCTGGCGCCTCACTGGCGTGCGCGCTTCTTCCCAGGCAGATTCATAGAACGACAACGGTGATCCCACGATTACTTCGTCCCAGATCCGAATCCTGTTTCAGTGACTTGTGCTTCTGCAGCAACTGCCAAGCAGCCTCGTTCGAGATTCGCCAGTCTTCCCCGAAGATCACGCCCGCGCAACCGCCCGACTCGCACATTGCGCGCAACTCCTTCTGCACGGCGATGCGAATGTCGCCGCCAACACCATGCGAGCCGTAACCGTGGACAATCTTCAGCAGCACGCAACCCTGCTGGCGCGCCACGTTCATCTCACGTTCAAGCTGCGCGAGCGCCTCGCGGACCAACGGCATTCCGTGCTTCAGGTTGACGGTCTTAATCAGCACAGGATCTCGAATCTTTTCCTTCCTTCTGACAACTGACAACTAGCAACTGACAACTTATTATGTTCTGCGATGAGTATGAAGCAAATTGCTGGTTGGGCTCTGGACGTCTGCCACGCTCAAGGCGTGCAATACGCCGAAATCCGTATCGTCGACGATCGCCAGCGGGCGCTTTCGACCAAGAATGGCAAAGTCGGCTATGTCTCGGACTCGGAATCGCTGGGCGCAGGCATCCGCGTGCTCGCCAATGGCGCCTGGGGCTTCGCGGCCACGGAAGATCTAACCCGTGAAGGCATCGAAATCACCGCCGGCCGCGCCCTGGAGATCGCTCGGTCCTCGGCGCATGTGAAGCAGGAAGACGTGCGACTCGCACCCGAGAAAGCCTATGTCGACGAATGGGCGAGCCCGTGTCGCATCGATCCATTCGCCACTTCGGTAGAACAGAACATCGACCTTCTACTGAAGATCGATGCCGAACTGCGTGCCGTAGCAGGAATCACATTGGCCGAGGCCAACCTGAACTTCCGCCGCTACGAACAGTGGTTCTATAACACCGACGGCTCCGACATTCACCAGACCAAAACGACTGTCGGCGCCGGATACGCTGCCTACGCCTTCTCCGGAACCGAGATCATGAAGCGCTCGTATCCGAACTCCTTCGGCGGCCAGTGGCAGGACAAGGGTTACGAGCTGATCGAAGAACTCAAACTCCTGGAGAACGCCCGCCGCATCGCCGAAGAAGCAGTCGCGTTGCACAAGGCCGATCAGTGCCCCGTCGGCAATTTCGACATCATTCTCGATTCATCTCAACTCGGCTTGCAGATACACGAATCCATCGGCCATCCGATCGAACTCGATCGCGTGCTCGGCATGGAAGCGAATTTCGCCGGCATGTCGTTCCTGACGACGGAAAAGCTTCGCAAGCTGAAATATGGCAGCGACATCGTAAACGTCGTGGCCGACGCGACCGAAGCGCACGGTCCGGGACTCGGCACCTTCAAGTACGACGATGAAGGCGTTCCCGCGCAGTGCACGCCCGTAATTACGAACGGTCTTTTCACCGGATATCTTTCGTCGCGCGAAACCGCGCACACCATCGGCGCGGAGCGTTCCGGCGGGACCATGCGAGCGGACGGCTGGAATCGCATTCCGATGATCCGCATGACGAACATCAGCATCCTTCCGGGACCGAAACCGTTGACTCTCGATCAGCTGATTGCGTCGACCGATCACGGCATCTTCTTCCAAACGAATCGTTCCTGGTCGATCGATGACAAGCGTTACAACTTTCAGTTCGGCACCGAAATCGGCTGGGAGATCAAGGGCGGCAAACTCGGACGCATGCTGAAGAATCCGTCATACTCTGGAATCACAACTGAATTCTGGAACTCGATGGATGCGATCTGCTCGCGTGATCAATGGACCTTGTGGGGAACTCCGAATTGCGGCAAAGGCCAGCCGCAACAGGTAATGGGAACTGGTCACGGTGCAGCACCAGCGAGATTCCGGGGCGTGAAAGTTGGTTCTGCATACAAAAGCGAGTAGTCACTATTCAGCAATCAGCATTCAGTCGTAGAACAGTTGATGCTGATAGCGGTCACTTACGGATTTCGGGGGACGTGCAAGTATCAGGTTCATTTCATCTACACGGAGTTGCGATGAAGAACTTTCGAGACTTGCAGGTTTGGCAAAAGGCGCATTCATTGACGTTGAATTCATACAAAGCGACAGCACAGTTTCCGCGAGAAGAACTTTACGGGCTTGTCAGTCAGATCCGCTTCTGCAGTGCTTCGATCGCAGCAAATATAGCGGAAGGATGCGGTCGACGTGGCAATGGCGAGTTTCACCGCTTCCTTCAGATTGCGACTGGCTCGGCAAGCGAACTGGAGTATCACTTCTTGCTCTCTCGAGATCTAGGTTCGTGACTACAAATGACTATTCGGGATTAAACGATAACGTTGTCGAGTTGAAGAGGATGCTTTCGTCCCTTGCTCGAAAGGTTGATGAGGCACGAAATCAAGATCCGGGAAACCAGGTTCGTCGTTCCGGGACTGAATGCTGATTACTGAGTGCTGATTACTGAATGCCAAATGCTTACTAACGACAAAGCTCAAGAAACTTTCTCCCGCGTGCTCAAGCATTCCCATGCTGACGAAACCGAACTGCTCATTGGCGGCGGACAGAGCGCGCTCACGCGCTTCGCCAACAATGGCATCACGCAGAACGTTTCTGAGGAAAACTTCACGTTATCCGTTCGCGTGAATCTCGATGGCCGCACCGCTCGCGCGACCACCAACAAGTTTGACGAAGACAGCATTC
Organism: Terriglobia bacterium; assembly: GCA_963724985.1. Classification (GTDB taxonomy): domain Bacteria; phylum Acidobacteriota; class Terriglobia; order Terriglobales; family Acidobacteriaceae; genus JAJPJE01. The sequence continues at coordinate 46,302 of CAVRWV010000014.1, read as the reverse complement.
GCCGCGTCGTGGAAGCTGCAACCAATCTTGCCAAGGTTCAGGCGCCTGATCCCGACTTGCTGCCGATGGCCGATGCTTCGGCTTTCGATCCAAACGGCCCTGCTCCAGCACGCAATTACTTCGAGACGTCCAGCATCGGCCCTCAGGAGCGGGCCGCGGCGGTCGAGAAGGTTGTACAGGTCGCGAAGAGAGAGAAGCTCACGACCGCCGGCATCTACTCAACTTCAGAGTCGGTCGATGCAATCCTCAATTCGCGCGGACTGGTCTCGTATCACACGCAGACCTCGGCCGAGTGCTCGATCACCATGCTTGCACCGGATTCTTCCGGATGGCAGAAGGCCAACTCTCCCGACGCACGCAACTTCGATCCGGTAGAGCTGGCCGAAGTCGCAGCGGAAAAAGCCAAAGAATCTGCCGGCCCGAAAGAGCTCCCTCCGGGCAAGTACACGGTGATCCTCGAACCTGCTGCAGTTCTCGACCTGCTGGGCTTCATGTTCTGGGACTGGGGCGGCCAGGCGATCCTCGACGAGCGCTCGTTTCTAAACAATCGCGTCGGCACAAAGCTCTTCGGCGAAAACATTTCGATTACCGACGATGTCTACCACCCACTGCAATCGGGCGCGCCGTTCGACGGCGAGGGCGTGCGCAAGCAGCAGGTAAAGCTGGTCGAGAACGGCGTGGTTACCAGCCTCGTCTACGCTCGCGGCACTGCAGAGAAGGTGCGCAAGTCCGAGTTCGCGAACAAGCTCGGTCCGGTGCGTCCCACCGGCCACGGATTTCCCATCCCCAACGAAGTCGGTGAAGCGCCAATGAATATCGTCATCTCCGGCGGTGCGGACGGCAAGAAACGCACCATCGACGAGATGGTTAAGGGCACCGAAGATGGAATCCTCGTCACGCGCCTGTGGTATATCCGCGAGGTCGATCCGTACGAGAAGATCCTAACCGGCATGACTCGCGACGGCACATTCCACGTTAAGGGCGGCCAGATCTTCGGCGGCATTCGAAATTTCCGCTTCAATCAGAGCGTCGTCACATTCCTGAACAATGTTCTGGAGATGAGCGAACCAGTGCGTGCGAGCGGCGAAGAGTCTTTCGACATGGTGGTTCCGGCGATGAAGATTCGCGACTTCAATTTCACGGAAGTAACGAAGTTTTAGTAGTCGCTCAGTCCGTCAGTCAATCAGTCTTTCAGTGAAGACTGTCGGACTACTGGCGTCCACAGCCTTCGGCACAAATCTTGTCAAGCCCTTCATCCGCCACAAATCCTGCTAACCTTTTCATTCCATTCCAGAAATAAACTTCGGGAAAGTGTCTAGTAGGTCCCCTCGAATTTGTCACAATAGAGATAGGCCGAGTTCGGGGCGCTTTTGACTTTGCTTTTTCTTACAACTAACAACTAGCAACTGACAACTGTTCTTCCTATCCGAGCGTAAGTGAGGATCTGTCATACCGAGCGCAAGCGAGGTATCCCTATTCCCTCCGCGAATGCTCGGGATTGGAAGACTACCGAACTGACGTACCGAACAACTAGCAACTGACAACTGTTCTTTCTATCCGAGCGCAAGCGAGGATCTGTCATACCGAGCGCAAGCGAGGTATCCCTATTCCCTCCACTGAATGCTTGGAATCGAAACTGAAAGACTGACGTACTGAAATACTGAGAAACTGGTCTTCGGCCGAGCTAACTCCTTTGTTATGCGGGACGATGGGACTAACTCCTTTGTTTGCCGGGACGAGCCTTATCCCATGCCTCTAAGTCCTTTAGAATGCGGGACGAGGGGGGAGGGGGTACCCCATGGGACCTCCCATAATGGGATTTTCAGCCCGGTTTTTACAAGTATGTCGGCCTCAGGGTTTCAGCGCTGACTGCCGCTGACGCAGGAATCTGCGCACGGCATCGTCGCGTTCGAGACCGATCGCCATCTCGTATGCTTCACGGGCCTCGGCATGTGCCCCAGTCCGGACGAGAAGTTCGGCGCGCGCTGCCCAGTACGGCTGATATTCGTGAAGCCGAGGGTCGGCCGACAATCGTTGGAACAACTCGAGAGCCTCGTGCGCGCCATTCAGCTCCGCTACGGCGAGCGCACGATTGACGGCAATCACCGGCGAGCCGGAGAGTCCCAGCAGCACGTCGTAGAGTTGCACCACTTCTTCCCAGTCGGCGTTACCGGTGCGACAACGATAGACGTGCGCGGACTGCAACGCAGCTTCCAGCTGATAGCGACCGATGGATGCGATTTCGCTCGCGCGGCGGAGGATCGTCTCGGCTTCAAAGATCATTTGCGAATCCCATAACGTGGGGTCCTGATCAGCAAGCGGCACATATTCCCCGTGCGCATTGCGGCGCGCGGGACGACGGGATTCGGCATACAACATCAGAGCCAGCAGTCCCAAGGCTTCTGGTTCACGCGGGAGCAGATCCGTTACCAGCCGCCCGAGAAAGAGCGCTTCTTCAGCAAGATCGCGTCGCGCGACATCGCTCCCAGCGGCATCGATCCATCCTTCGGCAAAGGCGGCGTAGATCGCATCAAGAACGGTATCCAGACGAGCAGCTAGCTCTTCACGCTCGGGAACGCGAAACGGAATTCCGGCTTGGCGGATTTTGCTTTTTGCGCGGACCAGGCGCTGTCCCATGGTTGCGGGAGCCACAAGGAATGCCGAGCCGATTCGCGCGGCGTCGAATCCGAGCACGACTTGCAAAATCAACGGCGCGCGAATGCCTGGGTCGATCGAGGGATGCGCGCAGGCAAACATCAGCGCGAGGCGACGGTCGGGGATTTCCGCCTCGGCCGCAGCAGCTTCGAGTCCCTCGGACATCACCTTCAACTCCTCGGCAGCAATTTCGTGCCGCTGACGGCCGCGGATACTGTCGATCATTTTTCGGCGAGCGACGGTCAGCAGCCACGCTTCGGGATTCGCAGGGCATCCGTTCACGGGCCAATCCGCGAGCGCGGACGCGAACGCCTCGGAGAGTGCGTCCTCGGCCGCCGCAACGTCGCGCGCCCACGCCGCGAGATATGCGACTAGCTTGCCGTAACTGCGACGCGCGACTGCGTCCGCAGCGATCTGCGCCTGTTCGTGCGATTCGTGGGATCGCATAGCCTCGTCATCTCGCTGTTGTTTCACGGCACTCACTTGGGATTCATGAATTCGCTCATGTCCCTGGTCAGCATGGTGCCGTCCATCAACGGGCGCACTTCGACCACACCATGCAACGCAGTGGGCGAGCGCGCCGCCCACGAGAGCGCGGCGTCGAGATCAGGAACGTCGATGATGTGAAAGCCGCCCAGTTGCTCCTTCGTATCTGTGTAGGGGCCATCGAGCACCTGCGTCTTGTCGTTGCGAATTCTCACTGTAGTTGCCGACGAGGTCGGGTGCAGCCCGCCGCTGCTCTTGAGGACGCCGGCCTTCGACATCGCTTCCATATAAGCGCGATACGCTCCCAGCCAATGTTCTTGCTCGCCCCTGCTCAGCTCCGGCCAGCCGCCCTCGTGCACGTAATCCATCAGCATGTATTTCATTGCCATCTCCGCAAGATGTATTTCAAGTCTTGTTACGCCTTGTTCGCCTGAAACATCCAGCGCACACCGAATTTATCGTTGAGCGCCCCGTAGGTGCCGAAAAACATTTCTTTCAAAGGATCGGTAACGTCCGCTCCTTCGGAGAGTTTTCCGAACAGGGTCTTCAAGTCCTGAAGCGTTCCTCCGCTCAGGAACAGGCAGACCGTATTACCGCGAACTGGAGTTTCATCGGGTCTCAGCCAGTCGGACGCCGAAATCTCAACGCTACCGCTTTTGAGCCGCGCGTTCACTACTTTTTCCTGCTGGATTGCCGGCATGAAATCCTTGGCCGCAGAGTCCTTAACTTTCGTCAGGGTGAGTTCCCCGCCGAAACAGGATTCGTAAAACTCCATCGCCTGCTTACACTTCCCATCGAACAACAGATACGGTGTCAAAGCTGTCGGCATTTGATCTCCTTTTACATTCGTCTTATTGCTATCTGCCATCGAAAGACCCGGTAGAGTCGTGAGCGCCGCCGTGGAAAGCGCAGCTGTGAGAAATCGACGGCGAGAGAATTCGTTGTTCTTAGACATTGCTCTTCTCCTTGCACAAGAGGCCGTTCGACGACGCACACAGCGCTATGCCCAGACTGCGCGCACTTCAACCGCTCCATGACCTGTGGCCGGGCAACGTGCAGCCCACGACTTGGCGGCGTCGAGATCAGCAACATCGATGAGATAGTAGCCGCCCAGCTGCTCTTTCGAGTCTGCGAAAGGACCATCGAGCACCTGCGCCTTGCCATTGGAGCTGCGCACGATCGTCGCCGTCGAACTCGGCTGCAGACGATTGCTGTTCACCAGCACCCCGGCTTGCTTGAGTGCCTGGTTGTAGGCGGCATAAGCAGCCATTCCCTGTTCCTGTTCGACTTTCGACATTGTTGGCCAGCCGGCCTCGTTCACATGGATCAGCAGCATGTATTGCATTGGGAATCTCCGTTTTGGTTTTTGCGGCGATTATGCCCGCTCATCACAGTGACGCCTGGGGGAAGATCGATTTCGACAACCAGTAAGAAATTCTCAGATCTATTTTTGCGAGGTGATGGCTTCTCGGACGGCCGCCTGTGGTGCGGAGCTGTCGAAGGTGACTCCATTTGGACCGGGAATGATGCCCAGTTCTTTCCAGAGCGCCGGTAAATCCACCTGTACAGGCGCGGCGCTCCACTTCTTGTACTGATCCGACAAGACGGTGGTGCCGGTGGCGCGGTCGCCAACTTCCAGAGCGCGAGCGAGGGGCCAATCGTGATCGATAGTGCCGCCGGCATTCACGATGGCGCGTAGGGCGTCCTGCAGTCCCTTGCGATTGGCGGTTTCTTTGCGAATGCTCACGTCGGCCACCAGGCAGAACAGCGCCCCGCCCCAGTAGGTTCGTCCCCAAGTGTGCGTACGGTCCAATCCCTGGTCGCCCGATTGAGGCTCGCCCTTAGGCATGCCGTCGACGACACCCTCCCAAACCTGCCGCGCAGTGAGATCGCCGATCTGGGCGCGAGCGTTTGGCTCAACGTAGGTGGCAAGGCCCTCTTCCATCCAGTGCTGATCGTCGGGCAGGCTGGGGAAGGCCATGTGGGTGAGTTCGTGGGTCATGGTCCAGTCGTCGGAGAGATCGGACTGCGTGACGTGCGCGCCAACCCGCATGCGAGTGAAGCCCGGGAAGCCGCGCATGTCACCCCAGGTGGTTCCGTGGATGCCTTGTCCGCTTGTGGGGACAATCAAGATCCGGGCGCGCGGTACGGGGAAGCGTCCGTAGTAGGCGGTGACGGCACGAGCCGCCTTATCCACCCATTGCAGAAGGGCGGAGTTGGGCAGGTCGAACTTGCCTTCAGCGAAGTCGACCTGGATCTGAGCGCCACCGATTTGAAGAGTCTGAGAAGAGGTGATGGTTTCGTGGCCGAATGGGCTCTGGGCGCGCAGGCGTGAGTAAAAGAGGAGGCTTACAGTTGCCGGCAAAACAAAACAAAAGATGAACGGAATCGTCGAGGCAAGCCTGTTTCTTCGCATTCAGGCTTTTGGATGCTCCTGCAGACCAGTGGACTGAATGAATTCGCCAGCTCACATATGTAGCGATTGGACCCATCTTCAAAATGGAAAGAGTATCCCTTTATCCTTTAGCTTCTCAAAACGAGAAGCAACAAACTGGTAGAGTTGCGCCGGCCTCCGGCCCCCGTGGCGGTATTCATTCAAGGGTTTCAGGATCTTGAGGAGAGCCATTTTTCGGCGGAAGTTGCGTTTGTCGATCTTCTTCCCCAGTATGACTTCGTAGACTTCCTGCAAGTCAGTGAGCGTGAATTTGCGAGGAAGAAATTGAAAGCCGACCGTCGTATATTCCAATTTGTTGCGGAGGCGCTCCAATGCGTATTCCACAATTTGTGCGTGGTCAAACGCCAGTGTTGGCAATTCGTGGATCGCCCACCACTTGGCTTCCGCTGCGTCGGTGCCCGCCCTCAGAGTCCGGTCTGCCGAGATTAGCGCGAAGTATGCAACTGTGACAATTCGCCCCCGCGGATCACGTTCCGGGGACCCGAAGGAATAGAGCTGTTCAAGGTAAACATCGGTGACGCCGGTCTCTTCCTGTAGCTCCCGCAGCGCAGCTTGATCAAGATCCTCACCCTCGTGAACAAAACCTCCAGGGATTGCATACTGCCCCGAAAAGGGTGGTATCAAACGCTTGACGAGCAGCACTCTGAGAATCCCCGACTGAATAGTGAAAATGACGATATCGACGGTAACCTTCATCATGCCCCTATGTATGGCTTAAGTCAGATCACGACCAGGTGCGCGCGCTGTTCGGAAGCGCGTACGCTGGCACTTGCTCCGGAGTTGAACTGCAGAAAGTCCGCTTCCACGCCGTCACTAAAAATCGCACCACCAGTAGGCATCAGCGATTCGAGAATCAGTTGATCTTCGGACTGTAGCATTCCGGCTACGAGACTTGCCTGGGAGTGCCGACTAATGAACGGCTCGCGAACAACGTAAAGGAGCCGACGGTCTTCCCACTCCATGCGATCGGGCTTCAAGGGCACTCCGCCGCAAAAGCGCGCGACTCCAGACGCCATGTTGAATACGGAAGACATCCATCCGGTTGAGCCGGCTCCCGTGGAAATCAGAACACCGCTCGACGACTGAACTTCTGACTTACTCCCCTGGCTGATCCGATAAAGAGCGGAGACGTGAGTGCGTGCTCCGACAAACAGGTCGTTAAACGCCAGCAACTTCTGCCCATCGCCAAGCTTTACCTCGGCTAAAGTCACTTGTCGAACCCTGGCGCGGGCTTCCATCACATTTGCAACGGCCGAATGCGCTTGGTCAGGCAGAAATGGAAGCAGGATTCCATCAAACCTTTCCGGCTCCGGATTCACGGCAACGATAGGCTGGGAACCTACGTACTTGGCGACATTTGCCACCAAGCCATCTTGTCCCAGAGTGACCACCAAATCTTGCTGCTGGAATTGGAAAGTTGGAACCAACGTCCGGTCAACGAGCTGTTGAGGTAGTTCGAAATCGAGGGAGCGACGGAGGATTTCCAACGACGTTCGGTAAGCGTCGTCCTCCCGTTCGTAATCGGCAAAGTCGCCCCCTGCATGTTCAATATAGAACTTGGCCTGCGTCCGCGTGTTGAAGCGTTCCACCAGTTCCTGCAATCGAGTTTTGCGCGTTACTATTACGAGCTTTTTGTACACGCTATTTTCCTGCCGTAGCAATTAGAGACTTGAGCAAGTCTGGAGATATGTTCAGTTCCCCGATTTTCTGAGCATTCTCAGCCATCTCCTGAAATGCGAGTGCAACCATCGCCCGTGGGTCTGCGCCTTTGCCACCGAGCATCATGAGCGTCTTCCAGTCCAGCCCGCGCAGAGGCTTTAGAGTTTCGGTTAACGTATAGGCTCGACTGTCAGCGTCCTTATGCTCATTCTCCACTCTTCGGTCAATCAGTTGTGAGCGTTGCTCCTCAACGGCGATCTCCGCTGCCATCTGTGTCTCCCGGATTTGCCGTTTCTTTTCTTCGACAGCGATCTCGGTATTCAGTTCGCTCTCTTTGATCAGGCGCTCTTGTTCAACGGCGGCATTGCGACGAGCATAGATAGCCTCGTCCGCGCGACGCTGCAGTGCTTCCCGGGCTTCAGCCTCTAGTGCACGACTCGTTTCGGGTGTGGGCTGGATTGTAAGGATCGAGAGAGTCAATATCTCCAGTCCAAGCGCGGAGACTGCGTCGGACTCCCGCAACTTCGCCAGAGCTTCTGCGACGATAGAGTCGGAACTGACCAGAGCATCACGGAGGACCAGTCGCTGCGTGATCGCGCGAGTGAGTGTCTGTAGCGCGTGAACGAGACGCTCCGCCAATTTCCGGGGATCATCGGAGACATAAGCGCCGCGCTTGTCCACGCTGAAATCAAGCAACGAAGAAAGCCTCTTCGGATCAGCAACGCGGTAGGTGAGTTGGCCCTGAATGCTGATGGTCTGAAAATCTGCCGTCGCTTCCTGAAATACAAAAGGCACGTCCGCGCTGGCCATCGGTATCTCGACAATCGTAGATGTCGGCGCGTAGTAGAAAAAGGAAAGGCCAACACCTTCCCGTTTGATCTTGCCGTGTTTGTACTGCAAAACATAAGTGGTGGGCGGGACTTTCATGAAACTCAGCATCGCAACCTCCATTAGTGTTGTAACGACACTAAATTAGTGTCTTATAAACACTAATGTCAAGATATTTTTCGCGTTTGTTCCACCTAGTTTCGAATTCCACTGAACCGCGCTCCCAACCCTTTCTGCCCAACTCACTTGCGGCTTCCATGAGCCATGTCCCACCGGGTGCGCTCAAACACTTTCGTAACTTTGAACCTCTTACCACCGGATGTACTCTCTGCCAGGAGTTGAAAGCGACATTCCCTTGAATATGAGAGGCGCTGTCCGATTCCCCCTGAAACTCCCCGTAACCCTGAAATCGGGTGCGCAGGAGATCCATGCGGAGACGCACGATATCTCCGCCGCCGGAGTGATGTTCAACCTCGATAACGAAGTCGCAATCGGCTCCGACATCGAGTTCACGATTTCCATCCCCGCCGATGTGATCGGCGCACCAAACGATGTGCTGGTGAGTGGGGCTGGACGGATCATTCGTTGCGATCCCGATGATGGCAAGCAGTCGGTCGCCGCCATCATCGACGAGTATCACTTCGAACGATCCTAAGAGTAAGCAAGAGGAAAGTTATGGCCGCTGAATCTGCGAACGGCGCAAATGGCCACGCGAATGGCAACGGACAGTCGTCCCCCGCAACAGAGGGATTGGTTCGCCTGATCGTGGCTGACTCCCAGGCGATCTTCCGCGTTGGTGTGCGGAAGGTATTCGCCATGGAAGACGACGTTCGCCTGATTGGGCAGGCCGAAACTCTCGATGAGACGCTGATGACCGTGGTGAAATTCCCGGCCGATGTGCTGCTCATTGAATCGCGACTGGTCCCGAATCCAGCGGAAGGCCTTTCGCTTGTCCTGAAAGCCGCTCCCGATCTCAAAGTAATTGTGATTACCGAGTCGCTGGAAGAGTCGATGACAGTCGACTATCTGCGGCGCGGCGTGAAGGGCATCATTACGCCTTCGATCGCGCCGGACCTACTAGTGCGCTGCGTGAAGAAAGTGGCGCAAGGCGAGACGTGGCTCGATAACCAGGGCGTCAATTGGGTGATCGAAGCGTACCGGACACAGACCGCGGCGCTGTTCTCGCCGAAGCCGAAGAATCGGCTCACGGAGAAAGAGCTGCTAATTGTCTCGTGCGTGGCGCAGGGCATGAAGAATAAAGATATTGCCCGCGAGATTGGCACCACCGAGCAGGTAATCAAGAATTATCTGCGCCGGGTTTACGACAAGCTGGGCGTCTCCGATCGCCTTGAGCTTGCACTGTATTGTGTGCATCATCGTCTGCTGGAAAGCTCACCGAAGATGCCGGCGGGAAGCGAAGGTCCGGAACAGAAGGCCGACGAAATCCCCGACGTGAGCACGATCACTCACTAAGTCCTTCCTATTCTGCTAGAATTTCTCGCGATTGGCACGATCCTTTCCTTTTTACGTGCCGCCAAAAGCCTTTCCCAAGCCGAGGAATCCTCATGCAAGGTGATGCAAAGATTATTGCGCTGTTGAACCAGGTGTTGAAAGCCGAGCTTACGGCGATCAACCAATACTTCCTGCACGCGGAGATGTGCGAGAACTGGGGATACGAGCGCCTGGCGAAATTGATTCGCAAAGAGTCGATTGAAGAGATGACGCACGCCGAGAAGCTCATGGAGCGCATCCTCTATCTCGACGGCGCACCGAATATGACCGACTACTTCAAGATCAACATCGGTCAGAGCGTGGAACAGCAGTTCAAGAACGATGTCCAGTTGGAGTACGACGCCGTGAAACGCCTGAACGAGGGCATTCAGCTCGCCACCGAGAAGAATGACGCCGGCTCGCGCGAACTGCTCGAGAAGATCCTCGTCGACGAAGAGCACCACATCGACTGGCTCGAAGGTCAACTGCACGCCATCGGCGAGATGGGCATCCAGAACTACCTGGCGCAACAGCTGAAAAAAGACGAGTAAAGCCCAGTTCGGGCCGGGCGTCAGTGGCGTCGCGCTTGGGTTCTGGCGCGACGCATACGTTACAATGGACGTGCGCCTGCGTGGCATCCTCAAAGCGGAGAGATGGCCGAGTGGCTGAAGGCGCACGCTTGGAAAGCGTGTATAGGGGAAACTCTATCCAGGGTTCGAATCCCTGTCTCTCCGCCATTCAAATTCTCTGAACCGCCTTCTGCCGCTGTTCGTATCCATCCACAGGATCACCGGTCATGTTCCCGCAGCGAGACTGCGCTTGCCGGGATTCTGAGGAGAACGGATGAGCGCACCGGGAATCGTCGTTATCCTTTGGGTCTTGTTCTACGCCTACTGGATGATCGCCGCGGTTGGCGTGAAAAAGAACATTCGTAGAACAGGCCGCACCGGCTGGACCATCCGCCTGTTATTGATTACCGCCATCTTTCTGCTGTTCCGGATACCAGGCCTTAAGCAAACGATCCAGCACTTTCAAAACGCTTATGTGGGGCCAACTACCGAGCTAGTTGGATTTCTTCTCTGTGTGTGCGGGTTCGCCTTCGCAATATGGGCACGCCTTCACCTGGGACGAAATTGGGGCCAACCAATGACGCTGAAGCAAGGACACGAGCTTGTGACTACCGGCCCATATCGCTTCGTGCGTCATCCCATCTATACCGGGATTCTTCTCGCGATGCTGGGCTCGACGATTGTGACGCCCTTTTGGATCGTCGCCTTCATTTGTCTTACAGGCTATTTCGTCTACAGCGCGCGCACTGAAGAACGGATCATGACCAGCCAGTTTCCGGGACAGTATCCGGAATACAAGAAGAGAACAAAAATGCTGGTGCCCCTAGTGTGGTAATGGCCGCTCTACCACCTAATCCGCTTTGGCCAGGTGGGACGCAAGGATTTCCGACAGCCTGTTAGTCGACAGCCATCTCATTCGCTCCGGCAATGCCGCGCTCAAGGCTATCCAGAGACACTTCCAGCTACGACCTAACCCGCTACGCGTTTGCCTGAGAGACGAACGTCTTGCGCCGCTCGGTCAGTTCGTTGGCGATCTTCTGGTTCGTTTCCCGGCTAATGGGATAGAAGAGCAAACAGAACGCGACGGCGAAGAATGCCAGTCCTGCCCAAACGCTGCCGGTCAAAAGGATGCCCTTCTGGGCCTGCGCTGTCTGCACGGTAGCTTCGGACACGAAACCGTAGAATGAGAAGAGCCAACCGGCGACCGCGCCGCCCAAAGCAAGCCCCGCCCAGAGTGCGAACACGACCGCGGCTGTCACGGTGCCGCTGGCGCGACGGCCCGTCTTCCACTCACCGTAGTCGGCGACGTCACCCATCATCGCCCACAGGATTGGTCCGGATAATCCAAAGGAGAATTGGCGAAGCACTTCGACGCCGATGATCGCAACCGTGGCGCTCGGCGGAATCACAAAGAGCGCCAGACTGAAAACGCCCGCCAATGCCATGCTGGCAATGAAGAGCTGACGTTTACCTACCCGAACCGATACGGCGGTGGAACAGGCAACACCCAGAAGCAGTGAGGCGAGTCCGAATCCGTTAAACCAGGCGTAGAGGTCTACATTGCCGGCTACAAATCGGAAATAGGGCAGCATCACATTGCCGCGTATGAGGATGGCCATGAAGTAGAACAATGTGGCCAGGAACAGCACGACCCAGGGACGGTTCTTGAACAGATCGGAGAGGTCCTGGCTGAGCGAACTCTTCTGCTGCGGATCGGGTTGGATCCTCTCCTTGGTGGTCGCGAACGCAATAATGAAGAAGATCACGCTCACCACCGACAGCAGGCCCATCGTTAGCTGATAGCCGCGAGCATCGTCGCCGTGACCAAATAATCTCACCATCGGAATGGCAAGGCTGGCGACGATGAAACCTGCAGAATTGGCCGCAATCTGGCGATACGACGAGATGCTGGTCCGCTCGTCAGGGTCGGAGGTCATGACCGCAGTGAGCGAGGCGTATGGCACGTTGTTCACGGTGTAGATCACGCGAAGCAGGATGTAGGTCGTCCAGGCGTAGATGATCTTGCCGGCAGGGCTGATATTCGGAGTCGTAAAGGTGAGGACTCCAATGATGCCAAAGGGCACGGCCGTCCACAGCAGCCAAGGCCGGAATTTGCCCCATTTTGTGGCCGTGCGATCGGCAATTATGCCCATGATCGGATTGAGGCAAGCCACCGCCAAACCCACGACCAGGAAGAGCGTTCCTGCCTGTGCCGCAGTCAGGCCAAACGTGTGGGTGTAGAAGTCCAGTTGAAGGGCCAACATGGCCTGGAAAACAAAATTCGCCGCCATGTCGCCGAGAGCGTAGCCCGTCTTTTCGCCGATCGAGAGTTTCTGAATCATGAGTGCCTCACTGTGCCCACTAGCTCGAGTGCGCGCCTTATATAAGCATTTACTTGCTCAACTGCAAAGTCACTTTCTGGAGATCGGCAAATGCAATGAATCGCCGACCGTCACGTAAACTCCCGGCTCGACGAGATGCTTCCTGTTCATGCAATATCACGTGAGCAAGTTCGTCGTAACTTCGCAATGTCGTCACAAACCTTCGCAGACATCGCCGAAAACGCACCGGACCAGCTTGAATTCATTCGGGGGTTGGACTATATCATACCGGCCTGACATGAATCGTGATGAGGCTCACAAGCGGATCGTCCGTATTTCTGCTCTTGCCGTCCTTGACAGCGTATTGTCTGCCAGCGTAAAAGTTGCGAGTCCGTACTAAATCTCCGCTGAGACTTTTCTTACGAGGAATCACCGTGACCAAGCGCGCTCCGATCTCATATCAACTTAGTTTCAATGCTCAGCACTCGCCGATGGGCGCGTTCATGAGCTTTACTTGCGGGAACTTCGGGACTCGTGGCGGCATCGGGTTGCAGATCGGACAACCGGGAGATCAGGAGGTCTTCGTTGGATTCAAGGAAGGCGATCGGCATTCGGACGCCACGCTGAAGTGCCTGCCGTTTTACGTTGGTGCGGTGAATCGTGCCGCGGACGCCTTTTTAGTCGAGCAAGCAGGCCCCTCAGAACAGAATGTGAAGCCCGACGCCGAGCCCTTCAAGGATGGCGAATTTGAGCGGTCATATAGCTGGTCGACAGACGAATGGCGTGCCGATGGATTGACGTTCACGGTCTATTCGCCGTTTGGGCCGATTCCTGATCCAGCAAAAGACGGGAAGCAGAAGATGCGGGACGGTTTACTGCCCGCCGTCGTGGCCCGGCTCGTTTTCGATAACACCAAAGGCAAGACAACGAAGACGGCGATGTTCGCGCTGAATCATGCGCGTCCCGGTTCGCGGATTCTGGAAGATGACCTGGGCAAGGGCCGGTTGGGATTCGCCTTCCGCCGCGAAGCGGGTGGCGCCGCGGAGTTGTTCGACTTCACTTCGTCCGAAAAGGGAAAGAAGACGTCCGCGGAACCATTCGTTTTCATGCGCTGGTCAGCGAGCGATGGAGTGCGGGAGCGCCACAACCCGATACATCTGCTTGGGTCATGTCCGGGATTTGGATTTGAAGTCCCCGCTGGTAAGAAGTACGGGCTGGTGATCGCCCTGGGATCGTATCTGGAAGGCTTCCAGACGAACGGGTTGGATGGACGTTATCTGTACACGCGCTACTTCAATGGATTGGCAGACGTATTGAAGACCGCGCTGAATCGCGCAAGCCAGATGGTAGCGGAGTCAGAGGCGCTCGATAAGAAACTGGATTCCGCGAAGATTTCTGACGACCAGCGCTTCATGATTGCGCATGCAACGCACAGCTACTACGGAAGCACACAACTGCTGGAGGTGAACCGTCAGCCGTTGTGGGTGGTGAACGAAGGCGAGTACTGCATGATGAACACGCTCGATCTCGCGGTGGATCACGTGTTTTGGGAGCTTGAACACAATCCGTGGCTGGTGCGGAACCTGCTCGACACCTTCGTGAAGCAATATAGCTACACGGACGAGGTGAAAGTCTACAAGGCCGAGATCGCGATGGCGGCACACGTCGGTCAGATCGATCCATCGCAGGCGCCGCCGCCGCCGGATGAGGCGCAACTGAATCGTCCCTATGACAAGAAGCCCGGTGGCTTGAGCTTCTGCCATGACATGGGCGCGCACAACAACTTCTCCCCCAAGGGGCGCAGCAGCTACGAACTGGCAAACCTGACCGGATGCTTTAGCTATATGACGCAGGAGCAACTTTGTAACTGGATCCTGACGGCGGCTTGTTATGTGGCGAAGACGCGGGATAGCAAGTGGCTCAAGCGCAACAAGAGTGTGATCAAGGCATGTTTGCAGAGCATGATCAATCGCAGCGGCGATGTCGGCTTCGCGCAATATGACAGCACCAAAACCGCAGGCGGACAGGAGATCACCACCTACGACTCACTGGATCACTCGCTGGCGCAGACGCGCAACAACGTCTACATCGCGGTAAAGAGCTGGGCAAGCTACCGGGCGCTGGCACTGCTCTTCCGTGATCTTGGCGCAAGCGCAGAACAGAAGCGGTCCGAGGATCTAGCGGTCAAGGTGGCAGGTGTTGTCGCCGACCAGGCCGTCGACGGAGTGCTGCCCGCCATCTTCGAAAAGGGGAATCCGGGATACGCGTCGCGTATTCTCCCGGCAATTGAAGGGACTGCGTATCCGCTGTACTTCGTGAAAACTAAGTGGGCAAAGAAGACTCTGGATCAAGTCTTTGGAAGCACATCAGAGAAACGGATGTTTGACGCGTTGAAGGAACACACGCGTAAGCTGCTGCTCGATCCTCAGCGGCGCAGTCTATTTGCCGACGGTGGAATCAAGTTGTCGTCGACCAGCAACAACTCGTGGATGAGTAAGATTTCCATCTTCATGCACGTGACGCGGAAAGTGTTCCATCTGGACGCGGATGCGGGAGTTGCAGAAGTATTTCGCAAAGCTGACGCGGCCCACGTCAAATGGCAGACGGAAGGCAGTTCCTTCTGGGCGTGCTGCGACCAGATCGTGTCAGGAGAAGGCAAGGCAAGCCGCTACTACCCGCGCATCATCACCAGCGCACTGTGGATGGATTAATCCATTGAGCTGAAATTGCGGGTAGACACTCCGGTTATGCGCGGCTGCTTTCGCCGGCACTGCGGCGATCAGAATTTCGTCACGATTAAGATCGCGCCCACGATAGCGATGACATCCTCAACCAGGGCTGCGGGAAGATCCTTGCCGAATGCCTTTCCCAGCCGAGCCCTGAACTCGGATCCGCCCAGTGTACCCGCGACTGCTCCAATCGCGCCGGCGACAAGTCCGACAAGAGTAGATTGCCGTGAGGCACCCAAAGCCGCTCCCGAAAGCGCTCCGGTTAGCACGCGTATGATGAATTGCGGCGGGACTTTCCGGCTTGGAGTTTTCGGCAGTTTATCGTTGATGAGCTCGCCGATCGCTGCCACGCTCAGGACATAGCGAGTAATGGCGTGTCCCCAGAAGTGTAGTGGCGTCCCCTCCAGATGCAGTGTGCCAAGGCCGGCAGCCCAGCTGACTACAGCGGGAGCCATCATCGCCCGCAGGCCGGCAATTACACCGATCAGAAATGCTGCCAGAACAACATTCATATTTCATCTCGCTTTCTTTGTTGAGTTAGAGAGGAAGCAGTCTATTTGGGCGGAGATCAACAATCAATGACAACATCCTCGCGCGGCTGCGAGCAGCAGATCAGCAATCTGCCGGGACCAGGCATGTCGAGTGGTTCGGGTTGATAGCTGACGGATCCGCTGATCAGGCCGCTCTCGCAGGTGTGGCAGACGCCGGTGCGGCACGACCATCGGACCGAGACATCGCAGGCTTCAGCCAGTTCAAGCAAACTTGCGAACTTGGGATCCCACGCCACCGTGATTCCACTGCGGGCAAATGAGACCGATGGGCCGGGTCCCGGCGGGCCTTCCGGTGCGTGTGGAGTGTGAGCAACCTGCGCCATGCCCGGCGTTGTGGATTCGAGCGCACCGAACAGCTCCATATGCACGCGTTCAGGCGACACTCCCCACTTTTCCAAGTCGTCCCGCATGGTCTGCAGGAATGAAGTTGGGCCACAGAGGTAGAAGTCGCCATTTCGAGGTACACCAAGCTTGTCGAGCACGGTTACGCTAAGGCGGCCGGGGGCATCGAAGTCCACCCCCACGTGATCTGCCGGACCTGGCCGGCTGTACTGGACGTAGTTGTGGCCAAGCGCCAGTTTTTGCAAGAGAGCCAGCGATTCTTTTGCAAAGGGATGATCCTTGCGATTGCGTGCCCCATAAAGCCACCAGACTTGCCGCTGCGAGTTCTCCGCGACAAGCGCATGGAGCATTGCCAGCACCGGTGTCGCACCAACGCCGGCGCTGAGCAGAACAACTGGGTCATTACCAGCCCGCAGGGTGAAGCTGCCGTGCGGCGCACTCACGTCCAGCACATCCCCTACATGCACATGGCTGTGCATGAATGCGCTTCCGATGCCATTCTCTTCACGCTTCACACTGATCCTGAAGTAATCGGCTCCCGGCAGATCAGACAAAGAATAGCTACGAAGTATGGGCCGGCCCGCCGGATTCACTGGCAATCGCAAGACAATGAATTGTCCGGGCAGAGCGGCGACCAGCGGCTGTCCGTCGGTGGGCTCAAGCACGAAAGAGGAAATCGTGTCGCTCTCACGGTCAATACGAGAGACCTTCATCGGCCTGAAACCGGGCCATGCGGGCGGTGGCTCCTGCTCTGCGAGGCCCGAGTTCCCTTCAGGTGCTCCTGTGCTTGATTCCTGCTGAAGCATTGCCTCGAAGGATGCCCGCCAGCCTTTACTGAGTGCCGGGATTCGAAGCGCACGCTCGAGGTCCACGCGAGAATGATGACCGGACAAGTAGAGGAGCGCATCGACGTCTGCGACGGTCACGCATTCCGGGCCATCGCCGACTTTCTCAATCTCGTCGCCGGCTCCGACTTCCCCCTCCTGCAAGACGCGGAAATAGAATCCGGGCCGATGATGCGCCACGAGAAGGGCCGGCATGCGAGGCTCGTTCATGCGAATGCCTACCCGATAGCAGGTAACGCGAGGCTGCGTCACCTCAAACTCGGCGCTACCGATGCGGTAGCGGTCGCCAATGCAGACTTCATTGTCGAGAAGACCTTCGACAGTGAAGTTTTCTCCGAACTGTCCAAAGGTGAAGTCGGTACGGCCAAGTTGTTGTTCCCAATAGCGGTAAGAATCCATCTGGTAGACGAAAACCGCCCGCTGCTCTCCGCCGTGACCGGCCAGATCTGCCTGCTCATCGCCGTCGATATTGAGTTTGCGGACCATTCGCCGTCCCTGAACCGGCAGTTTCCAGACCGCGGTTCGGACGGCTTTTCCGTTCCACGTAACTTCGCGAGGACGCCCGACATTTACCGACAGGAGTCGAGCCACTGGTCCTCCTTTCATGGGCAGTCATGTTACCCAACGATCTCCAGAGTAGCGAACAGCATGGCTTGGTTCGAATCCCGCAATGAGATCGAGGAGCCGCGCTAGCGGCCATATTTCAGTTGATGATTCGGAGTTACTCTGGGAGGCACAAAACTACCGAATTCAGCGCGTAAGTAACAGGAGGAATGTTCGAGACAGAGCCGTCACCAAATTAAGCGGCCTGCTCGCGCCAAACCTCGAGTGTTTGAATTTCAAGCACGGTGATGAATCGTATGAACCCGCATCGGCATTCCACACGAATCACGTCCGCCGATTTGGGTGCAGGATCGCAGGAGCGAAGCACGGGGACACGCGCACCGCATAAAGGACACGTAAAGCCCACAGAGACAATCGCGCTCGACACGAATGCGTCCTCCTAAGTTAACTGCTGCTGGAAATTCCAGCCTCCTAGATGATGTGGCCGCCAGAATGGGTTGAGATAAACACACTGCCAGCTAAAACGCGTTCGATGGCCACGAGCAAGTCGGCTCGCAGCCTGCTTTTGAATACGTAACCGCAGGCGCCCGTCTCTAGCGCTGCCGCAACGTAATCCGCTTCCTGGTGCATACTGAGAAAAATGATTCTTGTGCAACAGCCGGCCTGCCGTAATTCGAGTGCCGCATGCATGCCATCAAGCCTCGGCATCGCGATGTCGAGCAGCAGAAGGTCGGGATTCAGCGTGCTGGCCGCCTCCACCGCGCTTCGTCCATCGCTCACGGCCGCAACAATCTCAAACAGTGGCGACAGCATCCCCGAGACTCTCCGCAGCATATCCGGATGGTCATCCGCGAGCACTATGCGACGGCGTGCCTCTTTCTTTTGTAAATACTTCGGGGATGCCGAAAGCTGTCCCATAACCGAATACTCATTCCTCTCGCGACCCAACGCTACTGGCAATAGGCCCAGACTGTTGACTGAGCCTTTAGGAACTGTCACTTCAGGAACCGCTCATCGCATGGCTATTCTTTCGAACCCTGCGGTGCCCGCTTGCTCGAGGCCATCTCGGTCCCGGTATTCTGATTCATCGCAGAGCAGCCAGCGGCCTGTCAGCAACTATGCATGACCCGATTCGGCCGACGGTCCCAACTAATTCCAATGCTCTTCTAGGGCAAAAAGTTATACTCGAGTGCTCCTGCCCGAAACTGTCAGTTCTGACAGTTGGGTTGTTGGGGAGGAGCGACTACAAGATTCCGGGGTAGTCCTGTACAGTCAGCTATAAGTTTCTGAATTCGATACGGTTAGTACATTTTGCCATTGAAAAAATGGCACGGGCAGAGTCTACACTGAGATAGGCTCAATCTTGTTTAGGGGAGGTCAGCCATGGCAAGGGCAAGAATACTAGTGGCTGACGATCACACTTTAATTGTCGATGCATTCAAAAAGCTGCTGGAGCCTGAGTTCGAGGTTGTCGCAACGGTTTCGGATGGACGTGCGCTCCTGCGGACGGCTTATGAATCGAAACCGGATATCGCGATCATTGATCTGGGCATGCCTCTGCTCAATGGAGCAGACGCCGGGCAGGAACTGAAGAAACTGCTGCCCCAGATAAAGCTGCTGGTCGTCACCATGAGTGAGGACTATGAATTGGCCGCCCACGCAATGAAGCATTGGGCATCCGGCTTTCTGCTGAAGAAGTCTGCCGGCGCAGAATTGATCAAAGCGATCCGCGAGATCCTGAAGGGAAACTCATACGTAACGCCAAGAGTAGCCCAGCGACTTCTGGAAGAATTTGTGCGTGATCCGCGCCCGGACCGGTCGCGTCACCTTACGCCTCGCCAGCGGGAGATATTGCAGTTACTGGCGGAAGGACGAACCATGAAAGAGGTCGCCGCAATTCTCAATGTTGCGACGCGCACAGTGGCGTTTCACAAATACCGGATCATGGAGGAATTTGGCCTCAAGACCAATTCCGACCTCGTGAAACTTGCCATTAAAGAACACATCATCAGCGCGCCGTGACATGCGCCGGCGCCAGCACACTGAAATACTACTGATCCTTTACGCAGCGAAAGCCCAGGTGATTCGTGCCGGTGCTGATCTCGCCTTTGCCGCGCGTGCCCACGATATAGCGCGAACAATACTGATCGGTGCAGAGGAACGAGCCTCCGCGATGAACCTTCTTGCGTTCACTCGGTTCGGTCGGATCGTAGGGCGATTCGGGGCCTTTGGGATTGCGCGCAACGCCGCCCAATGCTGCTAATTGCTGGTAGTAGTCGGGACGATACCAGTCACTCGTCCATTGCCAGACATTCCCCGCCATGTCATAAAGCCCGTAATTATTCGCAGGATATCGCGCGACGGGAGCGATCCCGATATATCCGTCGGCACCCGTGTCCTTGGTGGGAAAGTGTCCCTGATGGGTGTTCGCCATCCATTTTCCGTTCGGACGAAATTCGTCTCCCCACACGAAAGGCTTGCCGGCCAAGCCGCCTCGGGCGGCGAACTCCCACTCCGCTTCGGTAGGCAAGCGCTTGTGGGCCCACTTCGCATATGCCTCGGCATCCTCGTAAGCGACCTGCACAACCGGGTAGTTGTCTTTCCCTTTGATATCGCTGCCAGGACCAAGCGGGTGTCGCCAATCTGCTCCGGGAATATAACCCCACCACTGAAGATGGTCGTTTAGCGATACATCATGATCGGGCGGAGAAAACACCACTGACCCTGCAACCAGGTTCTCTGGTGGCGCTCCTGGGAAGTCCGCTGCGTTCGGCTTGCGTTCCGCGACTGTGATGTAACCGGTCTCCTTCACGAATTTCGCAAATTCGGCATTGGTGACGTCGGTCTTGTCCATGAAGAATCCATCGACATAAACACGGTGGATGGGACGCGCATCGATCGTAGCTTTCATTCCCACTTCGTCCATGTCGGGCGGGTCGTTCGCACCCATGGAGAATTCGCCCCCGGGAACCCAGGACATTCCCGCAGGGGAGATCTGAGGGCTGCGCGTAGAGTTCACAACCGTGGGCGCAAACAGGGTTGGAGACGGCGTGGGATTCGCGCGCGCAACTGAGATTCGACGGGAGCTGAATATTCCCCAGACGATGGCACAGCCGAGAATTGCGACTGCCAACAACACAAGCCATCTGCTTACAGGTGAATGTTGGCGTTGAGCCCAGTGACGAGATTTCTTCTTATGGCGCATGAGTGTACACGCTCGGGCATGCGCACGAGCACAACTGACATGGTTGTGCGGCTTCACAAAGTCTACCACTGTCAAGATTGACAGTGCACTGGAAGTAGAAAAGCAGGACTGCCGGTTAAGCTACTTTCGCGGCCATGGAGGAGCGCTCGATCGGTACTTCCGCGATGACCTCAGTCCCGCTGTGCGGAACTGAATCGATGCGGAATGTGCCGCCAACCATTCTAAGTCGCTCTTGCATGGTCATGAGTCCGAGGCCTGAGCTGGGCGCATTTAGATCGAAACCTGTTCCAAAATCCCTGACGTGCATACAAAGGATTTGCTCTCCGCTGACGATTCTGACATCGATGCGCGGCGAACCGCTATGTTTCACCGCATTCTTTAGCGCTTCCTGGGCAATCCGGTAGAAACAGAGTGACACCATTTCAGGGAGATCTCGCGGAACACTCTGGGCATTCAATTCGATCGGAATGCTGTGCCGCGAGGAGAATTGCTGGCAGAGCTCCTGCAAAGCAGCCTGGAGCCCGAGATGCTGCAACTTGGTGGAATGCAATCGATGCGAGAGGTTGTGAACGTCGGTGGAAAGTTCGTCGAGCTGTGCCATCACGCGTTGCAGCGTGGAATGGTCAGAAGTTCGCTGGAACGGAATTTCGCCTTGCCACGCGTCGATATCCATCATGAGGAGCGCAAGACGCTGGCTGATGTCGTCGTGGAGTTCGCGCGCGATCCTTTGCCGCTCCACCTCCTGACTCTGAATGAGCCGGGTGGTCAGTTGCCGGAGCTCGGTATTCAGCTCGTTCAATTCGGCAGTCGCCTTTTTTGCCGCACTGATGTCCTCTACCGTCGCTACTACAACGGGCTGCCGCCCATCTGAGCTTCTCAGCATGGTGACGTTCACACGCCCCCAGATACGGCTTCCATCTTTTCTTGTATAGAGCTTCTCCGTCCGGTAGGTATCGGCAAGGCCCGCTCGCAACTCCTGAAATTGCTGCCAATCGTTCCCTTCTGCCTCTGCGTCGGAGAATTCGCAGCAATTCATTCCGACGATCTCATTTATCTCATATCCAAGAATCGAACAGAGAGCAGGATTGGCGAAGAGAATCTTGCCATCCTCATTCTCGATCGCGATTCCGATGGGCGCCTCTTCGAATAAATACCGGAACCTCTGTTCACTCTCTTCCTCGGCCTGCTGAGCTCGTTTCCGCATGAGCGCGCCGGCGAAGATGTTTCCGAGCACGGAAAGGCGCTCGACCAAAACGTTGGGCCACGAGACCTCATCCGATAGGCGGACAAGCGTTAATACGCCCTGAAGTCCCATCCCCGAGCCACAGGGAATAAAGGCGGCGGCCTTAATCGATCTATTTGCGAGATAACTTCTCTCGACCTGAGCCTCTGACGGAAGTTGATCGAGGCTACCGAGCACTACCGGTTCATCTTGTAGCAGAGTCTGTGTCACCCAGGGAAGTTCAGGGCCGGTGTAAAACGTGGATGGGAGGCCCATGTCGACGTGAGCGGAATAGACATGCGCAGCGGAACTGGCGTCGAATACAAACCACGACGCCATATCAATCTCTTCTGACTCGACGATAGCGCGCAGTCCTTCTTCGATTTCGGAGTCGACTCGCGCGGCTGGGCAAGCAGATAGCCTTGCGGAGCATCGGGAGATGGCGGCTTCGATCGCGAATCGCCGGTCCAATAAAGTACGGGTTCGCGTCGCTCGTTTTCGCGCAGCAATCAGCACTGCGATCAGCGCGGTTTCGATCGCCAGGAAAAAAATTGCCCCGGTTATGTAGAGATGCGAGGGTCTGGCGGCAGCCGAGCCGGTCAAAAGAGTTCGCCCTGTTGCCGAGATTGAGACGGCAAACAGCGGAGCCAATATAGCTCCATGCAAGTCGTGAAGATAATCCATACGCAATCTTGCCCCTGGGTTCGGATTAACCCCAGCAATTTGGAAATAGTAGTCCACTCTGTGCTGAAGTCAACAAACACACGGTTTTTGTTCTGACTATCGCGACCAGAGATGAACAGAGATCCTGGCCAGCAGCTTTTCTCGAATCCCGTCCCCACTTCTATGTTACCCGTACCTGCCTCGTGCCCCGCAGATTACTTCAGAATGCCTCAATAACTGGAATGCAGACATCCCGCTGGGTCATTTTGCCGGCCTCACTCTGATTCGATCTGTTCAGCTCGCCTTGAGTTTTCCCGGCACGATCGTCCATTTCGATCAGAGGAGAGTCGCTGTCTGCGTACCTGACGCAAGATCGACCATAGCGGAGACTAGCTCAAAAGCTCCAACCAAGGCTGCTGCTGATGCCCAATTCATTTTTCTTTGAATTTAAGAGCGGCCTGCTGTCGAAGTTGTCCCAGAATGAGAGGTCATAGTGGAAGTTGTTGGTGAGCTTTATGCTCAACGTATTCTGCGTGGATGAACGAATGCGCCCGGCGTCCGACAGGCCCGGGAATACGAGGAGTTGCGACTGTACGCTGTAGCGATCAAATTGGAATAACTGGTATTGAGCACCAAGCAGACCTTCGATATTTGCCTGTGAGGGCGCAGCGGTCCCTGACTCGAAGGTCTCGTGCGTGTATACGAGGCCAGTGATCCAGCGAAGAGAGTTGTGGTTAGTTCGCACCCAGTAACGGCCGTAGCCGCCACCCAGCGTAGTGCGAAGACTCAGATCCTGCTGCGAGCTGTGCAACAGGTCACCAAGAGCAAGCAGGAAAGAATTGCGATTCAGGAAGCGCTCGCCGGTCCCCTGGATCTCCCATAAATTTGCCGATGACCCGCCCGATTGCCCGCTGAACGATGTATTGAACGAGGCACCTGCCGCCCATTTCGTGGCCCTGTACGTTGCATTTCCATCAGAGCTGAATGCCGTCTGACTATTTCCGCTGGTAAAGTTGTAGCCGAAATCTATGGCGCCTTTGAGTTGACGCCAGAAGCTGCGTTTCTGCGATTCGATGTTCACGACATCGCCCGACGAAACGTGCACCTCGCGCTCCGGGCCAGCGACCTTGAACCCTTTATTCGAGTTCTCGTTTTCGGGTTCTTTCCGGATAGTTCCGGAAATACGTTCGCCGTTATTGAGCACAACCTGATAGCTTCCGGTGCTTTCGATTTTGGCTACCTGCAGATAGTCGAGTCCAATCGACCCGGAGACATAGTCTGTATCGAGATAGAGCACGCCATTCTCCAGTTTCTTTACTTCCCCGGTTAGTCGATCACCATTTTTCATAATCACAACATCGGCACGTTTTCCCTCTGCCGGCACACAGACGATCCCAAGAAAGATGAGCGCTAACCCGAGTCGTGCTATCGGACGATAAGCGAGGATGCTGTACATGGCTCGGTTCTCCGTCTGTGTTTACCTGGCGAAAAGCGGCGGGCAAATGCTCATAGTGGCGCGCTCTGCTGACACGTCACGCAACAGAGTTCTAAGCCTCGTAGATTTCGGCTTGCTTCGGCCACAACACATTCAATCTCCCGCGTCGCGGGCTTCATAACTGTCAGAACTAACAGGGCCAAACTCTCTTAGCCCAAACACAGCGAGGAATCCAACAACTCACAATGCGATACAAAAGTATCCGTCTGTTACATCTGACAGTTCCGAACATTGATAGGTTTTGAAAGCCTCGCCAACGCTCTCGTCCCGATCCGAACAATCAAGACGATAGCCGTTGCGCAGTTTCAACATCTCTGAGCAGGAAGGATATTGCGATGCCAAAACAGAGGATTTTGAGACAGGGGATCCTGGCGGTGTTGGGACTTATCTGGTGTTCGTCTACAGCTCTGGCACAAGCCAGCAAACCAAACATCATCTTCATCATGGGAGACGACATTGGCTGGTTCAACATCGGCGTCTATAACCAGGGAATAATGGCAGGCCGCACGCCGAATCTCGACAAGCTTGCCGCCGAAGGCATGCGCTTCACCGACTACTACGCCGAAGCGAGCTGTACAGCGGGGCGCGCAAACTTCATTACAGGTGAGCTGCCGATCCGCACCGGCATGACCACCGTCGGCCAGGCGGGAGCTAAGCTCGGCATACCGGATGAAGCACCAACCATCGCCGCCGCATTGAAAGCTCAGGGCTACGAGACTGGACAATTCGGCAAGAACCACTTAGGCGATCGCAATGAGTACCTGCCAACGGTGCACGGCTTCGACGAATTCTGGGGCTATCTGTATCACTTGGACGCAATGGAGGATCCCTTCCATCCGAACTATCCGCCAAGTCTGAAAGACAAAGTGGGTCCGCGGAACTTACTCCACACCACGGCTACAACTGTGGATGACCCTACGGTCGATCCGCGCTGGGGCAAGGTGGGCAAGCAGAAGATCGAAGATGAAGGGCCACTTCCACCTCACCCTATGCCCGGCATCAAGTACAACATGGAAACGGTCGACGACGTGATCCTCGACCATACCCTCCAGTTCATCGACAAATCAAAAGCGGATGGAAAACCATTCTTCATCTGGCTGAACCCGACGCGGATGCACGTGGTCACGCATCTCTCCGAGAAATATCAGAACATGCGGACGCCTGAAAATGGCTGGTCGATCGAAGAAGCCGGGATGGCCCAGCTTGACGACATCGTCGGGTCGGTGATGCAGAAGCTCAAAGACTCCGGCCTCGACGACAACACCATCGTGGTATTCAGCACTGACAACGGAACTGAGAATTTCACTTGGCCCGACGGTGGTCAGACGCCATTCGCCGGCGGCAAAGGCACTGTCCTAGAGGGCGGATTCCGCGTGCCCTGCATCATTCGATGGCCTGGACACGTGCCGGCGGGAAAAGTGGACAACAGCATTATCTCTGGCCTTGACTGGTTCCCGACTTTCGTCGCGGCGGCTGGAGATCCGAACATCGCCGACGAGTTGAAGAAAGGCAAGCAGCTAGGCGACCGGACTTACAAAGTTCATCTTGATGGCTACAACCAGATGGACCTGATCACCGGCAAGGGGGCATCAAATCGCCACGAGATTTTCTACTTTGCTGAAAGCACGCTCGGCGCGGTGCGGGTCAACGACTTCAAATATCGCTTCATCGACCAACCAGGGGGCTGGACTGGCAACACCGTCAAAGTCGATTGGCCGATCCTGGTCAATCTGCGCCTTGACCCGTTGGAGCGCACGAGTCTACCAAGCCAGTCGATGAACCAGTATTCGTGGTTTGCCTACGAGTTCTGGCGCTTCGTACTGGTACAGCAGATTGTTGGTCAGTATGCGCAGACCTTCCTCGATTTTCCGCCAATGCAGAGAGGCGCAAGCTTCAACATGGAGCAGTTAAAAGAGGAACTGCAAAAGAAGATTGCGGCCCAAAGTGGCCAGTGAGTTGAAGTGCATTTTCGCATCAGCCGCGAAGTTGTGTTTTAACGCGAAGCTGTGTTCTAAGAGGAGCAGATGACCGCACCAATCCCAAACTGGATGCTACGAAGAACAATCGTGAGGCAAATGCAGCTGCTTGGGTTGTTGCTCGCGATTGTCTTCTCCCAACTGGCGCTAGCTCAATCGACGGATCCCTTGCCCTCGTGGAACGACAACAACACGAAGAAATCGATTCTCGCGTTTGTACAGCGCACCACCAACCCGGGCACAGATTTCGTGGCTCCCGAGGAGCGAATTGTCACTATCGATAATGACGGCACTCTCTGGGTTGAGCAGCCGTTGTACACGCAACTGGTTTTTGCACTGGATCGGATTAAGACGCTGGCCCCGAAGCACCCGGAATGGAAGACTCAACAGCCTTTCAAGGCGGTGCTCGAAGGAAATACCCAGGCCTTCCTGGCAACGGGACAAGGAGGCTTGCTGAAAGTGATTGCGGCCAGTCACGCTAGGATGACGAATGAACAGTTCGAGAAGATTGTCAGCGACTGGATTGCCAAAGCACGTCATCCACGTTTCAATCGCCTTTACACCGAGTGCGTTTACCAGCCGATGCTGGAGGTGATGTCGTATCTGCGAGCCAATGGATTCAGGATCTACATCGTTTCCGGAGGTGGTGTCGAGTTTATGCGACCGTGGGCGCCCAAGGTTTATGGTGTTCCTCCGGAAGAGGTGATTGGAAGCGCCGCAAAAACGCGCTATCAGATACTCGGCGACAAACCCGAACTGATGCGCTTGCCGGAGATTCTCTTCGTCGACGATGGGCCGGGTAAACCAGAAGCCATAAACCTTTTCATCGGACGCCGGCCTATCGCTGCCATTGGAAACTCCGACGGTGATCAACAAATGCTGGAGTGGACAGCCGCAAGCCCAGGTAAGACTCTACTCATGCTGATACACCACACGGACGCGGACCGTGAGTACGCTTATGATCGCCAGTCAAAGGTGGGAAAACTCGACAAGGCCCTCGACGAAGCGAACGCTAAAGGATGGATCGTGGTGGATATGAAGCGTGACTGGAAAGTCATCTTCCCTCCGGTACCACGCTGAGGCGGGCCCGCAGCCGACCCGATACGCGATCCACCTAGTGCTCAGGCTCCAACGGCGGTTTCGTCCACGTGCCATTCACGACTTCGGGCGCGGGCATATAAATCCTCAGCACCGCATAGAAGGGACCATTGGGTGCAGGCAGCCAATTCGATCCCTTCGCCGTACCCGGGGAGTTCTTCTGTAGATAAAACGTCAGGGAGCCATCCGGTGCGTACTTGAACGACTTCAGCATTGTGGAGTTGAGCAGGTAGCGCTTTAACGGATTTGCCACCAGGAACTGAGATTTGCCGTCATACATGGTCATCGACCAGAATGCATGCGCCGGCGGTAGTTGGCCTTTGGGAAACGTGAGTGCGTAATTGGTCTTCGAGGCGTCCAACGGCTGATGGTTCGCGTCCACGAAGTAACCAAGATAAATTGCCTCTTCTCCTGAGTTGCCGTAGAGGCCGAGTTTCGCCCCACCGAATCGGTAGAGATAGTTGTTCTTGAGGAATTCGCGCGTCCCAAAGAAGTCAGAGCTGGATACTTCATCCGCATTAACGCGCTTCATCAGCGTATTCATGTCGTTCCCAGCGTCGGCAATGCCGTCGTCAATGGCTTTCTGCATGTCGGGAGGAAGCTTTTCGAAATCGAAAGTCTTGCCAGCGCCAATATCAAGATTGGCGAACCGGGCCATCAAATCGTTCTCCGACGGATGGGTCGGGCAAAACTGAAGCAGGAAATTTACATAAGGAAACAGTGCAGGTGTCGTAAGCATGTCGTCGGCAGGCTTCGGCCAGTCAACGGCGGGTGCCGCGGGCGGTGCCGGTTGACGCAGATAATGGCTGAGCGTCTGCGCCTTGTAACCAGCCTGGATCTTCTTCACGTTCGGTAGATCGGCGGGATTGAAAAGCTGCGTACGAATGAGGAGATACGCGAACTCAGTCTCAGCCTTGAAGGCGGCCTTAATTCCTTTGGGGGTCTCACCTTTCCAGTTCGGACCTGCAATCATGAAGTCGCCGCCGTCGTTGCCAAAGCTGCGTGTGCCAAGATAAGCAAAATTGAAGGTGTATAGGTCGATGAGTTGGCCGGTGTAATAGCGATTCTTCTCGATCTTCGGCATGGTCACGACAATCGGTTCTGCGCGAAGATCCATCCAGAGATACGAATAGGGCGTATCGGAGTTGGGAGTTACAACGAATTTGTCTTCTGGTGTGGCGACTCCCTTAGAGTTCGCCAGAACATTGAATGGTGCTTGATAGTCCGGATTTCCCTTGTCGATCGCCTGCTTGTACAGGGTCCTGTAGTTCGTAACCATGGGGAAACCGTAGATATACGCCTCTTTGGCGATCTGGCGAGCGTCTTGCGGCGATAATTTGGTTTGCTCACGTGCGCTCTCTCGCCGCGGGTTACTGCAAGCGAAAAAGATGGCGAGCAACAGTATGGCAAGTACGCCAGACATCTTTACAGGCATTTCGATATTCTCCGGGAACTTCAGATCTTCAGGCAGCGGGCATTCGCTCAACGGAGGGAACGTCAAAAAAAATGGCGGTCGAATCCAGGCAGCCGACTCGAATCCTTACCCAACCGCTCACAAATTGTAGGCAGAGCGAATATGGCTGAAACTGTCAAATCTGACAGGTTCATAGTCTTCGACTTTCGAAGATGCTGCTGTCGCGCCTGATTCGAGCGTCCGAGAACGACTTTGTCCCGTCTGTGCGGCTCTGTTGTCTTCACAATTTGCGCGTGCGCATCCAAGTATGCGCGGAGTTATGTGAGGTGGGCCGATCAGCAGCTCACCCGACGGTTGGCTCTTCGGAAATGCATCGCAGCCAACGGGCAGGTGCCGTATGGCTCCTTTTAGAAAGCAACGATCCAGTCAAACCCGCGACAACAGCGGTATTGCGCGCGAACTCTACAACTGGTATCGCTCCATCGTCAAGAACGCTCCGGAAATTCTTGCGCTGCTGAATGGCGAAGGCAGCATTCTCTATGCGAGTCCGTATGTGGGAAAAGTGCTGGGCCATCGGAACGATGAACTCGCCGGGCATAACATCTTTGAATACGTTCATCCTGATGATGCGTCCCGTGCCGCTCTCGAGTACACCGACACGGTCCAGCACGAAGGAGAACGCGTTCCCTCAGTCCTTAGGCTTCGCGATTCCTCCGGTCAATGGATTCCATTCGAGATCGTCGCAAACAATCGTTTGCAAGACCCAGAAACTCGAGCCGTAGTCTTCACAGCGCGGGACCTTCGTTTTCGCAAGGAAATCGAATCCGCGATTCTGCGCTCTAACGCGGATGTCGAAGCAGAAACCGCAAAGCGAACCACCGAACTGGCCAAGATCAACGCCGCTCTACGCATCGAGAACCAGGCACGACTCCAGGCTGAGAACCGGTTGCAACACACCGTGTCGCTCCTGAACGCGACTCTAGACTCGACTGCCGACGGAATTCTGGTTGTATCGAACGAGGGGAAGGTCACCAGCTGCAACAAGAAATTCATCGAAATGTGGCATCTGGGTTGCGATTCGTCGATTGGCAAAGAAGACCAGGACGTTTTGGAGAGAGTGATCGATCAACTTCAGAGTCCCAGTGATTTCCTCGAAAAAGTACGATCGTTGTACACAGATCCCGCCGCGACAAGTTTCGATGTTCTGTATTTCAAGGACGGCCGCATCTTTGAGCGGTACTCACAACCACAGCGCATTAACGACAAGATTATGGGACGTGTCTGGAGCTTTCGCGATGTCACGCGCGCGAGAAATCTGGAGCTGGAGTTGCGTCAGTCGCAGAAGATGGAGGCGGTTGGCAGGCTGGCCGGAGGTGTCGCTCACGATTTCAACAATCTGCTAATGCTGATCTCTGGTTATGTCACGCAACTGATGGAAAATCCTGCCCTCGCGGAAGGCTACAGTGCCTGCGAACAGATATTGGCGACGACGAGGCGAGCCGCTTCTTTGACCAAACAGCTTCTCGCATTCAGCCGCAAGCAGCCAGACGCGGCGACTACCGCCGACCTGAACCTGATCCTGTTGAACCTGGAGCCCCTGCTGCGTCGTCTGCTCTCCGATCAAATTCAGCTGGAAGTATCAGCGGCACCCAATCCCCAACCGATCTATGCCGATGTATCGCAAATCGAGATGATGATCATGAACCTCGCCGTCAACGCACAGGACGCGATGCCTGAGGGCGGCCAACTCTCGATTGCGACAACAAATCGAGCATTGTCCTCGCGCGATGATAAGGGAAATGAGATCACCAAGGAATTTGCGATCCTCGAAGTGCGCGATACGGGTCATGGCATGACACCCGAAGTGAAGGCGAGAATCTTCGAGCCATTCTTTACCACCAAGCAGCTCGGAAGAGGAACTGGCCTGGGGCTATCGACCGTGCTGGGAATTGCGGAGCGCGCTGGAGGACGGATCGACGTGCAGAGTGAGCCCAATCGTGGAGCAACTTTTCGCGTCTTCTTGCCGAAAACTAAAGCTGCTCCGGCAGCGCAGGTCCAAACATCCGCTTCAGCTCCCGGCGGCGGTACCGAAACCATACTGCTCGCTGAAGACGAGTCCGGAATACGCGCCATGACGCGAGCATACCTGGAAGCGCTCGGATACCGTGTAATCGAAGCCGTCGACGGCGCAGAGGCGATCCGACGGTCGATGGAGTACGCAGGCCCTATTCACCTGGTGCTCACTGATCTTCTGATGCCCGGAATGCGCGGAGACTCTGCAGTCAGAGCGATCCGCTCGCACCGTCCCGAAGTAAAGGCGATTTTCATGTCTGGGTATACGGATCAGGACGTGACCGGAGATCCCGCAGCGATCTTAAATAAGCCTTTCGAGTTTCCAGAGCTTGGCCGGAGATTGCGCTCGATACTGGACAATGATTCAAGCAGAGTCGCCAAGAAGCGTGAGCCCAACCATCGCGATGCCGCCGACTGACGCTCTGGGGGATTGAATAAAGATATGCTGTACTTTGGACGGTTGAGTCTCTTCTAAACCTGAAGGAGATGTGGTGAGATTTTCAGGCAAGTTAATCGTGGTGACTGGCGGAACAGGCGGGCTGGGGCGAGCAGTCAGCCTGGCCTTTCTGCAGGAAGGCGCGCGCGTTGCGGTCACTTACCGGGATCGAGCGGAATTCGACGCCTTGAAGACCGCTGCCGGCCTGAATGCGTCTGCGCTCCTCGGGAGAGGCTGTCGATGTAACCGATGAAGTTGCCACCAGGCGCTTTGTCGATGGCATTCTTGCCAGTGGCGGGCAGATCGATGCGCTGGTAAACGCCGTTGGCGGGTACGCCGGCGGAATCAAGCTTTGGGAACTCGATCCGCAAACGTTTGAGAAGATGCTCGCCTTGAACCTGCGCTCCGGCTACACGCTGGCCCGCGTAGTAATACCGTCGATGCTCAAGCAGAACCAAGGAGCCATCGTCAATGTCTCGTCGCAAGCGGCCGTTACTCATGCTGCTGGCGCTTCAGCCTACGCGGCATCGAAAGCGGCTGCCCTCGCAATGATGGACTCTTTAGCCGAAGACGTGCGAGGCACCGGCATCCGCGTGAATACGATCCTTCCGAGCATCATCGACACGGAACCGAATCGACGGGCCATGCCCAAAGCCGATTTCACGAAGTGGCCAAAGCCGGAGGAGATTGCGCGCGTGGTTTTGTTCCTGTGCAGCGACGATGCACGGGTGATTCATGGGGCGGCGATCCCGGTGTACGGCCAGAGCTAGAATCCCCCTTTTTTCCGCACAAACTTGCACCGAGGCCAGTCAATAATCGGGTACAATTCACGCAATTGCCAAGCGTGGGGAACGTAAGCTTCATTGGGGCGAAGGATCTGCGCGGGATCTTGCGCAAATCTCGACCACCCAACCGGATTCTCATGCCTGAGTTTTCCACCAAATCCACTAACCTATGGTCTTCCCCGGGATAGCAGTCTGGCTGCTGAGAGTGACGCGCGCTGCGTTGCCGGTATGTCTAGCGCTCGCAAGTTTATGCTCCGGCCTCGATGCAGGTTCTCAACCGACATGGATCTCCCTCCCCACCGAAGATCGTTTTTCCTCGCCAGACTGGTGGCCGCGTAAAGGCACTGCGCCCAGAAGCGAGTACGTAGGAAACGCGGCATGTGCCGAGTGCCATGCCGAGAAGGTTGCGACACAAGCGAAAACGGGTATGGGACTCGCAGCAATGCCGGCAGACAAAGCTCCACAGCTGCGGAACCATCCAGAGCTTGCGTTTCAATTGGGCCCTTATAACTATTCGTTGCAGACGTCCGCGGAAGGATCAACTTACAACCTGACCAATGGCTCCGCGAAGGTCACGCATCCGCTGCAGTGGGCTTTGGGAAGAGGCGATTTCGGACAGACGTACGTCTACTCCGACTCAGGCAAATTCTATGAAAGCCATCTAAGCTTATACACGAAGATCGACAAGCTCGATATCACCCCGGGGCACGTGCGATCTATCCCTGCAAACGTCGAAGTAGCCGCGGGAAGAGCAATGTCACCGCGAGAAGCGCAGGACTGCCTTGGATGTCACACAACCGCAGCGACAGTGGCGAACAAGTTCGATCCGGAGCATGCCATGATGGGCATCACCTGCGAAGCTTGCCATGGTCCGGGCAGAAATCATGTGGCGGCTGAGATGGCCGGCATTGAAGGAGCTGCGTCGCTTATTACGAACCCTGCGCACTTGAGTCCCGAAGATGGCCTCGACTTTTGTGGATCATGCCACCGCAGTTTTGGCGACGCGATTACGAACGGATGGAACAAGATCGGAGTGCCGAATGCGCGCTTTCAGCCGTACCGGCTGGAAAAAAGCAAATGCTGGGGTAACGGCGATGCGCGTCTCCGCTGCCAATCGTGTCACGATCCGCATGTGCCGCTGGAGGAATACTCCGTTGCCTACGATGGAAGCTGCCTCGCGTGCCATGTGAACACTCCGGGCGCCAAGCCCACGCATGATCATCCGGGGGCCGCATGTAAAGTTGCGCAGAAGAATTGCGTCAGCTGCCATATGCCGCAAGTGGAATTGCCGGGAGCGCATACGGCGTTTACCGATCACTGGATTCGCATAGTAAAGCCGGGCGCGCCGTATCCGGAATAGTAGACTCTCGCGAGATGTTCAGCGGCTGGCGAGCTTGGTTGGGCGGATCGCGTCATGCGACACGATTCCCTTGCCTTCCAGAATCGAATAGCTGGAGTCCACCTTCAACCCTTTGCCGGGGATCTTTTCGATTGCGCCTGATGGCCAGCGGATCTCCACTGAATCAAGGGCGGCAGCCGATCCCAGTCCGAAATGCAAACGAAGATCGTTTTGCGATAGATAGCTTCCGCCGCTGCGTACTTCGTCCACCTGGGTCACTTTGCCGGCGATTACTGTCACCTTGGCTCCAATTGCCAGGCGATTGCTCTTCGTGCCTTGCAGTTCGAAACCAATCCAGTGGTTTCCGGCCTGCCCGTGGTTGCGCAGGATCTCCGGCTGACCATCGAGGTCTTCGATCACAAGATCAACATTGCCGTCGTTAAACAGGTCACCGGCTGCAAGCCCGCGCAAGACGCGTTTCTGCTGAATCTCGGGCCCAGCCTGCTTGCTTGCATCGCAGAAAGTGCCGTCGCCCTGGTTAATAGAGAGAATCGCAGGTTCCGTGTATTTCGCGCCCGATGTGAGTTGGTCTGCCTGCGGGTAGACATGTCCGCTGACAGCGATCAAGTCGAGCCAGGTGTCGTTATCGATATCGAAGAAGGCTGTTCCCCACTTCACCCAGGGCAGCGATGCCACCGCCAGTCCTGCGGGAAAGGTCACGTCGCGAAAATTCCCGTCGCCTTCATTGCGATAAAGCGTGTCGTATTGATCGGCGAAATTCGTAATGAAGATAGAAAATCGGCCACTGTGCATGTAGTCGCCGACGGCGACACCCATTGTGCCTTGCATCGAGCCGTCATCGGTGAGAGCGGTGCCGGATTCCATGCCTATCTCACTGAATTTGCCGTTTCCCTCGTTTTTGTAGAGGAAATTCGGAGTGGCGTCGTTCGCCACAAATATATCCGGCCGCCCGGTTCCGTTGAAGTCGGACCACGTTACGCCAAGGCCGTAGTAACCGTTGGGATCATCGACGCCCGCGGCCTTACTTACATCGGTAAAGGTCCCATCGCCGTTGTTGTGAAACAGCGCATCGCCTGCGCCTGGCATGCCGCGCGGCCCGCATTGCACGTCGAGTCCGCGATATTTGCAGGTTGGCGTCTTCCCAAAACCCGGAAGATCGTTCAGGTGGAAGTCGAGATAGTTGGTCACCATCAGATCGACGTAACCATCCCCGTCGTAGTCCGCGAATGCAGCACCTGTGGACCAGCGCCCATCCGCCACTTTCGCCTTCGCGGTCACGTCGGTGAATGTTCCATCGCCGTTATTGCGATAGAGGACATTGCCTCCGAGGCAGGTGAGGTAGAGGTCGGGCCATCCGTCATTGTTGTAATCGCCAACCGCGCCACCCATGCCGAAGCAAGCTGTATTGATTCCCGACTTCGCAGTCACATCCGTAAATGTTCCGTCGTGGTTGTTGTGATAGAGCGCACCCGGTGCAGGCTGGTGTTTTAGTTCCTGATCTACGCTGGGATTATTCGTGAAATAAATGTCGGGCCAGCCATCGCGGTCGTAGTCGATGAGCACAACGCCGCCGCCCATGGACTCGACAATGAACTTTTTTTCGGGAACGTTGGTGTGACGAAAGCGAATACCGGCCTTCTCAGCGATGTCTTCGAGTTGCGGTATCTTGCGTCCGGAACAGGCGAGGCTTTTTGCGCTAGGTGGCACCACGGAAGGCGCGTGGCCTTCCTGCGCTGAAGAGACCACGACTAGGCAAAAAATCAACCACGCAGCCACCAGGGATCGGGGAAAACTCACGCTGTCAGTATAGCTGGTGACCTTCGCCAAACTGGCGCGCGCGCTCAGTTCGGAATAGTGATCGACGGGTCTTCATCCTTGGCCTTCTGGTAGCAGATTTGCGCCTTGGAACCGTCGCCAATTTCGGCATAAAGCTGGCCGGCCGCTACGAGGATGGACGGCGGAATCGGGTTCGCTGTCAGCTTTTCAAGAATGTCTGCCGCGCGTTGCTTGCTGTTCGTTCGCGCTAGCGAAGTTGCCCAGGCATAGGCCATGAAAGGATCCGCCATGGGCGCATCGCCGAGCTGGTCGAAAACCGCTACGGCTTCGGGATAGTTCTTGATCGAATAAAGAGCAAGCGCCAGCATTCCTTGTGCACGCTGGTCTTGCGGATTCTGTGCGACGTAGACTTTCAGCGCCCGAGCACTCTCGGCATAATTCTTCTGCAGGAACGCAGCGCGTCCAATATTACGCATCAGGTTAGGCGTCTCAGGATCCCAACGCTCGGCCTCCTGGAAATCGGCGAGCGCCGGCGCATACTGCTTCTGGCGTGCTTGGGACGTTCCAAGATCGTTGTAGGCATTGCCGAGTATCGCACGCAACTCTTTCTCGGCAGCGGCGAGTTGGGTCTTCTGCTCATCGCTCAGCTTGGCGGCCGCGAGAGTGTCGGCATCGAGGGTCGCAGCCGCGTTCGTCACTGGCGGTAGCGGAGTGATCGGCGCGGAGGTATCTGCCGGAGCGCTGCTCCCGGCTGCCTCGCCGTTCGCCAGCGCCTGCTGCTGACGCCCGGCAACCAACAGCTTTGTCTCGATCTCCTTCGATCGCTCGACGTACTTGGTTCCCTCCGCCTTGTCTCCCTTGGTGATCAGAATTCGACCGAGGGTGAAGTAAGCGCGGCGAATCTGATAATTGTTCCGTCCTTCATCTTTTCCGGTCAGTTCGATGGACTTGCGCAGAAACTGCTCGGCGGCGGCATTGTCGCCACGACCATAGGCGTTTAGGCCCATATAAAGGTAGGGCTCGGGCCAGTCTGGGCGGGCGGCCGCTGCAGCTTTCAAATAACGATCCGACTCCGCATAGTTCTTCTCGTTCGAGGTGATATACCCCATGAAGTAGTTGCCGAAAAAGTCGGTGGGATTCTGCTCGACCTCAGCCAGAAACTCCGCGCGCGACGGCGGTGTTGCTTCCCAGCCGTTTTTCGTCAAGTAGAACAATCCCAGATAGTAGTGGCCGCGCGATTCCTTCGCGTTCAGCGCAATGATTCGGCGTCAGATAGTGATCCGCCGCCACCTGCGCGCTGTGGTTGATGCCGGCGGTCAGCCCAACGGCCCCGTGCGTGCGGCGCTCCAGCCGGCGCAGGTAGGTCTTGCGCAGCCGTCGCAAGTCGAGGCCGAGCCGATCGCCGTTGTCGTCGACCAAACCGCAGCGGTCGATAAGCAACCGGACTGCTGGGCGCCAGTGCGCGGGCGCGTCAGCCGGCTGGCCGCCCGTGACGGCGCGCAGGAAGATCATGTCGGCCGCATCGGGCGCCGCGTCTCTTCTGTTGCGGCCGGTCAGGTCGATCACGCGGGCGACGATCGCGCCGGGCGACCAGCGGCCCTGGTCGCTGAACACGTCGTTCTCACGGCCAACCGAACGATGCTTCGTCCACGTCAGCCGAACCCGATCAGCGCCGATCCGCACGACGCCCGAAACGCGCAGCCAGCGGCCAGCCTCCGGCGATAACCCGGTGCCGAGCAGAAAGAGGATGAAGAACGGCACCAGGTCGGCTACCTCCGGGTAAAGCTCGCGCCTAACCTGCTCGCGGCTGTACCCAACGTTGTCCACCGGCGGCGGCCAGCCGCAGATCTCGTGAAGCGCCACCGTCGGGCAAGGCCCGTGGCGCTCAAGCGCGCCGGCGTACGCGGCGCGCTCCTTCCAGTGCGGCAACTCGCCCGCGCCGAGCCCTGCGACCAGAGTCGCAGTCCCTCGAGCGCGCTGCTCATAGTCATCGGCCGTCTGCTTGCACGCGGCGATCACACGCCGCGTCTCTCCCTCGGAGAGCGCGGTCACCGTGCCCTCGCGCCGGCGATGCCGCGTCAACGCGGGCGCCGCTGTGAGATCAAGCAGCGCCGCGGGCACCGCTCCGGGCTCGAGCTCGTCGATCCGGCGCACCAGCGTGCGCAGGACATACTCGTCGGCGCGGCGGTAGCCGGGACTCTGCAGAAATTCGACCACGACGTCGACCGACAGCGCGGACGCTGGATCCGAGCCGCCGCGGTCGCTCAAGAACGCCAACAGTCGCCGAATCGAACGCGCGTATGCCACCGAGGTGCCTAGTGTCTTGATTCCGCCCCCGGGACCGGTCAGCGACGCGTGCGCGCGTGCGAACTGGCGCGCGAACGCCGTAGGAGGTTCGTAGACGTGGATGAGCTGGCGGGAGCGGCCGCCCGCGTCAGGCAGCGTCACCTCGACGCCGAGCGGGACTTCGGTGACGCCGCCAGTCATGCGACGAGTTCCTCCTCCCGCGCCTCGCATTGCTCCGCCTCGGTGAGCGCATCATCGAGGCCGGCGGCGACGAAGCGAGTTGGGTCGGCGAGCTTGAGGTAAATCTGCGTCGTGGTCACGCTGACGTGACCGAGCAGGTCCCGCAGGGTGAGCAGCGGGTCGTGCAGACGCCAGTAGCCCGCGATCTCCTCTCGCCCCGCCCACATCTCGATCCGCTCGACGCGTCGCGCCGCCTGGTCAATCAAGAACCGCAGCGTCGCCATAGCGAAGCTGTGGCGCAGGACGTGCGGCGTGACCTTCGGGAAGTACGGGTCCAAAGCGCGGCACCGCTTCGACGCCCGCTCGAATACGGCGTTCCAGCCGGTCATTGGTCCACCCGCACCGGCAGCCGCGTCGCGCAGGAACAACAAGGGCGATGTGCCATCGCGCAGCACAAGCCGCTCGCGGTCTCCGACCCCCAGGTTCGCCCACCGGACCCGTCTGCCGTTGACGACCCCTCCATCGCGATCATGACTCTCCACAACGAGAGGGCGCTTGGGCTGCCACGTGGTCTCGATCAGCGCCCGCTCGGCCCGAACGTAGCTGTCAAGCCGGGCCAGCACACCGGGCGGCACCCACACGGTTCGTCGCTTGCCTCCCTTGGCGATCCCCGCGGGCAGCTCCATCGTCACGAACGGAACCTCGCCCCGAGGCGAGCCAGGAAGCTCCCAGAGGAGTAGGTGCGAGGCCTCGCTGGACCGCAACCCCGCCCCGAGGAGAAGCTCTGCGAAGGCGACATTACGAACGTGGTTGCGCCCGCGAAAGACCGCATCTTCAACGCCCTCAGCCGTCAGACCTCGAGCCCCACCTCGATGAAGAGCCGCGTGTAGTCGCCCTCCAGCCACTGCACCGCAGCGTGTGCGCGTCCGGTCTGCTCGCGTGCCTGGTTGCGCCGCCCGCCCGTGCGAGAGCGATCGGCGCCGCCCTCGATCACGAAGCGGTAGCTGAACGGCGAGCGCTCGACCAGACCCTCCTCGATGGCCCAGTCGTAGAAATTGTCCAGCGCGGCGACGGACCGGTTCCACGTAGCCGGCGCCACCGGCGCGTCCGCTTCCAAGCGTCGCTCGACATAGAACGAGGCGACGTGATCGCGTGTCGCCGTCAACGGGTCGGCTCCGTCACGGCGAAGAAACACACACCATGTCTGCCAGTCCTCCGCGTAGGCCTTCCACGTTCGCGGCGAACGGCCGCCCGCCGCGGGAAGCTGGCGCAGCCAGCGGTTGACGTACTCGATCGGAGCGCCCGCCTCGTCCAGGAAGAAAGGAAGCCCTTGGCGCAAGCCAGCCCGCCGCTGCCGGTCCGCCGCTACCTCCGCATCGATCCCTAAGACAGCCGCCAGGCTCGCTGCATCAACCTCGTACATCGCCAGATCCCGCGATAAGGGTCGCGCGCTCCAGATAGCCAACGGCCGCAGGACCGCCCGTTACGCCACGGAATCCATGGACTACTGACGCCTGGGATCCCGAGCCTGGAGATGAACCTGGACGTTCATACGCGATGGACGCGCAACCGTAGAGGGCACGGCAGACAGAACCCCCCTCCCCGCCAGCGACGGGCACGCGGCTATCGCCACAAACCCCCTCGCGCTACGCGCTCGGGCGTTTGCGCCGACAGCCGCGTCTTCCCCTCACCGGAGATATCAGGCGACATCAATGCCAACAACAACCGACACGACGGGACCCACTTCAGGCCGTCACGCCGGGGCCCAAAGCCGAGCCGTCGTAGTCACGACACGCCGCGATAGCAGCCCCTAGTGAGACACGCCCCGAGAAGCGACCTAACCGTCCCACTTCGGTTGGAGCACCCACCGTCCGCCCTCGGGCCACCGGCCGGCAGAGACGCTAAGCATCGGCTCTGGATGAGGCACGAGACGAAGGTTACGTATGGCTTCCCGGCAGCGAGAGCTGCTCCTTGGATACGACATCGGGCATGTCCGGGCCGTCGTCAGGACCGGCGCCCCTCCGCCCGGCCTTGCGCCAGTGGCCGACGATCTCGCGCGCGCTGGCGTGTCGCCAGCCGGTCGCCGGACAGAGCGGCGTGAAGTAGACCACCCCGTCCTTGATCTCGGTCACCTCCCCCCAGATACCGGTCCTCCCCTTGATGGACGCCTTGATGACGTCGCCCGGCGCCACCCGGTCTAGGCGCATGGCTGTTGCTCCGCCTGCTTAGCCGTTTCGCGTAGCGACGCCTGCCGCGTCCCGGTGACCAGCTTGGAGACAAGCACCTGGTCGAACTTTTCACCGCCCCGCTCGCCGGCGACGAGGACGCAGCGCTCCTTCACGTCCCAGACCAGGAGCCCTGTGATCCGCGGGTGGCCGCGAAACAGCGCGTAGCGGCCCCAAATCGGCGCGGCGAGCGCCTCCGGGAGCTCCCCCTCCCCCACTCCCCACCGAGCAAGCACGCGCTTCTCGCCGTCCTCGAGCGTGACCGCGCCGATGCTGCCCCGGCTACCGCCTCCGCCCGAGAAACGAACGAAGGCGGTCGTGGCATTCCACCGCTCCAACTCCTCCCACACCCCCTCGTCGGAAAACACCTCCCGCCGCCCCGGGGGAAACCGGGCAGTGTGCGGGCGGGTAGCCTGGCGGCCGCTTGGTGTCCGGCATAGCTCGCTCGGCTGTGCCTTGCACGCCGGACACGGACGGTGGCGCCATCCCCGAGCGCTGTGCAAGAAGAGCGTCGGCTTGCCGTCGTACCGCCAGGTCTGACATCGCAGCCCGGGCCGCGCCCCGCAGGACGGGCACACGTCCTCCAGCCATAACCGGCGATCACTCATCAGCCGCCCCCGACAATCGGCCCCAGACCTATCGTCGCGCACCGTGCTTGCCGGTGGGCCGAAAGCAGGGACAAGGGCACCGGGAGGCGCGCGGCGGTCTCGAGGTTGTAGGCCACCAGCCGAGTTTCCCAGGCGTCCCGGACGGAATGTCGCCGGATTGGCGACAGAAATGCCGCCGCCCGGTCGCCGGTCCGTCCGGGACGGAGCGTAGGGTCCGCGGCACGATGGCACAGAGCGCACCAGTCAAAGTCACCAACGCCGAGCTGGCGACCGTCCGCGAGGCGATGCGCGAACTGCCACGACTTCTCGCCGAGCTCGACGCCGGCACGATCGACAAACTCGTGCTCACCCAGCGCAACCAGATGCGGGCCGTGCTGGTCAGCGTGGAGCGCTACAGCGCGCTCGAACAAGCGGCGACATAAGGCCCTCCGAACGTGGGCGAGCTCTGGCAGTGGCCGCGATCGCCGGGATGCCAGCTTCCGGGCGATGAAGGCGTCAGTCGCGGCCGAGAGCGGTTGTGACGTCAGGGCCGCAGCCGCACATGCGCGGCGCCCAGACCAGCGCCAGCGCGGACCCCGTAGGCACCGGACGAGCGGACTGCGATCGGCCCGCAAGGGGACAGCTAGGCCGGTGCAGCGTTCGCGAGTCCGGATCGTATACCAGGTCCTCCTGGGCAACCCAGAGGAGCGGCGGCAGTACACGGGTGGTTCTCGGATCGAAGATTCCGCTGACGCTACGGGCCATGTCGGACGCGCTCAGACAAGCGCGAGAGTGAGGCGGCGACCTCGGTCCTGCCGCCGGCAGGGCGAGCCGGACGCGCTGCTGTGGGCCGATCTCGACCTCACGCCCGGAGCTGAAACGATCCAGATGGAGCACCAGTGGAACGTCAAGGCGCGCAAGCTCACGCTGCCCGAGCACGGCGTGATCCGCAGCGTCGCGATGACGCCGCGAGCCCGTGACCGGGTGCTGGCGCTGCGCGGCACCGACTCCGCACCGTCGTCGCACAACCTGCATTTGGAACCGCGTCCGCTGCGCCGTCGGGCTCGGCTACGTCGACCTCTACACGGCGACCCGCGACCACTTCGTGCGGTACGCGTGGAACCTACTCGGGCTCGACCCCGCCGACATCGCGCAGCACTTCGGCTATCGGGGCGGCGGCGAACTGGTGCGCAGGCTCTACCGACAGTTCGATCAGGTCCGGGTGCGCAACCGATTTCGGGAGGCGTTCGACAACGCGGCTCCGATCGCGCTCACGCGACTCGCGCACACCTCGTGAGTCGACCGACTACGTCTCGCGTGTCCACTGGTAATACAGCCGCCAACTGTTGACCTCATGCGTCGCAGCGCGAAGGTGGAGCAGCGTCGTAAACGACCGCGCGAGCGAGGCGTCCGAGAAACCATCCGAACCTCGGCAAAGTTCTGCGGTTGCAGCGTTACTGTCTGCATTGCTCGCCACTTTGCTTCGTCCGTCGCTGGCACAGCTGCGGCGAGGCGCGTTTGCCCGCCAGCGGGAAGCCAGATATGGCTCGGTCGAGCGCGGGAGACCACCATGAAGGAAGCACGGCTCTCGTCGTCTGCTCCGTCATGGGGCCACTGCAGGAAATCAACGGCGTTTTCGCCGAAGTCCAGGTAGGCACGCGTGATTCGTGCGAGGCCGCTGCCTACGTTCTGGACCGGCAGGGAACACAGAGCGTCGCCACCGTCGGGCACGGAGAGGACGACGTCGCCCTCAATGGGCGATGATCTCTCTTGACCATCCGGGAACCGGAGCTGCTCATGCTGGGCCAAATAGCCGCCGCGCGGGACCTCCACGACGACGGGTGTGGTCACCGCCGCGAGTTGGCGCTCAGCAGCCGTCGCAGCACGCGCCGACGCTGCCGATGCCTTCGCGGCGATGATGATCGCCGCGACGCTGAGCAGAGCCGCCGTTACGGTGCCGAGCGCAGCGATGGCGGTCCAGTCCCACGTCCAAGGCTGCGGGTTGGTCATGGGAGGCGATCTTCCACTTTCGCCCGGACGATGTGCCACTGCGCGTGCAACGACCTCCGTTTGCAGGGATTGTGTTCTATCTCCGTCCGTAACAAATCTCGCGCTATCTGCGCTAAATGCGTGCTCTGCGTGCCGCCATCGGCGCCGTTGAGCAACCTTTATGTTCGGTGGATGCCGGCGGGCCCGTGACCGTCCGGGAAGGAGCCGCGGCGCGGGGCGTGAACTGCGCTTCGAGTGATGTCGGACTGCAGCCTTACCGAGTGGACGGAGGCGAGCTTGACCCGCCCGCCCGGTGCGGGGAAGGTCTTCTGGGATGCGCCCACCGTGGTCGCACAGCCCTCGCACATCTGCAACAAATGTCGACTTGTTGCCCCACACGCCCATAGAGATGCTATGAATACAAGTACAGGTACGAACGCACAAGGTTTGATACGGACGCGCCCGGTCAACCGTCGGCCCTTTGGGGATTGACGGCCCGGGCGCTACTTTTTCCGCAGCCAGAGCGCACCGAGCGCTCCGATGAGGAACGGCAGCGTCACGAGCAGGATAGCGACGTATGTGGCACGCTCAGCGCCGGAGTCGCCGAAGAGCCCGTGCCCGGTCGCCCCCTCCACGATGAGGAGCGCGCCGACCACCCCGTCGAGGACCAACCCTGTGAAGAACCCGACGAGGTCCCAGTCCGGCTTCAGGTTGCGCAGGAAGCCGAGCGACCCGGCGAGGCCGAGCGAGAGCAGCACGACGCCGATGCCGCCCCAGAGTCGCGTGGACGCATGAGCAAGCACACCGATGATGACCGCCATCGCCGTGAAGGCGACGGTGGCTGCGACGGAGAGCCCGGTGTAGACCTGTAGCCGGGTCTTCGCGTCCTCTGCTTCATCCGCTCGGCCTCATCGAGTGTGATGAGGTCCTCGTGAGGGCGCTCCCCGCTAAGCGCGAAGTCGAGCATGATGGCATCGAACAGCTGCAGCCCCTCGGTTTCGGCTTCAGGGTCCGCGAACGGGTCGAAATCTGGAACTGGCGCAGGCGTCAGCGGCTGGTCAGC
This sequence comes from Terriglobia bacterium, assembly GCA_963724985.1. Lineage (GTDB taxonomy): Bacteria > Acidobacteriota > Terriglobia > Terriglobales > Acidobacteriaceae > JAJPJE01. Next base: position 2,974 of record CAVRWV010000014.1, on the reverse strand, counting down.
GAGTGCGGCACACAGGTGTCCCAGCAGCTCGCTTCGCCGCCTCAGCAGCGGACGAGTCTCCTCGTTTTCAGCCCGGCCGTGGTCGGCCTCGCGACGGATGGCTGCGTAGAGCAGCCACAGGAGGATGCACTCCTCGGTGCGGTCCTCTGTACTGGCGTCGGCGAGACGGTGGTCCATCGCCGGATGTGTCGGGTCGGCGAGGGCTCCGCGAAACGGACCAGGGCGTCGTTCAGCCCTCGGCGAGAGAACCTCGCCATGGCTTCTCTCATCGGCTCCCACGGCTCGGACGCACGATTGGTTATCAGTGGGTCGAGCGCCCACGCCGAGAGCGCAACGTGAAGCGGAGCGAGTTCGCGCTCGGTGTTGCGGCATGTCTGCGCGACCAGGGCCGCAGCCTCAGTCGTCAGCTCGCCGCTGCCGCGGCGCAGCTCGTGCCCGGCCCGAGCGGTGAGCGCGACGGCCGCGGCGTCGTCGCCGAGGGCCCGAGGCGTCTCCTCGTCGAGCCAGGCCAGCAGTTGCTCGTACGCCGGGACCGCCATGGTCTGGGAGCCGCGCGCGTGTGGGCGTCGCCACCGCCACCAGCGCCGTCTCCATCGGAGCGCCCCACCAGCCATCGAGGTCGCGCTGGGCACGCACCGCCGCTTGCGCCCGGTTGTGCAACTCGCGTGTTTCGAAGGCGACGTTCGCTCTGCCCGCGAGACTGCTCTTCGCTGTTTTCTTGGCCGTGAGGCTGGTCTTCGCTCTCGCCGCGAGACCGGTCATCTCACAGGAACCATGGCCGGTGCCTCAGCTGAACGCACATTTGCGCGGGATCCCACTCCCCGCGGCGGTTCATGTACCCCACGAGCTCGGCGAGCCGCTCGCCGTAGAACAATGTGACTGGCTTGGAGCGGGCTCGAACCCTCGCCAGTTGGCGTGGCCGAGACGGAAGACTTCCAGCACGAGCGCTCCGAACTCGTCCGGGCTGATGCTCGAGCGCTCATCGAGCTCGACGAGCAGCGGGCGGCGGGCGGGACCAAACCCGGTGAGGCTGCTCTCAACCTGCACCAGCGCCCGGCGCTCACTCAGACGCAGCGTGAGGCCCTTCGGCGGAGCGTACCCCTGCTGGGACGAGTCCAGGAACTCGAACAGCGACGAATCGTCGATGCGCAGGAACGCGACCGGCATGCTGTTCATGCCGGCCCGCTGGAGCGCCTGCTGGGCCGCGCGGACCTCCCGCAGGCCGGTGCGTCGCGAGAGGTGGATGATGATGCGCTTGACGGGAGCGTCGGTGTCGCGGCTTTCCACCAGCGCGTCACGAATAGCATCCGTCAGCCGTTCCTCGTAGTCGCGGTCATCGGCGGTGGGAGGCGGCGAGTGCGTCGAGATGTACACGCCGCTGGAGATGAACGCGACGGCGTAGCCGAACGCTCGGTGCCGCCTGCCGTCCTCATCGCTGATGTCAGCCCGCCCCACGCCAATCACGAGGTCAGCCTCGCTACCGCGCGCGTCAACTACCCACGGCACGCCCCCGAGCTTCGCGAAACCCGCGAGTGCAATGTTGGCCAGCGACCAGCCGAGCCGCCCTGTGTTCCGCAGCAACTCCTGAGTCACCATCTGCGACGGGATGCAGCGGGCAGCGAAGAACTCCTTCGCCACGTAATACGGCGACTCCGTGACCCACCGCTCCGTGCGGGGGACGATGACGATGGCCAGGTCAGGGCCCCGGTCTCGCTCGGACGCCCACCATCGGTCGAGTTCTTGACGGAGCCGCTGCACGTTCAGGGCTCCCTCGCCCGACGGCAGCCGCTTGAGCTCGATGGTCGGCGCGCGGTCGCGCGGCATCCCGAACAGGCGCGCGAACCCCGGGTAACTCCCCGAGCCGGAGACGAGCTTCTCCCAGAATCGCTCGGCGTCCTGGTGCAGCGCGCTCGGGTAGGCGAGGAGCAGCTGCGGCGCTCGCTCAAGTCCCTGGAGGCTGTAGGCCCCGTACTTGCGCAAACCCTGGTAGGCACGATGCTCGGCGCGGCTGGGGATGCCCGCGTCGAAGCGGAGCACCGGGTCCGCCATGATGGCCGCGCTCCACGGCTCTCGCGCCGGCCCTTTCCTTACCGGGTAGACCTCCCGCGGTGTTCTTGCGATGGTCGCCTCGCTGCCGTTGTCGAACGTGAGCCTCCATCCGCTGAACGCTTCGAGTAGGTCCTCGGCCTCCTCGTAGCGCTGCTTGGCCGCGAACTGGTTGGGCGTCGTGCGGTCCTCCCGCAGCAGCGAGCCCGACACCGCGAGCAGCTCGTTGTAGGTGTCCGCGGCTTCCTGATGGTCGCCGCCGAGCGACTGGACGAGCCGGTGCACGAGCGCAGGCCTGGCTACGAGCTGATAGTCATCCAGGCGGAACGGGCGAGCGGGGCCGTCTATGCGCTCGGCCAGGAGCACTCGCCCGTCCCTGAACCCCTCGACCCGGCCCCGCCGCGGGTGACCTTCAGCCTCGGGCCGCCGGAGCACGTGCTCGCCGACGGCGACGCTCTGCACCGCGGCGTCTGACAGCGGCCGGTCGACCAGCCAGCGCACGGAGGACGATGCGACCAGCAGCAACTGCTTGACCTGAACGCCTTCCCAGACCGCACGTGTCACGAGTGCTGACTGCGTGATGAACGGCCCGACCGTCTCCTTGGCGTCCGGCTTGACAGCGCTCATCTCGCCCTGGCGAATCCAGAAGTCCCACCCGCAGCCCTCTTCAGCGCGCAGCCTCAGCGCCTCGCGAAGGTTGAACAGGTGAACTGGCAGATGCTCGTTGGCTGCCAGCTCGACACGCTCCTGGTCGGCGACCGTTCCCGCGGTCCAGGCGTATCCGGCGTGGACGAACAGCGGAACGCCGTACTCTCGCTCCAGCTCGCGGCGCGAGATGCCCTGCCGCGGCAGCGGAATGCGCGTCACGGCCTGAGACTCGGGGATGCGGACCGGGAACGCGTTGATGTAGATGCCGGTCGACAGGGCC
>CAVRWV010000013.1:0-19148 GCA_963724985.1 Terriglobia bacterium | reverse complement strand
CAGGCACGCAGGCCGATCAAGCGCACTGGCCTGGCTGGGATGCTTCAGGGTCGTTGTCCCGCCTTGAGTGAAGCCAGAGCGTCGCGGACGCTACCGGCCTGAGGACTCTCCGGTTTCTCTCTCAGGAATAGCTGGAACTGGGCAATAGCTGCTTCGGGATGATTTTGCATTGCAAGGACCTTGCCGGCCATGATGTGCACTTCCGCGAATTCTTCGTGATTAGGTAGAAGATGAATACGCTGAACGTCCAGAAGGGCCTTGTCGTATTCCTTATTCGCGAACTCCGTGCCGGCAAGCACGGCCAAAGCGTCAGGCATGGATGGATTCACAGCTATCACCTTCTCCAGCAACGACTCCGACTCTGCGTAGTTTTGATCCTGAAGATCCATCCGTGCCAGATTGACATATGCCGGCAGGTACTTAACATCAACTTGAATCGACCTTGAGAAGAGTTCTCTTGCCTTGCCCCGATCGGAGTCTTTGATCGCTATCACTCCCAAAAGGTTAAAGGCGCGCGCATATTGCGGATACGCGGCAATGGCTTTTTCGAAGTGTGCAGTAGCCTGCGCCATGTCACCCTCGGAATACGCATCCAGTCCTTTTTCCATTTCCGCGCCGGCCTTCTTCGGAATATTCATTTCACTGACAGAAATAGTCGGCGATGCTGGTGTTGATTCCGTTGTCTCCTTCCGATTTGCAAGTTTCACATAGACCGTTTCCGAGTGCATCTGCTCTAGCGCATTGATCGTGAAATACGGAGTAGTAACCGGCTCAATGCCGATTCCGGACACTTTCAGCCGGTAGGTCCTTCCAGTGCCTACTTGTAATTGCGCGGGCTCATCTCCAGTCACATGACTGGTCGCAATCGTCGTTCCCTCGGCGGAAAGCACCTCGACCCGGATTGGCACCTCGATGCTCCGCTCGTCATTAGCGCGAACTCGCACCGCCAGATCGCAGTTGTCATTCGACTGCATCTGAGCGACGAGGAACGACGAGAGCGCCAGCAGGAACAAAACGAATTTGACGGACTTGGTAATAATTCCTCCGCTCCTCAGCTGTCTGCGGCTGCAAATGTCTTCGCGGTCCTGGTCGGCTGTGCCGAGTGAGGGTCGTGACTATAACTCCTGAGTAGGAGAAGAGCAAATTGGATGCAAGCGCGCCACGGATTCGCTCCTAAGGCTCAGATTCGATACCAACAAATGTGAGCTGTCTTATAAGATTACGAGATATGAATCGCCGCGAATTCCTTGCCATCCTCGCCGCAGGAGCCGCAGGAGCCGGTATTGCCGGGGCACAGGAGTTGGGGGGCATGGCCTCCCGTGGGGTCAGGCCGCAACCGCGCGGAAAACCTTCGGGTCTGCCATTTCACGCTCGCTTCACTGATGTTGCCGCCCGAGCCGGCCTGCGCGCACCGGTCATCTTCGGTCCCCCGAATCGCATGGATTACATCCTGGAGTCGATGGGCTGCGGTGTCGCGTTCCTCGACTATGACAACGACGGCTGGCTCGACATCTTCCTGCTGTCGGGGACACGCCGCGAAGGGCCGGTGAAGGGGGCGACCAACCGGCTCTATAAGAACAACCGCGACGGCACTTTTACCGACGTCACCGAAAAAGCGGGGCTGGTACGCCAAGGGTGGGCATTCGGCGTTACCGTCGGTGACTACAACAATGACGGCTTCGATGATCTCTTCATCACCGGCTGGCCTCAGAACACTCCTCTACCGCAACAACGGCGATGGCACTTTTACCGACGTCACAGAGTCAGCGGGCCTGATGCATCCCGGCAAACGCTGGGGCACTGGCTGCACTTGGGTGGACTACGACCGCGACGGCCGCCTTGATCTGTTCGTCTCCAACTACCTGGTTTTCGACTTCGACAAAATCCCGCCTACCGGGAAAGACCCCAACTGTAACTTCAAAGGTGTTCCGGTGAATTGCGGACCGCGCGGACTGACTCCCGAGCGCCCCATGCTCTATCACAACAATGGCGACGGGACTTTCACGGACGTCACTGCCCGTTCCGGCATCGGCGCCGTGCCGCCCACATTCGGCCTGACTGCGGTGGCAGCCGATCTGGACGGCGATGGCTGGCAGGAGATCTATCTGGCCTGCGACTCGACTCCCAGCCTGCTGTTCCACAACCGCGGAGACAGCACCTTTGAGGAGCAGGGACTGCAATGGGGGCTGGCCGTGAACGAGGACGGCAACGAACAGGCCGGCATGGGCATCGCGCATCGGCGATTTCGACACCGACGGCTCGCTTGACGTGCTGAAGACCCACTTCGCCGAAGACACCGCGGCTCTCTACCGCAATAAGGGCCGCCTCGGGTTTGAAGATGTCACATTGAGCTCTGGGTTGGGTGTGGAGACCCGATACGTCAGTTGGGGTGACGGCATCGTCGACCTGGACAATGACGGCCTGCCAGACCTGTTCTGGGTGACTGGAAGCACCTTCCCCGAAGTTGAGCGCAAGCATCCGGAGTTTCCGCACAAAACGCCGCGGGTGTTGTTCCGCAACTTGGGCGGCGGCAGATTCGAAGAACTTCTTGATGCCGCTGGTCCGGCAATCGGGGAGTCCCACGCCAGCCGCGGGGTGGCTTTTGGCGACTTCGATAATGACGGCGACCTCGATATTCTGATCATGAACATCAACGAACCACCGTCGCTGCTGCGCAACGATATCAGCGGCGCCGGGCACTGGCTGAAAGTGAAGCTGGTGGGAACGCGCTCGAACCCCAGCGCCATCGGCGCAGTAGTCACCGTGGCATATGGCGGGCGCAGGCAGGCGCAGGCAGTGATGGCGTCCTCGGGATATCTTTCCTCGGGAGACCGGCGCCTGCACTTCGGGCTTGGAGCAGCTACGACTGCGGACGTTGAAATCGCCTGGCCCAACGGCACACGCGAAACGCTGAAGAGCATCGGCGTCGATCAGTTCGTTACTGTGAAAGAGGGCGCTGGAGTAGTCGCGAAGGAGCGATTTCACCGATGACTCGGATCGTGGCAGCCCTCTGCTTGTTGGCGATCGTCGCAGGAATCTCTCTGGCACAGGATCACAAGAGCGACGCCGATCCGCACCTTGCCCGTGGCATGCAACTGATGCAACAGCAGCTGTTCGAGGCGGCTGCCAACGAATTTCAGCAAGCGGTCACGCGCGATCCAGCGAATCCGCGGGCGCGGTTTGAATTGGCCGTCTGCCTGCTTGTCACTGGGCCGCAATGAGGAAGCCCGCCGCGAGTTCGAGAAGCTTCAGAAGCAGACCGGCGAATCGCGATACATCACTTACTACCTGGGAAGGCTCGACTTGCTATCGGACGATTACAAATCGGCCATCCAGCGGCTTGGATCCGTCGCCGAGCACCCCCCGTTTCCAGACACGGCGTTCTATTTGGGAACGGCATATATTTCCTCAGGCAATGTAACCTCGGGAATCAACTGGCTGGAGCACGCAGCCAAGCTCTTGCCTCACGACTATCGCGTCCACTACCGGTTAGCTCGCGCGTACTCCAGTGCCGGACGCGAGCAGGAGGCGACTCACGAATACAGTCTCTACGCTCAGTATAAGGATGAACATAAGAACACGGAAAAGGACGTGCGCGACTGCACTACCGCCCTCCGAACCCGCACCACTGAGTGAAGCGCGCGAGATCTGCCATCGCGTGTCCGATGCCAGCGACCCGGAGAAGCTCACGCTGCTTGGGCAGCTGTTCGGCGATGCGGGCGCATTCGCGGATGCAGTCGATCCGCTTACAGGCGACGCGGCTCGATCCTGGCTCGTTCGAGGCATGGCATAACCTGGGACTCACTTACTTCCGCTTGCAGCAATACGCAGAAGCGCGTGCACCGCTGGAGAAGGCTGTGGCGTTGCGCCCCGATTACTACGGCTCAGTGGTGCTTCTTGGTGCGACGCTCTACATGTTGGGTGATAACGATGCTGCGTTGCCGGTGCTGGAACACGCTAACCGTCTGAATCCCTCCGATACTCAGACTGCGGCCGTGCTTGAAAAGCTTCGTGCCGAGAAGCAGAAACGATAAGCATCCTCGGCTCGGAAAATCGAAATCTAGATTGTCATCACACTCAAGCATCTTCTGCCGCTACGGCTCCGAGAACAATGGGGCTCTGGAGGGTTAAAACAATTGCTTTCTCGATGCTCGACAGAAGCGAGTAATCGTTTACACGATTTGAGAGCTGTGCTATCCCTTGTGGCTCGTACCCGTACTCCTGAATACCATTTTTACCTTCCGCTCACGCTCCACGAAGAACGCGGTGACGTAACAATAAAAAAGGGCGGCCCGGGACGCCGCCCTTTTCTATTCACAGATCGAACTACCAGGTGAATTTGACCGCCATCTGAATAATTCGGTGTCCAGTCTTGTAGCTTGCAACTCCGAACGTTTTGCCTCCGTTGGCAGCAGTTGGCCATTCGGATTGAAGCTAAGATTCAAGGCCGGATCGTTTGCGACGAAGGTCGGATTCGCATGGTTCAGGAAGTTGTACCCCGAGAAGCGGAATTGCAATTTCTTGTTCTCGGAGGCTCCCCAGGTGAAGTTCTTGAACAGCGACAGGTCGGTATTAAAGAAACCTGGGCCGGTCAAAGTTGGGAAGATGTAGTTGCCCTGCTCGCCAGGTGTGGCAAAACCCTGGAAGCAATTACCGTTGATGTACTGGCTCGGGCCGAGATTTTTCCTTGGGTCGCAGATCACCTTCGGCATGAGCGTGACATCCGGGGTACCAAGTACGTTCTGGTTCCTTGCCTGCACCGGAGCAGCAAGCGTCGTGCCCATGAACGTTGTACCCGCCGGAATATAGGCGGAGTAGTTGAAGTTCGCGTTGCTGCGCTTGCAGCTTGCAAGTCCGCGCCGCTTTGATACTGGCCAATGCCGGAAACCTGCCAGTTGTTGAATACGCCTTTCACCAACTTGTTCTCACTGTTGAGATTGGGGAACTGGTAAACGTAAGCGAGATTGAAGATATGCTTACGGTTATTGGGAAGCGTGCCGTAGTTGTTCTTGAGATTGGTCGGATCGCCGATGTTTCCGCCGCCGCCATTCTCGCCGCGAATACCCAGTGCCTTCCAGAAGTGTAGTTAGCCATGTAGGTGAAGCGGCCCGCCTGCTTGTTCCACGACACCTGCATGCTGTTGTAGTTCGAGTACATCTCGTGATTGAGAATCTTCAATGTCCCGTAATACTGCCCATAGCGGGCGGGCCGCGGTCGATGTTCCCAGTGCTGTAGCCGTGTCTGCATCCGCTCTTCGCATGCGCCCCCTATCATTCGTCTGCTGCTGGGAACTTTGGCAGCCACCTTTGCCGGCCGCCGTTAAACAAGCACCGACTCCAAGATCATTGATCTGGGAGAAGTTGTTGTTGTAGTTGCTGAGATAATCGGCCTTATTGCCGACGTAAGCAACTTCCAGCACGCTGTTCCAAGGCATCCGCTCGGCCACAGTTAAGCTGTAACTCTGTACCCTTGGCTGCTCAGAATCAGTCGGATCCAGCGCATACACCTGGCTGGGCGCGGTAAGACCGGCCGAGCCAAGCGAGTTGAGATTAACGCCCGACTCCACAGGGTCGGAGACGAGAACGACCCGCGCACAACGCCGTATGCGGGTTCTGTACGTTCTGTTCATCGTGGTAACGATACATACCGTACCCGCCACGAAGAACGGTTCGTCCGCTGCCGAACACATCCCAGGCAAAGCCGACGCGCGGATTATAGAAGAAGGCCCTGCTCGCAGACCCAGAGAGTGGCGTTGCAGCGTTCTGACTGTTCCATTCGATACCCGGGAACGTCACTCCATTTACTGATGCGCCTGTCCAGCCGCGTACAGGTTCGGATACCAGGCGGCAAAGCCATAGCCGGTGGTATCTGTCCAGGGACCCAGATGAGAGAAGCGCATTCCGTATTCCAAGGTCAGGCGATGCGAAACCTTCCAGGAATCCTGACCATAGAACTCCGTGGCCATGTAGCGGAAAGCGGGAACAACGTCGTAATTCGTTTCCGAATACTGGGTTGCCTGCCCGATGAGCATGTCCGCATATGCATTGCCGCTACTGCCGCCGCCCCAGTTGCTGAATACAGCGGTACCGTTGACGGTACCGTTTCCGGGTTGCGAGTTCCAAGCGCGCTCCCAATAGAAACCGAACTTGCTGGTGTGAGTTCCCCAGACCTTGAAGACATTGTCCGCCACTGAAGGCAGGGTCTTCTTGGCATACACTGTTCCGTTGAGTTCAAATCCCGCGTTCAGCATGTTGGAAATACCGTCACCCCAACCAGTCATCTGCGGGAAGATCAGCTTGTCCTGGTCTGCGTGGTTGAAGAGCATGTTGTAGTTCAGACCCAGCGATCCGCGCTGCACTTTTGTCGGATCCTGAAAACTGTTGGGCAGGTTCAGCCAGGTGTAGCTGAACACCAACTCGTTGGTCAGTGTGGGATTAATCACCTTCGTCAAATTCGCAGTCACGACCTCGGAATGACTAGTTTCGATGATCGGAGTGGGATAAGGAGTCGTCGGCGAAGCCCAGCTCTGAGCATTTCCTGTCCACAGCGTATCAAGGCTCTCCTCGGCTGAATCATTCTGGCGGTTGTACGAGACATACAACTTTGTCGAATCGGTAATGTTGTAATCGACACGTCCCCGGATCTGGAACATGTTGGAATAGCGTGTTTGGGAGTTGATGTAGTTCACGCCGCCATTCGCAGCCCGGATCCACGTTCGGCAGTGGATACGTATTCATCAACGCAAGCCCGTTCGGGTTGATGAGATTCGCTGGGAAGAATCCCGTTTACGTATCCGGCATTGTTCGGCACGCCGGTGATGGAAGAACCGTTCAGCAATTTGAGCGAATAGCGCGGCATCGCTGAAGATCCCGTTCCGCATCGCCTGCGTCGGAACCACAGCACGGTAGATACCGTTGTCCACATTCTGTCTGTAGGCCTGCGTGGCGAAGAAGAAGAACATCTTGTGGTGTTCCCGGTTGAACTTCGTCCAGGGGAAAACCACGGGGCCACCGATTTGCGCGCCAGGATACCAGTAACTTGTCTCCGGGCGAGGCGCCACCGGTTGGCCGGCGGTGCTGCCGCTGGGAATGAGGCCGGCATTGTTGTTGAGCCAGTCGTTGGCATTGAAGATGGAATAGCGGTTGTAGAGATAAATTTCGCCGTGGTACTGATCGCCACCCGATTTGCCAATCGCGTTGATGACAACCGGCCCCTTGGACGAGTCGGCGCCGAAATTCGACGTCAACACTTTCACTTCCGACGTCATGTCGGCGTTGGTGTTCATGGCCTGGCCGCAGTTGCACCCTGGATCAATGATGTGGGCGCCATCCGAGGTGATGTCCATGGCCGCGACACGCAAACCGTTCGGAGAGAAGTTCTGCACCGGCCCGTTGCCGGTACGCTCGTCCGATGCGGCGTAAGAGGATTGGTTCATGCACTCCGCCCGTCATCGCCATGCCTGGCATGATCTTGACGAACTCCGCGGCGTTCTGGCCGACTATGGCGACGTTCTGCAGGATCTTCTCGGTGATCAGGTTCGACTTCTCACCCGAGTCGATCGGCGTAATCTGGGCGGCGGTGGCTTCAACAGTAATGGTCTCCTTTGCCGCGCCCGGCGTCAGCCTGATTCCCGATACATTGCGCTTGTCGCTCGCGTTGAGGACGACAGATGTAGTCTCCCACGCAGCAAAACCAGCCATCTCCACCCTGATCGTGTAACTGCCAGGTGGGACTGCAGCGAAGGTGAAATAGCCATCTGAGTTACTGACCGTGCGCCTGAGGTCGCGGCTCGACTCATTTGTCAGGATCACATTCGCCTTAGGAACGATCGCGCCTGATGAGTCAAACACAGTTCCGGTAAGGGTCGCATTGGTCGTTTGCGCATTTCCCGCCAAGCTAGCAAATATCAGCATGGCAGTGATTGCTAACATCAAAAATCTCGCTAGACAGCCCCTATTAATCTCCATAGATCTGCGCCTCTCCAGTTAACCGGCGATTTGAGTCCTGTCCGATCTTCCCCTTGTAAACGTTTACGGAAGTTGAGTAAACGTTTACCCAACAACTCGGATTTCTCAAAGCGCTCACAGATGTCCAAGCGCAATACAACAGGGCTAGTACAAATCAACAAGGTGTTTCACGGCGGTTTCACGGTGTATACCCCGTCCTTTTGCACATTTCACCGCGAGACCTTTCCAATAAGGGAGAGAATTTTTGAGGTTATGCTTCGTATGTTTGGGATCTAACTTCGATCAGGCGATCGACGAGTAGCTATGGCTCCAGGCAATTTAGTGACGCCCTAAGGCCAGTTTGGCTGCTCTACCTTTAAACGATCGTATTCACCCTGCTCGCGACGCATGTCGTCGATGCGGCCGAGAGCGCGGTAAGCGTTTACTAGATAAAGTCGGACCTTGGGGCTGACCGGATCAAGCCGCTTCGCTTCCAGGTAAGCGGCCAGCGCTCCATCGTCATTGCCCTGAGCCCGGAGCGTCTCCGCAACCGCTAACTGCGCTCCCACTGAATCAGGGCTGAGTGCCACCGCCTCGCGAGCCAGTTTCAACGCCTCGTCAAGCTTCATTTCGATGATGTAGCGCAAAGCCAATTGAACTCGGGCGGGCACACTGTCAGGACTGACGCGTAACTCGTTCAGGAATTCGGGCGCACACTGTTCGGGATGGCGCGCCGCCAGATACGTGCCATAAAAATAGTGGACGTTGGGAGAATTCGGATACTTCGAGATAAGCGCGCTGAAATCCGCTTCGGCCTTTTCGGGTGGTTGTGTGGCTAAATCCCAGAACGCTCTACCCGCCATCGTCACCACCTCCCGCTGGCTCACACGAACATCGGACGGCAGGATCGGCATGCGAAGCGATGCTAGTCCGGTCGCAAACATCATTTCTGGGTTACTTTGGACCTTCAGGGCGACGCGTACGAAAATCTCCTGTGCCAATTCGAAGGCGCCTTGTCTTGTAAGCAGCAATGCCAGGTGATAGTCGGCCATATCCAGCAAGGGGCCGCCTGACTGCCGTACCGACACCAACATATGCGCTTTTTTTAAATGTTGGAACGCAGGGTCGTATTGTTTGGTGCGAAATTCGCAAAGACCGAGAAGAGCCCAACCGGGAGCCGCCGAGGCATCCAGATTCACCATTCGCGTCAATGCATCCCGGCACTCGGAGTAATGGTCACGTTCGTACTGGATCATTCCGAGCGCCCACCAGCCTTGGGCCCAATCCGGACGCAGTTTGACCGCCTTCGCGTAGAGTTGCGCCGCTTCTTCCGGACGGTTCGCCTCATACGCTTTCTGGGCGGTCGTGGAGAGCTCTTCAAACGTCTGCGGTGCTGTTTGTCCTACGGCACTCGCGAGCAATGCCAGGACCCATATCGCTTGCTTCACTTCAGACTCCGCCCCAACTCCTGATCTTTTGCCTGAATTTGCGCGTCGATCTCTTCCGCGAGTTTCCTCTCCTTGCGGCCGTCCGCCACACGCCCGACACGAAAGTAGATTGTGGATAGACTGCGATGCGCCTCAGCATAATCGGGGGCATCCTTTATTAAGGATTCCAATAGCGCGGCTGCACGCTTGTCATTTCCCTCAGTTGCACACTGGAGCGCGAACTGATACCGAGCCCTTATCTCTTTGGGCTGCACCTCGAGCGCGCGTTCCAGTAAGGGGTGCGATTCCTTCAGTCGACCCTGCTCACGCAATAGCGTTCCCAAAAAGAAGAGCGCATCAAACGAGTTCGGATCCAGCGCTAAGGCTTTACGGAACGCCGTCTCGGCACTTGGCAGGTCTGAGTCAATAAACTCCAGCCTTCCACGCAGGCTATATGCTTCCGGCAGGTTTGGCTTCAGCGCCAGGGCCTGGTCTATTTCCGCCATCGCCCCTTTGTGGTCATTGGCCTTCATCCGAGTGAATGCCATCAACATGTGCGCTTCGGCGCTGTCCCCGTTCTGCAGGATCCGCTGGATCATGAGCGCGCCGCGCTGTTCTTGTCCTTCACGTAGTAGCGCGGTGCCGAGCAAGTAAGCCGCAGCAAGGTCGTCTGGTGCTGTTTCCACTAGCGGATCGAGTAGCGCCACGACGCGCTCGTCTGCGCCCTCGCGCAGATAGCATTCCGATAGCAGCAGCGTCAGACGCCGTCGCTCCGGATCATCAACGGGCAGGACCGCGTAAACAGCCTCAAACTCTTTGACTGCTTGATCGATCTCGCCCATCTTGTAATCAGCGAGCCCCAGATTCAGGCGAATTCCATAGTTTGCGGGCTGCACCGCCAATGCCAGCTTGTATTCCCGAACGGCTTCGGAGTAGCGTCCTTCGTGAGCTAGCGCTGCCCCCAGGTTCGAGCGAACGGCGGCAGCCTCCGGATGAGCTTTCAGATATGTCCGATATTTGACGATCGCTTCGGAGTAATGACCGGACTGTTGCAACTGAACCGCTTGTCTTAGCAGTCGTTCAGGGGATTCGACCTGTGCCGCCAGCGACCCCACCAATAGCATGCCCAACAACACCCACTGCCACAGCAGCGTTCCAGCTCCGAGGCAGTACCACCCCATGCGCTTCATAGGATCCCGGCTACTCTATCTGAAATGCCACGTTTTCTTCCACACTCGATTTGCCTTGGCTAACTCCGATGCGAATCTGATAGGCCCCCGGAGTGAATTTGTCCGCGGGCAAATTCGCAATATACGGAATTCTTCCATCTTGCTGCACGGGCGGCAGGGGCGCCTCTGCGGCACCTAGATATTGTCCTTCCTTATAAAAGGACATGGTCAACTTGACCGGCTCTTTTGTGGCACGATCCGGATAAACCGCAAAATAGAATGGCAGAACATTCCCAGGGCCACCCTTAAGCGTGCCACTTAGGGTTGGGACCACTTTACCTCCGGGGAAGTAAAAAGCGTCCAAGATCTGGTTGTCTTTCAACGTGTCGGTCCTGCGCACTACAACTATATCGCTCAGCGATAATGTGCTGGAGGGATCCGGCACCTTGACTGTACCTTTCTGTACCCCGATCTTATTGCCGCTGCGGTCCATTACCACAGCTTCCAACGTATACGTCCCCGGAGTTAATTCGGCTCGAAAAGTTTGAACCAGGTTCCCCGCCTTGTACGCTTCGATCTTGTCGACCGCGACCTGCACTGCGAAGTCTTTGCTGAATTTCGCAACGATTTCGCCATGGGAATCAGTCAGAACGGCCAGCAACGCCGCATCGACCGCAGCAGTTTTTTGATCCGGCTGCGGAGCAAAGGTCAGTCCCTTCAATGGAGCTTCGAACGTCACCATGTACTCGACCTTCTGGCCGTGATCATTGAAGCGCTCTGCCGCGACGCGGAAAGCGACATCCGACAGGAGTTGGGGTGGAGTTCAAAGCGTTAAGTAGCGGCATTTCGTAGGCAAACAATTGCTGCCCGCCCTTAAGTTGAGGCACGGCAAAGTATCCGCTGCGGGTGTGGACCGCAACATCAGGGCGGTCTACGTGGACCGAAATCTTGCGGAACTTACCATCGTAGACGGCGATATGGGGAACGTAGGTGGCCTCGTAGTACGTTCGCACTTCGTCCATAGCAACTCTGAGCGGCGCCCGATAATCGTTCGTTTCGGAAATCGTGGCACCGCCGGTCTCCTGGGCCAGATTTCGTAGCCATTCCAGAGGATTCGAGCGCAGAGCGCTTTCCGCATTTTCAGCGGCACGGGCCTGTTGTATAGAAACTTCGCCGACGCCACCTTTCATCTGCTGATCGCGTATTTGCCCGATAGCCCCGCTCAGTTCCTCGCGCCCCGCACTGCCTTGACTCGTCGTGATTAGCCCCTTTGGATCCACCGTATAGAAGCTGACGTTCGCACGATTCGCGATGCTGATCAGGTTGTGGTACTGCTCCTTCACTGTCTCCGACACGAACAACCATGGATTGAAATACAACACCACCTTGCGCCCTGGCAGCTGCGACTGCGCCCGAACCAGCGCTGTTAGTGCATCCATCGTCGCGTGCACGTTGTCTTCGCGGTCCTGGCTGTCGGCCTCTTGCAGCATGTCATATTGCATCTGCGCCATTTTGAAGTTCACAGCGCTTTGAATCTGCCCCTGGCTCGGGCCGCCGGTTGCGCCGCTTTGTAGCTGTGGCTCCCCGCCGGAGAGGGTCTGTTTCAGCTCTGACTTAACCTCCGCTGATTGGTTCGTGTATTGGATAAAGGACCACATCGACGACTTGTCCAGGCTCTTCAGCAAAGCAGCGTGATCAGAGGTGAAAGGCTGGATGCATTGCAGCTTGTGATCAACGGTGAGAACCGAGAAATACAGATTCGGCTCCGGCGACATATCAAGAACGTCCTTCACCGCTTGCCGGAAAAACCTCTTTCCGTCGATATCCAGATTCTCGAAAACAAGTGTGACCAACCGGACTTCTCGCGTGGGATCCAGCGGCACTGGCCCGCTCTCTGCTGATTTGGTGCGCGTCAAGGGAGCGAACTGTCTTACCATCCAGCAGTCGGAACGATGTCACCTTTTGTTCCACCCCATCCTCTGAGATACGGATTTCTTCGGGCCGGAGATCGCGGATTGTTTTCCCTTTCCGGTCGCGGAATACCATATCGAGCACTACCTCTTGTGCCGTCGATTGGATAGTGGAAGCGGGAGCCGGATCCGAGTTGTTTGGGTGCGTTTGGCCGTAGGCTGCCAAAGCGCACAAACCCAAGAGGAATCCCGCGAGAGGGACAAATAGTCGCTGCATTCTCGAGCCTCCTTGCTACTTAGGAAACTTTCTGGACGGAAGAAGGAAACTGAACTTCATATCACAGCAACGGAGAACTTTTGTGGATTTCACGGTGTATACACCGTGCTTGCGGACGGCTTTGGGAAGCCGAATCTGCCCGAGTACCCATATTTTTAAGCTGAGAGCTTTTTGATCGCATGACAGGCGTCCTGAAGCCACGTTTCATGAAGTTTCCGATCGCCGCAAGCGGACTCTATCGTGCCTCGTCGATCACCTCTATCGCCCTTACTTCCGCATAGTTCACTTTTGGCAAAAACGACAGCAGGAGCTTGCCTTGGCCATTCGGATGCAAGTTGTGAAACGTGCGAACTAATGGACGAAAAGCACCGCCAGCAGCTTGAAAAATATCGAAGTCCTTGAGGAGCATCTCTCCATTGCAGGTGACATCGAAGACTCTGCATCCGGCGCCGCGGCAGAGACCGGTTGGAACTGATGGGCCAAAAAAGGACTCCATGAAGTGCAGTTTGACCGTATAGCTCCCTTGCGACACCGGGATTGCGTAGCCGAAATTCCCATACCGCTCAACACTGTAAAGCTCGGGGATCTTCGTGTCCGGCTCCGAATTGGAATAGGAAGTAGTGCGCCCACTGATGAAGTAGTTGTCCGCGTCCCACTCGATTCCGTCACCATCAACAAAATCGGACTTGCGTGCCGAGAAGCGGATGGGCTTCAACTTTCCTCGAGTTCCCGGCGTCAGTTCGATCGCACTTACGAAGGGACGCTCGCCCGCAGGCACAAACTGCAGATGTACTCTTCCATCCGCCGCCGGAGACACATCCTTGAATGCACGAATGTCGACCGAAGCCTGGCCCGCATCGGCGATTGGATCGAAACCCATCAGGATTGGCCGCCCGTTTAAGTTGACCTGAAAATGCCGGAGATTTTGCGCATCTTCACCAGATTCTGGCACCGTTTGGCGAGCAGGATCTGCAAAGTAAAGCCTGAGCTCATATACACCGGACTTCACCGGAATGTCGTATCGAAACTCGTTTTGCGCCTGGGGAGCCGACGTCTCAGTCGCCGCTCCCTGTCGCAGGTTCCCGAAAAGGGAAGGGTCCGACACTGGAGGAAACAATTCCTGCGGACCAGGGCCGGAAACACCCCCGTTATAGAACTGATCTGAATCCCACCGGCGCCCCCGAATATCAACGTAAGGCGCACCCGTATTCCCGGCAGCGATGCGGACTTCTCCGTCGACAGGCACGGCTGCTCCCCGGGCGACTTCGGGCTGGTGTCGATGCACGGCGGCAATCGCCGGTTGAATCGAACTGGACTCCTTAGAGCGAAGC
Source organism: Terriglobia bacterium (assembly GCA_963724985.1). GTDB lineage: Bacteria > Acidobacteriota > Terriglobia > Terriglobales > Acidobacteriaceae > JAJPJE01. The sequence goes on along the minus strand of CAVRWV010000013.1, from coordinate 5,088 downwards.
GCTGTTCCCGCGAGCCACACAATTCCCAGGCCGAACACCACGCTCACCATCACCAACAACGCCTTCAGATAGCTCCGACGAGATTGTTTTGGGCGATCAACGCCTGGGACCGGCGGGTGCGTGGTGACAGGGCCGTGATCCCGTTCCTCAAAGCTCGGGAGATACCGCCCTTTAGGAATAGTGATCAGTACCGCCTCGTGACTGCCTTCATTAGAAAAATGGTGCTCCAGCTTGAGCCTCAGCAGCCGGGCTTGCGAACGAACAATATTGTCTTCATTGGGGTTGTACCCGGGCGAGCGCCCGAATACGTGAATTCCGATTTGTTGTTCAGTGGCCGCGGCCGGCTCGTTATCGAAGGCACAACGGCAAACGTAAAGAAGAAACGCTCGGAGCTTGGGTGATTTTTCGAACGTGCTGCTCGACACCACTCGACGAACCAAATCCTGCCGCGTATCGGTTGCTCCGGTGGAACAGTCTGCAGGAAGCAATGCCGACGAACCCTCTCTGTTCATGCGGATTTCAACACCAGAAGCCACAGCGCCGTCTCCGAATGTGGATTATCGGACGAACAACATCCTTGTGCACCAAGTCCGTATCGCGAATTGCTAAGGGGGAAGCCCGATGCGGAACGCCCAGCTATGGCCAAGCTTATACGATGAACTGGACTAAAAGGCAATACGGAACTACAAATTCTGGAGGTCGACCATAACGAAACCAACAGCGTTTGGCCGAAACATGCCAAGGCTTCTGCCCCATTTATCGCAATCCTACCCCCCGATTATCAATTACATGGTGGTAGTCTTTGGAGGCGCTGCAACGCTGTTGAGATAACTCGTTAACCGAGTTTTGTTCCGTATGACTGCAACCACATTGGGGACTCAGGCAGTTCAATGAAGGCTGGCAATCGAAAAATCTTCGGCGTTCTCGTTCTCGCGCTGTGTGGAACCATTTCCTTAGGCGCTCAGAACTCCGTTCCGACGCAACCCAAAGTCATCGAACATGACAAACAGACACCGGCTAGCGCGCATCCCGAGTCGTTCGAGCAACTGGCATCGCGCGCACAGGCAGCGATGTCCGCCGAGCGTGTCCCGGAAGCAATCCGGTTATATGGACGTGCCACCAAACTCCGGCCAAACTGGGCGGAGGGCTGGTGGCATCTCGGAACACTCTTGTTCGATACAGGACGTTTCGGGGAAGCGCGCGATGCTTTCGCACAATTCGTCGCCGTCGAACAGAAACAACCGGGCCCCGGGTTCGCGATGCTCGGCCTGACCGAGTTCCAATTGCAGCATTACCCGAAAGCACTTGCCGCGCTGGAACGCGGCAGGAAGCTCGGCTTGGGTATTGATCCGGCTTTCGTCCATAGTGTCCTGTATTACGACGGAATTCTGAATAATCTCCTCGGCCAACCGGAAATCGCAATCCAGCGCTTGACTCTCATCGCAAACCAGCTCGCAGCCGCCCATCCAGACGCCCCTAAAGATGCGGTATTCTCCGACGTCGAATTGCTGGACGCTTTCGGAATGGCGGCGCTGCGTATCGCGAAGCTGCCCTCCGATATTCCAGCCGCGCGAGCTTCGCTGGTCCGGAGTGCAGGCCACGCTCAGGCCCTGATCGCATTGCAGGACCGCGTGGCGGCGGAGTCAGAATTGAGACAGTTGCTGGCACTCTACCCGTCCGAACCCGGCATGCACTACATGTACGGTGTGTTTCTGCTTAAGGAGCACCCTCCTCTCGCGATCGACGAGTTCCGCCGTGAACTAGAAATTTCCCCCTCTCATGAAGCGGCTCGCATCCAACTCGCTTTCCAATTCCTGAATGCAGCCGATTATGAACAAGGCTTGAAATACTCCAGAGAGGCGGTCGCATTTGCGCCGGGGAATTTCGTAGCACACATCGTTTGCGGCCGGCTGTGGCTTGCGCTCGATAACACCGATCGAGCAGTAGACGAACTGCGGGTGGCTGTTAAGCTCGCTCCCGGCAGCCCGGATGCTCATTTCGCGCTTTCCCGGGCCTTGCTGAAAGCGGGAAAAGACGCTGAGGCTGCGCGCGAACGAGCACAGTTCGAGCACCTGAAGACCTTGGCCGATGCCGCCGATCAATAACTATCTACGACAAAAAACCTTGTGCTACACTGGCGCACGCCAATGCTCCGGTTTTTCGTCACTGTTTTCGCCCTCCTCACGATAGGAATCCTGTTTGAACAATCAGTAGATAAGGTGTCCGCAGGCAGCAGCAGCATCCGCTTCGAGGATGTCACGACTCGCTCGGGCATACAGTTTGTGGCCGACAGTAGTCCTACGCCGAACAAGAACCAGCCGGAAACAATGCTCTCCGGTGTTGGCCTCATCGACTACGACAATGATGGATACCTCGACATCTTTTTGATTAACGGGGCTTCACTTCCATCGCTTAAAAAAGATTCCCCGAAATACTACAACCGCCTGTTCCACAACAATCACGATGGGACCTTCACGGATGTCACCGAGAAGGCCGGGCTGGCTGGCGATGGCTTCGATATGGGAGTAGCGGTCGGTGATTTCGACAATGACGGCTGGGAGGATATTTACGTCGCCAGCGTGACGAAGAACCATCTGTATCGAAACAACGGTGACGGAACTTTCACCGATGTCACGGATAAAGCTGGCGTTGGCACACCCACTTATAAGGGCGAAAAGATGTGGAGTGCGGCCGCCGGCTGGGTTGACTACAACAACGATGGCAAGCTGGACCTGTTCGTTTCGAACTACTGCCGATGGCACGTCAATGGGGATCCTGTGTGCCTCAGCGGTGGCCGGCTACGGGCCTACTGTCATCCCAAGTTCTACGAGCCGTTGCCTTCCACCCTCTATCGCAATAACGGAGATGGAACCTTCACTGATGTCTCCGAGGAAACCGGCATCGCCAAACGCCTGGGTAAAGGCATGGGAGTCGGCTTCAACGATTACGACGGCGACGGCTTTGTAGACATTTTCGTCGCCAACGACAACATGCCGAATTCCCTCTTCCACAATCTCAAGGGCAAAGCTTTTGAGGAGGTGGGGCTCGATGCCGGCGTGGCTTACTCCGAAAATGGCAAAGCCGTTTCTGGTATGGGAGCGGAGTTCCGCGATCTGGACAACGATGGCTTGCCTGACATCTGGCACACTGCCACCGAACTGGAGACTTTCCCTCTGTTCCGTAATGTCGGCAACGGCATTTTCATCGACGTCACCGGCCGGAGCGGGCTGGCGCGGCCGACTCTGCAAATGTCGGGTTGGTCCAACGGCGTTGCCGACTTTGACAACGATCGCCTTAAGGACCTGTTCGTCGCACGATCTAATGTTCTCGACAACATCGCGGAGTTCACCAGCCGTACCTATGGCGAGCCCAATACGATCTTTCGCAACTTGGGCAAGATGAAATTTGAGGATGTGACATCGCAAGCAGGACCGGACATGCAAGTCTCCGCTGCTTATCGTGGGGTTGCCATTGGAGATTTGGACAACGACGGAAGAATGGATCTCGTTGTCACCGTGCTGAACGGAAAAGCAAAAATCCTGCACAACGTCTCTGCGAACACCAATAATTGGATCATGTTCAAACTCGTCGGCACCCACAGCAACCGCATGGCGATCGGAGCACAACTCAAGTTGACGACCGACGATGGAGAATCGCAATACGATATAATCTCGACAAGCGCGGGATACGGAGCGTCACGAGACCCCCGCGCGCACTTTGGCTTGGGCCAGTTCAAGACGGCGAAACAGCTCGAAATCCGGTGGCCCAGCGGCACGCGCCAGGTGATTAAAGATTTACCCGCCAACCGGATCCATCGCATCGAGGAGCCGTAAGACTGGGCTGGAGCGTCTGAAAGATGACCCAGCACTGATTGCTGAATATAAGAAACATCATGAGAAGGTCTGGTCCGAGATTCCAGAGAGTTATCGAAGGTGCGGAATCGATTCGAATTGATAGATGAGAGAGAAGTTCATGGGCATTTTGCGCAACGCAATGCTCGCCATGGTTCGCTTCCTAGCGACCAATGGAGACGCGCTAATCCAATCACGGTTTGTGAGGAAACTGTTCGTTGATCTCACAATCCTCCTCCCGGGAGATCTTTTCGATACAGCGTCGAATCCGTGAACTGGCCTGCTTCACCATTTCCAGACGCTCGCTTGCTTCGGCGACGTGACCTTCGGCCATTTCGATAACGGTCAGGGAATTGCGAATATGGTGGTTGAGATATCCGATTCTTTAAGCGACGCTGAAGGCGTCGATCCCGAGCGGAGAGCACAATCCAGACCAATGCGGTGAAGAACGCTCCTTCAATCGCATTCTCGATGAGGCGCTGATTGAGCCAAGTCGTATCAAGCCTGGACGTCAAATCGTCGAGCAATAGGCCGACAAGTGTGACTAACATGCCCCACGAGATCGCCTTAGCGGCGACACTGCGTCTTTCGTACTGCTCGAGGATTCCGGTCAAAAGACTCGGGGCTTGCGGAAGGCTAGCATCCTCGCTGAACGGAATCACGCATTTGCGCGTCGGCTGACTCATCGAAATCAGATTGAATTTGAATTGCCGAAAGGAGGTGTTCGGAACTGGCAAATCTGACAGGCCGCGACGACCAAACACCGAGCCAGCCTTCTCCGATCATCGCAAGCCAATTCCGCTAGACGCAGAGTTGGCCAGTGTTGTTGAACTGGAGGCTGCAATCTCCGTATCCCAGATCCGGCGATTGGGTGTTTGCTTCTCCCCACAAGAAGGGCAAACAACCATACTGGCCGGGTGCGCTGTTTCGGGCTCAATTGCAACCAGCGCTGGAGGCAGCCGGAATTCCCGGCAACCTGGGATGGCATACGTTACGACATACCTTCGGCACTTCGATGAAAGCCAATGGCGAGGACTTGAAGACGATCCAGTAGTTGTTGCGCCATTCGACCTACAAGGTGACGGCCGATACCTAAACCCAGGCAGTGACACCAACCAAACGCGGCGCGCAGACGAAAGTGGTGAAGATGATCTTGCCGGAGAAGGCAAGAGCGGGCGAGTCGTGAAGTCCAGTTCTTATTGGACCTTTCTGAACCTTCGCCAGAATTGCCAATTTC
>CAVRWV010000012.1:0-11055 GCA_963724985.1 Terriglobia bacterium | reverse complement strand
TGGCGTCCCCGACGGGATTTGAACCCGTGTTACCGCCGTGAAAGGGCGATGTCCTAGGCCGGGCTAGACGACGGGGACGCTTATCAGGAAGGCTACGTCGATCGAACAATCGATGTTATCAGCCGCTACGCCAAAGGTCAAAACAGACTCACTGCTTTTCGCTCTCAATGTACGTCTTCACATACTCACGCAATGCCTCTCGCCACGGACGCGGCTCTTTGAATCCGCGATTCCGTAGTGCGGCCATTTCCATCACCGCATACTTCACGCGAGGTCCCGGTCTGCTCATCGAACTCTGTCGTCATTCCCTGCACCAACTCCGGATCCAGTCCCGCATCTGCAACTGCCTGCTTCGCCAAATCCATTCGTGTGCATGGACCGGAGTTGCACAGGTGATACAGTCCATGCGCCTCAGCGTCTACCAACTCGAGAATCTTCTCGCCAGCGTCCAGCGTATACGTCGCAGATCCCAGCTGATCCGACGCCACCTTGTGCACCACGCCTGCGCGTACCTGCTCGATCGCTTTGCTCACGAAATTTTCTTTGCCCGGTCCGAATAGCACCGACACGCGAAAGATCCAGTGTTTCTCGTATTCCTTCACCACCTGCTCAGCCGCGAGCTTGCTTCGCCCATAGACGCTGATCGGATTCGTCGCGTCGACTTCGACGTAAGGCGCGCCTTTTGTGCCGTCGAACACAGCGTCGGTCGAAATGTGCACCAGTCCAGCGCCGAGCTGCTCAGCGCCGCGCATCACATTGCGCGTACCCTCAACGTTAACTCTCTGCGTTTCCTGCGGATGCGTTTCACAATAATCGATATCGGGGAGCGCCGCCGTATGGATGACCACATCCGGATGGATCGCTGCCAGCACGCGCCGGACATCATCAGTCTTCGTGATATCGATGTCTGCATGCCGCAGAGGATAAACCGTATGTTTCTGCTCCAGTGCCAGCCGTAAACCTTGGCCGAATCGTCCCGCAGCGCCGGTGATCGCGATTTTCAAGCGTCCTTCCTCGCCAGCAACATAGCAGAACTCGACCTCTCTGCGAAAATTGGCCGCGCCATTTACAATCAGTTGCGGGGTGAGCGGTACTGACTCCAGCGGAATCTCGTATGCCCGATCCTCTTTATCTCACTGTCTGGTTTCCGAGCTTTGCCGGGTCGGAAATGTTGCCGCGCACGCTTTCCATTCTGAAGCAGTTTCCCTATTCGCAGACGCGGCCGGGCGTCGCCGGCGTAATCGTGCAGCCAGTCTCCTGGAAGGAGGCAAGCATTCTCGAACGAAGATTCCGCCCAGGGCTTGATCCCGAGCAGGGCGCTGCCATGGCCGGCGATCTTCTCCACATGGACTATGCCTACATTTTTGAAGTCTACTGGGATCTCTGGTCTCCGAGCGAGGAAACCAATCAATGGTCGCTGGCGCCGTCGCTGGTCCGCATCATTGCGAACGGCACCGAGTTCGACGATGGCAGTTATCAGCAGAATGGCCACGTGCAGATCGACTTCGGACTCGACACTCCTTTCTTATATGAAGATATCGAGCTCACTCCGGTCGAAGAAGCTCGTGTGCGCGTGAACGTTCATAAGCTGGTCCAGTTCACAACCGCGGTCGAGAAGAATTGCGGCATCACCGGGCGTGTATTGTGGTCCGAATCAGAAGAGAATCTTGCAGATAAGCTGATCGCACGTTTGCAGAAGGTGCAATAAGCCTCAATATCCGTCATCTCGCACCAGACGCCAACGACCGTGTGGCTAGTCACGATACAATTACAGGTTTTCCGGCGGCGTCCGAAGGGCCCATCCTTGCGCGCCTCCACATCCCTTCACTTTCGGAGTCTGCGCGCAGATGATTCGAACCAGCTTTATTCCAACCGTAATATTGTTCTCGATCGCGATTGCACCTTTGTCCTTCGCTCAGCAGAAAAATCCTCCCAAACCGCAGGTTGAAAAAACCACGCCCGCACCTAACACCGAGACCCCGAAGACCGAAGAGCCTCGCCCGGAAGCGCAACCGTCACATCGTGAGCCTTCGCAGGCCGCAGCTCCGGAAGCATCCCATCCAGCACCCGCCGGTTTGCACTTTGATATGACTGAGCCTGCGCCGGTCATCACGCATCATCAGATCATCATTGGCGGCCGCACTATTCACTACACGGCCACAGTCGGCAAGCTGCCCATTCGTGATGCCGTTGGCAACACCGATGCCCTCATGTTTTACGTCGCTTACACCGAAGACGGCGTTCCTGCCGGTCAGCGACCTGTTACCTTTTCCTTCAATGGCGGACCCGGCTCGGCTTCAATCTGGTTGCACATGGGCGCACTCGGACCCCGCAAGGTCGTGCTCCAGCCCAATGGATTCATGCCTCCCGCTCCCTATCGCCTCGAAGACAATACCCAGAGCATTCTCGACAAGACTGACCTGGTGTTGATCGACGCCATCGGAACTGGCTACAGTCGTCCTGCAAATCTGGAAGCCGCCAAGCGCTTCTGGAGCGTGAAAGGCGACATCGAAGCTTTCGGCGAATTCATTCGCCTTTACATCACCCGCAATCAGCGCTGGTCGTCGCCACTGTTCATCCTCGGCGAAAGTTATGGCACTACGCGCGCAGGCGGAATCGCCGGCTATCTCGCCGATCACGGAATTTCGTTTAACGGAATCACGCTGCTCTCGAGCGTGCTCAACTTCGAGACCCTCGAGTTCAACAAGACCAACGATATTCCGTATCCGCTGATTCTTCCTTCGTACACCATGATCGCCGCCTATCACCACAAGCTCGCGCCCGATCTCATGCAGAATCTTGACCAGACGCGCAAAGACGCCGAGCAGTTCGCGATGAACGACTATATGTCAGCGCTGAATAAAGGAGACGCGCTTACTCCGCAGGAGCGCCAGAACACCATCGACAAACTTGCGCGCTACACCGGGCTGAGCAAAGAGATCATCGATCAGGCGAACCTGCGCATCGATGTTCAGGTCTTCACCCACTACCTGCTCGCTGATCAAAAGCTACGAGTCGGTCGTCTCGATGGCCGTTACACTGGCCCTGATCCAGACGGCTTCATGAACACGCGCTTCTACGACCCCACCGGATCGGCGACCGAACCTCCGTTCACATCCGCTTTTTACGAGTACCTAAGCAAAGAGCTGAATTACAAAACCGATGTGCCCTATTACGTCTCTGCACACAGCGCCTACGGCGAGCACGTCTTCGACTGGAACTGGGGATCTGCCGGGGAAGGATTTCCCGATACCGCCAGCGCTCTACGCCAGGCTATCGTGAAGGACCCTTACCTGAAGATCATGGTGATGGAGGGTTACTACGATCTTGCGACTCCTTATCTCGCCGCCAACTACACCATGGATCACCTGGACCTGCCGGAGCAGTATCGCAAGAATATTTCTTACGCGACCTACGACGCCGGACACATGGTCTACTTGAACGCGCCAATGCTGAAGAAGATGCACGACGACGTCGACAGCTTCATGAACATGGCCACATCGAAAGCGCAGTAATCCGACAGTGGCGCGGGTGCCCTCGCCCGCATTTCTCTTTCGGAATGTGTGACGCATTCCGAAATAAAAAGGCTCGGCATTTCCGCCGAGCCTTTCTAGCCACTAGTACTTCACTGCCACTATTTCGTTCTTCCAGCTTCTGCGCCCGAGTGCTCCTTCGAGTACGCCGCCTGAGCTGCCGCCAACCGCGCCGTCAACACGCGGAACGGAGAGCACGAAACGTAATTCATGCCCACCTGGTAGCAGAACTCCACCGACGATGGCTCGCCGCCATGCTCGCCGCAGATGCCGACCTTCAGCTTCTCGCGAGTCTTGCGGCCGCGCTCGGTTCCCATGCGCACCAACTGTCCCACGCCTTCGCGATCCAGTACCGCGAACGGATCCTGCTTCAGGATTCCCTCGCCCAGATACGTTGGCAGGAACTTGTTGATGTCGTCACGCGAGAATCCGAACGTGGTCTGCGTCAGGTCGTTGGTGCCGAAGGAGAAGAACTCCGCTTCCTTCGCGATCTCGTCGGCCACCAGTGCAGCGCGTGGCAACTCGATCATCGTTCCGACCATGTACTCGACCTTGCGTTCTTTCTCGGCAAAAACTTCTGCCGCCACTCGGCGCACGATCGCCGCCTGGTTCGCCAATTCCTTCAGTGTGCCAACCAGCGGAATCATGATCTCGGGGAACACCTTCACGCCATCTTTCGCCACATTGCAAGCGGCTTCGAAGATTGCGCGTGCCTGCATCTCAGTGATCTCCGGATAGGTGATCCCCAGACGGCAGCCACGGTGCCCGAGCATCGGGTTCAGTTCGTGCAGATCATTCACACGCTTCAGCAGCGTGCGCAGTTCCTTCAGCTTCGGCGATTTCGGCTTCGTCGCTTCCAGCACGCCGATCTGTACCATCAGCTCTTCGCGGCTCGGCAGGAACTCGTGCAGTGGCGGATCCAGTGTGCGGATCGTAACCGGGAATCCGTCCATTGCGCGGAACACGCCCGTGAAGTCGGCGCGTTGCATCGGCAGCAGCTTCTTCACCGCGGCGCGGCGATCTTTCTCTGTTGTCGCCAGGATCATGGTGCGCATGTGACCGATGCGATCTTCCGCAAAGAACATATGCTCCGTACGGCACAGTCCAATTCCTTCTGCACCGAACGCACGCGCCTGGATAGCATCGCGCGGAATATCAGCATTCGCGCGCACGCCCATCTTGCGATACTGTTCGGACCAGCTCATCAGCTTCTGCAGATCCGGATCGTCAGGCGAGGCCGGCAGCGTGTTCAGTTTGCCCTTGATCACGCGTCCTGTCGTTCCATCCAGCGAAATCCAATCGCCTTCCTTGAACGTGTAGCCCTTTACCTTCAGTTCCTTGTTCTTCTCGTTGACGTCCAGTTCGCCGGCTCCGGCTACGCAGCACTTACCCATGCCGCGCGTGACCACCGCGGCGTGTGAGGTCATGCCGCCGCGCGAGGTCAGAATGCCAGCCGCCACTTCCATTCCCTGGATGTCTTCCGGCGTTGTTTCTGCGCGTACCAGGATGACCGGGTTCTTCCTGCTGTGCCCAGCCTTTTCCACCGCGTCTTCTGCGGTGAACACAATCTGACCCACAGCCGCGCCTGGGGATGCCGGCAGGCCCGTGGTCAGAACTTCAATTTTCGTGCTCTTCTCGTCGAGTCGCGGAACCAGGAAGTCATACAACTGGTTCGGCTCCACGCGCATGAAACCTTCTTCCTTCGTGATCAGGCCTTCATTCACCATATCGATGGCAACGCGCACTGCCGCCAGTCCCGTACGCTTTCCGTTGCGGGTCTGCAGCATGTAGAGCTTGCCTTCCTGGATGGTGAATTCAAAGTCCTGCATGTCGCGGTAGTGCTTCTCGAGCCGGTTCGTGATATCGCGCAGATCGTTATACGCACCCGGATTTACCTTCTGAAGTTCGCTGATGTGCACTGGCGTACGGATACCCGCAACCACGTCTTCGCCCTGCGCGTTCATCAGGAACTCGCCGTAGAACTCGTTCTTGCCGTTTCCAGGATTGCGTGTGAAACCCACGCCCGTGCCGCTGGTCTCGCCAAGATTGCCGAACACCATCGCCTGCACGTTCACTGCTGTTCCGAGCATGTCGTCGATGTTGTTGATGCGGCGATAGTGCTTCGCGCGATCGTTGCCCCAGCTTCGGAACACGGCATCACGCGCCATTACCAGCTGGTCGTGCGCATTCTGCGGAAAGTCCTGCTTGGTGTGCTTCTTCACTACCTTCTTGTATTCCTCGACGACCTCTTTCAGCGCTTTGGCATCGAGTTCGGTATCGAGCTTCGCCTTCTTCTGCTTCTTCTTGGCGTCGAACACTTCGTCGAATGCGTGCTTCGGAATTTCCATCACCACGCTGCCGAACATCTGGATCAATCGCCGATAGCTGTCATACGCAAATCGCGGATTGTTTCCGCGCCTTGCCAGCGCTTCCACGCTCTGATCGTTCAAGCCAAGGTTCAGGATCGTGTCCATCATGCCTGGCATCGAGAACTTCGCGCCCGAGCGCACGCTCACCAGCAACGGATTGTCTCCGCCGCCCAGTTTCTGACCCTGCAGTTTTTCCAACCGGCTCAGGGCCTCATCCATCTCCGCATCCACTGCGTTGGAGGTCTTCCCTGCCTTCATCCACTCCCGACAGGCATCCGTCTGGATCGTGAATCCTGGAGGCACCGGCAGTCCGGCGTTTGTCATTTCGGCAAGTCCTGCGCCCTTTCCACCGAGGACGTCTTTCATCTTGCCATCGCCTTCGGCCTTACCTCCGCCGAAGAAATACACGTACTTTGTCTTAGCTGGAGTTGCGGTTGCCATTTTTTCCTCTACGTCGGGAGTTAATGTTGGTGCCATGTATAAGTCCTCTCTTCTGACAGCGCTTAAGATTTCTTTCCTTCAGTGACGATCTCCGAGAAGTCCGCAATCGTCGAAAATTCATTCAGCATCGCCTGTAACAGGGCGAGGCGATTCGCCCTCACACTTTCGTCTTCGACCATCACCATCACCTTGTCGAAGAATCTGTCGATCAGCGGGCGCAATGTCGCAATCTCCAGTAACGCCTGCTCATAATTCTTTTCACTTCGCAATTGCCGAACAGACTCGGCGGTCTTCGGAAGCGCCTCGGCGAGTGGGCGTTCCGCATCGTCCTGCAGCGCCGCCGGATCCACTTTCTCCCCCACCCGCTTCTTCGTCTCCTGCGCCTGCCGCAAAATGTTCTTCATGCGCTTGAAGGCGACGGATATCGATTCGAAATCTTCCGACGGCCTTACCTTCGCCACCGCTTCCGCTCGCGCGATCGCATCCACGACATCGTCGGAACCTGCGGCAAGTACCGCGTTCACCACGTCATACGCAAACCCGCGAGCATCGCGCAGGTAGAACTCCAACCGCTCGCGGAAGAAGTTCCGAATATCCTGCTCGTAGGTGAACGACTTGAACTTCTTTTCCGCTTCCGTTCCGCGATACGCTTCGCGCGCCGTCTCAAACAACTTTGTCAGGCTGAGCGGGAGCCTGTGTTCCGCGATGATCTTTACGATGCCGTTCGCCTGCCGTCGCAACGCAAATGGATCTTTCGATCCGCTCGGGATCAACCCCAGCGCGAACATACCGGCAATGCTGTCAACCTTGTCGGCCAGCGAGAGCACTCCGCCTTCGATCGTGCGCGGAATCGAATCCTCCATCGACTGCGGCTTGTACTGATCGTAGATTGCATCCGCAATCGCATGCCGCGTCGCTTCCGGCAGAATTGGATCGAGTTGCTGCACCCGCGCATACAAACCGCCGACGATGCCCTGCAGTTCCGTGAATTCCTTCACCAGTTCCGCAGTCAGATCGGTCTTCGCCAGTAGCGCCGCTTTGTGAACCACTCCGTCACGAATGACTTTCGGCGCTTCAGTGTCCTCCGGGTTCAGCCACGTTGAAACCTGGCTGCACACGAACTGGACGCGCATGGTCTTGTCAAAGTAGCTGCCCAGGTCCTTCTGGAAGGTCACCGACTTCAACATCTCCACGCGTTCGCGCAGAGGCTTCTTCTGATCCGTGTCCCAGAAGAAACGCGCATCGCGGAAGCGCGCCCGCAGCACGCGTTCGTTTCCATGTCGTATCAATCCCTGCGGATCGCCATCCGTATTCAATATCGCGAGAAAATGCGGAGCAAGCTTGCCGTTCGCATCTTCGACGGCGAAGTATTTCTGGTGATCACGCATCACCGTGACCAGCACCTCTTCGGGGAGCGTGAGGAATTCGCGATCGAAGTTACCCAGAATGACCGACGGAAATTCAGTGAGATTGATAACGGTTTCAAGCAGTTCTTTATCTTCGCGCCAGCGCGCACCAGGAATGGTTCGGGTTGCAGCGTCGAGCGCCTTGCGGATCCGCTGCTCGCGCTGCTGCGGACAAGCCACCACCGCCGCTTTCAGCAGAGCCTCGGTGTAAGAGTCGGGCTGCTTCAGAGCTACCGGCCCATCGCTCAGAATCCGATGCCCATGCGTTTCCGCGCCCGCGTGAACTCCGTCAAACTCCAGTGGAATCGGGCAGTCTCCCAGCATGGCCACCAACCAGCGTACCGGACGCACGAAACGCTCTGCCGTCTTCCCCGGACGCCAGTACATATTCTTCGCCCAATAAAGGCTGCTGATCTCTTTGGGAAGCGCTTCGCCCAAAATATCTGCCGCGCTGCGGCCCTTCTTCGTGATTCGCGCGGATAGGTATTCGCCCTTCGGCGTCGACACCCGCTCGATCTGCGACAGCTCGATGCCAACTTTCTTCGCAAAGGCATGCGCCGCAGGCGTCGGCTGATTATCTTTATAGGCGACCTTTACCGCCGGCCCCATCACCTGCTCTTCGACGTCGGACTGCGCCGCAGCCACCCCACGCGCCACCACGGCAATGCGCCGGGGCGTGGAATAGGGCTCCAGCACGGCAGATTGGGCCAGCCGCTCGCGACCGAGCAGGTCGCCTACGCGTCGCGCCAGTTCTTGGCGTGCGCCATCGATCATTCGGGCTGGTATCTCTTCACAACCTATTTCGAGCAGGAAATCTGGCATTCGTATGCGTATCCCATCGATTTTCGTCGATCCGGAACCGAACCGACTGTGAGCAGGGTCACAACTACTAGTTGTCAGTAGCCAGTTGTCAGTTGTCGTTGTCACAAACCGCTGTGAGTCTTTTGCTCACTTTTTTAGCGATTAGCTCTTAGCGGGTGGACATCCCCACACAATCCGTCTCTTGGATTTCAATGACCTTTTACAAATCACCTATTACCTTTCGAAACTCGCGGCTTCCAGCGCTTGCGCCGTCGCCGCATTTTCTTGCTGCTGCACCCACGCCTTTGCCACTCCGACAGCAAGCTGCCGTATGCGCGCAATCACGCCCACTCGTTCCGTCACCGAAATCGCTCCGCGCGCATCGAGCAGATTAAAAAGATGCGAGCACTTCAGGCACAACTCAAACGCACCCAGCAACGGGAACCGCTGTATCTCGCTCGCATCGCTCTCCGGACTGAGTTCGTGATAACGCCGCAACAATTCCTGGCACTCGTGCTCATAGAGCTTCAAGTGCTCCCACAAATTCCCTACATTCGCGGTTTCGAAGTTGTACACCGACATCTGCAGCTCATCCGCCAGCCGCACATCACCATACGTGAACACCTTCGACGGATCCCGCGGATCCCGCGCCCAGATAATGTCATAGATACTGTCAACGTCCTGTAAAAATGCCCCGATGCGCTCCAGCCCATACGTCAGCTCGACCGAAATCGGATCCAGGTCCACTCCACCGCACTGCTGGAAGTACGTAAACTGCGTGATCTCCAATCCATCGAGCATCACCTGCCAACCGATGCCCCATGCTCCCAGTGTCGGCGACTCCCAGTTATCTTCCTCGAACTTCAGATCGTGCTGGCGCAGATCGATCCCGATCGCCTCCAGCGACTTCAAGTACAGCTCCTGAATATCCTCCGGCGGAGGTTTAAGGATTACCTGTAACTGCGTGTGTTTATACAGGCGATTGGGGTTCTCGCCATACCGTCCATCGGCCGGCCTGCGCGATGGCTGCAGGTACGCAACCTTATATGGCTTCGGCCCCAGTACCCGCAGAAACGTCTCCGGAGCCATCGTCCCAGCGCCCACTTCGACGTCAAACGGCTGCTGCAGCACGCATCCCTGCTCCGCCCAAAAATTCTGCAGGCGCAGAATCAGTTCCTGAAACGTCAGCGATTTTTGTTTTCCCGTGCTCACAATTTCCGTCCGTCGTTAGTGGCTGGTCACTCGCACGCACTCAGCTTTTAAGTCCGTCGGCTACTAGCTACCAGCTACCCCAGCTCAACTAGCCACTAATCACTAGCCACTAGATTTTCTGCAGCATCGCCGTCGCCACCAGCTTCTTCTCTATATGACGTTCCATGATCTGCACCAGCATCTTCCGCAGATCGGCCGCCCGCTCTTTTGGCCACGGACATTTCTCAAACGTATCAATCGGTGACCGAAAAATCTCCGACGCCAGCTGCCGCGAATCCTGCGATAGTTCCGACGATGCCAGCCGCTTATCGCGGATGCACATCAGCCCGTCGGCCATCGCGTGGAAAAATGCTCGCTCCCCGTCCAGCGACTCGCCGCAAACCACGCACGATCCCAGGTCCGGCAAATATCCCACCAGCCGCACCATCCACAGATCAAAGTACGTCACCGGCATCCAGATCGCGCCCGCCGGCAAGTGCGCCAGCACCGCCACCGCCAGCCGGAACATCGGATCGTTCACTTCCCGATCCAGCATCAACTCGTCCAGCACTTCCGCTACATGCGCCAGCGCCACCGCTCGCGGATAATCCACCGGCGACGTCAGCGGCGACTGCAGCACGTCGCACGAATCGATCCGCGAAAGCTCCTGCTTTTCGCGATCCTCGTAATACACGCGAACACAGGTAAGTGGTTCCAGCGCCCCGCCGAAGCGTTTTCGCGACTTCATAGCCGCTTTCGCCACGCCGCGAATCTTGCCCTCATTCCGGGTGAAGAACGTCACCAGCAGGTCCGCTTCGCGCAGCGGATAACTGCGCAGTACTACTGCCTCGGACTGCTTCAGCGGCATCGATCGTTCCGTTGTCGGGTGCGTTCAGGTGGGAAGACTCAGCAGGTGTCCGGGGTCCCCGGCGAGCCCGTCTTTGGCTTGCTGGGGTGAAGGTCCACCACCTAGCGCAAAATTCGATTCTAAATGACGGCCCCAGCCTTGGAAAGCGCGACTGTGCCCTGTTTCCCAACAGCTATCCACCAGAAAACAAAAGGCGCGCAATCTCGCGGATGCGCGCCTGAATTCCCTGCTGCAACCCTAATTACGCGCTGCGGCCGTAATAGGCGGCGTTCTTCTCCGTAAACTGCTTCCCACTTCTCCGGAAGATCGTCGAGCGCAAAGAATAGCGGACACCGGGCACACCGGCACGCACGCTCCGCAGTCAATGCACTCTCCCACATTGATTATACAGCATCTCCGAAGTCGCAAATGCCGGTTCATCCTTCTTCGGATGGATGCAGTCCACC